>NZ_AOIU01000027.1 GCF_000337455.1 Halosimplex carlsbadense 2-9-1 | reverse complement strand
ATGCCCCGTCGCTCCATCGCCACCTGATTTCAAGCCCTGTTTCGCCTCCCTTCTGAGGGTACTTTTCAGCGTTCGCTCGCGCTACTTGTTCGCTATCGGTCTCGAGGAGTATTTAGCCTTGGCAGTAGATGCCTGCCGTATTCACGAGGGATTTCCAACCCCCGCTACTCCGGAACCGGCTCACGTCGTAATAGACCTCGGTACGGGGCTTTCACCCTGTGTCGCGCTCCGTTCCAGGAGACTTCGCAAGATCGTTCGAACGTTGATCGCCGGCCCAATACACCACATTGGCCGTGAGGCCTTCAGTTTGGGCTGTATCGCGTTCACTCGCGGTTACTGACGATATCTCGTTTGATTNCGGTGGGGATTCCCATTCGGACATCCTGTGTTCTTCGCTTCCATGCAGCTCCCACAGGCTTATCGCAGCTTGGCACGTCCTTCGTCGGCACTCGAGCCGAGCCATTCACCGAGTGGCATAGTAGCCACTACGTCGGATACACGTATCCCGATGATACGGATCCAGTTGACGTCTGGATTGCACGTACACACGGTCGTCATCGTCCATCTCCGGCGGTCGTCGGAGACGGCATCGAACCCTTCCCAGCCGCGTTTTCACGGGCTGGTGCATCAGTTCGGCGGGCGCGATGCCCGCTTGTATTGACCGACTCGGATTCGAACCGAGAACACCTCGAAAGAGGTGCGCTGCCTGCTCGGTCTGCCCCCGTGAGGGGGCGACGTGAGCCTTGACAGTTCGGTGCCCGACCGGCGCGGTCGGGTGTCACCGGCGCCTGCCCCGTCAGGGCAGGACTTGTGGGCTGGGGCAACGCCCCAGTCCCGGTCAGTAGGAGGTGATCCAGCCGCAGATTCCTCTACGGCTACCTTGTTACGACTTAATCCCCCTTGCGGAGCCCAGATTCGACCATCGCATGATGGCCTCATCCGGACCCCACTCGGGTGANGGTGATTTGACGGGCGGTGTGTGCAAGGAGCAGGGACGTATTCACCGCGCGCTTCTGACACGCGATTACTACCGAATCCAGCTTCATGAGGACGAGTTTCAGTCCTCAATCCGAACTACGACCCGGTTTAGGGGATTAGCGCCACCTCTCGGTGTTGCAACCCACTGTCCAGGCCATTGTAGCCCGCGTGTTGCCCAGCACATTCGGGGCATGCTGACCTACCGTTGCCCGTTCCTTCCTCCACGTTAGCCGTGGCAGTCTCNGGCCATTGTAGCCCGCGTGTTGCCCAGCACATTCGGGGCATGCTGACCTACCGTTGCCCGTTCCTTCCTCCACGTTAGCCGTGGCAGTCTCCGTAATGTACCCAGCCACCACAAGGGTGCTGCTGGCAATTACGGACGCGGGTCTCGCTCGTTGCCTGACTTAACAGGATGCCTCACGGTACGAGCTGACGGCGGCCATGCACCTCCTCTCAACGGCGTCGGGTAANGGTGAGATGTCCGGCGTTGAGTCCAATTAAACCGCAGGCTCCTCCGGTTGTAGTGCTCCCCCGCCAATTCCTTTAAGTTTCATCCTTGCGGACGTACTTCCCAGGCGGCCCGCTTACGTCTTCACTGAGGCGCGGCACAGGCTCGTAGCCTGCGCCGAACCGAGCGGGCATCGTTAACAGCTAGGACTACCCGGGTATCTAATCCGGTTCGAGACCCTAGCTTTCGTCCCTCACTGTCGGATCCGTGCTCTCGAGGTGCTTTCGCCATCGGTGGTCCGTTCAGGATTACAGGATTTCACTCCTACCCCGAACGTACCCCTCGAGTCTTCCGGTCCCAAGCCGAGCAGTTTCCGCCGGAAGCCCAGAGGTTGAGCCACTGGATTTCCCGACAGACTTGCACGGCCAGCTACGGACGCTTTAGGCCCAATAAAATCGGCCATCACTTGTGCTGCCGGTATTACCGCGGCGGCTGGCACCGGTCTTGCCCAGCACTTGTTCCCGCACCACCTTACGGTGTGGAAAAGCGAGGGCTCTATGCCCTCGCACTCGGAGTTCCCCTATCGCACTGTCGTGCAGTGTAAAGGTTTCGCGCCTGCTGCGCCCCGTAGGGCCCGGAATCTTGTCTCAGATTCCGTCTCCAGGCTCTTGCTCTCACAACCTGTACCGATTATCGGCACGGTGGGCCGTTACCCCACCGTCTACCTAATCGGCCGCAGCCACATCCTACAGCGCCGTAGCGTTTCGAACTCTCGGCACTCCAACCTGAAAGTCCTATTCGGCATTAGCCTCAGTTTCCCGAGGTTATTCCGATCTGTAGGGCAGTTTGGCCACGTGTTACTGAGCTATTTGCCGCGGGTCTAAACCCGCGCGACTAGCATGGCTAAGTCGAACTCCGATAGCAATGGCCTCCGGCAGGATCAACCGGAATGTTCCCGGCGAAGCCGGGATCTGGCGGAGACACGCTATCAACGTGTAGCACACGAGTCAACGTGTGCGTGTATGTCTGGTCCGTCAGTCGGTGACACCGTCGTCGCACCGCGTCGGGTATCACCGAACTGTCAAGGCTCACATCAGATCCCATCTGTACGGCGGACCGCAGGGGTGGAATCCTCATGGGTCGGACGCCGGGTACCCAGGTGGGTCGCCCGCCGTCCCTCGTGCGGATATCATTGTAGTGGGTTACCCCACTTAATGGTTCCGAAAGACGCTTCCACATTCGCCCGAAATCACACGACGGCGCCGGTGTGGCAATCGCAGCCACGGCGGGCTTAAGTGTGAATCCGGGCGACGGGAACCGCCTCCGTCACCGCATGTGTCGAGCGTGGCGGACCACGAGACGACCTCGCTTCCACCGCGCGTCGAACGTATTTCATCCGATGGGTGGCGACTGTAAAACCCTTACGAAGCGAGGACCCCCATGTGAGGGAAAAACACGCGTTAGAAGCCCTCTCTGGCGGGAACGAATGGACGAACTTATGTAGGAGAATCGGCCGAACCGGCGTCGCCAGTGACACCTGTCCGTCGGAGCGGCGGATCCGATAGCTGGGGCGACAGGTAGCGCGGGGGAGCGGCCCGGATCGGCGTCGAAGCGCGCGCGGCGCGCGGAGAAATCGGGCGCCGGCGCGGACTCCCGCTCGGTCGTGCGCGCCGGCCCCACCGGCCTGCCTCGCGTGCGCGATGGAACAAGACTGATCCCGAGGTCGTCCCGATGGGGCCGACGGTACCGCGGTCGGGACGAAACACACCACCTAAACCGGCGAGGCCGCAATATCGGGCGAATGCGAGTCGAGACGCTGGGAGACGGCGAACCCGAGATCGCCGTCGTCGGCGGGATCCACGGTGACGAGCCCGCCGGCGTCGAGGCAGTCGAACACTTCATGCAGTCGCGCCCCGAGGTGGCGGTGCCGGTGAAGCTGGTGATCGCCAACGAAGAAGCCATCGAGCGGGGCGAGCGCTACGTCGAGGCGGACCTGAACCGGTCGTTCCCCGGCCGCGCCGACGGCCGGAGCCACGAGATCCGGCTGGCTCACGAGCTCGGCGAGGAACTCCGTGGCTGCGTGACCCTGGCGCTGCACACCACGCAATCCTACGGCGGAATGTTCGCGCTGGTCGACGAGGTCCGCGACCTCGCGCGCGAGATCTGTCCCCGGCTGTCGGTCGACGCGGTCGTCGAGACCGGCCACGCGGAGGGGCGTATCTTCGAAGTCGCCCCCGACACGGTCGAAGTCGAGTGCGGGTACCAGGGCACCGACCAGGCGGCGGAAAACGCCCGGCAGGTCGTCCGCGAGTTCCTCGCCGCCACCGGCGCGCTCCCCGACGAGGGGACGCCCCACCAGACCGACCTGCCGGTGTTCCGTTTAGGCGACCCCGTCCCCAAGACCGTCGCCGAGGAGTACGAGGTGTTCGTGAACAACTTCGAGGAGGTACTGGCGGGCGAGCGGATCGCAGCGGCCGACGGCGAGGCCGTGATCGCCGAGGAGGACTTCCACCCGGTCTTGCTGTCGGCCTACGGCTACGAGGACGTGTTCGGCTACACTGCCGAACGCATCGGCACGCTCTCGGGCTGAGGGACGGCCGCCCCACGCCGTCGAACGGCCCCTACGGCCGATACTCTCGATACTCGTTGTCGTACCCGAGCAGTCGCCCGAGCGGTGCGGTGAGTTCGACACCGAGCCGCTGGAGGGTCACGGGCGCGCCCGCGAGGTAGAGCATGTCGTCGAACTCCGCGAGGAGGACGGCCACCCGGAGGAGGTTCAGCACCATCCCGGAGGGCGTGACCGGCTCGCCGTCGCGTGCCAGCCCGTAGGTTATCCGCATGAACGTCTCCGTTCGCAGTCCCGGATCGACGCCGCCGCGGAGGTGTAGCTCCGTCGACCCGGCGTTCCAGAACCGGTGTTCGTCGCCGGCGGGGATCTCGGCGCGCTCGCCCGGTCCGTACTCGGTCGTCGTTCCCTCGCGGGAGACACCGAGCCGTCCGGCGACGACTTCGAAGAACTCGTCTTGCTCGGGGTGGACGTGAGCCATCGGGCCGTGGGAGCCGTCGGCGTCGAGCCACATCTCGAATCGGAGGGGATCCCGGTCGGGGTCGTCCGGACGCTCGGTGAACAGCACGGTCTTCCCGGCGGGGGGACTCCTCACCCAGTCGTCGTCGACGTACGGCGTCCCTGTCGGCCGGTCTCGACCGTCCTCGTCGGCGGGAGTGCGCGCCGTCACTCCTCGTGGGCCTCGAACTCGACGGTCGTCAGCTCCCGGTCCATCGCGCAGAAGTCGTGGGGCGGGTCGCCCACGACCGTCTCGATGCGTCGGGGTTCGTCGAAGTCGACGCCCTGGGGTTCACACAGTTCGTGGCTCGGGCAGTCGGTGTGCGGACAGGGGCCTTCCAGTGAGACCTTGCTGCCGGCGTAGGCGCTGGCGCTCGCGACGTTCGCGCGCGCGGTCGCGGGGACGACGTCGACGGCGACGACTCCCGAATCGTGGACGCCGCAGTCGAGCGTGCTCGCGTTCTCGCGGACGGAGTCGACGCGGTAGCGCCGACCCTCGGTGAGGGTGAGGCACTGGTCGCGGTACGGACAGCCGTCGCAGGCGCTCGCCTCGCCCCGGTAGACGAACTCCTGGCCGGGTTCGGCCAGACGAGAACCGATAAGCGTGAGCGTCGACATGCGTGTCGATTGGCGGCGACGTGGATTAAGTTTCCCGGCCGAGTCACACCGAACGAATGCCGGCGGTCGCAGTACTCTCCCGGGTGTCGGGCGCGTCAGTCGGTGCGACCGGTCAGTTCGTCGAGTTTCGCGAAGTAGTCCTCGCGGGGGACCTGGTAGATGTCGCGGTAGTCGACCTCGCCTGTGGCGAAGCGCTTGGCCAGCTCGACGGCGCTGGCCTCGGCGTCGTCGCGGGTCTCGTGTTCGTCGGGCGGGCGGTTCACCTCGGGTTCGAGGTAGAGCGTGACGACCCAGGGGTCGCTGGGACGCGTCTGCGTCCCCGGATGCCGACTGCGCCGGCCCTTGGTGAGATAGATCGTGGGCAGACACGCTGCGGGGAACCCCGCGCCGTCGAACACGTCCGGCCGATAGGCCAGCACGGCCTTCTCGCGCTCCTCGGACCAGACCACCCAGTCGTCGGCCAGTCCCTCGAATGTCATGTCTCACGGTCGGCGCCCGCGGCCCAAGAGTGTCGCGGTCGACTCGTACTGCCCGCTCTTGGCCTGCGACGGTGACAGGGGGCGGCGACTGCTGTCCTCGGACAATCAGGTTTTAGGCATCTCGCAATCACTCGGCCTGGGATCCGATCAGAATTGGAAACTAATTGGACCAAATGTCTGCCTCCAAGAAAGACTTATCAGTACACAGTTCCCACATGTAAAATAGTATCGGTGGTTGCTCCACGGTTCGCTGCCCAGAACGCCGGGAGAACGGCCGCGGGATTCCCGACCGACGCGCGACCGCAGACCTGATCTGACCCATGGCCCTTGTCTCCCGCCGTCCGACGAAGAGTTGAGGATGAATCGGCAGTCCCGGGAGCGATGCGCCGAGCCCACGAGCGGCCTTCACCGGTCGCGACCGTCAGCCGGAGCGCGCTGACGCAAGTACAGTTCGACGCGAACTGTCCGTGATAGCATGACACAGGAAACCCCCGAAGAGGCGACCGACACGACTTCCGACAAACAAACGGGCGACCAATCCGACGAGACCGGCGGACAACGCGAGGCCGAGTCGCCCACTGGTCGAATCAGCCTGCGACTCTCGTTCGATATTGACTGGGGCTCCCGAAGCGCCTCGTCCGGCATCAGACGGGGTCGTTGGCGCGAGGTAGCTAGGTACATCAAAAAGCCGGTCGAGGTGTTCAAAGATGTACTCCCGTGCGCTCACAAGGTCTGCGAGACCGTCTACTACCTGGTGATGATCACCGGGAACCTGGCAATGCTCTTTGGGATTCGAGCGGTGATGGAGGGCCCACCCATGTGAGCGGCGCCAGCTTCCGAACGGGGAAGGGACTTCGATCGAGTAGCCGTCCCACTCTGTCCCAGCGAGGCCGGGGTTTTTATACTCAGAGCTGATTCTCAATCGTATTTCCGAATAATACCGTCGTCTGTCTTTTTCTGCCCATATTTCAGGATTTTTTAGTTAGAAATAATCTCTGTGAGGGATCCAATTTATATGCTTGCGGTTCCCACACAATAAATAGTATCGGTGGTTGCTCCACGGTACGCTGCCCAGAACGCCGCAGGGTCGCCCGTGCGATTCGCGGCCGGTAGGTGTTCACACGTGACAATAGACTCGCCCCGGCGGTTTCGACGGCCACCCGTCGTCGAGCGGCGCTTCGGTGGCGAGCGGGCAGTCCCGGGGGCGATGCATCGAGCCCACGAGCGGCCTTCGCCGGTCGCGACCGTCAGCCGGAGCGCGCTGACGCAAGTACAGTTCGACGCGAACTGTCCGTGATAGCATGACACAGGAAACCCTCGAAGAGCTGAGCCAAGAGTACAGAGATACGATCCCGGCGGACCTGCGCGAGTACCGGTCGTTCGACGCGTACCTGGACCAGCTCTACGACGAGCCCACGATCGCCCGCAACGCCCACCAGCGCGTTGCCGACATGTTCGACTACTACGGCACCGAGTACGACGAGGACGCCGGCGTCGTCGAGTACAAACTCGCCTCGGAAGACCCGTTGAACGACGGCGAAAACACCTTCTACGGACGGATCGTCCACGAGTCGATCCACGAGTTCGTCAACAAGGTGAAATCCGGCGCTCGCGGGCTCGGCCCACAGAAACGCATCAAGCTCCTGCTCGGCCCGGTCGGCTCCGGCAAGTCCGACTTCGACCGGCAGGTGCGTCGCTACTACGAGGACTACACCCGCTCGGACGCCGGGCGGATGTACACCTTCCGGTGGACCAACCTCTGCGACGTGATCCCCGACCAGGACCCCGCCGACGACACCGTCCGCTCCCCGATGGACCAGGACCCCCTCGTCTTGCTCCCCCAGGAGCAGCGCGACCGGGTCATCGAGGACATCAACGAGGAGCTGGACGCCCCCTACACCATCCGCAACGAGCAGGCCCTCGATCCGGCCAGCGAGTTCTACATGGACCGGCTGCTGGCTCACTACGACGACGACCTCCAGCAGGTCCTGGAGAACCACGTCGAGATCGTCCGGCTGGTCGCCGACGAGAACATGCGTCAGGCCATCGAGACGTTCGAGCCCAAGGACAAGAAAAACCAGGACGAAACCGAGCTGACGGGGGACGTGAACTACTCGAAGATCGCCGTCTACGGCGAATCGGACCCCCGGGCGTTCGACTACTCCGGGGCGTTCTGTAACGCCAACCGCGGCATCTTCTCGGGCGAGGAGCTGCTGAAGCTCCAGCGGGAGTTCCTCTACGACTTCCTGCACGCCACCCAGGAACAGACGATCAAGCCCAAGAACAACCCCCGGATCGACATCGACCAGGTGATCGTCGGGCGGACGAACATGCCCGAGTACAAGGACAAGAAGGGCGACGAGAAGATGGAGGCGTTCAACGACCGCACCAAGCGGATCGACTTCCCGTACGTCCTCCAGTACGAGGAGGAGGCGCGCATCTACGAGAAGATGCTGAACAACGCCGACCTGCCGGACATCATCGTCGAACCCCACACCCTGGAGATGGCCGGCCTCTTCGGCGTGCTCACGCGCATCGAGGAGCCCGACACCGGGACGGTTACGCTCGTCCAGAAGGCCAAGGCCTACAACGGCGAGATCGACGAGGCCGAGGACATCGACGTGAAGAAGCTCCGCGACGAGGCCGCCGAGAAGGCCGAGATCGGCGAGGGCATGGAGGGGGTCTCCCCGCGGTTCATCGGCGACGAGATCGCCGAGGCGATCATGGACTCGATGCACCGCTCGCGCGACTTCCTCTCGCCGCTGACCACGTTCAATCACCTCGAAGCCAACATCGAGAACCACGGCTCGATCCCGGAGGACCGGTTCGAGACCTACCACCGCTACCTCGAACTCGTCCGCGAGGAGTACAAGGAGCGGGCCATCGAGGACGTGCGCCACGCGCTGGCCTACGACGTCGACGAGATCCAGCGCCAGGGCGAGAAGTACATGGACCACGTCATGGCCTACATCGACGACGACACCGTCGAGGACGAGATTACGGGTCGCGAGCAGGAACCGGACGAACAGTTCCTCCGGGGCGTCGAGGAGAAACTCGACCTGCCGGAGGACCGCAAGGACGACTTCCGCCAGGAAGTGAGCAACTGGGTGTCCCGGCGCGCGCGCGAAGGGGACACGTTCAATCCGCAGGACAACGACCGCCTGCGGCGCGCCCTCGAACGGAAGCTCTGGGAGGACAAGAAGCACAACATCAACTTCTCTGCACTGGTCTCGTCCGGCGAGATGGACGACGACGAGCGCAACGAGTGGATCGACGCGCTCATCGAACAGGGCTACTCCGAAGAGGGCGCGCGGGAGGTGCTAGAGTTCGCCGGTGCGGAGGTCGCAAAGAGCGAGATGGAGGAGTAGATGAGCAGCGACGAGTTCATCGACGAGGCCGACGCCTCGCTGGACAGGACCTACGAGGAGCCCCGAAGCCTCGCCGAGTACGTCGACCTGGTGCTCGAACGCCCGGCGCTGGCTTCCCACGCCTCGAAGTACCTCCTCAGCGCCGTCGAGGCCGCGGGCACCCGGACCGTCATCGAGGAGGGCGATCAGAAGGAGCGCTACCGCTTCTTCGACGACCCGCACAACGACGGCGAGCACGCTATCCTCGGCAACACCGAGGTGCTCAACGCGTTCGTCGACGACCTGCGTTCGATCGCCGCCGGCCGCGGGAAAGACGAGAAGATCGTCTGGCTCGACGGCCCCACCGCGACGGGCAAGTCCGAACTCAAGCGCTGTCTGATCAACGGGCTGCGCGAGTACTCGAAGACCGACGAGGGTCGGCGATACACCGTCGAGTGGAACGTCGCCGGGACGAGCGGCGACTCCGCGGGGCTGACCTACGCCGACGAGCCCGTCGCCGACGAGGACGACTGGTACGAGAGCCCCGTCCAGTCCCATCCCCTCTCGGTGTTCCCCCAGGACGTGCGCGAGGACCTGGTCGCGCGGCTCAACGAGACCACCGACGACCACATCCCGGTTCGCGTCGAGAGCGAACTCGACCCGTTCTGTCGGGAGGCCTACGACTACCTGGAGGAACACTACCGCCGCCAGGGCGTTGAAGAGCTGTTCACGGCGATCACCGACCCCCAGCACCTCCGCGTCAAGAACTACGTCGTCGACGTGGGTCGGGGCATCGGCGTCCTCCACTCCGAGGACGAGGGGCCGCCCAAAGAGCGGCTGGTCGGCTCGTGGATGCGCGGCATGCTCCAGGAGCTCGACTCGCGCGGGCGCAAGAACCCGCAGGCCTTCTCCTACGACGGCGTGCTCTCGCAGGGCAACGGCCTCCTCACGGTGGTCGAGGACGCCGCCCAGCACGCCGACCTGCTGCAGAAGCTGCTGAACGTCCCCGACGAGCGGTCGGTGAAGCTGGACAAGGGCATCGGGATGGACATCGACACCCAGATGGTCATCATCTCCAATCCCGACCTGGAAGCCCAGCTCAACCAGCACGCCGACCGCGAGGGGCAGGACCCGCTGAAGGCGCTCAAGCGCCGTCTGGACAAACACGAGTTCACCTACCTCACCAACCTCTCGCTGGAGACCGAGCTCCTGCGGCGGGAGCTGACCGACGAGACGGAGGTGTGGGACGCCGACTCCTGGAGCGAGCTGGAGGAGTGGATCCAGGAGCCGCTCACCGTGCGCGTACGCGACGAGAACGACGAGGTCCACGCGAAGGAACTCGCTCCGCACGCGCTGGAGGCCGCGGCGCTGTACGCGGTCGTCACCAGGCTCGACGTGAGCGACGTGCCGAACGGGCACGACCTCGTGGACAAGGCCCTGCTGTTCGACCGCGGCTACCTTCAGGAGGGCGACGAGCGGGTCGACGCCGACGAGTTCGAGTTCACCGAGGGCGGGACCGACGGCGACCACGGTATCCCGGTCACGTACACGCGCGACGAGATCGCCGACCTGTTCCACACCGAGCAGGACCGCCACCACGCGGACCTGCCGGTCGAACACGTCGTCATGCCGCGGGACATCCTCAACGCGATGGCCGAGGACCTCTCGACGGCGCCCGTCTTCTCGAACGCCGAGGCGGCGGACTTCGAGGAGCGGGTCGTCCCCGTGAAAAACCACGTCTTCGGCGAGCAGGAGTCGGACGTGCTCGACGCGATGATGCGCGACAAGCGCGTCGACGAGGCGACCGTCGAAGAGTACATCGAGCAGGTGTACGCGTGGTCGACCGACGAGCAGATCGAGAACGAGCGCGGCGAGTACGTCGACCCGGACCCGCTGAAGATGAAGGTGTTCGAGATCGAGCACCTCGGTCGCTTCGACGAGGACGACTACGCCGGAAACCGACCCGGCGACGCCGTCGAGGCGTTCCGCGAGGACAAGATCATCACCGCCCTCAACCGCCACGCCTGGCAGCGCCGGGACGAGGAGTTCCGCGTCGCGGACGTGTCGCCCAAGGAGATCCCGGTGATCCAGACCGTGCTGGGCAGCCACTCGTGGGACGACGTGAAACGCACCTACGAGGACTTCGACCCGCGTCAGTGGGACGAGCCGCCCAGCGGCACGGAGACGGCCGACCTGAAGGAGAAGACGGTCGCGAACATGCAGGAGATGTACGACTACAGCGAGGCGTCGGCCGAGTTGACCAGCCGCCACGTCATGAGCCAGGTGAGTTACAAATGGGACTGATAGCCAGTGAACCGATCGCCGAGGTGAACGACCGATGGGACTGAGAGACGACCTCGAACGCTACCGCGAGGTGGGCGAGGACCGCCGCCAGGACCTCTCGGAGTTCATCCAGTACGGCGACCTGGGACAGAGCCGCCCCGATTCGGTGCGCGTGCCCATCAAGATCGTCGACCTCCCGGAGTTCGCCTACGACCAGCGCGACCAGGGCGGGGTCGGCCAGGGCGACGCCGAGGAGGGCGACCCCGTCGACGCCGAGCCCCAGCCGGGTGACGGCGACGAGGACGGCGACCCCGGCGAGGAGGGCGGCGAGCACGAGTACTACGAGATGGACCCCGAGGAGTTCGCCCAGGAGCTGGACGAACAGCTCGGCCTCGACCTGGAACCCAAGGGCAAGAAGGTGATCGAGGAGACCGAGGGCGACTTCACGGACATCACCCGCTCGGGCCCGACGTCGACGCTGGACTTCGAGCGGCTGTTCAAGCAGGGGCTGAAGCGCAAGCTCGCGATGGACTTCGACCGCGAGTTCGTCCGCGAGGCCCTGAAGATCGACGGCTGGGGGCCCGCGAAGGTGTTCGAGTGGGCCCGCGGCGAGAACATGCCCGTCTCCCGGGCGTGGATCGACGAGGCCTACGACGAGGTCCCGAGCGGCGAGAAGACGAAGTGGAGCAGTCTCGACGAGATGGAGGCGAACACCGAGCGCGTCGGGACGGCCCGGCGCATCCGTCGGGAGGGCATCGACCAGGTGCCCTTCCGCCGGGAGGACGAGCGCTATCGCTACCCCGAGATCGTCGAGGAACGGGAGAAGAACGTCGTCGTCGTGAACATCCGCGACGTGTCCGGGTCGATGCGCCAGAAGAAACGGGAACTGGTCGAGCGGACGTTCACGCCGCTGGACTGGTACCTCCAGGGCAAGTACGACAACGCCGAGTTCGTCTACATCGCCCACGACGCCGACGCCTGGGAGGTCGAGCGCGACGAGTTCTTCGGCATCCGGAGCGGCGGCGGGACGCGCATCTCCAGCGCCTACGAACTCGCCGCCGAGCTGCTGGAGGAGTACCCCTGGAGCGAGTGGAACCGCTACGTGTTCGCCGCGGGCGACTCCGAGAACTCCAGCAACGACACTGGGGAACACGTCGTCCCGCTGATGGAGCAGATCCCGGCCAACCTCCACGCGTACGTGGAGACCCAGCCGAGCGGGAACGCGATCAACGCGACCCACGCCGAGGAGGTCGAGCGCAGCTTCCGCGACGCCGACGACGTGGCCGTCGCCTACGTCTCCGGCCCCGGCGACGTGGTCGACGCCATCTACGACATCCTCAGCACGGAGGACGAATCACAATGAGCAGACCGATGAGCGACCGGATCGAGGCCCAGCGCATCGCCGCCGACCTCGAAGCGCCGGTCGACGAGGCCAACAACCTCGCCCGCAAGTTCGGACTGGACCCCTACGAGGTGAACTACTGGATCGTCGACTACGACGAGATGAACGAGCTCATCGCCTACGGCGGGTTCCAGCAACGGTACCCCCACTGGCGGTGGGGCATGCAGTACGACCGCCAGCAGAAACAGGGGCAGTTCCTCGGCGGCAAGGCCTTCGAGATCGTCAACAACGACGACCCCTCCCACGCCTTCCTCCAGGAGTCGAACACCGTCGCCGACCAGAAGGCCGTGATAACCCACGTCGAGGCCCACGCGGACTTCTTCGCGAACAACGAGTGGTTCGGCATGTTCGCCGAGAACCCCAACGCCGCGGCGATGCTGGCGCGCCACGCCGACGCCATCGAGGGGTTCATGACCGACCCCGAGATCGACCGCGGCGAGGTCGAGAAGTGGATCGACCACGTGCTCACGCTCGAGGACAACATCGACCAGCACGTCCCCTACGAGCCGATCGACACGCGGATCGACCTCATCGACGAGCACGACACCGCCGACGTGGCCGAGCAGCTCGAAGAGCTCGACCTCTCCGACGAGGTCAAGGGACAGGTCTTCACCGAGGAGTGGCTGGAGGCCCAGACCGACGAGGAAGAGGGCGCCACCTTCCCGGCCGAACCGGAGAAGGACGTGCTCGGGTTCCTCCGCAAGCACGGCATGCAGTACGACGGCGACGCCGCGAAGGCGACGGAGATGGCCGACTGGCAGAAAGACGTGCTGGAGATGCTCCGGCGAGAGGCGTACTACTTCGCCCCCCAGAAGATGACGAAGGTGATGAACGAGGGGTGGGCCGCCTACTGGGAGTCGGCGATGATGACCGGTGAGACCTTCGCCGGCGACGACGAGTTCGTCCTCTACGCCGACCACATGGCGAAGGTGTTGGGCTCGTCGGGACTCAACCCCTACAAGCTCGGCCTGGAGATCTGGGGCTACGTCGAGAACACGACCAACCGCCGCGAGGTCGTCGAGCGACTGCTCCGGGTCGAGGGCGTCACCTGGCGCAACTTCCACGACACCGTCGACTTCGAGCGGGTGCTCGAGTTGGTCGAACCGGACTCCGAGATGGCCTCCGTGGTCGAACACCTCGACGAGCTAGACCCCGAGGACCCGCGGGTCGACGCCGAGGCGCTGGCGGCCGCCCAGGACGGGGAACTCGACGTCGAGACCTACCCCTGGAAGGTGCTGACCTACGAGGGGCTGGCCGAGCGACACTACTCGCTGACCAAGCCCCAGAACCGCGGATTCGTTTCGAGAGTGAGCCAAGAGGAACTCGAACGGGTCTCGCGGTACATGTTCGACGACGCCCGGTACGGCTCCGTCGAGGACGCCCTCGCCGAGGTCGACTACGCCCGCGGCTGGGACCGGATGCGCGAGATCCGCGAGAGCCACAACGACGTGACCTTCTTAGACGAGTTCCTCACCCAGGAGTTCGTCGACGAGAACGACTACTTCACCTACGAGTACACCCAGTCGACCGGCGACTACCGGGTCACCTCGACGGACTACACCGACGTGAAAAAGAAGCTGATGCTGCAGTTCACCAACTTCGGCAAGCCGACCGTCGTCGTCGAGGACGGCAACTACAACAACCGCAACGAACTCCTGCTGGCCCACCAGTACAACGGCGTCGTGCTCGACATCGCTCAGGCGAAGGACACCCTGAAGCGCGTGTTCGAACTCTGGGGTCGACCCGTCAACCTCAAGACCATCCTCAAGGAGTTCGACGAACACGACGTGGAGGTCGCCAAGCGACGGGACCGCGAGCCCGAACCGGAAGAGGTCGGGCGGCTGATCCGCTACGACGGCGACGAGGTCACCGTCGAGGAACTGCCGTGGGACGCCGTCGAGCACCTCGCGGCCGACGACATCGACTACGACACCAAGCCCGAGGAGTGGCTGGCCTGACTGTCCACTCGGGATACCTGTTTTTGAGTTTGTAACATCTGGTAAGCATTTCTGAAACTGCTATAATCGCCGTATTCAGGCCGTGAGAAAGCCACTAGGCTTTTATTTCCGTAGACATAGTAGCGAGGTACAGACCAGCAGAGCCAGGGTGGGTTGGGCGCTGACGCGTCTCTGGGTCCCTGGCGGGTGATTCAGATGACAGACGAAGACAACAGCAAGACGATAGAGCTCAATCGACGGCGCGTTCTGGGTGGTATAGTGACAATCGGCGGCGCTGCGGCTGCCGCGGGTGCGGGGACGTTCGCGGCGTTCAGTGACACGGAATCGAGTAACGACAACTCTGTGTCCGCCGGGACACTAGATCTGACTGTCGACGGCGGGAGTACTCCGGTAACCGTCCTCTCAGTATCCGACGCTGTTCCCAACGGTTCTGGGAGCGGAGATGCTATCACGCTCGCGAACGACGGGTCTGTCGATGGGACGCTGGACATCAGTGTCGCCGCGATAGACTCGAACGAGAACGGAACCCCTGGCCCCGA
>NZ_AOIU01000026.1 GCF_000337455.1 Halosimplex carlsbadense 2-9-1 | reverse complement strand
CCCTCGCGCCATCAGAGATGTGTATAAGAGACAGGGACAGTCGATCGCAGACCCGAATGACCGATCAGATCCGATTATCCCGCAGGCGACTGCTCGGTGCGGCCGTAGCCGTTGGTCTCGGCGGTACCGCCGCCGGCGCCGGAACGATGGCCGCCCTCTCGGACACCGAATCGAGTGCCGACAACACCGTTCAGGCGGGGACCCTCGATCTCACTCTCGACGGGTCGAGCCAGACAGTCACCTTTCTCGACGAGGCGGGCATCGCACCGGGTGACAGCGGGAACGGATCGGTCACGCTCGGTAACGACGGGACGATTCCGGGCACTCTCGAAATCGAGGTCACGAGAGTCGAGTCGACCGAGAACGGATACTACGGGAAAGAAAAGGGGCAGGACGGGTCACCGAGCGACGGCGAACTCGACGAGTACTTGGAAGTGCGGGCGTTGCTGGGCGGGACGGAACTCATCGGGTGGACGACGGCGAACGTGGTCTCCGAGGGACAGACTATCACTGCCCCGTCGTCCATTCAGGGCGGCAGTTCCACGTCGTTCACAGTCGAGTGGCGGCTCCCAAACGATACGAGTAACCTGGCCCAGAGCGACGGGTTCGAGTTCGACCTGACGTTCCGTCTGACACAGGAGGGAAGCGCCTGAATGGGGCTCCCCGACTCCGCGAGCGAACCCGACTGGCGGCGCGCGGGCACACTGCTCGGAACTGCGCTGTTCGTCGCCGTCGTCTTCCTGTTCGTGAGCAGCGCGGTTCCGCAGGTCGTCGGCGCCGACGAGAGCTTCGTCGTTCTCTCGGACAGCATGTCGCCAGCGATCGGCGCGGGATCGATGGTGTACGTGAACGACGTGCCCGCGGATCGGATCGGGACCGACGACGTGATCACGTACCGCAGTACCGCAGTCGATAGCCGCGTGACCCATCGGGTCATCGAGGTCGTCGAGCGCGACGGACAGCGACGGTTCCGAACACAGGGCGACGCGAACGAGGAACCGGACCCGGACCTCGTCGCAGCGAATCAGGTGGTCGGCCGGGTGGCGTTCCACATACCGCTGATCGGGTACGGAGTGTCGTTCGCGGGCACGACCGCCGGCACCGTGTTGCTCGTCGTGGTGCCCGCCCTGGTTCTCCTGGTGACCGAGCTACGTGATCTGCTTCTCTCGCGGGAGCCTGACGAGGGCGGTGAGAGTGGATGAGGGAGGGAGTTCGGTCCGCGCTGGTCGTCGTCTGTGTCCTGGTGCTGGTCTCCGCGGGGAGCGCGACCACCTACGGACTGTTCTCCGACAGCGAGCAAGCGAGCGGTACGATCCAGGCAGCCGATAAGTTCAACGGCAACAGCGACAGTGGCAGTTCGTCTGGCACCGCATACAACGACGCCGATGGCGATGGGGAGAGAGATATGAACGAGCAGACGTATTCCCAGAGCGACCTCGTCGGCTTCGACAACCCATCGGCGAATCTCGTGATCCCCGAATCGGTGGGGCCGGTTGAGAAGACGGATAACGGAAACATCCAGATGACGGCCCAGAGCATCACTAGCGAGGTGAAAATCAGGACGAAAAATGGTGGCATCACCCTGACCGCGGACGGAGGAAATATCGACCTGGCGGGACCGGTTGTGGCGGAGACGGGTTCGATAGATATCAACGCTCAGTCTGGAGATGTGAATCTCGAAGGGGCGACCATCGATTCGAAGAACAGGTATATTGACGTGACCGCCGGCGGCCACCTCAACATGGACCGAGCGACGATCGATACGAACGCACAGATCACACTCCGCTCCGGGTCCGATATCCGGCTCGAAAACGCGGAAATATCGAGCAAGAACGGCGAAGCGTCCGCGACTCTAGGATCGGCAGGTGACACGCTCTACGTCAACGGAGCCACGATCGGGGACAAGGACGATACGCTCCGATACTCGCCGGCTGACGCGACGGTTGACGGGACCCCTAACTCGGGGACAACGCAACCCAACTGAATTCGAACGAGGACCTTCGGCAGAGTCCCGCATGACGACAAGCACTGCTCTAATCATCTTCTCCGTTCTGACTCGGAGAACGGTCGGACATTCGGTGACGGGATACCCGATTAGACTCAGAAATCACTTTCAAACCGTCCTTGGGCCGAATCTGTGACTCCCGCCGTCCTCGGTTTGCATATTTCCGGTGATCGATATCCAAGTCGAATGTCGCGCCAGATTATCCAATTCGATAATTGGGGGCGCATGTATTAGTATGCAAACGACAGATTAATACTCAATGTCAACAGCGGACGCTTCTTGGCTCGATTTCGACGGGGGCCTGTCAGATGCTTCTATCTTCGACGAGGTATCATTCTCGCGAATGTGGTTGCTCGCAGTCGCGACGTACGGCGTCGGCGACATCGTGACGACGATCGCGCTGGTGTATTTCAGCCCGCTACACACCGAGGCGAACCCGGTCATCCGGCAGGCGATCATGGCGTTCGGCGGCGGCGGCTTCCTCGGGCTCAAACTGCTGGTCATCTACGCCTGTATCGGGATCAGCCTGTGGGCGGGCGTCGGCGACGACGACCGGCTCATGTTCTACGCGCCACCGCTTCTGCTGGCGGTCGTCGGGCTCTACACCACGGTCCACAACCTCGGAATCCTGCTTCACTGAGGGGTCGTGGTCCCGTTGACCGACCGGAGCGTGAACGCGATATCGAAGGAGACGCTGTCGCTCTGTACATCGTTGCCCGTCTCGGCCGGGAGCCGCCACTCCACGACGATAATCACGTCCTGTTGGGCGGCGAGCCCGTCCCCGATCGTCCGGTTGCCTGCGTCGAGGCTCCCGATCGGGACGAACGCACCGTCCCCGTAGAGGTCGACCGTCTCGTCGTTCGGGTACTCCGCGGAGACACGGACCAACAGACGCTCGTCGAGCTCGCCTTCCTCGGGCGAGTCGTCGTCCGGCGACTCCGGCGGGAGGACCCCTCCCTCGTCGCTCTGGACGTCGAGTTCGGTGACACTGAGTTCGCCTGTCGCGGTGCCAGTGTTCCGCAGTCGGAGGCGCGAGGTCCCTTCGTCACCGGGGACGACGCCGTCGGCACGCAGCAGCGTCGCGTCCGCCGCCGTCGTCAGCGAGACGTTCCCCGTGGCGTTCGGCGCGGGAGCCGGGGTCGCCGACGGAGTCCCGGGCCCCGGCGACCCGTTCGGGAAGTCGTCGAGGACGAACGTCCCCAGCCCGCCACCCACGAAGACGAGCACCAACAGTAGTAACAGCAGTAAGATCCGGCGCCGCGAACTGCTCTCCTCCGCAGGCGGGTCCTCGGTCGTCTCGTCCCCGTCGGACCCACCTCCCGGCTGCTGGTCACCGTCCGACACCGACCCCTCCAGGGAGTTCTCGGGCGCCGATTCCCCGGGATCGGACCCCGGATCGGGTTCCGTCGAGGAACCGTCGGGGCCTTGCGGTCCCTCAGACGGGTCCGTCACCGTCACCTCCCGGAGGACTGTCCGAGCCGTCGCTGGTTCGGTCGACTCGATCGACGGCCCGTACTGCGCCGTGCATCGTTTCTGACACTCACCCGAACGCCGGGCCACCACGGATCGACCGTCGAGTCCGGTCCCACCCGCCCGAACGGCCGCTGTTGCCCGAAGCGATCCTGCTACTGATCAGGTGAACGGCGCTTAAATGTATTGCGTCACTCGAACCGGTCGAGAGCGTAGCCCGACACATCGAAGTCGGTCCCGCCGTCGAGGGTCAGGTCGGCGAGAATCCCGCCGAGCGCGGGGGCGAACTTGTAGCCCCGTCCCGACAGCCCGGCGGCGACCGCGACGCGCTCGTCTGCGAGCGTGTCGAGGACGAACCGGCCGTCCGGGGAGTTGGTGACCAGCCCGGTCGAGAGCCGCAGCGTCGGCCCGGCCGCGCCGGGGACGTACTCGTCGGCGAACGCGCGCAGCGGCCGCTCGTCGGCCTGGGTCGGGTCCGAGAGCGCGTCCGGTGCGGTGGGTCGGAAGTCCGCGCGACCGAACTTCATCCCCGGCAGATCCGGGCCGGGAAGGCCGTAGAAGTTCTCGCCGTCGACGGTCGCGACGAACGGGGGCAGGCGGTCTTCGGCAGCGAGCGAAGCCGACCGGTCGCCGCTCGGGGCGAACCAGGCGGTCGCGTGGCGACAGGGTTCGAGCAGGCCGTCGAGGGCGTCGACGGCCCGTGCCGCCCAGGCACCGGCGGTGACGACCAGACGGTCGGCGCGGTAGGTGTCGCGGTCGGTGTCGACGCGGACGCCGCCGTCGACCGTCTCCCAGTCGACGACGCGTTCGCGCGCTCGGACCGTGGCCCCGGCGTCGAGCGCCGCTGCGACGTGCGCGACGACCCCGCGTTCCGAGGCGACGACCGCGCCGTCGGGCTGGTAGAGCGCCTCGGCGTCCGCCGGGAAGTCGTAGCCGGGGAACCGCTCGGCGAGGTCGGCGCCCGATAGCGACTCGTGGGCGAGGTCGTGGCGTTCGCAGGCCCGACGGGCGCTCGCGACGGGGTCGTCGCCGCCGACCGCGACCGCCAGCGACCCCGTCTCCGTCAGGAGGTCACGGCCCGTTTCCGATTCGAGCGCGCGCCAGGACTCGTGGGCGCGGTCGGCGAGCGCCATCGTCGCCGGTTCCGTGTCGAGCGACCGCTGCAGCAGCCGGGTCCGCCCGTGGGAGGAGCCCCGACCGTGGGGCACGTCGAACCGTTCGAGACCGAGAACCGAGGCGCCGCGGCGGGCGATGTGGTACGTCGCCGCGCTCCCGACGCCGCCGACCCCCAGGACGATCGCGTCGTACCGCCCGCCGCTCGCTGTCATATCGTCCTCTGCGAGACCGTCCGGCAAAGCGATTACGTCATCCGGACGCGCCCGGCAGTTCGACCGGCGCCACGCGGTCCGGCCCGCACTGGCGCCCGTCGACGGCGATCGCCGTCGGTGGTCAGTCGGCGGCCACGGCGGCGCGCTCCTCGTAGATCCGCTCGATCGCGTCGTCGTGAACGTGGCGGATGTTCCGGCGCTTCTTCTTCATCGAAGGCGTCAGCAGGTCGTTGTCGGCGGTCCACTCCCGGGAGACGAGCTCGAAGGCCTTGATCCGCTCGACCCGTTCGAGATCGGCGTTGACCTCGTCGATCGCCTCGCCGACCCACTCGCGGACGCGCTCGTCGGCACAGACCGCTTCGTCGTCGGCCGGCAGGTCGATCCCCTCGCGGTCGGCCCACCGTCGGACCGCCTCGAAGTTGGGGACCACGACCGCGCCGACGAACTTGCGTTCGTCGCCGACGACCATCACCTGGTCGACGCGGTCGCTGGTCGCGAAGCGGTCCTCGATCGGCTCCGGGGCGACGTTTTTCCCCGTCGAGAGGACGATGAGTTGCTTCAGCCGGTCTTTGTACCGGAGGAACCCCTCGGGCGTTATCTCGACGATGTCGCCGGTCACGAAGTACCCGTCCTCGGTGAACGTCGCGTCGGTCTCGGCGGGCATGTTCCAGTAGCCGTCGGTGACGTTCGGGCCGGCCACCTCGAGTTCGCCGACCGGTCCCGCCGCCGTCGGGAACTGGTCGTCGCCGACCGCCGACTCGTCGACGCGGGCGTCGACGTCGGTCACCGGCGGGCCCATCGTTCCGGGACGGATCGCCTCGGGCGGGTTCACCGAGAGGACCGGCGCCGTCTCCGTCAGGCCGTACCCTTCGACGATGGGGATCCCCATCCCGAGGAACATCTCCGCGAGCTCCTGGCTGAGGCTCCCGCCGCCGCTGACGAGGAACTCGATCTCGCCGCCCATCCGCTCTTTGACCGTCGAGTACACCAGCCGGTCGGCGAGCGACCGCTTGGCACCGAGGACGGCACCCGGATCCTCGGCCCGCGCGTAGTCGCGGGCGACGCCGACGGCCCACTCGAAGATCCGCTCTTTGGCCGCCGAGTCGCTGGCCTGCTCGCGCATGTTGTCGAAGATGCGCTCGTACACCCGCGGGACGCTCGCGCCCGTCGTCGGACTGAGCAACTGCAGGTCCTCGGGAAGGGTGTCCGGACTCTCCGCGTACCCGACGGTCGCACCGGAGGCGAACATGAGGAAGTGCCCGGCCAGTCGCTCGAAAACGTGTGCGAGCGGCAGGAACGAGATGGTCCGCGAGTGGTCGTCGAGCACCGGCGTCTCGCCCTTGTCCGGGCGCGGACCCATGCGCTTGCGACACTGGTTGACGTTCGACCGGAAGTTCCGATGGGTGAGCCTGACGCCTTTCGGTTGTCCCGTGGTGCCCGACGTGTAGATGATGCTCGCCAGGTCGTCGGGGTCGCGCTCGTCGATCCACCCCTCGTAGGCGTCGAGGTCAAACGCCTCGTCGCCGCGCTCGTAGAGGTCCGCCAGCGTCAGGGCGTCGTCGCGGTCGGCCGCCGGGCCGTCCGGCGCGGTCTCGTCCATCACGACCGAAAAGGAGAGGTTGAGATCGTCTTCGACCGCCTGCACCCGCTCCAGCAGCGAGTCGTCGCCGACGACGACGCCCGTCGCTTCGGGGTCGTCGAGCAGATACTGCACCTGTTTCGGCGAGGAGTCCGTGTAGACCGTCGTCACCGCGGCGCCCGCCGCGAGCGCGGCGAAATCCGCCAGCGCCCACTCCATGCGCGTGTCCGCGAAGATGGCGATGCGGTCGCCCGCCGCCACTCCCAGGTCCCGAAACCCGGCGGCCAGTCGCCGGACGACCGAACGCATCTCTGCGTAGGAGATGTCGGCGTACTCCCCGTCGGGCGCCGCCGGTATCACCGCCGGCGCGAGCGACCGGTCGTGGACGCCGCCCTTGTAGCGCTGGGCCGGCGCCGACCCGTAGCGGTCGGCCGCCCCCTCGAACATGGCTGCGAGCGTGTCCGTCCCGACGACCTCGTCGGTGTAGGTCTGTTCCGCGGCCCACCACTGGCCCGTGGGCTCCGGGGAAGTCATGCGGTCCTATAGGATCCGGGGTGTGATATATGTTATCGAACGTGCGGTCGGCTCTCCGTCGTTGAACGTGACGAAAACGGAAGAGTAGTTGTCAGAGGCCCGCCGCCGGGGCGGTCACTCCACGTCGATGGCGGTCGCGTCGTCGCCGTGGTCGGCGAACGGGAGCCGGAGTTCGAGGACGCCGTTGCTGTAGGTGGCACTGGCGTCGTCAGCGACCACGTCGTCGGCGACTCGGACCCGCTCGGAAACCTGCCGGGTCCGGTAGTGGTCGTCGCTTTCGACCTCGTGGACGGCCTCGATCGAGAGGTGGCCGTCGTCGAACTGCACGTCGATCTCCTCGCGGTCGAAGCCCGGAAGGTCGCCGATTACGACCAGTTCGTCGTCGGTCCGCTCGAAGCGGAGGCTCACGTCGCCGTAGTCGCTCCGGGTCGTCATCTCGTCGCCTTCCGATCCCGGTCGCTCGGCCCCGAACGCCGGCCGGGCGCTCCGTTCGTCCCAGGACCCGATCGGCGAGTTCCACGCCGCGTGCATGTTCCGTCGCATCTGCTCGAAGAGTCGGTCCATCTCGCTGAACGGGTCGTTCGGTGCCATCGTGATCAGCACTCAATTGGCCTCACGAATCCTTAACTATTCCGAGAAGTATGCTAACAGCGGTCCGCCGAACGGGGCGCTATAGGGCGGTGGAGACGGGTAGAGATAGCTGTCAGGGAGTAGCGGGGTCGACGGCCTCGACCCCCCGGACGGCATCACCTCTGACACCGTCGAGGAGGCGTTCTACGACGCTCGCTACTTCGTCTCTGACGGAGTGGTGCGCCGCGCCGAGACCGACCGTCACGGGTCTCTCGCGGATCCGGACCTCTCGCAAGCCGGCGTTACTCTCGTCTGCCCGGGTTGACGGCCGCCGCGTCCGTCGGTCCCGACGACCCCGACCCGCCACTCGGTAGGGGCGGGTGAACGTATCGGTAAGATGTGAACTTACGACTTACAATTATACACTGTTAATTCCGTCGGCACGTGACCTCGATCCGTGGTGAGTGTTACCAATATGCAATTTGGGGAACAACAACGACAGCGGGCGCAACGCAGTTGACCGCGGAGCGGGGGGACACGGTCGGGGCGGCGACGAGACAGAACCGACCCAGGGTGCAGTACGAGGACACCAGGGACCGACAAATGTCACACACAGACATCGACGAGATCAGCGAGGAGATAAAGGAACTCGATCAGGAGAAACAACAGGAGCTGACGAAGACGGTAAGCGAAGACCGGCTGTCGAAGTATCTCGAGTTGCGAGGGGAGTTCAGGGACCGACTCGAAGACAACGACCTGACGAACACGATGCCCAGAGAAGGGCCCGTAGCGGACTACTGCTCGGAGCATCCCGACGACCCGCTGTGCAAGCGGGTCCAGGGGTCGAGTCCGCCGCGGACCGTCCAGGACTCGATGGAGGCGTATCGAGAAGCGCGCGCCGAGTACATGGACGAGCTCCGCGAGAACAACCTGCTCGACCTCGAGGCCCGGTTCGGCCAGGCGGACGCCGACACCGGCGGCGGGGCTGGCGCCGCCGGCGAGTTCTCGCCCGGCATGGGGATCAGCTACGGGGACGTTCTGGGTGCCGTCAGAGACGTTCGGGAGGCCGTCGAGAAGGCCGAACCGCTCGTCAGAGAGATCGAGGGCTGGTTCGGGACGGCGGGACCGGGGGCCGGCGCGAACGCGAGTGCAGGTGCCAGCGCAGGGAGGAGTCCCGGCTACCGGGGTGCCGCCGGGACGAGTCAGCACGGCGCGACGTATCAGGACGTGTTCCGGGCACTCCAGGACGTGCGTGACGCGATCCAGCGGACCGAACCGCTCGTCAGAGAGATCGAGGGCCTGTTCGGCGCCAGCGGCGGGGGCTTCGCCGCGAGTGGCGGCGCCGGCGGCTACGGCCAGCAGTCGCAGTTCGGCCAGCAGTCGCCGTACGGACAGGCCGGGATGGCGGCGGACCCGTACGCGATGGGCCTGTTGGGGGACGTCGCCGACACGGTCAGCGACGTTAAGGACGCAGTCGATACGGTGACCGACACGGTCAACACGGTGACCGGCCGCGGCGTCGACTCGGTGTCCGACCTCTTCGGCGATAGCGGTGGCACCTGGGGCGGAGGCCGAGGCAGATACCCGCGACGCGGGGGCGTCGGTGGCCCACGCTTCGGGATGACCAATCGAGCCACGCCGGCCGCGGCACACGGCGGACGGGCCAGCGGCGGTCCCGGCGCGCCGGCGTACGGGACGCAAGTAACGTTCGACGACGTTCTCGGTGCGGTCGAGGACGTGAAAGACGCCGTCGAGAAGGCCGAACCGGTCGTCCGTGAGATCCAGCGCTGGTTCTCGATGGGAGGGCCGTCGATGAGCGGCCAACCGATGGGTGCCGGCGCCGGCGGGTACGGCGCGGCGATCCCGGCCGGGCAGCAGCAGATGGGATCGGGCGGCGGCCCGCGTCAGTACACGCCGCTCCCGGACGGGCCGTTCCCACAGTTCCCGCCCGTGGACTGGCCGCCGTGGCCGAACCAGCCGCAGATCCCGCTGGGACCACCGATCGTGAACCCGCCGGCCCCGTGGACGGAATCCGGATCCAACCGGAACTGAATCGAGCGGCGAGACCGGGGTGAGACCCCGGTTCGAGCCCGAATCGAACCGATTCGGCGAGAGAGCGGGGGTGGGACGAAACGGGGGTGATACCCGTCTCGACCGCCCGCCGCTCGGTCTCGGAACCCCGCGGCGGTGACCGGGACGCGTCCCGAATCACTCGACGGGGACCGACCGCCACGCGCCGACGGGTGTGGGCGCACGTACGTCGAGGCGACCGGCGGTGCCCGTCACGCGGACCACAGCGACCATGACCGACGACACACGAGCCACCGAACCACCGACCGCCGGGGTCGTGCGGCGCCGGCTGCACGCCCGAACGGAGCCGATCGAGCGAGCGACCGCCCCTCCCTCCGGGCCGAGACGCGAGAGGGGCGAGACAGTCCCGGACGACGCCGCGGACGGCCGAACGCCGATGGGCGGTGAGCGGGATGCGTGACCCCGAGGCGAGCGGCGAGCGTGGGGCGAACGACGAGAAGATGCCCGCCAGCGACGGCGACGCGATCGGGTCGTTCGACATGAACGTCGGGACGCCCGGTGGGTCCGGGGGCGAAGGGCACCGCCCGGATGCGCCGTCGATGGGGATCGACGTGGACGAAGAGCGCGAGCGGGTCGACGCGCTGCTGGAGGTCACGATCGGGCAGGGCGCGTCGATGGCGAGCATCTACGCCATGGTCGAGTCCATCGCCGGCGCGGCGGTCGACCGCGAGTTCGAACCGGTCACGGTCCGCCCGACGCGGGAACGGATCCCGAGCACCGACCCGGAGAGTCAGCAGGTCGTCCTCGTCCGGGCGAGCGTCGAGCGGTCGCGCCTCGACGAGGTCGAGTCCCAGGTCGACGGCCTCTGGGAAGACAGGGCGGTGTTGCAGCCGTTCGAACAGTCCACGGACGAACCCGGCGGGGGTACCGTCGCCGGTCCCGCGGACCCGTTCGACTTCGCGGGGACGGCGTCGGCGAGCGTTGCCGAGGACTCCTACTGCCCGGACGAGGCGGTCGGGTCGCTCCACGACGGGTCCGTGACGGAGTACCTCGGCGTCGACGAGGTCTGGGACGACGAGGTCCGTGGCGAGGGCGTCGTCGTCGGCATCGTCGACGGAGGGATCACCGCCGAGGGGCGACGGATCGACCCCGAAGACAGGAACCACCCGCAGTGGCCGGGAAAGACGGTGCCGAACGTCACCGACGGCTACCCGGCCGACTCCTGGGGGACGACGGGTCGCGGATGGATGTGGCACGGGAACATGAGCGCGACGGACGTGCTCGGCGTCGCGCCGGCCGCGGAGCTGTACGACATCCGGCTCACCGGGCGGTTCGCCTCGTCGCTCGTCAGCGCGGTCGACTGGGCGATCCGGAAACACGAGGAGACTGGGACTCCCCACGTGCTGAACGTCAGCGCCGGCATCTACCAGCGAGTCTGGGACCCCGAGTTCGCCGAGAACCCCGACCACCCGGCCACCCGGAAAGTCCTCGAAGCGGTCGACGAGGGCATCGTCGTGCTGTTCGCGGCCGGGAACTGCGGACAGGGGTGCGCCTCGACGAAGTGCTCCCTGCGGGACGACCCAGAGACGGACAACGTCGGTCCGAGTGACAGCATCTGGGGCGTGAACGGCCACGAACGGGTCATCACGGTCGGCGCGGCGACGATCGACGAGCGGCGCCTCGGCTACAGCAGTCAGGGCCCCTCGGCGCTCGACGAGGACGGGACGAAACCGGATATCTGCGGCGTCTCGCACTTCGAGGGGTACAACGACGTCGACTCGGGGACCTCGGCGGCGACGCCGACCACGTCCGGCGTGGTGGCGCTACTGACACAGGCCGACCCGGAGCTGTCGACCGCCGAGACGAAGACGGTCCTCCAGTCGACCGCCGTCGACATCGGCGAGTCGGGCCTCGACAACGACACCGGCGCCGGGATCGTCCAGGCGGACGCCGCGTACGAGCGCGTCCGGCCGTCGTCGACCGGGAGCTACGGCGACTGGACGGCGGTGACCGGGGACCTCCTGTACGCGCCGACCGTCGTCGCGACGGCCGACGGCGGCCTGGAGCTGTTCATGTTCGGCTACGACTTCGGCCTCTACCGGAAGTCCCACGCGGACGGTGCCTGGACGGAAGGCCTCACGCTGATCAGCGACGAACTGGCTGGGCTGTCCGGCCCCGCAGCCGTACGGAACGGCGGGACCGTCGAGCTGTTCGCGGTGGGGCCCGAGCGCGACCTCTACCGGATCACGGTCAGCGACCGCGACGGCGCCGGCGAGTGGGAACGGGTCGGCGAGGGCCCGTGCCTGTTCGCACCGGCGGCGGTCGCCCGAGACGACGGGGTCGACGTGTTCGCCGTCCGCGGGAGCGAAGGGGAGCGATACCTCTACCACGGCCGCTTCGACGGTGGACGCGGCGACTGGGAGCGACTCGGGGGCGTCTGCACCTCCGGGCCGGCCGCCGTGTCTACCGGCCCCGACGAACTGGACGTGTTCGTCCGCGGCGGCGACGACGCCGTCCACCGGATGCGCCGACGCGACGGCGAGTGGGGCCGCTGGGAGTCGGTCGGCGGGACCGTCTGCGGCGGAGTCGCGACGACCGCCGGCACGGACGAGATCCACCTCTTCGTCGGGGGTCCGGGTGGGCGGCTCCAGCGGACCGGGTTCGCCGACGGATCCCGAGACGACTGGGAGACGGTCGGTCGCCCGTCCGTCGAGTCGCCTGCGGCGGTCGCCCGCGGGGACGCTGTCGAGGTGTTCGCGGTCGCGCCCAACACGAACGTCCTGCACAAGACGCGGAAGCCCTCGTAGTCCGCGGGAGGGGTCCCCGCCCGGTCCGCTATCGAAAGCACATTTAGGAGGTGGCCGTCTAACCGGAGTATGAGCGACGACGCATCCGACTCGGCGTGGTTTCGAGGCCTCGACCCGGGAGACGCGGCCGGCGCCCGCGAGGCCATCGACGACGGGAGCGCCGAGCGACCGGCCGACTGGCCGGCGCTGGCCGTCGACGAGGGGTTCGCCGCCGACGAGTCGGAGTACTACGAGCGCCTGCACGACGCGACGATGGCCGCGGCCCGCGCGGGCGTCCACGAGGCCGAGCGCGACGACGACAAACAGCTCATCCACGCCGTCCGCGCCATGGACGACTGCGAGCGGACGGCGAACGAACTCGCCGAGCGCGTCGCCGAGTGGGCGGGCACCCGCTTCGACGACGCCGCCACCGGGGTCGACTACGCCCGCGAGTTGGCCGCCCGGGACGAGGAGCCTGCTGACCCGAGCGAGACCCGACTGGTCGCGCTGGCCGAGCGGACCGCGGCGCTGGCCGACGAGGCCGACGAACTCCGGGCCTACGTCGAGGAGACGACGCCGTCGGTCGCGCCGAACCTCGCCGCGATGGCCGGCCCCGTGCTGGCGGCGCGGCTGATCTCGCTCTCGGGCGGCCTGGACAGCCTGGCGAAACAGCCCTCCAGCACGGTGCAGGTGATGGGCGCCGAGGACGCGCTGTTCGCGCACCTCCGGGGGTCGGCCCCTTCCCCGAAACACGGCGTCATCTTCACCCACGAGTACGTCCGCGGGACGCGCCCGGAGAAACGCGGCTCGGCCGCCCGGGCGCTGGCCGGGAAGCTCACCATCGCCGCCCGCGTCGACCACTACAGCGGCGAGCGCAAGCCAGATCTGGACGCCGAGCTCGACGAGCGAATCGCGACTGTCCGCGGGACCGGCGCTGGGGACGCCGGGAACGGAGACGACGCCGCGACCGACGGAGGTGACGACTCGTGAGCGACCTTCCCGAAGGCGTCGAGCGCCGCGCCTTCGAGGGGGACGAGCGGCTGGCGACGCGGGGCGAGCCCCACTACGGCGAACCGACCGACGGCGAGTACCGGGCCTGGAACCCCGACCGCTCGAAGCTGGGTGCGATGCTCGAACTCGGGATGGACACCGGGCTCGTCGGCGACGAGGCCGTCCTCTACCTCGGCGCGGCGTCGGGAACGACTGCGAGCCACGTCGCGGACTTCGCCGGCCCGACCTACGGTGTCGAGTTCGCCGCCCGACCGGTGCGGGACCTGCTCGACGCCGCCGAGCCGCGGGAGAACCTCTTCCCGCTGCTGAAGGACGCACGCAAGCCCGAGACGTACGCTCACGTCGTCGAACCGGTCGACGCGATCGTTCAGGACGTGGCGACCCGGGGCCAGGCGAAGGTGGCGACCGCCAACGCCGAGTTCCTCCGCGAGGACGGTCGGCTCCTGCTCGCGATCAAGGCCCGGAGCGAGGACGTGACCCGCGACCCGGCCGACGTGTTCGACGACGCCCTGGCCGAACTCGAATCGGTCTACGAGGTGCTCGAAACGCGGCGGCTGACCCCGCATCACGACGACCACCTCGGCGTCGTCGCGACGCCGCGGTGAGCGGGCTGGCGGTCGGCCGCCCCATTGCCCGGGTACCGGAGGTGTTATCCGTCGGCGGGCGCTCGTTCGTCGTAGACGGCACGGTCAGCGGCACCTTTCGGCCCGCGTGGTTTCCACGTGGGCTCACGCCGACTGCCCTAAACCGTCTCTCTAACACCGCCGAGCCGCTGCCAATGCGGTGTTCGGGGGACGGACTCGCCGGCAGCCGGCTCGCCGCGAAGGGAAATTTTTAGCGCCGTCGCCCCGTCGTACGGAGCGATGGACCGGGGCTCGCGCGAGGCGTTCAGTCGGATGGGCACGATCGGGATCGAAGAGGAGTACTACGTCGTCGACGAGGACGGCCGGCCCACCTCGGGCACCGACGAACTCGTCTACGAGTCCGACCCGCCCGAGATCCTGGACGGACGGCTCGACCACGAGTTGTTCAAGTGCGTCATCGAGTCCCAGACACCTGTCATCGAGGACCCGACCGACGCCCGCGAGCAGTTGCTCGCGGTCCGCGAGGCGCTGGTCGACCACGCCACCGCCCACGGCTTCGACATCGCCGCCACCGGCCTGCACCCGCTCGCGAAGTGGCGCGAACTCGAACACGCCGAGAAACCTCGCTATCGGGCCCAGCTGGACCGCATCCAGTACCCCCAGCACCGCAACACGACCGCGGGGCTGCACGTCCACGTCGGCGTCGACGACGCCGACAAGGCCGTGTGGATCGCCAACGAACTGCGCTGGCACCTCCCGGTGATGCTCGCGCTGTCGGCCAACTCGCCGTACTGGAACGGCTTCGACACCGGGCTCCAGTCCGCCCGCGCGAAGATCTTCGAGGCGCTCCCGAACACCGGGATGCCGACCCGTTTCGAGGATTACGACGCCTTCGACGACTACGAGCGGCGGATGCTGGCGACCGACAGCATCGACGACCGCGGCGAACTCTGGTTCGACGTGCGCCCCCACTCCGGTCACGGCACCGTCGAAGTCCGCACGCCGGACGGCCAGGCCGACCCCGACGTGGTACTCGCGTTCGTCGAGTACACCCACGCGCTCGTCGAGGACCTGGCGGCCCGCTACGAAGACGGCGAACCCGGCACCGACGCCCGCAGGGAGCTGTACGACGAACACAAGTGGCGCGCGATGCGTCACGGCCACGCCGCCGCTCTGCTGGATCAGGAGTTCGAGTCGACGGTCGACCTCGGAGAGATCGTCGACCGAGAGGCCGAACGACTGGGCGTCTCCGGCATCCGCGAGGTCTACGAGGACGAGAGCGGCGCCGAGCGCCAGCGCCGGCTGCGCGAAGAGGAGGGCGCCGACGCGCTCTGTGACTCGCTGCGCTTGCAGTACGAGTAGGCGGACGGAAGCCGGGGCGCTCTCCCGCGATTTCGCCTGAATGAGAACGTCGGCAAGATTTTTACCCGGCTGGGGCTTTTGTCCTCGTAGAGGCGACGTATGTCTACAGACGATCCTGCCGACGACAGCGAGGGGACCGACGAGCCCGACGCGGACGCCCAAGAGGGTGGCAACGTCCGCGAACGGCTGGAAGAGGAGGCCGACAGGGCGGTGACGGGCTTCGACGAGGGGATCGTGGACATGCTCTCGTGGGTACTCGAGACCGAGACCCGCGCCCGCATCTACGTCTATCTCCGCCAGAACCCCGACAGCACGAGCGACGAGATCGCCGAGGGGACGGGGCTGTACCCCAGCACGGTTCGCGAGGCGCTCGCGGAACTCCACGAGGAGGGAAAGGTGACCAGAGGGAAACGCGAGAACGACGGCGCGGGCAACAACCCCTACGAGTACGCGGCCATGGCGCCCAGCGAACTCGTCGGGAACGTCGTCGACGACGTGCAGGAAGAGCTGAACACGGTGTTCAACCTCGACGAGATCCTCGGCAGCGACGACGAGCATCCGACCGTCGACTCCGAGCCCGTCACCATCACCGTCGAAGACGACCCCGAGGGCGGTGAGGAGAGCGACGACGGCGATGCCGACGCGGACGCAGCCGACGATGGCGACGCAGCCGACGAGTTCGAGTTCACTGCGGACGACGCCGACGACGCCGACGACTCCGACGACTCCGACGACGCGGACGAGTAGGCCGACGAGTGGAGCCGACAGAACCGTTCTCTCGCGCCGTGGTGGCGGGCACCGAAAGCCGAAGGCACTTTACCGGCCTGGCCCGAGTGAGCCAGTATGAAGGTCGCGCTGGGTGGTACCTTCGACCCGGTCCACGACGGGCACCGCGCGCTGTTCAGGCGCGCCTTCGAGTTGGGCGACGCGACGGTCGGGCTGACGAGCGACGGCCTGGCCCCCAAGACCCGCCGCGAGGACCGCTACGTCCGCCCCTACGACCAGCGCCACCGCGACCTCGACGCCGAGCTCGCCGCTCTCGCCGACGAGTACGACCGCGACTACGAGATCCGGCGGATCGACGACCCGACCGGCTTCGCCCCCGAACCGCAGTTCGACGCCATCGTCGTCTCCCCCGAGACCGAGACCGGCGGCAAACGCATCAACGAGATCCGCCGCGACGACGGCGTCGAGCCGCTCGACATCGAGGTCGTCGACCACGTCTACGCCGAGGACGACGAGATCATCTCCAGCACCCGCATCGTCCGCGGGGAGATCGACGAACACGGCGAGCTCACGCCCGACCGCGGCGGCCGCGACGCCCCCGGGGAGACCGACGCCGAGACCGCCAGCGACGCCGCGGACGCGTCCGCCGACGGCGGTCCCGAAGCCGAAGTCGACGACGCCTGACTCCCGCCGGCGGGGCGACCGCCGGCTATCCGCGCCGACTCGGACCTACCAGCCCGGCGCGTCCAGTCCCTGACTCTCGAGCAGCGCCTCGTAGCGCTTGGAGATCGTGAGCCGGGACACGTCCGCGGCCTCGGCGACGCGCTGCTGGCTGCGGCTGTCGCCTTCGACGAGGCCCGCGACGTAGACGCTCGTCGCCAGGACCGCCCGCTTCGAGCGGTCGGTCTCGGGGACGTTCGAGAGGAAGAGATCGGCCGCGCGCGACCGCGCGGCCTCGTCCATGTCGAGGCGCTCGGCGGTCGCCTCGACCTCGTCGAGCCACTCGGAATTTTCGACCTGATCGCGGGCGCTGTACATCACCGCTGTGTACGGATCCGAGGTACATAAATGCACGACGAAATCGGGGTCGGTCAGCTCCCGCGTCGCGCCGGACATCCCGGGATAGATCAGTCGAAGGCGGCGGCGAGAACGGCGTCGTAGGCGTGTTCGTAGGCGTCGGCGACGGCCGTGGGGTCGCCGCGGTCGGCCTCCGAGAGGGGCGGGAGTCGGGTGTCGGCCGCCGGTTCGATCAGGCTGGTCACGTCGCCGACGCGCTCCTCAAGTTGCCCGGCGTCGGGGCCGCCGCTGGCGATGGCACACCCCTTCGCGTAGCGGTCGCCGTCGTACACGCGGACCCGACCGGGTTCGACCACGGCCACGGCGTCGGGGTCGATCTCCCGGAACGGCCGGGCCACGTCGGCGTAGGACTCGACGACCGCGCGGTCGGCCGCCGCGATGTCCTCGCGCAGCGCGCGCTGTTGCCCGAGGTGGCGGTCGGTCATCACCTCGTTGAACCCCGCGACGGTCGAGACGCGCGGTGCGTCGGCGAGCGCCAGCGCCTCGCGGACCGAATCGGGGAGTTCGACGGTGCCGTTGACGACGAACGACTCGCCGACGCGGTCGACGAGGAACTCCCGGTCGTCCCTGCCCAGCAGCCCGCTCGCGCCGCCCGGGCTGGGTCGCCAGAGGCGGTGGACGGCGTTGATGTCCTCGGGCCGAACGTCGGCGGCGCTGGCGGCGGCGAGTTTGCGCGCGTCCTTGCCGTACAGGCGCCCGTCGGCGGTCGCTCGCAGGTAGTCGTCGTGGTCGAACCAGTAGTCGTTGCCGGCGCGGGGCTTGAACCCCACTGCGCCGGTCCGGGCGACCAGCCCCGTCGAGAAGGTGGTCTTGCCGGCGTCGACGCGGGCGCCGCCGACGACGAGCAGTCTCATCGCTCGCGCTCCCGGTCGTGGTCCCGCTCGCGCGTCATTGCTCGGCGGTGTCGCCGGCGTCGACGCCCGGTGCGAGCCCGTAGTAGCCGGGCTCGCCGTCGCTCTCCGGTTCGGCGAAGACGAACTGCTCGCTGTGGCCCATCATCCACGGGATCGCCCAGTCCAGCAGGACGTTCTCCGTCTCGATGTCCAGCTCGGCCTCGGCGTCGAGCCCCTGCAGCAGGCGGCCGATCTCGTAGATAGTGTACAGCTCGTCGGCGTCGAGGATCTCCGCCGGCTCGTGGAACGCCAGCGGCCGCAGGTCGTCGAAGTCGTCTTTCGGTCGTGGCATGGACTCGGCTACACCCGGTCGACGCCTAAAGCCCTCGAAACGGCGCCGGCGGGCTCGGAACCGTCCGCGGCGGCGACCGAGCAGGCGGCTGGTCGGTGAACTGCGGACCGGCGGCTGGCCGGTCGGCGCGAAAAAAACGGCGATGGTGAACTGACTCGTCGTTACTCGAAGTGGCCGACGGCGGTCTCGTACTGGTCGGCGACCTCGTCCCAGTCGACGACCTCGAAGAAGTTGTCGATGAAGTCGCCGCGGTCCGGACCGTAGTCGTAGTAGTACGAGTGCTCCCAGACGTCCAGGGCCAGCACGGGGTGTGCGCCCCACAGGGCGCCCTGGTCGTGCTTGTCGACGGCCACGTTGCGCAGCTGCTTGGCGACCGGGTCGTACACGAGCAGCGCCCAGCCACCGGCGGCGCCGGCAGCGGCCTCGAACTCGCCCTTCCAGCCTTCGTAGGAACCGAAGTCCTCCTCGATGCGGTCGGCCAGGTCACCGTCGGGCTCGCCGCCGCCGTTCGGGTCCATGTTGTCCCAGAACAGCGTGTGCAGATAGTGACCGCAGCCGTTGTGGGTGACGTTGCCCAGCGCACCGGCAGAGGAACCGAAGTCGCCCGCCTCGCGGTTCTCGGCGAGTGTCTCCTCGGCGGATTCGAGGCCGTTGACGTACCCCTGATGGTGGGTGTCGTGATGCCACGTCAGCACCTGCTCGCTGATGTGCGGCTCGAGTGCGTCGTAGTCGTACGGGAGCGGCGGAAGCTCGGGATCGGAATGTTCTGCCATAGATATCTCCTCCATTCGTACGGTCGGCTGGATACCTGTTAAAGTTTGAGGAACTGGATGGGAGGAACTGTCACACACGGCTGACACGGACGGAGCCTGACCCGCGGGACGCGGCCGAATCCGTCGGCCCACCGGACGCCCGAGACCTCTCGGCGTCGAGAGAGGTAGACGCGGTGTCGCCCCGCCGTCAGTCGTCGGCCCGCGCCCGCTCGAACATGTCGATGGCCTGTTCGCGCCGCTGGCTGTGATCGACGATCGGCGCGGGGTACTCCGGCGCGAGCATCTCCCGACGGCCCTGGTCCAGTTCGTGCCACTCGTGGATGGCGTCGGCGGGCACGTCCCGGAGTTCGGGGACGTACTCGCGGATGTACTCGGCGTCGGGGTCGTAGCGTTCGCCCTGGGTCATCGGGTTGAAGACGCGGAAATACGGCTGGGCGTCGGTCCCCGTCGAGGCGGCCCACTGCCAGCCGCCGTTGTCGTTGGCGGTGTCGTGGTCGACGAGTTTCTCGCGGAACCAGTCGTAGCCCTCCCGCCAGTCGATCAGGAGATCCTTCGTCAGGAACGAGGCGACGATCATCCGCACGCGGTTGTGCATGTACGCCTCACGGCGCAGTTGCCGCATGCCCGCGTCGACGACGGGATAGCCCGTCTCGCCGTCTTTCCACGCCTGCAACGCCTCGGGGTCGTGGTTCCACTCGATGGGGCGCTCGTAGGACTTGAAGTTCTGCGTGACGACGCTCGGCTCGTTCCAGAGGACGTGGCCGTAGAACTCCCGCCAGGCCAACTGGGATTCGAACTCCTCGGCGGAGTCGTAGTCGGCGCCGGCGGCCGCCGACTTGGCCTCGCGGACCGCCTCGTGGACCTCCCGGATCCCGATGGTCCCGAACTTCAGATGGGCCGAGAGCCGCGAGGTGCATTCGTCGGCGGGGTAGTCCCGGCGGTCGTCGTAGTCGTACACGTCGCCCTCGCAGAAGGCGTCGAGGAGGTCGCGGGCTACATCGGTGCTCGCCGGTGGCACGTCGGCTTCGGGCTCGTCGAACCCCAGGTCGACCAGCGTCGGGAGGGACTCATCGCCAGTTAGGTCGGCGAGATCGGACGCCTCGGGGGCCGGCGCGGGGGCCTCCTTCTCCCGGTCGCGCCACTTCTTCCAGAAGTAGGTGAACACGGAGTAGACCTCGCCCTGGTTGGTGCGGATCGAGCCGGGCTCGTGCAGCAGGGCGTCCTCGAACGCGCGGTGGGTCACGCCGGTATCGTCGAGGGCCGCCGCGACGGCGTCGTCGCGCTCGCGGCCCAGCCCAGACACCTCTTCGCCCCAGGTGACGGCGTCGGCGTCGAACTCCGCGGCGACGGCCGGGACGACTTCGCGGGGGTCGCCGTGGCGGACGACCAGATCGCTCCCGCGCTCGCGGTACCACTCGCGCAGGGAGTCGAGCGCGTCGAGCATGAACGCGACGCGGGGCGGCCCCGCGTGGGCGAGCACGTCGCGGTCGAAGACGAACAGGGGGACGACGGGGGCGTCGGCGGGCACGTCTTCCAGTCGCCCCGCCGCGGCGGCCAGCCCCCGGTTGTCCGCCGCCCGGAGGTCCCGCCGGTACCAGTGAACTCTCATATACGACCCAGTCGGGACTCCAGCCTCAAAGTACCCCCAAACGAGTGTGGGACCGGTGGCCCGGTGGGCCGCGGCGAGGAGCCACCGGCCGCGCGACACCGCCACGCACGCTTAACCGGGCGGCGACCCACGGTCGGAGCATGGACAACGTCACGCTCGACGTGGCCGACGGCGTCGCGACGGTCACGCTCGACCACCCCGAGATGCGCAACGCCTTGACCAGCGGCGTCGCCACCGACCTGATCGACGCGATGGAGGCGGTCCCCGACGACGCCCGCTGCGTCGTCGTCGCGGGCAACGGCCCCACCTTCTGCGCCGGCGGCGACATCGACGCGATGGTCGAGGGCGTCGAAGGCGACGAACCGGCCCACGACCGCGTCGAGCGTATCGTCGAGGAGACCGCCGGCGCCGTTCGGGCGGTCGCGACCTGCGACCTCCCCACCGTCGCGAAGATCCACGGCCCCGCCTACGGCGCCGGCGGGGCGCTGGCGATCGCCTGCGACCTCCTGCTGGCCAGCGAAGACGCGTCGATCAGCTTCGGCTTCCGCCAGGTCGGGCTCAACGTCGACTCCGGGGCGTCCCAGCTCCTCCCGCGGATCGTCGGCGAGAACGTCGCCAAGGAACTGCTCTACACCGGCGAACTCATCGACGCTGACCGCGCGGAGGCGGTGGGCCTGTTCAACCACGTCTACCCCGACGACGAGTTCGAAGGGCGCGTCGCGGGGATGGTCGACCGGATCGCCTCCGGGCCGACGGTCGCGCTGAAGCAGTCGAAGCGACTCGTCGAGCAGGGGCCCACCGGTTCCCCTGTCTCTTATACACATCTCTGAGCGGGCTGGCAAGGNTCAGAGATGTGTATAAGAGACAGGTCGAGAGCCGGGAACCGGAGTTTCGCGGGGAGTGACGACCGAGGGTAGTTCGGTCAGTCGTCGGCGTGACAGCCCGACCCGTCGCCGTCGATCCGGCAGTCGCTCCGCGCGGGGTCGGCAACTGCGTCGGTCCCGCCGTCGGTCGCGTAGGCGTCGTCGATCGAGCGCAGGCTCTCGGAGGCCAGCAGGCGGCCCGGGAGGGTGTCCCGCAGTCCGGGCCGGGCGAACGACTCGCTCCCGATGACGGCGAAGCCGGCGAAGACGACGAGGAAGCCGACGGCCGAGAGGGGCGAGACGGTCTCGCCCAGCAGCGCCCACCCGCCGAGCGTCGCCACGAGCGGGACGACGTAGAACGCGAGGTTCGCGCGGATGGCGCCGACCTCGTCGATGAGCCCGAAGTAGGCGATGTAGGCGAGCGCGCCGGCGAACAGGGCGACGTACCCCAGCGCGAGCACGGCCTGGGGCGTCCACGAGACCGCGGCGGGCGACTCGCCGACCGCCAGGCTCAGACCGTGGGTGACGAGGGCGGCCAGCGGGAGCCCCCAGGCGGTCCGGACGGTGCTGGAGAGGTCGGCGTCGGCCCGGCGGATCAGCACCGACCCGAGCGCGCCGGAGACCGCGCTGACGACCATGATCCCTTCGCCGACGAAGCCGCCCGCGCCGAACGCCGCCGGGTCGGGGTTGGCCACGAGGACCACGCCCGCCAGCCCGAGGACCATCCCGACGGCGCCGCGCGCGGAGAGTCGGTCGTCGGCCAGCAGGAGCGCGGCGAAGACGGGCGTCAGGATCGGGTTCAGGCTCGCGATGATCGCGCCCACGCCGCTGGTGACGTACTGCTGGCCGACGAACAGCAGGGCGTTCGTCAGGCCGATGGCGAACAGGCCCGTCGCGACGATGCCCCCGATATCGCCGCGCGTCCGCGGGATCAGGTCCTCGCGGGAGCGGGTCAGGACGACGAAGGCCGCCAGCGCGACCGCGGCCACGTCGAAGCGGAACGCGACGAACAGCAGCGGCGGGAAGTACTCCAATCCGCCCTTCGCCGCGACGAAGGTCCCGCCGAACAGCAGCGCGGTCGCGAGGAACGCCGCGATGGTCCTGCGGTCGGTCACCGGGACTCCCCTGGCGCGGTCGGTAGCGAGGAAATGGCGTGAGATAACATCGGTATGTTTCGTAGGGTTCGGGCCCTTATTAGCCCGTTTAGAAAAATTTGAGCGACGAGCAATCGGCGCACGGACCGTCGCGGTTGCAGGGTGTGAAATTATTTCAGGTCGCGAAAGCGGCGGGCGAGGCGGGCACAGGGGGACGGTCGGCGCCCCGAAAACGGTTTAGCCCGACGCGCGCCAGTCCCGGTATGGACGCGGCGCTCGAAGACGTGGAGTTCCTCGCGCTCTCGGCCAATCGCGTGGCGGTGTTGCAGTCGCTGGCGGCCGAGTCGCGGAGTCGGTCGGACCTGGCCACCGAGACCGGCGCCTCGCAGGCGACGCTCGGGCGGATCCTGGCCGACTTCGAGGACCGCTCGTGGGTTCGTCGGACCGAGGGGGCCTACGAGGCGACGGCGACGGGGCGACTCGTCGCCGACGCGTTCTCGGACCTGCTAGAGGCGCTGGACCTCGAACGCGACCTCCGCGACATCGTCGCGTACCTCCCCACCGACGAGCTGGGGTTCGACCTCGCTCGCCTGACCGACGCGACGATCACCGTCCCGACGGGGACTCGACCGAACGCGCCGGTCCAGCGGCTGCTCGACCTGCAGCGCGACGCGACGGACGTGAGAGCGTTCTCCCACGCGTTCAACGAGCAGACGCTCTCGCTGACGGCCGAGCGGGCGGCGGCGGGCGACCTGCAGTTCCGCGGCGTCTTCTCGCCCGGCGCGGTCGAGGCGCTGGCGAGCGACGCGACGCTCCGTCAGCACCTGCTGACGCTCGTCGACGCGGAGGCCGCCGCCGTCAGGGTCCGCTCGGCGGGCGTCCCGGTGGCCGGGACCGTCGCGGACGGCCGCGTTCACCTGCTTGTCCGCGACGACAACGGCGTCCTCCGCGCCTCGGTCGACACCGACGACCCGGCCGTCCGCGAGTGGGCCGAGCGCGCCTTCGAGCGCTACTGGGCGGAGGCGTCCCCGCTCGACCGGACCGACGTGGTGTCGCCCGGCTGACCCGCCACCGCGGTAGCGGGGCTCGGCCGCCCCCACGGCGGTCGGACCGCCCGGAGGACCGCCAGGCCGGCCGCGCGCGATACTGTTGGGTCCGCCAGACTTATGATTTAGATCGGTCTAATTCACGACTATGAAGCGTCGTCTGTCGCTCGACCGCCGCGGGAGCGCCGCCGTGCAGTCAGCCGGTCGGAAGGAGGTGAGTCCGACGTGGACGGGTTCCTGACGGTGATGTTCGCGGCGATGGTGGCTCAGCTGGTCGTCCTGCCCGGGGAGAAGGTCCAGTTCATCATCGCGGGGCTGTCGACGCGGTTCCGGCCGTTGACGGTCGTCAGCGCGGCCGGGCTGGCCTTTGCCGGCTGGACGGCGCTGGAGATCTGGTTCGGTCAGGCGCTGAAAGGCGCGCTCCCGCCGGTGTATCTCGACGCGATCTCCGGGGGGCTGTTCCTGCTGTTCGGGGTCCTGCTGGTCCGGTCGATCCCCGAAGGCGGGCGCGTCCGGCCGGACGACGACGAGGCGCCGTCCGCCGAGGCGGTCGCGGCCGAAACCGACGGCGGGTACGCGGGCGTCGGGGGGAGCGGGGACCTCGACGTGTCGGTGCTGGGTCGGGACGTGCCCGACCGCTTCGGGAGCTTCCTGCCGATATTCGTGCTGATGGCGGTGGGCGAGTTCGGCGACAAGACCCAGATCGTCACGATCAGTCTCGCCGTCCAGTACGGCGCCCACCCCGGCATCTGGGTGGGGGAGATGCTCGTCATCGTCCCGATCAGCCTCGCCAACGCGTACTTCTTCAGCACGTTCGCCCACCGCTTCGACGCGGCGAAGGCCCACCTGTTCGGCGCGAGCCTGTTTTTCTTCTTCGGTCTCGACACCTTCCTCGCCATCCTCACGGACTTCTCCGTCTGGGAGACGGTCGTCGCCGCCGTCTCGAACGCGGTCCAGTCGGTCGTCGGTGCAGTGGCGGCCGCCGGGCCCGCGCTCGCGGTGCTGGGCTGAGGGGACTCGGAGGCCGTCCGACGCCGCGGATCGCCACACACAAGCGAGTCCGGTCGATAGCGACCGATAGATGAGCGAGGCCGACGACCCGGCGGCCGAGGACTATCTCCCCGTTGACCCCGACGCCGTCCGCGACGCGCTGGTGTCGTGGTACGAGGCCGACCACCGCGACTTTCCCTGGCGCCGCACGGACGACCCCTACGAGATCCTCGTCTCCGAAGTCATGAGCCAGCAGACCCAGCTCTCCCGCGTGGTCGCCGCCTGGGAGGCGTTCCTGGAGCGCTGGCCGACGACCGCGGATCTGGCGGCCGCCGACCGCGCCGACGTGGTCGGGTTCTGGAGCGACCACAGCCTCGGCTACAACAACCGCGCGAAGTACCTCCACGAGGCCGCCGGCCAGGTCGAAGACGACTACGGCGGTGAGTTCCCCGAGTCGCCCGAGGAACTCTCCGAGCTGATGGGCGTCGGTCCCTACACCGCCAACGCGGTGGCGAGCTTCGCGTTCAACACCGGGAACGCCGTCGTCGACACGAACGTCAAGCGCGTCCTCTACCGCGCGTTCGACGTGCCGGACGACGACCCATCCTTCGAGCGGGTCGCCTCGGAACTGATGCCCGAGGGGGAATCGCGGGTGTGGAACAACGCGGTCATGGAACTCGGCGGGGTCGCCTGCGGGAAGACGCCCTCGTGCGACGACGCGGGCTGTCCGTGGCGCGAGTGGTGTCACGCCTACGGGACGGGCGATTTCACCGCGCCGGACGTGCCGACCCAGCCCGACTTCGAGGGGAGCCGCCGCCAGATGCGCGGGCGGGTCGTCAACGTCCTCGGCCAGTCCGACGAACTCGCGCTGGACGAACTCGGTCCGAAGATCCGCGTCGACTACGCCCCCGACGGCGAGTACGGCCGAGAGTGGCTCGCCGGTCTCCTCTCGGATCTGGACGACGACGGACTCGTCACGTTCGACGAGTCGGCCGGGGTCGCCCGCCTCCGGGAGTGACGGTCCCGACTCGCCCGGGTCGGACACCTTCCACTCGGAGATACTTTCGTTAGGTTTGAAATGATCGGGGGCAGACGATCGGACGATGCCCTCCGTCGCCGCCGACCGCGGGCGGCGGCCGCGTGCGCCGTCGGCCCGCGGTTCGACGCTGTTACATGGTTCGACGCCCCGGACTCCCAAGCCGGCGCCTCTCGGACGAACGCCGTCGGTCGGCCACTGCCGAGTCCGGAGGGAGAAGCCGTGAGCGCGACCGTGTCGCTGCTCGGGCTGGCGTTCTCGGCGGGGATGGCGACGTTCTTCGCGCCCTGCGCGTTCCCGCTGGTCCCCGGCTACCTCTCGTACTACCTCGGAACGAGCGCCGACACCGTCGCCGATGGCGGGACGGCGCCGCTCGGAGGGACCGTCAGCCGGCGACTCGGGCGGCTCCATCCGGGCCTGGCGGCCGTCGCCCGCGGCGTCGGGGTCGGCCTCGTCGTCGGCACAGGGATGTTCCTCGTCTACGGCGTCATCGCCGGGATCGTGATGGCGGTCGGCGCCCGTGCGGTGTCGGACATCGCCGTGATGGAACTGGTCGTGGGGGCGGCGTTCGTCGTCGTCGGCGCCGCGATGGCGGCGGGGTGGAAGCCGACGGGCCAACTGGTCAGGCTGCCCGAGCGGCGCCGGAGCGTCGGCGGCTTCTTCGCGTTCGGCGTGCTGTACGCCGCGGCGGCCGCCGGCTGCACGGCCCCGCTGTTCGTCGCGGTCCTCCTGCGAGCGGCCGCCGCCGGACCGGGGCAGGGCGCCACCGTCGCCCTCGCGTACGCGGCGGGGATGGCCGTCGTGATGGTCACGGTGACGGTCACGGTCGCGCTGACGGGGACGGCGCTCGTCGGCCGCCTCTCGCGACACACCGGCCGGATCTACCGCGTCGCGGGCGCCCTCCTGGCGCTGTCCGGGGTCACGGAGATCTACTACTACCGCTACGGGTTCCCGCCGTGGGTCCCCGACTTCGCGTCGCTGGTCCCCGTGTGACTGACCGTCCGGCCACCCGCGACTCTCTGCCTCACCGAAAATAACAACTGCCTAACCCGTATACGATCGGGCACGATGCCCTCCGACCGACAATCGCGGCGGCGCTTCCTCCGGGCGACGGGCGGGGTCGCCGCCGCCGCGCTCGCCGGGTGCTCCGGCGGGAACGACGGAGCGACCGACCAGCCAGCGACCGACGCGCCGGGAGCGAGCGGGACCGACGGACCGGACGGGGGTGCAACGCCCACGCCCACGGCGGCGACCGGGGACTCGCTCGCGCTGCCGACGGTGGCGGCGGCCGGGTCGCCGGACGGCGAGGTCCGCCTGCGGCCCGAGGGGGAGCTGTCGTTCGTGAACTTCTTCGCGACGTGGTGCGGGCCTTGCAAGAAGGAGATGCCGGACCTGCGGCGGGTCCGCGCGGAGTTCGACGCCGACCGCGTCCACATGGTCTCGGTGACGCCGGAGGCCGACGAGGCCGCGATCCGGCAGTTCTGGGAGACCTACGAGGGGACCTGGCCGGTCGCGATGGACGTCGACCTCGCCGCGACCGACCGGTGGAGCGTCTCCTCGTACCCGACGAACAAGCTGTTCGACGCCGAAGGGAACGAACTCGCGTACAGCGCTCTACGGCACTACGAGGATATCGTCCCGGCGATCGAGAGCGAACTCGGCGGGGACTGACGGATGGGCGGACCGAGACAGCGCTACGGGTTCCGCGTGCGAGCCGTCGCGGTCGTCTGTGTGACCGCCCTCGTCGTCCTGTCGGGCTGTGCCGGACTGAGCGACGGGGGCGCGACACCCGCCGCGACCGCGGAGGAAACGGTCGGCCCGACCGGCACGACGCCGTCGTCGACCGCGAACCCGGACTCCGGGTCCACGACCGCCGCGGGCTCGCGGCTCGCGCCCGGGCTGACGGCCGACGGCCTCGCCGACCCGCTCGAACTGGTCAACGCTCACACCGCGGTCCTGCGGTCCGAACCGTTCACCGTCCGGTACGAGCGCCGGCAGAGCGGCGACGGCTACGACGTGACCCAGACGCTCTCCAGCAGGACCGACCTGAACGGGACCGTCCGCGCTCGCGCGGCCATGCGGGTGAACACGACCGGGTCGGCGCCCTCAGTCTACGAGAACAGATCCGGCCGGACCGCCATCTGGCGCGACGGCGGCACGGTCTTTCACCGGGCGGTCGAGAACGACAGCGCGACCTACGACCGGATCCGCGCCATGAACGCGTCGATCAGCCCCAACCTCCTGACCCAGCGCCGTGACCTCGCCGAATACCTGTCGAACGTCGAAAATCAGGCCGTGACCGAGGTGAATCGCGACGGAGGGACGTACTACAGAGTCGAGGGATCGTTCCAGGAACCCTACCGCAACGGGCCGACGAACGTGACCGCCTACGTCGCGCCGAACGGCCTGGTCGCCGAACTGGTCGTCGAGGAAGCCGGCGGGGAGCGGGTCGGTCCGTCGGTGTTGCGCGTCACATACGACGATCTCGGTGAGACGGCCGTCGAGCGGCCCGAGTGGGTCGAGACGGCCGAAGCGGCGACTGGCGGGACCGGCTGAGTCGCTCGACCCGCGCGGGGCCGATGTGCGCGGTACCGGCCGACGTGCGCCGGTCCCCGCGACGGGGAGGGGCAGATTGTTACCCCCGGCCGACAAACCGGTCGGCGATGGTCGGACCCCTCGGCGCGGTCGCGCTGGCAGCGGTCGCGACGGTCGTCATCTGGAAGGGCAGCGGTTGGTTCGAGCGCGCCGCCGAGCGGCTCAGCAAGTACTACGGGCTGCCGGTGGCCGTCCACGGGGCGGTCGTCGTCGCCGTCGGGTCGAGCTTCCCGGAGATCAGCTCGATCGTCATCAGCACGGTCGTCCACGACGAGTTCTCGCTGGGCGTCGGCGCCATCGTCGGCAGCGCCATCTTCAACCTCCTCGTGATCCCCGCCGTCTCGGCGCTGGCCAGCGAGGAACTGACCTCGACCCGCGATATCGTCCACAAGGACGCCCAGTTCTACGTCATCAGCATCCTCGTGCTGTTCATCGTCTTCGCGCTGGGGGCGACCTACGTCCCCGGCGGGACGAACCGCGAGGCGCTGTTGACGCCGGCCCTGGCCGTCGTCCCGCTGGCCACCTACGGCGTCTACGTCTTCCTCCACCAGCAGGACGCCAGCGACCACGTCGCCGACCCGGCCGACAGCGTCAGCGCGCTCCGGGAGTGGGGGGTGCTGGCCGTCTCGCTCGTGGTGATCGCCGTCGGCGTCGAGGGCATCGTCCAGGCGGCGCTCGCGCTGGGCGAAGCCTTCCAGACGCCGACGTTCTTCTGGGGGCTGACGGTCATCGCCGCGGGCACGAGCCTGCCGGACACGTTCGTCAGCGTCAACGCCGCCCGGGACGGCGACGACGTCACCAGTCTCGCGAACGTCCTCGGGAGCAACACGTTCAACCTCCTCGTCGCCATCCCCGTCGGCGTCCTGCTAGCCGGGGAAGCGACCATCGACTTCCTGGCCGCCATTCCGACGATGGGGTTCCTCGCGCTCGCGACGCTCGTGTTCATCGTCTTCACCCGCACCGGCCTGGAGATCACGAACCGCGAGGCCTACGCGCTCATCGCCCTGTACGCCTTCTTCCTCGCGTGGATGGGCCTCGAATCTGTCGGCGCCATCGAGACCGTCCGCGGGATCTGAGCCGCCGGCGCGGAGCGAACTCGTGGTATCAGGTTCGGGAATCAGGCCGATACATGTAAACGAACGGGGTACACAGGGCTGGACAATGAGCGACGGCGCGACGGTCCTGTGGGTCGGCGGGGGGTCAGTGACCGGCGGGCAAACGGGCGCGGACACGGACGAGGGCCACGGCGCCGAGCGGCTGGAACGGGCCGGATACGCGGTCGTCCGGTCGACGCCCGACTCGGTCGCCGACGCGCTCGTCGCCGAGCGGTTCCACTGTGCGGTCTGTGACACCGGCGCGCCGTCGAGGGCCGAAGCGGTCGAGGCCGTCGAGACGGTCGAGGGGAGCGCCCGCGCCCTGCCGGTCGTCGTGTTCGCCTCCGATGGAGACGAGTCGCTCGCCCACCGGACCGTCGCCGCCGGCGCCGACGAGTACGTGCCGGCGTCGTCGGACCGCTCGCTCGTCGACGCCGTCGACCGCGCGGTCGAACGCGGTCGGGCGAGCGAGCGCGACCGGGGAGCGGAGCGGCGGCTCGAGGCGCTGTTCGCCGACACGCCGGACCCGGTCATCGAGTACGCGTTCGTCGAGGACGAACCCGTCGTCGAGTCGGTCAACCGGGCGTTCGTCGAGACGTTCGGCTACGAGCCGGGCGTCGCCGTCGGCGAGCCGCTCAACGACCTGGTCGTCCCCGAAGTCAAGCGCGACGAGGCGGCGTCGCTCGACGAGCGGGTCCGCGCCGGCGAGCGCGTCCACGTCGAGATCGAGCGCGAGACCACGGACGGGAGCCGAGAGTTCCTCTTCCGGAACATCCCCGTCGAGTCCGGCGAGCGGCCCGTCGGCTACGCCGTCTACACCGACATCACCGACCAGAAGGAGCGCGAACGGCGCCTGCGCGAGCAGAACGACCGGCTCGAACGCTTCGCCAGCGTCATCGGGCACGACCTGCGCAACCCGATGGGCGCCGTGAAACACCGCATCGAGATGGCCCGCCAGACCGGCGACGACCGCCACCTCGACGACGCCATGTCGGCGCTCGACCGGATGGACGAACTGCTGCGCGACCTCCTCCAGATGGCTCGCCAGGGCGAGGAACTCGGGAAGACCGAGCCCGTCTCGCTCGCCGGGGTCGCCCGAGCCGCCTGGGACCACATCGCCACCGGCGAGAGCTCGCTGGTCGTCACCGACGACGCCACCGTCGTCGCCGACCGCGGACGGCTGACCCAGCTGCTCGAGAACCTGTTCATCAACGCGGTCGAACACGGCGCCACCGGCGACGGACAGGGGACGGTCGAGGTCAGAGTGGGCGTCGACGGAGGCGACTGTGTCGTCGTCGAAGACGACGGGCGGGGCATCCCCGTCGCGGACCGCGGGGACGTGTTCGAATCGGGGTACTCGACGGCCACCGACGGCACCGGGTACGGCCTGGCGATCGTCCGGCAGGTCGCGCGCGCTCACGGCTGGGCGACCGCGGTGACCGAGAGCGACGACGGCGGCGCCCGCTTCGAGTTCCGCGGCGTCGAGTTCCCCGACTGACCGCCCCGTCGACGCAAACGACACCTTCTTGACGCCGTCGGGGATACCGACGACCGGGCGCGGGTAGCCAAGCCAGGAAACGGCGCAGCGCTTAGGACGCTGTCCCGTAGGGGTCCGCCGGTTCAAATCCGGTCCCGCGCACTGAACGGAAGACGACGAGCTACGCGAGTCGTCTGGAGTGAGGGCAGGACCGATTTGAACCCTGGAAGCCGCGCGCAGCGAAGCGAGCACGTCTTCCTCCGGTTCAAATCCGGTCCCGCGTATTTTGCTGCTCGCACTCTGTCCCGAGCCGAGTCCGGGTTCGACGATGACCCGGTCAGCGGGCATCGAGAACGAGACGAGTCTCGGGGGCGACGGAGTTATCCCGTCGCCGCCGAATCCGACGGTATGACCGACCGAGCGGGGAGCGAGTCCGACCGCTCCCCCTGGAGGACCGAGTAGTGCGCGTCGTGCTGGCCGTCGGAACGACGGGGACGGCGACGATCGACGGGATCAGCGCGGCCGGGGCGGACGCCGACGCGATGGTCCACACGCCGAGCGCGGACGCGGAGATCGCGAGCTACGGCGAACCGATCCGGGCGCCGGTCGTGCCGGTGAGTCCGACGGGGACGCCGACGCCGGCGCTGGTGACCCGGGCCGTGCGGGACCTGGTGAACTTCGACCTGACCGTCGTCGACGCCGGGCTGGCCGAGCCGACGGGCGCGCCGACGGTGACCGTTGGCGCGCGGCCCGGCGGAGACGTTCGCGAGGAAGACCCGGTCTCGACGGCGCACGGCGCCTTCGAAGCCGCGCGGCAGTTCGGGCGGGCGCTGCCGGACGACGCGATCTACCTCGGCGAGTCGATCCCCGGCGGGACGACGACTGCGCTGGGCGTCCAGGCGGCGCTGGGCGAGCGCGGGGGACCGGACGCAGGGGTCGGCGTTTCCTCGTCGCTCCCGGAGAACCCGGTCGAGCGAAAGCGCGAGGTGGTCGCCGAGGGCCTGGCGGCGAGCGGCCTCGACGAGGGGGCGGCGGCGGGCGAACCGAAGGTCGCGCTCCGGCGGATGGGCGACCCGGTGCTCGCCGTGGTCGCGGGGACCGCGCTGGGTTGTCTGGAGACCGACACGGCGGTGACGCTGGCCGGCGGAACGCAGCTCGCGACGGTCGCGGCGCTGTTGCGCCACGCCGGTGTGGACCAGCGGCTCGAACTGGCGACGACGAGTTTCGTGGCCGCCGACCCGTCGGTCGACCTCGACGCGCTCGCCGGCTCGCTGGACCTGTCGGTGACGGTCACCGACCCGGAGTTCGACGAGGGCGACCACCCGGCGTTCGACGGCTACCTCGCCGGCGAGGCCAAGGAGGGGGTCGCGATGGGGGGGGCGCTCGCGCTCGCCCGCGCCGCCGGCGTCCCGATGGCCGACGTCCGCGACCGCGTGCTGGCGCGGTACCGGGCGCTCCCAGACGTGTCATAGCGGTGTTGTTTAGGTGGCCCGTGGAAAGCTACGGACCCGCAGTTCGTCCGCCAGGTAAGACGAACGCGTGACGCGGGTCAGACGTGCCGAAACGCTTTTTCCTGTCGGATGGATTGATACGACAATGACCGGGCTCGACGAGTTTCTCGAGGGGTTAGTCGCCGATGCGGACGCGGTCTGTCTGTTCTCGCCGGGGAAGTCTCACTACGAGACGCTGGCCGGCGACGACGTGGTCGTGGTCGGACCGGACAACGACGTGGAGGCCGACGCGTTCGTGAAGCTACCGCTGGAGTTCGAGGACCTGCGCGACCGGATCCGCTTCGGCGTCGAGGGGGCCGTCGAACACGGGTACGTGGAGGAGGACGCCGATCTGGTCTGTCTCGCGAAGGTGTTCGGCGAGGACGCGGACACGGTCGCGCGGGTCCGCGCCGACGAGTTCGAGAAGTCGGGCGTCTACGGCCTGTTCGCCAACTCGCGGGCCGAGCCCTCGGTGATCAGAGACGTGCTGGAGGTGGCGGTCGAGCTCGGCAAGAAGGGCCAGAAGGGCAAGCCCGTCGGCGCGCTGTTCGTCGTCGGCGACGCCGGGAAGGTGATGAACAAATCGCGGCCCCTGTCGTACAACCCCTTCGAGAAATCGCACGTCCACGTCGGCGACCCCATCGTGAACGTGATGCTCAAGGAGTTCTCGCGGCTCGACGGCGCGTTCGTCATCTCCGATTCGGGGAAGATCGTCTCCGCCTATCGGTATCTCGAACCCTCCGCGGAGGGCGTCGACATCCCGAAGGGGCTGGGCGCGCGTCACATGGCCGCCGGCGCGGTCACGCGGGACACGAACGCCATCGCCATCGTCCTCTCCGAGAGCGACGGGCTGGTCCGGGCGTTCAAAGCGGGTGAACTCATCCTGGAGTTGGATCCGGAGGCGTACTGATGCAGATCGAGTGGCCCGACGTCATTCGGTCGGTCTTCTCCGAGCGCGGCGCGTTCGCCGCCTCGATAGCGATCCTGCTCCTCGGCGTGCTGGGAAGCTACTTCGTCTGGCGGTGGACGCGGACGTTCCTGCGGAGCGCCGGCGTCTCCGACGCGGTGGAGGGGACGCCCTTCGAGCGCACGGCCAGGAGCTTCGGCACGTCGACGGTCGGTATCGTCTCGACAATCGGAGCCGTCTTCGTCTACGTCCTCGCCATCGTCCTCGCGGTGAACCTCGCTCAGCTCGGCAACCCCGACCTGTTCTGGCAGCGGTTCACCGGGTTCCTCCCCAGTCTGTTCGTCGCCGCGTTCGCGCTGATCATCGGCCTCGTTGTCGGCGACAAGGCGAAACTCCACGTCAGCGAACGCCTCCGGAGCGTCAAACTCCCGGAGGTCAGCATCATCCCCGAACTCGTCAAGTACAGCATCTTCTACGTCGCCACCCTCATCGCGCTCAGCCAGCTCGGCATCGAGACGACGGCGCTGGTCGTCCTGCTGGGCGTCTACGCGTTCGCTATCGTCATCGTCGTACTGGTCGCGTTCTGGGACCTGCTCCGCTCGGGCGCCGCGGGCATCTACCTCCTGCTGCGGGAACCGTACAGCATCGGCGACCGCGTCCGCATCGACGACAACCAGGGGATCGTCCAGGAAGTGGACATGTTCATCACGCGTATCGAGAGCGACGGCGAGGAGTACATCGTCCCCAACCAGAAGGTCTTCTCCAGCGGTATCGTCCGCATTCGGGACTGAATCCGGCGGTCTCGGCCTCGGCGGCTCGTCACCCGCTCCGACTCAGTCCTCGTCTTGTACCGTCGCCGGGACGCCCGCGACGGTGGCACCGGGTGGCACGTCTTCGCTGACCAGCGAGTTGGCGGCGACCTGCGCGCCCGCGCCGACCTCGACCCCGGGGAGGACGACGGCACCGGCGCCGATCATCGCCCGCTCGCCGATCACGACCTCGCCGGTCCGGTACTCGTCCTGCAGGAACTCGTGGCAGAGGACGGTCGCGTCGTAGCCGACGATAGCGTGGTCCTCGACGGTGATGAGATCCGGCCAGAACACGTCGGGCGTCGACTCCAGCCCCCACGCCACGCCCGTCCCGACCGTGACGCCGATGCGACGCAGCAGCCAGTTCTTCGCTCGCATGCTCGGACACACCCGGCAGGCCAGGATGACGACGTAGTTGACCATCACCCGCAGCGGGTTGCGGGCGTCGGTCCAGTGGAAAATGGAGTTGTACGGCCCCGCGGTCGGGTGTCTGGTCACCCGGCCGTACCGCCGGTTCGCCCCGCTGGCAGCCGTCTCCGACCCGGATCCGCCGCCGCGAGCGGCGTCACTGGCCGTCTCGTCGTCGCCGCCGTCCGCCCGCGTGTCGTCGCTCACGCTCCGACGTTCGTGCGCCGCTGCCTTCAATCTCGCCACATCGCACGACGCGACCGCAAAAAAGTGGCTCGCTCGCGAGTCTACGCGCCGGCTTCCGTCGCGGTGTCGGTGCCGGTGTCGGTCGCCGTTCCGACGCCAGTGTCGGTCGCTGTGTCGGTACCGGTGTCGGTCGCCGTTCCGACGCCAGTGTCGGTCGCTGTGTCGGTGCCGGTGTCGGTCGCCGTTCCGACGCCAGTGTCAGTCGCCGTATCAGTACCGGTGTCGGTGGCCGTGTCAGTACCGGTATCGGTCGCCGTGTCGGTGCCGGCGTCGGTTTCGGTCGCCGTGCCGTCGTCAGTGGCGGTTTCCATGCCGGTCTCCGTCTCGGTGCCAGTCTCGTCCTCGGCCGCAGTCTCCGTTTCGGTCATCATGTCCGGGAGCGAGACGGTCATCGTCGCGTCCTCCACCGGGATGACGGTGAACGCCGACCCGGCGGGCGCGTCGGCGGGAGTCGCGTAGCCGGCGGCGAACACGGAGTAGGCGGTACCGCCTTCGACCGAGAGGTCGACGGTCGCGACGACCTGCTCGGTGTCGTTCGTGCGGATCTCGACCGTGTAGTCACCGGCCGGGACGTTCACGTAGTCCGAAGCGTTCTGGAACGTGAGGTTCCGCGCGAGGTAGGTCTCGTCGTCCTCCTGCTGGGCCGGCATCAGGTTGTCGATACCAACGGTGTCAGTGGCCGTCCCGGTCGCACCCGCTTCGGTGGCGGTGTCGGTCGCACCGAACGGCGTCGACGTGGTCGTCGCGGTCGGCGACCCCTGTGCCGTCTCGGTCGTCGTACCGGCGTCAGTCGCCGTCTCGGTCGCCGTACCGACGTCAGTCGCCGTCCCCGTCTCCGTCGCCGTACCGACATCGATCGCGGTCCCCGTCTCGGTCGCCGTGCCGATGTCGGTCGCCGTCTCGGTTTCGGTCTCGGTCTCCGCGTCGCCCTCTTCGGTGGGGCCTTCGGTCACGACGACGTCGACCGCGGGGGCGTCCGGCGAGAGGTGGACGAGACTCACGGCCGCGGAGTCGTTGTCCGGTTCCCAGGCGTTGTCCTCGAAGAGGACCGGCTCGAAGTCGGTCTGGGACCCTGTCGAGAACTCGCCGCTGGCGGCGAGCGTCCCGACCGTCCGGGGTTCGAGCGTGAGGTTCCCCTCGAACAGCACGGTGTTCGGCTGGTCAGCGACCGTGATGGTCGCGTTGTACTCCCCGCTCTCGAGCGCCAGGTACCCGGTCACGTCGCCGAACACCGCGTTTTCGACGACGGTCTCGTTGTCGATCGACACGTTCACTGCGGGCGCGTCCGGCGAGAAGTGCCCGACCCGCAGGTACGACGTCTCCTGGGTCTGTGTGGTCGTCTCTTCCTGTGCCGCGAACGACGCCGCTCCGCTCGCCGCGAGCGCGCTCACGACGAGTGTCAGAGCGACGGCTCCGACTATCGCTTTCGTGTACCTATCGTAAGTCATGCGACTGAGGAGAAGGCCGAGATACACTTTGTTATCCTCCGCCCACGAACTCGCTACGAAACGTAAGCCCGAGCAACCGCCGCCCGGTCGCGGCTAGGCCGAACGTTGTGTCAGCGGATACCAGGCCCACTGAACCCCTACACACCGCGTGAACGGACGACACACCGATGGACTCTGCTTACCGCCGGTAACAGCAGGTTACTCGCGCGTGTCGGGCGGGACCGCTCCCCCGCCCCGTCGGTCGATCGATCCCCATAGCACTCGTGAACGACCCCAGACAGAACTGCGGAAACCGGCATCGCAGTCGGGGCTGCGCGACTCGGCTCGCCCCCGGATCGAGCCGCGCTGGCGGCGCCGCTCCTCGCAACGGTTTCGAGGAAAGATGCGCCGGCCGGGATTTGAACCCGGGCCATGAGCTTGGAAGGCTCAGGTCCTACCACTAGACCACCGGCGCGCATCCGTTCGTTTCACACCCCGAAGTAAGGGTGTTTCCTTTCGGCCCGGACCGGCCCTGGCGACTCACCCGGGCCGCACGGCAGCGTAACAGTTCCCGCTCGACACCTCGAATTCGACCAGTTCCAGCCCGCTCTCGGAAACGTCGGCCCGGAACTCCTCGGGGTCGTAGATGTGGTAGAACCGGTCGACGCCCGTCCCGCCGGGCAGCGTCCATTCGACGGTCGTGTCGAACCCCTCGGCTCGGTCGAAACGGTCGTGTTCGGTCGACCACGCGCTGACGAGCGCGCGACCGTCACCGCCCAGCACGCGCGCCAGTTCGTCGAGACTCGCCACCCGCAACTCCCGAGACGGTAGATGCGGCAGCGTCGCTACGTACACCGCGAGATCGACGACGCCGTCGCGAACCGGCAGCGAACTCGCGTCGGCCTGTGCGAGCCCGTAGTCGAACCCGCGCTCGGCCGACCGATCGCGCGCCGTCGCGACCATCCCCCGACTGAGATCGATGCCCAGAACCCGCTCGCAGCGCTCGACCAACAGTTCCGCGTGGCGCCCGTTGCCGCAGCCGACGTCGAGCCCGACAGACCCCGATCGCCCGTCCAGAAACTCCGAGACTTCGGGCCACGCGTACTCGCGAGTCTTCGAGAAGTGGTCGGCGATCCGGTCGTAGGTCGCGCGGACAGACGCCGCGCCGGGTTCTTCGGCCATCGAAATCGATCCTCGGCTCGGTCAGTCGTACTTCTCGGGGTAGGCCTCGGCGAGCAGTTCCGGCTGGTCGTCCAGCCGCTCGCGGATGGGCGCGATGACTTCGGAGATCGCCGCGCCCGCCGAGGGCTTCAGATCGGCGGGGTGGAGTTCCCCGGAAACGAAGTCCTCCTCCAGGGAGTCGTAGGACTCGTAGGTCAGGTCGCCGCCGTACTCCTCCGGGCGCTCGACGACGAACGAATCGCCGCGCTCGTCGAGGATGGGAAAGACGAGGTACTCCATGTACTCCAGGACGCCGTTGTCCTCGCGCTCGCCGGCGGGGCAGTACGCCTGTTCGATCTTCTCGACGACCTCGTCGTGGCCGTCGTTGAGGTTGACCTTCGAGGACTCGTCGGAGGCCGACATCTTGCCGCCCGAGAGGCCCGAGAGGAGGGGAGCGAACATGCAGACGGGTGCCTCGCCGCCGTGGTCGGGGAGGACCTCCCGCGAGAGCATGTAGATGCCGCGCTGGTCGATGCCGCCGTAGGCCACGTCGGCGTCCAGCGCGTCGACGTCGAGGGTCTGCATGAGCGGGTAGAGCAGGCCGCCCAGTTTCGGGGAATCGGACTCGCGGACGACCTCGCTGCCGGCGCGCTGGGCGCGGCTGAGCGTCGTCTCTGCGGCCATCCGGTACATCTCCAGCGTGTACTCCTCGCCGAGCTGAAAGTCGCTGCCGCGGACGAAGTCGATCCCGTCGGCGTCTGCGCCGGCGGCGTCGATCATCGCCTCGATGGTCGCCTCGTAGTAGGCCGAACGGGCCTCTAGCAGGTCGAAGGGGCTCTTGTTGTCGTCCAGATGGGCGTGGAGGTCGGCGATCAGGACGGTCACGTCCATGCCGGCGCCGAGGAAGTCGGCGAGCTTGCGCATCGTGGTGAAGTGGCCGATGTGCATCTCGCCGGTCGGCGCGTAGCCGATGTACACCGAGGGGTCGCCGTCGTCGAATAACTCCTCGAGTTCCGATTCCTCGACGACCTCCGCCGTGTTGCGGGTCGCGAGTTCGAGTCGCTCGGCCGTGTCCATACCGAGTCGTCGCCCCGGCCGACAGTAAAGCGTTTCTTTCGGGTGAGGACGGCGATCACCGCCCCGATACGTTCTTCCCGTCCGCCGGCCGGTAGCGACGTACCCCGCCACCGACATACTACAGTAATCTGCCAAATTGATTTACCGAACGAATCCTATTGGTGGACGATGGGCCTCTCGACCGGGTGCGAACGGCTGGACGAGCTGCTCGATGGCGGCGTGCCGGACAAGCGAAGCCTGCTGGTCTCGGGACCGCCCGGGACCGGCAAGACGACGCTCGGCATGCAGTTCCTCCAGGCCGGGCTCGACGCGGGCGAGGAGTGTCTGTTCGTCAGCACCGAACAGACGATCGGCGAGCTCGAAGATACGTTCGAACCCTACGATTTCGAGCTACACCACGAGGACCTGACCGTCGTAACGGTCCACTGCGAGCCCGGCGACACGATGGAGCGGGAGGACGACCTGGTCGTCCGCACGCTGGAGGGCGGCGACCGGGCCGTCACCGAGTGGTTCGACCTCCCGTTCACCCGGGAGAACGTCGTCCACTACCTCTCGGAGTACGCGCCCAAAGACCGGGTCCTGCTCGACAGCCTCTCCGGACTCAGGCCGATCGCCGCCGACGAGGTGTCCTTTTGGCGCTCGACGTACGACCTGATCCGGCTCTTTTCGGACAGCTTCGGCGCTACGTCGCTGCTGACCGCCGAGGACAGCGGGGTCGGTGACAGCGTCGCGAGCGACCTGCTGCGGTACGCGACCCACGGAGTGATCGAGCTGTCGTCGGCCGACCGTGCGAACCAGCGGCACACGTTCCTGCGCGTCGAGAAGCTCCGCGGGCGCGACCACGACACCCGGCGACACAAGCTCGTCCTCGGCGGCGACGGCGCGACCGTCCAGCCCACCCAGCGCACTCCCCCGAACGAACTCCACGCTCACGACCACCTCTCGACCGGCGTCGACGCGCTCGACGACGTGCTCGGTGGCGGCCTCGTCCGCGGGGGGTTCACGCTGCTCTCGCACGACGGGACCACTGGCCACTACACGCTCGCCACCCGGATGCTCGCGCAGGCCGTCGACGACGGGATGGCGCTGGCCGTCGCGCTCCCGGCCGGCGTCTCGCTGTCCGAACTCGACCGATACTGGGCCGACGCCGACTACACCGTCGACGGCCTGCTCGACGACGACCGGCTGTTCGTCCTCGAACTCGTCGCCAGCGACGGCTCCGACCACCGGAACGTCCTGCGCTACGACGAAACGGCCGACCGCGACTGGGAGCGACTGATGGAGACGTCCTACGAGCGCAGCGGCGACCGCCCGCTGTTCGCGTTCGTCGACACCGAACCGCTGCTGGAACAGGTGTCTCGCCAGCGGGTCCGAAAGGTCCGCTACCAGGCCGCCGCGTCCCACACCGGCGAGGACGACGTGGTCGTCTACGCCGTCAACCCCGCGATCCAGGACCAGTCGCTCGTCGAGTTCTTCGTCGACACGAGCAGTCAGACCCTTCGGATCGAGCGGGGCGACGACGGCATCGAGTGGCTCACCCTCCGAAAGTCACTGACCGGCTCCCCGGGGACGAGCGCGGTCGTCGCCTACGACGAGGAACCGCCGTACGTCGATCTGGTGTGAGAACGCTCCCGACGAACCGGAGGAGCAGCGGTTCAGCGAAATGCAAGGTGGAGCCTCCGACCTAAAGGAGCGAGCGTAGCGAGCGAGTGGGTCAGAGCGGAAACCGACATGGTACGACATCAACCACGCTCGATGGCTGGTCGACTCCCCCACTAAACCGTCACTAATATAAAAAGATTGGCTCACGTCTGAAACACGGATGGAGGTACGTCGTACTGTCCCGGTCAAACTCAACGTGACCGACAGCGACGCCGACCTCCTCCAAGAAACCATCTCCGAGTTCCTGTGGGCCGCCAACTACGTCGTCGACCACGCCTGGCAAGGCGAGTACAAGACCACGAGCAAAGCCGGACTTCAACGTGGAACCTACGACGACGTACGGGCCGAGACGCGACTGCAAGCGAATCTCGTCCAGAACGCTCGTAACAAAGCCGCCGACGCCGTACAGAGTGTGGTCGCACGGTGGAAGCAAGGTGACTATGCCGGGAAACCGCACTTCACTGCGCCGATGCTCGTCTACGACAAGCGGTGTGCGACGTTCAACGACGACCACGCCACGCTCTCGACCGTCGACGGACGCATCACTGCCGAGTACGTCCTGCCAGACGAGAGTCGCGAAACACCGCACTCGGAGTACCTGTTCGACGACGACTACGAAGTGACCGGTGCGGAACTGCACTACCGCGACGACGAGTTCTACCTTCACGTCCGAACAAAGGCGGACGTGGAGTCCGAGACTGCCGATGATGGCAACGACGAGCACAGCACAGTCCTCGGCGTTGACCTCGGCATCGAAAACATCGCCGTCACGTCGACCGGAGAGTTCTGGAACGGGTCGGAATTGAACCATTGGCATCGTGAGTTCGAGAAGCGACGCGGGTCGCTCCAACAGTGTGGAACGCGAGCCGCCCACGAAACCATCCAGTCGGTTGGACGCACGGAGACGGGACGCTACGACCACTTCTTACACACCGTCTCGAAGGAACTCGTCGCGGAAGCCGTCGAGAACGGCTGCGACGTGCTCGCGTTCGAGAACCTGACCGGGATTCGTGAGCGGATGCCCAACGCCAAGCAGTTCCACGCGTGGGCGTTCCGACGTCTGTTCGAGTACGTCGAGTACAAGGCCGAAGTGGTCGGTATCTCGGTCGAACAGGTACCGCCTGCCTACACGAGTCAGCGGTGCTCCAAGTGCGGGACGACGCTCCGCGAGAACCGCCAAACTCGAGAGCGGTTCTGTTGCCAGAAGTGCGGCTACGAGGTGAACGCTGACTATAACGCAGCGAAGAACATCGGTCTGAAGCATCTCCGCTCGGCGCAAACGTCGTCGGACGGAGACGCACCCGTAAACGTGCGCTTGAATCGCGGGACGTTGAACGTGAACGGCAACTACGAGCCTGCCGCAGATGGCGGCCAGAACGGGAGTCCACGCGAAAGCCCTACCCGCAACGAAGCGAACGGCCACGCCGTGAGCGAGTAGGGTGGGGTAGTTTACGCGCTCGCTTTCTCGAGGACCTCGACCGCTTCGGCGTCGACCGCCTCGGTGTCGAGGAAGTTGGGGATGTAGTCCCGGCGCTGGTAGGTCTCGCGCTCGTCTTCGCTGCCAACGGTACACCACAGCTGGGGGCGGTCGGGGCCGTGCCAGTCGCCCTGGCGCGCGACGCCGAAGACGACCAGCTCCTCGCCGTCGACGGAGATGACGGCGTCTTTCCGGAACCCGGCGTCCCCGTGAACGATGAGCTTCTTCATGCCCGCCGGTTCGGCGAAGACGTACTTAGTGACTTCGAAGCTGGCCGCCCCAGCGGCCCGAATGCGGGCGATCCCCCGTCGCCCCGAGCGCCTCCAAGGCCATGGGTGGCGTCCAAGGGACCATAATGACTTAAGAGGCGAAACTTATTGACACCGCCGAGAGCCACGGGATCGTGGCAGGCGAGTACGTTCGGGCGCTGATAGGTCGCCCGCTGGCGCGCCGCGTCGGCCGCCCGGTCGCCGCGTTCGCGGCGCTGGTGGTCGGGGGCGTAGTCGGGTTCGGTGCCCTGGCCGGCGTCGGCGCCGTCGAGGCGCTGTTCTGGCTGCTCGACCCGACGAGCATCGAGATATTCATCGAGTCCCACGACGCGCCGGCGCGGTCGATGCGGGCGTTCACGATCGTCGTCGAGTCGGGGTTGATCCTCTCGGGACTGTGGATCGGCGAGACGGTCATCTCGGCGACCTTCGGCGGACAGATCGAAACGGAGTTGAGACAGATGCAGGTCGAACGAACCATCGACGGGACGGAACAGCACGTCGTCGTCTGCGGGTACGGCACCTTCGGCAAGACGATCGCACGACGGCTTCGCGACCGGGACCGCCCGGTCGTCGTGGTCGAGACGGGCGACGGACAGTACGAGCGGGCGCTGGACGACGGCCTCCTCGCCGTGCAGGGCGACGCCCGCCGCGAGGAGTTGCTCGTCGAGGCGGGCGCCGAGCGAGCCGACGCCGTCGTCGGCGCCGTCGACGACGCGAACGTCAACATCCAGGTCGCCATCACGACGGGCGAACTCGCGCCCGACGCGCGGGTCGTCGTCCGCGCCGGCGACGAGATGTACGAGTCCGTCGCCCGGCGCGCGGGCGCCGACGAAGTGATCGTTCCCGAGGTCGTCAGCGGCGAGCAGGTGACGACCACACTGTGAGCGACGGCGAGGCAGGCCGTATCGTGCGCATCGATCCCACACGAGACGGGGCGCGAGCCGGCGATCTGGACCGATCGGCCGGACCGAACCAAACGGGTTTTAAGCGGGGATGACCAAGCCGTCCGCAAGGTCGATATCTATGGAGATGCCACGCCGATTTAACACGTACTGTCCGCACTGCGACGAGCACAACGAACACGAGGTCGAGCGCGTTCGAAGCGGTCGCACCTCGGGGATGACGAAGGTCAACGGGCGCCAGGCCGAGCGAACGCGCTCGGGCTACGGGAACGCGGGCAAGTTCTCGAAGGTTCCCTCCGGTGGGAAGCCGACCCAGAAGACCGACCTCAAGTACCGCTGTTCCGACTGCGGCAAGGCCCATCTCCGCGAGGGATGGCGCGCTGGCAAACTGGACCTTCAGGACTAACGATGGCAGGAAACTTCTTCAACGTCGAGTGCCCGGACTGTGAGAACGAACAGATCGTCTTCGGCAAGGCCGCCTCCGAAGTCGCTTGCGAGGTCTGCGGGCACACGCTCGCCCGACCGACCGGCGGCAAAGCGGCCATCGAGGGCGAGGTCCTCGAAACCGTCGAGGCACGATAATGAAATACAGCGGCTGGCCCGACCCCGGTGAACTCGTGGTCGGACGCGTCGACGAGATCGAGGACTTCGGCGTCTTCGTCGACCTCCAGGAGTACGAGGACAAGCGCGGCCTCTGTCACATCAGCGAGGTCGCCTCCGGCTGGATCAAGAACGTCCGCGACCACGTCTCCGAAGGGCAGACGGTCGTCGCGAAAGTGCTGGACGTCGATCAGGGCTCCCAACAGATCGATCTGTCGATCAAGGACGTCAACGACCACCAGCGTAAGGACAAGATCCAGGAGTGGAAAAACGAGCAGAAGGCCGACAACTGGATGCTCCTGGCGTTCGGCGAGGACATCGACGACGAGACCTACGCCGCCATCGCCAACGAGCTGCTGGCCGCCTTCGGCTCGATGTACGAGGGCTTCGAGGAGGCCGCGATCCACGGCGAGGAAGCCCTCGACGAGACCGACCTCGACGACGACGAGGTCGACGCCATCGTCGAGACCGCTCGCGAGAACGTCTCGGTGCCGTACGTCAACGTCACCGGCTACGTCACGCTGGAGTGCGCCAACGGCGACGGTGTCGACGTGATCAAGGAAGCCCTGCAGGCCGCCGAGGGTAACGGCGAGATCCCCGACGAAGTGGAGCTGGAGGTCACCTACGTCGGCTCGCCGGAGTACCGCATCCAGGTACGGGCGCCCGACTACAAGACCGCCGAGTCCCACCTCGAAGAGAGCGCCGACCGCGCCGTCGACGTCGTCGGCGACCACGGCGGCGGCGGGCGCTACCACCGCGACCGCGAGGTCGAAGCGGAGTAATCCACGGGACCCACCGCGGTGGCGGCCCCGGTCCAGTCTTCACATGAAATCCGACATTCTCGTCTGTTCGGCGTGGCGATCGGCCCACGAGCGGCCGCGCTACACGCTCTCGGACAGCTGTCCCGACTGCGGCGCCGAGGCGGTCAACTCCGCGCCGGCGCCGTTCTCACCCGAGGACAACTACGGGGAGTATCGACGCGCACTTAAGCGGCGGCGCCGCGACTAGGGCCCATGGACGAATTCGAACGCGAAGCGCTGGGCGACGTCGAACTCGACGACCCCGTGCTGGTCGAGGGACTGCCCGGCGTGGGTCACGTCGGGAAGCTCGCCGCCGAGCACCTCCTCGAAGAACTGGAGAGCGAGCCCGTCGAGCGCGTCCACTCGACGCACTTCCCGCCGCAGGTCAGCGTCGACGACGGCCGCACGGAGCTGGCGGGCGCGGAGTTCCACGCCGTCCGCCCCGAGGACGGCCGGGACATGCTCGTGCTCACCGGCGACCACCAGGCCCAGGACAACACCGGCCACTACGGTCTGACCGAGACCTTCCTCGACGTGGCCGACGACCACGGCGTCTCCCGCGCCTTCGCCCTGGGAGGCGTCCCGACCGGCGAACTCATCGAGGAGTACTCCGTGCTGGGCGCGGCGACGACCGACGGAGTGGTCGACGACCTCGAAGCCGTGGGCGTCGAGTTCCGCGAGGACGAGCCCGCCGGCGGCATCGTCGGCGTCAGCGGTCTCCTCCTCGGCCTCGGCGAGCGCCGCGGCTTCGAGGCGGCCTGTCTGATGGGCGAGACCAGCGGCTACCTCGTCGACCCCAAGAGCGCACAGGCCGTCCTCGAAGTGCTCCAGGAGGTCGTCGACTTCGAGGTCGACTACGCTTCCCTGGAGGAGCGAGCCGACGAGATGGAAGAGGTCGTCCGCAAGATCCAGGAGATGGACCAGGGGACGCCGACTCCCTCGGACGAGGACCTGCGGTACATCGGCTGACCGCGGCCCGTCGCCGACCCGGCTGGGGGCGACCCGACCCCCGGTCGAGACCCGAGCGACGATCCGCTGGCGAGACTTTGATAGTGGAGCGACGCCAACGCTCGCGCGTGGTACTCGACGCGCTGTTCGGGCTGCCCCGCTGGTTGCTCGTCGGTCTCGGGCTCGGCCTCGCCAGCAGCGTCCTCGCCGCCTGCCTGTTCGTCGCCGCCGACCGCCTGTTTCCGACGCGTCAGCATCCGCACGGTCGCGATGGCGGCGAACAGCGCCGGCGGGCCGAGTTACGCGACTACCTCGACGCCATCGGGGAGGCCTACGCCGAAGAGCACCCCGTCGAGGGACAGCCGGTCGCCTTCTACCTCCCCGAGCGCGACGTGGCGATCACGTTCGACGCGCAGGCGTACTACCGCATCGACCGCTCGCCGACCGTCCCCATCCTCGTCGAACACGAGATGCCCGGCGTCCACCTCGGCGACCGCCTCCCCTTCGAGGTGCCCGACGTCGACTTCGGTCCGGCCGAGCCGGCCGAGACCCGCGACCCCGCCACGGCCGCGTTCGACGAACTCGGCCTCGCGACGACCGCCAGTCTCGACGAAGTCAAAGCCGCCTACCGACGGAAGGTCAAGGAGGCCCACCCCGACCAGGGCGGCGACGAGGACGAGTTCAAACGCGTCCGCGAGGCGTACACGACGGCGAAACGCCACGCCGGGTGACGCGCTCTTCGGCCCCCGTCAGGGCGCCCCGTCGCGGTCGCCGTCCGTCCCCGGCGAGCCGTCGCGGTCGTCGGGCCGGACGAGGACGTGGCGTCGCGTGACGGTCACTGTACAGCCGGCGTACCGGAACGACACCCTCGTGCGAGTGCCCCGCCCGAGGAGGTCGTCGAACGCGTCCGTGTCGACCGTCTCGTGCAGGGGGTCGAGGTCGACGACGGAGCGGTCCGTCGCGGCGGCGACCGCCCGCACGACCGCGTGGCTGGGGCGCTCGTCCTCGTAGGCGTGCGTGACCGCCCAGTCGCATGCCACGGTCATCGGCGGACCGAGGGCCCCAGCGGGTCGACGGACCGACCGAGGGAGTCTCCCGGGCCGCCCGGGCGCCCGGCACCGGTCTCGGCCCTGTGCAGATACCAGTCGCGACTCGGCAGTTCGAATCGCGCCATGCACGTTCTTGATCGCCGACACCATTGAGCGTCGTACCTGAGTACTCTGGTGTCTCAGCGACTCCCCTCGGAATCGGGTCGTCGAACAGCGCCGGCCACTCGAAGGAGCCCGAGACGTATGCGCCTCCGGCGCGCCCCGCCGTTTTTCGGTCAGGTCCGCCGCGAGGCCCCGACGGAACTCGGGAGTGGTCCCTAGCCGACGAATTCGAACCGTGGGCGAAAACGGCGTTGCCGAGCCCGCGGAATCGCGGGACAGGCCGGACGGCCCGATTACTCGTCGTCTCCACCCTCGTCTATCGAAAAACTCTCTGCGGTCGCTTTTCGAGACGCCGGGAGAGCGACGCTCTCCGGAGCCCAAGCGGAAGACTCGGACTCGCGTTACTCGTCCTCGTCTTCCTCGTCGACGTCCTCGAAGTCGGCGTCGACGTACTCCTCGCCCTGGCCGCCGGCGCCGCCTGCGCCCGCCGCACCGCCGGGACCGGCGCCGCCCATGCCGCCCATGCCGCCGGCACCGGCCGCGCCGCCCGCGGCGCCCGCGCCGGCAGCGCCTTCGGCGGCCTGGTCCTGGTACATCTGCTTGCCGATCTCCTGGAGCGCCTCGGCGAGGCTCTCGGTGGCCTCTTTGTACTCCTCGGTCTCGGCGTCCTCGTCTTCGAGGACCTCGCGGACCTCGTCGATCTCGGCCTCGATATCCTCGACGAGCTCCTCGTCGACCTCGTCCTCGTTCTCTTCGAGGAGGGTCTCAGCGCGCTGGATCGTGCTCTCGGCCTCGTTGCGGGCCTCGATGCGCTCGCGACGTTCCTCGTCCTCCTCAGCGTGCTCTTCGGCCTCCTGCTGCATCTCCTCGATCTGGTCGTCGGAGAGGCCGGCGCCGCCTTCGATGGTGATCGCCTCCTCGTTGCCCGACCCCTTGTCCTCGGCGGAGACGTTCACGATGCCGTTCTCGTCGATGTTGAACGACACCTCGATCTGGGGGGTTCCGGCGGGCGACGGCGGGATGCCCGAGAGCGCGAACTCACCGAGGAGTTCGTTCTCGTTGGCGATCTCCCGTTCGCCCTGGAAGACGCGGATCTGGACCTGCGTCTGGTTGTCCGCGGCGGTGGTGAAGATCTTCGACTCCTCGGTCGGGATCGTGGTGTTCTTCTCGATGAGCCGCTCGAACAGGCCGCCCTTGACCTCGACACCGAGCGAGAGGGGCGTCACGTCGAGCAGGACGATGTCGTCCACGTCGCCGCTGAGGACGCCGCCCTGGATGGCCGCACCGAGCGAGACCGCCTCGTCCGGGTTGACGTTCTTCTTGGGCTCCTGGCCGGTCATCTCCTCGACGCGGTCCTGAACCTGGGGCATCCGCGTCGACCCGCCGACGAGGATGACCTCGTCGATGTCGCCCTGGCCGTAGCCGGCGTCTTCGAGGGCCTGCTCCGTCGGGCCGACCGTCCGCTCGATGAGGTCCTCGGTCAGCGACTCGAACTTTGCGCGGGTGAGCTTCTCCTCGAGGTCGAGGGGGCCGTCGTCCGTGGTCGTGATGAACGGCAGGTCGATGCGGGTCTCCTTGCGGTTCGAGAGCTCGATCTTCGCCTCCTCGGCGGCCTCGGTGAGCCGCTGGAGCGCCTGGCGGTCCTCGCGCAGGTCGATGCCGTGCTCGTCGTGGAACTGCTCGGCGAGGTAGTCGATGATGGCGTGGTCCCAGTCGTCGCCACCGAGGTCGTTGTCACCGTTCGTGGCGACGACCTCGTAGACGCCGCCGCCCAGATCGAGGATGGAGACGTCGAAGGTGCCCCCACCCAGGTCGTAGACGAGGACGGTCTGGTCGGACTCGTCGTCCAGCCCGTAGGCCATCGCGGCCGCGGTCGGCTCGTTGACGATGCGCTCGACCTCGAAGCCGGCGATCTCACCGGCGTCCTTCGTCGCCTGGCGCTGTCGGTCGTTGAAGTACGCGGGAACGGTGATGACCGCCTTCTCGACGTCGTCGCCGAGGTACTCCTCGGCGTCCCGTTTGATCTTCTGGAGGATCATCGCCGAGACCTGCTCGGGGGTGTACTCCTCCCCGTCGAGTTCGACCGAGTAGTCGTCCTCGCCCATGTGGCGCTTGATGGACTGGATGGTCTCGTCGGGGTTCTTGACCGCCTGATTCTTCGCGGGCTTGCCGACGAGACGCTCGCCGTCGTCGAACGCGACGACCGAGGGTGTCGTCCGCTCGCCTTCGCTGTTGACGATGATCTCGGGGTCGCCTCCCTCCATGACCGCGAACGCACTGTTCGTGGTCCCGAGGTCGATTCCGAGAATCTTGTTGCTCGCCATCTTACGCGTCTATACCCGATTGTGCCGGTTAAAAGTTGCTAGACGCGACCGACGGTGACCCCCTCCAGACGCCCGCAAACGGCCGATCTGTGGCTGGACCGCCGCGGTCGACCGGTGCCTATAAATCCGACCGCAATACGAGCCAAAGACCGTCGAAAAATCAGTCGGAAGACAGGTCTGCGGGCGTCGCAGCTACTGGCCTGCGCCGTCGCTGACGGTGACCTGCGCCTCGCGGATCACCTTGTCGGCCATCTCGTAGCCGGGGCGGTGGACCTCGGCGATGGCGCCCTCGGGCTGGTCCGAGTCGACGCGGACGAGCACCTCGTGGCGGTGAGGGTCCACGTCCTCGCCCGGCTCGGGTTCGACCACGTCGACGTTCTCCGCGTCGAGCACGTCGTCGAACGACCGCAGCGTCGACTCGACGCCGCCGCGGATATCGGCGTCCTCGTCCTGTTCGAGCGCGCGCTGCAGGTTGTCCCGCACGTCGAGCAGCCGGGTCACCAGGTCCTCGGTCGCCCGTTGTTCCTCCTCTTCGCGGCGCTTCTCCATCCGCTTTTTGAAGTTCTGGAACTCCGCCTGCTTGCGCTTGAGCTTCTCGGTCAGCTCCTCGATCTCTCCCTCCCGGTCGTCGAGCTGGTCCTCCAGTCCGTCGACGCGCGTCCGCAGCGCCGCGAGTTCGCGGGCGACGGACTCCGGGTCGGACTCGGCGACGCGGTCGACCAGTTGCTCGTCGACAGCGACCTCGCCGTCGGCCGCCGCGTCGCTCGACCCGTCGCCGTCACCGGCCTCGTCGGCGTCGATGACCTCGTCGGGCTGGACGGGCTCGTCGCTCGCGTCCCCCTCCTGCGCGGTCGCGCCTGGCTGCTCGTCTGCGGCCTCAGCGGGGTCGGACGCGTCCTGCTCGCTCATACCCGTAGGCAGTCGCCGCGGCGACAAAAGGGTTGAGAATCCGACCGCCGGCGCGCCGGCGAGGCCGCGTGACCGACGCGACATCGACCGGTCTCGGCCCGCACCGCTTAACTCCCAGGCGCGGATACAACCTGCAGTGACCGTCCGGCTCGTCTACGAGGAGGGCACCGTCAGGATCACCGGCGGCGACGCGCTCGACGACCTGCCGTTCGTCGAACGGGACGCCCGCTCGAAGTCCCGCCGGGCGCCCGCCCATCGCTACGTCGACCTCCTGGGGGCGCTGGACGAGCGCGGAGTCGCCTACGAGGACCGCGTGTTCGCCCTCTCGGACCTCTCGCTCGACTCGACGTACCAACTCCGAGAGTACCAGCGGGCCGCGCTCGACGACTGGACGGCCGCCGACCGCCGCGGCGTCCTCGCGAGCCACGCGAGTGAGGGCTCGCGACCGCTCGCCTGTCGCGGCGTGCTCGAACTCCCGACCGGGAGCGGCAAGACCGTCGTCGGTATCGCCGCGATGGAGGCGCTCGATACGCCGACGCTCGTCGTCGTGCCGACCATCGACCTGCTCGAACAGTGGCGCCGCGAACTCGAACGGGAGTTCGACCGCGAGGTGGGTCAGCTGGGCGGCGGCGAACAGCGTCTGGCCGACGTGACCGTCTCGACGTACGACTCGGCGTACCTCCGGGCGGACGAACTCGGCGACCGGTTCGGCCTCGTCGTCTTCGACGAGGTCCACCACCTCGGCGGCGAGGGCTACCGCGACATCGCCCGTCTGCTCGCCGCGCCAGCGCGGATGGGTCTCACCGCCACCTTCGAGCGCCCCGACGGCGCCCACGAGGTCGTCGAGGAGCTGGTCGGGCCGCTCGTCCACCGGATCGCCGTCGACGAACTCGCCGGCGACCACCTCGCCGACTACGACATCAAGCGCCTGACGGTCGAACTCACTCCGGAAGAGCGCGAGGTCTACGAGCGCCACCAGGAGACGTTCACCGACTACCTCGCGAGTTCGGGCATCCAGATGCGCTCGGGCAGCGACTACCAGGAACTCGTCAAGCGTTCCGGGAGCGACCCCCGAGCGCGGGAAGCGCTGCTGGCCAAACAGCGCGCCCGCGAGGTGATGATGAACGCCGACGAGAAGGTCGAGCGGCTCGAATCGCTGCTCGACCGCCACCGTGGGGGCGGCGAAGCCGCCTCCGGACCGAAACGCCGGCGAAGCCGACGCAGCGACGACCGCGTCATCGTCTTCACCGCTCACACCGACCTCGTCTATCGCCTCTCCGAGCGCTTTCTGATCCCGGCGATTACCCACGAGACGAGCGCGGACGAACGCCGCGAGATCCTCGAACGGTTCCGCTCGGGCGAGTACTCCCGGGTCGTGACGGCGAACGTCCTCGACGAGGGGGTCGACGTGCCCGACGCCAACGTCGCGGTCGTCCTCTCGGGCAGCGGGAGCGAGCGGGAGTTCACCCAGCGACTCGGCCGGATCTTGCGCCCGAAGGCCGACGGTGAACGCGCGCTACTCTACGAGATCGTCACCGAGGAGACGGCCGAAGAACGGGTCGCGCGACGGCGGCGCTAACGATCTACTCGATTCGATAAACTGCCATTTCATCGCCCATATGGGCCACATACGGCAGATTTACTTGCGAACCAGTGCCCGATCCGACGGAGGGTTTAGCACGGTCGCGTCCGAAGTGCGCACATGAGTTCTGCAGGCCCCCAGGGACTCCAGGCCGTCCCCGAAGCGCTCCAGGACCGCGAGTCCTGGCTCGACCCGTTCGACTGGTACCGCCGCATGCGCGAGGAGGCGCCGGTGAGATACGACCCTGGGCGCCGGACGTGGGACGTGTTCCGGTACGAGGACGTCAAGCGCGCGCTGGACGACGACGAGACGTTCTCGGTCGACCCGCGCGAGGCCGACGACTTCGAGGAGCCGGAGCAGCCGGGAGCGGGGTTCATCCTCGACACGATGCTGTTCGAGGACCCGCCCCGACACGGCGAACTCCGCGGCGTCGTCGACGACTGGTTCCAGCCGCGGACGCTCGCCGACCGCGAGCCCCACTTCCGGGAGCTGGCGGGCGAGTTACTCGACGACGCCGTCGACGACTCCGGGGAGATGGACGTGGTCGCGGACCTGGCGTACCCGTTCCCGGTGACAGTCATCGCGCAGTTGCTCGGCATCCCGCCGTCGGACCGCGGCCGGTTCAAGACGTGGTCCGACACGCTCGTCGCGGCCGCGAGCGACGACGAGGGCGCCGACGAGTTCACCGAGCGCCAGCAGCAGAGCCAGATGGAGATGGCCCAGTACTTCCTCGAAGCGGTCGAAGACCGCCGCGAGAACCCCCGCGACGACCTGCTGACGGTCATCGCCACCGAGGAGTCCGACACGGGCGGGCGCCTCTCTCACGAGGAAGCGCTGGGCACGTGCATCCTGTTGCTCGTCGCCGGCAACATCACCACGACGAACCTGCTCGCCAACGCGGTGCGGTCGTTCGCCGAGGCCGACGCCGTCCGCTTCGAGGAGTTGCGCGGCGACGAACGCGCGCTCTCGAACGCCATCGAGGAGGTGTTGCGATACCGCTCGCCGGTCCAGGCGATGAGCCGCGTCGCAGTCGAGGACGTTCGGATGGGGGGCGAGACCATCGAGGCGGGCGACCGGGTCGTCGTCTGGCTCGGCTCCGCCAACCGGGACGAGCGCCGGTTCGACGACGCCGACACGTTCGACCCCGACCGGTCGCCGAACCAGCACCTCGGGTTCGGCCACGGCACCCACTACTGTCTCGGCGCGCCGCTGGCTCGCCTGGAAGCAGAGGTCGGACTGTCGGAACTGCTCGACCGCGTCGAAAACGTGCGACTCGCGGACGCCACCCTCCAGCCGACCCGGAGTTCGTTCGTCTACGGCGTCGAGTCGCTCCCGATCCGCTACGACGAACGAGAGTGAGTCGAACGGTTCCAGCGGGACGGGCGGTCGAGCGAACGCGGAGGGCGTCTACGGCGAGTCGAGTCGACGCGTCCGCGACGGCTCACTCGCTCGGGTTCGGGGTCGACCCGGGCGTCTCGCTCGGCGTGTCGGTCGGCGGTACGGACGGAGTCGGGTCCGGGCTCGAGGCGGCGGCGGTCGCTCCCGTCGTGTTCGAGTCGGAGTCGGCCGACGTCGAGGCCCGGGTTTCGCGGTCGGTCGCAGTCGGCCGGTCTTCGAGGTAGGGCGTGACCGTCCCCTCCGGGATCGGCGTGTCGGGCGGCCCGGACTCGAAGGTGGGGTCGAAGTCCGTCATCTGGCGTTCGGCGATCGGGAAGCGGAACACGTACTGTCGGCTCGCGTTTCGCTGGAGGACGACGTGGCGCGACGACGTGAACGTCTTGTCGTCGGCCCCCACGGAGACGGTCAGCACCGCTTCGTGGGCGACGTCGGCGCGATTTCGGACCATCAGCTCGACCAGCAGGTCGCCGTCCTCGTCGGACCGGAACGTCCGAGCCGGGATAACGAACCGCTGCTGGTCCGGCGTCGGCTCGGCGTCGTCTCCGCTCCCGTCGCCGTCTCCGCCCGACTCGCCGGCGAACTCGTCTTCTTCGGGGGTCGCGATCCCCGCCGGCGGTTCGGGAGCCACAGCCGGCACCTCGCGGTTGGCCGTACAGCCCGCGCCCGCCCCCGCCGCGAGGGCGGCCAGCCCGCGCAGGACCGTCCGTCGTTGCATACTGCTCTCCCGGGTGCGGTCCGGTAAGAATCTTCCCGTCACGAACGGCGCGGCCCCCTCTCGACCCGGCGCACTCCCGCCGCGCTTATCCCGTTCGCCGGCCGAGTCGCGGGTGTGCTGACGAAGGACCTGCTGCGCGTCTCGCGGGCCGGCGGCGGCTTCCACCCCCAGTTCGTCGGGGAGGCCCAGCGCGACCTCGCGGCCCGCGTCCTCGGCGTCTACCAGGGCCACGTCGACCACACGCGAGCGGCCCTCGACGACGCGCTGACCGACCTCGAAGGCGACGCCGAGGACTTCAAGCTCGTCCGCGGATTCGCCAAGCTCCTCGACCGGGAGGCCCGCTTCGAGGTCCGAGCCCCCGTCGAACCCCGCCGCGCCCGCGAGGTCGCCTTCGAAGCGAGCGAAGCCGTCGGCGTCGTCAGCGCCGACGACCGCGAACGGGCGCTCGCGCGGGCCGCCGACCGCCTCGACACCGAGCCGGACGACGTGGCCGACGCCCTCTACGCCGACCTCGACGACCGGCAGGTCCTCGCCGAAATCGACCCGCGCTGGGACCCCGGGGAGCTGGTCGCCCAGTACAACCTCTCGCTGGCTCAGACCGCGCTGTTCGACGCGACCGAGGTCCGCGTCCGCTCCTCGGACCCGAAGGCGCTCGTCTCGGCCGTCAAGCGCTTGCGGCTGATGTACGAGGTCCGGAAGACCGACGCCGGCCGCGAGGTCGTCGTCACCGGACCGGACGCCCTGTTCCGCAGTACGCGTCGCTACGGCACCCGCTTCGCTCGCCTGCTTCGCACCGTGGCGAAAGCCGACGAGTGGACGCTGACCGCGACCGTCGACGACCGGGGCACCGAGCGGGAGATGACGCTGACCGACGCGCACGTGTCGGTCCCCGGCGTCGAACCAGTCACCGAGGTGAGTTACGACAGCGGCGTCGAGGCCGATTTCGCCGCGCGCTTCGAGTCCCTCGGGCTGGACTGGGACCTCGTGCGCGAGCCCGAACCCCTCGAAGCGGGCGCCAGCGTCGCTATCCCCGACTTCGCCTTCGACTACCGCCACGCCGACTTCCGCGTCTTCTTCGAGATCATGGGGTTCTGGACGCCCGAGTACGTCGAGAAGAAACTCGGACAGCTGGACGCCATCGACGACGTCGAGATACTCGTCGCCGTCGACGAGAGCCTCGGCGCCGGCGAGGCGATCGAGGCCCGCGACCACCGGGCGATCCCTTACTCCGGGACGGTCCGCATCAAGGACGTGCGCGACGCGCTCCGGCGCTACGAGGACGAACTCGTCGCCGAGAGTGTCGCCGCCCTGCCCGACGAACTGGTCCCCGACGCGGACGTGGTGACCATCGAGTCGCTGGCCGCCGAGTACGGCGTCAGCGAAGACGCCGTCGAGGGCAAGTCGTTCCCCGACCACGAGCGCGTCGGGCGGACGCTCGTCAGGCCGGCGGTGCTGGACGACCTCGGCGAGCGGATCGAGACCGGGATGACACTCGGCGACGCAGAAGCGGTCCTCGACGAGTACGGCATCGACGACGCCAGCGCCGCGCTGTCGGCGCTGGGCTACCGCGTCGAGTGGGAAGGCCTGAGCGGCGGGACCCTCCGCGAGCGCGCCGACTGAGTGCGGTTACGGTGCGGTCGGCGCGCGCTGGAGCGCGCTTTCATGCGCGCGACGGTATCGTGCGAGGGATGAGCATCGGAGCGAACGCAGTGAGCGCGAAGCGCAATCGGCTCGGGAGGTCTGTGGCTGTCTGCGGTGCCGTGCGGGGCGGTCGCGGTTCCTGGTGGACTGAACGGGCGAGGGGCGCTCGCGTCCGCTGTAGTCGTCTGAGCGGGCCACTATCTGAGCGACCACAGGGAGCGAAGATATCCCGCTCAGCGACCGCGAGCGCGGCGAGGGGTTTCAGCGCTCACCGCTGCTTGCGGTAGCGACTCGGCTAACGATCCGGAGACTACCAACACCCTGCCGCCGGAATCATACACTCGAGTCACAGCTCCCGCCGTCGCCCCTTCGGAACCTGCGACCGGAGTTCGCCGTGGACGTACAGCCCGACGCCGACCGGCTCGGACTCACCCGCAACGTCCGTCGTGACGATCAGGTAGCCCCAGTCGCCGTCCCAGTCGAGTTCCTGGTCGTCGCCGGCGACGAACGTCGCGGCCGCCTCGCGGGGGAGGTGGATGACGCACTCCTCCGCGCTGTCGCCGAACCGCTGGACCGCCTCCAGGGTCGGCTTCCAGTGCTCGCGGCGGGTCCGCAGGAAGGCCAGCCCGAGCCCCTCGATAGCGACCGGCGAGGCGACGTCGTCGGCGAACGCCCAGATCTTGCCCGAACCGCGCTCCCAGAAGGTGTGGCCGTCGAACGTCTCCGGCGGGACGCCGAACCGCTCGTCCCACCAGTCCAGCACCTCCTCGCGGGTGGGCCGCCCCTCCACGACCCGCTCGTCGGCGGTCGCTGGCAGCCGGTCGAATCGCGTCCCGTCGTTCTCGGGCGGTGCGTCGCCGGCGCCTCCCGCGTCGGCGTTCTCGGGGCTCATTGGGCGGTCACCTCCAGTTTCGCGCAGAAAAAGCCGCCCGTATCGTTGTGGTGGGGGTAGATGCGCTTGGCCTTCTCGACCGATCCGTCGAACGAGTCGCCCTGCCACTCGGTGACGCCGGGGGTCGACTCCAGGGGCAGGTCGAACTCGACCAGCTCGCAAGGCTCCTCGGACAGGGCGTGGTCGAGAACGGCCTCGTTCTCCTCGGGCGCGAACGTGCAGGTGGAGTAGACGACGGTGCCGCCCTCCCTCGTCGTCTGGATCGCGCGGCGGAGCACGCCCTTCTGGACGCCGGAGATGCCCTCGACGTGGTCGAGTTCCCAGTCGTCCAGCGCGTCGGGGTTCTTCCGGATAGTCCCCTCGCAGGAGCACGGCACGTCGACGAGCGCGCGGTCGTACGGAGCGCCCTCGCGACCCCCGTCGGAATCCGGTGCGCGGAAGGGTTTGAGCGAGTGGTTGCGGGCGTCCTCGTGGGTGACGGCGACGTTCGTGGCGCCGGCGCGCTCGGCGTTGGACCGGAGCGCCGAGATGCGGCCGAGGTTGTTGTCGGTGGCGACCAAGAGGCCGGTGTCGTCCATCAGGGCGGCCAGCTGAGTCGTCTTGCTCCCCGGGGCGGCGCAGGCGTCCCAGACGCGCTCGCCGGGCTGGGGGTCGAGTACCGCGGCGGGGACGGCCGAGACCTCCTCCTGACCGTGGATCCACCCGAGTACGTAGGGCCAGTTGGTCCCCGGCTGGTCGTCGGGGAGAGCGAACAGGCCGTCGTGCCACCCGACGGGTTCGTGGGCGATGTCGGCTTCGTCCAGGGCGGCGCGGGCCCGCTCGACGGTCGTCTTCAGCGTGTTGACGCGGACGACCGACGGGAGCGGGCGGTCACAGGCCGCGCGGAAGGCGTCGAAATCGTCGACGAGCGACTCGTAGCGCTCCAGTACGTCCATTGGCTCCCCGTTGTCAGCCGGCCGTGTTAACCCTCTCGGCTCCGCCTCGACGCGGGTCGACGGCCGCTGGGACAGGGTCTTCGACCGAACAGGGCCGTCCGCGCTCGGTTTTAAGCCGCTGGCGGCCGGGGTGACGGTATGGCGCAGATCGACGTACACCGCGAGGACATCGAACTCGACGAGCCGACGCTGGTCGAGGGGCTCCCCGGCGTCGGTCTCGTCGGCAAGATCGCCGCGGACCACCTCGTCGACGCCCTGGACATGACCTACTACGCCGCGTGTCACTGCGAGGGGCTGCCCGAGGTCGCCGTCTTCGGCGAGGACGACCGGACCTACCAGCCGCCGGTGCGGCTCTACGCCGACGAGCGGCGCGACCTGCTGGCGCTCCAGAGCGACGTGCCGGTCTCGCCGAACGTCGCCGACGACTTCGCGACCTGCCTGACGGGCTGGCTGGCCGACCGCGACGCGACGGCGCTGTACGTCTCGGGCCTCCCCGCCGAGAAGGAGGGGGTCCCGAACCTCTACGGCGTCGCCAGCGGCGAGGCGACCGGTCTCCTCGACGAGTACGATATCGCGCCGCCGGCCGAGAGCGGCGTTATCAGCGGCCCGACCGGCGCGCTGCTGTATGAGGCCGAACGGAGCGGCCTCGACGCGCTCGGGCTCGTCGTCGAGGCCAACCGGAACTTCCCCGACCCCGAGGCGGCGCGGGTCGTTCTCCTCGACGGCTTCGGCCCGATCGCCGGCGTCGACGTGGACACGGACCACCTCGTCGAGCAGGCCGAAGAGATCAGCCAGGCCCGCGAGAACCTCGCCAAGCGGATGCAGGAAGGCGACGAGGAGAGTTCGAGAGCCCAGCCGATGGGCATGTACCAGTAACGCTCGAATGAGCGTCGCCACCGCAGCGGGAACGTTCGGCGTCGGTGTCGTCTTCGGCCTCGCGTTAGCGGCGCCGCCGGGACCGATGAACGCCGTCATCGCCGAGGAGAGCGTCCTCCGCGGGTGGGTCGCCGGCTTCACCGCCGGCCTGGGCGCGATGACGGCCGACCTCGTCTTCTTCGCCCTGTCGCTGGCGGGCGTCGTCGCCTTCCTGCAGGGCGCCGAGACCGTCCGCGCGGCGATGGTCGGCGTCGGCGGCCTGCTGATGCTGTACTTCGCCGTCGGCGCCGCGCGGGACGCCCGCGCGGACTTTCTGTCGGACGACGCGGGTCCGGACGCCGACGACGCCGACGCCCGCGGGTTCACGAAGGCGTTCGTCCTCGCGCTGACGAACCCCTACCAGATCATCTTCTGGCTGACCGTCGGCGTCGGCCTGCTCGAACCGGGGACCGTGGACGTGTTGTCGTATCTCCCGGCGGTCGGCGAGGGCCTCGCCGGCGCGCTCGTCGTGCGGACGGGGAGCCCGGCGCTGCTGGCGGGGCTGTTCGGCGGCATCGTCGTCTGGATCACGGGGTTCCCGGCGACGCTGGTCAGCGTCGGGCGACGGGTCGACGCGTTCGCGCCCGCCGCCGCGGTCGCCTCGGCGCTGGTGCTGGCGGGCTTCGGCCTCACCTTCTGCTGGACGGCGGCGCGGACGCTGGCCGGCCTGTGAGGGGATCGACCGCCGGGAACGCCGCCGTTCGGCGCGTCAGTCCGACCCGCCGGGCGGTCCGGGCGCTTCCTCGGGCTCGACGTCGGCGACCTCGGCTTCGAGCCACTCCTTGAACCACCTGACGCGCTTGAGCCGCCGGTGGCAGATGCTCTCGGCGGTGTCGCTGCGGACGCGGTCGCGGGCGTCGACGCCCCGTTCGAGGACCCGGCCGACCATCTCGGCGGCGTCGATGTGCGTGCGGGACTCGTAGCCCATCCGCAACAGCATGAGCGCCGTGCCGTTGGCGCCGACCTTGTCGAGCAGGTCGGCCTCGATGAGACACTGGGTCTCCAGCGGCAGGTCGGTCAACTCGCCCTGATAGGAGTGGTCGCGGACGGCGGCGCAGACCTCGTCGACGAACGACGCCGGGTAGTCGCCGTGGCTGGTGAGATACTCGCGGGTGACGCGGGCGCCCTCCTCGGCGTGGAGGTCCTGGTCAACCTCCAGCTTCGCGATGTCGTGAAAGAGGGCGGCGACTCGGGTCACGTCGACGTTCGCGCCTTCCGCCTCGGCGATCTCCTCGGAGAGTTCGACCACGTTGAGGATGTGGTTGAACCGGTACTCCGCGGAGTGCCAGGGGTACCACCGCATGCGACCGCCGTCGTCCTCGCTCTCGACGCTGGCGGCCAGGTAGTCGTGGACGAAAGCTTCCATCTCCGCGAACGCCTCGGCCGAGACGGGCGACTCCCTAATTTCGACGCCCACGGAACCCCCTCCAAGAGATACGTGCGTCAGTCATCTTACGAACAGAAAGGCGCGTTCGACTCTTAGGCGTTACGACACCCGTGGCCCGCCGGTTTCGACCCCGTTGCGCCCCCCGCGAACGGCGGTGTCCGACCGCCTGCGCCCGTTCCACGACGGACGGATTCGCACGCTATCGGTCGATCCGTCGTTCGGCGAACCGGAACGCGTCCCGGATCCCGCTCCGTGCCGTTCACCGATCTCGACGCGCGTCCAGCGCGCGGGCCGACCGGTTCGCGAGTCGGAACCCGATCGGCGGTGTGGCGTGGTTTTATCGTGGTGCGTGCCAACGTATGTCGTATGAACGTGCGCACCGCAGAGCGGGGGGACCGACCGGCGATCCGGGACGTGGCGCGGCGGTCGCTGCAGGCGTCATACTCGCTGAGTCCGGAGGCGATCACCGGTGCCGTCTCCGAGTGGTACGGCGAGGCGGCGCTGGACGAGGCGACGAACGACGAGCAGCGACACCTGCTGGTCGCCGACCGGGAGGGACAGGTCGTCGGCTTCGCCGAGAGCGAACTGTCCGGCGAGGACGCGACGCTGCTGTGGCTCCACGTCGACCCCGCCTATCGGGGCGAGGGGATCGGCACGGCGCTGTTCGAGGAGACCCGCGAGCGGCTGACCGAGGCCGGCGCCGACCGGATGGTCGGCCGCGTCCTCGCCGACAACATCGACGGCAACGGCTTCTACGAGGCCCAGGGCTTCGAACAGGTCGACGAGGCCGACCTGGAGATCGCCGGTCACCACCACGTCGAGAACGTCTGGGCGGAGTCCGGCGACGGCGGCCTCCAGGCCCTCAAGAGCGCCGACGGCGCGACCGTCTACGTCGACGAGACCGACTGGGACGACGGTTCCGCCGCGAAGTTCTACACCGTCTACCGCGACGAGGACGGCACCGACCATTACGGCTACTTCTGTAGCAACTGCAACCGCCTCGCCAACGCCATGGACGCGATGGGCCGCATCGAGTGCGACAACTGCGGCAACGCCCGCAAGCCGACCCGGTGGGACGCCGCCTACCTCTGAGCGGCCCGTCGGCGTTCGATTCGCGATAGCGTCCGACAGAGGACGGTCACCGCTTGCCGCCGCGCGGAGTCACTCCGCGTCACCGGACCCAGACCCGAGACGGGACGTCGAGGGTCGACTCAGGTCGGGAGACTCAAGGACCGCGGGTGGGAGGTGGGAGACGATGGAGACGAGTCATCGGGTCGTCGTCGACGACGCGCGCGAACTCGATACGCTGGCCGACGACAGCGTCGACCTGGTCGTGACCTCGCCGCCGTACCCGATGATCGAGATGTGGGACGAGGCGTTCGGCGCGCTCGACCCGGCCGTCGCGGACGCGCTGGAGGAGGGCGACGGGCAACGCGCCTTCGAGGCGATGCACGGCGTCCTCGACGAAGTGTGGGCGGAACTGGAGCGGGTCCTCGTCGACGGCGGGGTCGCCTGCGTCAACGTCGGCGACGCCACGCGCACCGTCGACGGGAGCTTCCGCGTCTACCCCAACCACGCCCGCGTGCTCGAAGCGTTCCAGTCGCTCGGGTTCGATCCGCTGCCGGACGTGCTCTGGCGCAAACCCACCAACAGCGCGGCGAAGTTCATGGGCTCGGGGATGGTCCCGCCCAACGCCTACGTCACGCTCGAACACGAGTACGTCCTCCTCTTCCGCAACGGCGGGGACTCCCGGTCGTTCGAGCCCGGCGCCGACCGCCGCTACGAGGCCGCCTACTTCTGGGAGGAGCGCAACCGCTGGTTCTCCGACGTGTGGACCGACGTGACCGGCGACCTCCAGGCGCTCGACCACGACGAACTGCGCGAGCGCTCCGCGGCGTTCCCCTTCGAGATCCCCTACCGCCTCGTCAACATGTACTCCGCCTACGGCGACACCGTCCTCGACCCCTTCTGGGGCACCGGTACCACCTCCCTCGCCGCCCTCGTCGCCGGCCGCGACTCCGTCGGCTACGAGCGCGAGGCCGCCTTCGCCGAGGTGTTCGACGACGCGGTGGCCGACGCGCCCGCGCTCTCCCGGTCGGTCGTCGACGAACGCCTCGACCGCCACCGCGCGTTCGTCGCCGACGTTCGAGCCGAGGGCGACGAACTCGGCTACGACGCCGTCCACTACGACTTCCCCGTCCGAACCAAACAGGAACGGGAGATCCGCTTCTACGAAGTCGAATCAGTCGAGTCGACCGACGAGGGGTATCGGGTGACTCACGAACCGGTCTGAGCGTTACGAGCGTCACTGGAAAAGATCGGTCGTATCTGGAACCTCAAGCCCGACAGAAGTGTAATATATTTTACATAGTCCCGAACGGATTCGAACCGTTGTCAGTGGCTGTCTCCGGGGATCTGACGGGTTTCAGAACCCCTCCAAAGGCCACTATGATTGGCCACTACACCACGGGACTTCACGAATGGCTATACGACGGTCGCATAATAGCGTTACTCTTGCGTATCTCCGGAAGACGGGATCTCGATCTGTCCGCACTCGGCTCGTCGATGGCACTCCGGGCAGAGCGACAGCAGGTTATCGAGCGTATGAGCGTCTTGGGGGTCGTCGAACGTTCGGAGCGGGACGATGTGGTGAACGTCCGGGTTCCGACCGATTTCGGCGGCAGTTTTCCGACAGTTTTGACATCGATACTGATCGCGTCGGCGGGCTCGACGTCGGGCGGACCACCACTTTCCAGCGTACGTTCGACTGCCCGTCAACCACTGGTGATGGTCTTTCCCGGACCGCGTTTCCGACATCCAGTCGGAGAGACAATCGAGCGAGCAGAACCGACCGTGGCCGTACTTTCGCTCCGAAGCCAAGACTATCATCTCCTCCCCACAGTACTCACATTCGCGCTCGACCCGTTCGATGTCGTGAACCTCGGCGTAGTGGTCGCCGAGGAACTCGTCGGCCTCGCGCACGCAGTCGGGACAGTAGACGCCCTCCTTGTCCGAAGGGTAGTACTCGAACTCGTCGCCACAGCGCTCGCAGTCTGTCCGTTCGCTCGCGTCTTTCCAGTTGCCGTTGTTCTCGCCCGCGTTCGGGTCGCAGTCGTCGCAGTACGACAGCCGCGATTTCGGGTCGTAGAACTCGGTGCCACAGTCCACGCACGTCCGGTTCGGGAGCGACTCGCCGTGGACTTTCGCGTGATGCTGGCGCTTTCCGGCCTCGGTCGAAAGCGACGTTCCACAGGTCGGACAGTCGGGCACACCGCGGGGTGGCCGCGGGATTCGGCAAAAACGTACGGACGACTACGGTTCAGTCGTCGGCCGTGGCGGGGACTTCGAGCAGGCCGCAGACGTCGTTCTCGGGGTCGAAGCAGTCCGGACAGGCGGGGTCGCGGTCGATGATGGTGTCGAGTCGGTCGGCGACCGTCTCGTCGATGACGCTCTCGAGCTGGCGGGCCTCGCCGCGGAAGTCTTCGACTTCGAGGACCTCGACGAGGAAGCGCTCGATGATGCAGTAGTTCTGGAGCGCGTCGCGGGCGCGGACGATGCCCTCGTCCGACAGCGAGACGCCCTTGTACTTCTCGTGTTCGGCCAGGCCGTTGTCTTCGAGCTTGCCGATCATCTCGTTGGCGCTGGCGGGGCTCACGTCGAGTCGGTCGGCGAGGTCGCCCGTCGACGCGGGGCCGTCCTCGATCTGCTGGATCAGGTAGATGGCTTTCAGGTACTGGTCGGCCGTGTTCACAGGTATTCCTCCGTTCGAGCGGGTATCCGGCGGCCCACCGGGCCGTCGGCGGTCATCGTCGCTCCTCCATGAGCTCGGTCACTTCCTCGACGCCCTCGGCCTCTTCTTCGCGGATGGCCGCGAGCGTGTCGAGCAGCCGGTCGCGGTCGATACCGAACTGCACGTCCGAGGCTTCGACGGCCTCGATGAGGTCGTCGTAGAACTTGTAGGCGGTCTCCTCGTTGCAGAGCTGGTCGTAGAGGACGCCGTCGAAGTCCTCGTCGGACTCGTACTGGGCTTCGACGAGCGCCTCGATCTCCTCGTAGGCGACCGTGTCCGCGTCGAGTTCCGCGATCAAGTCCTCCAGGCGGTCCCGGTGGTCCGCCGATTCGGCCGCGGCGTCGCCGAGCATCGCCCGCACGTCCTCGGTCAGGTCCGCCCCGCTATCGTGCGCGTGTTTCGACGCCCGCGCCTCGACGACCTCCTCCAGCACGATACCGATCTGGAGCAGGCGGGCCAGCTGGTGGTCGGACCCGACGGGTACGGTGAGACTCACCCCGCCACCTCCCCGCGGTCGTCGCCCGTCGCACGGTTCATAGGCACTGGTCGGGTAGGCGGGGACGTAAGTCCTTCCCTCGGCACCGTCGGTGGACGGATACGCTCGGGGCGCTCGCGGTCCGGCGCGGGCTCACCGGTTGGACCGACTCTCTCGGTTCCGGGCCCCGTCGTCGCCGCCGTCTGTCCGGTCGTCACCGGCCCAGCGCAGCGCGAACACGTACAGTCCGACGACGGCGACGCCGACCGCCACGCCGAGGACCGAATCCGTCACCACGTGGGGGCGACCCGTGTGCAGCGGAACGACGGACGCGACCACGAGGGGCACGAAGTGCAGTGGACGCATGCTGTGGTGTGTATCACGCCACCGCCGTAGTTAAACGACGGGCGCGTTTTCGAAATCCGGGAACGGGAGCGACCGTCGCCGAGGCGGACTGAAAACGGGGTTCGCTACCCCTGCAGGCGCTCGACGATCAGCTCGTCCATGTCCTCGCGGAGTTCGTCGACCGCGACCTCTTCGAGGACGGGCACGAAGAAGCCCTCGACGAGCATGTCCTTCGCGCGCTTCTCGTCCACGCCGCGGGAGGTCATGTAGAACAGCTCCTCGGCGTCGACCTGGCCGACCGTCGCGGAGTGGCTGGCCTCGGTGTCGTGGTTGTTGATGATCAGCTTCGGCGAGGCGTCGGCCTCCGAATCGTCGCTGAGCATCAGCGTGTTCTCGCGCTGGTAGGAGTTGGTGTCCCAGGCGTCGGTGCCCACGTCCTGGACGCCCTCGTAGACCGAGCGGGCGTCGTCGTCGAGGACGCCGCGCGTGACGAGGTCGGCCGTGGTGTGCTCGTGCTCGTGCCAGACGCGGCTGTTGATGTCGAAGTGCTGGTCGTCGTGGCCGAAGAAGGCGCCGACGATCTGCGACTCGGAGCCCTCGCCGAGCAGGCGCGTCTCGACGCTGGACTTGGTCAGCCGGGAGCCGATGTTGCCCTCGATCCAGTCGACGGTGCCGTGGTCGGCGGTGTGGCCGCGCTTGACCTGGAAGTTGTAGGTGTCCTCGGCGAGGTTCTGGAGCGTCCCGTACTGGACGTTCGAGTTCTCGCCGCCGACGACTTCGACGACGCCCGAGTAGTACTGGTCGCCCTCGACGTTTTCACCGGTCGTCTGGCGCTCGAGGATCGTCGCGGACGACGATTCCTCGACGACGACGAGCGTGTAGTTGAACAGCGACCGGCTGTTCATCGTCGTTCGGATCTTCACGTCCTCTGCGGCGACGCCCTCGGGGACGTAGACGAGCGTCCCGGCCGAGAACAGCGCCGTCGACAGCGCCGTCAGGAAGTCCCGCTGGGGGTCGACGACGCTCCCGAAGTGCTCCTCGATCAGGTCGCCGTGCTCGGCCAGGGCCTCGTCCCACGCCAGCACGTCGGCGCCCTCGGCCTCGACGCGGTCTTTCTCCTGTTCCCACTCCAGGGGGTCCACGAGCGACTCGTAGTCGAGGTCGACGAGGTTCGTCCAGTGGCGCGGGCCGGGCGTGGTGATCACGTCCGGCATGTCCAGCTCGTCGAGCGCCGCCAGCGCTTCCTTGCGCGTTTCGAGGAGCCACTCCGGTTCGCCGAGTTCCTCGCTGATCTGCTCNGATCACGTCCGGCATGTCCAGCTCGTCGAGCGCCGCCAGCGCTTCCTTGCGCGTTTCGAGGAGCCACTCCGGTTCGCCGAGTTCCTCGCTGATCTGCTCTACTTGTGCCTCTGTGAGGTTCGCGTGTAGCTGCGTACTCATTGTATGCACCGGGGGTTACCCGAGCGAGCCCTCCATCTCCAGTTCGATGAGGCGGTTGAGCTCGACCGCGTACTCGATGGGCAGTTCCTCGGTGATCGGCTCGATGAAGCCGGCGACGATCATCTGCTTCGCGTCGTCGTCGTCCAGACCGCGGCTCTGGAGGTAGAACACGTCCTCGTCGCCGATCTTGCCGACGGTCGCCTCGTGGGCCACGTCGACCTTGTTCTCCTGGATCTCCATGTACGGCATCGTGTCCGACGTCGATTCGTTGTCGAACATGAGCGCGTCACACTCGACGGACGTGGAGGCGTTCTCCGCGCCGTCGGCCATGTGGACCAGGCCGCGGTAGTTGGTGCGGCCGCCGTCCTTGGCGATGGACTTGGACTCGATGGTCGACTTCGTGTCGGGCGCGTTGTGGTAGACCTTCGCGCCGGTGTCGATGTCCTGGCCCTCGCCGGCCATGGCGATGGTGATGTGGTTGTCGGTCGCGCCGGGGCCCTTGAGGATGGTGCTCGGGTAGAGCATCGTCGCCTTCGAGCCCATCGAGCCGGAGACCCACTCCATGGTCCCGTCGGCCTCGGTGATGGCGCGCTTGGTGTTGAGGTTGTAGGTGTTTTTCGACCAGTTCTGCACCGTCGAGTACTGGACGTGTGCGTTCTCGCCCACGAACACCTCGACGCCCCCGCTGTGGAGGTTAAAGGCGGAGTACTTCGGGGCGGAACAGCCCTCGATGTAGTGGACCTCGGAGTTCTCCTCGGCGATGATGAGCGTGTGCTCGAACTGGCCCATCCCCTCGGAGTTCATCCGGAAGTACGCCTGCACGGGCATGTTGACCGTGGTGTCCTCCGGGATGTAGACGAACGAACCGCCGGACCAGACGGCGCCGTGGAGCGCGGCGAACTTGTTGTCGCTCGGCGGGACGCACTTCGTCATGAAGTGCTCTTTGACGATCTCCTCGTGCTCCTGGACGGCCTTGTCCATGTCGCAGAAGATGACGCCCTTCTCCTCCCAGCGCTCCTGCATGTTCTGGTAGACGATCTCCGACTCGTACTGGGCGCCGACGCCCGAGAGGGCGTTCTTCTCGGCTTCCGGGATGCCCAGCTTGTCGAAGGTGTCCTGGATCTCCTCGGGCAGGTCCTCCCAGTCCTCGGCGCCGCCGCGCGTCTCGATGTCCGGGCGGATGTAGGGGACGATCTCCTCGATCTCGACCTCGGAGAGGTCGGGCTGGCCCGGCCAGTCGGTCGGCATCGGCATCTCCTGGAACTGCCGGAGCGCGCGCAGGCGGCGCTCGAGCATCCATTCGGGCTCGTCTTTGTCCTCTGAGATGAGACGGACCGTCTCCTCGGTCAGTCCCTTCTCGGTCTCGAAGGCCGAGTTCTCCTCTTTCTTGAACTCGAAGCGGGCCTCGGTGTCGGTCTCCTTGAGATGGTCTTGATCTGAACTCATTGTTGTATTGTAGGTTTGGTCTGTAGCCGTATTAGGCTGTGCACGTCAGGCCGCCTCGTAGACTTCCTCGCGAACCCAGTCGTAGCCCTCGTCCTCGAGGGTCTCGGCCAGCTCCGCGCCGCCGGACTTGGCGATCTTGCCGTCGAGCATCACGTGGACGTGGTCGGGCTCGACGTAGTCGAGGATGCGCTGGTAGTGGGTGATCTGCAGGATGCCCGCGCCCTGCTCGTCACGCAGCGCGTTGATACCCTTCGATACGTCCTGCAGGCGGTCGATGTCCAGCCCGGAGTCGATCTCGTCGAGCACGGCGATGCTCGGCTCGAGGATCGCGGCCTGGAGCACCTCGTTTTGCTTCTTCTCGCCGCCGGAGAAGCCCGCGTTGAGATAGCGGTTCGCGAACTTCTCGTCCATGTCGAGCTGCTCCATCTTCTCCTGGAGGATCTCCTGGAACTCCGCGACGCCGACCTCGCCCTCGTCGGCGGGGCCCTCCATCGGGGAGGTCTCGTAGCCCTCGTCCTCGTCGTCTTCGGCCTCGGCCTCCTCCTCGTCGTCCTCGAAGAGCTCCGCGCGCTCCTCGAGTTTGGCGTTGAGCGCCGTCCGGAGGAAGTTCACCATCGTGACGCCCTCGATCTCGGCGGGGTACTGGAACGCCAGGAAGATGCCCAGCGCCGCGCGCTCGTTCGGTTCCAGGTCGAGGAGATCCCACGTCTGCAGATCCGCGGGGATCTCGGTGTCCTCGAACTCGTCCTCCTCGATGTGGAGGTGCACGTCGCCGCCCGTCACCTCGTAGGCCGGGTGGCCCGCGATGATCTTCGCCAGTGTCGACTTGCCCGAGCCGTTCGGACCCATCAGCGCGTGGATCTCGCCCGACTGGACCTCGAGATCCACGCCCTCGAGGATCTGCTCTCCGCCGTCCTCTGCGACTTTCGCCTGCAGGTTGTCTATTTCGAGTACAGCCATGTGTTTCGGTCATCCTAAAACACGGTCCTATCGCTGATAATAGTTTCGAGTTTCCACGACGGACTTTTCCGAAACAGGAAGTCAATTTGTGGTATGAACAAATTCGGGGCCTGCCGAGCGCCCGGTCCGGACGGTCCCGCACTCGGCGCAGGTCCGGCCTACATGAAGCTCTCGAGGCCGGTCTGCTCCTGGCCGCTCTTGACCTCTTCCCAGGAGATGTCGAGCGCCTCCAGAACGCGCGCGATGGGCCCCTTGAGCGTCTTGTCGAGCATCTTGTCCCAGTCGACCTCGAAGGCCTCGGGCACCTGGTCGGCGTACTCGAAGCAGATCACGTCCGGGTCGCGCTTGAACTCGCCGTACAGCACGTCCTCGGCGGGATCGAGGTCCAGTTCGTCCTCGACCTCCCGGAAGAACTCGGGATGGACCTTCTTCAGGTAGACCCGCTTGGGTTTCGACCCGCTGGCGAAGTTGGTGTCAAGCAGGAGATTGGCGTACTTCGCGCCGCGGACCTGCGCGGTGTCGGTGTCGTAGTTGTCGAGCTTCTTCCCGATGCCGCCGGGGATGCCGATGTCGTCGAGGCTGGCCTCGCCGTTCTGGAAGTCCTCGATGACGTCGTGGACGTAGTCTTTCACGTCCTCCAGATCCTCGCCGTGGACGATCATCTCGATGACCTGCAACTGCACTTCCTTCGTGATCGGCGCGATGTCCGAGCGCTGGTACTCGAAGCCCGTGATGTCGATGTCGTCGACGTCCTTGCCCTCGCTCCAGACGATGTGGCCGGCGTAGCGTTTCTTCTTGCCCGCCTGGAAAAAGCGCCGGTAGAGCTTCTCGAACTCGATCTGGAAGCGGTGCGAATCAGCGTTAAGTTCCGACTGCGCGAACTCGTCGTAACGGCCGTTGATGTGCTCCTCGATCTCGAACGAGCGCTCGATGGCCTCGTCTTTCGGCGTGTCGCCGCCGAGTTCGAGCATCACCGAGTCGGTGTCACCGTAGATGACCTCCTTGTCGAGTTCGTTGGCGGCCTGCTCGGTGAAGCTGATCACCTCCCGGTTCGTGGAGGTGACGCCGGCGCTCATCGCCCGGTCGTAGAGGCGGAACCGGTCCCAGCCGAACACGCCGTACAGCGAGTTCATGATGACCTTCACGGCGGCCTGCTGCCGGTCGTAGCGCTCGTAGTCCTCCGATCCGGGGTCGTTGTCGTTTCGGAGCGCCTTCTTTTCTTCGCGCTCTGACAGTAGCTCGTCGACCATCTCCCGGATGATGCCGTCCGGTTCCTTCCGGAAGTGGACGCCGCTGGGCGTGCGGTAGGTCTCGCCGTCGTAGGCATCGGGGTCGACCTTCGTCTCCGGCGAGGCGTTGATGGTCGTCATCGACATCGGGTACAGCGACTTGAGGTCGAGCACCGAAACGTTCTCGCGGACGCCGGTGATCGGGTCGAAGACGGCGCCGCCCTCGAACTCGTCGGTGGCCTCCTGCTGGCCCTTCGAGGGGAGCGCGAACTCGCCGTAGGCCTTGTGGAGGACGTACATGTCGACGGCGTCGCCGGCGGTCGGGGCGTCCTCGATCTTGCAGCCGACGAGCTTGCGCGCCTCGTCCCAGAAGGCGATGATGTCCTGCTTGCGGTCGAGTTCGACGCACAGCTCCACGTCGCGGAGGTTGTACTCCAGCAGGCGCTCGGGGTCGTCCTCCCAGAGGTCGCCGATGTCGCCGGTGTACCGTTCCTTGCCCACGTCGAGTTCCATCTCGCCGACGGCGTCGAGTCGGTACGACTCCAGCTCGGTGAACTGCGTGCTCTTGTACGCCCGCAGGAGGTCGAAGACCACCCGGCCCTTGATGTCCGGGCCGTTCCAGTCCGAGCGCCACACCTCGTTCACCCGGGAGAGGCGATCGATATCGAGGTCGTAGTCGTGGTTCGGTCCCGCCAGCTCCTCGACGCGGTCGAGGAAATAGGGTGCGTCGAAGTCCGCGAAGTTCCACCCCGTCAGGAGGTCCGGATCGGTCTCTTCGATGTACTCGATGAACGCGTCGAGCATCTCGGGCTCGGAGTCGAACACGCGCACCTCGGCGTCGATGTCGTCCTCGATGGGATCGTACGCTTCGAGGGCCGCGGGGCCGTCGACGCCGTCCGGGGCGTTGTAGAGCCAGTTGATGTACTGGTCGTCGTAGGAGTCGTGGGAGGTGAGACAGACGATGGTCTCGTCGCCGTCCTCGGGGAACCCGTTGCGGTCGTCGACCTCGATGTCGAAGGTGTTCACCCGCGGCGTGGCGTTGTCGTCGACGGCCTCGACCTCCTGGTGGGGGATACGGATCGCGCCGTCCTCCGTGCGCCGTTCGGGCACGCGAACGCCGCTCTCGATGTCCTTGTCGATGAGCAGGCGGTTGGGGAAGAGGATGTCGGCCTCGTAGTGTTCGAAGTCGTCGCGGATCTGGCCCACGTCCCGGGGCGTGCGACCGATGATCTTCGCGAGGCGCTCGCCGCGGATGGACTCGAACGGGTCGCCGTTTTCGTCGGTCTCGCGGTAGTCGACGAGGCCGTCGTAGCCTGCGATGCGCTGGTCGTCGACGTTCTCGAGCGGGGCGTAGAAGTACGGCTCGAAGTCGTACACCTCGACGTGTTCGAGTTCCGGGTCCTCGCCGTCGGCGCCGGTCTCCCGGCGGCCGAAGACGTGGACGACGGGGAACTCGTCGTCGCCGCTGTACTCGACGGTGTAGTCCACCTGCGTGACGGTCAGCGTGACCGATCCCTGCGCGTCGGGGAAGCGGACCGAGTCGGCGTCGACGACCGTGGCGGCCTCGACGCCGGTCCCGTCGCCGGCGACGGCCTCGGCCTCGTCGGCGGGCCGGTCGTCGCCGGCCCCGAAGTCCCCGAACTCCGTTTGCTCCATGTTGGTCGGGCTTGGCGGGGCCCGACTAAAATAGTCGCGGTATCCGGGATCCGTCGCGGTCGATTCGCGTGCGAGCGTCCCGGTTGGCTCGGGTGAACGAGTCGCGGAATGACGGCGAACGACGGCGACCGCACGCGACCGAGACCGCAGGCGCTGAACGCCCCCGACCCGCTCGCGCCACAGCCGTCTGCTCGCGGGTCAGGGCCCGCTCGCACAGTCCGCAGGATCCTCGCTCCCACGCGATTCGGATCGGGGCGCCCCGACCGCCGTGCCTCGCACCGCTCGACAGCGCGCGCCACCGGGAAAATCCCGCCGTCTCGATCCGTTCAGACGCCCTTTCGCATCAGGTGGCTGCGGAGTACGTCGTTCTCCTTGGCGCCGGCGACGGGGTTGACGAGGACGACCGTGTCGTCGCTCCCGAGGTGGCCGCCGTCGGCGAGTTCCCGGGCCGCCGCGGCGCCGACGCCGCCCGTCGCGCTCGCCTCGATACCTCCGGCGTTGAGCTGGACCGCGGCCTCCAGCGCGTCGTCGTCGCTCGCGCCGACGGCCCAGCCGCCGGTGTCGCGCACGGCGTCGAGCGCGAGCGCGCCGCCGGCCGGGTCCGGCACTTCGAGCGCACCGATCAGCGTGTCCGGGCGCTCCCACTCTTCGGTGTCGTCGTCGCCGGCATCGTCGGCGGCGACGACCGGCGCGCAGTGTTCGGGCTGTGCGACGTGGAGCGCGGGCGCGTCGTCGACGAGGCCGGCCGCCTGCAGTTGCTCGGCGGCGAGGTGACTGCCGACGACGCCGAGGCCGTGACCCGTCGGGTGGACGACCGCGTCGGGGACTTCCCAGTCGAGCTGCTCGACGACCTCGAACAGGAGGGTCTTGGCGCCCTCGTGGCGATAGGGGGTGTCGAAGGGGGCCAGCGAGTGCCAGCCGGCGTTGTCCTCGTCGCTCATCGCGCCCTCGAAGGCGTCGACGGCGTCGGGATAGCGACCCTCGACGACGCTCATGTCGCCGCCGTGGACGTTGGTCATGGCCTTGGCGACGAACGTCGAGCGGGTCGGGACGAACGCCTCCGAGTCGAGGCCGGCGCGGGCGGCGTAGGCGGCGGCGCTCTGGCCGGCGTCGCCCGTGGTGGGCAGGGCCACTTTCTCGGCGCCGTGGTCGCGAGCGGCGGTCACGGCGAAGGCGGTGCCTCGGTCGGCTGTCGTACCGGTCGGGTTCGCGCCCTCGTCTTTGACGTAGACGGCGCCGACGCCCAGCTCCGCGGCGAACTCGGGCGCGGGGATCAGCGGCGTCGTCCCCTCGTCGAGTGTCACGAGGGCCTCGGCGGGGAACGGCAGCAGGTCGCCGAAGCGGGCGAGGCCGTCGAAGCGGGCTCCGGCGAGCGACTCGCGGGTCACGCCGGCGCTCGCGGCGTCGTAGCTCGCGCGGAGGACGCCGCCGCAGTCCGGGCACCGGCGCGGGGCGGCCGCGGGGTCGTGGGTCGTCGCGCAGTCGACGCAGACGAGGCCGTCCAGCGACGTGGTCGTGTCCATATCGGGCCCGCAGGCTCGGACCGACTAAGCACTGTTCGTTCGCGCCCGCCGCGGACGCGAACGAGTCCGTGGCGCCGGGGTCCGCGGGGGTCGGGCCGAGACAGGGGGCGTTTAGTGGGTCGGGCCGAAGGAGGGGGTATGAGCGAGGTCGTCATCGTCGGCGGAGGACTGGCTGGCCTGGTCGCCGCGCGACGCCTGGCGCGGGACGGCGCGGACGTGACGCTGTTCGAACGCCGCGACGAACTGGGTGGGCGCGTCCGTTCGCGGGAGGTCGACGGGTTCACCCTCGACCGTGGCTTTCAGGTGATGTTCACCGCCTACCCCGCGGTCCGCGAGGAACTCGACCTCAACGCGCTGGACCTGCGCACCTTCGCCCCCGGCGCGACCATCGCCCGCCCGGACCACCGCTCGACGCTCGCGGACCCGTTCCGGGCCCCGCTCTCGGTGATCGAATCGGCGCTCAACCCAGACGTGACCGTGACGGACAAGATCCGCGTCCTCCAGCTGCGTCGCGAACTCGGTAACGCCGACCCCGAGAGCCTGCTCGACGGGCCGACCGAGAGCATCCGCGAGTACCTCGACAGGAAGGGGTTCTCCCAGAAGTTCGTCGAGAACTTCGCCGCGCCGTTCTACGGCGGCATCACGCTCGACCGCTCGCTGTCGACCGACGCCGGCGTCTTCCGCTACACGTTCTCGATGCTCTCCCGCGGCGCCACGGCCGTCCCCGCCGACGGGATGGGCGCGATCTCCGACCAGCTCGCTGCCCGCGCCCGCGAGGCCGGTGTGTCTATCGAGACCGGCACCGAGATCACCGCGGTCGACGGCGCCGCGGGCGAGGCGACCGTCGAAGCCGGGCCGGAGACAGTCGACGCCGACGCCGCCGTCGTCGCGACCGACCCGAAGCGCGCCCGAGAACTGACCGGCGTCGAGTCGGTCCCGACCGACGCGCGCGGCTGCGTCACCCAGTACTTCCGCACCCGCGAACATCGGTCGCTCGACACCGGCCACCGGCTCGTCCTCAACGCGGTCGACAGCTATCCGAACACGGTCGCCCCGCTCTCGACCGTCGCGCCGGAGTACGCGCCCGACGGCCACGCCCTGCTCTCGGCGACGACGCTCGGCGTGCCCGACCGCTCCGACGAGGAACTCGCGACCGCCGTCCGCGACGCGCTGGTCACCTGGTACCCCGAACACCGATTCGACGACCTCGAACTCCTCGCGACCGACCGGATCGAGTTCGCCCAGTTCGACCAGCCGCCGGGCTTCCGCGACGGGCTGCCCGCAGTCGACGCCCCCGAGGGGTCAGTCTACCTCGCCGGCGACTACACGCAGTGGTCCGCGATCCAGGGCGCGCTCGAGAGCGGGCAGGTGGCGGCCGACACCGTCTCCGACGATATCTGAGCCGAGGACTGGGCGGTCGGCTCGCTCAGTCGCCCGCGGTCACGCCGGTGGTGCCGGACCCGTCGACGCGAAGCGGGTCGTCTTCCCACTCGACGGCGACGTTGTGCCGCGAGCAGTACGGCGCCAGCGACGACGCCGAGACCAGTCCGAGAAACACGCCGTCGTCGACGACGGGCAAGTGTTTCACGCCGGCGGCCCGCATCCGCTCGGCGGCCTCGAACACCGTCGCGTCCGACGCGACCGTCGTCACGGGCGTCGACATGATCGCCCGCACCGGTGGCCGCTCGCCGGTCTCCGCGACCAGCGCGACGATATCGCCCTCGGTGACGACGCCGACGACGGTCCCCGAATCGAGCACCACCAGCGCCGACACCTCGGTCGTCCGCAACCGCTCGGCGGCCTCCGTCACCGGCGTCTCGGGGTCGATCGTCGGCGTAGTCGGGGTCGTAACGGTCTCCACGGTCGTCTCGATCATATGTGTCACACACTACCAAACAACGCTACTTAATCTTCATGGACATACATCCTAGATAACCTATTATCCATGGGCGAAAAACGTCATAAAGTCCCCGGAACGAAATGATCGATCACTTACGGCAGTCGAAAGTGACTTATCGTGGATCGGTAGTGGTAACTCACAGCATCCGGGAGAACTGCCCGAGCGGCGGAAAGGTCAGGGCTTCGTCGCTCTCCTCGTCGAACACCACGGGGCGGTACTGGGAGACGCCGGTGACGACCGGGGACAGTTCCGGTCGTGCGGTCCCGATCCGCCCGTTGACCGAGACGCCTTCGACGAGGCGGTTGAACGACGGCAGTACCAGCACGTCCGAGCGGCGATAGGCGCCGTCGCCGACGAGGAAGCAGGGCCGCTTTCGCCCCTCGATCTCGATGGCCGGGTGGTCGTGGCCGACGACGTAGGCGTCGGCCGGCGTGTTCGGTTCCTCGTGGCCGTGGGTCACCACGACCGTCTCCTCGCCGTCCGTGTCGAGTTCGTACTCGTCGTGCAACTCCCCCGAGTAGGCCGCGCCGAGCATGGTGTCGTGGTTGCCTTCGACGACGACGAGGCGTGCGCCGGCCTCCCGCACCGCCCGGACCACGCCCGACAGCGCCTCGTCGGCGGCATCGGGGACGTAGTCGAACGAGTGGAACACGTCGCCCGCGAGGACCACCTCGTCGGGATCGAACCGGTCGAGTAGGCCTGCGAGGCGCTCGACGCAGTCCTCGCCGGCGCCGATGGGGAACTCGACGGTCGAGGCCTCGCCCTTCCCGAAGTGGGTGTCCGCGACGACGAGCGTCCCGTCGATGTACGCCGCCCGGTCGCGGTACGTCGGGTCCATCGCTCGACTCTCGGCGGCGCGCGGACAAATGCCTGACGCACCGGGCGACAGGACGGAGGACTCGCTACTCCGTGTCCTCGTCTGCGGTCGCAGCCCGGTACTCCGCGGCAGTGACAGTGAACCGATGCACGTCGGCGACCGACCCGTCCATGTTCACCTCGAAGTTCCGCAAGAGGCCCTCGCGGCGGCCGCCGTGGGCTTCGACGTACCGGGAGACGGCTTTCCGGGACTTCTCGTTGCCCTCGTGGACGGCCACGACCACCGCTTCGAGGTCGAGGCGGTCGAAGGCCACGTCCATCAGGGCCGCCGCGCGCTCGCCGGAGTAGCCCCGACCCCAGAACGGCTTGCGGAGCCACGCGCCGAACGTCGCCGTCTTCGCGTCCCAGTCGACGCCGATGCCGGTGAGGCCGGCAAACTCGCCGGCGCGGTCTCGCGGTACACCGCCGCTCGACTCTTCCGAGGCGCTCCGCGCCTCGCTCTCCTCACCGGGCTTCGGCCGGATCACGTACGTCGCGCCCTCGCCGCTCTCGCGCTCGTCGGTGACCAGTTCGAGGAACTCCGCGGTCTCCTTCGGCGTCTCGTGGGGGTCCCAGGTGACGTGTTCGGTGATCTCGTCGATGTGCGGGGCGTCCTCGCGGGTGTGTTCGTACAGATCCAGCGGGTCGACCGTCTCGGTCGTCGCCGCTTCGAGGACCAGCCGCTCGGTCTCGATGCGTTCGGGGAAGAGATCGGACATACTCCGACGGGGACGGCCCAGCGGAAAAGCGCTTTCCCGTGAGTGGGAGGGCGTGACAGGGGCCGACCGACGGCGGGGAGATTTATACCGGCGGGGTCCCCAGACGGGAGTATGGTCGATGTGCTCGCGAACAAGCGCGCGGCGACCCGCTTTCGCGTCCTCGTGGAGATCGCCGAGCGCCAGCCGGCGGTCAGCCAGGGCGAGATCGCCGAGGCGGTCGGCGTGACCAGCCAGGCCGTCAGCGAGTACATTCGCGACCTCGTCGAGGACGGCCTCGTCGAGAAGCAGGGCCGCTCCCGGTACCGCGTCACCACCGAGGGCGTCGACTGGACCCTTCAGGCAGCCGCGGACGTGCGCCGCTTCGCCGAGCACGTCACCGACGACGTGCTCGGGTCGGTCCAGGAGGACGCCGCCGTCGCCACCGACGCAATCGACGAGGGCGACACGGTTTCGCTGTCGATGCGGGAGGGGCTCCAGCACGCCACGCCCCTCGATCCCGACGGGCACGCGATCGGGAACGAGGCGGCCACCGGCGTCGCGACCACCGACGCCGCGGCGGGCGAGGTCGTCGGCGTCACTGGCTTCGAGGGCGTCATCGACCTCGACCCCGGCGAGGTGCGCGTCCTCCAGGTCCCCTCGATCCGCTCGGGCCGCCCCGACGACGACCGCCTCGACGACCTGGCCGGCGCCTGCGCGGACGCCGACCTCGTCGTCGCCTCCGGGGTCGAAGCCGTCGGCGCGCTCCGGTCGGTCGACGTGGACCCCGCGACCTACTTCGCCGCCGGCGAAGTGGCGGCCGACGCGGCCTCGCGGGGCCTCTCGGTGGTCGTCGTCGCCATGGCCGACGGCGTCGGCCGCGTGACCGACGCCCTCCGCGACACCGGCGTCTCTTACGAGGTACGATGATGACCCAGGATATCGAAACCGCAGTCGAGGAGTTCCTCGACAAGACGGACGCAGCGCTCTCAGAATACGACGACGGCTACGCCGACGCCGACGCGACACTGCGCGTCGTTCGCAACCACCTCGCCGACCTGCGCGAGGCCGCCGAAGACGAGTAGAAACCCTCTCCGGGGTCGTATTTCCGGTTTCCGTCGCCATCCGTTGCACCCCCTTCCGAGTCGCGACGCTCGCCCGCAGCACCCCGCTCGGGACAACACCGATAACGGAGCCACGCGAACTGCCCACACATGACAGACGTAGTGATAGTCGACGGCTCGCGGACCGCCCACGGTGCGATGCTCGGCTCGCTCTCGGACGTGCGCGCGCCGGATCTCGGTGCCACGGTCCTGGAAGACCTGATCGACCGGTCGGGCGTCGAACCCGAGGACCTGGACTGGGTCGGGCTCGGTAACGCCGTCCAGGCGGGCGTCGGACAGGTCCCGGCGCGGCAGGCGGTCACACGGGCGGGACTTCCCGAGGACACGCCGGCGACGACCGTCAACGAAGCGTCGGGGTCGGGATTGCGGGCGATCACGCTCGCCGCGGACCGCATCGCGGCCGGTCGGGCCGACATCGCCGTCGGCGGCGGCATGGAGTCGATGTCGAACGCCCCGTATCTCCTCCGGGAACACCGCGAAGGACGCCGCCACGGCAACACCGAACTCGTGGACGCGATGATCTTCGACGCGCTGTGGGACGTGGGATACGACGCCCACATGGGCGAACTCACCGAGCGACTGGCCGAGGCCCACGACGTCTCTCGGGAAGAGCAGGACCGCTACGCGCTACGGAGCAACCGCCACGCCGCCGAGTCGGTCGAGGACGGGCGCTTCGACGAGGAGATCGTTCCGGTGGAGGTCGGTGACCGGCTCGTCACGACCGACGAGGGGCCGCGGGCCGACACGTCGTTGGACCGGCTCGGACAGCTCGCGCCCGCCTTCCGGGAGAACGGGACCATCACGCCCGGCAACGCCTCGAAGCTCGCCGACGGGGCAGGGGGTGTCGTCCTCGCCAGCGCCGAGGCCGCCCGCGAACACGGGTTGGGTCCGATGGTCCACGTCGAGGACTACGCGGTCGCCTACCGCGACCCCGCGGAGTTCTCCCAGGCCATCGGCGACGCCATCGAGAACCTGTTGGGGCGGAACGACCTCACCGTCGACGACGTGGACCATTACGAGGTCAACGAGGCGTTCGCGGCACAGACCGTCTACGTGCGCGACAGGTTGGGGATTCCGGAGGAGCGGCTGAATCCGCTCGGCGGCGCGGTGGCGCTGGGGCATCCGATCGGCGCCAGCGGCGGGATCTTGACGACGACGATCGCTCACGCGATGGTCCGCGAGGACCACGACTACGGGGTGGTGGGGATGAGCGTCGGCGGCGGCGGTGCGGTGATGGCGTTGCTGTCGCGGTAGGGCGGGGCGGTGTGGTGCGGTGACCGCCGGCGGCGTCGCGAGTGAGCGTCGGCGGCGGCGGTGCGGTGATGGCGTTGCTGTCGCGGTGAGGGAGTTGTCCGCCGGCGGAGTTACTTTGTCGCTGACGGCCGTGGGCTCGACTATGACACGGACCGCGGTGGTCGCAGGTGTCGGACCTGGCTTGGGCGAATCGATCGCACGCAAATTCGCGTCGGAGGGGTGCGAGGTCGCGCTCCTCGCACGGTCGGCGGAGTACATCGAGGGCCTCGCGGACGACTTGCCGGCGTCGGGGACGGGCCTCGCGGTTCCGACGGACCTCGCACAGCCGGCGGAGATCCGGGCGGCCTTCGAGACGGTCCGGGAGGCCTTCGGCCCCGTCGACGTACTGGTTAACCACGCGAGCGCCGGTTCGTGGAACGGTCTGCTCGACGCGTCGGTCGAAGACGTCGACCGCGCGTGGGCGGTCAACGGCCGCGGAGCGTTCGTCGCCTCCCAAGAGGCGGCCGAGGACATGGTCGAGGGCGAGGGCGGGACGATCGTCTTCACGGGCGCCACGTCGGCGCTCCGGGGTCGCGACGGGGCGATCGGGTTCTCGGCGGCGAAGTTCGCCGCCCGCGGGATGGCCGAGAGCATGGCGCGGGAGCTCGGACCCGAGGGCGTTCACGTCGCTCACGTCGTGATCGACGGGCAGATCCTGCCGCCGGACGGGAGCGAGCGCGACCGCGACCGCGACGAGGGGGCGTACCTCGACCCTGACGAGATCGCCGATAACTACTGGCACCTCGTCGAGCAGGACAGGTCGGCGTGGACGCTGGAACTCGATCTCAGGCCGCACGTCGAGGCGTTCTGAACCGCGGACTCGACGCGGTGTCGTTTTGGGCGGCCGACCCCAACGGGGAGTGAATGGACTTTCGCCGTCGCTTCGTGGACGACGAGACGGTCGCCCGACTGGTCGACCGCACGCCAGCACCGCTGTCGGTCGCCCGCGTCGGGCTCGGCGCGATGGTGTTGCTCGCCGGCGTTCACAAACTGCTCGTGCCGGGGGTCTGGGCGACGTACGTCACCGACTGGTTGGCGCCGTGGCTGGTCGTCTCGCCGGTGGCGTTCATGCTGGTCAACGGCGTGCTGGAGGTCGGCTTCGGCGCGGCGATCGTCGCCGACCGGGCGACCGCGTTCGCGGCCGGTGTCGCCGCCGTCTCGCTGTCGGCGACGACCGCCTATCTCGGCCTCGCGGCGGTCGTCGAGGGAGGGTTCTTCGTCGACGTGTTCGTCCGCGACGTGGGGCTCTCGGCGCTGGCGTGGGCTGTCCTGTTCGACGCGTTCCGGCGGTCCCGTCGGTGAGCGCAGTGGCTCACCGCTCGTAGTGATCCGAGCGTGAGAAGCGCGACGCGGACGGCCGTCAGTCAGTCGTCGCCGTCGTGGTCGAGGCCTTCCGTGAGCGCGACCACGTTCTCGGTCTCGCCGTCGAGCCGCTGCGGGTGGATACCGACGGCGACGATGTAGTCGCCTTCGTGCCGGAACTTCGCGGCGTGAACGTACACGTCGACTTCGACGCCGGAGAGCGTCGCGGTCCCTTCGTACTGCTCGAGGGTACGCTGGCTACCGAGCGCCTCGACGCTCCGGTTCTCGACGCGGTCACCCACCGACAGGCCGTCGTACTGAGACTCGAACTGGCCGAGGACTTCCTCGGTGGACATGTCGGAGATGGGGTTGAACGTCTGTCCGACGGCGCTCACCTCCGGGCTGGCGAAGGTGACGAACACGGCCGCCCGCTGGGAGCCCAGCGGCCCCAGATCGACCGCCCGCTCGTATCTGGCCTGTTGGTTGGTTACCTCGACCTGTCGGGTCTGCCCTGCGGCGCTGACGTTGCGCGTGACGGTCGAGTTATCGACGGCGACCTCGTCGTAGCCAGTCTCCGAGAGCGCGTCGTCGCTCACCGTCGCCGGCGACGCGCCGAACGCCAGCGCGCTCTGGCCGGTGATGAATCCGCAGCCCGCCGTCACCGTCACGAGAACGACCGCGAGCGTCGCGAGTATCCGCTGTGCGTGCATGGTCCCGCCATTCGTCAGGACGCTGGTAAACCTGCTGATGCCCGACGTTCGAGTTTCGAGTCCGGAACGTCCCGTTCGGTGACGGAGGATGGACTGATCCCGGAAGTTCGTTCGACCGCGGACGACGGAGGATAGACCCTCAACAGTTATCGGGGAGCGCGCCCGCGAGTGAGGTATGACGGAGTTCTCTCGACGCGTCGAGCAGGTGTCGATAAGCGGGATCCGGGAGGTCTTCGAGGCCGCCGGCGAGGACGCGATCAACCTCGGGCTTGGCCAGCCGGACTTCCCGACGCCCGAGCACGCCCGCGAGGGCGCCATCGAGGCGATCCGCGCCGGCGAGGCCGACGAGTACACCTCCAACAAGGGCACCGAGTCGCTGCGGGAAGCCATCTCACACCGTTACGCCGAGGACCGCGGGATGGAGATCGACCCGAACGATGTCATCGCCACCGCCGGCGGCAGCGAGGCGCTGCACATCGCGATGGAGGCCCACGTCGACCCCGGCCAGGAAGTCATCTTCCCCGACCCCGGCTTCGTCGCCTACGACGCGCTCACGCACATCGCCGGGGGCGAACCGAAGCCGGTTCCGCTCCGGGAGGACCTGACGATGGACCCGGCCACCGTCGAGGACGCGATCACCGACGACACCGCGGCCTTCGTCGTCAACAGCCCCGGCAACCCCACCGGCGCGGTCCAGTCGCCCGAGGACATGCGCGAGTTCGCCCGCATCGCCGACGAACACGACGTGCTCTGTATTTCCGACGAGGTGTACGAACACATCGTCTTCGAGGGCGAACACCGTTCGCCCCTGGAGTTCGCCGAGAGCGACAACGTCGTCGTCGTGGGCGCCTGCTCGAAGACCTACTCGATGACCGGCTGGCGGCTGGGCTGGGTCACCGGCTCGAGCCGACGGGTCGAACGGATGCTCCGGGTCCACCAGTACGGCCAGGCCTGCGCGACCGCCGCCGCCCAGCACGCCGCCGAAGCCGCCCTGACCGGCCCGCAGGACCCCGTTGACGAGATGGTCGAGAGCTTCGAGGAACGACGGGACGTGCTACTGGACGGCCTCGACGATATCGGTCTGGACTGTCCCACGCCGAGGGGCGCCTTCTACGCGATGCCGGAGGTCCCGGAGGGGTTCGTCGACGAGGTGATCGACCGCGGGGTCGTCGTCGTCCCCGGCGAGGCCTTCGGCGAACACGGCGAGGGCTACGCTCGCATCTCCTACGCAGTGAACGTCGAGACGCTGAAAGAGGCGCTTTCGGTCATGGGCGACGCCTACGACGCCGTCAGTTGATCAGCCGTCTGCGGTCCCGGCACCGGTTGCGCCGCTCGCCTCATTGGGGAACGGCGACCCGAGGACTGCGAGCGGGACGGCCGCCACGAAGAGCATGACCCCCAGTGTGCCGTACGCGGCGACCGGTCCGCGAGCGCCCGCGGCCACACCCGCGAGGACGACGAACGGCGTCCGGGCGAGGCCGAAGACCATCGAGACGGCCGACAGCACCGTCGCCCGGCCCACGTCATCGACGTGGCCGTTGACGTGGTTCTCGACCATCGGCCGGAGGAGGTAGTGGACCGCCCGGAGGAGATAGAACGTCGCGAACGCGGCCAGCGGGACTGCGAGCGGGAGGAGCGTCCCGACGACGAGGACGACCGCGGCCGCGCCGAGCACTCGCGAGAGGCCGAAACGCGCCTCGATGGGTCCCGCGTAGTAGCTGACGGCGCCGGCGACGAGGGCGAAACTCGCGTACAGGGGGCCGAGGCCGGTCGCCGCGGTCACCGGGATGTCGACCGGTAGCGACGCCCGACCGACCGCCGCGACGGCGCCGACGACCGGGAGGGCCGCGAGGTCGGCGCCCTCGGCGACGGCGACGGCGATGGGCTGGACGTACTGGTTGCCGGCGCCGACGACGCCGAACAGCAGCGCGGCGAAGGCGACGAACGACCGGAGCGGCGGGCGGGCGATCCGGTCGCGGAGCAGCGGGACCGCCTCGCGGACCGACGGACCGGCCGTCTCGCCGGCCTCGAACTGCTCGGTTCGAGGGAGCGTCGCTATCACGGCCGCGCTCACGAGCATGAGTCCGCCCGCCGCGAGGAACGGCGCGCTGGGGTCGACCCCGTAGAGGACGGCGCCGAGGAGCGTCGTCACCGCGGAACTCCAGCGGGCGATCGACTGCCCGCGCCCGCGGACGGTCGTGAACTGCTCCTCGCCGACGGTCGATTCGAGCACCTCGTAGAGCCAGGCGCCGCCCGTCCCCGACGAGAGCGCGATGCCGACCGCCCAGAGGACGTACACGGCGAGGTACGACGCGAACGAGTCGACGGCGAGAAAGCCCAGGAGCGAGGCGGCCATCGTCACCTTGCTCGCGACGAGTGTGTCCCGACGCCCCACCCTGTCGCCGACGTAGCCCGTCGGGATCTCGCCGGCCACCAGCACCAGCGAGTAGACCGCACTCAGCGTCCCGTACTGTGGATAGGTCAGGTCGCGGAGGACGAACAGCGCGAAGATCGGCGAGACGAACCCGACCGCCGCCAGCGCCTGGAAGAGGTAGTACCGGCGGATCAGCGCCCGCGGGTTCGACAGGTCGACGCGCACGAGCGATCCGTCGTCACCCGCTCCCTTGACGCTTCCCTGAACGACGTTGCAGTAGCCGGGTTGACATCTCACCCGACATTCGCGTGCGGAACGTAGAAACGTCTCGCGATCGTACGCGTGAGCGATGGACCAACTGACGCCGTCGAACGTCCCGACCTACGAGACGAAGGCCGAGGGACGCTCGCTGTGGGACCGCTGTGCCGACCGCGGGCTCCCGGTGGTCGCCGTCCGCGAGGGCGAGCGCGGCTACGTCGTCCGCTACGACCTGCAGCATCTCGACGGGCAGCTCTCCGAGCGAGCCCTCCGAAAGCTCCGGGAGCACGTGCGCTCGTTGCGGTCGTACTCCGTCCGCGTCGACCCCGACTCCCAGACCGAAGGCGTCGGCGGCGAGACCGGCCACGTCGCCGGCGAACTCCACGCCGAAACGGAAGACGACGCCCGCCGGCTCGCTTCCCACGTCTCCTCGTTCGTCTTCGACGACGACAACCTGGTCTGAACGGGCCGCGCCTCGGCGCTCTACTTCGATTCGCGCCGACCGTGCAGCGTCTCGTGGAGGCCCAGCACCAACGCCGGCACGACGACCATGAAGACGTGTTCCTCAAGCGGTATCCCGACGAACTCGACGCCCGTCCGTAACGGGATCGCGAACACGCCGACTTCGAGCGTGTACCAGTCCCAGACGTACGCGAGCGGGTAGACGACGGCGACGGTCACCGCCGTCCGCCGGAGCGCCGCGCGGCCCGCCCGGACGAGCAACCCGAGTGCGAACGTGCCGAACACCACCTCCGTCGCGAGGTACGTGTAGGGACCGAGGACGCCGATGTCCGGGAGCGCAACCCCCGACAGCGGTTCGACGAAGACCGCGACGGCGAGCGCGAGCAGACCGACGCCGCCACCGACCGTCAGGCGGCCGGACGCCCCATCGACGGGACCCGCCGCGACCACGAGCGCAGTCGCGATCCAGACGACTCCGGCGAGGCCAGCGCTCGGCGGAACGGCGCCCGCGACGGTCGCCCAGAGCGTGACGACGCCGAGGGCGAAGGTAGCGGCGACGACTCGCCCCGCGCGGTCGCTGTCCATACTTTCGCAAGCGTCCCCATTCACATGAGCGCCGCGGTGGTCGCCGGAGCGGTTCGGCAAATGGCGGCGGACGCGGACCTGACCCTGCGAAAGAACGTTGTCGGTCCCGGTCCAATGGGACTCCATGGGGGAGGCCACGCACGCCAGCGGTGGGGTCCCGGTCGCTCGAGCGCTGCTGTCGCAGGTGCATCCGGTGTTCATGTTGCCGCCGCTGGCGGCGTCGCTGTTCGGCGGCGTGTTCGCCGGGTCGGTCGACCCGTCCGCGGCCGCCGCCCACGTCACCGCGCTGTTTTTCGCCGTCTACACCGCCCACGTCAAGGACGGCTACGTCGACTTCCACGTCCGCGACGAGGACGACACCCATCCGCTCTCCGCACCGACCTGTCGACGCGCGCTCGCCGGGTCGACTGCCGGGTTCCTCCTCGCGCTGGCCGCCGTCTGGGCGCTCGCGGGACCGGGCGCGGCCGCGCTCACCGCGCCGACGTGGGCGCTGGGGTACTTCCACGCCCCGCAGCTCGACACCAACACCGTCGGCGCCACGTTGGGCTATCCGACCGGGATCGCGCTCGGACTCCTCGGCGGGTTCTACGTCCAGGCCGGTCGGCTCACGCCCGCGGTCGTCGGCCTGGCCGGCGTGTTCCTGCTGTTCCTCTCGGGGATCAAGGTGATCGACGATGCCCAGGACTTCGACTACGACCGCTCGATCGACAAGCGGACGGTCGCGGTCGTGCTGGGCGAGCGCGGCGCCCACCGGGCCGCCTACGCGCTCATGGCGACGGGGATGGTCGCCGTCGTCGGCCTCGCGCTCGGCCTCCGGGGGATCCCGCCCAGCGCCGGCCTCGCCGCGCTCGTCTTCGGGGCGATCGCGCTCCTCGCCCGCCGCGCCGAGCCCGAACTCGCGACGATGCTGCTCATCCGCGGCTCCTATCTCTTCCTCGCCACGCTCGTCGCCGCCGTGTGGTTCCGACCGCTCGGCTGAGCGCGAGTGAGGGGAAGAGGCGTCCGTTCGGCCGGCCGCGCTCGACCGGAATAGACACCGGACACGCTCTCGGCGGACCGTCACCGCTATACGGGCAGACCCGTTACGATTGTGGCGGTATGGACAACCTCCGAACCGGACTCTCGTACGGCGACGTTCTGCTGGTCCCCCAGCGGTCGCCCGTCGACAGCCGGAGCGACGTGGACCTCTCGACGCGGCTGACCGACGATATCGAACTCGACAACCCCCTCCTCTCGGCTCCGATGGACACCGTAACCGGTCCCGACGCGGCCATCGCGATCGGCCGGGCCGGCGGGTTCGGCACGATCCACCGGTTCATGACCGTCGACGAACAGGCCGCCGCCGTCGAGCGCGTGGTCGAGGCGGGCCAGCCGGTCGGCGCCGCCGTCGGCATCGCCGAGGACGCCGCCGCCCGCACGGCCGCGCTCGTCGACGCCGGCGTCGACTGCGTGATGGTCGACGTGGCCCACGGCCACCTCGACCGCTGTCTCGACACCGTCGAACGGCTGCGCGAGGAGTTCCCCGACACCGACCTCGTCGTCGGCAACGTCGCCACGCCACAGGGCGTCCGCGACCTGGCGGCCGCCGGCGCCGACTGCGTGAAGGTCGGCATCGGCCCCGGCTCCCACTGCACGACTCGCCGGGTCGCCGGCGCGGGCGTCCCGCAGCTCACCGCCGTCGACGACTGCGCCGACGCCGCCGACGAACTGGGTATCCCCATCGTCGCCGACGGCGGCATCCGCTCGTCGGGCGACGCCGTCAAGGCGCTGATGGCCGGCGCCGACACGGTGATGATGGGCAGCCTCTTCGCGGGCACCGAGGAGACGCCGCCCGCGATCGTCGAGGTCGACGGCGAGCGCTATAAGAAGTCCCGCGGCATGGCGACGACCGCCGCCGCCGAGGATCGCACGGACAAGGACGAGGCCGGGAAAGAGGTCGACGCCGACGAGGGGGTCGAGGGCTTCACCGAGTACAAGGGTCCGCTCGCCGACGTGGCCGACGAGTTCTGCGCGGGCATCAAGTCCGGCCTCTCCTACTGCGGCGGTCACACCATCCCCGAGGCCCGCGAGAGCGCGGAGTTCATCCGCGTCGAACAGGCGGCCAAGGAACGCGAGGGCGCCCACGGCGACCACGACTGGGAGACCGTCGTCGTCGACGACTGACCCACTGGGTGCGGTCTGAACGCCCCGTCCGCAGAGGGTCAGCAGAGGCGATGGACCTAGCAACCCACCGTGGCGCGCGCTGTCGCGCGCTCTCGTGCGCGCGGCGAAGCCGTGCGAGGGACGAGGAGCGCAGCGAAGCGAGCACCGCAGGAGGTTGGGGAGGCGTGAGGCTCACGACTGGCCGATCAACCGCCGCTCACAGACTCACGTACCGAGACATCCCCTGGCGGATTGAAAGGGCGAGGCGCGCTCGCGTTCATTCAGTCGCCTGCGGCGGCACTATTCGAGCGTAGCGAGAATATCCGCCGCAGCGACCGCGAGCGCGCCGAGGGCTTTCATCGCTTGCTGTCCCCGGTGAGTGTGGGCGCTGTCGTTCGACTTCGTTCCGCGACTCGTCCAGCGGAAACACTCGATACACTCGCACGTTCGTCTGAACAGCACGCGGACAGTTGCTTTACCCCCGGGCGACCGAAGGACACCCATGAGCGTTGACGCCGACGGCGAGCGCACCGGCGAGATGACGCTGGCGTTCGAACTCGCCGCCATCGAGCAGTTCGCGGACCCAGAGCGGGTACTCGACGACGCTCGCGAGTGGAGTCGCTACGTCGGCGTCGTCGCCAACGACACCGACGCGGTCCGCGCCTTCGTCGCCGAGCGTGACCTCGAACAGGACTTCGAGTTGGGCGACCGGGACATCTGGCTGATCATGGAAGGGATCCGCGAGGCCAGCGACGCGCCGCGGCACGTCTTCGTCGGCACCACCCCGGAGGACCGCCGGATCGCCGACGCCACGGGCTGGGAGTACCGGACGCCTACCGAAGTGGCCGACGCCGCCGGGTGGTCGCTCGGCGACTCTGACGGCGACTCGGCCGACCCGGGCCTGTTCGCGCGGCTCTGGGCGCGGATTACGGAGTGACCGACCGCTCGATCCCCGGCCCGCTCAGTTCGCCGTCGAGACGATCTTGATCACGTCGCCCTCCTCCAGCTCCTCCTCGTCGCTGATACGCATGTTCTTCTTGCCGTCGACCGCGTGGAGGTAGCCGTCGCCGATGTCCGAGTGGACGGCGTAGGCCAGGTCCTTCGGCGTCGAGCCCTCGCCGAGCAGGAACGCGTCCGGGAGCGCGTTGCCCTGGCCGTCGGTCCAGTGGGTCTCGTCCTGGACGGGGTAGGCCGTGATCTGGTCGAGCACGTCGTACACAGCCGTGTCCAGCGCCTGCTGGACGCCGGTGCCGCCGTGGTCGGCCATCACCTCGCGGATCTGTTCGAGGCCCTGGGCCTGCTGGTCGCTCACGTCGCCGACGATCTCGAAGTCCTCGTCGCCCGGGTCGTAGTCGACGACGCCAGCCTCGGCGGCCTTCCGCAACGCGAGTTCGCCGTCGGCAGTGGTCGGGATCGTCGCCTCGTTGCGCTCTTTGAGCGCCTGGAGGTTCTCGGGCGGGGCCACGTCGGCCTTGTTCGCGACGACGACGATGGGTTTCGTGCGCGCCCGGATCTCGCTCGCCAGCTCCTCGCGGTGGTCGTCGGTCCACTGGATTGGGTCGTCGGGGTAGTCCAGGTCCCGTAGAGTGCGGGCCACGTCCAACTCGGTCGCGCCGACGCCGGTCAGCAGCTCCGTCAGCTCCTCGTCGATGTCGAAGTCGGGCGAGCGGGACGCCCGCTCGACGCCCTCCCAGTTGCGGTCGACGATACTCGCCAGCCACAGGTCCATCTCCTCCTCGATAAACTGCAGGTCCTCGACGGGGTCGTGTTCGCCGATTTCGACGGGCTCGCCCTCCTCGTCCGTTCCCCCGGAGGCGTCGACGACGTGGAGGATGGCGTCGGCGTTCGACAGTTCGTCGAGGAACTGGTTGCCCAGGCCGCGGCCCTCGTGGGCGCCGGGGACGAGGCCGGCCACGTCGAGCAGTTCGACGGGGACGAAGCGCTTGCCGTCGTGGCAGTTCTCCTCCCCACAGCGCTCCTCGCGGTCGAGGCAGGGGCAGTCGGTGCGGACGTGGGTCACACCGCGGTTGGCGTCGATGGTCGTGAACGGGTAGTTGCCCACGTCCACGTCGGCCATCGTCGCCGCCTTATAGAAGGTCGACTTGCCGGCGTTTGGCTTGCCGGCAAGCGCGATAGAGAGCATGCTACCGAGTACCGCCGGCCGGGAAAAGCCGCTTTCGGTCCCGTCACTCCGTCGACCCGCCGACGAGGCCGCCCGACGCCCCGCCGACGGGGACGAGCGCCGACTCCGTCGGAGGCGACCGATTTTATGTCGCGGCCGTCCTATCAGCCGACGTGAGGCGCTTCGGGATCGAACCGTCGAGCGGGGATCTGCTGTTCGCGCTGCTGGTCGGAGCCGGGTTCCTCGCCGCGTGGCTGATCGGCGGCAACGACGACTCGGTCGCGTTCGCCACGGCGACCGGCATCTCCGGCGCACTACTGGCTCGGGTCGTGCTGGACGGCGCTCGGCAGGACTCGGTAGACGGCGCTGACCTGTCTGGATTCCTCCGGAAGAAAGCCGTCGACTACGTCGTCACGGTCGTCGGATTCGTCCTCGGTGCGGTCCTCGGCACCGTCGGGCTCTCGGTCGCAATCGGTCTCGTCGGGTGACCTACTCGACTTCCGCGAGTTCGGCGTCCTCGTCGTGGCCGTTCTCGCTGTGAGTCGGGTCCTCGCCCATCATCGGGACGACGCCGTCGAGTTCCGCCTCGACCGCCTCGCGGCTCTCGACCGCGGGCGGGTCCTCGGTCCCGCCGCCGTCGACGTCGGTCGCCGAATCTTCGTCGGTTGCCTCGACCTCCTCGTCGTCCGTCGTCTCGTCGCCTTCCGTCTCAGCGGCGTCGTCCGTCTCGGGTTCGGCGGTCTCCGTTTCAGGTTCGGCGGCCTCGGCCTCCTCCGCGGTGTCGGCCTCGTCACCCTCGGTTTCGGGGTCGGGCCCGAGCGCGTCGCGAACCTGCGTGAGTTCGCCGCTGACGCGGATCTTCCCCTCGACGACGGCGTGTTCGTGGAGTGCCACGTCCTCGGCGGAGATGTCGCCCCAGACGGTCGCGCCCTTCGCGACGGACACGTCGCCGCCGCGGGTGGTCACGTCGCCTTTGATCTCGGTGTCCGGGCCGACGACCACGTCGCCGCGGGCGCGGAGGCTCCCGAAGATCGTGTTGTCGTTCCCTACCTCCAGCGACTCGGCGCGGACGTTCCCGTGCAGGCGACAGCCGTCGCCGACGACGGCCGGCGTCGAGACGCGCCAGGCGTCGTCGCTGACGCGGGCGCCCCGCGGGATCACGACCGGCTGGGCCTCGTCGTCGTCGGCGTCGACCAGCTGGCTCGCCAAGTCCTCGGCGGCCTCCTCCTCGCCGATGCGCAGGAGTTGCGAGAGGTAGACGACGAGGAAGACGACCGTGGGCATCGGGTTGCGGATCTCGATGTGGCCGCTGGCCTCGAAGCTCTGCTCGATGTCGACGTCGTCGCCGATGTCGACGTTGCCGGCGACCTTGAGTTCGCCGCCGACGCGCGTTCGCTCGCCGAGGTAGGCGTCGCCGCCGACGAGCACGTCCTCCTCGACCTCGCTCCACATGTCCAGCCGACAGTCGCCCTCGGCCTCGATGTGGCCGTCGAACGTGACCCGCTCGCCCGCCATGACGTCGTCGCCGCGGACGCCGAACTCGACGGTGCTCTGCCCGCCGACGATCACGTCGCCCTCGGTCACCAGGTCGTGCTCCTCGACCGTGGTACCGTCGGGGATCGTCAGTTCGTCGAGCGGGTCCGAGCGGATCGGCACACCCCATATAGCGATTTCGGTCGTAATAAACCCTCACACCGCGCACGACGGGCGTCTGACGCGTGTCTGACGGTGCCGGTGTGGGGCGGTCCGTCCGGGAGCGGCCCGCGCGGCGCGCGGATCTCCAGATATTTATCCGGCGGCGGTCTACGGGTGGGTATGACCGTACTTTCCTTCGACGAACAGGGGGTCGACGTGGTGTACGAGGGCCACGACTTCCGCCTGGAGAAGTCGCTCATCGAGGACGCAATCGACAAGCCTTACCCCGATATCACCGACCACGAGGTCCTGCGGATCGTCGAGAAGAACGCCTCGCCCTCGGGCGAAGCGCGACAGATCTCCGAGATCGTCGACTGATGGACGCGTCGCGGCGCGACCTGCTCGCGGCGGTCCCGGCCGCGGTCGCGATCACCGGCTGTTCGTTCGTCTCGGGCAGCGAGTCCGAGGACCGTCCGCCGTACGTCGTCGAAAACGAGAGCGGGGAACCCCGCAACGTCGACCTGCAGGTCTGGAAGGTCGGGCGGGTCGCCCCTTTCGACGAGCGACCGGACTCGTTCCGTGAGGAGTTCGAGGCCGCCGCAGCGGACGGGAGCGTCGACGACTCCGCGTTCGAGTGGACGGACGGCTACGACCTGACGATCGAACCCGGCGCCGCCGCGAAACCGCTGGCGTCGTCGAGCGCCACCGGCCTCCTGTACGTCCAGGCGTCCGCCGACCACGGCGAGCGGATCGGCGTCTGGGTCGAGGCCGGTGACTCGCCCGGCGACTTCTTCGTCGACATCTCCGTGTACGGGAGCGGCGCGAGCGCGACGACGGGCGAGTACTGAGCGGTCGCTCTGCGTTCGCCGGTGGGCCGACGGCTCCAGTCAGGCCAGCACCTGCGAGTAGACGAGGAAGGGGACGAGGAACAGCAGCGCGAACAGGACCGCGAGGACCAGGCCGTAACTGGTGAGCGTCGCGGCGGCCGTGACCCACGCGGGGCCGTCGAAGCGGTCGAGCGCGTTCACGGTCGCAGATCGGCGGCCGCGAACTTAGGCGTTCGGCCGGTGTCGCGCCGAGGGTGGCCGAAACCGACCCCTGCGCCGCCCGACAGTCGAAAGTACTGACCAAATTCTTTAGGCCTGTCTGGTAAGCGACTGAGGCGGAAACGATCGGGCGATGAGTGTACTCCGGGGCGTAACGCTTCCGTCGGCGTTCGACGACCTGGACGTCGGGATCACTCTTCACGACCCGGAGAGCGGTGCGATCCTGGACGTGAACGAGAGCCTGGAGCGGCTGTACGGCTACTCGGCGGCGGAGCTTCGGGAGATGTCTGTCGGCGACTACACGGCGCCGTCGACGAAGTACACCGAGCGCGAAGCCGGAGAGCGGATACGAGCGGCCGCCGGTGGGGAACGCCAGTCCTTCGAGTGGCAGGTCGAACGGGCCAGCGGGGAGTTGCTCTGGGTCCGAGTGCGACTCAGTCCGACGACGATCGACGGCCGGACCTGCGTCGTCGCGGAGGTCGACGACATCACGGAGTACCGGACCCGCGAGCGGCGACTGCGACTGCTGAGCCGCATCGTCCGGCACAACCTCCGCAACAGGATGAACCTCGTGCAGGGCCACGCGGCTCACGTCGGGCAGGCCGTCGACGACGAGATGCTGGCCGCCGAAGTGGAGACCATCGAGCGAGTCGCGGGCGAGGTCGGCGGCCTCAGCGACTCGGTCTCCCAGATCGAAGAGATAGCCGAACCCGACGCGACCGAGCGGGAACCGACCAACGTCCGCGCGGTCGTCGCACCTGTCGTCGACGCCGCTCGCGAGTCCTATCCCGAGGCGGACCTGACGCTCACGCTGGCGGAGAACGCCTGGCTGATCGCCGACGACGGACTCCGCTACGCCGTCGAGCACGCCGTCGAGAACGCGCTCGAACACAACGACCGCGACTCGCCGACGGTCGAGGTGAGCGTGACCGCGGACGACCGCGGCAAGTGCGTGATCCGGGTCGCAGACGATGGCCCGCCGATCCCCGACGTAGAGACCGACGTGCTCGACGAGACCGTCGCGGCCAGCAGCACCTACCACGGCACCGGCGTCGGGCTCTGGGTGATGCAGTGGTGTGTCGACTCGCTGGGCGGCGAACTATCCTTCGGCGAGAACGAGCCGCGCGGGAACGTGGTCGAGATCACGCTCCCGCGGCTCGACGAGTGAGTCGCGAGTACCGGACGGCCGGCCCGGTCACGCCGGGCCGACCCGATGGTCCCGGGAACGCAGGTACCGACACGTCCTCGTCGTCGGTCCGGGGCTGTACGACTCCGGCGACCCGCGACGCAGCCCTGCTGACCGTCAGTGTCACTCGGTGCCGCTCGGCGTCCCGGTGGCGACTGGTGCCCCCTCACACTGGTCGTCCGAGGACGGGAGGGCCAGCACCCAGAACTCCGCGTCCCCGTTCTCCCGGACGTCGAGGTCGGCATGGAGATATCGGCCGGGCTGTCGGCGGTCGCTGTCGAGGGTCTCCCAGCGGTCGCGGTCGTCGACCCGTGCGCGGACGACGAACTGGGCGGGTTCGGTCGGCCACGAGCGTGAGACCCACTCGCGGTCGCCGGATTCGCGCTCGTCCTCGTGGGCGGCGAGTTCAAGTGACTCCCGGGCGACGCGTTCGCCTCCGTAGTCGACGGTGATCTGGACCGTGTGGGCCTCGGCGTCGTCGTTCGTCGCGCTCACGCAGTTCAGTATCGGCTGGTCCGGACGGCTTCCGAGACAGCCAGCGACGCCAGTCAGTGCCGCCGACCCCGCGACCACACCGAGCACGTCGCGTCTGGAGGGCACGGCGAATCTGACAGTCAGAGGTCACAAATGTGTTACGGTCACGACGCAGTCGGTCGCGCTGCCGGTCGTCGCGAAACCGTGGGGAGAAGGTGGACCGAGGCGGTTACGCGAAGGTGCGCGAGACGTCCTCGTCTTCCTCCTCGGCCTGGATCTTGTCCCAGGCGTCGAGGAAGTCCTGCATGCGGACCTCGGTGCGGTCGTCGCGGATGGCGAACATCCCCGCCTCGGTGCAGACGGCCTTCACGTCGGCACCGGAGGCCTCGCCGGTCATGTCGGCCAGCTGGGCGAAGTCCAGCTCCTCGTCGAGGTTCATCTTGCGCGTGTGGATCTTGAAGATCTGCTCGCGGCCCTCGACGTCCGGCTTGGGCACTTCGATCAGGCGGTCGAAGCGGCCGGGCCGGAGGATGGCGCGGTCGAGCATGTCGAAGCGGTTGGTGGCGGCGATGATGCGGACCTCGCCGCGGTCCTCGAAGCCGTCCATCTCCGAGAGCAACTGCATCATCGTCCGCTGGACCTCGGCGTCGCCGGAGGTCTTCGAGTCGGTGCGCTTGGCCGCGATGGCGTCGATCTCGTCGATGAAGAGGACCGACGGCTCGTGCTGGCGGGCGAGCTCGAACAGGTCACGGACGAGCTTGGCGCCCTCGCCGATGAACTTGTGGACGAGCTCGGAGCCGGCCATCTTGATGAAGGTGGCGTCGGTCTGGTTGGCGACGGCCTTCGCGAGCATCGTCTTGCCGGTGCCGGGCGGGCCGTGNTCGGAGCCGGCCATCTTGATGAAGGTGGCGTCGGTCTGGTTGGCGACGGCCTTCGCGAGCATCGTCTTGCCGGTGCCGGGCGGGCCGTGCAGCAGGACGCCGCTCGGCGGTTCGATACCCACGTCGTCGAACATGTCGGGGCTCTTGAGGGGCATCTCGACGGTCTCGCGAACCTCGTCGAGCTGGTCCTCGATACCGCCGATGTCCTGGTAGGTCACGTCCGGCGACTCCTCGACTTCCATCACGCGAGCACGCACGTCGGTCTCGTCTTCGAGGCTCTTGACGATCGAGAGGGAGTTGTTGACGGCGACGCGGGAGTCCGGTTCGAGGTCGTCGCGCATCTCCTCGGTGACCTCGGTGATGGCCTCCTGATTGTTGCCGTGCTGTTTGATGATGACGCCGTCGTCGGTCAGCTCCTGCACCGTGGCGACGAACAGCGGCGACTGCTTGAGCTTCTTGTTCTCGTGGGTCAGTCGCTCCAGCTTCTGCTGGTACTTATTGTTCTCGGCGTTGGCGTCCAGCAGCTTGTCGCGCATCTCCTCGTTCTGTGATTCGAGCACCTCGAGGCGCTCCTCCAGTGCCTCGATTTTGTCCTGTTGGGAGGCGTCGTCGTCGTACGGCAGATCCACCTCGTCCACGGTGTCGGTCATTACACCCCTGCTAGCGGATGGGATAATAAGAGGTTTCGGGTCGGTCGGGTCACTTGCCGATCCGAGGGATTTCGCTCGTCTCCACCGCCCTCTCGCGATTGACGGGTGATATTTATGTGGTGTGTTAGCTACACCCACTTTTATCGACCGGATCGGAACGCGACCGAACTCCATCCGGATGAGCTGAACGTCGTCGCGGTTCTTGCCGATAGATTCACAGAGGTAATTATACGAAACGGGAAATATTATTAGGCTGTATCCAGAAGCCGATAACACGATGAGCACGTCCGAAACTGCGGAGGCGGAATCGGCGGCCGAAGAGGGCTGGGACGCCGTTCGCGACCTGCCGCCGAGCGCGAAACTGGTGGCCAAGACCCTGGAGTACAACGACGCGCTGACCCAGAGCCAGCTCGCCGAGGAGACGCTCCTGCCCCCGCGGACCGTTCGGTACGCCCTGAACAGACTCGAAGATGTCGACGTGGTCAGTTCGCGCTTCTCCTTCGCCGACGCCCGCAAGCGCATCTACACGCTCGAAATCGAGTAGTCTCGCGTTCCGACAGATCCGGCCGAGCCGCCCCCTCTCCCCTCTCGCCGATCCCCACTCTCCACGCGTTCTCGCCGCTCCGTCGCCGGGACTCACCGAATCTCGGAGTAGGTCGACCGTACCCCTCGGGAATACTTTCACCGCGCTCGCGACACCTCTTTAGGCCGCGGTTTCGTACCCTGCCGTAGATGACGCGCGTGATACACACGGGGGACACTCACCTCGGCTACCGGCAGTATCACCGGCCGGAGCGCAAGCGGGACTATTTGGACGCGTTCCGGCAGGTGGCCGACGACGCCGTGACCGAGGACGTTGATGCCGTCGTCCACGCCGGCGATCTCTTTCACGACCGGCGGCCGACGCTCGACGACATCATGGGCGCCCTCTCCGTCCTGCGGACCCTCGACGACGCCGGCGTGCCCTTCCTCGCCGTCGTCGGGAACCACGAGGCCAAACGCGAGGGCCAGTGGCTCGATCTGTTCGAATCGCTCGGCCTCGCCACCCGACTCGGCTCCGAGCCGGTCGAGGTGGGATCGACCGCCTTCTACGGTCTGGACTTCGTCCCGCGCTCGAAGCGCGAGGGCTTCGAACTGGATCTGGAGCCCCACGACAGCGACCACGCCGCGCTGGTCACCCACGGGCTGTTCGAGCCGTTCGACTTCGGCGAGTGGGACCCCCGGGATATCTTCGCGACCACCGACGTCGAGTTCGCCGCGCTCCTGCTGGGGGACAACCACCACGCCGAGACCGCGCAGGTCGACGACACCTGGGTGACCTACTGCGGGTCGACCGAGCGCACCAGCGCCGCCGAGCGCGACGAGCGCGGCTACAACGTCGTCGAGTTCAACGGCGAGGTGGACGTACGTCGCCGGGGACTTGACACCAGGGAGTTCGTCTTCGTCGACCTCGAACTCGGCGAGGGCGAGGGCGTCGAGCGCGTCCGCCAGCGCGTCGGCGAGTACGACCTCGACGACGCGGTGGTCGTCGTCGCCGTCGACGGCGAGGGCGAGCCGGTCACGCCGGCCGCCGTCGAGGAGTTTGCCCTCGATCGGGGGGCACTCGTCGCCCGCGTCACCGACCGCCGGGAGACCGCCGAGGAGGGCGAACGGGAGGTGTCGTTCGGCGACCCCGACGACGCCGTCCGCGAACGGGTTCGCGACCTGGGCCTCAGCGACGCGGCCCGGTCGCTCGACGAGACCGTCCGCGCCAGCAAGGTCGCCGATTCCAACGTTGACGACGTCGTCCAGGACCAGGTCGCCGACCTCGTCGAGGACGGCGACCCCGCGCAGTTCGAGTCGGTCGACCCCGGCGAGGGGGAGGCGACGGACGGCGAAGCGAACGCGGCGGACGGCGAGTCGAACGCGACGGACGGCGAGTCGAACACGACCGACGATGGCGGATCCGAAGCGGTCGAAGCAGACGGGGACGGAGCGGTCGCCGGGAACGCGGCGGCCGACGGCGGTGACCCCGCCGACGAGCCCGACGCCGACGACCCGGGCGCTGACGGGGGCGAAGGGCCCGACACTGGCGAGGACGGAGCGTCCCCGGAGGACGGGGACGGCCAGGCGACCTGGGGTGAGTACCAGTGAGATTCGAGCGCGTCAGGCTCTCGAACTTCAAGTGCTACGACGACGCGGACGTGCGACTCGACCGCGGCGTGACGGTCATCCACGGCCTCAACGGCAGCGGCAAGTCCTCGCTGTTAGAGGCCTGCTTTTTCGCCCTCTACGGGTCGAAGGGGCTCGAAAACGAGCTGGGCGAGATCGTCACGATCGGCGCCGACGATACGGAGGTCGAGCTCTGGTTCGCCCACGCCGGCGACTCCTACCACGTCGAGCGGCGCGTGCGCGCGACCGGCGAGCGGCCGACGACCGCCAAGTGCGTGCTGGAGGGTCCCGACGAGACCGTCGAGGGCGCCCGCGACGTGCGCGCTTACGTCGAGGAACTGCTACGGATGGACGCCGACGCGTTCGTCAACTGCGCGTACGTCCGTCAGGGCGAGGTGAACAAGCTCATCAACGCCACGCCCGCCGAACGGCAGGACATGCTCGACTCGCTGCTCCAGCTGGGCAAGCTGGAAGAGTACCGCGAGCGCGCCAGCGACGCCCGCGTCGGGGTCGACCGGGTGCGCCGGGACAAGCGCGGCTCGCTCTCCCAGCTCGACGACCAGATCGAGGCCAAGGAGGACGAGAACCTCCACGCGCGGCTCAACGACCACCGAACGGAGCTCGAATCGGTCACGTCCGACATCGACCGTTTCGAACAGCAACGCGAGAAGGCCGTCGAGACGCGCGACCAGGCGGCGGAGATACTCGACAGCTACGAGGACAAACGCGCGGAACTCGACGACCTCGAATCGGACATCGAGGGACTCCGGGAGGCCATCTCGGAGACCGAACGCGACCGAGAGGACCTCTCGGAGACGATCTCCGACCGCCGAGAGGCCAGGGCGGACCACCGCGAGGAGCTGGCCGGCCTGCTGCCCGAGACCGAGCTGTCGGGGAGCGCCGACGACCCGCCCGAGCCGGCCGCCGTCGAGTCGCTGCTCGACGACCTCGCCGAGCGCGACGACGAACTACAGGAGACGCTTCAGGACGTGACCGCGGAGGTGTCCGAACACGGGACGAGAGCCGAGAACCTCCGCGAGTCCGCCGACGACCTCGAATCACAGGCCGAATCGAAGCGCGAGCAGGCCGACGACCTCGACGCGGACGTGGCCGAGACGCGCGAGAAAGTCGCCGACAAACGCGAGCAGATCGCTGATCTGGAGGAGCGCATCGAGTCGCTGGAGGGCGAGTTCGAGGACGCACCCGCCGAGTTCGGCGCGGCCGAGTCGTTCCGCGAGGAGGTCGCCGAGGAGCTGAGCGAGGTGCGCGAGACCGTCGCCAGCCTCGACGCGGACGTGAAGAACCAGCGAGAGGCGATCGAGGAGGCCGAGTCGCTGCTGGCGGAGGGCAAGTGCCCCGAGTGCGGCCAGGACGTGGACGGCTCGCCCCACGTCGAGTCGATCGACGACGACCGCGAGCGCCTCGCCGACCTGGAGACCGACCTCGAAGCCGCACGCGAGCGCCGCGACGACCTCGAAGCCCGGCTGGAGGAGGCCGAACGGCTCGTCGACGTCGAGTCGGAGGTCCGGGAGTGTCGGTCCGACCGGTCGACGTTCGAACAGCTGGTCGACCAGCGCGAAGACACGCTCGAAGAGAAGGTCGAGCAGGCCGAGCGGCTCCGCGAGGAGGCCGACGAGGCCGAATCCGATGCGGCCGAGAAACGGGAGGCCGCACAGGCGGAGGCGGACGCCGCCGAGGCATCCCGCGAGCGGGTCGGCGAGATCAACGCCGAGCGCGGCACCATCCGCGAGCGCCGCGAGCGGCTCGAACGCGTCGACGGACTACTCGCCGAGATCGCCGACGCGACCGACGCCGTCGAGCGACTGCGCGAGCGACGTGAACAGCTGGAAGAGACGAACGACGAGCGCCGCGAACGGCTCGCCGAGAAACGCGAGCGCCGTTCGGATCTGCAGGAGGAGTTCGACGAGGACCGAATCGAGGGGGCCCGCGAGCAGCGCGAGAAGGCCGCCGACTACATCGAACAGGCCGACGCCAAGTTGGAGGGGCTTCGGGAACGGCGCGACGAGTTACAGAGCGCCGTCGGCGGCGTCGAGGCGGAGATCGAGGAGCTCGAATCGCTGCGCGAGCGCCGCGAGGCCCTCGCCGAGCGCGTCGAGTGGCTCGACTCGCTGTACGACGAGGCCGAACAGCTCCAGCGGATGTACGGCGACCTCCGCGCGGAGTTGCGCCGGCGCAACGTCGAGAGCCTGGAGGCGATGCTCAACGAGATATTCGATCTTGTCTACCAGAACGACTCCTACGCCCGGATCGAACTCTCCGGCGAGTACGAGCTCACCGTCTACCAGAAGGACGGCGAGCCGCTCGACCCCGAGCAGCTGTCGGGCGGCGAGCGCGCCCTGTTCAACCTCAGCCTCCGCTGTGCTATCTACCGGCTGCTCGCCGAGGGCATCGAAGGGGCCGCCCCCATGCCGCCGCTCATCCTCGACGAACCGACCGTCTTCCTCGACTCGGGCCACGTCTCCCAGCTCGTCGAACTCGTCGAGGCGATGCGCGACTACGGCGTCGAGCAGATCCTCGTCGTCTCCCACGACGACGAACTCGTCGGTGCCGCCGACGACCTCGTCCGCGTCGAGAAGGATTCGACCACGAACCGCTCGTCGGTTCGGCGCGAGCGCCCAGAAGACCGGATCGCCGAGGCCGTCGAGGCCGACGACTGAGAGCGAATGCCACGCTCGGACGGGCCCGGGTTTCGGACGACCCCGTGTTACCGAGTGAGGCGCGCGAGCGAGGCGCCAGGCGGCGTCAGGAGAGCGGCCCCGAGCGCGTACCACACTGTCCCGACACCGAGCGTGTACGCGACCGCCGGGCCGAGTATCTGACCGAAACTGGGGCCGGGGCCGGCGTAGGAAAACAATCGCCAGGCGAACGCGAACATCGGCGGGAATACAGCCGCCCAGGTCGTGACGAACCCGCCGGACCACCGGAGCACGAGGCGAGTCAACCCCGCGGCACCGATAACGTAGGTGACGACGGTCAGCACCGCGAATCCGGAACCCGCGCTCAGTACCGCGAGGAACAGTTCGAGCGCGACCGCGGCGGCGACGCCGGCGTGGACGACGGCATCAACGTCCTCGGTCACGGCGTCGTCGGCC
>NZ_AOIU01000025.1 GCF_000337455.1 Halosimplex carlsbadense 2-9-1 | reverse complement strand
CCGCGCATCGCGGCCAGCCCTTCGCTCGCCCGCTCGGTCGTCTCGTAGCCGCGGACGCCGGCGGCGTCGGTCTCGGTGACCAGTCCGGCCGCCCGGAACTCCGAGAGGAGGCCGTGCAGGTCGCTCTCGCAGAGGTCGACCGCGCCCGTCAGCGTCCGCACGTCGACAGGCGAACGGGCGTCGATCTCCAGCAAGAGCCCGAGCGAGCGGTCGTCGTGAACCGCGCTCGCCACGGCCCTGACCGGGTCGGGCACGGCGCGGCTGGCCGTCTCCAGCGGCGACTCGCCGTCGACGGACTCCAGCCGGTCGTTTGCGACGTGGCGGCGCTCCCCGGTCTCGGGGTCGCGCACGAGCGACGAGTCGCTCGACTCCTTCAACAGGACCAGACGGCGACCAGTGTCGTCGCGGACCGTTCGCATGGCCGCCCGTAGCGGTCTCGCGGGGTTAGCGGTTCCGGTCGTCGTCGGTGTCGGCGTCGTCGGTCGCTCGCGGTTCGTCGGCGGCGGCCTCGGACGCTCTGGATCGACGGAACGCGCGGTACTCGCGGACGCCGTAGAGGAACGAGACCGCACCGAGGGCGACCAGCGGGCCGCCGACGTTCCAGTCGCCCTCGAAGTAGATGAACATCGGTCCGAGCGCGAGCGCGAGGAAAGCCACGTCGAAGACGGCGACCAGCCGCCAGAACGTCCGGCTCACCTCCGGGTCGACGTCAGTGTCGAACGCGGCGTCGTCGTCGAGTTCGGCGCCCTCGTCCTCGGCGGCTTCGCCCTCGTCTTCGCCCGGGATCGAGACCGTCGGGATGTCGACTTCAGGCACGTCGGGACCGAGCGAGTGCTCGAAGCGCTCGGGGTCGTCCAGTAGCCCGCTCTCGTCGTCCGCGCCGTCCTCGGACACACCGGCGAGTTACGCGCTGGCGGGCAAAAGGATTCCCACTCGCCCGGCACCCGCGAACTGGGACCGGCAGCCGGCGGTCTCAGACCATCCGTCCGAGCGACAGGGCGTCGTCGGACTCGACCCACGCGAGCGGGTTCTCGGTATCGAAGAGGACCACACCGCCGTCGACCTCGTAGGCGTCTGTGGCGGCGACGCCCTCCGGGTCGGCGGGCGCGACTCGCACGTCCGCGGACGGCTGGCTCTCGGCACTGTCCGCCTCGCCGGGTCGCGTCGCGTGGTCCGTCATGGCTTCACCGCCGGGTTTGGCACACCGTGACAAGTATCTTCTGCCTGCACCGACACCGACCCGGTCCCGCGCTGTCTGCGAGCGCAGCGAAGGCGTTCAGTGCCCACCGCCGAGCGCGCTCACCTGGCATCGAAACCGGTCTCGACTACTCCAGGGTGGCGTTCGCGAGCGTCACGGCTTGGGTCGTCCCGCGCATCGAGCCGGTCCAGACGACCCGTACCGAGTCGCCGGGCTCCAGGTAGAAGCCGACGCTCCGCTCGGCGTCGAGATAGCTTCCGTCGCCGTCTGCGTCGACACGGGGGTCGTCGACCGTCAGCGAGTCCCCCGGCCGTATCGGATACCCGACCCCACGCTTGGTCGCGCCGGGGGAATCACTCACCCAGGCGAGTTCCTCGTTCGTCCCGGTCGAGCCGTCGAGGACGACGACGGAGAGGCGCTCGGTCGTCCGGTCGGATATCGCGTCGCCGCCCGCGTGCTCGACGGTCAACGTCCCCGTCTCCGACTCGAACGACACCGAGAAGTCGGCGCCGGGGCTGTCGCGTCGGAGTTCGTCGTCGAGGTAGACCACCGAGCCGGCGAGTCCGCCCACGACCGCGAGCGCGACCAGCCAGACGACCCACCGCTCGACGCCGCCGCGCTCGTCGCCGACCAGTCCCTGCGAGCCCTTCGCCATTACCCGAACTCATTCGCGCCTGGTAGTTAGGTGTCGGGGTCCCGCGGGCGGTCGTCGGAGAGACGAGTTCCGTCGCGCCACGGGGGATCAGGTGACCGTCAACACGAGGAAGAACGCGAGGACGACTTCGTTGACGACCCACGAGTTGTCGTTCATCCAGTCGCGGATCCGCGGCAGGACCGTCTCGGCGCGGTCACCGAGCAGGAAGACTGCGAGCGACGGCAGCGCCAGCAGCGAGAGCGTCAACCCGACGAACGGCGCCGCGTCGACCAGCGGGAGGTCGTTACTGGCGAGGTGTGCCCCGACTGCCACCGAGGTGATGATGTCGGTCGGGAAGACGCCGAGCAGCAGGAACCCGAGCCGAAAGGAGAACCGGGGCGTAGCTCGCTCCAGTTTCCCCATCCATTTGGGCGGCTCGGAGTCCTCGCGGCCGAGGAACGTCGATAGCATCGCCGCGACGATCAACACGAGGACCACCGTCGAGAGGAGTTCATTCGAGCCGCCGCCGGCCCTGCGCGACCCGATGCCGAGGAAGTACGCCAGCGCGATCACCGTCGAGATCGAGAGCCCGGCACCGACGACGAACAGCGCCGAGTTGCGCCGCCACTCGCGACTCGTCGCCAGGAAGATCGCCGAGAGGATCTGCGGGCCGGCGACCATCACGACCGCGAGCGGCAGTATCGTGAGGAAACTCATCCGTCGACCGCTCCCCGGCGGATCGTCACCGCTCCGGGCGTGGGCTGGTGCGTCCGCCCCGAGACGCGTGAGCGCACGCACACATCTGTGTGTGCGACCGAGATCAGGCTATTGCAGGCGCTCTCAAGTCGAAATCGGCGAGTGGAACCGCCCGCCGAGTCGGTTCCGCCCGCCGAGTCGGTTCCGATCGTCAGTCGTCCGCGGCCTCGTGGATCGCTTCGCCGCGGTACAGTCGCTCGGCGATGGCGAACGTCTGCTCGTTCTCCCGCCGAGTCGGGAAGTGGGCGGCCATGTACCTCGCGGGCGCGATCAGGGCGAGCCGCCGCTCGTGGTCGCTCTCGGCGGCCTCGAACTGCGCGAACCCTCCCTCGACGGTCTGGAGGGTGTGAAAGCCCGCGTCCTCCCGCAGGAGCCCCTCGGCCATCGTCCGCTTCAGGGCGTCGGGATCGCCGTCGGCGTCGAAGTGCCGGCCGACGATCCGCCCGGCCTCGTCGACGCGGCCCTGCTCGTCGAACGTCGAGAGCAGGCGCTCGCGCAGTTCGGCGGGGTCGTCGTCCCCGCCGGCGCCCGCTTCGGGCAGCGGCGCCGCGGGCTGGTTGAGGAACCGGTCGAGGTACACCGACATCGCGCCCTGCCAGCACGCCCGATACAGGGCGTCGGCGTCGGTGCGACCCGCGAGCCGTTCGACGGCGTTGGCGAACGAGAAGGTGTGGTGGACCGTGTTCCAGTCGCCGAACTCGTTGCTGGTGGCGAACTGCGCGACCCGCCGGAGGGCCGCGACGGCGACGGCGTGGGCGAGTTGCTCGGTCGTCGCGCCCGCGGCGACAGCGTCGCGGAGTGCCTCGTCGATGGCGTGCGGATCGTCGCCGAGCAGGCGGTCGACGAAGTCGTCGGGCCGCTCCCACGATTTCTCGGCGCCCGCCGCGGCGAGGTCGGGGATCTCGTCGTCGGCGTCGAAACACAGTTGGGCCACGTCGACGGGCTGGCGCCAGGCACTCGTCTCCTCGGCGCGCGAGCCGTCGGTGATGGTGTCCACGGTCGAGGCGAGCACGTCCGGCGCCTGCTCCCAGCCGACGTGGTCGAGCGTCTCGAAGGCCTTGTTGACGAAGTCTATCGTGTGACTGCCGTTCATGTAGAGGTGGTCGGTCGCGGCGGCGACGGTGATCTCGACGAGGTCCGCGGGCGGCAGGGTCGCGGTCGCCGCCCGCAGACAGCGCTCGGCGCCGTCCGAGTCGCGGACCTCGCAGGTCTCCCGGAACCACGACTTGAGTCGCTCCTTGCTGAGGTCCTCGTTGTCCAGCGCGTACTGGTCGAATCTAGGGGGCTCGCCCGCGCAGTTGCTCGCCACCTCGCGCACGCCGACGAACATCGCCCGCTGTTTCTCGTCGTGGTCGACCTGGTCGTAGAGGTTCGCCATCGCGCCGAGCGTCGTGAGGCCGCGGCCCCAGCCGTCCGCCCGGTACTTGGTCCCGAAGTCGACCGCCGTCTCCAGCGGCGTCGCGAACCCTTCCCCGTGGTGGTCGAGGTGGATCGCGCTCTTGGCCAGCACCAGCGAGAGGTTCTCGGCCATGCCGTCGACCAGGCGGTTGCGCCAGTGGACCTCGGGCGCCACGTCCGTCTCCGGGTCGGGGTCGACGTACACCGCGCCGTCGTCGACCGCGGTCGGGAACGTCTGCACGTCGTCGGCCCAGATGTCGAAGGTGTCCCCGCAGGACAGCTCGAACCGCGCGTGGTGCCAGTGACAGGTCAGCAGGCCGTCCTCGACGCTCCCCTTCGCGAGCGGGAAGCCCATGTGCGGACAGCGGTTGTCGACCCCGTACACCTCGCCCTCGTGGTGGAACAGGGCGACGCTGTGGCCGCCGACGGTCGCCACCGCCCGGCCGTCCTCCTGCAGGGTCGCCAGGTCCGCGGCCTCCTCGTAGCCGTCCGGCCCGTCCGTGGACTCTGTTGCCATACTGCACGAAACGCTCGCCGTCGGTAAAGGCGTTCGCTGAACGTCGTTTTTGAACTTCGAGTGTCACGTCTGGGGCCAATGGAGCCGTCCCGGACCGGGGAAAACTGATGGACGCGTGTCTCGATTGCGGAGATGTGAGCCTCGCCGACGCCTTCGCCGACGCGGGCATCGTCGTCGCGATAGCGGGTACGACGCTGGTCACGGGCTGGCTCATCTACGTGAAGATGGAGCACCGGGCTCACTACGGGCTCTCGCCGTACGACGACACCGACCCGGACGCGCTGACGAACTATCCGCACTGCGGCGCCAGGACCGACGCCGGTCGGACCGACTGCGCGTACTGCGCGGAACCCCTCGACGCGGACGGCCGCGAGTCGGCAGACGCCTGGGGCGACCGGGCCGAGACGGAGTGACCGGCGCGGGGGCGCCCCCAGCGGGCACAGGGTTTTCCGCGCCGGACGCGAAGTCCGTAGTATGCCAGACGACAGAGCGGGGCGAGACAAGCAAGCCCGGGACGAGGAGAACCGACAGCGAACCCGTGCGATGCTCGAGGAGCTCGAACGCGGCGACGAGACCGAGCCGCCGGTCGACGACGAGGAACTGGACGCCCTCGACGTGGAACTGGAGACGATGTCGTTCCCCGCGACCGGGATCGAAGTCATCGAAGCGTTCGGCTCCCACGAAGTCGAGTCCGGCGAGGGGAGCTACGATCTGGGCGATCTGATCCCGCGGTCGACGGCGTCGACCTACGAGTCGCCCGAGGAAGTCCGGATTCGGGTCCTGCGGCCGACCGTCGCCGCGGCGATGAAGCGGGTCGTCGAGGCGGCCGACGACCACCAGTCGGCCGAGTTCGGCAGCTCGCAGTACGAGGCCTACGAGCGGACGCTCCGGGAACTGAAAGCCATTGACGCCGACGACGACGACGAGGGCGTCGAGGTCATCACCGACTGGATCGTCGAGCGGATCCGGGAGAAGGAGACGCTCCCGGGGTCCCGGGACGTGCGACGCCGCGCTGCGGAGTTCTGTCGGTCGAACGGCTACGAGGTCCGCAACGACGAGTGGCTCGGGGTATAGAACGGCCGCCTACCGGTCCACCGAGTCGGCCGTCCACAGACATTTTCCGGTCGGCGCCGACGGACCGACATGGAACGCGTCGCGTTCGACGGCCTCGCCGACGAACCGGCCGACGGATCGGCGACCGGCACCGACCGCCGCGGGCTCTCCGACCCGCTGGACACCGACGGCGTCGCGCTCAACCGCTACCGCGTCCCGCCCGGTGAGGGGTTCCCGAGCGGCCTCCACACTCACGCCGACCAGGAGGAGGTCTTCGTCGTCCTCAACGGGACCGCGACGTTCGAGACGCTCCCCGGTCGCGATCCGAACGCCCCGGCAGTCGACCGCGACGACGGGAGCGGCGCCACCGGCGGTGACGCGCGGACCGGCCGCGAGGTCGAAGTCGACGCCGGCGAAGCGATCCGGTTCGCCCCCGGCGAGTACCAGTCGGGATACAACCGCGGGGAGTCCGATCTCGTCGCGCTCGCAATCGGCGCGCCCCGCGAGACGACGGACGTTCGCGTACCGGTCCGCTGTCCCGACTGCGGCGGGGCCGACTTCGCGCTCGACGCCGGCGGTGAGGGGGTCACCTTTCGCTGTCCAGACTGCGACGCCGACCGTGTCCCCGCGCCGTGTCCCGACTGCGGGCGCGACGCGATGACGCTCACGCTGCACGGGGACGTCGTCGTCGCGGCCTGCGAGGGCTGCGGGGCGGCGTTCGACGAGCCGCCGTTTCGCGGCTGAGCAGGTGAGCCACAGATCGACGGACTTGCAGGCGAACGGTGGGTGGGGCCGACAATCGTCCGATAGCGCCCACGGCGCGGCCGCGATCGGCGGGTGCGTATATCCCTCTCCCGTCCCCCTGTTGTCGGCGGGTGTACGCCCGGGTGACGAAGGGACACCCGTTTCGATGGCAGGCGCCGAACTGTTCGGCGTGAGTCCGCAACCGGCACACGGAGGCTCTCGATGACGGACGACTCCGTCCTGTCGTTCGACACCCCAGAGGAATCGCGTCGATCAGTGCTGAAAAAGAGCGCGCTCGCCGCCGTGGGGGCCGCCGCCGCGTTCGGTGCCGGCGTCGCCGCGGCCGAGGGCGACGGGGGCGACGCCGCGGTCCAGAAGTCCCAGAAGGCGCTGCTGTTCACCGACAGCGTGCGCCCGGGTGCAGGCGCCCCGACCGGCGGGCGACCGCGACCGGCCGGGCGCCTGCCGGCCCGAGCGCCCGACCGCGACGAACCCGTTCTATTCAAGTAGCTCAATCTTCTACACCGGCACAAGCGATGAGCGAGGACTTCTACGAGGTGCTGGGGGTCTCCCGAGACGCCAGCGAGGAGGAGATCCAGCAGGCCTACCGGGAGAAAGCCCGGGAGTATCACCCCGACGTGAGCGACGAGGCCGACGCCGAGGAGAAGTTCAAGCAGGTCAAGAAGGCCAAGGAGGTCCTCACCGACGACGAACAGCGCCAGATGTACGACCAGCTCGGCCACGACCGCTACGTCGAGGCCGACAAACACGGCGCCACCGACAACGGCGGCCGCGGGGCCGGCGGCATGGGGGGGATGGGCGGCATGGGCGGCGGCGGCCAGGGCCCGTTCGGCGACATGTCCGACATCTTCGAGACGTTCTTCGGCGGCGGCGGCGGCCGCGGCGGCAACCGACCCCGCCAGGGCCAGGATCTGCGGACCACCCTGGAGATCGACCTCGAGGACGCCTATCACGGCGTCGAGAAGGAACTCAACGTCACTCGACCGGACACCTGTCCCGACTGCAACGGCCAGGGGCACCCGCCGGACACCGACTCCCGGCAGTGTCCCGAGTGCGACGGTCGCGGCCAGACCACGACCACCCAGCAGACACCGATGGGGCGCGTCCAGCAACGGCAGACCTGCCGGCGTTGCGAGGGCGAGGGCACCGTCTACGAGGAGACGTGTTCGACCTGCCGCGGCGACGGCGTCGTCCGCGAGGACGCCTCGCTCTCCGTCGAGGTGCCCGCCGGTATCGAGAACGGCCAGACCCTCCGCATGGAACGCGAGGGCGCGCCCGGCGAGCGCGGCGGGCCCAAGGGCGATCTGCTGATCGAGGTCGCCGTCCGCGACCACCCCGACTTCGAGCGCGAGGGCGCCGACCTCCACCACCAGGAGCCGATCTCCTTCCCGCAGGCCGTCTTCGGCGACACCATCGAAGTGTCGACCGTCGACGGCGCCGTCGAACTCGACGTGCCCGCGGGCACCCAGAGCGGCGAGACGTTCCGCCTCTCCGGCAAGGGCATGCCCCGGCTCCGACGGCGCGGCGACGGCGACCTATACGTCCAGGTCCAGATCGTCACGCCCGACGACCTCAACGCCGAACAGCGCGAAGCCCTCGAAGCCTTCGCCGAGGCCGGCGGCGAGGAGGTCGACGTGGGACAGGGCTTCTTCGAGAAGATCAAAGACTCGTTCTGACGACGGGGTGAGACGTCCCGCGTGACTCGCCCGAGGCGCGGACTCGGGGACGCGGGCCACTGCACCGCCGCCCGCACGCTCGTACTGAACGCTCTCGGAGACGGATCTCTCGGCCCGAGTGGCGTCTCAGAACTTCGCGGCCCGGAGCGCGGCCTCGATGTGGTCGTAGGGGTCGTCGGTGACGCTGGGGCCGTGGCCGGTGTGCATCGCTTCGAGTTCCGGCGAGACCGTGTCGCGGAGGTACTCGATGCTGTCGATCAGGACCTCGCGATCGCCCTCGGGGAGGTCCGTCCGGCCGAAACTGCCGTTGGCGAACACCAGGTCGCCGGCGAAGCAGACCTCGGGGCCGGCGGCGTAGAGACAGAGGTGGTCGTCCTTGTGTCCGGGGGTGTGCAGCGCCTCGTAGCTGTGGTCGCCCAACTGGACGGTGTCGCCGTCGCCGAGGGCGTGGTCGACGAGGTCGTGGTCGGGGTCGAAGCCCCACACGTCGCAGTCGAAGGCGTCGACGAGGGCGCCGGTGTTGCCCACGTGGTCGGGATGAGTGTGGGTGAGGACGACGGCGTCGAGGGCGGCCTCGCGGTCGCGGACTTCGGCGGCGGCGTCGAACTCGCTGCCGGCGTCGACGAGGACGGTGCGCTCGCCGGTGACGAGGAAGGCGTTGCTGGTGAAGACCTGCTGGCCGCGGGCGACGTTTGCGATCACGACGGTCGATACTCGCGCCGGGGCGGTGAGGGTACCGATTCGCGACCGGGCCGGCCGAATCGGGGAGGGGATCCGCGCCGCGACCGCCGCGGTCGAGCGGGGGCTCGGCGGGGTCGAGGAAACCGGGGAAATCCCGCCGCCTACTGCTATCACGCGAACGACTCGGACCCACAGGGCTATGTGTGATGAACGACAACGAGGCCGTAGAGAGCAGATGACAGGATCGGAAACGCCAGTCGTACTCATCGTCGAGGACGAGCCCGACGTCGCCGAGACGTACAACCTCTGGCTCGCCGACGACTACGAGGTCCGGATGGCCGGGAGCGGCGACGAGGGGCTGGCCGAACTCGACGACGAGGTCGACGTAGTCCTCCTCGACCGGATGATGCCCGGTCTCTCCGGCGACGAGGTGTTAGCGCGGATCCGAGAGCGCGAGCTCGACTGCAGGGTGGCCATGGTGACGGCGGTCGAGCCGGACTTCGACATCCTCGAAATGGGGTTCGACGCGTATCTCTGTAAGCCGATTCGGAGCCAGCAGCTCCACGAGACGGTGGAGAACCTGCTGGAGCGGTCGGCCTACGACGACATGCTACAGGAGTACTACTCGCTGGTCGAGAAACAGGCGACGCTCGAAGCGACCAAAAGCAGCGCCGAACTCGCCGACAACGGGGAGTACCTCGAACTCCGCGAGCGGGTCGACGAACTGGAGGAGGACCTCTCGGGCACGCTGGGTGGTATCGACGACGACGAGGACTTCATCGCAACGCTGCGAGGACTGAGCGATGTCGAGGAGTAGTGATTCCGAGACGATGTACGACCTGACCGACGTACTCGAGTTCGAGGCGCTGGAGTCGGTCCGCCCGGGGTCGAACATCCTCGTCTCCGGCCCCGCGATGAGCGGCAAGGAGGACTTGGCGCTGTCAGTGCTTGCCGACGGCGCCGAGCGCGACCAGGGCTCGCTCGTCGTCACCACCGGCGACCGCGCCGAGAACGTCCTCGAAGACTTCCTCGACCGCGCGCCCGAGGCCGACGAGTCGCGGGTCAGCGTCGTCGACTGCCGCGGCGACGGCAGCCGCCGCGGCGAGGCCACCGCCTCCGGCAGCTACGTCTACCACGTCTCCTCGCCCGGCGACCTGACCGGCATCGGTATCGGGATCACCGAGTGCCTCGAGTACCTCCACAACAACGGCGCCGACAACGGCCGCTTCGCGCTCACCTCGCTGTCGACGATGCTCACCTATACGGACCGCAAGACCGTCTTCAAGTTCTGCCACGTCCTCTCCTCGCGGTTCGACTCCGCCGGCTACCTCGGGCTCTTTACCATCGATTCGTCGGCCCACGACGACCAGACGCTGCAGGTCATCAAGCAGGCCTTCGACGGTATGATCGAGATCCGCGAGGAAGACGGCCGCCGCGAGGCCCGCGTCCTCGGCCTCGCCGGCCAACCCACCGACTGGCAGGAGTTCTGAGCGATTTCCCGCCCGTCACCACAGCGGCGCCGCTACCGCTCGAGCGCCGCCGTTCGCCTCTCTCCCCCGAACCGCTCGCGCGACGACCGGGGCGATTCGCACGGCGAGCGTGACCGACCCCCTTGCGATCAATCGTACTGAGAAATTGTGTACGAATAATCGATATTAGGTCTATCCCACCCCATTGTAGACAAGACTTATGTCCGAAAACGCAAAATGTGCAAGTGCAACGGTCGGAGTGAGAGAGCGTCCGGCCGAGCACGTTCGAGCCACCGGGGAACGACCCCGAACCAGCGAGCATCGCGCGCTAACTAGCCACTGCCAGCCACTGCAGCCACCAACACCACTGGCCCACCACCGTGGTGCTGTCATCGGAACGGCTACTCGGTCCCGAGTAGCGTTTTGACATCGCGACGGGCGGCGGCCTCCGGCCGCCATTCTCCCGTCGAGCGAACCGCCCCCCGCCAGCGATGGCTGGGGTTTAATCCGCCGAGTCGCGTAGTCGTCGAGCATGGGAACGAGCGACCGGCCGGAGTCCGACCCAGCGGGTGACCCGCGGGCGGGCTACGACTACGCGGCCGACGCGGTGGCGCGACCGGGACTGGTCGCGGACTTAGACGAGCGGGTCGCGGGTGAGGTGCGATTCGACGACTACTCGCGTCAGCTGTACGCGACCGACGCGAGCATCTACGAGGTGACGCCCGTCGGCGTCGTCTACCCCGAGTCGACCGCCGACGTGGCGAGCGTCGTCTCCTACTGCGCCGAGCGGTCCATCCCGGTGCTCCCCCGGGGCGGCGGCACCTCCCTCGCGGGTCAGACCGTCAACGAAGCCGTCGTCCTCGATTTCACTCGCCATATGGACGGCGTCCTCACGGTCGACGCCGACGAGCGCCTGGCTCGCGCGGAACCCGGGGCCATCCTCGGCGAACTGAACGCCGAGTTGGCCGCCCACGACCTGAAGTTCGCACCCGACCCCGCGTGGGGCGACAAGTCCGCGCTGGGCGGCGCCATCGGCAACAACTCGACGGGCGCCCACTCGCTGCAGTACGGCAAGACCGACGCCTACGTCGAGGAATGCGAGGTCGTCCTCGCCGACGGGACCGTCACCCGCTTCGGCGAGGTGACCCTGGAGGAACTCCGCGAGCGGGCCGACCCGGACGGGGATCTGGAAGCCCGGATCTACGCCGAACTCGCCGGGGTCGTCGACGAGGAGATCGACGCCGTCGAGGCGGCGTTCCCCGAACTCAAGCGCAACGTCTCGGGGTACAACCTCGACGCGTTCGTCGCCGAGGCCCGGGAAGCGCTGGATGGCGAACGGGAGACCGTCAACGTCGCCCGTCTGCTCGCCGGCAGCGAGGGCACTCTGGCCATCGTCACGGAGGCGACCGTCTCGCTGGAGCCGGTCCCCGAGACGAAGGGGCTGGCGCTGCTCACCTACGAGTCCCTGCTCGACGCCCTGGAGGACGTGCAACCGATCCTCGACCACGACCCGGCCGCGGTCGAAGTGCTGGACGACGTGTTGCTGGATCTGGCCGCCGACACGGAGGAGTTCGGCGAGCTGGTCGACTCGGTACTCCCCGACGGCACGGGCTCGGTCCTGCTCGTCGAGTTCTACGCCGAGACCGACGACGAGGGCCGCCAGCGGGTCGCCGACCTGATCGCCGACCGCGTTGGTGACACGGCGGCCGCAGAGCAACTCGGCGACGCCCTCGTCGGCGCGGCGACGACCGAGACCGCCCCCGCCGAGGGGGCAGCCGACGTGACCGACGCGCCGATCCGCGCCTTCGCGGCCCGCGAGGCCCACGAGGAGGCCGACCGCGCCCGCTTCTGGAAACTGCGCAAGAGCGGTCTGCCAATCCTGCTCTCGCGGACGACCGACGCGAAACACGGTAGTTTCATCGAGGACACGGCGGTCCCGCCGGCGAACCTCCCGGAGTTCGTCGCGGACTTCCAGGCCGTCCTCGACGAGCACGACACCTACGCGAGCTTCTACGCCCACGCCGGGCCGGGCTGTCTGCACATCCGGCCGCTGATCGACACGAAGTCCGTCGACGGCGTGGCCGCCATGGAGTCCATCGCCGACGCGGTGACCGACCTGGTCGTCGAGTACGACGGTTCGGTCTCGGGCGAACACGGCGACGGGCGCGCCCGGACCCAGTGGAACCGGAAGCTCTACGGCGAGGAGGTGTGGGACCTGTTCCGCGACATCAAGGCCACCTTCGACCCCGACTGGCTGCTCAACCCCGGCCAGGTCGTCGGCGTCGACGCGGCCGACGTGAAGGCGGGCGAGGCGCCCGAGCGCGCCCGCACCGTCGACATGACCGAAGACCTGCGGTTCGACCCCGACTACGCCTTCGACGCGGGGTTCGAGCCCGACCTCAACTGGGACAACGACAACGGCATGCAGGGCATGGTCGAGCTCTGTCACGGCTGTGGCGGCTGTCGCGGCGGCCAGGACACCACCGGCGGCGTGATGTGTCCGACCTACCGCGCGGCCGACGAGGAGGTCACCGCGACCCGGGGCCGGGCGAACATGCTCCGCCAGGCGATGAGCGGCGACCTCCCCGAAGACCCGACGGACGACGAGTTCGTGAGCGAGGTGATGGACCTCTGTATCGGCTGCAAGGGCTGTGCGAAGGACTGTCCCAGCGAGGTCGACATGGCGAAGCTCAAAGCGGAAGTCGAACACGCCCACCACGAGGAACACGGTACCTCGTTGCGCGAGCGCGTGTTCGCCAACGTCGACCGACTGAGCGCGCTGGGCAGCGCCACAGCGCCCGTCTCGAACTGGCTGCAGAAGCTCCCCGGGAGCGGCCTCGTCGCCGAGAAGGTACTGGGGATCGCCCGCGAGCGGGCGCTGCCGACGTTCGAGCGCGAGTCGTTCGTCGACTGGTTCGCCGGCCGCGAGGCCGGCGTCTCCGAGGCCGAGGCCGAGCGGAAGGCGCTCGTCTTCCCCGACACCTACACCAACTACAGCCACCCCGAGGCCGGGAAAGCCGCCGTTCGCGTCCTCGAAGCCGCGGGCGTCCACGTGGACGTGCCCGACGACGTGGCGTCCAGCGGCCGCGCGGCCCACTCGAAGGGCTTTCTCGACACGTCCCGCGAGCGCGCCGAGCGAAACGTCGACGAACTCGCGCCCCGCGTGGCCGACGGCTGGGACCTGGTCGTCGTCGAGCCCTCCGACGCGGTGATGTTCCAGCACGACTACCTCGACCTGCTCTCGGGGGCGGCCGCCGAGACGGTCGCCGCCAACGCCTACGGCGTCTGCGAGTACGTCGACCGCTTCCGCCTCGACGGGGACATCGACTTCGACGCGCCGGCCGCGTCGCTCACCTACCACGGCCACTGCCACCAGAAGGCCACGAAGAAGGACCACCACGCCGTCGGCGTCCTCCGCCGGGCCGGCTACGAGGTCGACGCCCTCGATTCGGGCTGTTGTGGCATGGCCGGCAGCTTCGGCTACGAGGCCGAACACTACTCGATGAGCAAGGCCATCGGGTCGATCCTCTTCGACCAGGTCGACGACAGTCCGGGCGACGAAGTCGTCGCCCCCGGCGCCTCCTGCCGGTCCCAGCTCGACGACCACGAGGGGAGCGAATCGCCGCCCCACCCCGTCGAGCGGCTCGCCGACGCGGTCGCTCCCGAGGAGTGACGTGCGGTAACACATTTCACGCTGACCCGCCAGACTTTAATAGAGTCATCTCGTCTAACTAGCTGCAATGGCGACCGGTACGGTTGACTTCTTCAACGACACTGGCGGTTACGGTTTCATCGACACTGACGACGCCGACGAGGACGTGTTCTTCCACATGGAGGACATCGGCGGTCCTGACCTCGAGGAGGGGCAGGAAGTCGAGTTCGACATCGTTCAGGCAGACAAAGGCCCGCGCGCCGAGAACCTGGAGCGTCTGTAACAATGGCGACAGGGAAAGTCGACTTCTTCAACGACACTGGCGGCTACGGCTTCATCGACACCGACGACGCGGACGAAGACGTCTTCTTCCACATGGAAGACGTCGGCGGCCCCGATCTCGAAGAGGGTCAGGAAGTCGAGTTCGATATCGAGCAGGCCGACAAGGGTCCCCGAGCGACCAACCTGGAGCGTCTGTAACGATGGCGACAGGCGAGGTCGACTTCTTCAACGACACCGGCGGCTACGGCTTCATCGACACGGAAGACGCCGACGAGGACGTGTTCTTCCACATGGAGGACGTGGGCGGTCCGGACCTCGAAGAAGGGCAGGAAGTCGAGTTCGACATCGAGCAGGCCGACAAAGGCCCGCGCGCGACGAACCTCGAGCGCCTGTAACTGCGGCTCCTGGTGGGTTCCCACCACAGTCGTCTCACCGGTGAGCCGCGGCACCGTCCGCGAGGAGTCGCGCTCGACCGCGACTCCATCGCTCACCGTCCGAATATCTTCGGCGAGCGGCCGCGCTCGCCCGGATCGTCCCAGCGCGATACCGTGGGACACAAGAGCCAGCGCGTCGGAGTGGCGACAATGAGCGACGCAGACGCCGTCGACACCGACCTCTACCAGCGCGCCCAGGCACTGCTCGAACCCGGCGAGATCGAACTCGTCGGCGTCATCGTCCACACCGACCTGTCGGGCGACCAGGAGCCGACGCTCCACGAGGCGACCCTGGAGATCGGCAACCACATCGCCGAGCACGCCGGTATCGAGCCGACCGACACGTACGTCTACTCCGGCAACGACGACGGCGAGTTCGGTGTCAACCAGCACCAGGGCCTGACGCTCGACGGCGACGAGTTCGTCTGGGAGTGCCAGCAGCTACTCCGCGAAGGCACGTTCGACGTGGTGTTCTACTACGAGGCCGACATCGACCAGGAAGGGCTGGTCGAGGCGCTCCGCGAGAGCGGCTACGACGCCGTCGGCGTCGAGTCCCAGGCATAGCGATCGAACCCTCGTCAGTGAAGCTCGGACAGGCAGTGCCGACAGTACTCGACCCCCGCCCGGTTCTCGGCACCGCAGGACGGACAGCCCACTGTCTCGCGGTCGCGAGCAGCCGCGACGACGCCGGCGGGATCGATCGAACTCGCGGCTCTGCTTCAGGGCGACTCCGCCTCGAACTCCCCGCGTTCGACGCGGGCGACGAGTCCGTCGTCGGCCATCCGGTCGATGAGTCGGAACAGCGCGAGAAAGCACAGCCCAGGGACGAAGACGAGGACGGCGACCGCGAGCAGTCGCATCGGCGCAGACAGCATGCCGGCCGTTACCACTCGTTTATCAAGACGGTTTCGCCGCGAGCGGCCCGCCGGGTCGAGCGACGCGTCAGTCGTCGACCATCCGGCTGCCGCCCGGCGGGAGGAACTCCTGGATGCGGTCGGCGCTGGCGACCTTCCGGACGAACGAGTCGTCGGCGAAGCGGCCCTTGAACTCCCGGTAGAGCCGCATCGCGATGTCGTTCTGGGCGTACTGGCCCGGCTCGACCGTGATCGTCGTCTCCGATTTCGGTTCGATGGCGGCGGGCGGCCCGCCGATGACGCGCGTCTCGGGCTCGCAGGTGATCCCGACGGCGACGCCGACCTCGGTGCTCTCGTAGTACGTGCGGTCGCCGCGGATGGCGAAGCCGCCCTTCTCCAGGAATTCCCCGCTCTCGGGGGTCTTCGACACTTGGTCGGAGCCGACCTCGTACACGTCGCCGGCGAACTTGCCGTCCTTCCAGATCGAGGAGTACGAGACGGCGAACTGCGCCGCCTCGCACTTGCTCGACTCGGGGATCTCTACGTCGTCGTCGTACGATTCGCTCGGACCGGTGGCCTTCAGGATCGTAGCGGGGCCGCCGTGGGCCTGGGCGTGGAAGAACCGATCCCCGCGGTCGAGGTACTTCTTGACGAGATCCTCGTTGTCGTCGGCGTCCCGGCCGCCGATGACGAGGAAGCCGTCGCTGGTGTGGAACCAGCGGTAGTCCTCGAACCAGTGGTCGGACTGGCGGACCGGGATCGACGGCTCGGCCAGCCAGTCGACGGGCTCGTCGTCGTCTTCGTCGCTTCCTTCGCTCTCGTCGCCGCCCGATCCCGCTTCGCCGGCGTCGGCGGCCTCCCACTCCGCTTTGCGCTCCTCGACGGCCTCCAGCTCGCTGCGGGTCTGGGCGATCGCCTCCTCGGCGCCCTCCTTCTTGCCCTCGATGCGCTTGGCCTCCCGATACAGGCGGTCGGCGTTCTTCTCGACGCCCTCGCTCGCGGCGAGGGTGACCCGCTCGCCGTCGATATCGATCGTCACCGTCCCCTCGCTGCCGTCGAGCGAGACGACCGCCTCCGCGGCGGGGATCCCCTGTCGGGCACCCTCCGCGAAGCGCTCCTCGATGTCGTCCCACGAGCGGTCCTCGGCGCGGGCTTCCTGGACCGTCGAGAGGATGTCGTCGACGAGGTCGTAGTTGGCGTACAGCGCTTCGGCGTTCGCCCGCTCGCGCTCGGCCTGTGCCTCGAAGTCCTCGATGGCCCCCTGCTGTTGCTCGATGATCCGCTCGTGTTTGGCGATCTCCGACTCGAAATCGGGGCGGCCGCGGTCGCCGCCCGCGGCGTCGCCCCCGCCCTCATCGTCCTCGTCGCTGGCGAAGGTGAAGTAATCGTCCAGCGCCTCGTTGAACGAGTCGAACGGCTCGCCGTAGCGGTCGTCGTACTCCGCCAGGGGGATCGGCGTCACGTCGACGCGCTGGCCCTCGATCGCTCCGTCGTCGTCGGTCGGGTCCTCCGCGTCGGGGTCGTCGAGGTCGTAGTAGACGCGGGGGTCGAGGTCGCTGTCGGCCAGTCGGTCGGCCAGCCGTCGGAGCGCGTCGTACAGCGCCCGCAACTGGTCGTCGGTCGCCTCCTCGATGGGGACGTTGTAGTCGACGCCCGCGAGCGTGCAGAGCTCCTCGCCGTAGAGGCCGCCGAAGTTGAGCTGCGTGGCGAGCGTCCTGACGAGGTCGGAGTCGGAGTCGCGCATCCGCGCCTCGAAGGCGTCGTAGTCGACGCCCAGCGGGTTGAACCGCGCGCTGGGGAACTCGTACTGGGCGCCGGGCGCGACCGTTCGCGATTTCAGTCGCACGGTCTCCAGGCAGTCGATCACTTCGCCGGTGCCGTCGAGGATGGCGACGTTGCCGTCGCCGAACAGCTCCGCGACGATCGTCGTCGTCTCGTCGTCGCGCTCGAAGGTGAGTTCGAGGATGCGGTCGAACTGGAACTGCGACACGTCGACCAGTTCGGCGCCCTGCATCCGGTTCCGGAGCATCATCGCGAAGTTCGGCGGTCGCTCGGGTGCCTCCGGCACGTGGTCCGGGTCGGTGACGTTGACTCGCTTGTCCTCGCCGACCTCGACGAGCAGTTCCGTCCGTCCCAGGTCGTAGTGGCGCATCCGGAACCGCAGCAGGTCCCGATCGGGATAGAGATAGACCTTCCCGACGCCCGCGCCCTCGTAGCCCGATAGCTCGCCGGCGAGCGCCGCGAGGTCGACGCTCGTCAGCTCCCGCTTTCTGTCCATACCTCACGGTCCGCCCTCGGGGGCAAATGCCTGTCGCACCGTCCGCTCCACCGAGGGGGCGAGCCGAGTCGACTCCTCACACCCGCGCGGCACACTCCAGCAGCGCGCGCCGCCCGTCCGAGACCAGCGGCGTGCCGTGGCCCATCGCGGCGACCTCGAACGGCGGGACGCGCTCGCTCAGGTCCCTGATGCTCTCGGTCAGCTGGCGCATATCGTAGGAGTCCAGCCAGAACGGCGGGGTGAGCCGGCCGTCGTCCTCCCAGGTGAGATCGCCGAGGAAGGCCGCGCCGGAGTCGTGGACGAAGACCGTGTGACCGGGGTTGTGACCGGGCGTGTGGTAGGCAGTGAACCGGCCGATCTCGTCGCCGTCCTCGACGCCGCGGACGTCCATGTGCGCGGGCAGCGGGAAAAGCCGTCGTGCGGCGCGGTGAAAGAGCCCCTTGTGGTGGAGCCACTTCGGCTCGCTCTCGCCGCGACCGAGCGCGAGGTCGTCGCTGCCGATGTAGACGGGCCCGTCGAACGCGCCGTCGAGCGCCCGGAGTCCGCCGGTGTGGTCGATGTCGTAGTGCGTGAGGAACACGCGGTCGATGTCGCCGACCTCGTAGCCGAGCTCCGACAGCTCGGCGCCGAGGGAGGGGCGATTCCAGGGGAGACCGGGGTCGATCAGCGTGACGGTCCCGTCGTCGACCAGGAACCCGTTGGTCGCGATCGGGGGGAACAGTCCGAGGTCGAGCATCCAGACCCCCTCGGCGAGTCGCGTCGGCATGTACACGAGTCGAAGTTCCCGTGACTGAAAAGCCGCTCGCTCGGACGGACGTTCGGCGGACACCCAGCCGGCCGTCGCAGACACCACAAGACACTCCTGACAGCGGGGAGATACAACTGCATGGACAGGCGGCTCGCTGTCGCGACGCTGCTGGTCGCCCTCGCCGCGGCTGCGGCGGGTTGTGGCAGCTACGCGGGCAGCCTCTCGATGACGGCCGTCGACGACGCCGGTCTGGCCGAGCGGGCGAGTTACGACCTCGGCGACGACGACCCCTTCGAGACGGTAGAAGCCCGGATCGTCCGCGCCGCGGTCGAGAACGGGTCGACGACCCGCAACGCCAGCCGCGAGTTCGTCCGCGCCGGCCGAGCGTACCGCTACGACGGCGCGTACTACAACGTCTCCTACGAGGTGGTCGGGACCGTCCCCGGCTACGGCGGCGGTATCCGGATCGACTACAACACGACTGATTTCGGCGGCGAGGCGGTCGCCTACGAGGACCTGCCGGCGGTCGACCGGCGCGCGCTCGAACCGCTGTTTGCCGGGCCGCGCGAGGACCGGGAGGAGGGGTTCGACTTCGGGTTCCCCGTCGCCTACACGCAGCGCGAAGCCGGGCGGTCCGTGCTCGTGCCCGGGCAGCGATACGGCGCCGTCGTCTACGAGGGCGAAACCTACCGGATCGCAACCGACGGCGTCGAGCGGGACTCCCTCCGGACGTTCCGCTACGAGGCGACCCGGGTCGCCGACAGCGCGACGGCGTTCGCCGCCGACCTGACCGACCGCTACGCGTTCTCCCTCTCGGGGCTCTCCGACGCCGAACGCGAGGTCGTCGAGTCGGCGACCGGCGGCAGCTACACAGCCGAAAGCGTCGACGACGAGGGCTTTGCGGGCGTCGTCGAACGCTTCCGCGCCCAGGAGGCAGTCCGGGATGAGGGTGGGAACGGGGACTGGCTCGTCCGCTACGACGGCGGGCTCTACTGGGCGGAACTCGACTACGGCGGGTTCCTCACCGACCGCGGGCCACCGGTGACGCGACCGAGCGCGACGCCGCCGCCGGAGTGAGACACGCGACGCGTTCGACTCCGACTGCCCCGCCCGCCTCAGTCGACACGGTCCTGCAGTATCGGGGCACACCGACTACTGACCCGACTCCGAAGCTCCGCCGCGTCTATCTCCCAATCCTCCCTCGCGATCTCCCGGTGTTCCTCGGCGAAGATGTCGTCGACGACGGCCATCGGGAGGTCTTCCATCATCGGCATGCGGAGTTGCGCCCACTCGCCCTCGTCGACGAGTCGATGCGCGGCCTTCTCGATCCGGCGTTCGGTACAGTACCGGTCGACCAGCCGCTCCGTGTCCGTTTCGGGCTCGTCGTCGGCTGACTCGTGGCGCTCGCGAAACGCCTCGGCGACGACTTTCGCGCGCGCTCCGCGCTCGTCGTTTCGGAGGACGACACCCTCGGCGCGGCCCTCGCGGTAGGCCGACTCTGGGATCTCGTAGTCGAGATCCGCTCCCCTCCCGTACTCGTCGCCGAACGCGGTCGCATCGCGGCGCTCGACGACCGGCACGGTTCGAAGCCCGATCGACTCGAACACGAACTCGGCGTCCCCGAACGGCAGGAACCGTTCCTCTTCGGCCTGCCAGACGTCGAAACCGAGAAACTGGGGCGTCTCCCGGTCGTATTCCAGCGTGTGCGCGACCATGTTCTCCCCGAACAGGACGAACGGGCCGCGTTCGCGCTCGGGACCCCGGGCCGACCGCACTCACAGCCGCTTGCTGACGTACGGGCCGTCCTGGCGGTAGCCGAGCTTCTCGCGGTAGTACTGCCGGACGCCGATACCCGAGAGGACGGCCAGCTTGCCGTAGCCCGCGTCGGCGGCCAGTCGCTCGGCCTCCGCGAGGAGTCGCTTGCCGTACCCCCGATGCTGGTGGCTCCCGTCCCCGTCGCCGGCCGACTGCCCCACCCCCACCTCGCTCCCGTAGACGTGAAGTTCGCGGACCACGGCGGCGTCCTGCAACTCTCGTCGGACCGGGTCGTTCGGGAACCGCAGCCGGCAGAACCCGACGAGGATCCCCTTCTCGCGGTCCTCGAAGCCGATGAAGTGTTCCCGGCCGCCCGCGACTTCGTAGGTGTCGACGTCGAGCGTGACCTCTTCGGGCTCCTCGTCGTGATGGCCGACCTCTCGACAGCGGATGCAGTCGCAGGTCCAGCCGTGTTCGTCCATGCGCTGGCGAGCCAGCTGCCGGAGGTTCGACTTCCAGACGCCGCCCTCGATGAAGTCGGCGGGGATGTCCCGCTGGACGCGCTGGAGGCGCGTGTACTCGGGGATCATCGACTTGATCTCCGCGACGAGTTCGGCCGCCTCGTCGTTGGAGAGGGGCTCGAACTCCTCTCGCTGGTACCAGTCGTAGGTGACCGTCCCCTCGACGACGAGGGTCGGGTAGATCTTCAGGAAGTCCGGCCGCCAGTCCGTGTTCTCGAAGATACGCCGGAAGTCTTCGAGACACATCTCCTTGGACATCCCGGGCTGGCCCGGCATCATGTGGAAGCCGACCTTGAACCCCGAGTCGCGCAGCCGGCGGTTGGCGTCGATGGCGTCCTGCGTGCCGTGGCCGCGGTGCATCTCGCGGTTGATGCGCTCGAAGGTGGTCTGGACGCCGACCTCGACTTTCGTCGCGCCGAGATCGAGCATGCGGTCGATCTGCTCGGGGTCGCACCAGTCGGGCTTGGTCTCGAAGGTGGTCGCGACGTTGCGCACGTCCGCGGTCTCGTTCTCGGCGATCACGTCCTCGACGTAGCTGAACTCGCGCTCGTCGGGGTCCTGTGCGAAGCTCTCGTCCTCGGCGGGTTCGGGGTTGCCCTCGGGGTCGTATTCGTTCATCGCCTCCAGCGCGCGCTTGACGAACCACTCCTGGTAGTCGTGGCTGCGGGCGGTCATCGTCCCGCCCATCAGGATCAGCTCGGCCTTGTCGACCGGGTGGCCGATCTGCCGAAGCTGTTCGAGCCGCAGGCGGACCTGTCCGTACGGATCGTAGTCGTTCTGCACGCCGCGTGCGGCCGCTGGCTCGTGGCCGGTGTAGCTCTGCGCCGACGAGAACTCCGAGTCGGGACCGCCGGGACAGTACAGGCACTTCCCGTGGGGACACCGATGGGGCGAGGTCATGATCGCGATCGGAGAGACGCCCGACGCCGTGCGAACGGGCTTGCGCTGGAGGACCTCCGCCAGTTCCTCCCGGCGCTCGTCGGGCCCGAAGTCGATCAGGTCGGAGTTGCGCGGCACTTTCGGCGAGGAGTACTTCCCGCAGACCTCTTTCTTCGCCGTCTCAACGTCGTCTTTCTCGATCTCGCCCGAGAGGATGCGGTCGACCAGCTCCTCGCACGCCTGCAGGAACGCCTCCGGTTCGTCGCTGTCCGCGTCGGCCGCGTCGGGCGTCTCGGTGCTCATCGCGTTGTCAGGGATCGGCCCCTGCGGCGAATAAGCGTGTCGCTCGCCTATCGCGCGGTCCTCGGCGGGCCTGTCAGCGACGCACGTCGACGATACCTTCTTGCCGGACGAGTCCTCCGTTCCGCACATGACCGCTACCGCCGACGCCGGCGACTCCGAGGACGGTCCGACCACACCGACGTTCCGCGGCTGCGTCTTCTGTTACAGCGCCGAGTGGGCCTACTACGGCGCGAAGAAGGGGATCCGGGCAGTCAAGGACTGACTCGCGATCGTCTTCCGACCGTCCGTCGACGTGACCGAACCGGTTCGGCCCAGCGACCTTTCCTCGGGGTGCCGTTGTTCCGAACGAGATGCCAGCGACGGACTTCGACGCCGAACGGGCGTACGACGAGGACAGCTTCATCGCCCGCGAGGCGTTCCGGAGCGACCAGTTGAAAGCCGTCTGCGGGTACTTCGAACCCGGACAGTTCATTCCGGTCCACGCGCCCGACAGCGACGTGGTCGTCCACGTCCGCTCGGGGACCGGCGTCGTCCGCGAGGGCGACACCGACCACGCCGTCGCTCCCGGCGACGTGGTCGCGGTCCCTGCGGGAGTCGACCGCGGCGTGAAGGCCGACGACGGCGGTCGCCTGGAGGCGCTGCTCGTCACCGCACCGCCGCCGACCGAGGCTGAACACGACCCCGTCCGCGAGGGGCTGCGCCGCGGTGTCTTCGACCCGGGCAGTGCCGACGCCGAGTAATCTACTCCGCCCAGTACTCCGCTTCGGCGTCCAGATCGACGGTCTTCGAGAGGTACCGATCGTCGTAGTTACCGGGCGCACCGCCCGCGAAGAGCATCGCCACGTCGCGCTCGACGAGGACGGACAGATCCGGCTCGTTCATCGTCGAGATCACGAGAAAGCGGGCGGTCTCGTCGCCGCCCGCCTCGACCTCGTGGGCGTGGTCCGGCCCGTTCGGCAGCGCCGCGTAGTCCCCCGGTTCGAGGACGTGTTCGCTCACCTCACCGTCCTCCCCGTCTGCGACGCGCTCCAGATAGAGCGTCAGCTCGCCACCGAGGACGTAGATGGCCTCCTCGTTGCCGGCGTGGTAGTGCCGGGGCCACGTCCGCTTGCCCGGTTCGAGTTCGTAGAGGCTGGTGCCCAGCTCCTCGCCGCCGGCCGCGCCGAGTCGCTTGCGACGGAACCGCCGCTCGCCGTGGTCGTACTCGTCCCAGTCCAGATCCGATTCGGAGACGACCGGGCTGTCGGATCCGCCGTCGGTCGCGTCGCCGTCGCTCATGGACGAGCGAACGGCGAGGAACGGCAAAAAGGTCGGCCGGTCAGGCGACTTCGTCGGCGACGACGTCGATGACCGTGTCGAGGACGGCCGAGCGCTCGCCGGCGATGTACTCCAGCTTGCCGTGGCGGGCGGACGCGGCGGTCAGCCCGGCATTGGGCACCCACTCGCGGGCGCGGTCGGCCACGTCGCGCACGTCGATAGCGTGGTCGCTGCGGATGTGGAGTTCGTCGTCGGAGACGCCGATGACCGCGCTCACGTCGTCGCGGTGGCGGCGGTGCAGCTCGTCGAGCAACAGCGCCGTCGGCGGGAACTCGTAGCGGTGGGTGAAGGCGTCGGTGTCCAGCACGGCGACCGTCGTGTCGTCGAGCGTCTGGGTGTCGAGGTTGGCCTCCGCGGTCTCGATCTCCGTGTCGAGTTTCTCGCGGAACTGCTCGCTGACGTGACCCGCGAGGCCGCCGGGGCCGTCGCCCTCGCCGAACAGCAGGTCGGTGATCAGCTCGCGCTTGTCCTCGTAGGACTGGTAGTACGCCTCCAGCGCGACGGCCTCGCGGACCTCGCGGGCCGCGTCGGCGTCGTAGCCCGCCTCGCTGGCGGCGTCGGCGTACGCCTCGGGCGTGTCCTCCCAGTAGCTCACGGCGGGGAGGTGCCGGAGGTCCTCGCGCACCTCGTCGTTGACGTGGGCGGCGACGTTGGCGGCCAGGGTCGCGGCCGTCGTCTCCTGGGCGTCGGTGCCGTCGGGGGCGACGGCGGCGTCGACCGCTTCGTCGACTTCGGGGTCGACCGCCACGTCGTCGACGAGCGCGCGGCCGGCGCCGTAGAGGTCCAGCAGTTCGAAGCCGTCGAGCGACTCGCGGGTCGCGCCCGCGGCGACGAAGACGAACAGCGGCAGCTTCTCGTCGTGGCGCTCGCGGGCTTCGAGCATCCGCGTCGCGTCCTTCGTCGCGTCGTCCATGTCGTAGACGCCCTCCTCCAGCGGACGGCGGTCGAAGTAGTGATAGACCGCGTCGTGCTGGTCGTGCTGGTCGCGGACGAGCGGGAGCGTCGCCCGCTCCAGCGCGACGCCGGCGACGTAGCCGTCGGCCGTCGCCGCGTGGCGGACCACGACCGGTCGCTCTTCGAGCACCGCGCGGCGGACCGCGGTCGCCACGTCGCGCACGTCGTCGGTGAGCGCCTCGACCGTCTCGTCGGCGACGATGGGGTCGACCGCGTCGGGCTCGGCCTGCGCGGTGAGCGCGTCGGCCAGCCGGTCCTCGACGGTCGTACGGTCGTCGTCCTCGAGTTTGACCAGCGCCTCGGTCTCGACCTGCAGCTCGCCGCGGCGTTCGCGGACCTCGCCGTCCAGGCGAACCACGTCGTCGGTGTCGATCTCCGGGTAGGCGCGAACGGCCGCTTCCTTGAACGCGGCGCATTCGACGCTGTCGGTCTCGTCGCGGATCTCGAAGACCGTCGGCCCGCTCGTCTGGCGAGCGCTCTCGACGACGCCTTCGAGTCGAACGGTCTCGCCGACCCGGTCGTCGAGCGTCTCGATGGCGACGTGGTTCGGCTCCGTCGCTTCTTCGTTCTCCGTTTCGGCGACCGCAGCGGCGGCGCCACCACTGGCGGCGGCCGTCCCGCCGTCGCCCGATCCCGCGTCCGCCTCGGTCGTAGCGGCGGGTGTCTCGGCTGCGGCGGCGTCGGCGGTCGAGGTCGGCTCGGCCTGCTCGTCGCTCTCGTCGTCGGTCGTCACGTCGGCGTCTTCGGTAGCTGCCGCGTCGGCGTCTTCGGTAGCTGCCGTGTCGGCCTCGTCGGTGTCGTCGGTTTCCTCGCTGTCGTCGGACGCGTCGGCAGCCGATTCGTCGTCGGCTGCCGCGTCCTCATTTCCCGACTCGTCCTCTTTGAGATACGGTGCGCCCTGATCGGGGTCGTCGACGAGGGTCCCGCGGAACTCGTTTTCGGCCTGGCGGATCGACCAGCCCAGGTCCACGTTCCCGTTGTCTCGCACCTGCTGTACCTGCACGAAGACGGTGTCGCCGGACTCCCAGTCGAGGCTCTCGAGCCGCTGGTCGAGCTCGCTCCGATGGAGCAGTCCGGTGACGCTGTCGCCGACGTCGACGAACACGCCGAACTCGGCGTACCCGTCAACGGTTCCACGGTAGTAGCGGTCGACCGTCAGCTGGTCGGGCTGGTTCCCGCGGAACTCGAAGACGACGTCTTCCTCGTGGAGGTCGCAAATGCGACCGTCGACAGACTTCCCGCAGATGATACACGAACCCATTGGCAGTTAGAAATGCCCCGGGCCTAAAACGGTTGTCGAAACGCGTCCGTCACCCGCCCGCCCCTCGGTTCGTCCGACGTCACGGCTGAAACGCCCTTAGAAACCGTTGTAGGCCGATTCCGACCGTTCTACTCACTCGAACACGCGGCCGTCCTCTTCGAGCGCTTCGATCCCGCGCGCGACCTCCGCGGCCGCCTCGGGGAACAGCGCGACTTCCACTTCGTTGCCCTCGTCGTCCTCGAACGCCAGTTTGACGCGCTTGTCACCGAACTCCCGCACTTCCGCGCCCTCCACGTCGTACAGTTTCGCCGTCGCCGACGTGTTCGACGGACCGACGTGCTTGATCGCTCCCTCCTTCAGTTCGAACGTGAACTCGTCCAGGTCGAGCGTGAACATACCGGCGATCCGACCGGCGCGCGCTTAAACGACCGTGGTCCGATGACCGGTGCGGCCGCCTCGCGCGGCTGCTCCCCGCGCTCGACTCAGGCGAGACTCGCCGCCACGTCGGCCCAGGTGAGTCCGGTCAACTCCGACAGCGCGGCGAACCCGCGGAAGCCGTAGCCGAAGGCGAGCGCCGCTGGGACAGCCGTCAGGACGGCGGCCTTCGGCAGCGGTACGTCGTGCACGTCGCTGACCCCGACGGCCAGCAGGACGCTCGCGTAGGCGGTCGCGGCCACGCGGACGCCCGGGAACGGGAGTCCGGCGAACACGCACGGCGCCGCGGCGTAGGCGATGACCTGTACCGTCTCGCTGACGCCCGCGCGCTCGGGCGCCCCCGCGATGAGGATCACCGTCTGCAGCGCGGCGGTGAGGTGTAGCGACGCCGGCGCGACGAGCACGACCGCCAGCGCCAGAAAGAGGAGCGTCGAGAGGGCCGGCTGCCCGCTCAATACCGGGTAGGCGGCCGCCCCGGACGCGACGCGCGTCAGTTCCTCGACGAGGACGACCGCGCCGGCGAACACCAGCGCCGGCGCCTGGTCGCCCGGCGCCACGCCCGACCGAAAGAGCCGGCGGGGCCTGACCAGTACTTCCGCCCACGCGCGTGCGAGCGCCGCGACCCCGCGGTCGCGCCCGCCCGTCGGGTTCTCGACCCACTGTGTCACGGCGGGGTGTACGGAGCGGGTCGCAATCACGCTTACTCATCTGTCTCGCAGGCCGCTTCCCGCCCGCTGCGTACCGTCGCACTCGACGCGGGGTCCGCGTCGCCGCGTCGCTGCGTCGCCGCCGTCGTCCGCCGGTGCGAAACCAGCCGCCGCGATGTCACGGCCGTCGGTGTCGAACCCGGCGTCGAAGCGGTCGGCGAGCCGATCACTCGCCGGTGACGGGCTCGACCTCGAACACGCCGACGGTGCCGCTCACCTCGTAGCCGACACAGAGCAGGGGGTTCTCGATAGGGCTCTCCTCGGCCGAGACGAAGTGGACGCCTTCGGGGGCGAAGTCGCCGGCCCGTGCGGGGCGGTCCCCGTCGGGGTCCGCTTCGGCGGCGGCCTCTAGGTCGTCCTCGGACACGTCGTAGTTGCGGTTGATCGCCATCTGGCGGAACTCGGGCGCGGTCGGATTCGTCACGTCGTAGACCGCGATACCGCTGCCCTTCTCCTGGCCGACGAACGCGAAGGTCCGGTCGCCGACGGCGCCGAGTTCGATGCTCTCGGTCTCGGGACCGCTCTCGACGAGGTTCACGTGGCCTTCGGGCCGCTGCTGGGCGAAAGTGCGCTCGAAGTCGTCGCCGCTGTCGAAGACGAGGTCGACGCCGGTCGCGGTCGGCTTCCAGACCGAGAACGACCGACCGCCGATAGCGTAGATCGAGCTGTAACTGCCGTCGCCGTCCTCGTCGGCGAACTCGGCCATCGCCGCCTCGTTGACCTCCATGTTGCCGAGGTGGACGGGCTGTTTGAGGTCCTCGACGCTGTCGACCTGCGGGAACTCCGTGAGTTCGAACCCGTCGGGGTCGAGGTCGAGGTCGCCGAGTATACTGACCTCGAAGTCCTTGGCGTCGCCCTCGTTGGCGGTGACGACGAACGTCTCGCCGGCGACCTCGTAGGTGTCGATGGCGTCGGGCTGGTACATGCCTTCGACCGGCCAGGACTGGAAACTGGTTCCGTCGGCGTCGCTCGCGTCGAGTTCGTTGCCCGGCAGCGAGAAGTCTTTGAACCCGAGGCCGTCGACCCGCTCGACGGTCGCGTCACCGAGGTCGATCCGCGCGAGGGCGTTGTTCTCCTGCAGGGAGACGAACGCCGTCGACGAGTCCGGCGAGACGGCGACGAACTCCGGCTCGAACGACTCCGAGGCCCGCGCGGAGCCGTCGTCCGCCGAGACGATGTGGACGCCCTCTTCGCGGAGTCGGTCTTCCTCGCCGTCGAAGTTGCGGAACGTCGCCGTCGACGTCTCGGCGGCTTCGACGCTGGAGGAGATGTCGATCACGCTGACCGACCCGGCCGGGTCGGTCGCGGACCCGGGTTCGCCCTCGTTCGCGACGACGGTGTAGTTCCCGTCGGGACTGATGGTCACCTTGTCCGGAAGCGGGCCGACCGGGACGGCGTTGATGAATTCCAGCGACGACGCGTCGTAGAACGCCACGGCGCCGTCGTCGGTCGCGGGGTCGGCCTCGACCGCCGCCGCGACGATACCGTCGTGGACGGCGACGCTGTTGGTGCCGCCCGCGGCGTCCAGCGTCGTCGTCTCCCGCTGTGCGATCGCGCTCGCCTCGAGCACCGCGTCCTGATCGGGGGTCGTCGGGTCGGCGAGGTCGAGCACTTCGACCTGCCCGGCGTTCGAGTTGACGACGAACAGCCGGTTTTCCGCCGCGTCGAACGAAACGATCTCCGCACCGCCCAGCGCCTCGCCCGTGGCGTACCGTCCCACCCGCTCGATCCGAGCGCCCTCGACGTCCATCTCCGACGCCTGCGCGCCGGAATCGGACTGTCGCGCTACGATAGCCGGCCCGACACCGGCCGCCAGAACCATTCCCAGAAACGTCCGCCTGTTAGTATCGTTGAGTCCCACACAGGAACGCTACAGGTTAGTTGAAAATTGGTTTATATGAACTCCATATAGCCGTATAGCGACGCCAGTATCGGTCGGTAGGCATCAGTGACGACTCACCTCGACCGAGCGGTCGCTCCGACTCCAGCCTATCGCACAACAACCGCGGACCACCGGCGCTCGACACGAACACGATCGCTCCCACGGTACCGTGTCGGACTCCTTTTGCCGACACCGTCCGAAGCGCCGCTATGGACGTGATCGGGGACCTCGTGGCTCGCGAGCGGCGCACCGACGACATCGCGGTGCGGACTGACAGCCGGGCCGGGTCGTACAGCTACGAGAAGTTCTGTACGAACACCTGGAAGACGGGCAACATCCTGCGCCACTACGGCGTCCGCGGCGGCGCGACCGTCGCCGTCGACGCGGGCGACTCGCTGACGCCCTCGCCGTTGCTCGCCCTGTTCGGTGCGAGTCTCCTCGGCGCGACGACCCGATTCGACCCCGGTGAGTCGCCGTCGGCGAAGGCGCTGGTCATCCCCGCGGCTCGCGCCGGCGCGTACGACCCCGAACCGGGGACGAAGACGTTCGTCTACGGCGACGTACCGGACGACCCCGAGTTCGCCCACTTCGAGGCGGAGATGTGGAGCGAGAACCCGACCAGTCCGCCCGACCGGGTCGCTCCGACCGACACCGCCCTCGCGACCGCCGACGGGGAGTTCACCCACGAGCGACTGCTGGCGGCGGCCGAGCGGGTCGTCGACGGGTACGGTCTCGACGGCGACGACGAGGTGGCGGTTCGGGCGCCGCTCTCCGAACCGGGAACCGTCGTCGCGGGCGTGCTCGCGCCGGTGCTCGCGGGCGGGACGGTCCTCGTCGACCGCGACTCGACGGGTACCGTCGCCGTCGCGACCGACGACGAGACGGCGACCGTCCCGGAGCCGACGGCTATCGACCCCGCCGACGTACTGTGAAAGTGAGTCGGAGAAGCGCGACCGCTACTCCCCGGTCGGGCGGATGAAGTCGGCGAGCGCGACGGTGGTGCCGAGCAACCACCCCAGCGGGACGGAGATGCCGACCCAGATGAGGACGTAAGCGAACTCCGTCATGTCGAACCTGTCGACGACGTAGCTCCGGAGGCCGACCGGACCGAGGACCTCCTCGCGGACGAGTTCGGCGATCTGGTCGGCGTAGACGATGCTGAACTGGGCCACGTCGTCGGAGACGAGCGCGGCGACGACCGGCGGGAGGAAGATAGCCGTCATCCCGAAGGGGTACGCGAAGACGACCGTCGTGATCCGCCCGCCGATCGCGCGGAAGGCCACGGCCAGCCCCGCCGAGACGATGGCGACGACGCTGGCGGCGATGATGGCGTTGGTCGCCTGGGACGAGTAGTCCAGCCGGAACTCGACCAGCGCCGAGAGGCCGCCCCAGACGAGGACCGCGAGCAGTATCACGCCGACCGCGCCGAGTTTTTCGACCGAGACGTCGATCTTTCTCGCGTGGAAACGGACGACGACGCCGAACAGCGCGAGCGGATACAGCACCGCGACCACGAGCGCCCCCAGCGCCGCCCACGCGGTGTAGGTGACCCGCTCGCGCGTGGTCTGTGGTTGCCACTTCCCGAGGACGGTGTCGCCCGCACCGCGCTGGCGCGGGTAGAGCAGCCCCATCCAGGTCTCGTGGAACTTGTTCAGGTCGAAGCGGATCGCTTCGACGACCCCCTGCCGGTTCCCGACTGACATGTTCCGGAATTTGGCAGCGCCCTGTATACCTCTTCTGTTGCCCGCCGCCGCCGATCGATATTCGCGCCCGACAGGTCTTCTCGACGACAGTATCGACGGTTCCGAAAAACGGGGGTCGAACCCCGAGCCGAGCCGGCGGGCGCCCGTCGCTCCTCGCCGTCAGTCCCAGGCGTCGGGGGCGAAACTGGTGTCGACCCGTCGGTCGGTCCGGTCGATCCCCTCGATAGTCGCCAGGTCCGACTCGTCCAGTTCGAGGTCCAGACTCTCCCAGTTGTCGCGGATGTGCGCCTCGCTGGTGGCCTTCGGGATCGCCGTCACGCCCGTCTCGCGGAGCCACGCCAGCGACACCTGTGCCTCGCTGACGCCGTGTTTCTCGGCGATCTCGGAGAGTTCGGGCACGTCGAAGACCGCACCGCGGGCCAGCGGCGAGTACGCGACGAGTTCGATGTCGGTCCCCGCGACGTACTCGCGGAGTTCGTCCTGCTGGAGCAGCGGGTGACACTCGACCTGGTTGGCGAAGATCGGCTCGTCGAGCACCTCGCGAGCCGTCTCGAGGTGGTGCGGTTCGAAGTTAGAGACGCCGATGCGGTCGACCAGGCCCCGCTCGACCAGTTCCTCGAACGCCGGCAGCGTCTCCGCGGCGTCGTAGGTCCGCGACGGCCAGTGGACGTACAGCAGGTCGACGCTGTCGACGCCGAGCTTGTCGAGGCTCTCCTCCGTGGTCTCGATCACGCCGTCGCGGTCGAGGTGGTCGATCCACACCTTCGTGGCCAGAAAGACCTCTTCGCGAGGCACGTCGGCCGCGGCGATCCCGTCGCCGACCGCCGACTCGTTGCCGTAGATCTGGGCGGTGTCGACGTGACGATACCCCATTTCCAGCGCCGTCCGGACGCTCTCGGCGCACTGCCCTGACTCGTCGTTTTGCCACGTTCCGATCCCGAACGTCGGCATTCCGTCGACGCGACCCGGACGCTCCGGCGAGTGGGTGTCCTGAGACATACGCGACTCTGAGGACGAGCGACCGATATGGGTTGCGACTTCGGAAGCAGCCGCTGGAGCGTCCCTTACTTCTCGGGCTCGTCGTCCGTCGCGTCGTCTGATCCGGACTCGACGACCGTGTCGGCGGCTTCGAACCCACCGGGCATGTCGTCGTCGGCGTCGTCGTCCGGATTCTCGACGACGGTCTGGGCGGCCTGGACCTCCTCGGTGCCGTCGGTGTCGGGTTCGCTGGTCTCGACCCCGCTCGGGTCGTCGCCGCCATCACCATCGCCGCCGCCACCGCCGGTATCGTCGGGCGGGGATCCGTCGGCGTCGCCGTCGGACCCGGTCGCGTCCCCGTCGCCGCCGAGGAACCGGTTGTAGAACACGCCGGCGCTCCCGAGGGCGACGATGACCGCACCGACACCGATAACCGCGGGCGAGAGCCCGCCGCCGCCGCTCCCGCCGGTCGTCGTCGCCCCGCTGCCGTCGTCGCCGCCGTCGGGAGTCGCCGTCCCCGGATCGACGGAGCGCGTCGGCGTCGGTGCGGACGTGGTCGTTCCGTCGCCGCCGGCCATCTCGTCGGTGGCGCCCGGTTCGTCGGTCGGCGTCGGGGTGAACGTCGGTGTCGAGCCGTCGTCGAGCGCGGGCGTCGGAGACGGAGTAGGGCTGGGCGTCGGTGACGGAGTGGCAGTGGCCACCGCCTCGCCGCCGACTTTCAGGCCCCAGCCGCTCGTGTTCCCGCCGGCGGACTCGGCCGTGCTTCCGACACAGACCATCCCTTCCCCGTCGGTCAGGTGGAACGCGGAGAACTCGCTGGAGCCCGAGCCGTAGCTGTGCTGCCATCTGGTCTCGCCCTCGATACCGAGGTTGGCGGCGAACCCCCTTGCGTCGTCGCCGTTCCCGTTCGTGGCGGTCTCGCCCGCGACGTAGTACTCCAGATTCCCACCGGTGACGCTGCGCAACACGGTGTAGGTGTCGGACACGACGCGCTTGTCCCAGAGCTTGCCGCCGTTGATATTGATCTCCAGCGCCCAGCCCCGACGGTCGTTCGTCTGCGGGTCGAAAGCGTTGGCGCCGACGGCGACGAACCCGTTGCGCGTCTCCGCCACGTCGCGGAAGACGTTGTAGTCGTCGTACGGGTTGGTCGCCCTGTCCGACCGCTTCTTGAACTGCTGGGAGAACTGCTGCGTGCCGTTCTCGTCGAGTTTGATGACCCACCCTGCGGTGTCGTCCTCCGTATCGTCGGTCTCGCCGACCGCGGCGTAGCCCCCCTCGGAGTCGGTGACGACCCCGTGGAGCTGGTTGCGGGCGCCCGGACCGTAGGTCTCCGCCCAGTCGATCGACCGGTCGTCGGTCAGCCGAACCACCCAGGCGTCCCGGAACCGACTCGTCCATCCCGCGAAGACGAACCGTCCCTGTTCGTCCGCGGTGACTGCCCGCATCGTATCGGTCGTCCCCGGCCGAGCGTTGAACGTCCGCCGCCACTGTTCGGTCCCCTCGCCGTCGACGCGCACGGCGATCGCGTCCTGCTCGCTCGACCCCTCCTCGTGGGTGTGGCCGGCGACGACGAACCCGTCCCCGACCGCCGCCACGTCGAACCCCTCCGTGACGCCGCGCTCGGCGAAGGTCGTCTGCCACTCCAGTTCGCCGGCGGCGCTCGTCTTGTAGAGCCAGATCTCGCTCGCGGCGCCGCCGTCCGCGGACTCGGCCGTCCCCACGACGGCGAACCCGCCGTCGGACGCGGGCGCCATCCCGTTCGCCTCCGCAGTCGCCTCCCTGTCGTAGGTCCGGTCCCAGCGCGTCGGCGGCACTTCCTGTCGGCGGCTCGCCGTCGCTCCGCCGACCGAACCGCTCGCCGCGAGCGCCCCCGCACCGACGAGACAGCAACCCCTCATAAATCGTCGCCTACTCGGTTCCCGTTCCATGCCCGTGGACGCGACCCGGAGTGGTAAAATCCTGTCGGCCCTCCGATGGAAACGCCTGCCGTGTCGCGGGCCGGATCCGTTCGCCCGCGACCGCTCGGCCGAAAATCGGCCTGCCGGTCGCGATCAGCTTCCCAGTCGCTCGCGAGCGAACCGCACCATCAGCGGCAGGTCGCCGAGGTGGATCAGGTCCCGCATCGCCAGTCGGTCGCCGCTGTTGATCTTCGCGAGCGTGTCGCCGTCGGCCCGCTGCAGGTCGGCCATCAACCGGTCGTAGCGGTCGTTCGGCGTGAGATACAGCAGCTCGGTCATTAGCAGGCGCGTGTTCATCTTCGGCGCCACGTCGCTGTGCCAGAGCGTGTTGTAGATCTCCATCTGCTCGGCCGAGGTGTCGACCGTGCCGGTCAGCGCCCGGTCGGCCGTCGCCGCCGCCGCCCGCGCCGAGAGCATCCCCTTGTGGATGCCCTCGCCCCACAGCGGGTCGATCGTGGGGACGGTGTCGCCGATGGCGATGAAGCCGTCGGTGGTCATCTTCCCGGGCTGCTGGATGTGGGCCGACCCGCGGTGTTGCTTGCCGTCCAGCCTGGTCGCGTTCTCGAAGCGCGGGTCGCTCTCCAGCCAGTACTCCAGGTAGTCGTCGATCCCCATGCCCTCTTTGGCGTACTCGCGGTGGCTGTCGTTCTGGATGTAACAGAGCCCGACCTTCGCCGTGTCCTCGCCGGTGTGGAACAGCCAGGAGTAGCCGCCGGGGGCCAGGTCGTGGTCGAGCCGGAGCATCATCGCGTCGGTGCAGTCGGCGAAGTCGGGGTGGTCGGCCTCGACGCCCTCGAACTCGTACTCGACGCCGATGGCCTGGCGCTCGCGCTTCAGGTCGGTGACGCCCAGGTCCTTCGCCAGCGGCGCCGCCGGCCCCGTCGCGTCGACCACGACGTCGGCGTAAACCTCTTTCTGTCCGTCGTAGCGGACGCCGACCGTCTCGCCGTCCTCGACGATCGGCTTCGAGACCCGCGAGTCGAAGCGGTACTCCGCACCGTTCTCGCGGCCCTCGGCGACGAGCCACCGCTTGAAGTCGGCGAACTCCAGGACCGCACCGGGCTGGTCGCGGACGAAGTGGTCGTTGGGCGACTCCAGCACGACCGTCTCGGTGAAGTTCATGACGACCTCGTCCGGGACGTTGAACGACGCCATCATCGAGGGGAACGTTCCGGCGGTCGATTTGTTGCTCTGACGCGGGAACTCCGCCTCGGGTTCGGTCTCGAGTACGAGCACCTCGTAATCCCTCGCCGCCAGGTCGCGCGCGCACTGCGCTCCGGCGGGACCGGCCCCCGCGATCACCACGTCAAAGCGGTCGCTCATAGACATTGGTCCGGCGTCTGCGTAATTAACGTTCCTGAACGGGACGAACCCGTGTGAACCGTTTCCGCCCGGCGCACGCGGTCCGCGCGCTCCACCGACGACCCCGTCGCCCGGACGACGTGTGGACCTACTCCCGCAACAGCCACGCCAACACGACGCCGCCGAGCAACAGCGCGACGACGCCGAGCGAGCCGCCGCTGGGAACCGTCTCGAACAGGGCGTAGCCCACGCCCGCGGTCAGGACCGCCACGACGCCGCTCCCGACGGCGTGCAACAGCTCGACCCGCGTCGTCGCCACCGCCGGGTCGGCGTCCCGGTCGATCCCGAGGCCGAATGTCCCGAGATCCGCCGCGATCACCGCGCCGAACCCACCGAGGAGGACGCGCTCCGCGGACGCGGGGCCGGTCGCCGCCAGCACGGTCGCGGCGAACAGCGCCGCGCCGCCGGCGACGACCGACGGCTCCGAGCGCCGGACCAGCCCGGCGAGGACGGCGCCGGCACCGACGAGACCGACCAGCGTCGCCATCGTCGACCCGCGGACGGCCGCCACCACCGCGACCGACGCGAGGACGGCCAGCGCGTGGCTCGCCCGCGGGCGCCGCCGATCGGTCCCGCTCCCGCGACTCACCGCCACCGCTCGTCACCCCCGTCGGTCGCCAGACGGGATTCGGTTCCGGCGGCCGCGTCCGCCGCGGTGCGGGGTCGGGACGAGCCGCGGCCGCCACCCTCCGTCCACTCCACGACCGCGAGACCGGCGCGGCGACACTCGTCGAGGCGGACCCGCCGTTCGGTGGCCGCGAGGCGCCGGTACGCGGAGTCCTCGGCGGTCGTATCCGGGCTGGCGACGGTCACGTCGTGGCCGCGGGCGTCGAGCGCGCGGGCGACCTCGACGGGGCGGTCGTCGACGAACGGCGAGCAGACCACGACCTGCGTATCCCCCGACAGCTGGGTCAGCAGCCGGTCGAAGCCGTCGGCGTCGCCCGTCTTGCCCTCGCTCTCCGCCGGCGGACGCCAGCCGAACGCCTCGTGCGTGGTGAGCGCGTCGAGCAGTCGCTCGCGGTGGGACCGACCGGAAGCGGGCGGGAGCCAGCACTCGCGGGGCGACAGCGCCGCGAGTCCGACGTGACAGTCCGCCTCGGCGAGGCCGCCGACGAGCGCGCCCGCGGCGTGAACGCAGGCGTCGACGCCCGGGCGTCCGTCGCCGGCGGTCACGTACGCGGCGGCCCGCGCGTCGACCAGCAGGACGACCTTCACCGTCCGGGGCTGGTCGAACCGCCGTGTGGCGAGTTCGCCGTCCTTGGCGAAGCGGTTCCAGTCGACGCTGCCCAGCGGGTCGCCCGTCCGGTACTCCCGCAGCGAGTGGAACGCCTGCCCCTCACCGGTCGCCGAGACGGGCTGGCTGCCAGTCAGTTGCGTCGCCAACTCGCCCAGCGGGACCGTTCGGTCCTCGAAGGCCGGTCGACAGACCACCGTCGAGCGGTCGGTCGCCGTCCGGGCGACGCGACGGCTCGCGCCGCTCACGTCCCGGGTCACGACGGTGAGACTGTCGAACTCGTGACGGCCGCGGACGGCCTCGAACTCGTAGGCGATCGAGGCTCGCTTGCCCGGTCGCAGCGCGGTCGTGTGCCGCGCGGTCCCGTCGACGACTTCCAGGCCCGCCGGCACGTCGTCGGCGAACCGCAGGTCCGGCAGCGTCGCCCCGCTCTCGTTCGCGACCGTGAGCGTGACGCGGACCGTCTCCCCCGGCGCGGGCTCGGTGTCGCTGACGTGGCGCTCGACCGCGAGTTCGGGTTCGGGGGCGTCCGTGATCCGGCTGTAGGCGGCGAAGCCGACGCCGCTCAGGCCGGCGAGGATGGCGACCGGCTTCCCGACGAGGATGGCGACCGCCGTCGCGGCCAGGGCGAGCCCGTGGATCCCCGCCCAGCGGCCGGTCCGTTCGAGTCGCTCCTCCCCGCGGACGAGGCCCGCCCCGGCGGCCGTCGTCTCAGTCATCGGCGACACCCCCCGAACGGCGCGAGTCGCCGGCTCGACCGCCGCCGTCTGGACCGCTCGCTTCGCCCCCGTCGCTTCCGTCTCGGAGCCGCGCGACGGCCGCCGCGGCGCGCTCGGCCCGTCGGTCGAAGTCGGGTTCGACGCCCTCGTGGTGGGCGTCGTCGCCGTCGGCGAACAGCGCGGCCGCGTCGGGGTCGTCGGTCCACGAGCCGTCGGCGACCCGGCGCTCGGCCGCCTCGGGAGCGTCGCCCGCGAACCGTTCCAGGGCGTCGACGGCAGCGACCTGCAGGCGCTCGCGGACGCGGTCCCGGTCAGCCACGTCGCGCTCGCCGGCGCCCACCTCGGCGACCGCCGCGGCGAGGTCGTCGCCGGGCACGCCGTAGTCCGGTCGTTCGCCCACCTGCGGGAGGCCGCCGGACGGCGCGTCGTCGCTCTCGAACCGTTCGAAGGCGGCGACCGCGACGCCGGCCAGCGCGACGACCCAGACCCCGAGCGTCGCCAGCGTCGCCCAGTCGAACGCGACCAGCCCCGGCCGGAACGTCAACACGACGCCGGCGGCGACGGCCGCGAGTCCCACCACCAGCAGGGCCCGACGGCGGCGACTCACGCGTTCCCACCGCCGTTGCCGTCGCGGTCGTCGCGGGCTTCCAGCCGGTCGGCCAGCCGCCCGGCGGTGCGCTCCTGTTCGTCAGTCGGGGACCGCCGGGCGTAGCGGACCGCCTCGAATCCGCGAGTGACGCTCTCGACGGCGTCGTCGGGGTAGCCCCGCTCGACGGCGGCCGTCGCCGTCTCACCGGGCGTCGCCGTCTCGTCGGCGTCCGCGCGCTCACGGAGTCGACGCCACGCGCGGACGACCGCGTTGTCGGCGGGCGAGTCGTAGGTGGGTTCGACGGTCGGTGTGGGCGGTCCGTCCGGCCCGTTTCCGCCCCCGCTCTCGTCTCGCGGCGGTGCTCTGGCGTCGTCACCGGTCAACAGGACGGCAACGACGGCGGCGACGAGCAGGCCACCGAAGAGGCCGGCGACGAGCAGGGTCGAGACGCCGTCACCGTCGCCGCTTTCGTCGGGTGGAACCGGCGTCTCGTCGTCGATCACGTCGCGCGAGTCGGTCGCGGTCGTGCTGTTTTCGCCGCCGCCGGCGACGGGGGGCGGCCCGACCGGCATCGGCTCGGTCGGCGTCGTTCCGGAGTACAGCGTCGGCTGTTCGGTCCCGCCGAACGACCCGGCGGCCGTCACGAGCGCGACCAGCGCGAAGAGGGCGATCAGGGCGGTCGCGAATCGTCTCACGGGCGAGAGTGTTCGCCCCATCTACAAGTTTTTACCGACTGTCGACCGGGTCGTGATCGGGCGGCCCGTCGTCGGCCGTGTCGGACTCGGCGGCCCGACCAGCCACCTCGTCGCCCGAATCGATCGCATCGGCGGCCTCGACGGCGGGTTCCTCGCGGTCGTCCCCGGACGACTCCCTGCCGTACCGGACCGCGCGGAACCGCTCGGTGATCGTCGCGACCGGTTCGCGGGGGATTCGACGGTCGAGCGCCCGCGCCGCCACGTCGCCGGGCGTCGCCGTCTCGTCGGCGTCCGACCGGTCCCGGAGCCGCCGCCACGCCCGCGTGACCGCGTTCTCCTCGGGCGAGTCGTACGCCGGCGAGACGGTCGGTGTCGGGTCCTCGCCCGCGGCGCCATCGTCGGGAACGGCTGGCGCCCGCTCGTCGTGGCCGGTCAGGAAGACGACGAGCAGGCCCGCCGCGAACAGCGAGCCGCCGACCGCGGGGACGACGAACGGGGAGACGCCGCCGGAGTCGCCCGCTGCGGCCGTCGTGGGCGTCGCGGCCCGCCGGACCTCGGAATCGGCTGCGCCGCCCGGCGCGCCAGTCGGGGGCGGCAACTCGGTGGGCGTCGCCGGGCCCGTCGGCGTCCCATTATCTGAGACGACGGGACCCTCCACCGCGCCGAACGTGCCGGCTGCTCCCGCGAGCGCGACGAGTGCGAGAAGGGCGACGGCCGCGGTGGCGAGGCGCTGCACGTCGACGACTGAGACGGCGACCGGCCAAATGATTTCCGGCTGAAAGGACGCACTCGCGGTGGCGGTGCGGTCGCGGTGGTGGCTGCGGTGCGGTCGCGGTGGCGGTGCGGGTGCTGACGGTGCGGTCGCGGTGGCGGTGCGGGTGCTGACGGTGCGGTCGCGGTCAGCATCCGGCGCTCCGCGCCGGTTCACCGGACGCGAGGAGGCAAAGCGACCGAGTTGTCCGGCCGTTTTCACCCGTGTTTTTGGCGACCGGGTTCCCGCAGGGAGCGAAGCGACTGAGGAAACCCGGTCGCCAAAAAGATGGAAACTAGATGGGTTAGTAGAACTCGCGAACGAGGTCCATCGCGTCTTCGGGGGCGCCGTCGGGGATGTCGGACATGTCCTGGTCGATGCCCTCGCGTTTCTCCCACGGGACGGAGTCGTCGTCCTGGTAGATGACGCCCATGTACTCCTTGTCGCCCTCGAGGATCTTCTCCTTGGCGGCCTCGCGGTCGTGGGGGTCGTGGTCTTCCTCGGAGAGGTCGACGATGGAGTCGCGGAAGTAGTCGTAGGTGTCGACGTCGTTGAACGTCACGCACGGCGAGTAGGTGTTGACGAACCCGAAGCCGTCGTGCTCGACGGCCTTCTGGATGATCTCGGCGTGGCGCTGGGCGTCCGAGGAGAACGATTGGGCGATGAACGTCGCCCCGGAGGCGAGCGCGAGCGCGAGCGGGTTGACCGGGGGCATCTGCGGGCCGTCGGGGGTCGTCGAGGTCTCGAAGTCCTGACGGCTGGTCGGCGACGCCTGGCCCTTGGTGAGGCCGTAGATGCGGTTGTCCATGACGACGTAGGACATGTCGACGTTGCGGCGGACGGCGTGGACGAAGTGGCCCGCGCCGATGGAGTAGCCGTCACCGTCGCCGCCCGCGACCATCACTTCGAGGTTCGGGTTGGCGAGCTTGACGCCGATGCCGACGGGCAGGGCGCGGCCGTGGACGCCGTGCAGCGCGTAGCTGTGCATGTAGGTGCCGATCTTGCCGGAACACCCGATGCCGGCGACCACGAACGTGTTGTCGGGGTCGTTGCCCGTCTCGGCGAGCGCTTTCATCATGCCGTTCATCGTCCCGAAGTCGCCGCAGCCGGGACACCAGGTCGGTTGCTTGTCGGATTTGAAGTCCGTGAATCGAACGTCTGAGCTCATTCTGCCTCCACCTCCGTGGCGCCGGCGTCGGCACCCGTGAGTGTGTTCTCGATCTCCGTCGCGAGTTCGTCCGCCTTGAAGCGGACGCCGTTGTACTTGTTGACGCGCTGAACGCGTTCGAGGACGTCGTGCTCGATCACGTCGGCGAACTGCCCGGTGGCGTTACACTCGACGACGATCACGTCCTCGGCCGCCTCGATCTCCTCGCTCAGGTCGGGCCGCGGGAAGATGTAGGGTACCGAAATGAAGCGCACGTCGTGGCCGCGATCCTCCAGGAAACCCAGCGCCTCGCGCATGGCGCCCTCGTTGGATCCCCAGGAGATGACGAGTGTCTCGGCCTCGCTGTCGCCGAACTCGCGGTAGTCCCAGTCCTCCTCTTCCTGGGCGGTCTCGACTTTCTGCTGGCGCTTCTCGACCTGCTCGAGACGGACCTCTTCCTCCTCGGTCCGGCGCCCGAGTTCGTCGTGTTCGAGGCCGGTGGTCATGTGAGCGCCGTCGGTCGTGCCCGGGAACGCGCGGGGGCTGATGCCGTCGGCGGCGGGGAAGTGCGCCTGGAAGCGGCCGCGCTCGTCGAGCCAGGAGTCGACCTCGTCCTCGTCGACGACCTTGCCGCGGTCGATCTCGACCTCGTCCATGTCGAACGCCTCCGGCGGGAACGTCTGCTCGGTGACGGCGAGCGCGAGGTCCGAGACCAGGTAGACGGGCGTCTGGTACTTCTCGGCGTAGTTGAACGCCTCGACGGTCTTCCAGAAGCACTCCGAGACCGACGTGGGCGCGACGACGAACCGCGGGATCTCGCCGTGGCCGCCGTACAGCGTCATGTTGAGGTCGCCCTGTTCCTGCTTGGTCGGCATCCCGGTCGAGGGACCCGAACGCATCACGTCACAGATGACCAGCGGCGTCTCGGTGGTCGCGACGAGACCGAACGTCTCGGTCATCAGGTCGATACCGGGGCCCGAGGTGGCCGTCATGGCACGTGCGCCGGCGCGTGCGGCGCCCAGCGCCATGTTGATCGCGGAAAGCTCGTCCTCGGCCTGGACGACCTTGCCGCCGTACTGCTCGACGCGGCCCGTCATGTACTCCATCACGTCCGTCGCGGGCGTGATGGGGTAGCCCGAGTAGAAGCGACAACCGGCGGCGATGGCGCCCATGCCGATGGCCTGGTCGCCGTTGAGGAGCACGTAATCCTCGTCGGTGGTCTCGATGTCGTAGTCGAAGTCGTGGTCGTACTCCTCCTGGACGTGCTGCTGGCCCAGGCGGGCGGCCTCCTTGTTGTTCTCGACGATGGCCTCGCCCTTGTCGCCGAAGCGTTTGTCCAGTGATTCGTCCAGGTTCTCGATGGGGAACTGCGCCACTTCGCAGGCCGCGCCGAGCGCGACGACGTTCGCCATGATGGCGCCGCCGGCGTCCTCGGCGAGCCGCTGGAGCGGCACGGACAGACCGATCATCCCGTCGGGAACTTCGACGTCCTGCATCGTGGAGCGCTCACCGTCGTAGATGATGACGCTGCCCTCGTGCAGTTCGTCCATGTTCTCGTCGATGGTGCGCTCGGTGAGCGCGATCAGGATGTCGAGTCTGTCGACGACGCTCTCGACGCGGTCGACGGATGTCCGGACCTTGTAGGCGGTGTATCCGCCCCGGATCCGTGATGCGAAGTCCTTCGAGGTGAAGACGTGACGGCCGGCACGCGAGAGTGCCTGAGCGAAGATCTTCCCGGTAGAGTCGATCCCGTCACCGGCTTCACCGCCGATGGCCCAGTTCAGGTCCTCGGGCATACTGCATTGTGGTATCTCCCGCCCCGCAAAAAGACTTCTGTAATGGGCCGGAACTGGTCCCCCTGAGACGGACGGAAAAGTGGACGCACGGGCGAAAATCGCCGGTTTCGAACGTCCGGAGATCGCGTCCTGCGATGGTGAACGGAGCGGTGTCGGAACGGCGAGCCGAACAACCGCATCGAACCCGGCTCGCGCCGCGGCGCTCGGGAACGAAACCGCCCGGGAACGAAAGGACCTTGCGCCGCCGGCCGCGACACGGGAGCATGGACGACACCGAAGTCGCCGTCGTCGCGGTCGAGTCGGTCGGCGAGGACGCCATCGCCATCGATTTCGAGACGCCCGACGGGTTCGAAGCCCAGCCCGGGCAGTTCGTGAAGGTCGCCCTCGACGGCGTCGAGGAGGCGCGCTTTTACACGATCTCCTCGCCGGACGTAGCGGGGACGTTCGAGATCACAGTCGGCATCGACCCCGAGGGCGAGGTCGGACCGGAGCTGGCGGCCCTGACCGCCGGGGACACCGTCACGGTCTCGGGCCCGTACGGCGACGCCTACTACGAGGGCGAAGACCGGGTACTGATCCTCGCGGGCGGCCCTGGCGTCGGGCCGGCGATCGGGATCGCCGAACGGGCGCTCGACGAGGGCGGGGCGGCCGCCATCGTCTACCGCGACGCCGCGCCGATCCACGACGAGCGCCTGACCGAGCTGAACGAGCGGGGCGTCTCCGTGGCCGTCCTCGCGCCGTCGTCACCGCTGGCGTCGTCGGTCGACGAGGAACTGACCGAGGACACGCAGGTGTTCGTCTACGGGTTCGCCGACTTCCTCGACGACGCCACCGCCGCCATCTCCGCGGCCGGCGGGGACGCCGAGGCCGCGAAGGTCGAGAACTTCGGATAAGGGACCACAGCGCACCCACCGCGGCCGTCGAGCGCCGGCCGGCGACTTTGACAACGGTTAAAAACCGTGAGAGGATACGGAGTGGTATGAGCGAGAGCCAACAGAAACGCCAGCAAAAGTGCGTTTCGTGCGGCATCAACATCGCCGGCACGAACGCCGCCGCGTTCAAGTGTCCCGACTGCGGCCAGCAGATCTACCGCTGCGCGAAGTGCCGCAAACAGAGCAACCTCTACGAGTGCCCGGATTGCGGGTTCATGGGGCCGTAACGATGGGGAAAGTAGCTGCCCAGATCAAGGTCATGCCCCAGAACCCCGAGGTCGACCTCGACGCGCTCCAGGAGCGCCTCGAAGCGTCGCTGCCCGAGGGCGCGAAGATCAACGGCTTCGAGCGCGACGACGTGGCCTTCGGCCTCGTCGCCCTGCTCCCGACCGTCGTCGTCCCGGACGAGGCGGGCGGCACCGAGGCCGTCGAAGAGGCCTTCTCCGGCGTCGAAGGCGTCGAGAGCGTCGAAGTCGGCGACGTCGGTCGCCTGTAACGCCTCGCTCGCGTTTTCAGCAGCTTCGACCGCCGAGCCGCGCCACCGGCCCGCGCGATCGGGGTGCCAGCCCGCTCGGGGTCCACCGACCGCCCGCGCCGCCCGCTCGCACGGCGGGCACGACGGCGTAACGTGCGATTTATAAGCGTGACCGGAGAACGACACCGCACGAATGCCTAACTCCAACGGACCCCAGAAGAAGTCGCGCAAGAAGCTCCGCAACAAGCCTCGAGAAAGCGGCACGTCGCCGCCCCAGCGAGCGGTCACCGAGTACGAGACCGGCGAGAAGGTCCACCTGAAGATCGACCCGAGCGTCCCGGACGGGCGCTACCACCCGCGGTTCGACGGTCGAACCGGCGAGGTCGTCGGCGAGCAGGGCGCCGCCTACAAGGTCGCCGTCACCGACGGCAGTGTCGAGAAGACGCTGATCGTCAAGTCCGCCCACCTCCGCAGCCAGGCATGACGATATTCAAAGAGAAGGTCGGCGAAGAGTACCTGACGGTCGCCGAGACCAAGGTGGTCCTCGAGGAGCTCGAACGCGAGCGGGCCGCCGACGAGGACCGGGAGATGCGCTACGAGCTGGCGCGAGCCATCGAGCACGTCAACCGCTTCGCCGTCCTCGACCCCGAGGAGTCCCGCGAGTTCGTCGCCGAGCTGCAGGAGCTCGACAAGGTCGACGAGCCGACCGCCTACAAGATCGCGAACCTGCGCCCGCGGGACCGCGACGAGCTGCGGTCGATCTACGCCCAGGAGCGGTTCACCCTCTCGGGCGACGAACTCGACGCCATCCTCGAAGTCGTCGCCAGGTACGCCTGACCGGTCTCCGTTTCCCAAGCGCCCGACAGCGGGGGTTTAAGTTCCGTCTCGCCCTACTCGTCTGTCATGAGCGACACCGAGCGCGACGACGACGATCCGGGGGGACCGACGGCCGTCGTCCTCGACTTTCTCGCACACGGTCGGACAGAGGACGACCGCCCGCAGTACCAGAAACAGCCCCTCGTCTACGCGCTCGGGCGCGAGGACTTCCGTCTGTTCGAGGTGGTTCTCGGGCCCGAGGCCGACGTGTCGATCGGTGACGATCTGGTCATCGACCGGGCGGCCGACGCGATCGAGCGCACCGGGGAAGTCGAGTACGAGGACCTCACCGGCGGCGCCCAGTCCGAACTCGACTACGCCGTCGAGGACCTCGTCGACGAGGAAGAGCGCCGGTTCGTCGACTTCTACAACGACGCCCAGCCCATCACACTGCGCCTGCACCAGCTGAACCTCCTGCCGGGCATCGGGAAGAAACTCCGGAACTCGATCCTCGACGAGCGCAAGCGCGGCCCCTTCGAGAGCTTCGACGACCTGGGCGAGCGCGTCGAGGGGCTGCACAACCCCCGCGAGGTCGTCGTCGAGCGCATCCTCGAGGAGATCCGCGAGGACGACCTGAAGTATCGCACGTTCGCCCGCAGGGACGAGGAATGAACGGCGAGCGCACGCGGGAAAGCGAGGGAGAGAGCAACGGCGCCACGCCCCGCCGCGACGCCCCCGAAACGGGAGCGCGCGACCCCGACGCCCTGCTCCGACGGGCGGGCGTCCGGGGCGACCCGAACCGCGACCAGCACTTCCTGGTGGACGACCGCGTGCTCGACCGGCTGCCCGAGTACGCCGCGGAGGCGAACGTCGACCTCTCGCACGTGCTGGAGATCGGCGCGGGGACCGGCGCGCTGACCGACCGCCTGCTCGCCGCCGGCGAACGGGTGACGGCCATCGAACGCGACCCCGACCTGGCGGCGTTCCTCCGCGATGAGTTCGCCGCCGAGATCGACGACGGGCGACTCACCGTCGTCGAAGGCGACGCGCTCGAAGTCGAGTTGCCCGAGTTCACCGCATCCGTCTCGAATCTCCCGTACGGTCCGTCCAGCGAGCTGGCCTTCCGCTTGCTCCCGGAGAAGCGGCCGCTCGTGCTCATGTTCCAGCGGGAGTTCGCCGAGCGGATGGCCGCCGAGCCGGGGACCGACGACTACGGCCGGTTGTCGGTGACCGCGGGCCACTACGCCGACGCCGAGGTGGTCGAGCCGGTCCCCAAAGAAGCGTTCTCGCCGCCGCCCGCGGTCCAGAGCGCGGTCGTGCGGACGACGCCCCGCGATCCGGACTACGAAGTGGACGACGAGGACTTCTTCATGGCGTTCCTGAAGGCCGTGTTCACCCAGCGCCGGAAGACGATGCGCAACGCCGTCCGCAACACCGCCCACATCTCCGGGCTGGGTGACCCCGACGCCGTTGTCGAAGCGGCCGACGAGGACCTGATGAGCGCCCGCGCCGGCAACGTGACGCCCGCGGAGTTCGCGGACCTGGCGACGCTGGCGTACGAGGTCGGCGAACCCGGCGATCCCCAATGAGCGGAGAGCAGTCCGCGGGGGACGAAACTGGGGACGGATCCGACGGCAAACCGGGACTGGCCGCACAGCGCGACATGGAGCAGGTGTACCAGCCGGCGGAGGATTCGAAACTGCTGGCCGACGCCGTCGTCGAGCGCGTCGGCGAGGGCGACCGCACGCTGGACGTTGGAACGGGGTCGGGCTACGTCGCCGCGCGGATGCGTGAGGCGGGCGCCGAGGCGGTCGGGACGGACCTGAACCCACACGCCTGTCGGCAGGCCACCGAGGCGGGGATTCCGGCCGTTCGAGCGGACCTGACGGGGGCGTTCGACGCCGAGAGCTTCGACGTGGTGACGTTCAATCCCCCGTACCTGCCCACGGAGCCCGAGAAAGAGTGGGACGACTGGATGGAGCGCGCGCTATCGGGCGGTGAGGACGGCCGCGCGGCCATCGACCCGTTCCTCGACGACGTGGCGCGCGTGTTGCGGCCGACGGGTGCGGCCTACCTGCTCGTGAGTTCGCTGACCGACCCCGACGCCGTCCGGGAACGGGCGGCGGCGAACGGACTCGTTGGTGAAGAAGTCGCCAGCGAGTCCCATCCCTTCGAAACGCTGCTGGTGATGCGGTTCGAGCGCGCAGAGGCTTAGTCGGTCGCTCGCACGCCGGGCGGCCAGTCGTCACCCGATTCCGCGTCTGGGTGCCCGGTGTCGGCGGCCAGGACGGCGCCGAGGATGAACAGGACGGACCCCGGGAGCGCGGCGACGAGCGGACGGAATATCATCCCGTGCAGCACACTCGTGGTGGCCGCGCCGTGGACGCCACCGTAGCAGACGAGCGCTAGGGCGGTTCCGCGCAGCCATCGGCGCTCGCGGCGAGCCCAGGCGACGCCGGCGACGAGAAACAGGACGGCGCCGAGCCGCCAGAATCCGACGCTCGAGAGCGTTCGCCCGACCACGTCGATCGGGCCCGATGGTGACGTCCACTCGGCGATGCGTGGCGGCGGTGCCACGTCTGTCAGCGGCCGCCGGAACGTGTCGACCGCGGCGGGGAGCGGTGCCAGGATCACCGCGATCACGGCACGGGCGGGCGTCAGCGACTGGACCCGGCCGGTCCAGGCTGTTGCGACGCCCCACGCGGCGGCGCTCGCCCAGCCGATCCCTAGAAACCACGCGGTCGCGACCAGCCCGTAGTGACCGACGCCACCGGGCGGTTCGTAGTGGACGTACATGTGGTACTGATAGGCGAACAGCGGGACGAGGGCTGCGACGGCGACGAACGCGCCGAAGAGGCGAACGGCGTTCGATCCGGGTCGACGGAGGGGTCGCACGGCTCTCGATCCAGGCAGGTGACCGATAACGCTTCCGGCCAGAACCGCCGCGGACCGCGATGGAAATTACCACAGCGCATCAAACGAGATAAGAAATATTATAGGGCGTCATTTCGTAGGGCGTTCCAATGACGCAGGTACGTTCAACGACGCCCGGCCTGTTTCCGGTACCGGACTGGGCGAAAGACGAACTCGCGAACCTGAAGGGACGACAGAAGGGCGGGCTGGTCTCGGGCGACGAGAGCGCAGAGATCAGCGACGCCTACGACCGAGCGCGCGAGGAGGTCGTCGGCCTCCAGACCGACGCCGGCCTCGACCTGGTCGTCGAGGGCCAGCTGCGGTGGGACGACATGCTCACTCACCCGCTGGCCGTCGCCGACGCCGTCGAGACCCGCGGGATCGTCCGCTACTTCGACAACAACAACTTCTACCGCGAGCCGGTCGTGACCGGCGACCTGAGCGCGACCGGTGACGTGGCGACTGACCTCGAAGCGACCGCGGAGCTCACCGACGAGTCGCTCAGCGCCGTCCTGCCCGGGCCGTACACGCTGAGTCAGCTCGCGACGGACGACCACTACGGCGACGAGAGCGCCTTCCTCTCGGCGCTGGCCGACTTCCTCGCGAGCGAGGCCGAGCGGTTCCCCGAGGTCGAGACGCTGTTCCTGCTCGAACCCTCCCTGCTGGAGTCGCCGCCCGGCGACGGCGCCGACGAGCGCGCCAGCGAGGCCATCGACACGGTCGCACAGGCGGCCGACGCCGACGTGGTCGCCCACACCTACTGGGAGTCCCACGGCGGCGACGGCGGCATCGACGAGAAGGTGTACGCCCACCTCATGGACGCCGACGTCGACGCGGTCGGCTTCGACTTCGTCGCCAACCACGAGGACAACGCCTACGTCCTCAGCGAGTACGGCGCCAAAGACGACATCGCGCTGGGGATCGTCGACGGGCAGAACACGCTCGTCGAGGATGCCTCGGAGATCGCCGAGCGCGTCGAGTGGACGCTCGACAACGCCCACGGCGTCGACTTCGAGACGGCCTACGCGACGATCAACACGCCGACGTTCTACCTTCCCTCGGGCAAGTTCGAGGAGAAGCTGGCGGCGCTTGGCGCCGTCGAGCGCGCGGAGG
>NZ_AOIU01000024.1 GCF_000337455.1 Halosimplex carlsbadense 2-9-1 | reverse complement strand
AGATGTGTATAAGAGACAGCTGTACGAGGACGACGAGGACAACTTCGGCGACACTGAGTGGGAGGAGGCCAAGGACGACGCCGCTCGCCTCATCACCGAGGAGCACGAGCGGGCCGGCCTCGACACCGTCGTCGACGGCGAGATGCGCCGGACCGAGATGGTCGAGTACTTCGCCGAGCGCATCGAGGGCTACGAGTTCAACGGCCGCGTGAAGGTGTGGGGCCACAACTACTTCAACAAGCCCTCCGTCGCCGAGGAGGTCGAATACGGCGAGCAGTGGCTCGTCGACGAGTTCGAGTTCACCGATTCCGTCGCCGACCGCCCCGTCAAGGTGCCCATCACCGGCCCGTACACGCTGGCCAACTGGACGTTCAACGAGGCCTACGACGACGACGAGGCGCTGGCATACGACCTGGCCGAACTGGTCAACGAGGAGATCGAACAGCTGGTCGACGCCGGCGCCCGCTACATCCAGATCGACGAGCCCGCGCTCGCCACGACGCCCGACGACCACGCCATCGTCGGCGAGTGCCTCGAACGGATCGTCGAGGGCATCCCCGAGGAGGTCCGCATCGGCCTCCACGTCTGTTACGGCGACTACTCGCGGATCTACCCCGAGGTGCTCGACTACCCGATCGACGAGCTCGACCTCGAACTCACCAACGGCGACTACGAGCAGATCGACGTGTTCACCGATCCCGAGTTCACGCTCGACCTGGCGCTGGGCGTCATCGACAACCACACCGCCGAGGTCGAGACGGTCGAGGAGATCAAGGACAACATCCGTCAGGGCCTGAAGGTCGTCCCGCCGGAGCAGCTCACGATCTCCCCGGACTGCGGCCTGAAGCTGCTCCCCCGCGAGAAGGCCTACGAGAAGATGGAGAACATGGTCACCGCGGCCCGCGAGGTCGAGGCCGAACTCGACACCGGCGAGATCGACGTGCCCGCCCTCGGTGAGACGGCGTCGGCCGACGACTGAACGCGGCTCCGCCGTTCCAGCCGTCGGGAGGTCCCGGCGGCCCGCAGGCGGTTCGTACGGAACCGGGACTCAACCCGCGGGAACGGCGTCAACGCGACTCACTTTAGGTCCCTAAAGTCCCTCGAAGGCATAGGGCGGAAAGCGTTTTCAGGGGGCCACCCGAGGGATCGATCAAGTGACAGAACCCATGACGGACACAGCCGACCACCGGATCGAACTCTACCTCCGCGGGGACACGTACGGCAGCTACGACCGCCAGCAGCGGATCCTCGCACGGGTCGAGGACCTGGAAGCCGAGGGCGTCGTCACCGACACCGAGGTCGACGCCTCCTGGCAACGCATCCGGACGCCCGAGCAGGACAGCCGCGACGCGGCGCTGGCCACCTACGACGAGTTCGGCGAGTGGGCGGGCGAGAACGGCTACCGGCTCGAACCGGCCTTCGAGCGCCGTCAGCGCTCGTACATCGGCAGCGACGCGGTCCACGACGTGGTCGTCTTCCCGATGGCGTCGCTCGCCGTCTACGAGGGCAGCGACCTGCAGGCCGTGTTCCCCTGCGCCGACGGGACCGGCGAGATCAACTTCACCGTTCAGGACTGCCTGGACGCCTTCGAATCCGGTGAGTCCGACTGGTTCGAGCAGTTCGCGGCGGTGACGGTCGACCGCGCGAGCCCGCGGCTGACGGTCAACGCGGACTGAGCGACGGGGCGCGGACGGCGGGCGGAAAATCGGGTACGGCGACAGTTTTTAGCCCCGCAGCGCTTCGACGGGGCGTTCGTTGGCGGCCTTCCACGCCGGATAGAGCCCGCTGAGGAGGCTCGTCCCGACGCCGAAGGCGAACGCGAGGCCGATGTAAACGAAGTTCCCGGGACGGAAAACGAGGCTCGCGTCGCCGACGACGAAGTGGTTGAGAGCCATCCCGGCGACGATGGAGAAGCCGGCGCCGGCGAGGCCGCCGACGATCCCCAGCAGGACCGCCTCCGAGAGCATGATCTTCAGCACGTCGCGTTTCTGGAAGCCGACGGCGCGCAACACGCCGATCTCCTGGCGGCGCTCGACGGCACTCATCAGCATCACGTTCAGGATGCTGACGCCGGCGACCAGCAGGGAGATGGAGCCGATCCCGATGAGAAAGAGGTTCACGGCCTGGAACGACTGGCCGATCTGGTCGGCGACGCCGGAGAAGTCCTGGACGGACACCCGCTCGCGCCGGTCGTTCAACTGCGCGCGGATCGCCACCGCGGTGGCGTTGGCGGCGGTGCTGTCGGTCTCGGTGACGGTGATCGTGTCGTAGCCGCGGCTGTCGAACGTCCGGGTCGGCAGGACGATCTGGTCGCTCGGGTCGGTGAACCCGAAGCCCTGGCTCGGCGAGAGGACGGCGACGACCCGCTCGGTCGAGCCGTTGACCGTGATCGTGTCGCCGGGGCCCAGATCGCGCTGGTCAGCGAGGTTCGGCCCGATCAGTGCGCCGCTCCGGTAGGGTTCGGGGATCGACCCCTCGCGGGCCTCGAACAGCTTGCCCGGCTGGTCGATCCCCATCACCGCCCTGGTCTCGCCGGCCCCCCTGCCGTAGGAGACGGTGGTGAACCGCTGGACCGCGGGCGCGACCGTGGCGCCGGACCCCGCGAGCGACTCGACCTGCCGGAGGTCTCGCTCGGTGAGCGCCCCGGGCGCCCCAGACGAGTCGGCCGGGGTGACCATGACCTGGTTGCCGATGTCGCCGAGGTTCTCGGTGAGCTGGTAGCGCAGCGTCAGCCCGAACATCCCGAGTGACGCGATAGCGATGACGCCGATGACGATGCCCAGCGCCGCCAGCACCGAGCGGACCTTCGTCCGTCCGATGTTGCGCCGGGCCATCAGCAGGGCGGGGAACCGCCGGCGCAGCCAGCCCATCACGGCTCACCACTCCCCGGGTCGCCTTCGTCGACCGAACCGACCGCGCCGGCGCCCGGGTCCGGGTCCGGGTCGGCGGTTTCGGCGGGGCCGCCCGCCGGTTTCCCGTAGGCACCGGTCGGCACGTCCGAGCCCATGTAGCCGTCGACGAGTTCCACCGTGCGGTCGACGTACTCGTTGACGAGTTCGTCGTGGGTGACGGCGATGACGGCCACGTCCCGTTCGGTGATCTCGACGAACTCCTCCAAGATCTGCCGGCCGGTCTCGCGGTCGAGGTTCCCCGTCGGCTCGTCGGCCAACAGGAGCCGGGGCTCGTTGATGAGCGAGCGCGCGATGGCGACCCGCTGTTTCTGGCCGCCGGAGAGTTCGTCGGGTTTGTGGTCCAGCCGGTCGCCCAGTCCCATCCGCTCGAGCAGGTCGACCGACCGCTCCTCGACGGTCGGGTCGTGGTCGAAGAGCGCGGGCACCTCGACGTTCTCCCTCGCGGTCAGCGTCGGGATGAGGTAGAAGTTCTGGAAGACGAAGCCGATGGTCCGCTTGCGTGCGGCGGTCTGCTCGCGGTCGGAGAGGCCGGTCACGTCCTCGCCGTCGAGCAGGACCTCGCCCTCGCTGGGGTCGTCGAGCAGGCCGAGCAGGTTGAGCAGCGTGGTCTTGCCGCTCCCGCTGGGTCCCATGATGGAGACGAACTCCCCGGGTTCGACGGCGAAGTCGATCCCTTTCAGGGCCTCCAGGGTCTCCCCGCCGGTCCGGTAGCGCTTGACGGCGCCCCGGGTCTCAATCACCGCCACGTCTCGTCCTCCAGGCGCGGACGCCCACGGCGAGGACGGCGATCACCACGACGGTACCGACGACCAGCGGGAGGAGGGAGCCGCCGCCGGTCGAGTTCGGATCCACGTCGGGGCCGGCGGCGAGCGCGCGGCTGGCGGCGGCAGCGTCGGCCTCGACGGTGCGGGTGACGCGCTGGCCGTCGACGAGATACTCGACTTCCAGCGGAACTGTCGAGACGTTGCCCGTCGCCGTCGCGTACACGTCGAAGGAGACGAAGTCGCTCGCGGGGACGGTCCCGACGAAGTACTCGCGGTTGGGCGCGGTCGGCGTCACCGCTTCGGTGTCGACGACGCTGACGAGCACGCTCTGGGCGTCGGTCGTCCCGAGGTTGCTCGCGCTGCCGGAGACGCGGAGCCGCCCGCCGTCGGGGACGACCTCCAGCCCGGTCAGGCCGATAGTGCCCGGCGTCTGGGTGAGCGCCGTCGACGCCGCGGCCTCGCCGCGCTGGCGGGCCACGTCGTAGGTTGCCACCACGTCGACCGCCGCGCGGTCACCGGACAGCGTCGCGTTCAGCCGGACGGTTCGGGACTCGCCCGCGGCGACGCGGTCGACGAGCGCCCGACCCACCGTCGCGTTCGGCGAGGTTGCGCGTACGCTGACGTTCGAGATGGGCGCGTTACCGCCGTTGAGTACCGACACCGTCACCGCCTGGGAGTTGCCACCCTGTCGAGTGCTCAGGTCGAGCGCGACGCTGTCGCGCAGCGGGTCGGCCTGGAGGGAGACCGTCTCCGTGACGGTCCGGGTCGCCCCGCCCGGTGTCGAGTAGGCGAACGTCGCGGTCACCTCGTGGTCGCCGGCGGCCGAGGGCCGGAAGTCGAAGGCCGCCGTGGTCGACTCGCCGTCGGCGATCCGGGTGAACACCGAGCGGCCGTTGCGGACGGTGACGCCGTCGCCGGCGACCGTCAGCTCGGCGTTGGTCACCGCCGCGCCGAGCCCGTTGGCGACCGTGACGGTGCCGTCGGACTCCAGCCCGGCGATCGAGGTGTTGGTATCGATGTCGAGCTGCGGCCGTTCGGTCTCCGTCCGGACCGTCACCGTGTCGGTGACCGTGTCCGTCACGCCGCCGGCGGTCGTGTAGGTCAGCGTCGCGGTCACCCGATGGCGGCCCGGGTCGTCCGCGCGGTAGTCGAACTCGACGGAGCGGGAGGCGTTGCTTCTGACCGTCGCCAGCACTTCCCGGCGGTTGGTGACGGTGACGTTCTCACCGCCGACGGTGAGTTCGACGCTCTCGATGGGGCTCGACAGGCTGTTGGCGACGGTGACCGAACCGTCCGCGCGGACGCCCGCCACGGAGTCGTCGGCGTCGATGTCGAGTTGCGGGTACCGCTCCTCGACGGTGATCGACACCGGGTAACTCAGCCGCGTCACACGGTTCTGGTCGGTGTCGCGACCGGAGACGTTGACCTGCAGGTCGTACGTACCGGGCTCGTCGAACGACATCGACAGCGGAACCGACCGGTCGGAGCCGGCCGGGAGCGTCCCGATGTTCTTCACCTCGGCGTACTCCTTCGGGTCGGGCCCGTCGTCGGCCTCGATGACTCGCACGCGGTCGAGGAAGTACCCCGCGGAGCTGCTGTCGAAGTTCTCGATCGTCGGTTCGATCGTGACCTCGTCGCCGGGGACCGGCTCGGCCGGGCTCACGTCGACCGACGAGATGGTCACGTTGACACTGGTAGCGGCCGCGACGGCCGGAAGCGATGCGACTGCGATCAGGACTACGAGTGCTACTGTCTTGGTTCGATTCATTGGTCGGGGGAGGTGTGGTTCGCGACTGGCGACTCGATGCGGGGGCGCGAGCGACGGTTCATCGGCGGACCGCGACGGCGACCGGACCCGTCCGGGGCCAGGGCGACTGGGCGATCGGGGCCGGGACTGCGACACCGGGCATCACGACCGACGCACGCGACGGACTCGCTCCCGCAGCTGGACGGGGCCGTCGAGACCGGTCGGCGGGGACGACACGGAGCGCATCCTGCCGAGGGGTCCGTAGAGCGACAACTTAACAACTTCGTTACGGGAAACAGGTCTCCAGTCAGACAGGTTCGTTCGCGCCGGATGGGGAGATGTCGGATCGACGGGACGGCGCGCGGGACCGTCACCGCGGGAGTTCGGCCAGCAGGCGGTCGAACTGCTGGCGGTACTGGAACTCCGCGCGGGCGCGGCCCAGGTCGTCTTCGGCGAAGGCGTCGTCGAAGCCGGTCATCCGCCACAGGAGCGTCGACAGCTGGTAGACCGGTTTGGTCCGCTCGTAAGTCTCGCCGGGGTCGAACTCCGTGTGGGTCCGGTAGCCCTCGTAGAGCTGCTCGCGCAGTCGTTCGCACACCTCCGGGTCGTCGAACGTCGAGTCGATGTAGAGGAACTCCGACTGGGCGAGCTGGTAGTCGCGGTGGGCCGCCAGCGTGTCCTGCCAGTCAAGGACCGCGGTGACCGGGTCCGGTTCGTCGAGCATACAGAGGAGGTTCGTCGGCTGCATATCGTCGTGGACGAGCCGGGGCATCCCGTCCTCGGGGACCAGCGGGAGGGTGTCCTCGATGGCGTCACGCGCCCGCGACTGCATCCCCTCGAAGGGCGTCCCGTCGAGACGTTCGATGTGCGAGCGGGTCAGGTCGCCGAAGTACTCCCGCCAGTTGCCCCGCCAGTTGCGGATCGTGATCCGGTCGTCGTAGAGCATCAGCCGACCGAACGCCTCGAAGGCGATCTCCGAGTGCAGGTCGCCCATGATCGACCCGACCTGCTCGATGACCCGCTCCCAGTGACTCTGGTCCATCGCGCCGTACTGGTCGGCGAGGTTGTCGCCGCGCACCCGCTCGGTGACGAAGTAGGGTGGCACCGCCCGCTCGGGCTCCTGCTTGAAGACGAGAATGCGCGGGATCGGGATCTCGGTTCGGTCGGCGACGTACTCGTGGAGCTTCGGCTCGACCGCGAACCGGTCGTCGCCCGGCGGTTCGAACTTGACGACCACCTCGTACTCGTTGCCCCGATAGACGAGCGTGACCATGTACACGTCGGCACGGGTCCCACCGGTGGCCGCTTCGTAGCTGAACTCCTCGTAGTCCGGCCCGGACTCGTCGAGGACGGCTTCGATATCTGCGGCCGATGTCGTCTGCACGCCACTCTATTGATCTGGGGGTGAGAAAAATGTATCACCTGCGGCGAAGCCGTACGTCCGACGGGCGTCGGACGCCACCCGATCACCCCGTCTCGGCCACCGGGACAACTGAGAGCGTCGCTACCGTCGACTCCCGGAAGGCTGTCACCGCGCCGTCGGACTCGTCACCGCTCGTCCGCTCCCGACTCCTTCAGATACGTCCGGAGACACTCGCGATGGACCCACCGCTCGGTCATCACGCCGGCGCTCTGTGGGTCGGCGGCCCGAAGCACGGCGTACTCCTCGCCCGCAGGCGGGACCACACCGTCCTCGATCGGGATCGACTCGCCACAGACCGAACACTCCTCGTCGGCGTCGGGCGGCGTCGACAGCACGTCCTCGGCGATCTCGTCCATGGCGGGTGGTGCGGCCGACCCGTCAAAAAGCTACGCCGACGCTGTCACGACTCGCGGCCAGCGACGTGCGAACAGGGATGAGACTCGCGAGCGAGAAGCGAAGTCGACCGGAGCCCGGTCGACGTGCGCAGCGACGGCCGAAAAGCGGGGACTCAGCGGCTCAGTGGTCTTCGTCTTCGTAGACCCAGGGCTCGTCCGAGCGCTCGTACTCGACGAGTTCGTCCTCGTCGAAGAACAGCTCGATCTCGCGCTCGTTGGCGCCCTCGTCCTCGTGGTCGGAACCGTGGATGATGTTCTGACCGAGGTCGAGACCGTAGTCGCCGCGGATGGTGCCGGGTGCGGCGTCGGCGGGGTCGGTCGCGCCCATCATCTGACGGACCTGGCGGGTCGCGTCGGCGCCCTGCCAGACCATCGCCATCACCGGACCGCTGGTGATGAACTCGACGAGCTCGTCGAAGAAGGGCTTGTCCGCGTGCTCGCCGTAGTGCTGCTCGGCGAGCTTCTGGTCGATCTGCATGAACTTCGCGCCGACGAGCTTCAGCCCGCGCTCCTCCAGGCGAGTGACGATCTCGCCGGTGAGTCCGCGCTGAACGGCGTCGGGCTTGGCCATCACGAACGTGCGCTCGTCGTGGTGGCTCATTGGGCCTCGGCCTCCTCTTCGTCGGCGTCGGACTCGTCGGCGTCCGCCGCTTCGTCGGCATCGGTGTCGGCTTCCGCTTCCGACTCGTCCTCGTCGGAGTCAGCCTCGTCACCGTCGGCCTCGGAACTTTCCTCGACTTCGGGCTCGGGCTCCGGTTCGGCGGCCGGCTCGTCCTCGTCGGACTCCGCGGCGTCCTCCTCCTCGCCCGCCCATTCGAGGTCGCGCGATTCGCGACCGAGGTTGGCGTTCTTCTCGCACTTCGAGGAGCAGTAGTGGATGGTCGAGCCGTTGGTGCGGACGAACATGGTGCCCGTCCCGGGCTCGATGTCGGTGCCGCAGTAGTCACATTCGCGCGTTCGTGGCATTATTGGCCTCCGATCTGGTCGGCCTCGCGCGCGGTCTCGCGGAGCTGGAGCACGTCGCCCTCCCGGACCGGCCCGAGGACGTTTCGCGTGATGATGCGGCCCTGGTTCTCGCCGCCGCGGATCCGGCACTTGACCTGCATGGCCTCGCCGTGCATCCCCGTGCGGCCCACGACTTCGATGACTTCGGCGGCCGTGGAACCGCCGTTTCCGTCGGATTCTTCAGCAGACATACCGGGTCACCTACCGCAGTTCCTCGACCTTGCTGGCGATGTCGTCGACGTCGTCCTGGGCGTCGCCCGCGTCGACGACGGCGGCGGCCGCGCTACCGACTTCGAGACCGGCAGCGTGCCCGACCTCGTCCTGCGTGCCGATGAAGACGAACGGGATGTCCTTCTCGTCGGCCAGCTCCGGGAGGTGCATGACGATCTCCTCGGGCTGGACGTCCTCGGCGACGAAGACGAGTTCCGCGTTGCCGCGCTCGACGGCCTTGGTCGTCTCGTTGGTTCCTTTCTTCACGGTGCCTGTGTCTCGTGCGACCTCGAGGGCCTCGAGCGCGTCGTCTTCGAGGTCCGCGGGCACGTCGAAATCTACGTATACTGGCATTTGTGGATCACCTCCCGCGCGTGGGCTCGCGCTCCCCCGCCGGTCCGGGTTCGACCCGGGCGCCGCGAGAAAATCGCGGCGGAATATCCTGAGAGGCTAGGAGCATCATCAACCCCGCGCGGGCTGTACACCCATCTGGCAGAGGAGTACTAAAAGCACTTTCGAAGACGACCCCGCGTGCGAGCCGCCTGCACACGTCACGGCCGCTCGCGTCCGTCTCCGCGGGCCGCTCGCTGAGGGCCCTCGACCGCCTGGAACCACCCCTGTCGCGACGAGGTGCCGCCCTGCGGTAACGGTTGTCCGCGTCGGCTCCTCCAGCCGCTCGGCCGACCGGCTCGCACCCAGCCCCGTCGAGGACGTTCCCACGACGCTCGCGCCGGGTCGACACGCGCTGTATGGCAGATTCCCGACACACCCGTCGGCCCCGGTCGCAGGTCGCTGGGGCCGGCGGTCGAGCCCGCGGGGAGCCGATCCGATCGGCGGGCATTTGTCGCTCGGCGGCGGACCGGGAGCCATGACCGTCGGTCGCGTCGCGAACGCGCTGCGCGCGGAGGCCCGCGCCACCAACGAACGGCGACTGCTCGTCCTCGCCGGCGAGGGAGCGGCCACCCGCGCGGCCGCCGCCGACGCCCTCGACGCGGTCGCCATCGAATCGCGAGCGGTAACGTACCTCGGCGAATCGGAGGAGACGCCCTGGGAGCGGGTCCCCCCAGCTCGCGCCGGGGACCTCCTCGGGACGACTCACGGCGCGCTGGTGGTGGACTGCCACGAGGCGTGTCGGCCGAACGCGCTCGGCCGCGCGGTCGGCGCCGTCGACGGCGGCGGCCTGCTCGTCCTCTGCGTCCCGCCGCTCGACTCGTGGGCCGACCGCCGCGACGGCTTCGACGAGACGCTGGCCGTCCCGCCGTTCGACGTGTCGGACGTTGCGGGCAACTTCCGTTGCCGGCTGGTCGAGTTGCTTCGCGCTCACCCAGGCATCGCCGTCGTCGACGTGGACGACGGGTCCGGCGAGCCGACCGTCGAACGCGACGGGCTGACCGACCCCGCACCGCGAGTCGCTCCGGATCCGCCGGCGGTCCCCGACGACCCAGCGTTCCCGGCCGCCGTCTACCAACGCTGTCGCACCGACGACCAGGTGACGGCCGTCGAGGCCCTCGAAGCGCTGGGTGAGCCCGGCGACGCCGTCGTCGTCGAGGCCGACCGCGGGCGCGGAAAGTCCAGCGCGGCCGGCCTCGCCGCGGGCGCGCTCGCGCTCAACGGTCGGGACGTGCTCGTCACCGCGCCACAGTACCGCGGCGCCGCCGAGGTGTTCGCCCGCGCTCGCGAGGTGCTGGTCGGCGCCGACGCACTCGCAGGTGACCCCGACGAGTCCGACCCGACGCTGCTCGAAACCGCTCACGGGCGCGTCCGCTTCGAGAAGCCGACGGCGGCGGCCGAACTCCCCGACGACCCCGACGCGGTCGTCGTCGACGAGGCCGCGGCGCTGCCCGTTCGGCTGCTCGAACGGTTCCTCGACGCCCCGGCGGCGGCGTTCGCGACGACCGTCCACGGCTACGAGGGCGCCGGCCGCGGCTTCTCCGTGCGCTTTCGCGACCGCCTCGACGACGGCGACTTCGACGTGACGGACGTGTCGATGACCGACCCGATCCGCTACGCCGCCGGCGACCCCGTGGAAGTGTGGGCCTTCCGCGCGCTCCTGCTCGACGCGAGCCCCGCCGTCGACTCGCTCGTCGAGGGCGCGGGCGGCGGGGCGGACGCCACCGATCCCCGCGGCGACTCGCCGTCGCTCGCCTACCGCGGCCCCGAGGCCGCCGACCTGCTCGCCGACGAACACCTGCTCCGGGAAGTCTTCGGGCTGCTCGTCGCCGCCCACTACCGCACGGAGCCGTCGGACCTGGCTCGCCTGCTCGACGCGCCGAACGTGACCGTCCGGGCGCTCACCTATCGGGGTCACGTCGTCTCGGTCGCGCTGCTGGCTCGCGAGGGAGACCTCCCCGCGGACCTGCGGGCGCACATGTACGAGGGCGGCCGCGTGCGGGGGAACATGATCCCCGACGTGCTGACGAGCCAGCTCCGTGACGAGGACGCAGGCGTCCCGGAGGGGGTGCGCGTGCTCCGGATCGCGACCCATCACGCCGTCCGCTCGTGCGGGCTGGGCTCGCGGCTGCTTTCGGAGATCCGCGGGGAGTTCGCCGACGACGTGGACTGGCTCGGCACTGGCTACGGCGCGACGCCGGAACTCCTGGCCTTCTGGCGAGCGAACGGCTACTCGACCGTCCACCTCTCGACGACCCGCAACGACGCCAGCGGCGAGTACTCCGCGGTGATGCTCGCTCCCACCAGCGACGCCGGTCGAGCGTTGGCCGACCGCCATTCGCGGTGGTTCCTCGACCGCGTCGCGGCCATGCTCTCCGACCCGCTGGACGACGTGGACCCCGACGTGGTGCGCGCGGCGCTGTGCAGCGTCGACGCGACACCCGAGCTCGGACTCACCGAGTGGGAGTGGCGCCTGCTCGCCGGGATGACGGGCGGCGCCGGCATCTTCGACACCTCGCCGCGGCCGCTCCGGCGGCTGACCGTCGCGTATCTGGTCGACGCCGGTCCGCCCGGCGAGGAACCCCTGACACCGAGACAGGAGCGCCTGCTCGTCCGGAAGGCGCTGCAGGGCCACTCGTGGGATGCGGTCGCGGAGGAACTGGACTTCCACTCCACCGGGCAGTGCATGCGGACGCTGGGGGAAGCGACCCGACCGCTGCTTTCACGGTTCGGCGGCCCGAAGGTCGCGGCAGAACTGGAGCGATTCGAATGATGCAACTCCCCGCGCTCGGCGCCCTCCCCGTCGACCTGTTCGTGATCGTCGCGTTCGTCCTGCTGGTCGGCGGCGTCGTCGGCAGCGTCACCCCGCTGGTCCCGGGCGGGATCCTCTCGCTGGCCGGCGTCGTCGTCTACTGGTGGGCCAGCGGCTTCGCCGAGCCGAACGTCTTCGTCCTCTCGGGACTGCTGTTCGTCGCACTGATCGCCGTCGCGACCGACTGGCTCGCCGGCGCCGTCTCCGCGAAGGCCGGCGGGGCCTCCACCCGGACGACCGTGATCGCCACCGTCGTCGGCCTGGTCGGTCTCGTGTGGGGCCCGCTCGGGTTCCTCCTCGGTACCGCCGGCACCGTCTTCGTCATGGAGTTGGTCGACGGCGGCGAAATCGAGGAGAGCGCCCGCGCCGCCGGCGTGACGCTACTGGGCATGCTCACCTCCAGCGTCCTGCAGATCCTGCTGACCGCCGGCGTCCTCGTCGCCATGATCGGCGTCTTCTTGCTGTGAGGGCGAGCGAACGACCGTTCAGTTCTGTGTGCGAGTGTCTCGGTTGTTTCTGTTCGAGTTAGGTTGGAAGGATGTCGGATTGCGGTGACCGCAGTCGACAGTAGGCGGTGAAAGCCCTCGGCGCGCTCGCGGTCGCTGGGCGGGATATCCGCGCTCTCCGCACGGCCCGCTCACGGCACAGCCGTTCGCTTCGAGGCGCTACGCGCCTCGCACCGCGCGGATAGTGCCCGCTCAGGCGACTACCGAACGCGAGCGCACCTCGCCCGTTCAGTCCGCCAAGAGCCCCAACCGCTCCGCACAGCACCGCAGACGGCCACGACCCTCCCCAACCGCTTCGCTCGCCTTCGGCTCGCTCATCCCTCGCACGATGCTGTCGCGGCATGAACGCCGCGACAGCGCGCGCCACCGCAATTGCTCACTCTCTGAGCTGTGTCGAACGCTCCCGTGAGACGCCACCAAAGACTCTCCTCGCGGCGCTCGAAGTAACGGTATGGTCGATTGCGCGGAGGACGGCTGCGAGGCCGAGGCGGTCGTGGAGTTGCACGTCCCCTGGGCCGACAATCGGTGGGTCTGCGCCGGCCACGCGCGGGTGATCGCGCGGCAGGACGGCGTGGTCGCGGACCCGCTGGACGGTTACGAAGACGAATGGCCCTGAACGGTCAACGGGCGAGCGACGCGGCGGTCACTTCGACTCCGGTTTCGAGGAGCCGCGCATCCACTCGTCGGATCGGTAGGACTGGACCACGTCGAGACAGCGCTCGACGAGCGGGTGAGAATCGTAGGTGACGACGCCGTCCTCGCGGTCGAACTCGACGACGTCGGCGTCGTCGAGCTTCGGAAGGTGGCGCTCGTGGAGTGCCGAGGCGAGCGCGTCGGGGTCCTCCCCGCACTCCGTCGCGACGGCGTCGACGAGGGCCGAGAGTTCCAGCGCTCCGCGGGGCGCCGTGCGGAGCACCTGCAGCACCGCGCGTCGCCTGCGGTCCGCGAGCAACTCGAACGTCGCATCAAGGTCGTCGTCCACGTCGTCGGTCATCGAGTACGACTTTGTGAGATCACTATATAAAAGACTACCGTGGTGGTCACGATCGCCCGGTTCGAGCGGCGAAGGGCGTTCAGACCGTCGTCGCGAGCATCACTTCGTCGAGGTACTCGCCGCCGATCTTGTAGTGGTCCTCCCGGACCGCCTCGACCTCCCAGCCGTGGGCTTCGAGAAATCCGATGGCGCCCTCGTTGGCGTCGGGGACGCTGTTGTAGATCTTCTCGTAGCCGTTGTCGCTGGCCCACTCGACGCCGCGTTCGAGGAGTTCGCTCCCGATGCCGTGGCCGCGGTACCGCTCTAAGACGCCGACCGTGAGTTCGGCCGTGTGGTCGAGTTTCGCCGTCTCGTGCGTGTTGAGGTTGACCCAGCCGACGACCTCGTCGTCGACGGTGGCGACGAAGAACACGCGGGACTGCAGTTCGTTGTGTCGCAACAGTACCTCCTCGTGGTCGACCACGTCGGCGACCGTCTCGGCGTCGACGTAGGTACCGCCACCGATGGCCTGGCGGATCACGCCTACCAGCCCCGTCAGGTCCTCCTCGCGGGCGCGGCGGATCGTCACCTGCAGGCCGTCGGAGCTGAACTCCTCCTCCAGTTCGTCGTCGTAGGCGATCCGCAACTCCCCCTCCGACTCCAGCAGGACGCCGTCGCGCTTGAGGATGGCGACGTGGTGGCCGAACGCCCGCGGCTCCATCTCCAGCGCCCGGCGAGCCTTCCGGGGCTGTACCGACCCGTGGCGCTCGACGTAGTCGTAGATGTCACGCCGGTCGTCGTGGTCGAACGACAGCTCCGCTGTTAGTTCCATGTGGGACGGTACCACTCCCCGATACTTAGCATTTATCACGGACGATCGAGATAGAATCGAGTTCGCGGACGGTTCGGTTGGTCGGCCGGCGGGCTCACTCGTCGTCGCGGTCGGGCACGCCGGTCAGGATCTGGGCTACGTCGACCACGTTGTGGGTGTCGAGCAGCGCCTCGGCGGCCGTGCGGACGGAGTGGTCGGGGTCGATCTCGACGCCGTAACAGCGGGCGTACAGTTCGAGGTGAGTGTTGAGGGCCCGCTCCAGTCGGTCGAACTCGGCCTCGCCGAAGCGGTGCCACTCGCCCGTGCGAGCGTCGACGTAGACGGCGACGGCCGCACCGACGCCCTCGCGGCAGACGGCCAGCGCGCGCTCCTCGTCGGGCGGGTCGGCCGGCGGGTCGAACGACGCCCGGGCGGCGGCCGCCTCCTCGGCCAGGTCGTCGATGCGGGCGCGGTACTCCGATGGCATAGGCAGGTGAATTCGGTTTAAACGGTCGCGATCGGCCGTCTCAGCCCTGTTCGTACTCGACACCCTTGCCGCCGCGGGGGTGGGTCCAGTCGGTGTCGGCGACGACGGCGCACGTGCCGCACTCGACACAGGGTTGGGTGTCGAGGCTGACGACGTGTTCCTCGGAGCCGTTCGTCCCGACGTACTCGTCGCGGTAGCAGCCGCCGCCGAAGTCCTTCGCGCTGACCGGACAGGCCGTCACGGCCGTCCCGCTGGCGGCGAAGGAGTTGTCTCGCAGCTCGATGTGAGGGTTGCCCTCGTCGATGTCGTAGGTCAGGTCGCCGATCCGGTCGTCGAGTTCCGGCGGCTCGACCGTGTTGACGCCCTCGACGGGCGCGCCGAGTTCCTCCGCGATGACCGTCGGGACGGTGACGTAGCCCATCCGCGTGTCCGGGAGCATCCCCATCAACAAGGGGGAATTGAACAGCGCTTCGGCCCGGTCCCCGAGCGCCGAGACGGCGGCCCGGCCGACCGCGGAGTCGGTCACGGCGTTCATCGCCGAGGCGACCGGGCCGACCTCGCCGAGCTTGCCGAGCGTCTTGTAGCGGGTGGGCTTGAGCTTGTCCATCACGCCCTCGTTCTCCAGTTTCGCCACGTAGCGCTCGCCGGCCGCGCCCGTGTCGCCCCGGGACCTGGCGTCGACGAACGCCTCTGCGGCCAGCGCGCCGGCGGTGACGGCGTGGTTCATCCCCTTGATGATCGGGCCCTGGGCCTGCATCTGGCCGGCCGCGTCGCCGACGAGCAGCAAGCGGTCACGGTACGGTGACGGGTGGGCCACCTTCTTCGAATCGGGGACGAGTTTCGCCGAGTACTCCAGTTCGTCGTACTCGTCGCCGAGCCAGTCCGCCAGCAGCGGGTGGGTCAGCAGGTTGTCGAGCAGTTCCTGGGGCTCGGCCCGCTCGTCGGCGATGGAGTCGAGGTGAAAGACCGTCCCGATCGAGAGCGAGTCGTCGTTGGTGTAGAGGAATCCGCCGCCGCGGACGTTCTCGAAGAGATCGCCCGAGAACAGGTGTGCGACGCCCTCGCCCTCGGCGACATCGAACCGGTTCTCGATGGCCCCGTCGGGCATGTCGACGACGGCTTTGACGCCCTGGAACCACTCGTCGGGCTCCTCCCAGTCCATCAGGCCCGCGTCGCGGGCGAGTTCGGAGTTGACGCCGTCGGCCGCGATTATCACGTCGGCCTTGATAGGGGCGAGTTCGTCGCAGGTGACGCCGACGATCTCGGCGCCCTCCCGCAGGAGGCCGTTCACTCGTACGTCCGTCAGGAGACCGCCGCCGGTCTCGCGAGTCATCTCGTGGACCTCGCGGGCGAGCCAGGAGTCCATCTTCCGCCGGAGCACCGAGTCGGCCCACTCCGTGTCGTGGTGGTGCAGGTCACCAAGGTCGAACGTTTTCACGTCCCGCCCGGCGACGTTGTGGATGTAGTGTTCGGTGACTTCGCGGTCGCTGGCCTCCTCGCGGAAGCCGGGGAACAGCTCGTCGATCGTGTACGGCGAGGACTCCTCGGCGTAGATCAGGCCGCCGGAGACGTTCTTCGACCCGGCGTCGACCCCTCGTTCCAGGACCAGCGTCTCTACTCCGTTCCGTGCGAGTGTCGCGGCCGCCGCCGCCCCGCCCGGGCCGGCGCCGACCACCACTGCCTCGTAGTGTTCGTAGTCGTCCGTCATGGTCAGTCGTCGCTCGCCTCCGCGACCGCCGTCGCCAGTTCGCCCGCCTCGACCGCCTCGGTCAGGCGGGGCAACACCTCGAACAGGTCGCCCTCGATGTAGTAGTCGGAGAACCCGCGGATATCCGCGTCCGGATCGGAGTTGATCGCGACGATCGTGTCGGACTCGTCCATCCCGACCTTGTGCTGGATCGCCCCGGAGATGCCCGCAGCGACGTACACGTCCGGTTCGACGACCTGCCCGGACTCGCCGATCTGGCGGTCCTCGCCGATGTAGCTCTCGACGTGGCCCTCGAAGTTGTACGAGGAGGTGATCACCCCGCGCGAGAGGCCAAAGGCGGCGTCGTCGAACGCGTCGACCAGATCGAGGCCGAGTTCGATCCCCTCGGTGGGGCTGTCGCCGATACCGCGCCCCATCGCGACGACCACGTCGTGGCCGGTCAGGTCGATCCCCGAATCGAGCGTGTCGAACTCCGTCACGTCGACCGCGAACCAGTCGTCGTCCAGATCCATCTCGTACTCGACGACCTCGCCCTCGCGCTCGGAGTCGGGCTCGGGCAGGTCGAAACTCCCCGGGATAACGGAGGCGCCCTGCGGGTGGAAATCGCGGAAGGGCTTGTCGATACAGAGGATCGTCGAGTACTCGAAGCCGGAGAAGTCCGGGCGCTTCATGTGCAGGATGCGCTCGAACTCCTTGCTATCGCCGGGGTTGCCGGTTTTGGCGGGATTGGAGATCATCGCCTCCTCGATGTACAGCCCCGAACAGTCCGAGGCCAGCCCCGAGTCGAGTTCGCCCTGCACGAGCGCCGACAGGTCCCGGCCGTTGTTCGTCGCCGGGAAGACCGTATACCGCGGCTCGTCGTAGTCCTTCCAGTCGACGTCCTCGTGGCCCTCGTCGGCGACCTGCCCGCCCGCGCGAGCCATCGAGCAGAAAATCTCGGTGTAGGGCTTGTGGCGGAACCGCTCCAGCCGGTCGTCTTCGAGGGAGACGACGCGGTCGGCACCGAACTCGATCACCTGCTCCGCGAGATCGCCCACGGAGTCGCCGATCAGGACGGCGACCACGTCCTCGGGTTCGCCGTCCTCGTCGCCGCCGTAGCGATCGTTGTAGTCGTCCATCAACTGGCGAGCCTTCCCGAGCATCTCCATCGACACGTCGATGAGCTCGCCGTGCTGGGTCTCGCAGTAGACCCACATGTCGCGGTACTCGGCGTCTTCGAGCCGCTCGACCCACTGCTTGTCGGCGGTAGGGTGGTCCAGATCGGGGTGTTTCTCCTCGGGTGGGACGTACTCCAACTCCTCGCCGTCCTCGTCGTCGCTGCCCTCGATGGACTCGATCCGGTCCTCGATCTGTCCCTTCGCGGTCTTTCGGTCCTGGCCGGCCTCCTCGCGCTCCAGCATCTCCCGGAGCACGTCGGCGTCGTCGACGCCGCGGACCAGATTCGCGATGTCCGCGACGGTCAGATCGGAGAGGTCGACCGATTCGGGGTCGACCTCCGCGTCGTCTTCCTCCAGTTTCTCGATGCGGCTCTCGATCAGCGTCTTCACCGGCGGGCGGTCCTCGCCGTCTTCCTCCAGCTCCAGCATCTCCCGCAACTCGTCGGCGTCGTCGACCTCCTTGATCTTCGGTCCCAGATCCGCGATCTCGTGGTCTGTGGGGTCTATCTCGGGCACTGTCAGTCACCTCCGGCGTACGGCGCGAGTTCGTCGACGACGCGCTCCATGGCCGCGTCGTCGTCGGGGTCGACCACCGTCGCCTCCCGTTCTGAGGGGGCCTTGGGGATGGGGTCGACGCCGGCGACGATGGTGGGCGAGCCGTCGAGCCCGATGTAGTCGGGGTCGAGGTTCAGCGCCGCGTGGTCCCACATCGTGAACCGGTCCCAGTCGGTCGGGTCCAGATCTGAGTCGTCGTCGAGGTACTCGCCGAACTCGTCGGCCCGCTCGCCGGTCGTCTCACGCAGGTCCTTGTGTTTCAGCCGGTGGTCGGCCCGGCGGTAGGTGGGCTCGAACTCGGGGTCGGCGACGACGAACGCCGGCAGCGGCGCCTCGACGGTCTCGATCTCTTCCACGTCGCCCTCGACGAGGCGCTTGGCGCGGAGAGTCCCCGCTTCCTCGTCGATGTCGAGCGAGATGACGTGTGTCACGAGCGGCATATCGAGACACCACTCCGTCTGGGGGCCGGTGTGGCCCGTCTCCCCGTCGGCGGTCTTGAAGCCCGCGAACACGAGATCCGGTGGGTCGTCGAGCTTCTGGATGCCGGTGGCGGCGGTCATCGCCGTCGCCCAAGTGTCGGCGGCGCCCATCTCCCGGTCCGAGAGCAGGTACAGGTCGTCGGCGTACACGTCTCCCATTCCCTCCTGCAGGACCTCCATGTAGCCGGGCGGCCCCATGCTCATCAGCGAGACGGTCCCCCCGTTGCGGACCTTCGTCTGCAGCGCCGCCCTGAGCGCGTGTCTGTCGTTCGGGTTCATCACCGTCGGCGTCTTCCCCCGCTCCAGGTGGCCGTCCTCGTCGAACGAGACCTGGCCCTCCCTGAAGTCCGGGACGCCTTTCGTCAGTACGACGCTATGCATATTGGTATCACACAGTTTGGTAGCCGAGTGGACAATGGGTAAGTTTTTCGTCCATCGAAACCACTGATTCGGGACACGTCCCGGTATCGAGATTCGTTCGCCGAGAATTGACTGCTCGATGCCCGTACCCAAGGAATAGGCGCAGAGGTGGGAACTACTCGGAAAGCGACCAGTCAAAAGACGGGACGTGACGGCGGTCGGCCACCGAGCCGAGTCGTCTCAGATGCGGCCGGCGCGGCCGGGGTCGACGTCGATGGCGTCGACGGGGCAGACGTCGACGCAGAGCATGCAGTCGATGCACTGGTCCTCGTGGGCCGGGTCGGCTTTGATCTCGCTCTCGGGGTGGTCGGGGGTGTCGACCCACTCGAAGACGTCGACGGGACAGTCCTCGAGGCAGGCGCCGTCGGCCAGACAGATGTCGAAGTCGACGGCCACGTGTGTGCCGTGAATACCCAGCGTCTCGGGTTCCTCGACCGGTCCCCAGACGTTGTGCCCCTCGTGTTCCTCCGCGATGTCACGATTGTTCTCGAACTCCGGATCGATGGCCATGGCTACCTAGAGTCACCGGCCGGGCCACCGTAAACCTTGCTCCCGTCGAACCGCACGACGACGGCCGGTTCGGATGCGAGCGGCGCCGAACGGCCCCTCGGTTTCGGGCTTCGCCACCCGGCCTCCCGGCTGGTCGCACCCGACGGTGCCGCCGTCAGGTCTCGTGAGAGGTGAGGATGGTGTTGGTGACGAGCCTGACGATCGCTCGCCGGAGCCGTTCGGTGACCGCCTGGTCGGAGATGCCGAGTTGCTCGGCCAGCTCGACCGTCGTGCAGTCGCGAGGGATGTCGTAATACCCCTCCTCGACGGCGAGGACGATCGCCTCGCGCTGGCGTTCGGTCAACCCGAACCACGGACCGAGGTCGGGCTTGCTCGGGTTGTAGACGCGGATGACCTCGAAGCCGATGTCGCTCTCGCGACAGCGCTCCTGGAAGGTCGACATCGCGTCGTGAGACGGAAAGCGCAGCTCGAAGCGCCAGGAGTCGCCGGTCCCGGTCGCGTTGAGGATGTACGCGTTGACCGAGCGGATGGTCCGAAAGACGGCGTCGTTCTCGACCGACCACTCGAAGGTGTAGAGCACCCGGTCGTCGTAGGTGTCGATCTCGACGAGGTCCTCGACCGACGACGCCTCGAAGACCGTCTCCTCGAACGCCTCGAAGTCCGCACCGTAGACCCAGAAGAAAGGGACGGCTCGTTCCCCGGTCGGGACCAGCGACTCCAGCTCGACCGTCCCCGAATCAGATACGTCCATGATACGTCCCAGCTCGAACTCCGTCGAGGGAATGCTAATCTCGGCGATAACGCTCATATAGACAACGCTTCCGTGTTACACGGCCCGCCCGAAAGCCAATGAGCATGACACATCATGCAACGTTATCGTTTCTGAATCCGTTCGTGTCTGTCGAACCGACTGACGCGGTCGGCGACAAGCGGTCCGGTTTCCAAAGCCGGTCGGCGGAGATGTTCGAGGACACTTCCGGTGACACGGAGACCCGCGAGCGGTCAGGGATGGGTGTAGTACGCGACGGCGGGGTCGTCCGTGCCGCGGGACGGCACGCTGTCGAGCCGGGCGAAGCCGACCCGTTCGAACTGGACCAGGTCGTCGACCTCGTAGTCGCGGACGCCCGGCTCGGCGACGCCGGTCACGTCGCCGTCCATCGTCCGCAGGCGCAGGCGCGGTCCCTCGGCCGGCACCCAGTGGATCACGTCCACGTCGCCCTCGCGGACTACGTCCAGATCGTCGCCCGTCGCGACCAGTTCGTCGTCCTCGTAGCGGACGCAGCCGTAGCCCTTGAGCCACACCCGCTCGCCCGCCGCGGGGAGATCGGCCGTCTCGACGACCACGCCGTCCTCGACCGGGATCGACCGCCGGCCGCGGTCCTCGTGGTTGGGGTGGACGAGCGGCTCGCCCTCCTCGGGGCCGCCCGAGACCGGCAGCTCGACGCTGCCGTCGGTGCCCGGGCCCTCCGAGCGGACGAAGAACGCACGGTCGGTTTCCTCGTCGATCAGGTCGCGGTTGGTCGCGTAGATCGACGACATCGCGAGGTCGACGTTCGACGAGGAGGTCCCGAGTTCGACCATCGCGTCGACGATGGCCTCGCCGCGGATCCCCCGCCGTCGGAGGCTCGCGATGGTCGGCGCTCGCGGGTCGTCCCAGCCCGTCAGTTCGCCGGCCTCGATCTGCTCGATGATAGTGGAGGTGCTCATCGGCACGTCGTAGGCGTCGATCTGGACGTGCCCCCAGTGGACGACTTCGGGGTACTCCCAGCCGAAGTAGTCGTAGACGAACGCCTGCCGCTTGGCCGAGTCCTGCAGGTCGATCCCGCGGATGATGTGTGTGATCCCCGTGAGATGGTCGTCGATCCCGCTCTGGAAATCGAGCATCGGCCAGCAGCGGTAGTCGGCGGCCGCCTCGCGCGGGTGCGGCGTGTCGATCATCCGGAAGGCCACGAAGTCACGCAGGGCGGGGTTCTTGTGCTCGATGTCGGTCTTGACCCGCAGGACCATCTCGCCGCTGTCGTACTCCCCGTCGACCATCGCGTCGAACTCCTCGTGGACCGTCTCCGTGTCCTTGTCGCGATGGGGACAGGGCTCGGCCGAGTTCTTCAGCTCCGAGAACTCTTCGCCCGGACACGAACAGGTGTAGGCCCCGCCGAGGTCGATCAGCTCGCGGGCGTGGTCGTAGTAGATATCGACCCGGTCGCTGGCCTTGATCACTTCGTCGGGCTCGAAGCCGAGGTAGTCGACGGCCTCGACGATCTCGTCGTAGGCGTCCAGATCCGGTCGTTTCGTCTCGGGGTCGGTGTCGTCGAACCGACACAGCATCCAGCCGTCGTACATCTCCTTGTACGTCCCGATGACCGCGGGCATCCGGGCGCTGCCGAGGTGCCACGGGCCGTTCGGGTTCGGGGCCAGCCGCATCCGCACCTCGTCGTACTCGGAGACGTTCGGCAGGTCCGGGAGGACCTGGTCGTCTTCCTCGTCTTCGGCCTCCAGTTCCTCGACGCGCTCGGGCGCGAGTGCTTCGAGCCGCTCGCGCTTCCCGGCGGCGTCCATCCCGTTGACCCGCTGGACGACCGGTGCCACCACACCGGCCATCTCGTCGCCGTACTCGCGGAACTCGGGATTCTGGCCCATCAGCGGGCCCATGATGGCCCCGACCTGCGCGTCGCTGTCGTGTTTCAGCGCGTTGAACAGCGCGTCGACCTCGGCGGCCTCTTCGGCCTGCTCGCGTACGTCTTCGTCCATTGGAAGGGACTTCTTGTCCCCGCGTAAAAACCGCGTTGGGTTCGACCGCGAGTCAGTACTCGCGCTCGATGAGGTAGTCGGCGATGTCTTCCAGTCGAGCGCGGGCCTCGTTGTCGGGGAGGACTCGGAGGTTGTCCTTGCCGCTCGCGATGAGGTCCCGGGCGGTCTCGCGGGCGTACTCGATCGAACCCGCCTCGCGCAGGCGGTCGACGGCGGCCTCGATCTCGGCCTCGTCGACGGCCTCGACGGAGTCAGTCTCGACCAGGTCGTCCACGTCGACGCCCTGCTCGCGGGCGTGGAGGGTGATCAGCGTCTGCTTGCCCTCGACGAGGTCCGACCCGCGCTGTTTGCCCAGCTTCTCGCTGGGCGTGGTGAGATCGAGCAGGTCGTCCTGGATCTGGAACGCCCGGCCCACGTCGAGGCCGTAGCCGTGCAGCGAGTCGACGGCCTCGTCGTCGGCGCCGACGAGCATGGCCGGGATGGCCGCGCTGGCCGCGTACAGCACCGCGGTCTTGAGTTCGACCATCTCGAGGTACTCGTCGGTGGCGACGGCGTCGCGGGACTCGAAGTCGATGTCCAGCGACTGCCCCTCGCAGATCTGGGTGCAAGTCGTCGCCAGTTCCATGAGCGCCGCGTTGGTGCGCTCGGGTGCGGCGCCCGTCTCGACGAGGTACTGGAAGGCCTTGGAGTAGAGGGTGTCCCCGGCGAGGATCGCCGTCGAGAGGTCGTATTCGCGGTGGACCGAGGGGACGCCGCGCCGCAGGTCGTCGTCGTCCATGATGTCGTCGTGGATGAGGGTAAAGGACTGGATGACCTCGACGCTGACCGCGGCCTTGAGCACGTCGACCGTCCCGCTGTCGGCCGGGAACGACCGGTAGTCGGCGGTCTCGGGGTCGGCGTCCACGTCGGCCAGCGACTCCGCGACCAGCAGGACGACGGTCGGACGGAGCCGCTTCCCGCCGGCGTCGAGCAGGTAGCGCGCCGCCTCGTAGAGCCGCTCGGGCTCGTCGACCGGCAACTCCTCGGGGACCGCCTGGTTGACGCGCTCGCGGCGCGCGACGATCGCCCGCTCGACGGCCGCCTGGGACTGTCGGCTCATGCTACTCGACCAGCTGGATCAGGTTGCCGTTGCGCGTGACGTGCAGGTCACGTCCCATCTTGTAGCCCTCGCTCTCACAGAGGTTGACGTAGTCCGAGAAGCCCGAGAGGTCCTGGTGGGCCGGGATGATGTTCTGGGGCTGGAGCGCGTCGAGCATCTCGTAGTGGCCCTCCTTGTTCAGGTGGCCCGAGACGTGGATGTCGTCGTAGATGCGCGCGCCCTGCATGCCCAGCAGCTTCTCGCTCTGGTAGCGCTGGCCCTCGTTGGTCGGCTCCGGGATGACCCGCGCCGAGAAGATGACCTTGTCGCCGTCGTCGATCTCGTAGGGCGTCTCGCCGCGGCCCATGCGGGTGAGCATGGCGCGGGGCTCGCCCTGGTGACCGGTCACGATAGGCAGGAAGTTCTCCTTGCCCTCGTTCATGATCCGCTTGAACGTGCGGTCGACGGACTTGCGGTGGCCGTACATCCCCAGATCGTCCGGGAAGTCGACGAAGTCGAGTCGCTCCGCGGTGCCCGAGTACTTCTCCATCGAACGACCGAGCAGGACGGGCTGGCGGCCGATGTCCTCGGCGAACTCGACGAGCGAGGTGACACGCGCGATGTGGGAACTGAACGTCGTCGCGACGATGCCGCCGTCGTAGTCCTCCAGGGAGTACATCACGTCCTTGAGGTGGCGACGGGCGACCGACTCCGAGGGCGTGCGGCCCTTCTTGCCCGCGTTGGTGCAGTCCTCGATGTAACAGAGGACGCCCTCGCCCTCGCGGCCGATCTCGCGGAACCGCTCCATGTCGATCGGGTCGCCGATCACGGGCGTGTGGTCCATGCGCTTGTCCAGCCCGTAGACGATGGCGCCCTCGGGCGTGTGCAGGACCGGGTTGATGGCGTCGATGATGGAGTGGGTGACGTTGACGAACTCGAGTTCGTTCTTGTCCCCGATCGACATCGTCTCGCCGGCCTCCATCTTCTTCAGATCGTTCTGGACGCCGAACTTCTCCTCGCTCTTGATCTGCTGTTTGACGAGCTCGATCGTAAAGGGCGTCGCGACGATGGGCGCGTCGTAGCGGTGGGCCAGCTTGGAGATGGCGCCGATGTGGTCGAGGTGGCCGTGTGTCGGCACGATGGCCTTCACGTCGCCCTCCAGGTCGGACATGACGCGGTCGTCGGGGATCGCGCCCATGTCGATCAGGTCGAGGCTGTGCATCCGTTCGGTCTCGACGTTGTCGTGGATGAGGACCTTCGAGAGGTTGAGGCCCATGTCGAACACCACGACGTCGTCGCCTGCGCGAACTGCCGTCATCTGGCGGCCGACTTCCTCGTAGCCGCCGATAGTTGCGATTTCGATTTCCATGGTTTGCACTCCGAGGAAGGCTCGCCCGCGACGGCGGTGCGACCGGCGAACAGTGGACGCTGGCGTGACTGCCCCGCTCCGAACCGTCCCGGTCGACCGACCCGCGAGCCCTCGAAGTCGTCCGACGGCTCTCGCGTCACCGGCACGGCCGGAGCGCAGTCCGCATCGGCGCCCGATGCGTCAGCCGGCCGCCCACTCCGTACCCGGGCGGCCGTATGCTCGGTTACCTCCACATATACGGCGTGGTTTTAAAAAGCGTGCGACTCGTCTCCGCGAGCTGTCACTCCTCGCCGAGGTGGCCCGGACCCGTCGTCCAGTCGCCACCGTCCGCCTCGGACTCGTCGCCGTCGTCGGCGTCGGACGTGTCCCCATCGCCGGACTCCTCGACGACGCCCGCTCCCGGGGGGCCGGCGTCGTCACCCTCCTCGCTCTCGGACGGGGCCTCGCCCGCACCGACCGCGTTCGAGTCGGTCCCGCCGTCCGCCGGGCCCTGGGCCAGCGGGTCGTCCGACTCGTCAGTGGGCGTGTCTCGATTTTCGGCCGGATCGGGATCCGCGGGCGCCAGCGGGTCGTCGCTCCCGCCGGGAGCCAGCGGGTCGCCGGAGTCGTCCGGAGCGAACGGACCGTCGGATTCGCCCGCCTCGTCGGTCGGGAACGGTTCGGGCTCCTCGGCCGCGCTGTCCGGGACTGCGGCGGGCGTTCCGCCCTCGGTATCGCCGCCGTCCTCGCCGTCGTCGGACGGCACAGCCGCACCGTCCGCTGGAGCTGCCGCCTCGCCCGACGCCGCCGACCGCGCGTCGTTCTCCTCGGCCACCGTCGTCGGGTCCGACCGCTCGTCCTCGTCACCGGGCGCGAACGGGTCCCCGTCGGCGTCGGTTGCGAGCGGGTCGTCCCCGTTCGTCTCCGGCGCCAGCGGGTCGTCCGCCGGTCCGTCCGACACGGCGCCCGGTCCGGAACCCCGCGTGGAGTCGTCGCCGGAAGCCGGACCACCGCCCGAACTCGCTCCGGCGCCGTCCTCCCGGTCAGTCCCGTCGTCGCCCGATGCGTCCGCGTCCGAACCCTCGGCCGCGCCGGCATCGTCTCCCGGCCCCCGGGCCGGACCGCCCGCCTGCCCGAACCCGAGTTCCTCGGCGATACCGCTCTGGTTGGCCACGTCCTCCGGCGACTCCCGCGGGCCTTCGGCGTCGTCGACTGCCGCGCTCGTCTCGGTGGTGTCGGACTCCGAGTCCGGTTCCGGTGGGTCGTCGGCCCCCGATTCGTCGTCGGCCCGGTACCCGGCGTCGTCCGTCGCCGCCGGGGTGCCCTCCGTCTCGTCGCCGGCGTTCCCGTCGGTCGGGGCTCCGCTGTCGGGTTCGCCGTCCCCGGCGAGCGGGTCGGACTCGCCTCCCTCCGCATGGTCCGCCCCGGTCGCTTCGTCGCTCGCGCCGCCGGGCGATACCCACTCGTCTGCCGTCGTCTCGTCCGACTCGTCGGCGGGGGTCGCCGCCTCGGGACTCTCGTCGGTCGCCGTCGTCGGCTCGTCCGCATCGACGGCCGGCCGGTCGCCCCCCTCGGACGCGGCCGAACCGCCGGGACCCGAATGGGACGGTCGTTCCTCGCGGTCGGCTCTCTGGGGGTCGACACCGGGTGCCCGCGTCGCCTCCCGATCCGGCTCTTGGGACGACGCGGCGGGTCCGTCCGCCGGTTCGGCGGGCTCGTCGTCCCGACCGTCGGTCGCCGCCGGACCGGTCCGGGCTGTGGCGGTTCCCCGCTCCCGGGGTTCGGGCTCCGGTCGCTCGTCGGCGCCCGCGTCGCCGCCCAGCGGGTCGTCGGACCCGTGGGCCGGACCCGCTGTACTCGCGCACCCGCCGGATCCGGACTCCCGCTCCGCGTCCGCGTCGGTCTCCTCGCTCGCGTCGGTCTCCTCGCTCGCGTCGCTCTCCCCGCCGTCGGACGGCCCGACGGCGCCGACGACGCCCGCCCGCGTGCCGTCGGCGACGAGCTTGTACGCGATCCCCGTCTGGCCGGCGCCGTAGACGAAGACCCCGAGGACGACGGCGAAGCCACCCGCCGCCGCCTGTGCCCCATCCGCGGTCACGTCGGCCGCACCGACGTTCCCCTCGGTGAGCGCCCAGACGCCACCGGCGACTGACGCGGCGCAGACGGCAACCAGTACCAGCCAGTACGAGAAGAGGTAGAAACCGTACCGAAACGCCGCTCGGCGGGGGACCGATGTCATATCACCCCCATTGCATAGCCCGACCTAATAGGTTACGCCGTTCGGGTCGGCGACACGTCCCGCCCGCGGTGGGACCGCGCGTCACTCCCCGCGGACGACGGTCCCGGGCGACCCGCCGGCGACGAACTCCTCGAGACCCTCGGGACCGAAGACGTGTGCCGGCGCCCCGAGCGCGAGCAGTTTCTCCACCTTGGCGGCCATCCCGCCGGTCACGTCCGTCGCGTCGCTGCCCCCCAGCGCGTCGGCGGCGTCCGCGAACCGGTCGATCCGCGCGATCACGTCGCCGTCGCCGTCGAGGACTCCGGGAACCGTCGAACAGAGGCCGACCCGGTCCACGTCGAGCGCGCCGCTCTCGGCCAGCGCCACGACGAGGTCGTCGCCGCTCGTGACCGTCACGCCGGCCCCCGACTGGACGACGCCGTCGCCGTGGAGCACCGGGACGAACCCCTCGGCCAGCATCGTCGCCGCGCTCCCCGTCGGCAGGGAGAGGTCGCCGTCGGCGTCGCGGCTGGCGAGCGACAGCGGTCTCACCGGGAGCGCCTCGATGCCCGCCTCGTGGAGCGCGTCGAGGACGGCGGCGTTGAGCCGCCCCATCGCGTCGTGGATCGCGCGGGCATCGGCGGCCGAACGGGTCCCCGACTCCGTGCTGACCCCGCGCTCGGCGGCGGCGTGGTGGCCGAAGCTCCCGCCGCCGTGGACGAGGATCAGGTCGCCGTCGAAGTCGGCCACCGCCTCGGCCGCCCGCGAGAGCGCGGCCTCGTCGACCGTCTCGGGCGAGTCCTTCTCGGTGACGACGCTCCCGCCGAGCTTCAGCACGGTGGTCATTCGACGCGGACTCCCTCGGTGTCCAGTTCCGCCCGGAACGTCTCCTCGCAGCCGGGGAGATACCGCAGCGCGGTCTCGGTCTCCTCGGTCTCGTCGAGCGCGACGACGCAGCCGCCGCCGCCGGCGCCCGTGAGCTTCGCCCCGAGCGCGCCGGCGTCGCGGGCCGCCCACACCATCGCGTCCAGCGACCGCGAGGAGACACCCAGCGCCGACAGCAACCCGTGGTTGAAGTTCATCAGCTCGCCGAGTTCGGCGAGGTCGCCGGCCGCGAGCGCCGCCTCTCCGCTGCGTACCAGGTCGCCGACCGCGGCCACGGTGTCGGCCGCGAAGTCGTAGGAGTTCTTCAGTTCGCGCACGCCCGCGACGAGCGCGCCCGTGTCGCCCGCGCCGCCGTCGAAGCCGACGACGAACGGAAGGTCCGGCGCGTCGAGCGACCGGCAGTCGTCGCCCTCGACGCGAACGGCGCCGCCCGTCGCCGAACAGAACGTGTCCGCGCGGGAGGCGTTGCCCTCCTGGACGGCCAGCTCGGCGGAGTAGGCGCGTTCGGCGACCTCGTCGGTCGAGAGGTCCGCGCCGAGCTCCTCCGCGGCCGCGTAGATGCCCGCGGCGGTGACCGCCGCCGAGGAGCCGAGTCCGGCGCCCAGCGGGATCTCGCTCTCGATGGTGATGTCGAAGCCGGCGTCGGGCGCATCGGCGGCCTCGCGGGCCTGTTCGACCGCGGCGTCGACGTAGCCGGTCGCCGCCTCGACGAGCGACTGGGGCACGTCCACGTCCGGGTCGCCGCTCGCCGTTCCCCCGTACTCGACGGTGAACCCGTCGAGGCTGAGGTCCTCGGCGTGGACGCGGAGGTGGTCGTCGGCCCGTCGCTCGACCGTTACCCGCGCACGGCGGTCGATGGCGCAGGGCACCGCCGGCTCGCCGTACACCACTGCGTGCTCCCCGAAGAGATACACCTTCCCGGGAGCGCTCGCGGTAACCATGCCCGCTCATCGCACCCGCGGGGAAGTAATGGTTTCCGAAGGGCCGCGGGAAGTCGCCGACCGGTCCCCCGTTTCGCCTCAGATATCGATGTCCGTGTCTTGCTTGACGTAGTTGCCGATCCAGCCGCCCAGGGCGCTCAGGCCGACCGTGTAGATAGCGACGAGCGCGAAGATGCCGACCGCTATCACCCCGCCGATCGCCAGCCCCGCCGCCTCACCGCTCCCGACGGCGATGACCCCGAAGAAGCTGAGCGCCAGAAACAGGACCGCCGTGAGCGGGATCAGTCCGATGATCCCGGACAACACGCCGACTTTCAGCCCGTCCGAGCGGGTCCCACCCTGCAGATAGCCCGCGACCGCACCGCCGGCCGCGGGGCCGAACGGAATGAACCCGCCCACGACTGCGGTCACGATGGCACCGATCAGCGCGTTGATGAACGTGTTGCCTTCCTTCATGCGCCCCCGTTCTCCCACGTGTGACTTAAAAGTGCCACTCGATCCGACACGGTACACCGCCGACGCGCCCCGTTTTGCCGCTCACAGCGAGACGGTCACGGAGTGCCACCCCGTCGAGCCGCCGGGGTGAGCGCCCGTTTCCTCGCTCGTCTGGCGCTCGCCGGTCCCGTCCGTGGCGCGGACGACCACGTCCTTCGGCCCCGAATCCGGCAACTCGGCGACGTGGCGGAAGCGCCGCCAGGCGTGGGGCGAGGGCGGATCTTCGAGGGTCGCGTCGGCCCACGTGTCGCCGCCGTCGAAGCTCACCTCGACGCCGTCGATCCCGCGCCGGCCGCCGTAGGCGACCCCACCGACGGCCACGCGGTCGCCCCGGCGCTGGACCGAGCGGACGTACGAGAGCGTGTTGACGACGGCCTCCTCGACCCAGCCGCGAGCCTCCCAGTAGCCCTCGTGGTCGCCGGCGCTGACCTCGATGGCTTCGACCCACTTCGTCGATTTCATCCCGTAGCGGCCGGGGATCAGGAGCCGCGCCGGGAAGCCGTGCTCCTTCGGAAGAGTTCGCCCGTCCATCCCGACTGCGAGCACGATGTCCTCGCGGTCGCTCACCGCGTCCCACGGGATCGCCTCCGTGTAGCCGTCCGCCGCCAGCGTCACCACGTCCTCGGCGGCGTCGGGAACGCCCGCTTCCTCCAGGAGCGCCCGAACCGGCACCGCCCGCCACTCGGCGGTGCTGATGAGGTCGCCGCCGACGGAGTTAGAGATACACGCCGTCGTGACCGTCATATCGCGAGCCTCGGGGTGGGTGACTACGTCGGAGAAGGAGAGATCGTAGGACTCCTGGACCGCGCCGCGGACCGACAGCGACCACCGCTCCGCGTCGACGCTCGGATTGGAGACGTTCTTGTCGACGACGTAGTGGTCGGCGGCCGTCCCGACCGCCGCCGGCATCCCCGCGAAGTCGTAGCCGAACGCCGGGTCCGCGTCGGGCTCGGCGACCGAGACGACGACGTTCTCGGTCGTGCTTCGTGATTCGAGTATCTCGCCGGTCCTCGGTGGCGTCGCCGTGCGTCCGGAGTCGGGGGTCGTCGTCCCTTCGTCGCGCTTCTCGGCGACCGCGTCCAGCGACTCGCCGGGCTGGGGTCCGTCACCGGAGGTCGCCGGTCGACCAAGGCTCCGGGCCGCGATCGCGCCACCTGCCGCCAGCCCGACCGCGCCGCCGAGGTTCCGGAGCGTCCGTCGCCGACCCACCGACGGACGGTGGCCCCCGCTCGCCAGGCGGAGGAGCCCCGGTGGCGCCAGCGCCAGCGCCGTCGCGAGCGTCCACCGCCAGAAGACGCCGTCGCCCGCTGCCCGAAAGCCCACGGCCGTCAGGACGACCACGAGTATCGAGACGCCGGTGGCGAGGTAGCGCTCCTGGCTCCGGGTGGGTCCGTACCCCTCGGTGAAGGCCGCGATCCCCGCTGCGGCGGCCACCGCCGCGATCGCGATACCGGCCATCAGCGCGGGCTGTGCGGCCGCGCCCAGCGTCTCGATCGCCAGCGTCGCGACCGCCCCGGGCGAGGCCTCGATCACGACCTGCGCGGCGACCGCCAGCGGGTGCCCGCCCACCAGCGGCGCGGCCGCGAGGATCCCGACCAGCCACACGACCGCCGTCGCCGCCCACCCGAACACGGCGCGTTCCCGTCCGTCCATGCCCCGGTCTCAGGACTGACGGCGGTAATACTTTGTGCGGACGCGCCACCACGGTACGGCGGCTGCTACGAGGTCGAACCGTTCGAAACAGAAGTCGAAACGAGCGCGTTAAATCTCGGTCTCGAAGTCGTCGAGACCGTAGGACGGCTCGGCGCCGCGGCGGTCGAGCGTCTCGTTGGCCAGCAGCCAGTAGACGACCGACAGGGCCTTGCGCCCCTTGTTGTTGGTCGGGACGACCAGGTCGACGTTGGAGGTCTGGTTGTTGGAGTCGCACATCGCGATGACCGGGATGCCGACCGTGATAGCCTCCTTGACGGCCTGGGCGTCGCCGATGGGGTCGGTGACGACCACGACGTCGGGCTCGATGTAGCCCTCGTAGTCGGGGTTGGTCAGCGTTCCCGGGATGAAGCGGCCGGTGCGGGCGCGGGCGCCCACGGCGTCGGCGAACTTCTCGGCGGGGAAGCGGCCGTACTGGCGCGACGACGCCACGAGGATCTGCTCGGGGTCGTAGTTGGCCAGGAAGTCCGCCGCGGTCCGGATACGGGTGTCCGTCATGCTCACGTCGAGCACGTACAGCCCGTCGGTCCGGACGCGGTGGATGAACCGCTGCATGTCCTTGGTCTTCTGCTGGGTACCGATGTGGACCCCTGCGGCCAGGTAGTCCTCGACGGGGATGAGGAGGTCTGCCTCGTCGTCGGGCATGACGTCCTCGTCGAGGGCGGGCCCCTCGTCGGCCTCCTCGGCCGGCTCCTCGTCGGCCGCCTCGTCGGCGACCCGCTCGTCGGCCCCAGTGGCCGGTTCCTCAGTCTCTGTCTCGGCCGCCGCGTCCTCGTCGACCTCGGGGTCGACCTCGGAGTCGCTGGCGTCGAGACCTTCGTTTTCGTTTCCGCTCATACTGCGTTGTCCTCGATTCGGATGAGTTCGTTCAGCTTGGCAGTGCGCTCGCCCGCGACCGCGCCCGTCTTGATGAACGGCGCGTCCGTCGCGACTGCGAGGTGTGCGATGGTTGCGTCCGTCGTCTCACCGCTGCGGTGGGAGACGACGTGTCCGTAGGCGTTCTCGACCGCCAGCTCGATGGCGTCGAACGCGTCCGACAGCGTCCCGATCTGGTTCGGTTTGATCAGGATGCTGTTGGCCGCGCCCTGCTGGATGCCCTCACCCAGCCGGTCGGTGTTGGTCACGAAGAGGTCGTCGCCACAGACTAAGGTACGGTCGCCGACCTGCTCGGTGAGGTCGGCGAACCCCTCGTAATCGTCCTCGTCGAGGGGGTCCTCGACGTACTTGAGGTCGTACTCGCGCACGAGGTCGGCGATGTACTCGACCTGCTCCTCCGTCGATCGGACCTGGTCGGAGTAGACGTAGCCGCCTTCGTCCTCGTCGTACATCTCCGCGGCGGCCACGTCCAGGCCGAAGCGGATCTCGAAGCCGACCTCGTCGGCGACGGCCTTGGTCGCCTCGTCGACGATCTCGAAGGCCTCGGCGTCGTCGATCGACGGCGCCCACGCGCCCTCGTCGCCCTTGCCGCAGGGCTCGTCGCGCTCGATCAGGATATCGTGGACCTTCGCGTGGACCGCGGCGTTGGCGAAGATGGCCTCCGACACGGAGGGCGCCCCGACGGGCGCCGCGAGGAACTCCTGGATATCCGTCGCGTCGGCGGCGTGTTCGCCGCCGCCGACGATGTTGCCCAGCGGAATCGGGAACGTGTTCCCGCGGAAGGTCCCGCCGAGGTGCTGGTACAGCGGCGCGCCGGTGACGCTGGCGCCGGCCTTCGCGGCGGCCATCGAGATGGCGACCGCGCTGTTGGCGCCGATGCCCGAGAAGTCGTCGGTGCCGTCGGCGGCGGCCAGCGCCGCGTCGACCTCGCGCTGGTTGCCCGCGTGGACCTCCCCGACGAGTCGGGGGATCGCGTCCTCGCGAGCCTTCGCGATGGCCTCGGCGGCCGGCAGTTCGATGGCCTCGTACTCGCCGGTGGAGGCGCCGCTCGGTGCGGCCGCGCGGCCGAAGCCGCCCTCCTCGGTCAGCACGTCGGCCTCGACGGTGGCGTTGCCCCGCGAGTCGAGCACGCGGCGCAGCCGAACGTCGGTGACGAGCGTCATCGCTCACCCCGACGGACCGTAAAGGGCAGCGCACCGGAGTCGTACTCCTCGGCGGCGATCAGGATGGGCTGAGTCTGCTCGGTGTCGACGAGCACGGGCGCCCCGTAGGCCACCTGCAGCGCTCGCGCGCCGATGATGCGGGCCTTCTCGTAGCGGTTGTACGATTGGCTCATTGGTAGGGTGCGACGATGTCGACCAGGTCCTTGTGCGAGACGAGCATCCGCCGGCAGCAGTGCCGTTCGACGCCCAGGTCGTCGAGGACCTTCTCCGGGTCCTCGGCCTCTTCGGCCTCGCGGGTGCGAGCCTTGAACTCCTCCCAGTGTTCGCCGACGACGTTGCCGCACGTGAAACACCGGACCGGGACCATCATGGCGATATCACCGGTAGGATTTCTGGTAGCGGGCCCGTGCGCCGGGGCCGCCCCACTTCTTGGACTCGCTCTGGCGCACGTCGTTGACCAAAAGCGACCGGTCGAACTCCATGAACGCGTCGCGCAGCTCGGCGTCGTTGGTGTGCTGGACCAGCCCGCGGGCGATGGCGGTGCGGGCCGCGTCGGCCTGCCCCATCACGCCGCCGCCCTGCACGTCCACCTCGACGTCGACTCCGTCGCGGAGGTCGTCGTCGGCCAGGCGGAACGGTTCGAGCATCTTCAGCTGGGCCAGCTCCGGCTCGGTCAACTCCACTGGCTGTGCGTTGATACGCACACGACCCTCGCCCTCGCGGATCGTCGCGCGGGCCACGGCCGTCTTCTTCTTGCCTGAGGTGTTCGTTACCATGTGTTGTTGGCTCCCAGCGCCTCGCTCACGTCGCCGAGCGAGACGAACTTGATGTTCGACAGTCGGTCCAGCGACGTGCCGTCGAGGACCTCGCCCTCGTCGTCGTAGGGGTTGCCCACGTAGACGCGGACGTTCTCGAAGGCGTCGCGACCGCGCGTCGTCTTGTAGGGCACCATCCCGCGGATCGACCGCTTGAGGATGCCGTCCGGTCGCTTCGGGTAGGCCGGCCCCTGGTCGGAGCCAAGCTCCCGGCGCGTCTCGAACGTGCCGATCACGTCGTCCTCGCTGCCGGTGATGACCGCCGCCTCCGCGTTGACCACGGCGACGCGCTCGCCGTCCATCGCCCGTTCGGCGACCTGCGAGGCGACGCGACCGAGGATGCAGTCACGCGCGTCGACGACCACGTCGGCCTCGAACTCGGCGAGGCTCATCGGATCACCCGCACGTTCGATCCCTCGGGGTTGTTCTCGAGTACCTGTTCTAGCGGTGCCGCCTCGCCGACCTGGTCGATCTTCTTCTCGGCCGTGCCGGAGAAGTCGACCGCAGCGACGGTCACGTCCTTCTGCAGGACGCCACTGCCGAGCACCTTGCCGGGCACGACCACGGTCTCGTCCTCCTGGGCGTATCGCTCGATACGCCCCAGGTTGACTTCCGCGTGGGTGCGCCGCGGACTCTCTAAGCGCTCGGCCACGTCGCCCCAGACGTCGCCGCCCGAGTTGCGGGCGGTCGTCTTGAGGTCAGCGATGAGGCTACTGAGTCTCGGATTGCTCTTGCTCATACGTTTCTCCTAGAAAAGTGCAGGGAGCAGGATTTGAACCTGCGGACCCCTACGGGACAGCGCCCTGAACGCTGCGCCGTTGGCCTGACTTGGCTATCCCTGCTCGCGATTCTGTCTTTCGTGCCGCCCTTCAAACCGCTTTCGATCCCGGCGCTCGCCGCGCCGGATCGAGCCGCCGCCTGCGCGTTTGCAGCCAGGCGAACGGAGCGCTCGTGGCCGTCGGAACTGCTGCCCGACGACCGGATGCGAGCGCCGTGGGTTTGAAGGGGGCTGTTCATCGTTACAGTTGGATCGATTCGCGCAGTTCGTCCGCGCGGTCGCGAAGCGAGCCGACCGCCCGGGTCACGAGTTCGTCGACCGTCAGCGACCCGTCCGTCTCGACGTGGAAGACGAAGGCGTTCGGTACGTCTTCGACTTCGATCTCCTTGCCCGGGTAGCGCTGGGTCAGGTCGTTGCCGAACTCGTCCGTGTGGACCAGCTCGCCGTCCTCTTCGACGACCCCGCGCAGGATGTGGGGCTCCTCGTCGGCGAACTCGCCCTTGTCGCCGACGACCTCGACGCGCTGGAGGTGACGGTAGCCGACGGCCACGCCGCCCTGATGTTTGGCGTGGTCTCGACCTCGGTCGAGCACCGCGTCGGCCTCGGCTTCGAGCCGCTGGCCGGCCTTGAGGTCGATGATCGGGATGTTGTCGTTGGCGGGTCGGACCATCTCGTCGCTGGAGACGATGTCGCCCGAGTAGGCCGTCACCGTCTCGGTCGTCTCCTCGCGGCTCGGCCCCTCCACGTCGAGCGCCAGCGTCACTTCGTCGCCGATCTCGAACTCGCCCTCGGGCGTGGTCAGCGGGACCAGCCCGAGCCGGAGCCCGATCTGCTCGTCGAACATGACGCTGGAGTTCTCCACGACACGCAGCTCGTCGATGGAGAAGGTGGGCACGTCCGCGACCATCGCGCGGCGAATGCCGTTGGCGAACGCGGGGGTGATCCCCCGCACCAGGAATCGCGCTTCCCGGTCGCCGCGTTCGACGAACTCGACCTCGTAGTCCTCCATCGTTAGAATCCTGCGTTCTTGGGACCGCGGGTGCCGTCGTGCGGGATCGGGGTCACGTCCTCGATGCGACCGATCTCCAGGCCGGCTCGCGCCAGCGCGCGGATGGTCGCCTGCGCGCCCGGACCGGGGTTGGTCTGCTGGTTGCCACCCGGACCGCGCACGCGGACGTGAACGCCCTCGACGCCCTGCGCTCGGACCTCCTCGGCGACGACCTCGGCCATCTGCATGGCCGCGTACGGCGAGGCCTCGTCGCGGTTCTGCTTCACGACAGTTCCGCCCGAGGACTTGGCGAGCGTCTCGGCGCCCGTCTCGTCGGTGATCGTGATGATCGTGTTGTTGAACGATGCGTGCACGTGGGCGATGCCCCACTTGTCGTCCTGGGTCTCGCTCATGTTATTGGTCCTCCGCGCGTTCGGGGTGGAGTTCGTCCGTCAGCGGGCTCGTCGAGTCGAACTCGACGCTCCCTTCCTCGCTCACGTCGACCTTCTTCGAGGGTCGGGTGACGCGCTGACCCTCGACGGTGACGTGGCCGTGGGAGACGAACTGGCGGGCCTGGCTCGTCGTATTGGCCAGCCCCTTCCGGTAGACGACCGTCTGGAGCCGCCGTTCGAGGATGTCCGTCACGTCGAGCGACAGGATGTCGTCCAGCGAGTCCGTCTCGTCGAGGACGCCGATGCGCTTGAGGCGAGCGAGGAACTCCTCGGTCTCCTTGGCCGCGCCCTCGGTCTCGGTCTGGCCCAGCAGCTTCCGGGCTTCCCGGCGGTAGGCGCGCAGCTCGGACTGGGCGCGCCACAGCTCCTCCTTGTTCTTGAGGCCGTACTGACCGGTGAGCGCGGACTCCTCGCTGATGCGCTCGCCCTGGTAGGGGTGGTTGGGCGTCTCGTAGAACTTGGTGTTGCTACCGAGCGCCATTACTCCTCATCCCCCTCTGCTTCGGCCGCCTCGGCCTGTTCTTCCTTGATGGCCTCGACGTTGACGCCGATGGTGCCCTCGGAGCGGCCGGTGGACTTCGTGCGCTGACCGCGGACCTTCTGTCCGCGCTTGTGCCGGACGCCCTTGTAGGAGTTAATCATCTTCATGCGGTTGATGTCCTGACGACGGGACATCTCGAGGTCGGTCCCCGTCTCGTGGGTGGCCTCGCCGGCGAAGAAGTCGTTCCGGTGGTTGACGAGCCACTCGGGCGCCTCCTCGGCGAAGCCCTCCACGAGAGCGACGATCTCGTCGATGTCGTCCTCGTCGAGTTTGCCGAAGACTGCCCGGCGGTCGATGCCGGCCTCCTCGGCGATAATGCGGGCCGCGCGATGGCCGATACCGTTCATGTCGGTGAGCGACCGCTCGACGGACTTCGTGCCGTCGAGGTCGGTCTGGCCGATTCGGACGAAGTAGCGAATGTCTTCCTCCTCGCTCTCGTCCGGGTCTTGGTCTTCTGCACTCATGTGTCTGTGATTCGGGTGTGAGCGTCGTGGCGGGGATTCGAACCCCGGAGGCTGTACGCCACAGAGTTAGCAACCCTGCGCCTTGGGCCAGGCTTGGCTACCACGACACGCACTTGCAGCGTGCGGTTGTATACTAGCGCCCTCGCGCGGTCGGTCCGGCGGGACTCGGGACCCGATGCCCCTGCACGAGCGTACCTGAATTACCTCCCGGCCCCTATTTAAACATCACGGAGTGAATCCATCGCGGGGGTCGGTGGCACGGACCTCGGCCCGCGGGTTGACGGTGACCCCCGCCCGACCCGCCGTCACCGCTTTGCCCGCCCGGGCCGACGTGTCGATATGGCCGATACTGAATCCGTTGACCCGGCCGACGGCGAGGCCGTCCGGCGCGCCCTCGAACGCTTCGCCGGGTCGGGCACCGTCTCCGAGCGCGACGACGGGTCGCTCGTCGCCGATTTTCGCGGGACGACCCACGTCACGGTCCACCCAGGCGGCCGGATCGAGACCGGGATGCCCCTCCACGAGTTCTCGGGGGTCCCCGAGCGGCTCGTCTTCGACCACGACGCGGGGGAGCTCCGCGTCGAGCGCGACGGCGTCACCTACACGTTCCGGCGGCCGTAGCCCCAAGCTCACGGAGCCAATCGTCGGGACCGGCTCTGCGCAGGGGTTAACACGGACCGCTACGATCCCGGAGCGATGACGAACTTCCAACCGGACTTCTGCGGCTACTGCGGACACGAGCTCCGCGACTCGGACCTGGCCCCCGGCGCGTCCGTCTGCGACGACTGCGAGCGGTACGTCTTCCACAGCCCGACGCCCGGCGCGAGCGTCACGGTAGTCGACCGCGACAGCGTCCTGCTCGTCCAGCGCGCGGTCGGCGAGACGGAGGGGCAATGGGGCACGCCCGCCGGACACGTCGACTGGGGGGAGAACCCCGACGCCGCGGCCGCGCGCGAGCTTGAAGAGGAGACCGGACTCGCCGTCGACCGCGACGACCTGACCTTGGTCGCCGGCCGCGGAACGTGGCCCGTCGAGGGCAAACACATGGTCGCCTTCGACTATGCCGTCCGCCGCGAGGACACCCGCGGCTCGCTGTCGGCAGGGAGTGACGCCAAGGTCGCCCGCTTCTGGACCGCCGAGGCGTGGGCCGAAGCCGACGAACGGATGCGCGCCGTCACCAAACGACGCTACGGGACGACCGACATGGGTGAGATCGCCGAGCGGACGCTGGCCGAGCTCGACTGATCAGACGACTGCGACCGTCGACGCGGTCACCGCGCCGGCGAGCGCGACCGCCGCGACCGTGATCTTCGCCGCGTACTCGTGGTCGGCCTTTCGGTGACTCGGGTCCGACACGGTTCCGGTCGCGCCGTCGCCGGACCCGAAGTCGTAGCGGTTCAGCAGGGCCAGGCGGACGCAGAAACTGGTGACCGCCTGGACTCCCCACTCGAACCCGACAGCGAACGGAACGAACACACCGATCAGAAGCTGCTCCGGTAGATAGCCTGCGACGACTGCACCGACGTAGCCGGCCGCGACGGCGAAGGCCGCGCCCGCGACGGCCAGACGGCGCTTGCGCTGACGTCGACCGATGTTACACGAAGCGGGCTGGTACGTGCTCACGACGGACCAACGGGACTCGCGCCATTCAGCGTTTTGCAGCCGGCAAACGCGAACCGCCCGCCGCTCGCCGCTCAGTCGTCCGTCTCCGCGGGCGTCTCGTCGACCGTCGGATAGGCGTCGTTGACCGGCGAGTCGTCGAGGTACTCCTCGTTGACAACCCACTCGCCGTCCTCTTTCACCATGTACTCGCCGTAGTAGGGGACGCGGTTCGCGACCGTCTCGCGGAACGTCTCGCGGATCTCCGCCCGAGTCATCTCGCCCATCGGCCGGAGGTCGTCGTTGCGATTGAGACACCCCTTCAGGTACCCTTCGTGCGTGACGCGCACGCGATGGCAGTTCGCACAGAACGTCGGGTTCTCGACGGGGTCGACGATCTCGACCATCCCGGCCCGCGATTCGTCGACCGCGCCGTCGTCGCCGAGGAGGTCGTCGCCGCCGCCGTCGCTATCCTCGGGCGTGACCCAGTAGCGCCGCCGATCGTGCATCTCGCGGCGCTCGACCTGGTCGGCCTCTTCGGCGAGCCAGTCGTGGACGCGCTGAATGTCGATCGCCCACTCGGGGTGGCCCGCGATCTCCGGCATGTACTCGATGAGCTGCAGGCGCAGCCCCTCGTTTTCGGCGACGTGCTCGACCATCTCCGGGACGTAGCCTGCGGTCTGCTCGAATACCACCATATTGAGCTTCACCGGCGCGAGCCCGGCGTCGAGCGCCGCGTCGACGCCGTCCATCACCGCGTCGTAGGCGCCGGCCTGGGTCACCTGCTTGAACGTCTCCCGATCGAGGGCGTCCTGAGAGATGTTGACCCGTTCGAGCCCGGCGTCGACCAGGTCCTCGGCCCGACCGGGCAGCATCGTCCCGTTCGTGGTGAGCGAGGTCTCCATCATCTCGGGCGTGCGGGCGACGATCTCCTCCAAGTCGTCGCGCAGGAGCGGCTCGCCGCCCGTGAACTTCACCGAGTCGACGCCGAACTCGGCGACGACCTCCAGGAAGCGGACCACGTCGTCGGTGGTCATCTCGTGCTCGCGGGGCGCCATCGGGCCGCGGGTGTCCCCCAGCCCCTCGTTGTGGCAGTAGACGCAGTCGAAGTTGCACCGGTCGGTGAGCGAGACGCGCACGCCCGACACCTCCCGACCGAACTCGTCCGCGAGCATACCGGCTCTTTCGGCCCGGCGGTAATAAGACCGGTGCCCGTTGCAAGGTTTCCGCACAGACGACCAGTTCGGTGCAGGGATCGCCTCCGACGACAGGTTGAAACCGCCGTGCCACGCAGTTGCGTGTCATGACCCACGGTCGACAGGGCGGGGACGGAGCGTCGGACCCCGAGTCCGCGGGCGGTGGCGCGAGCGACCCCGAGGACCCCGACGCACCGACGCCGAGCGATGCCTTCGGCGCGCTTGGCGGGGAGACCCGCCTGGCCGTCGTCCGCGCGCTCGACACGGAATCGCCGCGCGCGTTCTCAGACCTCGCCGAGGCCACCGATGCGGACACCACTGCCGGGTTCGCCTACCACCTCCGCCGGCTCACCGAGCGGTTCGTCCGCCAGCGCGAGGACGAACGCTACGAGCTGACCGACGCCGGCCGGTCGGTCGCCCGGGCGGTCGCCGCCGGCACCTACACCGCCAGCGTCGACCGCGACCCGGTCGAGTTGGACGAGCCGTGTCCGCTCTGTGACGGCGACGGGCTCGTCGCCGCCGTGGCGGACAACGTCACCGAGGTCGGTTGCGGGGACTGCGGCGGGACGGTCCTCCGACTCTCGCTCCCCCCGGGCGGCTACGCCGCCCGCGATTCCGACGAGTTCGCTGACGCCGTCGACGCCCACCACCGTCGCCGTATCGAGTCGTTCGACGACGGCGTCTGCCCGGAGTGTACCGCGACGGTGTCGGCCCGGATCGAGCCCGCCGAGGACGAGGCCGACCACGGCGCGTCCCACCGAGACGACGAGTACGTCCCGGTCCAGACGGTCTACGAGTGCGAGACCTGCGGCGCGGACCTGCGCTGTCCGGTCGCGCTGACCCTGCTCGACCACCCCGCGGTCGTCGCGTTCTATCACGACCACGACCGCGACGTGCGCGACCGCCCCATCTGGAACGTCGGCAGCGAGTGGCGCGAACGAGCCGTCTCCCGCGACCCGTGGTGTATCGTCGTCAGCGTCCGCCTCGACGGCGAGGTCCTCGTGTGCTACGTCGCCGGCGACGGCCGCGTCGTCGACCACCGTCGGGAGTCCCGGGAGGAACCGAGCGCGAGAGCCGACGCGGACGACAGCGCCACCGGCACGCACACTGACGACTCGACCGCGGTATCGACGGACGACGCTGAAACCGTCCGCGCGAACGACACCGCGGAGTCGGGCCCGGCGGAGTCCTGACGATACCCTATCGGCGCGGACTCGCTCGCGTCACGATGCCCCGCCGAGTCCGGCGTCGGCGAGCGCGGTCGCCCGCCGGTCGCGGTCGAACGCGTCGAAACCGTCCCCGTCCAGCACGGCCACGTCGATCTCCGCCGCGGTCGGTGCCTCGTCGGCATCCGCGCCCAGCGCAGTGAGTGCGAGCGAGACGGCTGCCCCGGTGTCCAGCCCGGTCGAGTACTCAGTTTCCAGGTGGCCGCGGATAGCGTCGCTCCCGCGGCCGACCGCGGTCGCGCGCCACTCGGTCGGCGTCCCCGATGGGTCGATCTCGTAGAGCCGTGGGTCGGCGTCGGCAGTCCCACCAGCCGACCGGAACGCCTCCGGAACGCCACCAACCAGCAGTGCGGCCCCGAACGGCCGCGTCCCACCGGTCTGCGTGGACTCCTGGATCCGGTCGGCGACGGCCTTCGCGAGCGGTTCGACGCCCGGGGCTTCGCCGTAGCGCAGTCGCTCGCGCTGGGCGAACTGCCGCCCGAAGTCGACCAGCCGGCGTGCGTCGGCGACGTGCCCCGCCGTCGCGACTCCGAGTCTCCCGTCCAGGTCGTGGACCTTCTCGATGCTGTCGGCCTCCATCAGCGGCGACCGCGGCCGAGCGTGGGCGGCGAACACCACTACGTCGTCGGCTACGACCCCCACCGCGGGACTCCCGCGCTGGACCGCCTCGCGGGCGTACTCGACCTGGTACAGACGACCGTCCGGCGAGAACACCGTCACCCCGCGGTCGTAGGCTTGCTGGTCGTTCGACTGCATCAGGCCACCTCCTCCCCCGCGCTGTCGCAGCCCGGCGCGTCTCGCCCGTCGCCGATCCCCTCGATTTCGACCCCTTCGTCGGTGATCGTCGCGACGGTCACGCCGTTGCCGCTGGCGGTGTCGCGCTCGCTCGCCGCTTCGACCGCAGCGACGGCCGCCTCGGTCGCCTCGTCGAGCGTCGCTCCGGGATCGAACCGCCGTTCGAGCACGCCGTAGGCGACCTGCATCCCGCTCCCGCCCGCCGCGTAGTCGGTCGCCATCACGCTCCCGCCGCCGTCGAGTTCGTAGACGTGCCCGCCCTCGGCGTCGACACCGCCGAGGATCGGCGCGACCGGAAGCCCGGCCACGAGATGCCCCGCGGTCTGGGAGAGCGCCCGCATGCTCATCGGGCCCTCCCGGCGAGACTCGTAGAGACTCGTTTCGGCCCGTATCGACCGGATCAGGTTCTGCGCGGGCCCGACCGACCCCGAGATCGCCAGCGCCGCAGTGGGGTGGACCTGCGAAATTTTCTCGGCGTTCTTGTTCGTCGTGAATCGGCCGCCGAGACTCGCCCGTTGGTCGGCCGCCATCACCACACCGCCGTCGGTGGCGATCGCGACGATCGTCGTGCCCGTGTCGAACGTGGGTGCGTCGTCGTCGGTCTGTGCGACTTTCGAGAGGGCGTCGTGCGACAGTTCGTGGAGTCGGTCGTCGTCCGCGGGACCGAAGTCGGGTAGCGTCATCGCCAGGGTGTCAGGGCGGGGCAGGAATATATGTTAGCTAAAAAATAATTTAGTAGCACGCTGGGAACGGGTGATTGTTGCACTTCTATAAAATCAGTCGGCTGTCGCGTTGTGGAGCGTTTGATTTCCTGTCCGCATATCCATATTGTACACGAACTCTATCTCGTCAGCGGTCATGTTTCTCTCAGTCTTCCAGTACTCTTCAGTGAATTCTACAGCGTTGATCTGGCCAGTGTAGTACTCTCGTGCGAGCGAGGTATTGACGATGAGAGTCTTTGGCCGAGCACCGGTGTTGTTCACTTCGGCAATTCGAAGCCTGTCCGTTATTTTCCCATCAATTCTTTCCATATCGTGGTGAGCAACAGCCTGTGCAAATCCGCTGGTGACTAGCGTGTTTATCTCTCTAGCTCTTCTGGCATCATTCTCTGATTCAGATGTTAAATTCAAAACTACAATTAGGGAATTCCCTTCAGCAACTTTCCAAGCACGAAGTCTAATTGGAGTTGCTGCATCAACTTCTGCCTCCCCAAGGACTGCGCCTACAAATTGACCGTACTTCTCATTTGCAAATGGGTCAGATGCAGGAGTCGGCGTAGGTACAACAGTTACAGGGGCTGTTGTTGTTTCAGCAGATGTTGGCAAAGGTTCCGGAGTTAAAGTGGCTGAAGGTGTTAATGTTGGCTCCATAGTCGTCACCGGGGCCCCAGTTGAAGTTATAGCGGGGTCTCGCGTCTCAACTTTTGAAGTTTCTGTATATTGGACAAAGGTATGATCCGGTGTTGTCGTTGGAGTCTCGAATCCAGTACCACTCGGATTATTAATGAAAAGTCCGGTCCCAGAGATCGTTAGAAATAGAACCACAAATAAAAGGACTGAACCTAGCAGTAGCGACGTAACTGTACTCAAGCCTCGTGTCTTCTCACGAAAGTCAATAATGGTTAGAAACCTCCGTTATTTTGGCCTGGAGGCACTCGACCCGTTCTTGTATTTGAGTCCCCTGTATTGGTTTCATTCTGGTCGGTGGATGACGAGCCGCCTCTTTCGTCTTGTATCCTGTCCATCACTCTCTCGGGAATATCTCTCGAATTTTCACTCTCCGTGTTTGAGTTTGAACCATCTGTCGTATTTTTTGTATTTTTAGAACCAGTACCATCTCCAGACCCAAACTCATTTCCGCCAGTGCCGTCCCCTTGATCTTCCCTGTTTTGCTTTATGTTCACCTCAGCATCCGGGTTAATATTCACAGATTCTACCCCTAACGCCTCTTTGTACGCTTCCTGACTGTCGAATTTCGCGACGCCGTCGACGGAGTCGAACGATACGCCGTCGTGGCTCTGCGCGAACTCCTCGTCCAGTTCCACCCCGGCCCATTCGGTCGAGCCGTCGTTGTCGGCGTCGGAGACGACGATGCCGTCACTGTCCAGGGTCATGCGGTCGTTGTCGCAGTACCGGTCGTCGTTGCGGGTGTAGCGCGAACACGCCGTTCCACTGTCGCTGCCGACGCTCCCGTTACTCGATTCGCTATCGGCGGAGGAAGTTCCGATACCGGAACCGACGCCGACCGATCCGCCGCCGACCGATCCGCCGCCAGAGGTGTCCGGTTCGGTGACGGTCACCCGTTGTGTCGCCGTGCGCTCCCGGCCGAGTCGGTCGACCGCGGTCGCGCTGAGCGTGACAGTCCCGTCGGATCTGAACGCGTGGAGGCGGTCGACGGACGCGGTCTCGCCGGTGAGCGTCGTCCGGTTCAGCCGCCGCCCGTCCGCGCGCCAGACCACGGCCGCCAGGTCGTTCGCCCCGGCCGAAACCGACGCCGAGTACGCGCTGACCTGCCCCTCGACCACGCTGTCCGGCCCCGAAATCGTCACCGTCGGACCGTTCGACGGCTCGACGTTGATCCGTAGCGTGTCCGTGCTGGTCGCGCCATCCTCGTCGGTCACCGTGACCGTCGCGTTGTAGGTGCCCGTCTCGCGCGGGACGAACCGCGTCCGCCCGCACGTCGGACACGACGGGATCGTATACCCGCCTCCGGGTCGCTCGACTAGCCAGTCGTACTCGTCGACCTCGCCGTCGGGATCGCGCGACCCCGTCGCGTCGAGAAACACCGTCACGTTGGCGCTGACGTTCCGGTCGAGCCCCGCGTCCGCCAGCGGCGACTCGTTGCCTCCATCGTCGGGACCGCCCGCGCCCACCGCGTTCGCGATCGGGACACCGGCGAGCGTCGCGCTGACCATCAGCACCGCGCTCACCGCGACTGTCGGAACCCCCGCCCCCCAGCGTGTCATCCTGTCGTGACGATATTCTGCCTCTTCCCCATAAAAATGTTCGTGATACTGATCGATGACGTGGTAGTTTCGTGCAAGCTACGAGAGGGAGGGATCGGACGGAGTCGGTCGAGGGGGGCTCCACAACCCTTTTCGCCGGGACCACCGGAGACGGAGTATGGACGAAGACGACGTACTCGGCCTGCTCGGCACGGTCGAGGACCCGGATCTCGGCGACGACATCGTCTCGCTCGGGCTGGTCAACTCGGTCGAGGTGGACGACGAGGCAGTCCGCGTCTCGCTGGCGCTGGGCGCGCCTTACTCCCCGACGGAGACCGACATCGCGGGGGCTGTCCGTGAGGCACTGTCGGACCTGAACCTGCGGGTCGAACTCGACGCCGAGGTCGACAGCGGGCTCGTCGCCGAGGGGTCGGTCCTGCCGGGCGTCGAGAACGTCATCGCCGTGGCGTCGGGGAAGGGCGGCGTCGGCAAGAGCACGATCGCCGTGAACCTCGCGGCGGGACTGGCACAGCTCGGCGCCCGCGTGGGGCTGTTCGACGCCGACGTGTACGGGCCGAACGTCCCGCGGATGCTGGCCGCTGACCAGCAACCGCAGGCGACGCCCGAGGAGACGCTCGTGCCGCCCGAGCGGTACGGCATGAAGCTGATGAGCATGGACTTCCTCGTCGGCGAGGACGACCCCGTTATCTGGCGCGGCCCGATGGTCCACAAGGTACTCACCCAGCTCTGGGAGGACGTCGAGTGGGGCAGCCTCGACTACATGGTCGTCGACCTCCCACCGGGGACCGGCGACACGCAGCTCACGCTGCTCCAGAGCGTCCCCGTCACCGGCGCCGTCATCGTCACGACGCCCCAGGAGGTCGCCATCGACGACGCCCGTAAGGGGTTGGAGATGTTCGGCGAACACGAGACGCCGGTGCTGGGGATCGTCGAGAACATGAGCTCGTTCAGATGTCCGGACTGCGGCGGCGAACACGCTATCTTCGGCGAGGGCGGCGGCGAAGCGTTCGCCGAAGAGGCGCGGATGCCGTTCCTCGGCGATATCCCGCTGGACCCGGCCGTCCGCGAGGGCGGGGACGCCGGCGAACCGATGGTACTCGACGAGGACAGTGAGACGGGCGAGGCGCTCAGGTCGTTCGTCGAGAAGGCGGCGAACAATCAGGGGGTCGTCCACCGACGGCGCCACGCCGACTCGCACTGATCGGCGAGGCGGGTCGGATTCGGCGCCTCTGGGGTATCAACCGCCCTGTCCGGTGTACTCGAGCGCCTGTCGGTCGACCCGGTAGACGGTCGCGCCGTCCCACTGCTTCTCGACGGTGACGCCGGCCATCGACTCGAAGACGGCCAGGTCGTCGCTCGTGTAGGCCGACCGCTCGTTCGACCCGACGTAGACGTACTCGACCTGGTACACGTCGAGGTAGTAGGCCCGCTGTTCCGGGCTCCCGGTGTAGATGGTGTTCACGTCGTCGACGCGGGTGCGATAGGACTCCCCGCCGCGATACCCGACCTCGTGGGCCCAGCCGGCCAGCGTCGGGACGCCGGTCAGACTCGATATCGGATTGGTCCAGCGGTACATGTCCTGGCCCGGGGCCGACGCGATGTTGGGCTGGCCCTCGACGTCCTCGAACCAGCGGATTGCGGCGTACTCCTCGGGGTGGGTCTCGTTGATGTAGGTGAAGCCGTCGAGCGTGGGGTCGTCGGGGTGGTTGTACCGGCTGAAGTAGCCGTCGCCGGCGAAGTGGCCGCCGAGGGCCAGGGCACCGTACAGCGAGGTGGAGACGATCAGAACCACCGCGAGCGCGCGGAAGACCGACGCCCACCGCTCGCCCGACAGCGCCAGTCCCGGCGAGTGGTTCTCGACGAGGTGGGCGAGGATCGCGCCGGCGGCGACCGACCAGAGGATCCACACGTCTGCGTAGGTCTTGAACACGGTGTTCATTCGGCCCGGTCCGGCCTGTTCCTGGACGTAGACGAACTCGACGAGGACGACGATGCCCGCGCCGGCGACGATCAGGAGCGTCTCGAAGCCGACCACGTCGCGGAGCCGTGCCGGGATCCCCGCGTCGGTTCCGGAAGCGGTTTCGGGCGGCGTTTCGCCGGTGGCGGCCTCGGTCGGAGCCCCGCCGTCGGTGGCCACCTTGCGGGCGGTGCCGGCGGCCCGTGCGGTCGCCCGGTGGACCACGTCGGCCTGCGTTCGGAGGAGGATCCAGGCGACGACGATCATCGGGCCGAAGATCCCGAGCGCGGCCGCCGAGCCGCCGAGCCAGGCGACCACCACGGTGATCCCGAGCATGAGGAGTGCTTCGGCGACGTGCTGGGGGTCGACCTCCGCGAAGGAGTTCCGGGCCAGGTGAACCGCGAACAGCACCACGAACGCGCCGTGGGCGAACAGGAGGCCGCCGAGCGAGCTCCGGTCGGGGAGGAAAGCGATCGAGCGGCCGCTGGCGGTGCCGAGCCAGAACGGCAGCGACCAGACGAGCCCGAGGGCGACGACGGCGACCGCACCGCCGAGCGCGACGCCGTGACGGGCGAGTTCGCGCTGCCAGTTCTCTCGTCGGGGGACGCGGTCGGCGACCGAGCCGGGCAACAGCGTCACCGGGTCCGCGGGCGAGAGCGCGAGGGCGAGGAAGGTCAGCCCGCCGGCGGTCGGGAACGACCACGTGTTGACGACGGCGAGCATGCCCGCGAGCGGCGGCACGACGGCGAGTACGAGCAGCCGACGGCGGGTCACGTCGGTCTCGGGCGTGCGGTAGTAGCTAAAGAGCAGCGCCGCGGTGAGCAGGACGAACGGCGTCGACATCATGTGAGCGTGCAGGTCGCCGTTGAGCCAGGCGAACAGCGGGAACTCGTTGATCGTCCCCTCGATGACGCGACTCGCGTCCCAGTAGCGAAAGTCCGTCAGTCCGCCCGCGCCGACCCGTCCCAGGCCCGTCCCGAACAGCCCGGCGAAAAAGGAGGCGATCCCGTCGGGGAGCAGCCAGGCGACGAAGTAGACCGGCGTCGAGATGTTGCTCGCGAACCCGGCGAAGAAGGCGGCGAACGCACCGGCGCGGACCCGCGAGACGCCGCGACTCGCGGCGATCGAGCCGGCGAGCCCGTAGGCAGCGGTGACGAGCATGCCGTAGAAGCCGGCGAGCGCGAGGTTGTACGCGAAGCGGGCCTCGGTGCCGGTGATCTTCGTCAGCAGGGCGGTTATCAGGTGGCCGCCGTAGTAGTACTGGACCGGGCGGCCGGCGAACCACATGTCCTCCGGCGGGAGCGCGTCGGCGCGCAACAGCGACTGCAGCATGCCGAAGTCGAGGAACTTCTCGCCGAGGAAGGGATGGACGCCGGCGTCGACGGCGCGGACGGCGATCATGAACAGGAACGCGACGGTGAACACGGCGGCGGCCTCCGCGTAGCGGCGGCGGTCGAACAGCGGGGCGCCCTCCGTCTCGTTGGCGCGGTAGAGCGCGGCGCCGGCGGCGGCCGCGAGGGCGGCGAGCCCGACGAGCAAGCCGACGGTCAGCGAGACGTGACCGAGGAGGTATGCGACGACCCAGAGGACGGCCAGGGCCGTCGGGAGCGCGACGCCCGCGCCGCGGTCGGCGAGCCGGGGGAACAGGGCGGCCGCGAGCGGCATCCCCACCGCCATGAAGGCGAGGTAGGCCACGAGCCACCAGATGACCAGACCGTACTCCATTACCAGTGTGGCCGTCTCCGGACCCTATACCTCTTATGGACCACCCGGGGTCCGGGGAACGGCCGCCGACACGGGTCGTCGGGGTCGGTGACCGCGGCCGGCGGACGCTCGACTGCGGCCGTCAAGATGTCGGTCGTTCCGAACGGTTTTTACTCGCCGCGGTGGTCACGGCAGACAATGAGCGCGTCCGTCGGTCTCGTGGTCCCCGCCTTCCGTCCCGACGTGGACCGACTCACGGAGTACGTTCGCTCGCTCGACGAGGCGCTCGCTCCCGACGCGATCCGGATCGAATTGGACGACGCCGACGACCGGGTGGCCGCCGCCCTCTCGGACCTGCCGGCGACCGTCCACCTCTCGCCGTACCGCCGGGGCAAAGGCGCCGCCGTTACCGCCGGGTTCGAGGCGCTCGACACCGACGTGCTCGGGTTCGTCGACGCCGACGGCTCCACCGCGCCCGCCGAGTTCGCCGACGTGCTCGCCGCGATCACCGACGGCGGCGCCGACGTGGCCGTCGGCTCCCGCCGCCACCCCGACTCGACGATCACCAGCCACCAGACGTTCGCCCGTCGCTTCCTCGGCGACGGCTTCGCCTGGCTCGCCCGCCGGATGTTGGACGCCGACCTCTACGACTACCAGTGCGGTGCGAAGGCGATCACCGCCGAGTCGTGGGCGGCCGTCCGACAGCACCTCTACGAGCCGGGCTTCGCCTGGGACGTGGAACTGGTCGCGATGGCCGGCGCGCTGGAGCTGGACGTGGCCGAGGTGCCGATCACCTGGGAGGATATGCCCGGATCGACCGTTTCACCGGTCCGCACGTCCGTTCGGCTCGCCGGCGCGTTGCTCTCCTCGCGCCACCGCGCGAAACAGATCCGCGACAGCCGCGTCCACAACGCCATCGCGGCGACCCGCGAGGAGCCGACCGCACTGGTGGACAAACATGACTGACGGCGAGCGGTCGGCGCGAGCGAGCGAGGGCGGCGTGGAAGGCGGAGACGACTCCCGGCTCGACGCCCTGCTCTCGGGCGTGCGGTTCGGCAAGTTCGTCTCCGTCGGCGCGGTCGGTGCGGTCGCCGACAACGCGATGCTCGTCCTGTTGGGCCTCGGCTTCGGCGTCCCGGAACTGCTCGCCAAGGCGGTGGGGATCGAGACGGCGATCCTGGTGATGTTCACGGTCAACGAGCACTGGACGTTCGCCGACGAAGGGGCGCCGGGAGCGAGGGCGTTCCTGCGTCGGCTAGGGAAGTCCCACCTCGTCCGTTCGGGCGGCTCGCTCATTCAGTTCGCCATCTACTGGTTCCTGACCCAGCGACTGGACGTGACTGTCGTCGTCTCCGAGACGGACCTGTGGTTCCTGCTCGCGAGCCCGCTCGCCATCGGAGTCGCGATGTTCGTCAACTACGTCTTCGAGAGCCTGTTCACCTGGCAGGTCCACGAGACGTGACCACGGGACTAATTCACGGACGGCGAGCGAATCACAACCCTTAATGGGTGGTCGCCGGTATAAACTGATAGCGGGATGGGATAGCCAGGAGATTCCGGCGGGCTCATAACCCGCAGATCGGTAGTTCAAATCTACCTCCCGCTATTTTCGAGGAAACAACGCGAACGAGGAGCGTAGCGACGAGTGAGCCGTTTCCTCGAAAATAGGCCGAGGAGATTTGAACCCTGGCAGTCGCGCGCAGTGAACCTAGTGAGCGAGCACGTCTGCCTCCGGTTCAGATCTACCTCCCGCTATGATTCTGCCGCGAACCACACGGCGAGTACCGCGAAGCGTGTGCTCGCCATCGAGAGCGACAATCGTACTCGAATAGATCCGAACGATATCACCGAGCGGGACATCTCATCGGTGGGGCTCACGTTTCGCGTGTCGCAGCGAGTTTCATCAGGAACAGTCCCAACAGAACCGCGGTCCATCCGAGCCACTCGACGGGGTTGTCGGGGAATTGAGGCCCTGTCAGGTCGAACTCGGCGGTCAGGGCAACGCCAGCGAGAGCCAAAGCGACTCCGGGTATCATCAGCTTGCGGTTCATAGCTCAGCGTCTCGTCACTTCCAGATGTGAGTTTTGGCTTTTCGTCTGGCAGAAATTTCGAGCAATAGATATTTAGACGGCCGTCGGCCGACAGCAACTTTCCGCGGCGCGTCGTCCCCTTCAGAGGAGAGCGTTCGGCCGTCGGAAATTGCGTTCGAACGCCCGTAGAACGCGTCTACTAGTTACCAATCAGGAATCTCACACGTGTCTCGAGGGGAACTTCACGGTCGACCGACGACAAGCGGAGGGTTCTTGAGTCGTCGGGACGGGAACACGTCACGTATGCGTCACCCGAATCTCACCGCGCGGATGGCGGTCGTGGGATCGATACTGTTCGCGCTCTACGCCGTCGCCGCGGTCGTGGCGATGGGCGCGTTCTCGGTCCCGTTGTGGCTGGTCCTGGTCGGCAGCGTCCTGTTCGTGGGCGTCCAGTACAAGGTCGGCAAGTGGGCCGCGATCCGGAGCGTCGGGGCCGAAGACATGCCCGAGGAGCAGTACCCGGAGATCCACCGGCAAGTCGAGGCGCTCTCCGAGGAGATGGGCATCGACAAACCCCGGCTCATGATCGCGCGGATGGGGGTACCCAACGCCTTCGCAGTCGGGCGGAAAGGGGCCGGGACGGTCGTCGTCTCGCGGGAGCTGCTCGCGACGCTCGACGCCGGCGAGGTCGAGGGCGTCCTCGCCCACGAACTGGCTCACATCGCCAACCGCGACGTGGTGATGATGGT
>NZ_AOIU01000023.1 GCF_000337455.1 Halosimplex carlsbadense 2-9-1 | reverse complement strand
GAGGTTGATCGCCTGGTCGTTGTCGCGGGCGCCGATGGACCCGTCGTACCCGGCGCGAGCGAAGGTTCGGTACAGCGATTCGGGGTCGGAGACCGCAGACTTCGCACCGGCGACCAACGGGCCGAAGATGAGCCCGGACCGGTCCGCTACCGTCGCGACGATAGTTCGAACGGGTGCCGGCAGGAGCGGCACCGACCCGCCACTCGTGGCGCCACCGCTTCCGTCACTCCCCGCCCCACCGTCGGTCGGAACGGCGAACTCCGAGAGCATCCGCGGCGGTCGGACGGGGTCGCCGGAGATAGCCGCGTTCGTCGCCAAAAGGGGGATGAGCGACGCGGCGAAGGCGGCGGCGACGACGGAGAGGGTCCGCCGGTCGTTTGACGGCGCCGTCGGCAGGTCGACGGCGACGAGCGCGAGGAAGACGGCGAACGCCTCGCCCGCGTGGACCCAGGTGTACAGCCCGACGAGGGCGTATGCCAGCGCGCGAAAGCCAGTCGGCGAGAGGAATGCGTCGCGTTCGTCGGCGTCTTCACCCGTTGACCGACTGCGGTAGAACGCGTAGACTACGCCCGCGAGGAGCGCCGTGACGGTGACGTGGCGCTTGGGGATCGCCGCCCAGAAGCCGACCGGCGTCGCGAAGACCGACACGACGGCCGCGGCGACGCCGAGCCGCCGGTCGTGCATCCGGGTGAACAACCGGTAGATCGTCGTCGCGACGAAGGCGGTTGCGAGGACCGTTCCGAGTTGGAGCGCTGCCAGCGCCGTCAAGCGTTCGGGGATCGGCTCCGCCAGCGCGGCACTGGCCACGAACGTCGCGAGCGCGAGGACGGCGCCCGTCGTCGCGCAGAGCGATTCCCGACCGGTGAGTCGCCCGACCTGAACTCCGAACGCGAGCAGGAGGAGCGACCAGGCCGCCGCGAAGACGAGCCCGATATCGGCGACCCCCGTGACCGCCCGCAGACCCCACAGCAGCGGGACCGCGAAGGCCACCTGACCGTAGTTGCGCCCGTAGGGTCGACCGTCGTACACCTGCATCCCTGGCGCTTCCAAGGTGCCGTAGACCGCCTCGTCGACGACGAGACTCCCGTCGGCCAGCGCGACCAGCGCGTTCGCGAGCGTGTAGTTGTCGGTGATAAATACGCCCAGCCGCCAGGTGACGCCAACCGCGAGGAGTGTCCCGAGGAAGACGACGAGTCCGAGGCGGTCGCCGACGACGGCGCGGACAAGTACCGTTCGAGCCGTCGCAACCCGTTCGCGAACGTCCATCGAGGCGACCGATTCGGCGCGTCCGGTACTCATTCGTTCACCTCCACGGGGACCGTCCGGTTCGCGAGGACGGTCTTCCCGTCGCTGCCGCGTAACACGAGGGACAGCGTCCCGTCGTACCGGTCGGCGTCGACCGCGTCTTCGGCGAGCGTGTCCTCGCGCAGGGACAGCGAAGCCCAGCCGGTGTCGCCGTCGCTTAGGAAGTGCGTCGTCGAGCGGGAGTACCCCAGCGCGGGGATGTCGATGCCGTAGGCGACGGTCGGTTTGCCGTCGATGGCGGCGATGTGAATCCGCGCGTCGGGGACGGTGAGATAGTACGACTGAGACTGGTAGCCCCGGTCGATCGCGACCGACGATGGGAGTTCGACCTCGTCGACGGTCACGTTGCCCTCGCCGAGCCCGGACATGTCGTACCGCGGCGTCGTCAGGTCGACGAGACCGATAGCAGGGCCGCTGAGAACGGTCACGCCGACGATGACCGCGACGGTAGCGTAGACGAACACGCGACCCCGATCCATTGACGGATGACTGCACCCGACCGGTATAAAGCCGCCGGCCGCGACTGGCGAGCGTCGAAGCCGAAAGAAAGGGCGACGAGAGTTAGGCGTCGGGGCCTTCCTGCTCGTTGAGCGTCGAGGAGGTGTCGCCCTCCTGGGACTGGTAGACGACGCTGATCTCGTAGTCCGAACTCACATAGACGTTCGCGCGGTCGCCCGAGACGACGTTACTGTCGTCACCGCTCGTGGTGCCGTTCCAGAGGCCGGTGTCGACATGGTCGATCTGGCCGCCGCCGTTGTCAGCGACGTAGTTCTCCAGTTCGGAGTACGAGGTCGTCGGCGGGTCGTACTCGAAGGTACCACCGGAGTTCTGCCCGCTCGCATTGAATCCGCTCCCCCGAACGTACAGTTCCTGGCTGGAGACGGAGTCGCCGCCGTCGTGTGAGACGCTCAGGACTCCCCAGTTACTCTGACCGCTCCCCGAGTTCTCGTCGATCTGTTCGTAGTCGAAGCCGATCGTCGCCGTCGGTGCCCCCTGCTGTGCCTGGTTCCCCAGTCCGAGGACGAACGAGGCGATGACGGCCGCCAGGATCACCGTGATCGCGACCATCAGGATGACGCCGATAACCGGCGACACCGCGTCGTCGTCGTCCAGTAGTTGCTTGAGTTTCATGTGTGTGCCTGCATCCCGCTCGGCGGGTGTGAGTCCGCCGAAACCCGGGAATGCTGTCGCCACCTCCGACAGTATCGATAGTTAATTCCGTCCACCGTTCACGGGCCTTCGGGACTTCAGACGCGCATTGAGTCGACCCGCTCCAGATATCACTACGGAGAATCTTCCCGGAGAGAGTCGCAGAGAGGAGATACCGTTCACAACGGTGGTCGCGGAGTGGTGTCGGGGAGACGTTCGGTCGCGTTGTCGTTACCGTTCGAACTCGTCGGGGACGTACTCGTCGTCGCCGAGTTGCATGTCGGCGCCGCTGTAGGTGTGATAGGCCGCGGAGGCGGTGAACGTCGCGGCGATTACGGTCGCCCATTCGAGCGGCGTCAGGAGCGTGAGCGGGAAGAGGCCGGTCCACAGCGCGGCGACGATGGCGCAGCTGATCGACCCGAGCGAGAGGTAAAACTCCCGCCAGGGGAACTCGGAGCCGGGGACGATCTCCAGGTAAACCGTCAGCTCCTCGGTGTAGGGCGTCCGCGCGACCGTGTTGTCCTCGGTGTCGTACTCGACGATACCGGCCTCCTCCATCTTGCAGAGATGGGTCTGCTGGAGGGTCGTGTAGACGCGCTTCTTCTGGTCGGTGGTCACCTCTTCGACCGGCGTCTGGTACTCCCAGGCGGCGACCTGCGTCGCGAGGTCGCTCAGCCCGACCGGCTCGTCGTAGCGCTTGAGATACTCCAGCACGTACCGACGGCGCTGGTTCTGCAGCACGTCGAAAATCTCCCCTTTCGACAGCTCCACGTCCTCGTCCGCGCCCGTCGGAAACCGTCTCGTCTCGTTGCTCATGATGTGGGACCCGTGTTCGCGAGGGGCGATCAGCCCGCCCAGTCGATGATATGTGATTCTATGGGCATATGCTAAGAGAGTTTCGGAGCCGACGTTTCATCTCGATCATAGAATCCGCGTCCGACCGTGATTCCCAAAAGGAATACTCCAGTTGCAAAGTCAATTTCGAGATTTTTGGCACCGTTCAGTCAGGGCACCGGATCGGCGGCGTCGGTCAGGCGTCCGGCCCGGCCCACTTCTTCAGCGTCGAGGAGCTATCTCCGGCGGAGTTCTGCCAGACCAGACTGACCTCGCCGTCGGAACCGATCTGTTCGAAGTCGATTGACATGCCTGCCTGTACCTCGGAGGTCCCACTGACGCCGCTCTTGTATGCGTCCCAGGTCTGATCTAGCGAGTCGGGGGAAGGACCTACATTGCCCCCAACCGATCCGCGCATGTAGAGGTTCTGCGCCTGGATCGTCTCACCGCCGTCGTGCGTGACCGTGAGCGTGCCGTAGTCGTTGGCCTCGACTTCCCACTCGAAGCTAAAGGATGCCTGCGGGGAAGTGTTGCTGACCTGGTCGCCGAGTCCGAGGACGAACGTGGCGATGACGGCCGCGAGGATGACCGTGATCGCGACCATCAGGATGACCCCGATGACCGGCGACACCGCGTCGTCGTCGTTGAGTAGTTGCTTGAGTTTCATTGGTTGTCGTCACGCCCGATGCGTGGGGATAGTCCCCGGTGAGTCGCCACCGGACCGAGCCAGCCGCGACGGACCCGGCGGCGATCGGTGCGTGTCACCTGTGTCTCGCCCAGCGCGACACATAAGGGTCACTACCGTATTATCAAAAACATAAATTCAAGCTCAGCCTTCAGCACCTCAAAAATGATAATAGCGTAGGGTTTCACCCCGTCGGGCGGCGTCCACGCGCGTCTCGCGAGGAACCGGACGGACCGTCCGAGGACGCGACGAAAACGGAAGAGACCGCCGGGCAGTCGGGGGAGAAAGAAATCCTTTAACGAGTTCCGGCTAAGAATCAACCGAACGATTGATGACACCCACCTTCGTCCGAACGACGCTCCGTGAGTCGAGGGGGCCGGCCCAGTGACTGGAACCGGCTTGCTCGTGCCGGTTTCGGAGTCCCCGACCCTCCGGCCCACCGTCGCGTACGCGCTTCAGGAGGCGCTCGACCGCATCGAAGACGGGAGCGAGTCCGTCGCGGTCCACTTCGTCTATCCGGTCTCAGAGCGGTCGACCGTGGGCGAGGACTCGGCCGAGACCGAGCAGGCGCGTGCCCTCCTCGAGAAAGTGTCCGTCTGGGCCGAGGAGGACCTGGGTGAAGCGAGCGACGCGGTGACCGTCGAAACCGGGCTGGTCGGTACCCGCGAGTACCTGTTCAGTCCGGGCGACTACGCCGAGGTGCTGACCCGGTACGCGCGCGAGTTCGACCTCGACGGCGCGGTGTTCGACCCCGAGTTCGATCCCCTCGGAACGACGCCGCTGTTGCCCACGCTACAGAGCGAGGTTCGGCGGGCCGGCCTCGACGTGACGGAAGCGCCCGTCCAGCGCCAGCGGCGGAGCCCGCTGCTCGTCAAACGCGGGACGGTCGCGCAGTTCCTCGCGCTGTTCGGCGTCTCCTATCTCTTCTATCTGCTCCTCGCGGGGTCGCTGGCGACGTTCGAACTCGCCACCGGCGCGATCTCCGCCGGGATCGTCGCGGTCGCGCTGTGGGGCGTCTCGCTCACCACGCCGGTCGAACCCGTCCGGACGGTCAAGCGGCTCGCGAGGTTCGCGCTGTACGTCCCGTACCTGCTCTGGGAGATCGTCGTGGCGAACTTCAAGATCGCCTACGTCGTGCTCCACCCCGACCTGCCGATCGACCCGAAGCTCGTCGAGTTCGACGCCGCGGTGTCGTCGTCGCTCCCGGTGACGACGCTGGCCAACAGCATCACGCTCACCCCGGGCACGCTGACCGTGGACGTGTCGCGGCGCCACTTCACCGTCCACACGCTGACGCGCGACTCCCGGGCGGACCTGTTCGGCGGCTCGCTCGAACGGGCGGTCAGGTTCGTCTTCTACGGACTGGCCGCCGCGCGCATCCCCAGCCCCAGCGAGCGCACCATGGAGGAGGGTGAGGAGTCGTGACGCTCATCGAAGACGCCCTCCTGGCAACGGCGGGCGCGTTCGTCATCACGTCGCTGGTCGCGGTCTACCGGATCGTCGACGGGCCCACGATGCCCGACCGCGTCATCGCGATCAACGTCATCGGGTCGAACGTCGTCATCGTCATCGCGCTGCTGGCGGCGGCCATCGGCGAAGCGGGCGCGCTCGACATCGCGCTCGTCTACGCGCTGTTGAACTTCCTGTTGAGCATCGCGATCTCGAAGTTCTCGGTCGAACGCGGAGGGGTGCTCTGATGACGCCCCGAGAGATCGCGGTACTGGTGTTGGCGGCCGGTGGCGTGTTCTTCGCGCTCGTAGCCGCCGTCGGTCTGGTCCGACTGCCGGACCTCTACACGCGCGCCCACAGCACGTCGAAAAGCGAGACGCTCGGCGCCGTGTTGGCGCTCTCGGCCGTCGCCGTCGCGTTCGGACCCGGGCTGTCCTCGGTGAAGGTCGTACTGCTGCTGGTGTTCATGTTCCTCACGAACCCCACCGCCGCCCACGCCATCACTCGGGCCGCCATCGAGGAAGGCATCGAGCCGTGGACGACGGAGGACGACTCATGACGGGGGCGCTCGAAGTCGGCCTCGTCATCTTCGTCCTCGCCTGTGCGGTCGCGACCGCCCTGCTCCGGGACGTGCTCGGGTCGATAATCGCCTTCGGAGCCTACAGCCTCGGCATCGCCGTCATCTGGGTGTTCCTGCGCGCGCCCGACGTGGGCCTCACCGAGGCCGCGGTGGGCGCCGGTATCATGACGGTCCTGTTCCTGTTGACCATCGCCAAGACCGTCCGGCCGGTCGACGACGAAGTCCTCGAATCGGTCGACCTGCGCGCCCTGGCCGTCTCGGTCGCGCTCGTCGCCGCGCTGTCGACGACGCTGCTCGCGCTCCCGGCCGTCGGAGACGCCGGGTCGGCCGTCGCGAGCGACAACCTGACCGACTACTACCTCGACAACGCCTACGAGGAGACCGAGGTGAAAAACGCCGTGACGGCCGTCCTCGCGGCCTACCGAGGGTTCGACACGCTCGGTGAGGCCGTCGTCGTCTACTCGGCGGGGATCGGCCTGCTGGTCGTCCTCGACAGGGAGGTGCTCGGATGAGCGACGCCGCGGAGACGCCCGTCGGAGACGAGGCCGTGACCGAAGACGACCAAAGAAAGGGGCTCTACGTCGAGAGCCCGATAATCATGACGACGGTGCGGATCATCACTCCGTTCGTCTTCACGCTCGGGCTGTTCGTGATGTTCCACGGCGCCGACTCCTCCGGCGGGGGCTTCCAGGGCGGGGTCATCGTCGGCACGGTCGTGCTCATGCTCGGCATCGCCTTCGGAATCGAGACGACCCGCGACTGGGTCGGGCCGCGACTGGCGGTCGGACTCGTCGGTCTGGGGGTGCTCGCCTTCCTGCTGACCGGCATCGGGTCGGTGGTGCTGGGCGGCGGCTTCCTCGAGTACGAGGTGTACCCCGTTCCCCACGCGATCAAGTACGGTATCGAGTTCGTCGAGCTGGCGATCGGGCTGGTCGTCTCCGGCATCGTAACCGGCCTCTTTTTCGTCATCGCCGCGGGAATGTCGAACGACGGGAGTGATTTCGCGTGATAGATATGGTCGCCGACCGGCTCTACTACCTAGTCTCGTTTCTCCTGCTGGGCGTCGGGACGTACATGCTGATAGCCAACGGGAACGTCGTCAAGAAGGTGATCGGGATGAACGTTTTCCAGACGGGCATCTTCCTGTTTTTCATCACCTCCGCGTTCGTGACGGGCGCGAGCCCGCCGCTGCTGACCGCGCCGGAACCGTACGTCAGCCCGCTGCCACACGTGCTGATCCTCACCGCGATCGTCGTCGGAGTGAGTCTCACGGCCGTCGCGCTCGGGCTCGTCGTGCGCGTCTACGAGGCGTACGGAACGCTCAACGAGCAGGCGATCCGGCAGGTGAGCCACGATGAGTGAACTGCCCGCCCTCGTCGTCGCGCTCCCACTGTTGGGCTCGGTCACGGTGTTGCTCGCCGGGCTCGTCCGCCCGCGGACCGGCTGGCCGATCACCGTCGTCGCCGCCCTCGGGCAGGTCGTCGCGGTCGGGACACTCGCGACCCGCGCGTTCGGCGACGATCCGGTCCGCTACGTCGTCGGCGGGTTCACCGCCCCCTTCGGGATCGAACTCGTCGTCGACGGCCTGTCGGCCTCGATGGCGCTGCTCGTCGCGGTCGTCTCGCTGGGCGTGCTCGCGTACGCGCGCGCCGCGGGCCCGCGGTCGAACCCCTTCTACGCGACGTACCTCCTGCTGGTCGCCGGCCTGACCGGCATGAGCATCACCGGGGACGTGTTCAACATGTACGTCTTCCTGGAGATCACGGGGCTGACCGCCTACGCGCTGGTCGCCAGCGGCGAGGGCGGCCGCTCGGCGCTGGCGGCGCTGAAGTACCTGCTCGTCGGGACGGTCGGCGCGTCGCTGTTCCTGCTCGGGATCGGCTACGCCTACGTCGCGACGGGGACGCTCAACATGGCCGACCTCTCGACCCAGCTCGCCGCGGCCGAGGTCGGCTACACCGACCCGCTCGTTCAGGCGGCGTTCGGCCTGCTCGTCGTCGGCCTGTTCGTCAAGGTCGCCGTCTTCCCGGTCCACACCTGGCAGCCGACCGCCTACGCCGGGGCCCCCGACTCCGTCAGCGCGTTCATCTCCGCGCTCGTCTCGACGGTCGCCGCCTACGCGCTGATCCGGATCGTCTTCACCGTCTTCACCGTCGACTTCCTCGCCGCAAACGGCTTCGCCCGGACGATACTGGCGGTCGCCGCGGTCGTGAGCATCGTCGTCGGCAGCCTCCTCGCGGTGAGCCAGACAGAGATCAAGCGGATGCTCGCCTACTCGTCGGTGTCGCAGTTCGGACTCGTCCTCGCGGCCATCGCGGTCGCCAACACCACCGCGCTGACCGGCGCGGCGATCCACCTCGTCGGTCACGCCGTCATGAAGGGCGGCCTGTTCCTGACGAGCGGGCTGATCGCGACCGAGACCGGCGCCCGCTCGATCGACGCCTACGACGGGCTGGCCGCGCGGCTCCCGTCGGGCGCGGGGGCGTTCGGCGTCCTCGCGCTCGCGATGGTTGGCGTCCCGCCCGCCGTCGGGTTCGTCGGCAAGTGGTACGTCGCCCTGGGCGCCGTCGAGGCCGAGGCCTGGCCGCTCGCGGTCGTCATCTTCGCGAGCACGCTGCTGACGCTGGCGTACTTCGCCCGGATCGTCGAGCGGATGTACTTCCGCGAGGCGCCCGAGCCCGCCGCGAGCGTCGAATCGGTCGAGACCGACGCGACGACGGCCGTCGTCACCGACGGTAACGGACCGACGGACGACGGGGCCGCCGCTTCGACCCCGCGCGTCTCCCTCGGGATGCGTGCGACGGTCGTCGGCGCGGCCGTTCTCGCGATCGTCCTCGGCGTCGCCGCGTTCCAGTACGGACAGCTCCTCGAACCCACCATCGAACGGCTCCTGTCATGACGGAACTCACATCGCTCAGACCGGTCGCCGCAGTGCTCGTATCGGCCGTCGCTATCCTCCCGATCCTCGCCTCCCGCGGGCGGCCGAACCTCCGGGAGTCCTGGACGGTGATCGCGGCGCTCGCCAAGCTGGGGATCGTCGCCAGCATGGTCCCCGGTGTGCTCGGCGGCGACACCTACGTCACCGACTTCGGCACGTTCGTCCCCGGGGTCAACTTCGTCCTCCGCGCGGACTCGCTCGGGGTCCTCTTCGCCCTGCTGGCGAGCCTGCTGTGGCTGGTGACCAGCTTCTACAGCATCGGCTACATGCGCGGGCTCGACGAACACAGCCAGACGCGCTACTTCGCGGCGTTCGCCGGCAGCCTCGCGTCGGCGATCGGTATCGCCTTCGCCGGCAACCTACTGGTCCTGTTCGTCTTCTACGAGCTGCTGACCGTCGCGACCTACCCGCTGGTCGCCCACGACGAGACCGACGAGGCCCGCGCCGCCGGCCGGAAGTACCTCACCTACACCTTCGGCGGCGGCGTCGCCGTCCTCGCGGGTGCGGTGCTGGTCTACTGGCTCGCCGGCACGACCGCCTTCGCCGCCGGCGGGATCGCCGACCTGGCGGCGGCCGACCCCCTGTTCGCCCGCGTCGCCTTCGCCCTGTTGATCACCGGGTTCGGCGTCAAGGCCGCGCTCATGCCGGTCCACTCGTGGCTGCCCGACGCGATGGTCGCGCCGACGCCCGTCTCCGGCCTGCTGCACGCGGTCGCGGTCGTCAAGTCCGGCGTCTTCGGTATCGCACGCGTCGTTCTGGACGTGTTCGGACCGGACCTGATGACCGAACTCGGGGTGGGGACCATACTGGCGGCGATCGCCGCGTTCACCCTCGTGACCTCCAGCGTCATCGCCCTTCGCCAGGACAACCTCAAGCGCCGGCTGGCCTACTCGACGGTGAGCCAGCTGTCGTACATCGTCCTCGGACTGGCGGTGTTACACCCCTACTCGCTGGTCGGCGGACTCCTGCACATCCCCGCCCACGCGTTCATGAAGCTCACGCTGTTCTTCTGTGCGGGCGCGATCCACGTCGAGACTCACACCGACGACATCTCCAATATGGCGGGCATCGGCAAGCGGATGCCGCTGACGATGACGGCCTTCGGCGTCGCCGCCCTGGGGATGGCCGGGATCCCGCTGGTCGCCGGGTTCGTCAGCAAGTATTTCCTGCTCATCGGCACCGTCTCGGCCGGCGACGTGGTGTTCACTGGCGCGCTGCTCGTCTCGGGCGTGCTCAACATCGCGTACTTCTGGCCGATCGTCTACGCCGCCTTCTTCGAGTCGCCCGGCGACGAGGACCCCAAGCCGCTCGTCGAGGCCGTCCTCGGCGGCCGCTTCGGCGAGCCCGACGTTGCGGCCGACGGCGGCGCGCCGGACGATAGCTCCGACCCCGACGACGGGGTCGACGACCACGGCTACGCCGACGACCACGAGGGCCAGGGCTCGGTCGACGAGGCCGAGGCCGCGGCCCACATCGAGCACGACCACGGTCACGACGAGCGCCTCGCGTGGGAACACCGCCGGTGGACCGGCGAGGAGTCGACCTGGCTGATGCTCGGTCCCATCCTGTTCGCCGCGACCGGATCCGTCGTCCTCGGGATCGTCCCCGACGCCGCCGTCTTCCTTCGGATCGTCAGACTCGTCGTCTCCGGCGTGACGGGGGTGAGCGTCTGATGGTCGACCCGCTGGTTCCACCCTTCCTCCCGGTCGCGCTCGCGGCGCTGTTGCTCCCGTTCATCGGCCGCAAGGCCGGCCACGCGCTGGGCGCCCTCGCGTCGGCCGCGGTCGTCCCCTACGTCTGGCTGACCGACGCGGGGACCCACCTGGAGGTGTCGCTGTTCGGCTTCCGGACGGTCCTCTACAACGTCGACGGCTTCTCGACGCTGATGGGCCTGATCTTCGGGTTCATCGCCGCGGCGGCGGGGGTCTACTCCTACTACAGCGAGGCCGACTCGATCCAGACCGCGTTCGCGCTGAGCTACGTCGCCGCGAGCCTCGGTGCGGTCTTCGGCGGCGACTGGCTGTCGCTGATCTTCTTCTGGGAGCTGATGGCGGTGACCAGCACGCTGCTGGTCTGGTACTACGGCGGCCGGGCGGTCCGCGCGGGCTTTCGCTACGCCCTCCTGCACGGCGTCGGTGGGACGCTCCTGCTGGGCGCCGTCGTCTGGCACTACGTCGAGGTCGGATCGTTCCTCTTCTCGGCCGCCGAGGGCGGGATGGCCGGCCCGGTCGCACCCGTCCTCGCGGCGGTCGGGATCGGCGTCAACGTCGGGTTCATCGGCCTTCACGCGTGGCTGCCCGACACCTACCCGCGCCCGCACGTCGCCGCCAGCGTCTTCCTCTGCGTGTTCACCACGAAGACCGGGGTCTACGGCATGTACCGCGCGTTCCCCGAGGGTAACGTCGCTATCGCCTACATGGGCGGACTGATGGCCGTCTTCGGCGCGACCTTCGCGCTGTTCCAGAACGACATGCGCCGGCTCCTGTCCTATCACATCCAGTCGCAGGTCGGCTACATGGTCGCCGGCGTCGGCATCGGCACCGCGCTCGGCCAGGCCGGCGCGATGGCCCACGTGTTCAACCACATCCTCTACAAGGGCCTCCTGTTCATGACCGCCGGCGTCGTCATCTACCGGACCGGCAAGGAGAGCCTGAAGAAACTCGGCGGGCTCGGCCGCGAGATGCCGATCACCGCCGTCTCCTTCGCCGTCGCCGCGCTGTCGATCGCCGGGTTCCCCGGGTTCAACGGCTTCGTCAGCAAGGGAATCGTCATCTCCGCGAGCCACTACGAGTTCCCCGCCGGCCCCTTCGCAGTCGGCGACTTCCACACGCTGGAGTTGCTGTTGCTGGTCGGTGGCGTCGGCACCTTCCTCTCGTTCATCAAGTTCGGCTACTACGCGTTCCTCCACGGGGAGTACGACGGGAGCGTCGCCGACGCCAACCGCGGCCAGGCCGTCGCCATGGTCGGCGTCGCCGCGCTGTGTGTCTTCTACGGCCTCGTCGACGGGGCGCTGTTCGCCATCCTCCCGTTCGACGTGACCAGCGACGCGGTCGTCGGCCACGTCTACGAGACCTACACCGTCGACCACGTCGTCGAGGGCGTCGCGCTGGCGGTCATCGGCCTCGTCGGGTTCGTTCTCATCAAAAAGCCCCTGTCGAAGGCGGGTCGGCTGCCCGACATCGACAGCCTGTACAACCCCGCGGCGCTGTACGGGACCCGCGCGCTCGTCGTCGGCGTCACCGAACTGTACGCCGCGGCCGACCGCGTCGCGGTGAGGCTCGCGGACCGCTCGACCGCCGTGGCGGCGCGCCCGCGCGCGGCTATCACGGGCGCGACCGGTGAGGAACCCGCGACCCTCCGCGCCGGCATCAGCACCAGCATCGTGCTCGTCGCGCTCGTCGCTATCGGCATTCTGTTCGTCCTGGTGGTCTGACCGGCGGCGCCGTCCGTCGCTGGCCCCAACCGCCGCTTCCAACCGTCGAGACCGCCCGATCGCGAAGGATCAAAGAGTTATTTGACTCGACAGAAGACACTCAATACGAACGACAGTATCGGCGAGCATGTCGCTGCTGCACCGGTTGTGGGCGCGCCGCCGCGAGCGCCCGGCGCTGGTCGCCGTCGCCGCGCTCCTCCTGATGTCCCTGTTGGTGTACCCGGCCGTCGACTGGTGGCTGCGGGCGTCCTTCGAGTTCGTCTCAGACTTCCGGTTCGGCGACTTCGGCGCCTACGGGGGCGCAGTCGACCGCTGCCGAGCGGGCGAGTCGCTGTACCGGCGAACCGAGGAGGGCGGGTTCTGGGGCACGTACCTCTACCCGCCCGTGGTGGTCCTGCTGTTCTGGCCGTTCGAGGCGCTGCTTTCGTTCCGCGACGGGGCGATGGCCTGGCTGCTCGCCAGCGGCGTCTTCTGCTGGGGCGGTCTGCAGGCGCTGGTCGCCGCGCTGGGATACGACCTCCGGTGGTACGAGCGGGTCGGGCTGGCGGCCCTGCTCGCCGGGTTCCACCCTGCCGTCCTGACCGCCAAGCTTGGCCAGACCGCCCTGTTCATGGGCGGCCTGCTCTCGGTCGCCACGGCGGCGCTGGTGCGGGACGGACGGACGACTCCTGAAGACGCCGACTCACGCTGCTCCCCGTCGGCGCTGCTCGCCGGGGCCGCCACCGCCCTCGTCGGCGTCGTCAAGTTCGCCTACGCGCCCGTCGGCGCGCACCTCCTCCACGACCGGCGGCGGCTGGTCGGCGCGCTGCTCGTGATGCCGCCGGTCGTCTGGCTGTCGATCCGCTTTTTCGGGGTCGATGCGCACCTGACCTACCTCGACGTGCTCCGCTGGGGCGTCTCACAGGGCAGCGACGCCACCCGCTCGCCGACGCTGTGGCTCGCGCCGTACTACAAACCGCTGGCGTGGATCCCTGGGGCGCAGGCGGTCAGAGTCGCGGTCTCGCTCGGTATCGCTGGTCTCGCCGCCCTCGCACCGTCGCGAGCGCGAGGGACGGTGTTCGCGCTCGGCGTCGCGGCCTTCCCGCTCCTGACCCCGCAGACCTACACTTACTACTTCGTCGCGCTGGTGCCGGTCGCTGTCGTCCTGCTCGCCGGCGAGGTCGAACGAGACGGCTACCCCGAACTCGTCCTGATCGGAGTCCTCTGCCTCCATCTGCACTCCTACGGGCTACGCTTTCTGGTCCTCACCCTCCCGAACGCCGTCCCCGCGTTCGAGGCGTTTCGTCCGGTCTACCTGCTCCTCCAGCCCGGGCTGTGGGGCAACGCCGTCCTCGTCGGCCTCGCGGCCGCCCGAGTGACCCAGATGGTCGCTCTCTCGGCGGATCTACTGCCCGTCGGGAGCCGCTCCGCTCCCGAGACGACCGACGGTGACTGAAAACTGCGGCGTCGAGACGGGGCGAACCGACCCGAGTCAGTCGAGTTCGGTAGCGAGCTCCCCGGCGACCAGGCTGCCCAGGCCGGCCTTCCCACCCTCGTACTCGCGCACGTCGTCGCCGCGAACGACCAGCGCCCGCGTGCGGTCGCCGGCCATCACGCTCGCGTCGTTGCCGACGACGAAGGCCATCCCCGCCCGCTCCAGCAGGTCGCGGGCCCGCGAGACGATCGCGTCGTCGTCCCCGCCGGTCTCGGCTTTGAAACCGACGATGGGGAGGTCGGGCAACGCCTCGCGGACGGTGTCGACGAGCTTCGGCGTCGGTTCGAGTTCCAGGGTCAGCGACTCGGCGCCCGAGCGGATCTTCGAATCGCGGCGCTCGACGGTGTAGTCGGAGACGGCCGCCGCCGAGACGAGCGCGTCCGCGTCCGTGACGGCTTCACGGGTCGCCGCCAGCATCTCCGCCGCCGATTCGACGGATTCGACGGTGGCGTAGGGGCGGTCGTCACCGTCGTGGACGAGGGTCACGTCCGCACCGCGGACGTAACAGGCGCGGGCGACGGCGCGACCGGTCTTGCCCGACGCGCGGTTCGAGAGCGTCCGGATCGGGTCGATCGATTCGGTGGTGGCGCCGCTGGTGACGACGACGTGGCGGCCCGCGAGCGCGTCCGGGGTGGCGGCCCGCGCCGCAGCGAGCGCGATGGCGTCCTCGGTCGCGATCTTGGCCTTGCCCTCCTCGACGCGCGGATCGACGAAGTCGACGCCCCACGACTCGACGCGGTCGATGGCGTCGAGGACGCCGGGGTGGTCGTACATCGGCTCGTGCATCGCGGGCGCGACGACGACGGGCACGCCCGCGCCCAGCGCCGTCGTCGCGCACGTGGTGACCGGCGTGTCGTCGACCGCCGCCGCGACCTTGCCGACGGTGTTCGCGGTCGCCGGTGCGACCAGTAGCACGTCCGCCCACCCCTCGCGTCCGCAGAGGTCGACGTGTTCGACGGCGCCAGTGATCTCGGTGACGACGGGGTTGTCGGTGGCGAACTCCAGCGCCCACGGGTGGACGATCCCCTCGGCGGCGTCGGTGGTGACCGCCCTGACGCTCGCGCCGCGGCGGCGCAGCTCGTGGGCGAGTTCGACTGTCTTCACCGCGGCGATCGAGCCGGTGACTCCCAGCGCGACGTTGACGCCGTCCAGCATCGCTCGCATCTTCTCGCCGTCGTGACTTATAAGGGGTGGCTCGCGTCGGCCGCCGACCGGGCGCGTCCGTCCGGGAGTGCGGTCGCTCGACGGGTCGAGACGCGAGAACGGGGACCGAGAGGGGAGAGCGGGTGTCCGATCCGATGGGGGATGCCTCTGACACCCATCGGATATTCGTAGCGAGCGACCTATTCAGTGTTCCGTTTGTTCATCCGCCGCGCACGACCGTGATATCGCGACCGTCAGCCGGTACAGTGCCCGAGCGTCGGGATATCGCGGCCCGGTCGTTCACACACAGGCTCGCCGACGGAACGCCGACCGCGACCACGTTTTCGCCGGTCAGACGGGTCGATTCCGCTGGATCCGGGTAACCGATGCGGTCGCGGCTACTCGCGCAGCGCGACCGAGAAGGCGACGACCGACACCATCACCAGCGCGAGCGCGACGGTCGCCCGGTCGCCGGGGACCCGGAGCGGGACGGCGAGGTAGCCGACGAGGAGCGCGACGACGACGGCGCCGACCAGCACGGCCCCCGCCGCGGTCGCGTGAACGAGTTCCGTCCGCGTCGGCGGCCGGACGCCGCCCAGATCCCGCTCGAACCCGACCGCGTGGACGCCCAGGTCCCAGACCGCGAGCGCGGCGGCCGCCGCCAGCACGACCGCGAGCGTCGGGAGGGTGTCGGCGAGCAGGGCCGTCCCGATCAGCAAAGAGCCGGCGCCGACCGCGAAGCCGCCCGCGCGCCGGACGAACAGGTCTGTCACAAGGTGTAGCCCGTGGACGAACGCCAGCATCGTCAGGAGGGCACAGAGGGCGGCGACGAGCGCGGGCACGGCCACGGCGACCGCGTTCGGGGCCTGCACGGCGACAGAGAGGTCGAACGCGCGAACGAGGGACGCGAGGGCGCCCCCGCCGAGGGCGACCACCGCCACGACGAGCCCGCCCGCGCCGTACGCGACCGTGTTCCCCGGCGACGGGCCGGTCCAGAAGACGATCGCTCGGTGGACCGACGGGGCGGCGGCGACGCAAAGCGACAGCGCCAAAACGACGCCGAGCGCGGCGTGAGCGACCCCGGTGAGCAACACCGCGTCGACGGCGCGACCGACGAGCGGCCGCGCCGCGAGCGCCGAGGCGACGGCCTCGCGGACGACCGCTGACGACCCGAACAGCAACGCGAGGACCAGTGCCGCCACGTACCACCGCGGCAGGTCGTCGAGCGTCAGTCTGAACGACGCGGCCAGCCCCGACTCCGGCGCGCCCGCCCCGGGCACCAGCGACTCGAGCGCGCGCGCCGCCCGGTCGGCCGCGAGCCCGGCCGCGACGCCGAGGACCTGCAGCCAGACGGCCGCGGTGACCGGCGCCGCGGTCGCCCCCTCGAACGACCACGCGACCAGTTCGGGCACGAACCCCGTCCCGACCAACAGGAACCACGCGACCACGAACGCCGTCGCCACGAGCGCGACGAAGCCCGACTCCGATGCGACGCGGGTCAGCCGGTCGGTCGTCTCGTCGGAGAGCCCCGCCAGCGCCGCGAGCGCGACGGCCGCCGTCGCCGCGAGCACCACCACGTGACCGGCGGGCCGCGGCGTCGTGGCGAGCCAGCCCGCCGCCGCCGTGAGCGCTGTGGTCCCGACCGCGACCGAGACGCTCCCGGCGGCGAGTCGGCGGGTCCGCGACGGGTCGAGCGCACCGACGCCCCAGCCGAGTACGACGGCGCCCGCGACACCGACGACTCCGACCGCGCCCGCGCCGGAGAGCGCGAGCAGGAGGACCGCGACGCACGCCGCGACGGCGAGGGCGCCCCGCGCCGACACGACGCCGGCCTGCGGGCGGGCGGCGGTCATCGTTCCCACCTCGCGGCCGCGCGGTCGACCGCGACCTGGAGCGGCTCGTCGGGCGACCAGTCGACGACGCGCGCCCGCCGAGCGCCCGTCACCGAGCCGACGCGCGCGACCCGTCGGATCCGCTCGGCCGCCGCGCCGGCCGTCGCCCGTCCGGTCAGGTCGGGACTGACGACGGTCGTCGCGTGCTCGTGTGCGACCAGTCGCTCGACCGCCCGGACCGCGTCGTCGTCCAGCAGCGGCGAGACGAAGACGACCTGCGCGCCGGCCGGAATCTCGTCGGTCAGCCGGCGCCGGCCGCCGGGGATCCCCTGACCACCGCCGGAGTGGCGGGAACGGCGGGCCGCGTCGGCGTCGCCGGTCGCCGCCGCGAACGACCGCCCGACCGCCGTGCTCAGGTCGTCGACCGTGACGCCGAGTTTCGTCCGTAACAGCGCTCGCAGCCGCAACGACTGCTCGGTCCCGGTAGCGGGCGCGAGCGTCCCGCCCGTCTCGAAGTAATCGGCGCCGGCCGCCGAGATCACCGAGGCCCCGACCTGTGTCCCCTGGTCGAGGAGGTCGTCCGCGAGCCTGACCGCGGCGTACCCACAGAGGTCCCGGGCGTCCGGGTCGCCCGGTGCGGCCCGGCGCTGGACCCGGCCGTCGACGACGAACGCGACGGTCGCGGCCTTCGACTCGCGGTAGGTGACCGTCGTCAGCTCGCCCGTCGACGCGTAGCGGTTCCAGTCGACGCGACTGGCGGAGTCGCCCGGCGCGTACTCGCGGGTGGCGTAGAACTCCACCCCCTCGCCCCCCGAGTCCGTCTCGACCCGGCCGGCACCGATCCCCGTCTGGGCGGCCAGCGGCAACGAGTCGACCGCCGCGTGACAGACCAGCGACTGGCCCGCCTCGAAGCCGGTCCGCCTGACGGCCTCGCCGGCGGCGCTGCGTGCGACGGCCGTCACGTCCCCGAACTCGTGTTTCCCGCGGGAAGCGCCGAGTTCGTACTCGACCGCGAGGTGGTCGCCGGGTTCGATCGTCCCCGCGTGGCGGGCGTCGCCCTCGACCACGTCGAGGCCCGCGGGCGGGTCGTCGGCGACGCGCACGTCCGCGAGCGGCACGTCCCCGGCGTTCTCGACCCGTACGGTCACCGCGATCCGGTCGCCCGGCGAGGGGTCGGCCGGCTCGACGCGGCGCTTCGTGACCAGCGACGGCGACGGCGGCCGCGACAGCGACGCGTACGCCGCGTAGACGAGCCCGACGATCGAGGCGAGGAAGAGGCCGGTGTTCGACAGGAAGACGCCCAGCGCCACCGACGCGAGCGCGAAGACCACGCCGGCGACCCAGCGGTTCTCGACGCCCGTCGCCGTCGTCTCCGCGCCCGTCGTCGCCGCCAGCGTCACGCCCGACCCGTCACCCGTGATCGACGGCTCGGACTCGCCATCGGCGTCGGCTGCCAGATCGGCGTCCGCAGCCGCGTCGGCGTCCGCGTCCGTATCGTCGAATCCGTCGGCGGCCTCGGACTCCACGGCCGACCCGTCGGTGTCGACGGCAGTCTCGGGCGGGTCCCGTTCGTCGGTCGTCGTTCCGGGACGCGTGTCGCTCACGCCTCGGCCACCTCCGTCTCGACGCCGGCGACGGCGGACAGTTCCGCGACGGTCGCCTCGACCTGCCGTCGATAGGGGTCGCCGCCGGCCCAGTCGGCGACCCGGATCCGGACCGGCAACGGCACGTCGTCGCCGAGGTACGCCGCCGCGCGCGGGTCGTCGGTCCACTCGCCCGTCGCCAGCGCGGCCGCCGGGTCGTCGGTTCCGGCCTCCCGAAGCACGTCTATCGCCAGGGAACGGATCTGGGAGTACGCGTCGACGCGGCGCCACCCGCTGTCCGTGGTCTCCGGGTCCCCGAGCGCGTCGAGCACCTCGTCCACGGCGTCGCCGACCAGTCGGTCTCCGGACCCGTCGGCGTCGGCCGGGTCGGGGAGCGAAACGTCGGCGTCCTCGTCGGTCGAGCGGCCGCGCCACAGCGACCACGCGCCGAGGACGAGCGCGAAGTGCGCGACGAAGTACACGAGCGGGCGAGCCGGCCAGACGACCGCGTCGACCGCGTCGGCGAAGCGCTCCCCGCCGACACCCGTGACGAGCGCGAGCGCCGTCGCGAACGCGACGGCGCCGACCGCGGCCGCGGCAAGTCGGACTCCTCGCCCGCCGAGGCTGCGGCCGAAGTCGATGTCTGCGTCGACGTCGAGACTCCCCAAGCGGGGGTCGCGGTCCGGTCCGGCCGACGGCGGCGCGTTCATTCCTCGTCCTCCCGCCGGTCCAGCACGGCCCTGGCGGCCTCGACGGCGGTCCGCGTCCGGTCCTCGCTCGCCGGCGCGCCGCCGTAGCGCACGTCCCTGAACACGTCCCTGAGTCGCTCGACCCGGTCGGCCGGGTCGCCTCGGTCGACGGCGGTCCGCGCCAGTTCACCGGGCGTCCGCGCCTCCCGGTCGCGGACCGGGAGCGGGTCGGCGAACGCCTCCCACGCGCCCTCGACCGTCCGGATCGGGTCGTCGCTCGACTCGGGCTCGACGGGCGCTGCCGTCCGTGCGTCGGCGTCGGGCGCGCGCCCGCTCGCGCCGCCCGACCCGCCGCTCGCCAGTCCGGACAGGACACCCCTGATCGATAGCAGCGATCCGCCGGAGGACGAGAACAGCCCGCCCAGCCCGGCGAGCAGGCTGCCCGTCGCCCGCGACCCGCCCTCGAAGGCGGTGGCGAGCCCCGCAGCGGCGTCGCCCGCGACCGATCCCGCGGTCGACAGGACCCGGGCCGTCCCGGTCGACGCGCCGACGAGCGCGACCATGGTCGCCTGCGGGACCCGCTTGACCAGCCCCGCCGGCGAGACGCCGTCCCCGCCGAACGCCCAGCCGAACGAAAACGGCCCGAGTGCCGGTCCGTCGCCCGAACCGCCGTCGCCCAGCCGCGACGACAGGCCGGCCAGCACCGAGACGCCGGCCAGCGCTAGCAGGCCTGCACCGAGCAGCCACGAGACCAGGCCGATTGCGCCGCCGCCGCTCGACGTATCGTCGTCACTGTCGGGGACAGCCGTCGGCGTCGCTGTCGCTGTCGGTTCCGGCGTCGGCGATGCCGTCGCCGCGTCTCTCTCGGCGACAGTCGAGACGGGCGTCGGTTCGTCGGCCGCGGCCGTCTCGACTCCGTCGGTCCCCGTCGGTCCGGACCCTCGGGTGTCCGAGCCGGATCCGGCGGCCGGTTCGGCGGCCCGGTCGGCGCCGATCAGGTCGGTTTCGTCGGCCGGTACCGACCCGAACCCCGAAGCGGGGAAGAGGGCGCCGCCGAACGCGACCGCGAGGACCGCCAGCGCTACGAGCGTGATGCGGGGACCCGAACGCGTCACATCCGAGACTAGACGCTCCACGATAAAACCTTTCTGCCCGAGATACAGTTCAGCTACCACACAGCTTTTCACCCGGCGGGTAGTACGAGCCGGCGTGTCCCTCCGGAACGACCGCGGCCTCGCGGTTCGGATGGCGGCGGCGCTGGCCGTCGTCGTCGCCGCGAACGCCCTGTTCGTCGGCGTCGTCGTCACGCTGGTCGCCCCGTGGCTCGGCACCGCCGTCCGCAGGGTCGCGAACGGGGCGGGCGTCCCCGACGCCGTCGCCGCGCTGTGGTGGCTCCCGCTCGCCGTCGCGCTCGTCGCCGGTAGCGTCTGGGCGCAGCTGCGCTACGTCCGTCGGGAGACCCTCGCGGCGGTCGACGCCGAGCGGGCCCACCCCCAGACCTACCCGGATCTCGACCGCCGCCTGACGCGCCTGGCCGCCCAGACTGCCGTCCCCACGCCCGACTGCTACGTCGTCGACAGCGAGACGCCCAACAGCTTCGCGCTCGACGGCGCCGGCCCCCCGACCGTCGTCGTCAGCACCGGCCTACTGACGACGCTCGACGGCGACCGTCTGGACGCCGTCCTCGCACACGAACTCGCACACCTCCAGCACCGCGACGCGACCGTCATGACGCTGGCCTCCTTTCTCCCCGCCCTGACCGGCGACCGCTACTCGCCGCTCGACCACCTCGGCCCGTGGGCGCGCAGCCGCGCCGTCTGGGCCGCCGCGCTCGCCGCGCTCTACGCCGTCGGCGCCGTCGCGACGGCCACGAGTCCGTTCGACCCGGGCTACGCGCTCGGATTCGCGGGCGGGCTCGTCGCCGCAGTCGTCGTCGGCGGCGTCGCCCTGGGCGCGTTCGCGGTCGCGACGACCGTCGCCGCCCGTCGGCTGTCCCACTACCGCGAGTTCGCCGCCGACCGAGCGGCCGGCCGGCTCTCGGGCGACCCCGCCGCCCTCGCGGACGCGCTCGCGACCCTCGACGGCGAGACGACCGAAGCTCCGGCGACGGACAAGCGGCTCGCCTACGACGAGGTGCGCGGCCTCTGTCTGCTCCCTGCGGGGTTCGCCAGCGAGGCGGCCGACCCCGACGAGTTCCACGTCGAGACGCGTTCGCACCCGCCCACTGACGAGCGGGTCGCACGGCTCCGCGAGCTGATCGACCGGCAGTAACGGCGGGACTGCGGTTCTCCAAACACCTACGACAGGTCGAACTGCTCGGCGGCGGTCTCCATGTCCTTGTCGCCGCGGCCGCTGAGATTGACGAGTATGGTCTCGTGGTCGGTCTCCTCGGCGACCCGCTTGGCCATCGCCAGCCCGTGTGCCGTCTCCAACGCCGGGATGATCCCTTCCTCCTCGCTGAGCGCGCGGAACGCGGCCAGCGCCTCGTCGTCGGTGATTCCCCGGTACTCGGCGCGCCCCATCTCACGGAACATGGCGTGTTCGGGGCCGACACCGGGGTAGTCCAGCCCCGCAGAGACGGAGTGGACTTCCGTGTCGTCGTCGATGACGCGGGTCTTCATGCCGTGGATCACGTCCTCGTGGCCGTCGTCCAGCGGCGCGGCGTGGCGGTCGGAGTCACCGCCGTCACCGCCGCCCTCGCCGCCGTAAAAGGCCACGTCGTCGTCGCGAAAGGCGTGGAACAGGCCGATCGCGTTCGACCCGCCGCCGACGCAGGCGACCGCGGCGTCCGGGAGTTCGCCCGTCCGCTCGCGGAACTGCTCGCGCGCCTCGCGACCGATGACCGACTGGAACTCCCGGACCATCCGCGGGAACGGGTCCGGCCCCACGACGGAGCCGACGAGGTAGTGCGTGTCGTCGATGTTCGCGACGAAGTCCTCCAGCGCGGCGTCGACCGCCTCGGAGAGGCCCTGGCCCTCGCGTTCGACTTCGTTGACCTCCGCGCCCATCAGGCGCATTCGGAAGACGTTCATCCGCTGGCGCTCGACGTCTTTGGCGCCCATGTAGATCTCGGTGTCCATGTCGAACAGCGCGCCGACCATCGCCGTCGCCGTGCCGTGCTGGCCGGCGCCGGTCTCGGCGATGAGCCGCGACTTGCCCGCTTTCTCCGCGAGCAGGGCCTGGCCGACCGCGTTGTTGATCTTGTGCGCGCCGCCGTGGAGGAGGTCCTCGCGCTTGAGGTAGATCTCCGCACCGTAGCGCTCGCTGAGGTTCTCAGCGTGGTAGATCGGCGTCGGCCGCCCGGCGAACTCCTCGAGGAGCGCCCGCAGTTCCGCGCGGAACTCCTCGGTCCCTGCCACCGACTCGAAGGCCTCGGCCAGCTGGGCCAGCGGTTCCTGCATCGGTTCCGGGACGTGTCGACCGCCGAACTCGCCGAACTCCTCGCTGTCGCTCATAGCGTCCCCTGTCCACGCACTCGATAATAGGTCTATCGGGCACACGGTCGCTCGCGCTCCCGTTCCCAGCGAGAGGGAACGGCCGGGAGCGGTTATACTGTCGACCGCGAACCGTCGGGTATGCGCTATCTGGTCGCCACCGACGGATCGACAGTCAGCGATACGGCCGTCGAACGTGCCGCCCGCGAAGCGAGCGTCTGGGACGCGGATCTGGACGTCGTCCACGTGTTGACCCCCGAGACGAAACTGGTCGACGGCGACATCGTCCTGCCGGGCGAAGAGGACGCGGTCGACCACGCCGAGGAGATCCTCGACGCGGCGGCCGAGACGGCCGACGTAGTCGCCGACCGCGACGGCATCACGGTCGAGACGCACCTGCTGACCGGCCGACCGGCCGAAGCGATCACGACCTACGCCGACAACGCCGGCGTCGACGCGATCTTCGTCGGCCACCGCGGTAGCTCCGAGCGGCGCCGCGTCGGCAGCGTCGCCAAGACCGTCATCGACAAGGCGTCGGTCCCGGTGACCGTCACGCGGTGACCCGGCATACCGATACTCGATAAATTCGGCCTTTCAAGCCCTCTGGACGGACATCCTACGCATAGCTTTATCGTGTGATGGGTCGTATATATCACTATGGCTACGAAAACCGACTCGTTCGTCGAGCGCCGCGAGGGTGACTTCTGGGTGAACGCGCTGATCGGGGCAGTCGTGATGGTGGTGCTGTCGTGGATCCCCTTCGCCACGGCACTGGGCGGCGGCGTCGCGGGCTATCTCCAGCAAGGGACCCGTATGGGCGGTGCCAAGGTCGGAGCGGTCTCCGGTCTCATCGCCGCGATCCCCGTGTTTGGGGTGTTAGGACTGGTGTTCGGCGGCCTCGGTCTCGGCGCCATCGCCGGCGGCGAGGCGCTGGGATTCGTCGTCCTCGGCGCGATCACGCTGTTCGCGCTCGTCGTCACCGCGGCGTTCGTCGCCGGGACCGGCGCCGTCGGTGGCTACCTCGGCGTCTACCTCCGCGAGCGCACCGACGGGGACGACTTCGACGACCGCGGCTCGGCCGTCGACCCGACCGTCGAGGTCGACCCCGAGACGGCGCCCTGACTGACGACCGACCATTTCCCTGGACCCGCCGTCCGAGCGAGGACCATCGGCGAGGCTATTAGTACCAGCGGGCCCCAGAGCGGATGTGGACGAAGTCGAGGTCAGCACGGTCATCCACGTGCCGCCCGCGGAGGCGTACGACTTCATCGTCGATTTCCCGCGGTACGCGAACTACTCGGAGTACCTGGAGGAGGTCCGCCGCGACGGCGACGGCTCGCCCGGTACGCGCTACGCGCTCCGATTTTCCTGGTGGAAGCTCACCTACACCGCCCACACGAAGGTGGTCGGCGCCGACCCACCGAACCGTCTCGACTGGCAGGTCATCAAGAACATCGACGCCGACGGTCACTGGCGCGTCGAGGACGCCACCGAGGAGGCCCCCGAGGGCGTCGAGGTGGCCTCGCGCGTCTCGCTGCGCATCGAGTACGACCCCGGCTCCGTCAACGCCGGTAGTATCGATCTGCCGCGGTTCGTCTCGCTGTCGTGGGTCGTCGAGAAGGTCAAACCGCTGATCCAGAAGGAAGCCGAACGGGTCGTCGAGCGCATCGTCGCCGACATCGAGGGCCAGCCCCGCGAGGTGGACCTGACGGTTCACACGCGTCCGGACGCCATCTGACCCGACCACGAACGGAGAGCGCCGCGACCGCTTACTCGTCGTACTCGCCGTAGTCGCCGCCGTACTTGATGAAGAAGTACCCCAGCCCGAGCGTCGCCGCCATGCCGAACCCGGTCGCGATGCCGAGCGACTTCGCCGCGTCGGGGACCTGCGGCCGAGTGCTCCCGCCGCCGCCCGTGTCTAGTTCCTCCGTCTCGACGTCGCCGCCGACGGCGATGGCGCCCTTCATGCCCTGGCCCTCGTGGGGCGCACAGTTGTACGTGTACATCCCGCCGGTCTCCAGCGTCACCTCGTACGTTTCGCCCTCGGGGATGGTGGCGAACTGGCCGCCCTCGGTGCCGGCCAGGCCGCCGCCGTCGGGCTGGGTGTTGGGCTTGACGTTGTGACTCGGTGCGACGAACTCGAAGACGACGGTCGTCCCGGCGTCGACCCAGATGTTGGTCGGGGCGAACGCGAAGCCGCCGGAGCCGGCGCCGACCTCGACGGTCACTTCGGAGCTGCCGCGCATGTCCTCGTACCCGGGACCGTTGGCGTCGCTGACGTAGGAGGGGAAGACCGCCTTGACGTTGCCGCCGCCCCCGCCGCCCTCTTCCTGGGCGGCCGCGGTGCCCGCACCGGCCGCGACTGCTGTGGCGCCTGCACCGGCGCGCAGGAACGCCCGCCGTGACACGTCCGCGCTCTGGTCGCTCATGTCCGGCCGTATGGACCCGCCCGTAGTGAATCCACCGGAACGACGCCGAGCCGACGGCGATATCCCGCTGGCCCAGTTCGTGCCCCGCGATCGGCCGCTTCGGTCCACTATCCCGTGGAAACCGCCCGTTCAGGCTTCGTCGAACTCGCCGTAGTCCCCGCCGTACTTGATGAAGAGGTACGCCAGCCCGAGCGTCGCCGCCATCGCGAACCCGGTCGCGACGCCGAGGCTGAGCGCCGAATCGGGCACCGTCGGGAGGCCGGGACCGCCCCCGCCGCCGCCGGTGTCGACCGTCGGGTAGTCGGTCCCGACGACGACTGCCCCCTTCATCCCGAGCTGGAGGTGCGGTTCGCAGATGTACCGGTAGATGCCGTCCTCCTCGAAGGTGTGCTCGAAGGGGCTCACCTCCTCACAGCCCGGCTCTCCGGAGTCGAACACCTCCTCCTGTTCGACAACGTTGTGCGGACACCCCTCCCCGGTCCAGGTCCAGGAGACCGTCGCGCCGTTCTCGACGTGGACGGCCGGCGGCCCGAACCCGAACGCCCCGCCGTTGGCTTCGGTCCCGACCTGAACTTCCGGTTGCCCCTCGCCCCGCAGATCGACGACCTCGCCGTTGTAGTTGCCCACGTCCTCGAACCAGTCGCCGAAGTCCGGCTGGCCGCCCCCGCCACCGCCCGTCGCCGCTCCGTCACCTGTAGCCGTCCCCCCGCCCGCCGCAGTCCCATCGCCCGAAGCCGTGCCCCCGCCGGTCGGCGTGCCACCGCCGTCGGTTTCGGTCTCCTGTGCAGCCGCGGGGGTGACCGCCGCTCCGGCAGCCCCCGCGCCGACGACTCCGGTTACGAACCCGCGCCGCGTCGTCTCTCGGGTCATACCCCGGGTACGGTCCCGGCTCGCCTGAATCCGCGGCTTGCAACGCCAACCGCGTCCGCCATCGGGCGGTGGTTCCGCCGGACCGCGACACGACCCTCGCGCCCGCGGTGCGGTGCCTTTTTGCCGAGTCACCGCCACGCTCCGGTGATGAGCGACAGTCCGGTGGTCGGCGTCGTGGGCGCCGACGCCGACGCGGTGGTCGCCGCCGTCGAGTCCGCCGGCGCCCGGGCGACCGCGGGGACGGCCAAACGCGTGGTCGAAGACAGCGACGCCGTCGTCGCCGTCGGCGAGCCCGCGCTGCTCGCGGTCGCGCGCACCGGCACCGACGCCCCCGTCCTCCCCGTCGCCGCCGGTCCCGGCGTTCGCTCGCTGCCGCGCGAGGAAGTCGCCACCGGCGTCGCGGACTTCGTGGCCGGCGACTACGAGCGCGTGCCCTATCCGCTCGTCGACGTCCACGTCGCTGACCGGACCCGCGCGACGGCCCTGTTCGACCTGATGCTGGTCAGCGCCGAACCCGCGCAGATATCCGAGTATGCCGTCGAACGCGGCGACGACCGCGTCGCGCGGTTCCGCGCCGACGGCGTCGTCGTCGCCACGCCGGCGGGGTCGTCCGGGTACGCGAGCGCCGCCGGCGGGCCGGTCCTCACTCCCGATACCGACGCCGTCGCCGTCGTTCCGGTCGCTCCCTTCGAGACGGACATCGACCACTGGGTCCTCCCGCCGGCGGGCCTCAGCGTCTCCGTCGAACGCGACGAGACCACCGTCCACCTGCTGGCCGACGACAGGGTCGTCGGGCCCGTCGAGCCCCACGAGGCTGTCCACGTCGCCCCTGCGGGCTCGGTGTCCCTCGCCCTGGTCGCGGCTGGCCGGTCGCCGTTCCCGCCCGCCTGACCGGCGCCGATATGCGGCTCAGACCGGCGACGATATCGCTCGCACGAGCCAGTTCGACCGTCGAAACGGGAACGAGACCGCGCTGGATTGGAAAAGCTCTAATGGGCGACGGACCGATCCATCGGGTATGGTTGCATACGAGCTGTTCGGACCGGTCGACGCGGTCCTCGACAGCCACATCACCGAGGAAGTGCTCGTCATCGAGGCGGTGCTCCTCGGTCTCGTGGTCCTGAACATCGCGGCGCGCGCGCTGGCGCATCGACGCCACCTCTCCCAGGCCGAGAGCGGCGACGCCGACGAACTCTCGCGGCACCCCTTCCACGTCTTCACCAACGTCGCGCTCGTGGTCGGGTCGTTCTACTTCCTCACCGTCCACCACCACGCCGGCATGGTCACCGCCGTCATCGCCATCTTCGTGCTCATGACGGACATCTTCGAGTTCGAGTCCCGCAAGGTCGAGGTCCGCCGGGAGATCGACGTCGAGCGCCCCAAGGCCGCTATCGGCGCTTCCCTCGTCGCACTGACGTACGTCGCCTATGTCACGTTCTTCTACGGCCCCCTCGGCCAGTTCCTGTAGGGCCGTCTTTCACTTCGGCTTTTTCGGTCGTCTCCGGCGACCAGCGGGACCAACTCCCGCAACAACCCAGGCAGTACTCACGTCGGAACAGGCTCCAGGACGCTCTCGTTTGCTCCGCTCTCTCACGGACTGTCGTGCGAGGAACCGGGAGGGCGTCCGCGCACGAGAATCCCGGACGACTGGTTCCAGCCGTTCAGTGTAGGCGATGGAGGTATGATGCGAGCATCCGCCGAGCGACCACCGGGAGCGAGGCGGTTCACCGGACGCGAGCGAACGAAGTGAGCGAGCCGTCCGGCGGTTTTTCCCCAAGTTTTTGCGGACGGGGGTTCCCGCAGCGAGGCCGCAGGCCGAGCGAGGAAACCTCCTTCCGTAAAAAGTGGACAGGCACACCCAACGAACTACGGGGAGAGATGCCACTACGCGGCGAGAGACCGAAGTAGAAAAACCGGCTGCGGTCAGTTCGAGCGCTCGGCGTAGGCGCTCCGGAGCTCTTCGACGGCGGGGATGATCACCCAGAAGGTCAGCGCGCCGAAGACTGCGAACCACGCCATCACGTCCATGATCGCGACGCCGAGTTCCCCGTAGACGGTGTTGACGCCCTCGACCGGGGCGACAAGCTGGACGCCGCTCCCTTCGAAGCTGGGCGTGCGGTACCAGCCGGCGAGGGTCAGCCACGCCAGCCCCGCGGCCGAGAAGACCGCCATCCCTTTCGCGAATTCGTCAGCCATTATCCGATGTTTCGTCGGTTTCGTCTTTAGCGTTTCCCATTCCGTCGGCCCGAAAGCGCGTCGAGAACGCGTACGTGACCGCACCGACGACGATCAGCCCCAGCCCCGCCAGCGCGACGAGCGGCTGAACCTCCGACAACTCCGCGGTCGCCCTGTCGGTCGCCACGTCGAGCAACAGGAACCCGCCGACGACCGCCGCCACGGCGAACAGCGTCGAAAACACCGTCACCCGCTTGTACACCGCGTCGGGGACGACCACGTCGCGTCCGCGCGCGTCCGCCTGCTCGTCTTCGCTATCGGCGGCCGGTTCGACGGCGGTCTCGTCGGTAGGGGATGCGGAATCAGCGGCTGAATCGGCGGTGGATCCGTGAGAATCGGCACCGTCCGTCCCGTCGGCGGTCGCGTCGGCCGGGCCGCCGGAGCGGGACGGGTCGGAGACCATCTACTTCGGTGGCCGCAGGCGGTAGTACCGGCGGTTGAGGTTGAACATGTACCCCTCCCGCATCGTCCGGAGGACGGCGTAACTGAGGAACGCCGCCAGGACCGGCAGGAGGAACGTCAGGTCGAAGATGAGGTGGGAGTCCATCGGGATGAGGTTCTTGACCGACAGCGCGGCGACCGTGAACGCGAAGACGACGCCGCTGACGCCGACGGCCGACCAGAACGGCTGCTCGACGGGTCGGCGGGCGCTCCCCTTGTTGAGGAAGGGCACGATGGCGACGAAGCCGACGACGACCAGGTTGGCGAGGACGCCGTAGGTGCGGTCGGCCATCAGCTTCTGGCCGCCCAGCAGACTGATGTCGGGGTTGAGCGGGCCGAGTTTCAGCAGGCCGAACGACCAGTAGAGGTACCAGTCAGGCAGGATGATCGCCGGCGTCGACGAGGAGTCGGCCGGCGGGCCGATGTGGGGCGGCAGCGCCGCCGAGAGGAAGATGATCATGCCGACGAAGAAGCTCGTCAGCGCGAGGTTGCGGATCATCTCGTGGGGCCACGTCGGGAACGCGAGCACGTCACGCTCGACGTAACTGGACTGCTGGCGCAGGTCCTGGTCCTCTCGACGGGACCGCTCGAAGTACTCGTAGGTCAGCCGGGCGAGCCCCTGCTTGCGCGCCTTGCGCTCGCTCCAGGTCGGGGTCTCGTCGTCCGGCGGGACGATACCCGTGCCGTCGGTGCGAACTTCCTCGCTGTTGTCGTTGTCGCTCATTGTATCAGTGGGGTTCCGCGATGCCCTGCATCCAGACGATGCCGATGTGCACGGCGATGATCCCGGTCGTGACGAACGGGAGCACGAACACGTGCAGGATGTACATCCGCTGGACCGTCGACTGGCTCAGGGTGAACCCGCCGAACAGCAGCTGGGCCACCCACTCGCCGATCAGTGGTATCGAGAGGCTCATCTCGACGCCGATCTGGCCGGCCCAGAAGGCCAGCTGGTCCCACGGGAGCAGGTAGCCCGTGTACCCGAAGACCATCGTCAGCGAGATGAGCACGATGCCGATGATCCAGTTGAGTTCCCGGGGCTCCTTGTACGCGCCCGTGAAGTACACACGCAGCATGTGGAGGAACACGGCCGCGACCATCACCTGCGCCGACCACCGGTGTAGCGACCGGAGGAAGAACCCGAAGTTCAGCTCGGTCATGATGAAGGTGATGGAGTTGTACGCGAGCGCGGGCGTCCCGTTGGAGGCCCCGGCGCCCGGCGCGTAGTAGAACCCGAGTAACGCGCCCGATATCGCCGCGACGACGTACGCGATCGTCGAGAACGATCCCAGCGCGTAGAGGGGGTACCAGTACCAGAACTTGTTGTCCAGGTTGTACTGCTCGGTGTGGCTCTTGGGCATCTGGAAGTTGACCTTGTAGTACATGTTCTCAAGGATCTCCAGATAGTCGACGATGCGTAGTCGCCGGTCGAGCCACAGCAACACCGTGAGGTAGATCTCTTCGATGGCCGTGAGGTCACGGCTCTCCATCCAGCCGTCGTGGTCGTGTTCGTCTTTGCGTTCGAGACTCATTGTTAGCTATCCGGCCGCGGTCGTGCGACGAACTGTACCTGCGTCGGGCTGAACGGGTCGTAGATCGACTGGTGACACTGGCAGTACACCGCGTTCTCGCCGTTGAAGTTCGCGCTCCCCGCCAGCTGCTTGTACCCGGGGACACAGCAGAAGTGGGTACACTTGTTGATCCAGGCCATGAAGTCCTGGTCGGTCGCCGCGTCGATGAAGCTCCGGACGTTGCTCGGCAGGTCGCTGTACTCGCCTTCGCCGTTGGCCATCTTCGAAACCTCCGGCGAGCGCAGCACCTGCACCGGGAGCGTCTTCGCGCCCTCTGCCTGCGAGCGCCACGTGGCGCTCGCGGGCTTGCCGAGGCCTGCCTGCCCGATGCCGTTGCCCCACTCCTCGTAGTCGTCGAACATGTCGACGGTGAGGATGGTGTCGCCATCGACATCCTGCTGCCACTCGTAGGCGGGCGGCGGGCTCGCCGACGCGCGCATGTAGTTGTCCGCTTCGACCCCTGGCGTGACGCCCTGGTAGCCTTCGAGTCCGCAGTACTGGAACCACTGTGAGGAGTAGGTCGTCCCGCCCAGATCCATCTCCGCGACGGTCCGCTGGACGCCCTGGACCGTCTCGGTACTCGCCTCGGGGAAGATCCCCTGGAGCTCGCCCGAGTCGTTCACTTCGACGGGGACGATCGGCATCCCGCGCGGCGCGGGGCCGTCCGTGTTCTCGATGGCCATGTACTGTGTCGGGCCACCGCCGCCGCCCGCCGCGGATGTGACCGTGTTCACGGCGGCCGCGCCGCCGGTGCCCACGCTCGCAAGCGCGGCGCTGCCGACGACGCCTTTCACGAAGCGGCGTCGGCCCGTCTCGCCCGGATACTTGTCTTCGTCCAGTGGCATTGTTATCGTTTGTAGTAGGGGTAGACAGCTCGTTTCACGCTCTCCAGCGGGTCGCCCTCCGCGAACGACGTCCCGTCGACGTCCTCCTCGCGGATGTACAGGTCCTCCCACTTGCGGCGCCGTTTCTTGACGATCATCACGTCCGGCAGGAACTCCTTGCGGTAGACCATCAGGATGAAGGCCAGGTCGACGAAGATGATCGCGAGGATACCGCCCAGATACATATTCCCGAGCGGGCTGTACCCCCAGCCGTTCACGAGCCCGAACGTGAACAGCCCGACGAAGACGACCTCGACGATCGTCAGCAGGACCAGCGCGACCGCGGCCGCCGTACTCTCGCGGGCGGGCTCGTATCGGTGGATGTCACCGTAGGTCGATCCGGAGGAAGACATCAGTTGTTCCCCCCCTTGGCGTTGGGCGATTCACCGTACTTCAGCAGGAAGAAGGTGAACAGCAGCGACACGACCATCATCACGATCGTCGAGATGCCGACGTAGTGGGGGTGGAAGGGGACGCCCATGTGCTCGGGGTTGAGCGGCGTCTGTCCGCCGCCGCCGACCTCTTCCGTCTCGACGTCGCCGCCGACGGCGATAGCGCCTTTCATGCCCTGTCCTTCGTGGGGACCACAGTAGTAGGTGTACATACCGTTGGTCTCCAGCGTGGCCTCGTAGGTCTCGCCCGCGGGAATCGTCGCGAACTCGCCGCCTTCCGTGCCGGCGAGTCCGCCGCCGTCGGGCTGGCTGTTGGGCTTGACGTTGTGACTCGGCTCGACGAACTCGAAGATGACCGTCGTCCCGGGGTCGATCCAGGTGGTCGTCGGACCGTACCCGAAGCCGCTCGAACCGACGCCGACCTCGATGGTCACCTCCGACTGGCCGCGCAGATCCTCGTAACCGGGGCCGTTCGCGTCGCTGACGTACGACGGCCACACGGGCTGGACGCTCCCGCCGCCACCACCACCGCCGTGTTCCTGGGCAGCGGCCGTTCCGGCCCCCGCGGCGACGGCGGACGCACCGCCCGCGGCGCCACCGGCGGTCCGCAGAAAGTCCCGTCTGTTCATACAAACGATGGTCGGTACCGAATTTGTATAAACCCACCGAATACCCTCGCAGGCGCGCGATTAGACCCCTGTACCGTTCGTCACGGCCGGAAATATTCGGCCCGTCGTTGGGCCGACCCCGCCGGCGTGCGACGACCCCTGCAGCCCTCGACAGGGCTCGCCGCCGGCCCGATCACGAGCGCTCGGGCTCGCCGTCCCCGCTCTCGGACGGCCGCTCGTCCCCGCCCTCGCCCGGCAACCCCTCGGAGGCCTCGCCGGGGATGCCCGCCGCGCCCGCGGAGGACTCCTCGTCGGGCAGGAAGTCCGGCCGCTCGCCCGGTTCGAGCTCTACCGCACGCAGTCGGTTTCGGTACTCCTCGGCGCGGAACTTGTCCGACAGGCGCGCGTTGGCGACGACGCCGAACAGCAACACGCCGACCGCGAGGAAGACGAAGCCCCCGAGCAGCATCGCGATGACGTTCAGCGAGCGCACGGACCCGCCGCCGGGCGGCGAGACCACCCCCAGGAAGAAGACGAGCCAGCCGCCGACCAGCACCAGACCGGCGAGCACCTGGATCCCGGCGATGACCTGCAGCATCGTGTTGCCGAGCTCGCCGCTGCCCTCGGGGACCTCCTGGGGCTCGGGCAGCAGGTCTTCGGGCGGGGCCTCGGGCACGTCGTACGACTCCATCGACGCGAGCGCGACGGTCGGTTTCACGTCGCGGAGCACGGTCCCGTGCCCCTCGACGGAGCCGTCGGCGCGGACGGTGGCGTACCCCTCGTCGGAGTAGGCCACCAGGCGGTCGTCGCGGCGCTCGACCCGCGCGAACACCTCGCGCTCGGCGACCCGCCGCTTGAGGTCGGCCTCGACGCGGTCGAGTAGCTCCTGGCCGGTGATCCACGACTCCGCGTCGAAGACGGCCTCCCACTCGTCGGCGGACATCGACGCCATCTCGGCCGGGCCGAAATCGTCGAAGTCGTACTCGGCCTCGACGCGCTCGCGCAGCGCCTCGATGGACTCGGCGTCGTCGCCGGTCACGTCACCGTCGGCACCCGACGCCTCCTCGGCCTCTCCGGCCCCGTCGACCCGTTCGTCGGCGGCGTCGCTCATTGTCGGAACTCGGTTCCCGAGGGGTAAAAGCGCCCCGACCCGGCGGCCCGAGACCGTCGACCCCCGCCCGAAGTCACCGACTCGGCGCCCGGCCGCGACTCAGGGCGTCGGCACCCAGGCCGCGGCCGGCAGGACGCCCGCGATCGCCAGCGCGCCGATGACGCCGGAGGTGACGACGATGCTCGCCGCCGGCGGGTCGAGGTGCGTCCCCGCGTGCGCGTAGAAGACCCGCTGTGCGACCTCACCGACCAGTCCGCCGAGGACGCCGAACGCCCCACCGACCGCGAGCGCGACGCCGAGCGAGACCGACTCGGCGACGACACCGGGTGCGGGCACGCCGCCGGAGACGCCGGCCAGCGCGACCACCGCCGTGCTCGCCGGGAGCGCCATGTGGTGGGTGACCGGAATCTCGGCGACCCCGGCACAGAGCAGGAACAGTACCGCCACCGTGATCCCGAACGCGAGAAAGGCGCTCCCGGTCAGGTAGGCGGTGTACGCCGAGAGGACGCCGACGACCGCACCGAGGCTCGCGACCTCCCCCCACCGGAACTGGTAGGGGAGCCACGGGTCGACGCTCCGGGCCGTCGACGCCCCGGCGGCCGCGTCACGTCCGCCGTCCGTTTCGACGGACGGCCCGCCGTCGGCGCCGACCGATTCGTCGCCCCGGTCGCGCTCGAAGGGCGACATGTCGAACAGTCGGCTCGCCGGCGCGCCCACGACGCTGTAGCCGAGAACGACCCGGTGGGCGAGCGCCGAGACGACGACGCCCAGCGCGACCGGGTCGACCGGGAGCGACAGCGACCCGGCCAGCGTCGCGACCCAGTAGCCGACGACGCCGAACGCCCCGCCGACCGCCAGCACGTCCGGTCGGCTCCCGAGCCCGCGGGTCACGTCCTTCGCGTCGTGGGCGTCGCCCGCCGAGTTCAGATATCCCCGACGGGAGGCGTAGGCCACCGCCGCGGCGCCCCCGCCGAAGGCGACGTGGGGTCCGAGGACGGCCCCAAACGCGACGCTTCCGGTCACGTCGACCGGGACCGCCCCGCCCAGCGACCGGACGCCCATCGCGTACAGTTCGCCGACGACCACGACCAGACCCGCCAGCGAGAACGAGGGCAAGGCGCCTACGGCCGCGCCGAACGCGCCGCCGGCGAACGCCGCGACCAGTAGCTCCACGGCGACGAGATCCGCCAGCGTCATTCCTGGGACTGCCGGTCGTCCGCCGGGTCAGAGAACTCGTCGAACAGTGCGACGACGCTGGACTCGACGGTCGCGCGGATCTCCCGGACCGCGTCGAGGTCCTGTCCATGCGGATCGTCCAGCGCCCAGTCGCGCACGTCCACGCCCGCGGCGGGATCCAGTTCCAGCGTCGAACAGCCCATCGTCGCCACGTAGTCGCAGGTCGCCATCTCCTCGGTCGTGATCGCCCGCGGTTCCCGATCGGCGATGTCGATACCGACCTCGGCCATCGCGTCGACGACGACGGGGTGGACCTCGTTGGCAGGGTCGGTGCCGCCGGTCAAGATCTCGACGCGGTCGCTCAGCCCACGGCGCTCGCGTTCGCGCTCGGCGAACGCCGTCGCCATCTGACTGCGGCCCGCGTTCTGGACGCACATCAGCGCGATCCGGACGGTGTCGCCTTCGCCGGGAACGGCCCCGGAGCCGTCGGTCCCGTCGCTCATCGGTCACCCCGCGTGTCGTCGAGCGCGTCGAGCAGCCGCTCGGCCCGGTCGGTCGCGTCGTAGTGCCGCCAGGTCCCCTCCTTCCGCCGGGTGACCAGCCCCGCGTCGCGTAGGTCCGAGAGCGCGTGGCTGATCGCGCTGTCGCTCACGTCCACCAGCGGCGACAGCTCGCAGACGCACAGCTCCCCGTCGGCCGCCGCGAGGTAGCGGACGATGTCGTGGCGCGTCCCGTCCGAGAGCGTCGACAGCGCCGCCAGGTCCCGCTCCCGGTCCGTCGGCGTCGCCGCCGCCAGCGCCTCCAGTTCGTCGATGCGCGCCGCCACGTCGGCGTCGCAGCAGTCCTCCAGTTCCTCGGCGAGCAATCGCCGCAGTCGCGTCGAGTCGGTCGACATAGTTGAATAGATGAACAACTGTTCATATAGATATTCCGGACGAGCGAGACGAACTCGTTCGGTTGCGGACGTGATTCGATCGTCGAAGCGGGAGAGCGAGCGGTGCGCTTTCGGCACGTTTTAGCGCGACTGGCCGAAAGCACCGATTATGGTCACGGACAGGGTGATCGCGACGGTCGTACTGGTGGCCGTGACGGCGAGTTTCCCCTGTTTCCTCTACGGCGCCTGGTACATCATCGAGACAGAGCCGGTCACCTGGTCGGTGCTGATGCACCACCTCAAGTTCGTGGTCACGGGGCTGGTGCTGACGACCGTCCCGATGCTGGTCTGGATGGCGCCGCGACTGCTCGACCAGTTCGGGAGCTTCGCGATGGTCCACGCGTTCCTCGGCGCCCAGGCCTACGCCCTGCTCGCGTTCGGGTTCACCGGGATCGTCAGGATATTCAGCGCCAAGCGCCGCCACGACCTGTACAACGACTACGACGAAGACGTGCTGCTCGACGAGATCGGCGGCGAGCGGATGAGCCACTGGCGCAGCCGCCTCCGGATCGGCGTGTTCGGCTACGTCATCTTCTGGATGCTCGCCTACGGAGCGGGGCTGGCCCGGTACGTCCTCCGCTACGACGTGCTCGAGTTCATCGGGGTCTGACGCGACGGACGGTTTTTTGCCCACAGCCGCAGAATGCGCGGGTATGACAGCCGACTCGACCGCCGACGCGCCCGAAGTGCTCGTGTTGCGACAGAACATCCACGGCATCCCGCCGAGCGAGTACGTCGAGGCACTGCGCGAGCGCCTGCCCGACCGTGACGTGGGCTACGCCGCGACGCCGGACGAGGAGCGGGAACTGCTCCCCCACGCCCGCGTCGTCGCCGGCTTCTCCATCGACGAGGACGACCTCGAACGCGCCGAGAACCTGGAGCTGTTCGCGTGCTCGTTCGCCGGCGTGGACCACCTGCCCCTCGACGCGTTCCGCGAGCGCGGCGTCGCCGTCACCAACGCCTCCGGCGTCCACGGCCCGAACGTCGGCGAGTACGCCCTCGGCGCGATCCTCACCTTCACACGCGAGTTCCTCGAATCGCGCCGTCGCCAGCGCCGCCGGGAGTGGCGCTCGCACCGCACCCACGAACTCGCCGGAGCCACGGTCGCGGTCGTCGGGATGGGACCCATCGGCGAGTCCGTCGTCCAGCGCCTCGGCGGCTTCGACGTCGATACCGTCGGCGTGCGCTACACCCCGGAAAAAGGCGGGCCGACCGACGAGGTGTACGGCTACGACGACATCGCCGAAGCGGTCGCCGACGCGGCCTACGTCGTGCTGGCCTGCCCGCTGACCGACGCGACCGAACACCTGATCGACGGCGCGGTGTTCGAGACGATGCCGACCGACGCCGTCCTCGTCAACGCCGCCCGCGGCGGCGTTGTCCACACCGGCGACCTGGTCGACGCCCTCCGGTCGAACTCGATCCGCGGCGCCGCCCTGGACGTGACCGACCCCGAGCCGCTCCCGGAGGACCACGAGCTGTGGACCTTCGAGAACGTCCTGATCACGCCGCACAACGCCGGCCACACGCCGAACTACTTCCAGCGACTGGCCGACATCGTCACCGAGGCCGTCGACACCGCCGAGCAGCGCGGCGAGTGGACGGAGCTGCCGAACCAGGTCGTCTGAGGTCGGCGAACGCGGATCAGAGTCCGTTTTCGGCTGTCGATTCACGGTAGCCGTCGCGGGCTTCGACGACCAGATACCCGAGCGCGACGGCGGCGCCGGCGCCGCCGAGTACCGCGTCGGAGGTGACCGGTCCGAGCGAGACGGGGTCGGTGAGGACGGCGAGGGCGGCCAGCGTCAGGACGGCCGCGACGGCGGCGACGAACCGCCAGCGCGAGGCGACCGGGACGAGGCCGTCCTCGCCACGCCAGGCGAGATACAGGTGCGCGCCGGCGAGGACTGCGCCGTTGTAGCCGACGAGTGCGACGGCTGTCACCGCGGGCTCGGACGGAAGCCGCGTCAGCGCGGCCAGGCCGGCGAGAGCGAGCGTGACGACCGTCAGGTGGACGGTCGTGTCTCTGGAGACCATACTCCGGCGGTGGTTCGCGCGCGGGATAAACCTTCAGGCGAGTCGGCCGCTACGACTCCGGTTCGCCGATCCGTTCGCCGCCGTCGGTGTCCAGCCCTTCGCCCTCCTTGACCGCCTGGGCCTCCTGCTCCATCGCGTCGATATCCACCTGCGCCTCCTCGTCTATCTCCCCGATGATCTCGGCGATGTTGTCGAGACCGATGAGTTCGCGCGTCTCGGCGTCGAAGTTGAGGCTGTCGAGTTCGCCGTCGCCGTCGGCGCCCGCCATCCCGTTGACGTCGCTGCCCGAGAGGTGCTTGCCGTACCGCCCCACCAGCGAGGTGAGTTCCTGGGGCATGACGAACGTCGTCGACTCGCCCTGNCCGATGTTTTCGAGGGTCTCCATCCCCTTGTCGATGATAGCGCGCTCGCCCATCGATTCGGCGGATTTGGCTCGCAGCACGGTCGAGATCGCGTCACCCTGCGCTTCGAGGATCTGCGACTGTTTCGACCCCTGGGCGCGGACGATGTCGGACTGTTTCGCACCCTGGGCCTGTTCGATGGCCGACCGGCGTTCGCCCTGCGCTTCGAGGATCATCGCCCGACGCTTGCGCTCTGCGGAGGTCTGTTGCTCCATCGCCTGTTTGACCCCGGCGGCGGGGTTGACTTCGCGGACCTCGACGCTCTCGACGCGGATGCCCCACTCGTCGGTGGGTTCGTCCAGTTCCTCGCGGATGCGCGCGTTGATCTGTTCCCGTCGGGAGAGCGTGTCGTCCAGTTCCATGTCGCCCAGCACCGCCCGCAGCGTCGTCTGGGCGAGGTTCGAGACGGCGCGTTTGTACTCCTCGACCTGCAGGAACGCCTTCTTGGCGTCCATCACCTTGATGTAGACGACGGCGTCGGCGGTGACCGGGGAGTTGTCCCGGGTGATCGCCTCCTGCTGGGGCACGTCGATCGTCTGGGTCCGCATGTCGAAGGGGTACGTCCGGCTCACGAACGGCGGGATCACGTGGATCCCCGGCTCCAGCAGTTTGCGGTACTCGCCGAAGACCGTCAGCGCCTCCTTCTCGTAGGCCTCGACGATCTCGACCGCCGAGTACACCGCGGCGATGGCGATCAGGAGGAGCAGTCCCCCGACTATCGTCAGCGGCGAGATGTCCGGAAGTAACTGGAGAGGCGGTGTGGCCGAGCCAGTGAGGGCGGCCACGACGGACGGGACACTCATACGTATGCTAGCGCGTTGCAGACTGATAAGATGTTGCACCGAGCGCGGTCGTCACTTCACGGGCGGAGGGGAGAGAATGCGCTCACGCCAGCGGCTCGTCGGGGTGGTCGCGCTCGTAGGTCTCCCGCATCGTCTCGGCGAAGCGACCGCCCTTCGAGAGGGTGATCGTGACGACGGTGAACGCGCCGTCGACGGGGTCGAGGACGAACACCTCCCGCGCTCGCGGTTCGTCGGGGCCGTCGTTGACCCGGTCGACCAGCGGTTCGATCGGGCGGGCGCCCGACCGGAACTCGTCGTAGATAGCGGGCTGGCCCGAGTCGGCGAAGACGTAACAGACGCCGTTGACGCTGTTGTCGGTGTTGTATGTCTGGGTGGCGTTCATGCCGTCGCCAGCGGCGCGGGTCTCCTCCCAGAGGCTCTCGGCGACCTCGAAAACCGGGTCGGCGTCGGCGACGTAGGTGTAGAGCGTGGGGCGCTGCACCGAGAGCGTCCGGACGGCGGGCTCCTCCGACCCCCAGTCGAGTCCGGCGTCGACGAGGTAGCCCGGTTGCAGGTCGTCGACGGGCGCGTCGTGTCCCTCGCGGGGGACGGCGACCGTCTCGTAGGTGTCGCGGTCGAAAAAGCGCCACGTCTCCTCGTCGCCGCCGGGCAACACGCGATAGGTCCCCTCGTCCATACCCGTGGTACGGGTTCAGGCGGCATAACGTCCGTCGTTTCCACTCGACGGCGCGCGCGAGCGCTTCCCGCGTCCGACCGAAGACACTCAAATCCCGGTTTGACTCACAGCCGTATTTACGTGCGCCCCACATGGATCGGCTCGTAGATGGACGAGACAGTCGCGAACCCGTCTCGCCGACGGCTGCTCTCCGCGCTCGCGGTCGGCGGTGTCGCGGCCGTCGCCGGCTGCGGACACCCCGCCGTAGTCCTCGACTTGCAGGCGGCGTCGTCCGAGACTATCGCCGACGAGCTGTCGACGACCGCCGAGTCCGGGTCCGAGGCGTACGCCGTCGTCCGGACGGCCCGCGAGAACGGCTCGGCGACGCGGACCGGCCGCCGCGAGCTGTTCGACCGCGCCGAGGCCGTCCGCGTCGACGACGCGTTCTACGAGGTCTCGGCCACGCGCGTCGGCAGCGGCGAGGTGACGGTGTACGATGTCCGGATCGACTTCGATCCGGCCGATCCGACGGCCGAACGCGGAGATATCGCGGTCGAGAACCTCCCGGAGGCCGACCGCCAGCGGCTCGAATCCGCGCTCTCTGACGAGAACCCGCCCGACGGCGAGGGCTACGACATCGGCGTCGAGTACGGCTCGGCCGAGGAGGTGGGTGACGAGTCGGTGCTGGTCCCCGACCAGGAGTACGACATCCTCGTCGAGGGCGACGACCGATACCGCGTCGAAGTCGATAGCCGGACGGCCGAGGAGACCACGTACCGGTACGAGGTGTCCGAGGTGGCCCCCACCGTCGAGGCGTACGCCGCGGGGATCCGCGAGCGGTACCTGTTCGCGCTCGACGGCCTCTCGGAGGCCGAGCGCGCGGTCGTCGACCAGGCGATCGAGGGCGGCTACTTCGAGGACGACGACGCGTTTCAGTCGGTGATCGACCGCATCCGCGACCACGAGGCCCTCTCGGTCGACGAGTTCTACGGGACCTGGCTCCTCGAATACGACGAGAGCGAGTACGTCACCTACGCCGAGTGGTGACCGCGACGGCAGCGCCGACCGCGACCGGCGAGTCATCAATTCGACAAAACTTATGCGGCGCGTGGACGCCTTCCTGATGTGCCCTCCCACTCGCGCAGGCGGTTCCTGGCGGCGGTCGGCGCCGCGTCGCTCGCGGGCTGTACCCTCGCCGACGGCACCGGCCTCGGCGGGGACGGCTGGCCGGAGACCGCCGAGACGACGACCGATCCGCTCCCCGACGAGTCGAACGGCTGGCCGCAGTTCGGCCGCGACGCCCGCCACAGCGGGTTCGCGCCGGAAGTTCGGATCGACGACCCGACCGAGGAGTGGTCGGTCGAGCGGAGCGGCGGGCTGGCGACGCCGGCGGTCGTCGGCGACCGCGTGTTCGTCTACGGGAGCACCGCCACCGAGTCCGGCGACGGGGACGGCGAGTGCATGGTCGACGCGCTCCGCGCGAGCGACGGCCGCCGCGAGTGGCGGCGTCCGCTCCCGGGTTTCGGCGACGCCATCTCCGGGTGTCCGCCGCTCGTCTATCACGGCTCGGTGTACGTCGGGACGGCGAGTCGAACCGGCATCCACGTCATCGACGCGCGCGACGGGAGCCCGCGCTGGAGTCACGAAACCGGGGGCTCGATCAACGAGGCCGCGCTCGGCTATCGCGGCACCGTTTACTCGTCGACCGGGAGCGAGTTGCTGGCGTTCGACCAGCGGGGTCGCGAGCAGTGGACCTACCGGACGGGCGACGACCGCCTCGCGAGCGGATCGCCGGCCGGCGCGGACGGGCGCGTCCTCTACACCACGTCGATCGTCGGGACCGTCGTCGCGCTCGAACCGGGCGGGACCGGCTCGTCGGACTGGCGCTACGTCCGCGAGGCCTCGTTCGGAACCCCGACCGTCGCGAACGGCGCCGCCTACGTCCCCGCGCGCTTCGAGAACAGTCGGATCCACGCCGTCGACCTCGCCGACGGCGAGCGCCGCTGGAAGCGTCCGGTCGACCTCGTCACCGGACTCGCCACCGACGGTGACCGCCTGTACGGCGCGACCGGGAGCGGCGACCTCGTGGCCGTCACGACCGTCGATGGGACCGAACGCTGGCGGACGACGCTCGCCGAGAGTGAGGGTGCGAACCTCGACACTCGCCCGCTGGTGACCGACCGATCCGTCGTCGTCACGGCGGACGCCGCCGACGCGAGCGGCTCCGCGACGACCACCGCCGTCGATCGACGGACGGGAGAGAGACGGTGGAGCGTCGACCACGCCGTCGACCGGGGGCTCCGCGGTGCGGTCGCCGCGGGTGGACGCGTCTACGTCCCGCTGTACGCCAGCGACGAGCCGGTGTATCGACTCGTGGCGCTGTCCGACCGATAAGTTCGGAGAAGTCGTTGTCTCGCGACGGCGGTTACAGGTAGCCGCTGTCGAGTAGCAGCTCGCCGTTCAGCACGCTCGCACCGGCGGCGCCGCGCAGGGTGTTGTGGGCGAGACAGTTGAACTGGAGACCGTGGGAGGTCTCCTGGACGCCGCCGACGGAGACGGTCATGCCGTCGCCGAGGTTGCGGTCCATGCGGGGCTGTGGGCGGTCGGGCTCGTCGAACACCTCGATGAGCTGGTCGGGCGAGGACGGCAGGTCCAGCGAGGGGTACTCCGTCATCGCGTCCTCGGCCGCCGAGGGCGAGAGGTCCTCCTCGGTGTCGGCCCAGACGTTCTCGAGGTGGCCGTCGATGGTCGCGATGCGGTTGCAGGAGGCCGCCACGTCGGCACCGTGCCAGTGAACCTCGGCGCCGTCGAACTCGCCGAGCAGCTTGCGCGATTCGGTCTCCATCTTCTTTTCTTCCTTGCCGATGTGGGGGATGGCGTTGTCGATGATCTCCATCGAGGAGACGCCGGAGTAGCCGGCGCCCGAGACCGCCTGCAAGGTGGCGACCTCGATGCGTTCGAGGCCGGCGGCCTCGTCGAGGGCGGCCAGCGGCGGCACCATCGTGATCGTCGAGCAGTTGGGGTTCTTGATGAGCGCGCCGTCCCAGCCGCGCTCGTCGCGCTGGACCTCGATGAGGTCCATGTGGTCGGCGTTGACCTCCGGGATGACGAGCGGCACGTCGTCGTCCGCCCGGGCGTTCGAGGAGTTCGAGGAGACGACGTAGCCCGCCTCGCAGAAGTCGGGCTCGACGGCCTCGCCGACGCTGGAGGGCAGCGACGAGAAGATGAGATCCACGTCGTCCGGGACCGCGTCGGGCTCGGTGGCCACGACTTCCGTCTCGGCCACGTCGTCGGGGATCGGCATGTCGATGCGCCACTTGCTCGCCTCCCGATACGTCTTGCCCACGCTGGACTCGCTGGCGGTGAGCGCTTCGATCTCGAAGTCGGGGTTCGGGTCGATCAGCTGGATGAGTCGCTGCCCCACCGCACCGGTCGCACCGAGGATGCCTACGCTGACAGTCATTGTTCCGGGATAGTGCGACCGCCATTCAAAACTGTTTGGATACGTCTACCACGGTCAGGGTCTATCATCCGCAATACCGGGGACGGCGCGGCCGCTCGGGGAGAGTAGAGACTGCGAGAGAGAGGAGAGAGTCGCTTACGCTTCGACGGGCTGGCCCTGCTTGCGGGTGACGTAGCCGGCGATGCGGTTCCGGACGCCCTTCGACTCGACGTTCGTGAGCTCGGCGACGACTTCCTTGTTGTGCTCGAAGTCCTGGCCGAAGGCGTTCGGATACCGCTCCATCAGCAGTGTCCCGGTCTTCTTGACGTAGGCGGGTTTGATAGCCATACCGTCCCGTTGTCCGGTCGCACTCTAAAAGGATTCGAATCGGGGGCGCACCGCGAGCGACGCCGAGTCCGGCTGCGGATTCGGCGGTCACCCGCCGACCTGAACCTCTTCGAGGACCTCGGGCGTGTCGTTAGCGGGGTTGTTCACCGCCGTCGAGACGGGGTAAGCACGCATTGTCTCGGCGGGATAGGGGTCCAGCAGGGATTCGACCGCGTCCGGGTCACCGGTGAGCCACTGCTGTTCTTCTTCGGGGTCGAGGATCACGGCCATCCGGTGGTGGAGATCGGCGATCGTCTCGTTCGGTTCGGTGGTGATCACGGTGAACGTCTCGACCGGGTCGGGCTCGGCGTCGGGGTCGGAGTCGGCACCGAAGTCGCCCAGACCGGTCTGAGTCTGCTGGGGCGTCCAGCGCTCCCACAGCCCCGCCATCGCGAACAGTTCGTCGTCGCCGACGGTGACGCGATAGGGCTGTTTGCCGCTCTCTCCGCCGAGGTCGGTCCACTCGTAGAACCCGTCGGCGGGAACGAGACAGCGTCGGGAGTCGTACGCGTCGGCGAAACTGCGCTTCTTTCGCACTGTCTCCGCGCGTGCGTTTATGAACTCGAAGTCCGAGCGGTCGTCGGCCCACGAGGGGACCAGTCCCCACTCCATGCGCCGGATCGTCTCGGGCTCGTCGCCGGTGATCACGGGCAAGGCCTGGCTCGGCGCGGCGTTGTATCGGGGTTCGAATTCGGACTCGAAGGTCGCGTCGAATCGGTCCTCGATGTCGCCGGGCGGGGCGAAGAGGCTGTAGCGGCCACACATGATCCGGAGTACGGGCGCCAGGGTCAAAACGGCTCAGCTTTCGTCAGTCCTCGAACAGCGCGGCGGCGAGGATGTTGGCGTCGGCGACGACTTTGAACGCCGCGCCGACGACGCCGCCGAAGAAGAACGTCGCGCCGACGAGGACGATGACGAGGCCGATGATCTGGCGGACGATCTGCGCGAGCCCGCCGATGAAAGGCGGGTTCACGAACATCGAGAGGCCGATCGGGAGCAGGAGCGTCCCGACGAGATAGAGGATGATGAGCCGGCGCATCTCCGGGTGGAGCGCGTACGCCACCGCGGAGTCGAAGTCGACGGGCGAGCGCGCGAGCGTGTCTTCCGGTTCTGCCATGGTCGGTCGTCGAATGGCTACCGGATAGTTGTGGGGGCCTTCGAGCGAGCGATGGGAGGGGAGTTGTGTGCGGCTGGCGGCGGCGGTTACCGTGCTGTATGGGACGGTGTGGGGCGGAGCAGGCGGGGTAGGCGGGGTAGTGTTGAGCGATGGCCGAGAGGCCGTCTCGTCGGCCGACCCGGGGAAAGGCTGGTCTGCTCCGAGCATCCGGCGCCGGAGGCGCCGGTTCACCGCTCGCGCGGCGCGCGAGCGGCTTTTTCACCCATGTTTTTGATTCGGGGGTTCCCGCAGCGCCCGCAGGGCGCGAGGAAACCCCCGAACGAAAAAGATGGTTCTTAGATGGCGAGGAACTGCGTCACCAGCCACTTCGTCATGACACCGGTGATCGAGCCGATCCAGGTCAGGGCGACGAAGTGGACGTAGGTGTTGATCTTGTGGCCGCCGTCGACGGTGCGGACCATCAGCGCCGACAGCATGGCGCCGAACATGATGATGACGACCAGCAGAAACTCGATGAGCGGGATGTTGTAGGACGCGGTGTTGATGAGGGTGCTGGCGTCGAAACTGCTGGAGCTACTGTCGAGGTCGAGAGTCATCGAGGCGAGGATGTTGACGACCTGAAGGCCGATGAAGAAAGCGAACGTGGAGGCGGCGGTGATCCCGTAGAGCAGGCCGATCAGGGTGGTCGTGGCCTGGCTCCGGCGCTGGCGCAGTTGCTGGACCTCCATCATGTTCTCGGAGATGAGCTCGCCGAGCAGTTTTGGATCGCCGCCCATCTCGCGGCCGATGAGGTACATCTCGGAGAACTTCTGGATGAGCGAGGAGCGACACTCGGCGGTGAAGTGACGCCAGGCCTGGGTCGTCTCGATGCGCATGTTCAGCCGCTTGTAGAGGTTGTCCACGTCGTCGGTCAGCGGCCCGAAGTCCTTCTTCCGGAGCGATTCGAGCACCGTCGAGGTGGTCGACTGCTTGGCCCCCTCGGTGGCCCCGAGCGCGCGGATGAAGCTCGGGAACTCCCCGTCCCTGGCCTTGATCCTCTTCTCCTCGGCGCCGACGACGAGGCCGGGGATGAGCAGGGGAAGCGTCGGGATCGCGGCGTAAAACGGCAGCGGTAACGGGTCGAGGAAGAAGACCACGTCGTCCAGCGTGACCGGTGAGATCCCGAACATGCCGACCAGCGAGAAGGCCAGCAGGCCGCCCGAGAGCGCGGTGCCGGCGACCGTGGCGTTGCGTATCTTCGACTCGATGGGGGAGGGCTTGTCTTCGGGGTGGTACCACAGCGGGTCGTGGGGTGCCATCGAGCGGATAGCGAGGTAGAAGCCCGACTGGACGAACACGTAGAGGACGATGACGGCGCTGACGGTCACCGTCGGGTTCGTCCCGGTCAGCACCGGGAGGACGACGGCGAACACCAGCGCGAACGTCATCGAGAGGATCATCGACAGGTAGAGGTCCTTCATGACCTCCAGGTTGTCCAGCGTCCCCTGGTAGACGGTCTTGTAGTTGGCGATGATCTGGTCCTGTTCGGAGACGAGGTAGTCGTCCAGGGCCTGGCCGGCGCCGAGCGTGTAGCCCAGCCGGTCGAAGAAGTCCGAGACGGCGTCGCTGGGGACCTGCTTGGCGCGGCGACGGCATGCGTCGTCGAGGCTGAGGTTCCAGGTGTCGACGAGTTCGACGACGCGGCCGATCTCGGCGGCCATCTCGCCGTACTGGTCCTGTTTCGACAGCTGGCGGAACACCTCGATCCGGTCGATGTTCGTCGTCGCGAGCACCGTCATGTGGGTGACGACGAGGTGGAACTGGTTGTTGAGTTCGCTCTTGCGCTGGGAGAGCAGGATCTTCGGGTAGAAGACTGCCGACGCGAGCATCAGGAAGCCCAACAGCGGGATCGGCCCGCGGATCATCAGCGCGACGTCGAGGAAGACCGCGGCGGCGACGGTCCCGACGAAGAAGACCGCAGAGGGAACGAGGATGACGCCGAGATACCGGTTCATCGGCATCGGCATCTGCTCGTAGGCGTCGACGAGCCCGGCCAGCGCGGACGTGACCGTGATCTCGATAGTCCCAGCGGATTCGTCTGCCGACGCCATCACTCGGTCCTGTGGATGTCGAAGGGGAGGCCTTCCACGCCGTCGCGCTGGAAGTCCTCGATCAGCTCGTTGACCTCGTGATACCCCAGGATGCCCTCCTGAATGGCGCGCTCGATGACGCTCGCCCGGAAGTTGAGATCGTCGTAGATGTCTCGGGTGTCCTCGTAGCCCAGCAGGGTCGCGATCTGCTCTTCGAGGACGAACGAGTTGTTCATCCCCTGGAAGATGATCTCGTCCTCGACGGGGTCCCAGTAGAAGCTCTGGCGGGTGACGACCCCGTCCATCTCCTTGGAGTAGCCCTCGATCTCCTGGACCGAGGTCACGCGGCGCAGGACCTGGTCGCCCTGCTTGACGCGGTTCTGGAACAGCGCCACGTCGGCCACGTCCATGAACGTCTCCGGGACGTTGATCGGCTCGCCGGTGAAGCGCTGGATCATCGAGACGATGTCGCTCGCGTGGAAGGTCAGCATCACCGGGTGGCCGGTCTGGGCGGCCTGGAAGGCCATCCGACCCTCCTCGCCACGAACCTCACCGACGATGATGTAGTCGGGACGCGAACGGAGGGCGGCCGCGACGAGGTCGAACATGTCGACGCTGGATCCCTCGTCCTCGCCCTCCCGCGTCAGCAGTTTCTGCCAGGTGTCGTGGGGCGGCAGGACCTCGGCGGTGTCCTCCGCGGTGTAGATCTTCGCGTCACGGGGGATGAACGCCATGATGGAGTTCAGCGTCGTCGTCTTCCCCGAGGCCGTCTCTCCGACGACGAAGACGGTCTGTTCGTTCTCTAGACAGAGCCAGAGGTACGCAGCGAGTTGCGGCGAGAGCGTGCCCCACTTGGTGATCTGGAAGATCGACAGGGGCACGTCGTCGCCCTGACGGATAGTGAGCGAGGGGCCCTTGACCGACACGTCGTCGGAGTAGATGAGGTTCAGACGCGAGCCGTCCGGGAGCGTGGAGTCGACGATGGGGTCGCTGTCGGAGACGGGGTCGCCGATGCGCTCGCCCATGTTCTTGAGCCACTGGTCGTACTCCTCGGGCGTGCCGAAGTCCACGGTGGTCGAGAGCATGCCGTAGACCGAGTGGTCGACGTGACACTCGTGGGGGCCGATGACGTGGATGTCCTCGTTGGCCGGGTCGCGCATGACCGGTTCGAGCGGGCCGAGCCCGACGATATCGCGGTTGAGCCGGTAGAGGATGTTCTCGTAGGTGGACTCGGTGACCTCGACTTTGCCGAGGTTCGAGAGCTTGTTGAACCGCGAGAGGACGCCGTTCTCGTCGCTGGCGCCGCTCTTGACCGCCGTCGACTCCTGCAGCAGTTCCTCGATTCGGTCGTCGTACTCGGTGTCGCTGGTGGGGGCGGGCTTGTTGACGGACTTCTGGAGGAGCTTGTTCCGGACCTGCTCGAAGACGACCGACTCCTCGTCGTCGAGCTCCGGCTCGATGGCGTAGTACTTCATGTCCTGGCCGATGTCGCCGTAGATGTGACAGAAGATCGGCCCGCCGACGGGGTAGAGGACGTTCGGCCGGTGTGACTCGTAGTCGTCGTCGGCCTCCTCGATGAACGTGGGGAACTCCCCGGTGATCTGCTTGAACTTCTTCAGGTGGTCCATCAGGTGCGGACGGCGCGAGGCCACCTGTCTCAGTTGGTCCGAGGGTTTGGGTCGTCCGTGGTCTGTCATGGCTGTGCTGGTCTCCTGAGTGGTGCGGTCACGCGACGCTGCGCGATTCGATCACGATGCCGGTGCCCGAGCGGACCGAGTACCCGATGGTGTCGCCGACCTGCTCGCCCATGCCGGCGAAGCGGAGGACGCTGATCTGGCGGCGCACGTCGTTGCCAACCTCGATCATCTCCAGTTCGAGGAACACGTCGGCGATCGCCCGGAAGGGGCCGATCGCCTCCTCGTCCAGCGTCGACGGGTCGACGGTCAGCATGATGACTTTCCCCTGGGAGATGATGTCCCTGAAAAAGGATATGATCTCCAGGGCCGCCTGCCGCTCGTCGTTCTGGCGGACCAGCGCCTCGAACTTGGGGTCGTTCCGGAGGATGGCGTCGAAGGTGTCGATGACGATGACTTCCGAGTCCCACATCACTTCCGCCTCCATCAGCCGTTTGAGTAGCTCCTTTCGGTCGCCCTCCTCGTCCTGGCCGGAGAAGGTGTTGCCGTCGCCGATGTCGGCGTGGAGGAACAGCATGTTCTCGTCGAGGAGGTGCTCGACCATTCCGTAGTCCAGCGAGTGCATCTGGTCGAGGAAGCTCCCCACCGTGAGTTCGGTCGAGAGCATCGTCACCGAGTGGCCCTCCTCGCAGAGGCCGTAGGAGATCCGCTGGCTGATGGCGGACTTGCCGGCGCCGTAGTCGCCTTCGACGAGGACGATGCTTCCGGGGGGGATCCCCCCGCCCAGTTCCTTGTTGATCCGGTCGCGCTCCTTGCAGCCGAGCGAGAGTAGATCTGTAGTTGCGATGCTCATGTGCGGAACTCGAACACCTCCTCGTCGCCGTTGACGACCACCTTCAGGCGGTGGTCCTCGTTCGTCGCCAGCGGGGCGTCCGAGCGGTCGATCTGGAGTCGGACGACCTCCGCCGACCGCCAGCTCGACGCGCCGCCCACCAGGCTCACCGAGACGTCCGTCTCGTATCGCCCGTCGACGAACACGTCGACGGTGTCGCTTCGCGCCGGCAACGTCTCCGAACCCGTGTTCTTCACGTAGATCGTGACCACCTCCGAGGTGCCGTCGTACACCGTACTCGAGCCGCTGTCGCTGATGATCTCGACATCGGTTCCGATGTCCTCGCTGAGCCGGAGCCCCTGGTCCTGCAGGGCGCCCCCGAGTCTGTCGACGCTCTCGGTCAGGATGCCCGCCACGCTGGCGGCGACGAGCATCGACGCGATGAACAGTATCAGATGCGACGCGGAGACGCTAGCCACGCAGTCCCACCTCCGGCAGTCCGCCGATCCCGTCGGCGCCGGACGGGACCAGGCGGGGCGTCCCGAGTGCGGCGGGCGTCGCGGTGACGGTGGTCGTGACCGGACTGGAGGCGGCGACGCCCAGGCCGGTGACGAGTTTGACCTGCTGGGGGTCCGAGACGGTCACGTTCGTCGAGAGCTCCTCGCCGGGGAGCCAGAGGTCAGTCTCCAGCGCGGTCCCGTCGATGGTCGCTCGGTCCTGCCACCCGGCCCGGTACTCGTTGTCCACCAGCAGGTCCGTGTCGTCGAGCGACAGCGACGTGGACCCGGTGTTGGTCACGTTGATCTGGAGGGTCTCGTTGACGGCGTCGTAGGTCACCGACTCGACCGCGACGGCGGTGTTGCGCTGTTCAAGCGTCTCGTCGACGCGGTCGCTCTGCGCTTCGGTGACGCGTTCGAACCCGTTCGAGGCGGCGGTGTGCCACACCCCGAACGCCAGCAGCGCCCCGACGAAGATGATGGCGAACGAGCCGCTAACGCTGAAGCCCATCGGCACCACCTCCCCGAGATCCCGCGAGTTTCGAGAGCGCGACGGTCTCGGCGGCGTCGCCGTCGAGCTGGCTGATGTATCGCAGGCTCTGGGTGTGGTGGTCGATCGTCAGTCCGCCCTCGCCACCCGAGCCGTCGAACCCGCGCAGGTACGCCTGCAGGTCCTCCGCGACCGGCTCGGCCACCCAGTCGATCCGCTCGTAGTAGTCGATGGCCCGCGCCGTCTCGCGGACGCCAACCCGGTCGACGAGGTACTCCAGCCACTCGACGATCACGAGTTCGCTCGCCAACCCCTCCGGCATCGTCGCCAGGTACGGCTTACCGTCGGAGTCGGCCTCGTCGGCCGGAGCGCCGGCCGCCTGAGCGGCCGCGTCGGTCGCCCCGCCGCCGGGGTCGGTCGCCGGTTCAGGCTCGGGCTCCGGGTCCGGCTCCGGTTCCGGTTCGGGCTCCGGCTCCGGTTCGGCCGCCGCCTCGGTGTCGGACCCAGACTCCGGTTCCGCAGTCACGTCCGGGTCGTGTTCGGGGTCGGCGGCCGCCTCGGCTTCGTCGTCGAGTCCGTCCATCCCGTCGTCGATGACCTCGTCGAAGAGGTCGTCGTCGGCCATATCACCGTCGGCCGTATCGCCGTCGGGTTCGCCGGTGTCGTCGAGGAGGTCGTCGGCGTCGCCCAGGCCTTCTTCCAGCGAGTCCTCGCTGGAGTCGTCGTCCTCGGGCTCGCCTTCCAGCTCCTCGGCCCACTCTGCGTCGCCGGACTCGTACTCGTCTTTCAGTTCCGCGAAGGACTTGCCGCCCTCCCCGTCGGATGTCTCGCTCATATCGTCTTCCTCTCCGTCGTCGTCCGCGTCGTCGAAGTCGCCGTCCAGGTCGTCCATTCCGCCGAACTCGTCGTCGTCCAGCGCGTCGTCGTCGAACGTCCCGCCGTCGTCCTCGAAGCCGCCGAGGTCGTCATCGCCGCCCATCACGTCGTCGACGCTGCCCTCGGGCGAACCGTCGTCCTCGACGAGGTCCTCGTCGAAGAAGCCCTCGGCGTCGGCGTCGGCGATCTCCTCGTCCAGGTCCTCCTCGTCGCCGCCGTCGTCGCCGTCGTCGAACAGGCCGAAGCTCCCGCCGCCGCCGGCTCCGCCCATTCCGCCGGGCTCCATGTCGTCGGCGAAGGGGTTGACGCCGCGGGTGACCATCTCGTAGATATCGAGCAGCTTCCGGACGTTCTCCTCGACATCGTCGACGGTCTCGGCGATCTGCTCGTTCTCGTTTCGGACGGTGTTGACCGTCGAGGAGAGGCTCCCGACCTCGGTCTCCAGCTCGTCGAGACGGTGTTCGAGTTCGTCCGTGTCCGAACCGCCGCCGTCGTCCATGTCGCCGAACTCGTCGTCGCCGAACTCCCCGAAGTCGTCGCCGTCGTCGTCGAGACCACCGAAGCCGCCGAGCTCATCGTCGTCACCGTCCTCGGCCATCAACCCACCGTCGGCCATGCTCTCGTCGTCCTCGTCGCTCCCGTCGTCGTCACCGAAGATGTCGATCATCTGCCGGATGCTCATCCCGAGAACGCCGCTGGTCAACACGACCAACAGCGCTGGGAGCGCGTCCGACGCGCCCGGCGCGACCGGGCCGAGCGACTGAGCGACGGGACTCATTACGTCGGTAAGTCCGCTCTAACACCCTTCAATGTATCGTTTCTGGTATCATTACTGATAATAGACGCGTTAATTCGAGGCTACCAGCGTTGAACTAACGGCGAGCGAGCGGAAAGAAACGTCGGACGTAAATTTCGCGGCGAGGACGGAGAAAGAAGCGGGCTTCCAGGGGCTTCGACCGCGCACCCGTCGGACGCGCGTCGGACGGAATTGACCGAACCCCGACATTCATAGCGTGAGTGGGTCGCGGTTCGCACTTTTGACGACGAGTTCGCCGCTGGTCGCTTTGAGGCGCAGCGACCGGCCGTGGTCGCCGCCCACGTCTTCGCCGACGATGGGGATGTCGAACTCGGCGAGGGTCCGTCGCCCCATCTCGACGTTCCGCACGCCGATCCCCGAGCCGTTCTCGGAGAAGTCGAGCATGTCGCTGCCGCCGGCGATCTTCGCCTCCATGCGCTCGCGGTCGGCGCCCCGCCGTTCCATGTCGGCGACGAGGGCGCGGATCCCGGAGTCGGCGAACTTCGCGTCGTTGTCGCCCTCCATCTCGTCGATCGAGGGGAGCATGACGTGGACGAGGCCGGCGACCGCTGTCGACCGGTCGTACACGGCCACGCCCAGACACGACCCGAGCCCGCTCGTCGTGAGCAGGGCGTCCTCGTCCGCGACTTTCGATTCGGCGATCCCGACTTTCACCCGTTCGGGCTGGGTCGCGGGCTCGCTCTCGGCCGTCGTCCCGTCGTATACTTTCATGTGTCAGAAGATCGTTTCCACGTCGGCTTCGGTCTCGTCCGCCCGTTCGACGAGTAACTCGTCGAGCGCCTGGCGTAATTCGGTTTCGTTCGGGAGGGCGTGGATCTCGGCCCCGAAGGCGATATCGTCGGTGCGCATCTCCGAATCGATGATGAAGGCGTGTTCCTGATGCTGGCCGACCTGCGCGGCCAGCGGGTCGACGACCGCCCGGCCCATGTCGTGGACCAGCCGCGGCGGCGTGTGTTCGACGGAGGTCTGGAGCACGTTCGCCCAGCCGTCGACGAACCCCGAGGTCATGATGTTACCCAGCTCCTCGATGGCGGCCTTGTGCTGGTCGGTCAGCTCGTCGGCGTCCATCTCGACCGGCATCATCGCCTCGGCGATGTGGACCGCCGACGCCTCGTCGAACAACACGAGGAGGAAGCCGCTGGGAATACCCGTGAACTCGACGACGGTCCCGACGTAGGTGTCGGTCCCGACCTGCTTGGGTACGTCCTCGATCGGCGCGAAGCTGAGCCGAGTGACCTCCGCCTCGGTCTCGATCCCGGTCATCATCTCGACGTTGGCGGCGGCCTGCTGGGTACCGTCCTTGGTCATCTCGTTGAAGACCTCGAGCTTGTCGATGGGGATGGCGTCGTCCTCGGTGTCGCCGGTCTTGGCCATCACGTCCGCGAGCGGGTCGTACTCGGGGAACATGTAGATGTAGAAGCTCACCGACTCGCCGACCCACTCGATCTCGCTCTTGAAGACGAACACCTGGTCGCGCTCCGCGTCTTCCGGGGGATCCGGGAGCATCGCCGACCCGTCGCCCGCCACGTACTCCGGCGGGGAGTGTTCGATGGTCGTCTCCAGGAAGTCCGCCCAGCCGTCGATGAACCCGCTCATCATGATGTTGCCGATCTCCTCGACGCTGGAGCGGGCCATCGCCTCGTCGTCGGACCCGCCGGGCACCAGCGACTCGACGATGGTCTCGCTACCGGCCTGGTCGAACACGAGGACCGTGTCGCCGGCCAGTTCCCCGTCGAAGGCGAACTGGACGCCGACGTACTCGCCGTCGGCCAGCTGTTCGCCCACGTCCGCGCGGTCGACCAGCGTGATCTTCGTCACGTCGACGACGGCGTCCAGACCGGTCATCTGGCACAGCGACTGGGTCGCCTGCTCGGCACCCTCGTGAGCCAGGCGGTTGAACGTCCCGAGCGACTGGACGTCGACCTTCATGACGGGACGACGTCCTCGATCGCTTCCATGACGCTCGGTTTCTGGAACGGCTTCGTGATGTAGCCGTCCGCGCCGGCCCTGACCGCTTCTTTCATCTTCTCTTCCTGGCCGACGCTCGTACACATGATGACGTTCGCCTCCGGATTGGAGGTCTTGATCTCGTCGGTCGCCTCGATCCCGTCGCGGATGGGCATCACGATGTCCATCATCACCAGGTCCGGATTCGCTTCCTTGTACGTTTCGACCGCCTCGACGCCGTTCTCGACCTCACCCACGATGTTGTGATCCTCCTCGAGGATCTCGCGTAGCAGGTTTCGCATGAACTCCGAGTCGTCGGCTATCAATACGTCTGACATGGGCCTATCACCTCTGTCGTACTGCGAAAACCCAGATAAAGCCTTCCCGTAAATTATCGGGATTGATAGCACCCGCGAGGGGCGTCGGGTTTCAGGGGAGCGGTTCGACCCCGAACGTGAAACGGCTCAGAGCCGGAACCCGTCCTCGTCGCCGACGGCGGCGATGAGCTCGGCGATCGAGTCGTCGGGCGAGAGGTCGGTCGATTCCAGCAGCCGCTGGAGGCTCGCGGGCGGGTACCGGACCGGGACGTTCGCCTCCATCAGCATGATGCCCAGCACCTCCTCGACGGGGGTCCTTCCGTCGATCTGCTGGGCGTACCACAGCACGAGGCTCTCGAAGATCGTCACCACGTCGTTCGAGACCATCTGTCGCTGCCGGGTCGCCCCGTCGAACGTCGCCGTGATGTCGAAGCCGTAGCGCGACCCCGAGTCGTCGAACTGGGTCGCGAGGAACTCGTGGACCGCCTCTTCGGTCAGCTCCGGTGGCTCGGGTTCGGGCTCCGAAGCGGGCTCCGGTGGCAGTTCCGTGCCCGCTCCGCTGCCCCCGGAATCGACGGCCGCCACGTCGTCGATCGGGTCGCTCGGCGAGACGACGTAGCGGCCGTCGTCGATCTCCGCGACGTGCTCGTCCTGGCTGATGTCGAGCTCGTCGGGCGAGAGGATCCCCCCCTCGTCGGTGTCACCGCGGTCGTCCGAACGGCGTGCCATACCCTCCCTTGACCATGGGGACTGATAATTCCGTCGCCGCGTCTGACGGCCGCAACACGCTGGATCCGTCCGCGCGGATTCCGGTCCGTGACCGACAGTCGGTCACTCGCGATACTCACCGACGACCCGGTACCCCACCGCCGCGAACCCGACCAGCGCGAGGGCGAGCCCCCCGACCGCGAGTTCGACGCGGTCGACCGGCCCGCCGAGCCCCGGCGGCGCCTCGTCGACGACTTCGAGCGTCACCGGCTCCGAGGTGTCGAACCGCACGCGCGTCTCGGGGTCGAGCAGCTGGATCTGGAAGGCGTGGGTCCCGTTGGTGGTCGCGTTCAGCGGCTGGGAGAGCTGCACCGACTCCCCGGGTTCCAGCGCCGGCTGCCCGATCTGATAGATCCCGGTCTCGTTGGCCGACTGGGCGACCGACAGCATGACCGACGGCGACGCCGTCTCGTTGCCGACGTTCTCGATCGTCGCCGTGATCTCCCCCTGCTCGCCGTCGACGAGCACCGGGTCCGATAGCGACACGTCCTGCACGCAGACCTGTCGACCTTCGACGGCGCGACAGTCCTCCTGGGCCGCCGCCGGACCGACCGGGGCGACCGCCAGTAGCGCGAGGACCGCCGTCGCGACGACGAGCGCCGTCTCTGGTCCGTTTCGACTCGGCATGTCTCCGAGAAATTCGGACGGCGACTAAAGGGTTCCTCCCGGAGTATCAATCGAGAGAGCGCGAGGGGATCGGCGAAGGCGATACTCGCACTGAGGCGGACCGGGGTCGTGGGCGAGGTCGACTGTCGTGCCCGTGTCGTCCGAGCCAGTGACCGTCGGCAGAATATAAGAACCGGGGACTCGATCCAACGGTATGGGACAGTCCGACGACCGACTACCCAATGGGGTGGACATCGACGGATTGCGGGACCACCTCGGGGAGACGCCGGTCCGGTTCGCGCTTCTGTTCGGGTCGCACGCTCGCGGAACGGCGACGCCAAGTCGGATGTCGATATCGCGCTCTCGTTTCCGGACGAGATGGGCGACCGGGAACGGTTCCGGTGCCGGAACCGGATCGACGCGGAGCTACAGACGTACGTGGACGGATTCGCCGACGTGAGCGACATCGATTCGCTCCCGACGTACGTCGCGTACGCGGCGCTCCGGGACGGCCGTATCTTGGTCGGTGACGAACGGACAGTCGAAGAGCGTCGACAGCGACTGCGAGCGGAGTACGAGCGGACCGAGCCCGACCGGGAACGCGAGCGCCGCGAGTTCATCGACCGACTGGCCCGCGGGGAGACGTAGATGGTCGACGAGGCCGTCGTCGTCGACAAACTGCGGCAGGTTCACGAGTAAACCGAGGACTTGAGAGAGATGCGCGACGTTCCAAAAGAGGAGTACGTCGACGACACGGTCACCTAGCGAGCAGTGGAACGGACTCTCATGAACGTGATCCAGTCGTGTGTCGATCTCGCTCAGCACGTTCGCGCGAGCGAGGGGCTCTCCCCGAGCGGGATGTCGAAAGAAGAGATCGAAGCGCTCGCGAACGCGGGAATCATCTCGGAAGAGACCGAGGACAGGATAGCGGAGGCCGTCGGGTTTCGAAACGTCCTGGCTCACCGGTACGGCGATATCGACCACGATGTCGTCTACGGTGTTCTCCAAGAGAACCTGCACTGGTTCGATCGGTTCCAGCGGGAAGTCGCGCAGTGGTTCTGACGAGTAGCGTAGGCCGAATACTCGCGAGCACTCGTCTCATCTCAGTCCAGAAATTGTCCAGTTAGCGTCGCCACTCGGCGGTCAAGCGCGTCGAAGAAATCGGAGCCGCAGAGAGTCAGAGAAGAGAGAGGGGAGCCGCTACGTTATATCGAGACGGCTTCCTTGTTCGCCAGCGAGTCGGGCACGCGGAGCAGCACGGTCTTCGTGGCGCCCGAGGGCGTGGTGATCGACAGTTCGGCCGTTGCGCCCGCGCCCAGCGTGCCGGGGTCGACCATGATGGTGAAGCGGTCGCCAGATGAGAGGACCGGCAGCGTGTCGTCCTCGTCCTGGACCGCTTTGAGGACGAACTCGGAGTCCTCGGCCGGCGTCTCGCTGTCGGAGTACGTCAGGTCGTGGCTGCCGTCAGGTGCGATGAAGCTGATCGTCGTCTGGCTCATGTCGATGTCGTCGGCACCCGGCGACTGGGTGACGATGACCTCGATGTTACCGACCTTGGGATCGATGCCCGCGTCGTTGGCATCAACCAGTGAGAGCGTGTCTGCGAGGTCCCCGGTGCTGAGCTGGACGTCAGTCCCGTCGTTACTGAGAACAACGTCCTCGGTGAACGACACGAGTTCACTACTACCACGGTCGACTTCCAGCGTCTGCCCGTCAGGACCGGTCAGTCGGTAGGTGTTATCCGAGAGGTCGCTATCGTCTTCGAGGACCTCAACGCCGATGTCCACTTCGCTGCTGTCGACGTCAACGGTAATACTGTCGCCCGTGCCGTCCGAGATGTCGACGGTCGACGCCTGTGCCGAAAGGCTGAATTCGCCCTCGTCGAGGATGTCGATCGAACTCGTCCCGTCGTCGTAGGTCAGCTGCGAGACCTTCAGCTCGATGGTCTCGGTGTCGAGCGTGGAGGCGATGCTGACAGTCGACGTGGACCCGAGGCCGTCAGGCAGTGCAAGGTTGAACCCGTCGGAACCAGCGGTCAGCTCTTCGCCAGTACCGATGTTAACGACGAACGAAGCGTCACCGTTCGCTTCTTCGACACCGTAGGCGCTCTCGTTGATCGGGTTGAAAACCAGATCCTTCGACTCGCCGCTAGTGAAGGAGATCTGGTTGTCAGTAGTACCACTGCTGTCACCGAGAGTGTTCGCTGCAGACGCAGTTTCGGTCACAGTCACAGTGGTCTCCCCAAGGAAGTTCTCGGTTGTACCACCACTGCTTCCCTGAAAGGTCACGAGCAGACCAGTATCCTCAGCGGACGATGCACCAGCCGTGATCTGCCCCGTGGTCCCGATGACCTGCAGCTGGTTGGTGACTTGCTGGCTACTCTCCTCGCCGGTCTGCTCCGCACTGGACTGCAGGAAGCCGGCGGTGTTGATCAGGACACCGGCCGCGATGGCGGCGACCAGGACCATCGCGATGAACACGATGAGGGTCCCGATCCCGACCTGCCCGCGGTCGGTCGGCCGTTCCGTCGTTGTATTGTCGAACATGGGTTTGTATCCGCCCGAGCGTACTGCGCGACTCGGACTTACCCGAAACGTTCACTTCGCCCGTATTAAGGGTATCCTACCGAATATCGTTCTTGAAAACGGTAATCTCCAGCCGAAATCGCGGTTTCACTGTCGAAAATGGGCAGTATAAACTTTAACGCACCAATTCAAGAACGGCTCGAAATACGAGACCTCGTAACGATAACTGAAAGAGGTCGGCCGCTACCGGGCCGACTGCTCACTCGTAGATGACGAGACTGTACATGACGAAGAGGAACCCGAATGTCGTCAGGCCGCTGTTGACCAGCAACAGCGACCGGGTGCCGGTAAAGCCCGTGAGGAAGGCGCTGATCATCGTCGACGCGGCGCCGGCCACCGCCAGCGAGAACCCCAGCGAGAGGTGCAACATCGCCTGTCGTGATGTCTTCACGTACGCGCGCATGGCCATCCCGACCATCGTCAGCCCGGCGACGACGAACACGACCGTCGAGACGGCGTAGAGGATCTCTATCACTGAAACCACGTTGTATCGGCCTTCTCGATACCCCGTATTAAATCCACTCTCGAAAATATCTCCCGTGATAATCACCGATTAAAACGGCGATTCAGCCTCTGAAGTGCTATATTCGTCGCGACACCGGCGCTCCCCGCCGGGGTTCGACGTTGGAGGAGGAACGGAACTGGGGGATGGAGCTGTCGCGCCCGTGCGCCCACGCGCGAGTCAGCTTTCAGAGAGTGTCCGCCAGGCTTCGTCGAGCTTGTTCGTGACCTCTGTCCGTTCCTCGACTTCGACTGTCAACGACTCCTCGAAGTCGATGTGGACCTGGTCGACGTTTCGCCGATACACCTTGATACGCCGGCGATCGTCCGAGAGGATGTTGTCGTGGAGCTCGAGCAGGTTGTGCTCGGTCAACTCGTCGATCCGGCGATAACAGGTGGCGATCGGGATCCCGAGTTCGTCACTCAGTTCCTGGGCCGACTGGGGCTCGTCGGTCGCGTCCAGGATCTCTGCGCTGTATTTGTTCCCCAGTGTCTGAAGGATCTCGGCTGAAGCCATCCGTTATCAAAAGGTATATTCACCGCAGTATAAATCTACCGCTGCCGGTACTGACTGGCTACCGGGACGGCGTCGGAATCGAGAACCGGAGTCGATCACCGCCGAGACAGTTCGAAACTGCCGTTTTTCGAAGTAATAACGGGTTACAATCGTGAGAACGGGGGTCGACTACAGCGGGTTGTCGTCTTCGCTCATCATCGAGAACGCGCTGGCGTTCTGATGGACGCGGATGCCGCCCTGGGAGATCTCCATGGGGAAGATGTCGGTCTCGATGTCCTGCTTGCGCATCTTCGCCACCCAGACGTACCGGTTGACGCCGGACTCGGTCGGCGTCTGGATCAGGTAGATGTTCCCGTCGGTGAGGTAGTTCTCCAGCCCGATCTCCGTCTCGGGGAACACGGCGCCCTGCTCGTTGGTCATCAGCGTCGTCAGGTCGTTCTCGCTGAGGATGTCCGTGAACTTCAGCAGGTAGGTCCGTTTCTCCTGTTCGTTCTCGAAAAAGAGCTCGAACATCGCCAGCGAGTCGAGGACGACCCGGTCGTAGTCGTTGTCCTCGAAGTCGTCCAGCAGGAGTTCGAGCGACGAGGAGAAGTCGTTCTCCCGCAGCAGGACCTTCTTGTCGTAGACTTTGATATCGCCGTTGTCGACGTACTCGCCCCATTTGTCGAAGCCGATCGATTCGGCCGCCTCACGCAGGTCCTCTTCGTCTTCCTCGAAGGTCAGGTAGATGCCCTTCTCGTCGAACTGCTCGACGCCGTTGTAGATGAACTGCAGACAGAGGATGCTCTTGCCCGCCCCGGGATTCCCGCTCACCAGGGTAGTCGAATTTTTCACAATACCACCGTTCAGGATCTCGTCCAACCCGTCGATGCCGGTTTTCGTTAGTTCGATCATGTCTTCCGTGGATCCTCGCGGAGTTCGGCTGGTGGAGCATCCGGTGGCTGTGGTAAAAAGTCTTGTTCATGCGATCACTTCGCGACCGCGGGCACGCGGGGGATTCAGCGGCGTCGGTACTGTCCGCTTACCGGTCCATCGACGCGGTGGAGCCGTCAGCCCGAGTGGACCGCCTTCGGGTCGACCCAGATGACGAACCCGTCGTCCCGTTTGACGACGCCGTGGATGGCGTCTTTGTCCCGCGAGGGGGAGTCGTCCACGTCCGAGCCGTCGACGTGGACGACCTGGTACACCTCGTCGACCAGCCAGCCGGCGGCGCCCTGGTCGTCGACGATCGCCGGATCGAAGACGATGATCCGACGCTCGGCGCCGTCGCCGTCGATGCCGAAGACGACCTTCGGGTCGACGATCGATGTCGTGCGCCCGCGCAAGTCCATCACGCCCCGGACGTGGGGCGGCGAGTTGGGAACGGTCGTCACCTCGCCGGTGTCGACGATCTCGGTGACGTAGTCGATGCTCACGCAGTAGGTCTCCTCGCCCAGCGAGAACTCCAGGACCTGTCCGTCCGTCGCCGTCGGCGCCGCGTTCTGAGTGCCTGATGCCATTGGTAGCCGTTGTCTCAAAGGGCCCGCGACGGCGTCTTAAGCGTGTCTCCCGGGTTATCAACGCTGATTCCGCGGGCGGAGTCTTTATGCCGGCGCTACCGCCACACGTGAGTAGGTATGGTGCCGGCTCCGGCTGGGTTCCGGCGACACCGCTCGGGCGCGGCCCGAGCCGTCACCGGGGGTCCGATATGGCGATAGGCTCGACGCCGCGAGCAGTCGTCGCCGACGATTCGCACTTCATGCGGAGCGTCATCTCCGACATCCTGGAGGAGGGCGGCATCGACGTGGTGGCCGTGGCCAAGAACGGCCAGGAAGCCGTCGACGCGGTCGCCGAGACCGACCCCGACGTGGTGACCATGGACGTCGAGATGCCGAAGATGAACGGTATCGAGGCGACCGACCGGATCATGTCGACCCGGCCGACCCCGATCCTGATGCTGTCCGCCCACACCGACGAGAACGCCGACGTGACCTTCCAGGCCCTGGAGAAGGGCGCCGTCGACTTCTTCCGCAAGCCCGGCGGCGAGGTGTCGATGGAGATGTCCCGCATGCAGGACCAGCTCGTCGACATCGTCGAGTCGGTCGCGGCCGTCGACCCGACCGACTCCTCGGACGTGGCCTCGGCGCGGACCGCCGGGTCCGGGGTCGACCTCGGCGGCGTCGGGACGAGCGAGACGACCGGCGCGGAGACGACCGACCCGGCCGGAGGAGCCGCGGCGACGGAGTACGTCGACGACCCGACGGTCGTCATCGGCTCCTCAACCGGCGGCCCGACCGTCGTCGAACAGGTCCTCTCGGACCTGCCGCTGGCGGCGGACCTGCGAGTGCTGGTCGTCCAGCACATGCCCAGCGGGTTCACCGACCGCTTCGCAGAGCGACTGGACGCTCGCAGTGAGTACAGCGTTCGCGAGGCGGAAGACGGCGACCGGATCGGCGGCGGCGAGGCGCTCATCGCCGCGGGCGACTACCACATGGAAGTGACGGGCTACCGGCGCGGTCGCCTGCGGGTGGGGCTCACGCAGGACCCCCCGGTCAACAACGTCAGGCCCGCGGTCGACGTGACGATGGAGACGGCCGCCGAGCGGGTCACGGACCCCCTGGCAGGCGTCATCCTGACCGGGATGGGCGAGGACGGCGCACGCGGCGTACGCGCCATCCACGAGGCCGGCGGCTACACGGTCGCACAGGACGAGGCCACGTCGGCGGTCTTCGGGATGCCCAAGCGAGCCATCGAGACCGGCTGCGTCGACGGCGTGGCGCCGGTCAACGACGTTGCGGCGGCGATACTCGACGCATTCGAGGTGACCTAAATGGACGATCAGTATCTTGACGCGTTTATCCGCGAGAGTGAGGAAGCGATCACCGACCTGAACAACTCGTTGCTGGACCTGGAGGCCGACCCGGACGACCAGGCCGCGATGGACCAGATCTTCCGGACGGCCCACACGCTGAAGGGTAACTTCGGCGCGATGGGATTCGAGGACGCCAGCGACCTGGCACACGCGATCGAGGACCTACTCGACGCGATGCGCCAGGACGAGATGGCGGTCACCCCCGAACGGATGGACCTGATCTTCGCCGGCGTGGACACGATCGAGGTCATCGTCCGGGAGATCGAGTCCGAGGGCGAATCGACCACCGACACCGCCGAGACGGTCGCGCAGCTCCGGGCCGTCCTCGAGGAGAGCGACTTCGACTCCGAGTCCGGCGGGGCGCCCGACCCGGCCGCTCTCGGGAGTTCCGACAGCGCCGTGGACGGGGACGACGGCGCCGCCGCGGACGGGGACGACGCCCCACCTGTCGAGAACTTCGACGTGTCGGCCGACGACGCCGAGGGGCGCGTCGTCCGCGCGGACGTGTCGGTCGGCGAGGGCGACATGCTCGGCGTCGACGCGATGCTCGCGCTGGACCGGATCACGGCCACCTTCGACCTGCTCGACGCCGACCCCGGCCGCGAAGCCGTCGAGAGCGGCGAGTTCGAGGACACCTTCGCGCTCGCGCTCGACGCGCCCGACGCCGACGCCGCCGCGGCGGAACTCGACGCCATCGGCGCCGTCGAAGACGCCGACGTGGTCGACGTGACCGACGCGCTGGCCGGCGCAGACGATGGCGGCGCAGACGAGAGCGACGCGGGCGACGCGGACGGGGCCGGTGACGGCGGGGGACCGGACCCCGCCGGCGACGCCACGCCGGCGGCCGCAGGCGACGACGACGGCGCACACGTCGACGAGATCAAATCCGTGCGCGTCGACGTCGACCAGCTGGACGATCTGCACGGACTGGTCGAGCAGCTGGTGACCAGCCGCATCAAGCTCCGCCGGGCCGTCGAGACCGACGACCTCGCGGGCGCCTCGGAGAATTTGAACGAACTGGACAAGATCACGGCCAACCTCCAGAACACGGTGATGGACATGCGGCTCATCCCGCTGAAGAAGGTCGTCGGCAAGTTCCCGCGGATGGTCCGGGACCTCTCGCGCGAGCTCGACAAGGACGTGGAGTTCACCATCGAGGGCGAGGACATCGAGCTCGACAGGACGATCCTCACCGAGATCTCGGACCCGCTGATGCACATCATACGCAACGCGCTCGACCACGGGATCGAGGCGCCCGCCGAGCGCGAGGCGGCCGGGAAGGACCCGACCGGACAGGTCGAACTGCGCGCCTCCCGCGAGCGGGACCACGTCATCATCGAGGTCGAAGACGACGGCGCCGGCCTCGACGTCGAGGGCATCGAGCGCAAGGCCATCGAGAAGGGCGTGCGCTCGTCCGACGAGATCGAGGCCATGAGCGACTCGGCGATCTATGACCTGGTCTTCCACCCCGGCTTCTCGACGGCCGACGAGGTGACCGACACCAGCGGCCGCGGCGTCGGCATGGACGTGGTCCACGACACCGTCACCCAGCTCGACGGCTCGGTCAGCGTCGACTCGGAGCCCGGTGAGGGGACGACCGTCTCCTTGCGCCTCCCGGTGACGATGGCCATCGTCAAGGTGCTGTTCGTCGAGGTCGGCGACGAGGAGTACGGCGTCCCGCTGAAGAACGTGGACGAGATCACCCGTACCTCCGCCGTCAAGCAGATCAACGGCAACGACGTGATCAAACACAACGACGACATCTACCCCGTCGTCGACCTCGCCGAGCGCTTCGACGTGCCCGGCACGCACGCCGCCGCCGACGCCGAGGGGGCCGAGACGGCCGCCACCGACGGCGGCGAACCGGCGGACGGCGACGCCGCTGGCGCGGTCGCGAGTGCAGGCAGCGACGGCGCGACGGGCGCCGTAGACGCGGCCGGCGCCGGCGGCGACGAGGGGATGCTCGTCCGGATCCGCGAGTCCGAGCGCCAGGTGGCGCTGCGTTGCGACCAGGTGAACAGCCAGGAGGAGGTCGTCGTCAAGCCGCTGGAGGGGATCCTCAGCGGGACGCCCGGCCTCAGCGGGACCGCCGTCCTCGGCGACGGGAACATCGTCCACATCCTCGACGTGGTGACGCTTTGATGGCACTGGGGCGAGAACCGGCCGACGTGACCGAACGCACGGGGGACGCCCGAAGGGCGCGCGCGAGTGCGCTGGGGCCGACCGACCGCGAGAGACGACCGACTGGCGGGGACGGGAGAGGACGATGAGACAGGAACGCGGCCCCGAGTTCGACGAACTGCTGAGCTACATCGAACGCGAGCTGGACTTCGAGTCGGGCTTCTACAACGACGCCTACCTCGACCGACGGATCAACGCCCGGATGCGCCGCACCGACACGGACGACTACCGGGCCTACCAGCGACGGCTCGAAGCCCAGGCGGACGAGCGCGAGGCGCTGCTCGACTCGCTGTCGATCAACGTCACCGGCTTCTTCCGCAACCCCGAGGCCTGGGAGTCGCTGCGGGGCGTCCTCCGGGAGCTGACCGCCGAACAGCGGCGCGTCTCGGTCTGGAGCGCCCCCTGCGCGGACGGCCGCGAGCCGTACTCGATCGCCATGCTCGCGCTCGACGACGACGAGATCGACGCCCGCCGCGTCGAGATCCTCGGCACCGACATCAACCGCGACATCCTCCGGACGGCCCGCGCCGGTCGCTACGAGACCTCTCAGACGACGGACATCGAGGCGGAGCTCGAACCGCTCTCGGCCACCGAACCGTACGTCGACCGCGAAGGCGACGTGTTCACCGTCACCGACCGCGTGTCCGACCTCGTCGACTTCGAGCGCCACGACCTCATCCGCGGGCCGGAGAAACGGGACTTCGACCTCGTGTGCTGTCGGAACCTCCTCATATACATCGACGCCGACTACAAGGTCCCCATCTTCGAGACGATCACCGGGTCGCTGACCGAGGCGGGCTACCTGATGATCGGCATGACCGAGACCCTGCCCACGGAGTTTCGCGACCGCTACGACCCGGTCGAGAAGAGACACCGCATCTACAGACGCGCCTGATGTCACTCTACCAGCTCGAACGCGACGGCGACGTACAGGAACTGATCGGCGTGATGCGTCGCAGCGACAAGCCGGAGCTGCGCGCCCGCGCCGCCGAACTGCTCGGCAACTTCGACGAACACGACGACCGCGCGGACGTGATAACCGCCCTCGTGAGCGTCGCGAGCGACGACGACAGCGCCGCGGTGACCGCCGCCGCAGTCGACTCGCTCGACCAGCTGGGCGGCGACGCCATCGAGCAACTCATCGCCGAGATGGCGGGTGTCGACATGGGCGAAGGGGCCGACTGGATGAAGGCCCAGGCGTTCGCGAAGGCGCTGGACGCCGGCGTGCCGGAACTCCGGATGGCCGCCGCCAACGGCCTGGGCGCCCTCGAAGAGACCGACGCCGTCCCGAAACTCGCCGAGCGATTCGACGACCCCGATCCCAGAGTGCGGGCCCGCGCCGCCCGCGCCTGCGGGCAGATCGCCGACTCGCGAGCGACGGGCGGGCTGGAAGGGCTGCTGACGGACGCGAACCCGAAGGTCCGTCGCGAGGCCGCCGAAGCGCTGGGGTCGATCGGCAACCGACAGGCGCTGTCGGCGCTGCTCCCCCTCTACGAGGACGGCGACGAGCGAGTGCGACGGGTGGCCGTCGGCGCGTTCGGCAACTTCCCGAACGCCCAGCCCGTCGAGTATCTGGTCGCCTCGCTGGCCGACGACTCCCCGACGGTGCGCCGGACGGCCGTCTACTCGCTTGTCGAACTGCTCGCGAACGTGCCCACCCAGCAGAGCCACGAGATCCGCGAGACCGTCGTCGAGCAGCTGAGCGAGACCGACGACCGCAACGTCGTCGTCCCCCTCGTGGAGATACTGGAGGAGAGCCAGCAGGCGGCCCAACAGCGCAACACCGCGTGGCTACTGGGCCGCGTCACCGAGGCCGAGGAGCGCGACCGTGTCGTCGACGCGCTCGTCGACGCGCTGTCGGCCGACGACCAGATGACGGGGCAGTTCGCGGCGACCAGTCTCGCCGAACTCGGCGGCGACGCCGTCGAGGACCGCCTGCTCGCCCTCGTCGACGACACGGACGCCCCGACCGACGCGCGCGCCCAGGCCGTGTTCACCCTCGGCAAGGTCGGCGGCGAGCGCGCCCGCCAGCGCATCGACGCCTTGCTGGACGAAACCGAGTCCGAGAAGATCCGGAAACGAGCCTTCTCGGCCATCTCGAAGCTCGGTGGTCGGGGATGACCGGGGCGGGCCCGCGGACCGGCGCCGGGCGAACGGCCGGAGCGGACGGGCGCCGCCCGCTGCCGTCGCCGGGAGGTGACCGCCCGTGAGCGACGAGCGCGCGCTGGCGGACACCCAGGGTCGGTTCGTCCAGGTGGTCAAGAGCGGCCGGAAGGTCAACGACCTGGAGTGGTTGAGCGGACGCATCCTCCTGTCGAACAAGCGGCTCGTCCTCGCCAGCAACGAGGGCAAACGACAGATCGCGCTGGCGAAGGTCAGCACCGTCAAGAACCGCAAGAACGCCAACCAGGCGATGACGGCCGTCTCGGGCTATTTCTCCGTCCAGACTGGGTCCGACGTGTTCCTAGTCGCGCCCGCCGACGCCGACGCCTTCGAGGAGCACCTCTACACCGCCCTGCTCGACGGCGAGGTCGTCCTCGTCAAACACCCCGCGGTGGAGGGCGGCGTCGTCCGGGACACCGGCTGGGAGAAGGGACGGATCAACATCGAGTCCGACGTGGTCGGGCTGGGCGTCGCCAGCGGCCAGTTCGTCGAGATCGAACTCGTCGACGTAGGAACTGTCGACGCCAGAGACGGGACGGTCCGAGGCGACGAACGGCGCGTCCTGGAGGTCGAACACACCGACGACGAAGGAACCAGCGTCCAGACGTACGTCTCCGGGACATCGCGTCACGTCTCCATCCTCGAATCGCTCGTCCGCCAGGGGGAACTCCAGAACGCCACCGACGCCGACCTAAACCAGACGGAGATGGAGGTCCTGATGGCGCTGTACTCGGGCGTCTCACCGTTCGAGATTCCGGAGTTCGTCGGGCTGGAGGTCGACGAGGTCGAGGCGGTCTTCGACCGACTCGTCGAGGAGGGAATTCTCCGCGAGAAGCGCGTCCGCCGCGACGTGCGCCTGAAGGCCCGCGGACGCAACATCGCCAGCGACGTGATCAGCGACCAGTAGCGGAGCCGTCGTTCCGTCTCACAGCGGGGTGCCGCCGCGCTCGCCGTCCTCGTCGGTCGCCGCGGCCGAGAGCAGGTCGGTCACCGGTTCGCCGTAGTCGTAGCCGGGGACGACGCCCTCCACGTAGGTCCCCTCGACGTACTCGACGAACGTCTTCGCGACCGCGACCGCGCGGTCGGCGTCGCCGAAGGCGAACTCGTAGGTGACGACGACGGTGCCGCCGGCGGTCGTCACGTCGAACCCGTCGAGGTCGACCGACGCCCGCGTGGCCATCGGCGCGTCTTCGAGCCGCCGTTCCAGGGTGTCGAGCCACCCCGACTGGACGGCCTCGCCGACCTCGCCGTCCTCGGCCGCGCTCCGGAGCGTCGGCACCTCGACGCGCACCCGGAAGTCCGTCGCGTAGTCGTCGCGCTCGCTCGCCGTCACCTCGGTGTCGAAGACGGTCGTCGTCAGCCGGTAGCCGCCGTCGGCGGGCGCGAACGCCTCGTGTGCTTCGAACGCGTCGCGCGCCTCGGTCGGCATGGCATCGGTCATACCCGCCGGTAGGGCGTTCGTCGGCAAAAGACCGTTGTGTCGCGGCTCGGCGGCGGTCGCTCCCGCCCGCGGCGTTCAGCCGACCGTCCAGCGGGCCACCGTCACCCGCGCGGTCGCGTTCCCGCGACTCCCGAAACAGTAGTCGGGGAGTGGACGCTCGTATCCCCGCCAGACGACCCGTACCTCGTCACCGCCCGACAGCGGCCGCCCGCCGACCGTCACGTTCTCGATCCTCGCCGATTCCGCCGGTTCGAACGGGAGCCCCTCGCTCGCGTTCACGGCGACGTACTCGCTCGTCGCCCCCGTTTCGCTGGCGGACACGACGGCGGTGACCGACAGCGTCCGCTCCTCGGTCAGGATGTCACCCTCCACGTGTGTGACTTCGACGGCGCGTTCGTCCGTGTCGGCCGTGACTTCGACCCCGGTCGTCGGCCCCTGGAACGCCAGGTCGTCGCTACACGGTCCGACGGCGCCGCTCACCACCGACAGCGCTCCGAGGACGGCTCCGACGGCGACGAGCGCGACCGTGACCGTCCCCACGGCGGTTCGGTCCACGAGAGCGTGGTCGAGCGACTCGTACAAGCGTTTTCGGGTCGTACCGGCCCGACCGGCCCGGTCGTATCGTTTCCGTTCACTCGTCGCTCACGGGCGGGAACGACAGAATGCGAGGGATGGGATTCGAACCGAAATCAGACGTGCTCACTCACTCCGCTCGCTGCGCGCGACTGATAGGCTTCGAATCCACGACGAATTCGTCGCTCGCGAGTTGCGAGCGACAGAATGCGAGGGATGGGATTCGAACCCATGGACCCCTTCGGGAGCGGGTCTTAAGCCCGCCGCCTTTGGCCTAGCTCAGCCACCCTCGCGCGTTCGTCCGGTGCCCCTCCGGCGGAATAGCGGTTACGGTCCGGCCGCGCTGCTGTCGGTGTCATCGAGCGAGAAAGACAGAGAGAGACTGTTCGGAGGGCGCGCCAGCGGAGTTTAGACCTCGACGTGGATGTCGGTGAACGGGACCCGGACCATCAGGACGCGGGTCACCGGGCGGCGGCGCAGGCGGACCCGGACGATCACCGCCGTCAGCGCCCACGAGACCGCCGCGAGCGCGACCGCGAGCGCGGTGACGGCGGGGTACATGAGCATCAGGGCACCGACGGCGACCGCGAGCGACATCGCCAGCGAGACCAGCAGGGTGCGCGCCAGACTGTACTGCGTCGGCAGGCCGGCCGAAGCGACCGGCGGACGAGTCTGTCTCATCACATCCGATCCTACACCGGGGACCACCGTAAAGGTAATCTGAAACACATTTCTGTAGGCGAAGTTACTGAACTGAGTTTCACGAGAGAGCGTGACACCCCGGTCACCGAGGACATCCAGCGGGCGTGACCGACGGTCGCCGACTCGACGGGAGCGGACGGAGTTACCGGTCAGAGCGGCGCTCGGGGTCGTCGGGTTCGGTGATGTCGTAGGCGTAGAACTGCTCGGGGTCGGGGAAGAAGTCGGCGGGGTCGTCGTGGTCGAACGTGCCGAGGACGGTGCCGTCGAGGGTCTTGACGTGGGTGTGCATCTCCCCGCGCTCGGTCGCGGTGCGGACGAGTCCGGCAGAGAAGCGCATGTCGTACGAGCCGGCGACGAAGATGACGACCTCCTGGTCGAGGTCGATGCACTCGGTCACGACGAAGATGAACCCGCCGCTCTCCATCTGGTAGACGCCGGTCTCGTCGAGCGAGAACGTCTCGTACTGCTCCCGGAAGTCGTCGGCGAAGTTGTTCGGGACGACGTGTGAGAGCCCCCAGGTATCGTCCTCGCCCATCGACGGCGAGAGGGTCGTCGTGTCGCCCGCGGGGATCGCCAGCGTCTCGTAGCCCTGCTCTTCGCGGTCGTCGGCCATCGCCTGCATGTCTTCGAGCGCGCGCTCCCAGTTGCTCTTGAGTTCCTCGCTGTGGTCGGCGACGATCTCTTTCCGGTCGACATCGTCGGGGCTGTCGGGGTGATGGGACATACACTCGTCAACGCGATTCGCACAGTAAAGGGTGGTGCAACGGACGGTCGGCCGGCGGATCGTCGGCCACCGGCTGGTCCCCGATTCCGCTCAGGGACGGACGCCGAGACCGAACTCCATGACGAGCGAGACACCGAGGACGATCAGGCTGGCGGCGAAGACCTTCGCGTTGCGACCGACCCGGTTGTCGAAGGGGATCCGTTCGCCCCGCAGGGGCGGGATCCGTTGCAGTCTGGCTTCGAAGCCGGTCTGGCGGTCCGACTCCAGGGTCACTCGCTTTTGCTCCTTGTAGGAGGGTGTCGGCTGGATGCCGAGACTCCCGACGCCGAACAGGGCGACGCCGACGAGGAAGACGGCGTACTTCGCGGCGACGAGCGTCCCGCCGACGAGGTAGCCGACGGCGAGGGCGCCCGCGGAGACGACTCCCCCGACGGCGACGACCCAGACGACGAACTCCGCGAGCAGGAGGCGCTTACTCGCCATCCGACTCGCGGCCGAGCACCGACTCGACGCTCTCGTAGCCCTCGCCGTGTCGGTGACAGTAGCTCAGCCGGTCGGTGTCGCCCACCGGGTACAGCTCCGGCCGCTCCGTGTCGCAGACGCCGTCGAACTGCTCGCTCATGTACTCGCGGGCCTGGTCCGGACGGCCCGCCTTGACGTACTCGGCGGCCTGCTCGACGTGGCTCCGGACCTCGTCGGGGGCGCCCTCGAACATATCGACGACGGTCTCGTCGATGTCGTCGAACCGGTGGAACGCGCCCATACTCCGGCGAACCCGGTCGCGTATCGACAGGTCGATCCGCGTGCGCTCGCGGATCACCTCGCGGAACCGCTCGATTGCGTTCCACGTCTCCGCGTCGAGGTGGTCGTACTCCGGAGGGTGGATCTTCGCCGGACAGCGGGTGGTGAACTGACACCCCGTCGGCGGGTCCCGCGGGCTCGGCGGCGTCCCCGGCAGGGTGATCCGCTGCTTGTCGACCGTCGGGTCGGGCTCGGGGATCGCCGACAGCAGCGAGTGCGTATAGGGGTTGGCCGGGTCGGTGTACAGCTCCTCGGTGTCGCCCATCTCCATGATCTTCCCCAGGTACATCACCGCGACGCGGTCGCAGATGTGCCGGACCGCCGAGAGGTCGTGGGCGATGAACAGGTAGGTCAGGTCGAACTCGTCCTGCAGGTCCTCCAGCAGGTTGAGGATCTTCGCCTGCACGGAGGTGTCCAGCGCGGAAACGGGCTCGTCGAGGACGACGAACTCCGGTTCGAGCGCCAGCGCGCGGGCGATCCCGATCCGCTGGCGCTGCCCGCCGGAGAACTGGTGGGGATAGCGGTAGTAGTGTTCGGGTTGGAGCCCCACCTGCGCGAGCAGGTCCTTCACTTTCTCCTTGCGCTCGCGGGGCGTCCCCTCCTCGTGAACGTCCAGCGGTTCGCGGACGATCTCGCCGACCGTCATCCGGTCGTTGAGGCTCGACTCGGGGTCCTGGAAGACGATCTGGGCGTTGCGGCGCCACTGTTTGAGCCGCTGGCCCGACAGCTCGGTCACGTCGGTGCCGTCGAACTCGACCGTGCCCTCGGTGGCCGTCTCCAGCTGGACGAGCGTCCGGCCGAGCGTCGTCTTCCCGCAGCCGGACTCGCCGACCAGCCCGAGCGTCTCGCCGCGCTGGATGGAGAAGCTGACGCCGTCGACGGCCTTGACCGGCGGGTCCGCGAAGACGCCGCCGCCGCCGTAGTACTTCTTCAGCCCGTCGACCTCGACGAGCGTCTCGCCGACCGCGGCGGCGTCGGTTCGGCCGCGCTGCTGGGTCATCTCGCTCATCGGGAGTCACCTCCGTCGGCCGCCACGTCTTCGCCCGTCGGCCGCGAGTTCCCGTCACCGTGCGCCTCGCCGAGCCGTTCGTGGTGTGCGACCGCCTCGCCCTTCGACATGCCTTCCGGATAGAGCAGACAGGCGGCGGTGTGGTCGGCCGGGCTCTCGTCGACGTCGACGAGTTCGGGGTGGACCGCCTCGCACTCCTCGAAGGCCTTCGGACACCGGGGGGCGAACCGGCAGTGAGTCGCCGCTTCGTTCGGCGTCGGCACCTCCCCCTCGATCGTTCGCAGTCGATCCTCGTCTGCGTGCTGGCCGGGGATCGCTTCGAGCAGTCCCTCGGTGTAGGGGTGTCGGGGGTCGGCGAACAGCTCCTCGGTCGGCGCTTTCTCGACGATCTCACCGGCGTACATCACGTTCACGCGGTCGGTGATGTCGGCGATGACGCCCATGTCGTGGGTGATGAACAGTATCGACAGCCCCCGCTCGTCCTGCAGGTCCGAGAGCAGTTCGAGGATCTGCGCCTGGATGGTCACGTCCAGCGCGGTCGTCGGCTCGTCGCAGATCAGCACTTCCGGGTCGCAGGCGAGCATCATGGCGATGACCGCCCGCTGGCGCATCCCGCCGGAGAACTCGTGGGGGTACTCCCCCAGCCGGCGGGCCGCGTCGGGGATCTGGACCGCTTCCAGCAGGTCGATCGCCTCCTCGCGGGCCGCCTCGCCGGTGATCCCGCGGTTGACTTTCAGCGCCTCGCGGATCTGGTTACCGACGGTGAACACGGGGTTCAGCGAGGACAGCGGGTCCTGGAAGATCATCCCGATGCCGCTGCCCCGCAACTCCTGGTACTGGGCGGTGTCGTAGTCGGTGATCTCCTCGCCCTTGAACCGGATCGACGACTCGGGGAGCACCTCGCCGGGCTCCTCGACCAGTCCCATGATCGACCGGGCGGTGACGGACTTGCCCGACCCGGACTCGCCGACGAGGCCGACGGTCTCGCCCTCGTAGAGGTCCAGGTCGATGCCGTCGACCGCGCGGATGGTCTCGCGGTCGGTCCGGAAGACGGTCTGGAGGTTCCGCACCGAGAGGACGGGTTCCTCCTGACCCCGACGGTCGCCCCGTCCGTCCTCGACGCTGTCGCCCGATGGCGGGGCGCTCATCCGGCAGCACCCCCTGCTTGCGCCTCCTCTTCACCGCCGCCCTCGCTCTCGGGGTCGATGGCGTCGCGGATGCCGTCGCCGAAGGCGTTGAGCCCGGTGACGAGCACGACGATGAACATCCCCGGGATGAAGGCGATGTGCCACGACTGCGTGGAGACGTAGTTGCGTCCCATGTCGATCGCCCGGCCCCAGGCCGGCGTCGGCGGGTTGATCCCGAGTCCGCTCCCGATGAACGACAGCGCCGCCATCGAGATGATCACCCCGCCGACGGTCATCGACCCGTAGACGAGCAGATACGGCACCACGTACGGGAGCATGTGCTTGCGCATGGTCGTCCGCGGTCGCTGGCCGAAGCTCTTGGCGGCGTCGATCCACTCCTCCTCGGAGACCTGAAGCGCGGGGCCGCGCACCGACCGCCACAGGCTCGGGAAGAGGATGATCCCGAAGGTCAGCGCGTAGAGGAACCCCCCGTTGAGCACGTTCACGAGCCAGTGTCCCTGGAAGGCCATCCCGACCATCAACAGCAGGAGTAACCCCGGTATGGACGTGATCCCGTCGGCGACGAGGATGGTCACGAGGTCGACCAGTCCCTTGTAGTACGCCGACATCATCGACGCGATGATCGCGATCAGCGACGCGAGCACGATCGCCAGCGCCCCGACCATCATCGAGACCCGGGCGCCGGCCACCGAGAACGTGAACAGGTCGCGGCCGTTGGTCAGCGTCCCGAACGGGTGGAACCGACCGTAGTCGTCGTAGGTCATCGGCCCGACGTTCTGGTCGCCCTGTCCCTTGGACTTGGAGTTGAAGTTGGCGTCGCCCGCGTAGATCGTCTCGACGCTCCCGCTCTCGGCGTCGAAGTACTGTATCTCGTTGCTGTAGGGCGACTGGATGTTCTGCTCGACGGTGGTCGGTCCGAGCGCCGGGGAGAACAGCGCCATCGTCACGAACACGAGCACGACGACGATGCCGAACTGCCCCCAGCGGTGGTCGCGCAGGCGGTCGACCACGTCGTCGCGGGGCGTCCACTCGACCTGCCGGTAGTGGTCGCGGAAGACGAGCCAGCCGCGGTACACCCAGTAGGACACGACCGCCGCGTACAGGTAGACGAGGACGAACCGGATGGCCCAGGCCACGGCCGGCTGCAGGCCGAGGAAGGTGCCCTCCCAGGAACTCGACGGCCCCGTCTGGTACCCCTGGTTGGGGATCGTCTCCCGCGAGAGGAGCGTCGGGACGTTCCCGGCGGCGGCCCGAAGCCCGTCGAGGAAGCCGCTGGCCGACTGCTGTGCGGCGTACACCGCTTCGCCGGCGCTCTGTGAGACGGCGCCGAGGACCACTTCGATCAGCGCGGTGACCCCGATAACCGTCGCGTCGAGCAACAGCAAGAGCCCGCCCGCGAGCGCGCCGAACTCTAACACGACCAGAACGAGGGCGACCGCGCCCCACCGCAACGCGGGTTCGGGGTTCGCCAGCAGCCGCTCGCGCAGCGTCGATTCCTCGTGGCGACTTCGGTCGCGTGCGGAGTCGGTCACCGTTGCGCACATGGTCTCAGCCCTCCTCCCCCTCGAGACCGATCCGCGGGTCGATCATGGTGTACGCCACGTCTTGCGCGATGTTGAAGAACACGAGTATCAGGATGAACACGTAGGTGAGCGCGCCGATGATCGGTACGTCCGACGCGAGAACGGCCGAAAGGAACAGGTTCCCCAGCCCCCGGATCCCGAAGATGAGCTCCACGAGGACCGAGCCGCCGATGAGCAGGTAGAACTCGCCCATGATGACGGGCAGCAGCGGGATCATCGCGTTGCGCGCGACGTGTTTCCCGATGATCACCCGCTCGGAGAGGCCCTTGGCCTTGGCCGTGTCGATGTAGGGGGCGTTGATGCTCTCCAGGACGGCGGTCCGACCGATGCGGACCTCGTTACCCATCGAGGAGGAGCCGAGCACGAGCGCGGCCGGCAGGATCCACTTGAACGCGACCGCCCAGTTGTACGGGTCGGGAACCGGTATCCCGACCGGACCCAGCGAGTAGCTGCCGAACAGGTTACCGAGTGCCGCGGGGGTGCCGATCACGTCGGTCGGTATCAGAAAGCCCCGGTAGAACGACAGCAGGCCACCGGCCGACAGGAGGCCGGCGAGCATCACGGCCAGCCAGAAGTTCGGCATGGCGCGCCAGACGATCCCGCCGAACGAAGCGGTGTAGTCGCCCCAGGTGTTGGCCCGCAGACCGGCGTAGAGCCCGAGCGGGATGCCCAGCGCCAGCGCGATGAGGACCGACCAGCTGCCGAGCCAGATCGTCGCGGGCATGCGTTCCCAGACGAGCTGGGCGGCCGACTGGCCGCGAGTGACGACCCACGACTGGCCGAAATTGAAGGTGATCGTCTCGGTCAAAAAGTTCCAGTACTGGATCCACAAGGGTATGGGCTGGCCGTTCGGGTATCGAAGGCCGAGCGCCACGGCCAGCTGTCGGGCGGTCTGAGGGTCTGCGTCCCGACCGAGGATCGCCGTCGTCGGGTCGAACGGCGACAGGTAGATGATGACGAACGTCATCGTGAGGCCGAACAGCACGACTGGTACCCCGAGGACGAGCCGTTTCGCGATATACAGGAGTTTGTTCATGGCGTCTCCGTTATGCGTGGTGGTGTCTCTGTGTGTGTGCCGCAGAGCAATACATTCGTCGTCGGGAGCGCATCATCGGGGGACCACCGGTCGGCCCGTCCGATTACTCCGAACCGACGTGTTCGTCGTAGGCCTCGACACCGCCCGGGAAGATCTGCGCCGGCGTCAGGTGGTAGGCCGGCTCGAAGCGACCCTTGAACACCTGATCCATGAACTCCGGCTGGTTGACGACGTACGCCATCGCCTGTCGGACGGCCTTGGGCACCGCCTCCATATTGAAGCCGATGTAGTAGGTACCGATGTCCGGGGTACGGGCGTAGTTGACAGTGGTCCCGTTCTCCAGCTCGTAGGTCCCCAGGTCGCGACCGACGTCGTCGGTCTCTTCGATGGAGACGCTGTCGGCCTGGTACTGCGCCGTGGGGACGGTTCCGATGTCGGCGTTCTCGTTGAGGAAGTAGTTGTACCGCGCCTGGGTCTCCGTGAGGATCGCGGCGTCGATGCCGTCGAAGGAGGCGCCCTCGCCGTGGTAATCGTCGTAGGAGTCCATAACGAACTCGCCGCCGTTGCCCGATTCCCAGTTGACGAACTCGAAGGGACCGGCCCCGACGGGATTCTGGGAGAACTCCTCCCAGGACATCTCGCCGTCGTACCCCTCCAGGTCGCCGACGATGCCCTCGGGTACCGCCGAGAACGCGGAGTAGGCAAGCACCGACAGCGAGAACGCGAACGGGTTCTCCGTCGTGATCTCCAGCGTGTAGTCGTCGACCGCGGTGACGCCGATCGAGTCGGGGATGATCCGGGTGGTCGTCTGCGGTTCGCCGGAGGCGGTCTCGGTGACGGTGTTGCCCTCGTCGTCGGTCACCGTGACCTCCTCGGTCTCGTGTTCGATCCCCATGACGCTGACGGGGAACCGCGCGTTCGTGGAGTTCGGGGACACCATCAGCCGCTTGATGGCGTACTCGAAGTCCTGGGCGGTCACTTCGTCGCCGTTGTGGAAGGTCGCGCCCTCCTTCAGCGTGAACGTGTAGGTGGTGAAGTCCTCACTGAGTTCGTACTCCTCGGCGAGCAAGTTCTCGACCTCGGTCGTCCCGTTGGCGTAGTTCGTCAGCGCGTCGTACATGTCCATGATCTTGCCGCCGGACGCCGTGTTCCCGGAGGCGATCGGGTCGAGGCTGCTGAACGTCGAGGAGATGGTGCTGAGGCGGTCTTTGCCCTCCAGCCCCGCGACGGAGTTGCTGGCCTTCGCGCGGGAGGGACCCATCGGCCCCGGCGGGTTGTAGTCGACGTGGTCGTACCACATACCCTCGGTGACGCCCTGGTAGAGGGGGATGAGCGCGGCCTCCTGCCACATGCCCTCCTCCATCGCGACGGCGGCCTCGCCGCGGATCTGGGCGGCGTCCTCGGTGTCCTGGGGGTTCTCCTCGATGCGGTCGAACTGGTCGATCATGTACTGGCGGACCGCCGGGTCGGCCTCGGCGTCCTCCGACCAGAACAGCCGAGCGCCGTTGGCTGCGGCGTTGTCGGCGTACATCGTGTTCGGCGGGTCGAGCAGCTGGACGAAGTTCTGGGGACCGGGGTAGTCGGCGATCCACCCCAGCGTGTAGGCCATGTGGTTGCCGTTCCGGGTGGTCTCCAGCAGCGGGGAGAACGCCGCCTCGCTCTGGTTCATGTCGATGTAGGCCGACTCCAGTCGGCTGGCGATCGTCGACGCCATCTCCGACCACGTCGGGCTGGTGTACTGGAGCCAGTCGAGCTCGAATCGGTTGTCCGGCCCGTAGCCCGCGTCTTCCATCACCTGCTGGGCCTCCCCGATCATCGTCTCGCCGACGCCGTAGGGATACCCGTCGACGTTTACCGGGTTGCCGTCGGTCCCGGTGTCGGTCATCCCGCCGTCACCGCCGTCCTCGCCGCCGCCGGGCGTAGCGGTGTCGCCGCCGTTGCTTCCACACCCTGCGACCGCGGAGGTGAGGGCAGCTGCACCGGTCGCTTTCAGGAATCGTCGTCGGCTGGTGTCGGAGTCGTCAGTATCGCGAGACATACGCCACTATTACCGAGCGCGATACTTAAATTGCGGTGGAACTTGCCGTAAGTTGTTAGCAAAACCGCAGTACCACGGCGGTCGAAAATTATCTTAAATTATATTCTATCCCCTGGTATTATAACGGGGAATTGCAGGACCGCGGAGGGATACCCGAGACTCACTAATGGATTAAGGGAATAAAAGCGTAGCGGGCGAAAGCTGCGATGAACGGTCGGTATTACCGGTGAATTTCGACCGATTCGAGGACGACGGTGTCGATCGGGCGATCACTCGGGTCGGTGTCGACCGAGCCGATCGCCTCGACGACGTCCATGCCGTCGACGACTTCGCCGAAGACGGCGTGTTTGTCGTCGAGATGGGGCTGGGCGCCCAGCGTGACGAAGAACTGCGAGCCGTTGGTGTCGGGGCCGCGGTTGGCCATCGAGAGCTTCCCGGGCGAGTCGTGGCGCAGGTCGTCGTGGAACTCGTCGTCGAAGGTGTAGCCCGGGCCGCCCCGGCCGGTCCCGGTCGGGTCGCCCACCTGCAGCATGAAGTCCTCGATGACGCGGTGGAACTCCACGTCGTCGTACAGCGGGTCGACCCGCTTCTCGCCGCTCTCGGGGTCCTCCCAGGCGCCCTCGCCCGGCCCGACCTCGGCCGACTCGTAGTCGGACTCGGTGGCGTGGTCGACGAACGCCTCGACGGTGTTCGGCACTTTGTCTTCGAACAGTCGCACCTCGATGTCGCCTTCTGAGGTGTGGAGCGTCGCTGTCAGTTCGTCACTCATACCCGGTCGGAGGCTCGCCGCGGAGAAAACGCTGGTGGTACCGCCCGCGTCGGCGGCGGTCCGGCCGGCGGCCGGCGGGACGCTCAGAACGCCCGCAGGTCGTCCAGCACCGCTTCGGCCTCGCCGCTGTCGAGAACCTCACGAGCCGTCTCCAGCCCCTCGTCGATCGAGGCGGCGTCCTCGCGGGCGTAGATACGCAAGGCGGCGTTGAGCGCGACGGCGTCGGCGAACTGGTCGTCGCGCTCGCCGGCCAGGATTTCCCCGGTGATCTCGGCGGACTCGGCGGCCACGTCCTCCACGCCGAGGTCCTCGCTCTCGAAGTCCATGCCGTACTCGGCGGTCTTGATCTCGAAGTCGTCGAGTTCCCCGTCACCCTCGTTCCATTCGCCGACGACGGTCGTCCCGGGGCGCACGTCGTCGTAGCCCTCCATCCCCTGGAAGAACAGCGTCCGCGAGACGGACTGGCTCTCGGCGGCTTTGAGCGTGTCAGTCATCTTCACCGCGAACGGCAGGTGGTAGAACGAACCGAGATGCACGTCGGCGTTGGCGGGGTTGGCCAGCGTCTCGACGGTGTTGACGAACGTGCGAACGCCCATGTTGTCCCGCCGCTCGTACAGCGCGTGGATGCCGGGGTTGAACTCCGGCTGGTAGTAGTAGCCGAAGCCCGTCTCGTCGACCATGTCCGCGCTCTCGCTCGGTTCGATCTCGGTACGAACGCCGAGTTCGTCGAGCACCTGCTTGTACGAGTCCTGTTTCTGCGTGGGGACGCGGTCGCCGCTGTGGACGACGACAGGGGTGCCCGCGGCAGCGGCGACGGCGCCGGCGGCCACGCCCAGAATCGCCGAGCGGCCCTTTCCGTCGTAGTTGGCGCCGCAGTCGACCGGGTCGGCGTCGGGTTCGGCCGTCTCGACGCTCTCCTCGCGCATCACGTCGACGTACGCCCCGAGTTCCTCGGCGTTGTTGCGCTTCCAGCGGTTGGCCAGCCAGAACGCCCCCAGCGTCGTGTGGTCCGGTTCCCCGGCGAGGACCCGCTGGAACGCCTCGCGGGCCTGCTCGCGGGTCATGTCGTCGGCCGATTTGTGTCCGGATCCGACGACCTCCGTCATCAGCCGCTTGAGCGGCCAGTCGCCGAACTCCTGGGTCGCTTGTGCCATGCATAGACCTTCGGTTCGATCCGGTTAAAGCGACCTGATTTCGCCGAGCCACGGACGCCGCGGTCAGTTTCGCCGCCGCGATCTGGACGTTCGTCGGCTTCCGGTTCCGACGGCGACGGGGAGTCGAAAGAGTCACACGGGACTACTCCTAACCCTCGACGAATGAGTCAGGGGACGGCCGACTGGCGGGCACAGGTGGACGCCGTCGACGCGGCGCTCATCGACGGGTGGCAGAGCGGGTTCCCGGTTCGCGAGCGGCCCTTCGAAGCGGTCGCCGCCGACGTGGGCGTCGACGAGCGGGAGGCGCTCGACCGGGTCCAGCGCCTCTACGACGACGGGGTCTTCCGGCGGTTCGGCCCCGTGTTGAACCCGCCGGTCATCGGGAGTTCGACGCTGGCGGCGGTACAGGCCCCCGCGGACCGCTTCGACGAGGTCGCCGCGGTGATCAACGGCTACGAGCAGGTCAACCACAACTACGCGCGCGACCACGAGTGGAACATGTGGTTCGTGGTGACCGCCGCCTCGAAGGAGCGCCGCGACGAGATCCTCGCCGAGATCGAGGACCGGACCGGCTGCGAGGTGCTCGTGCTGCCGATGCTGACGGACTTCTACATCGATCTCGAGTTCCCGGTGGTCAACGGCGACCGCTTCGCCCGCGAGAGCCTCGCCGAGACGGACGTGGCGGCGACCACTATCAGCGAGCGAGCGGCGGCGGATCTGTCGGCGCTGGACCGGCGCGTCCTGCTGGAAGTCCAGGGCGGCTTCCCGCTGACGGCGACGCCCTATCGGGACGTGGCCGAGGCCGTCGGCGCGCCGGTCGACGAGGTGCTCGCGAGCGTCGAGAAACTGCTCGCCGACGGCTGCATCAAGCGGATCGGCTGCGTCGTCAACCACCTCGTGACGGGGTTCGACGCCAACTGCATGGTCGTCTGGGACGTGCCCGACGACGACCTCGACGACCGTGGCGTCGAGGTCGGGAAGTTGCCGTACGTGACACTGTGTTACCACCGGCCGCGCCGGCCCGACCAGGACTGGTCGTACAACCTCTTCACGATGATCCACGGGCGCGAGCAGGACGCCGTCGACGCGAAGATCGACGAGCTGGCCGCGGAGTACTTGCCCGTAAACCACGAGCGACTCTACTCGACGGAAACGCTGAAACAGACCGGCGCGCGCTACGAGGACCTGGTCGACGAGTACGCCGAGGAGTGAGGCCGGGAGCCGGACGGCGCGACGGCGAGCGCAGACGGCGGCAGAGGAACCGGCGGCGAGTCGAACGGGCTTGCGTGGCGCAGTGGGACCCGACGGAACCTTTTTGCGCCCACTGGCGCCATATATCCACGTTCGTATGACGGGTCCTGAGCGGGCGGTGGTGCTGATCGTCGACGACGAGCCGGCAGTCGCCGACTCCTACGCCGCACACGTCCGCGATACCTACGACGTGCGGACCGCCTACGGGGGAGAACAAGCGCTCTCGAAGCTCGACAGCGATGTCGACGTGGTGCTGCTGGACCGGCGGATGCCGGACCTCGTCGGGGACGAGGTGCTGGAGACGGTCCGCGAGCGCGAGCTCGACTGTCGGGTGGCCATGGTCACCGCGGTCGACGCCGACTTCGACATCGTCGACATGGAGTTCGACGACTACGTCGTCAAGCCGGTCACCGGCGAGGAGCTGCTCGACACCGTCGACCGGCTCCTGCGCTGCGCCGAGTACGAGCGCGCGCTCCGGGAGTACTACCGGGTGACGCGCACCTACGTCGCGCTCCGGTCTGCGAAAGCCACCGCGGAACTGGCCGACAGCGACGAGTTCCGCCGGCTGGAAGACCGCCGGTCGGAGCTGCGGGCGTCGCTGTCGACGGCCGCCGAGAGCCTCGCCGAGGACGACTTCGAGGCGCTGTTCCGCGACCTGGAGCAGTAATCGAACGGGGACCGGCGCGGTCGACGCAGGCCGCGATCCCGGTCGCCGTCGGTCGTTCCGGGCCGATCCACCCCCGTGAACAGCGACGCGTCGTCACCGAGCGAGGCGGGTACTGGCCCTTTCGAAAACACTATTCGGGGAAGGTCCTAAGCCGGGCGCAATGACACCGCAACTGCCGGACGTCCAGGCGTCGAGCCCGGACGTGACCGTCGGCCTCAACCGCGTCGGCGTCACCGGCGTCGAGAAGCTAGTCGAGATCAGCCGCGAGGACAAACGCCCGTACGTCCTGATGGCCGAGTTCGAGGTGTTCGTCGACCTGCCGTCCTGGCGCAAGGGCGCCGACATGAGCCGCAACATGGAGGTCGTCGACGAGACCCTGGAGGAAGCGGTCAGCCAGGGCGACCTCCGTATCGAGGACATCTGCGGCACCGCCGCCGAGCGCCTGCTCGACAAGCACGACTACACCGAACAGGCGGAGGTCCGCATGGAGGCGGAATTCGTCACGCGCGAGCGGACGCCAGAGAGCGACCTTCCCACACAGTCGACCGCCGACGTGATCGCCTCGGCGACCGCCACCGAGGACGGCGACATCCGCGAGGAGATCGGCGCCGAGGTCACCGGAATGACCGTCTGCCCCTGCTCGCAAGGGATGTCCGCCGCCCGCGCCCGCGAGAAACTGCGCGACCAGGGCGTCGACGACCGCACCATCGAGGAGTTCCTCGAAGAGGTCCCCCAGCCGGGCCACTCCCAGCGCGGTCACGCGACGCTGACCGTCGAGAGCGAGGGCGGTCCCAACGTGGACCTCACCGAGTTGATCGAGGTGGCCCGCGACTCGATGAGCGCGCGCATCTACAACCTCGCCAAGCGGCCCGACGAGGACCACATGACCTACCAGTCCCACCTCGACGCGAAGTTCGTCGAGGACTGCGTGCGCGCGATGGCCGAGGGCGTGATCGACGAGTTCCCCGGCCTCGACGACGACGCGGTCGTCCGCATGGAGCAGTCCAACGACGAGTCCATCCACCAGCACAACGCCCACGCCGAACGGGTCGCCGAAGTCGAGACCCTGCGCGAGGAAGTCAACGGCGACGACTGATACGGCGTACTGCGAGCGGGTAGCGGGCCGACCGCACGCTGCGTGCGGTCGACCCCGGAGTGTCTCGCGATACGGCGTCCGAAGCGGTCAGGAGGTCGTCTCGGCGTTCTCGCGGTAGACCAGCAGGTAAAACAGCGGTAGCGTCACCAGCGCGGCGCCGAAGGTGTTGCGCGGCTGGGCGAACACGTCCGGCGGCGAGAAGACGGTGCCGACCATCATGGCCGCCAGCAGCGCGAGGAGGACGGTCAGCGCGAGCCGTTCGCGGTCGGACTGGGAGGTCGTCCGCTCGGGACGATAGGCGACGTACGCGACCAGCGCGGGCGGGAAGACCGCGACGGCCGCCGTCGAGCGAACCGGGTGGTCGCCGTCCCGCGCCAGGGCGTCGAGATACACCCAGGCGACGAGCGTGGCCCACGTCAGCGCGGGGAACGCCGCCGCCGCGACTAGGGCCCCGGTCGACTGGAGCGGCGCCGCGACGAGCGTGTCGAGCATACCGCCGGGTAGACGGCGAGCGGGACTAAGCGTTGTCGGTCGGTGGATCACCGCGTCGAACCCGGCGACGCGCCGAAGATTGAAGCACCGGCCGCGTCGTACGTGAGACATGGGCAAGCGCATCCTCGTCCCGGTCGACGGGTCCGAGCAGGCACACACGGCGTTCGAGTTCGTCGCCGAGGAGTTCGGCGACGCGGAGGTGGTCCTGTTGCACGTCGTCAACCCCGCGGAGGCCGGCTACAGCGCTCAGACCTCGATCCCGAGCTTCTCCGAGGAGTGGTACGAGAGCGAGCGGGCCGCCGCCGAGGAACTGTTCGAAGAGATCGCCGCCCTCGCCGACGGGACCGATCTCTCCCTCGAACGGGAGATCGAGGTCGGCAAACCGATCCGCGCCATCGTGGAGTTCGCCGACGAGAACGGGATCGACCAGATCGTCATGGGGAGCCACGGCCGTTCGGGCGTCACCCGCATCCTTCTCGGGAGCGTCGCCGAAGCGGTCGTCCGCCGTTCGCCCGTCCCCGTCACCGTCGTGCGGTGAGGAGTGTCGTCGTGCGGTCGGCCGGAGGGGTTCGACTCAGTCCTCGTCGACGTGGCGGACGATATGCACGTCGTAGCGAGGGTCTTCCGAGACCGGTGCGCCGACGCTGGAGACCGGCGTCGAGACGCGGCCGGCGTTCTCGCTACCGATGAAGACGATCTCGGCGTCGACCTCCTGGGCGACCGTGCGGATGGTCCGGACCACGTCGGTCGTCACCGACGCGACCGAGCTCACGTCCTCGGGTCGCTCGCAACGGATCGTCGCGTCGGGCGCGACGGCACGGATCCCCACTTCGAGCTGGGCCTCGATCTCATCGGGATCGTAGCGCTCGCCCTCGTCGATCCACCCGCGCTCGACGGCGAAGTCGCGCTCGTCCAGCGGGATCACGATCAGCGCGACGACTTCCTCGTCGGTGAGTTCGGCGAACTCCGTCGCCCGCTCCAGGGCGGCCTCGGCGAGCGCCGACCCGTCGAACGGAACTAGATAAGTCATGAGTCGTGGTGCGGCCGCCCGCGTCTTATAATCGGCGGGCCGCTCGGTCACCGACTCGGCCGCCGCTCCGATCCGAGGCCTCGCTCCCTGTGGTCGCTTCGCGACCACCTCCGCACGTCTCCGCGGCTCCCTCCGCTCACGGGTCACTTCGCGGCGCGAAGCGCCGCGCACTCCCCGTTCGCACCGAGGCTTCCCTGCGGTCAGCCTCGCGTCGCTCGCCGCTCCGATCCGAGGCCTCGCTCCCTGTGGTCGCTCGGCCTCGCACGAAGCGACAGACGAAAGGCCCGTCACCACCGATCGGACCGTATGGCCGAGGACGGACCCGTCGATCCGGCGACGATCGGCGAGCGCGACGCGCCCCCAGTCGAGGAGAAACCCTACAAGATCATCTTCGAGGCGAACAAGTGCTTCGGCGCCGGGAAGTGCGCCGAGGTCTCGGACAACTGGAAACTGGACCTCTCGACCGGGATCGCCAAACCGCGGGCGTACTTCGTCGACGAGAACGACCTCGACGAGAACGTCCGCGCGGCGGAGATCTGCCCCGCGAAGAAAGACCGCGGCGTCATCCACGTCGTCGACCGCCGCACCGACGAGGAGATCGCGCCCGACCCGAACGGCGACGGCACCCTCTCCGTCGACTGGTAACTCGCTGCTCGACCGTCGCGAGATGGCGTCGGCGACGACGGTAGCACTGTCACCCTCGGGTTCCCGGACGTTCGCTGAGGCGACTCGCGAGTAGATGTCGTGGTTCGCAGGCGCCGACCGCGGGCTAATCGTTTTGCGAGTCGAGTTTTCCATCCGGAAGCCGTACGACGGTTCGGGGATCGATATGTCGCGATCCGACAGCGGACCCGATGAACGGTTCTGGTCGGCCCTGAACGTGGGCGCGCTGTTGCTCGTCGCGGTGCTGGCGTCGGTCGGGCTGTACGGGTCGAACGGGGAGTGGCCCGCGGGTTTCGGCGGCGCGGTAGTCGGCGTGTTCGCCGTCCCCGGAGTCGCGCTGGTCGGCTACTCGCTGCACGCGTCGGTTGCCTCGGGAGACTCCGCCGGACAGTGACGCGGTGAGTGCGGCCGGGCGGCGTTCGGCTCCTCGTCCCGCTCTCCGTTTGTGCGAGTTGAGCGTCGGTCTCTGTTGGGTGTGTCGTGGAAGAAAGTGGAACGATAGCGACCGCGCTCACAGGGGACAGCAAGCGTTGAACGCCCTCGACGCGCTCGCTAGCTGGAGGCGGGACCGCACTTGACAACAGGCGCTGAAAGCCCTCGGCACGCTCGCGGTCGCTGAGCGGGATATCCTCGCTTCGCTCGGATAGGGCCCGCTCAGGCGACTAAATGGAACGCGAGCGCGTCTCGCCCTTTCAGTCCACCAGGAGAGCAAGCTCTCCTGAGCCCTCGTTCGCTTCGTCTTCGCGCGGCAGCGCCGCGCGAACGGTCCGAGGGAGCTTCGCTCCCTCGCTACTCACGAGGNTCTCCTGAGCCCTCGTTCGCTTCGTCTTCGCGCGGCAGCGCCGCGCGAACGGTCCGAGGGAGCTTCGCTCCCTCGCTACTCACGAGGACGCCAGGACAGCACCGCGCCAGCAACCGCAAACAGCCACACGCCTCCCCAGCCGATTCCTTCGCTCGCTGTGCTCGCTCAGTCATCCCTCGCACGGCTACGTCGCGCGCACAAGAGCGCGCCAACGTCAGAGCAAGCTCTGACGGCCCATCGGAATCGCGAGCGATTCCGAGACGACAGCGCGCGCCACGGTAGATTGTTACCCCATCGCCTGTACTGAGCATCCGCGCGCCGCAGGCGCGCGGTTCACGCGAGCGGCTCTGCCGTCTTCTCGCGGGCTCTGCCCGCTCGAACGGTCCGCGGAACTTCGTTCCGCGCTACTCGCGCTTTTTCGCCCATGTTTTTGGCGGGTGGGTTCCCGCAGGCGCGCTCCGCGCGCCGAGGAAACCCACTCGCGAAAAAGATGGTCTCAGAAGATATTGGCCTGCTCGTAGACGGAGATGCCGTCCATCGTGATCTCGTAGGGTTTGGTCTCCCGGGAGTGGTTGGCGTTACGTATCTTCTGGATCTCGACGGCGAGGCGGGTCTCCTGGGTCTCCGAGCGGACGTATCGCAGCAGGAAGACGGCGTCGGTGAGGTACTCGATGATGCCGTGGCGGGAAGCGTAGGGGTTGTTCTCGTTGGCCTCGCTGGTGAGAACGGTGGTGACGCCGGCCTCCTTCAGACTCTGGGTGAAGTCGAAGACTTCGGTGCGGCGCCGCGACACGTCCTCGTACATCATCTCCAGCAGGGAGACCGAATCGAGGACGAACCGGTCGGCGTCGAAGTCCTCGATGAGGTCGGGGAGTTCGCCGCGGATGTTGTCGAGGCTGTTGGCCATCTCGACGGGGTCGAGATCGATGACGGCGAGGTTCCCCTCTTCCTCGTGGCGCTCGAACTCCCAGCCGCGCTCCTCGGCGGTGGCCATGATGTCCTCGTAGGTCTGTTCGAGGGTGATGAAGACGCCGCGGTCGGTGTCTTCTTTCTCCAGGCCGTGCTGGAGGAACTGGAGGCCGAACGTGGTCTTGCCGGTGCCGGCGCCGCCGACGATGACGATGAGGTGACGGAGCGGGATCCCGCCCTGAACCATGTTGTCGAGACCTTCGATGCCCAGATCCAGCCGGGGGATGTTCGACTCGAAGTCCTCGTCCTCGAAGTCGGCGTCGCCGCCGCCGACTCCGCCCATAGCGTTGGCGAAGTCGTCGTCGAAGAGGCCGTCGTCGGTGTCGCTACCGAGCGCGTCGCCGCTGCCGCTGTCGCCGAACGCGCTGTCTCCGTCGGTCCCTACGTCGCCGAACGCGCTCGTGTCGCCGCCGGTGTCGCCGAACCCGTCGTTCCCGCTCGAATCGCCGAAGGCACCTGTACCGTCCGAATCGGCGACCCCGCTCTCGCCGCCGAAGGCCCCGCTGTCGTCGGACTCGTCGAACTGGGCGTCGGCTTCGGAGTCGCCGAACGGCTCCTCTGCGGAGTCGTCGAGCGCGTCGTCACCTGTCGCTCCGGAGCCGTCGTCGTCGGCTGCGGTCGACGCCGCAGACTCCTCGTCGTCGAGCGCGCCCTCGAACCAGTCGTCGTCCGCGTCGTCGCTCATCCGTTCGCCTCCCCGGACTCCGGGGTGATCATGAGCGAAGGTGAGTCTCGCCCGGCATTAAACTTGCCCGCCGGCTATCGGAGTTGATTCGAGGAGCCGACCGCCCCGCGGTCGGCGGACGCCGAAGGGGTCGTTTATTGGGGAGGAACGCGAATCGGGGGTCAATGCGAGTCGGAATCGTCGGCCAGCGCGGCAACCGCCGCGCCGCGGGGATCGTCGCGGACCTGTACGAGCGACTGGCCGGGATGGGCGTGGCCGTCGCCGTCGACGAGGAGTCCGCCGACGAGCCCGCCGCCTGGCCGAGCGGCCATCCCGATCCGGCGGAGCTGGGCGTCCCCGTCGAGGAGCTGGCCGGCTGCGACCTGGTGGTGAGCATCGGCGGCGACGGCACCTTCCTGTTCGCCGCCCGCGCCGCCGGGGCGACGCCGATCATGGGCGTCAACCTCGGCGAGGTGGGCTTTCTCAACGCCGTCCCGCCCGAGGACGCCGTCGACGCGGTCACCGCCGAGGTCGAGCAGTACCAGGACCGCGGCGCTATCGAGACCCGCGACATGCCGCGGGTCGAAGCCAGCGGCGACGGCTGGTCGCTGCCGCCGGCGCTCAACGAGGTCGTCGTTCAGGGGCCCCGGCGGGGCCACGGCGGCGGCGCGGCCGTCGAAGTGCGCGTCGACGGGTCGCTGTACACCAGCGGGCACGCCGACGGCGTGCTCGTGGCGACGCCGACCGGCTCGACCGCCTACAACCTCAGCGAAGGGGGCCCGCTGGTCCATCCGGGCGTGTCGACGCTCGTACTCACGGAGATGTGCGGCGAGGAGTCGATGCCCCCGCTGGCGGTCGACGCCGACAGCACGGTCACCGTCCGGGTAGACGACGCCGAGGGCGCGTTCGTCGTCAGCGACGGCCGCGCACGGCAGGAACTGGCGGTGCCCGCGCAGGTGACGCTCGAACGCGCGGCGCGACCGGTCCGGATCGCGGGACCGCCCCTGGACTTTTTCGCCGCGCTCGGCAAGATCGAGTGACGGCGTCGCCGCCGGTCGGACACGGTAGGTAGCGGGGAGAACGGACGCAGCCTGCGACGGCGTTTACTTCTGTGCGGTCGTGTAGAGGACCGGGGAGATGACCAGCAGGACGAGGCCGATCATCTTGTACTGGATGATGCTGTCGAGGAGGCTCAGCTCCTGCGACGCGTACATGCTGGCGGGGCTGAGAAGGAACAGGGCGCCGAACGTCATGAGATGTAGCGTCAGCAGCTTCCGCGAGCGCTGGGTCGCCACGGCGAACAGTCCCAGGACGAACCCGACGATGAGCGCGTCGCCGAAGTTCACCTTCAGCAGGAACCCGTCGACCAGCTGGAGCGGGATCGGGAGCATTCTTGTTTCGAAACTCGCCCTGAGAGAATCTTTAAACTTCCGTTCCCGCCGCGGGAGCCGGTGGACTGACCGTCCCCGAGCCGGGATACCCGGTCGTCACCGGGTCACCGACCGGTGTCGTACTTGTAGGTCGCCTCGTCGGGGTCGATCCCGAAGTCCTCGGGTCCCTCCTCGGGTTCGTCGTCTTCCGGTGCGGCCGCCGCGCCCTTGAACGCCTCACGGAGCCGGTCGGGCACGCGGAAGCGTTCGGGCTCGACCCGCATCGGGATCGCCTCGGGCGCGACGCCCTCGCGCTTCTCGCCGAGACGCTTGCGGAGCCGCTCGGGGAGCCGGGACTCCTCGATGGGGTCGAAGCCGAACGTCGCGAGGTAGTCGGGCTCGCCGGTCAACGAGTAGACGACCTCGAACCCCTCGTCGGCGGCCGTGCGAACGAGTCGCTCGACGACGTGAGCGCCGACGCCCTGGCCGCGCCAGCCGTCGAGGACGCCGATGCTCGTGAGTTCGCAGTGCTCGCCGTCGTCGGTCTTGTGGACGCGGTAGCGCCCGAACCCCGCCTTGACGTTGTCCACCTCGTCGACGGCGATAACGTAGTCGCGCGAACGGAACGCTGTCTCGTCCAACCCCATCGCCTCGATGTGGTCCAGCAGCCAGGCCTCGTCGCGGTTCTTGGCGTCCCGAACGTACATACCGTATTCTCGGACGGCCACGCGAAAAGAAGTTGCGGGCGACCCGGAGGCCCGGCCGCGGTGGCCTATCGACGGTTCGCCGCCGCCGGTCGCCGGCAGTCGTTCACGATCGACCGGGCAACGACTTTGGGTTCACCGAACGAACGGCTCGTATGGCGTCCGATTCACTCGGAGACATCGACGAGGTGGTCCATCGGCCCGACCCGGCGTTCGTCGAGTCGACCAACGTCCGGGAGTTCATGCGGACCTACGACATCGACGACTACGAGGAGCTGATCGACCGGACGACCGAGGCCGACCCCGGCGAGCCAGCGTCGGGCGTCGACTGGTTCTGGGACACGATGACCGACTACCTCGACGTCGACTTCTTCGAGCCCTACGACCGGGTCAGAGACGACAGCGAAGGGCCGCAGTTCTCCGACTGGTACCCTGGCGGGACGACGAATATCGCGCACAACGTCTGCGACCGCCACGCGGCCCGCGACGCCGAGGCCCGGAACAAGGTGGCCTGCATCTGGGAAGGCGAGCCCGTCGGCCCGAGCGGCGAAGCCGCCGAGGTCAGGGAGGTCACCTTCCACGAACTCCACCGCCAGTCGAACCGGGTCGCGAACTACCTCGATTCCCGCGGCGTCGGCGTCGGCGACACCGTCGGGCTGTACATGCCGATGGTCCCCGAGGTCGTCTCGATCCTCTACGGCTGTTTCAAAGCCGGCGCCGTCGCCGTGCCCATCTTCTCGGGGTTCGGCGTCGACGCGACCGCGACGCGGATCGACGACGCCGAGCCCTCGGTGCTGTTCACCGGCGACGGCTTCTACCGCCGCGGCAGCGAGGTCCGCCTGAAGCCCACCGCCGACGAGGCCGTCGCGGCGGCCGGCCACGTCGAGGAAGTCGTCGTCTACGACCGGCTCGGGAGCCGAGCCGAGACCGACGTGGCGGCGGAGTCCGCGGACCCGGGCGACCACGACATCCCCTGGACCGACGGACGGGACCGCTGGTGGGCCGACGCGGTCGAGACCCAGCGGGACGAGTTCGAGACGCGCGAACTCGACGCGGACCGGGAGTCGATGCTCCTCTATTCGTCGGGGACGACCGGGAAGCCGAAGGGCATCGTCCACACGCACGCCGGCGTGAACGTCCAGTGCGCCAAGGAGCTGTACTTCGGGTTCGACCTGAAACCGGCCGACCGCTTCTTCTGGGTGTCCGACATCGGCTGGATGATGGGTCCCTGGACGCTGATCGGCAACCACCACTTCGGCAACACCGCCTTCATGTACGAGGGCGCGCCGGACTACCCCGATCCGGACCGCTACTGGGCGATGATCGACCGCCACGACATCACGCAGTTCGGCGTCTCACCGACCGCCATTCGGGCGCTCCGCAAGCACGGCGACCAGTGGCTGGCGGGCCACGATCTGTCCAGCTTGCGCATCCTGGGATCGACCGGCGAGCCCTGGGACCCCGAGTCCTGGCTGTGGTTCTACGAGCACGTCGGCGGCGGCGAGGCGCCGATCATCAACATCTCCGGTGGTACGGAGATCTGCGGCTGTTTCCTCATGCCGATGCCTATCCAGGAACTGAAACCCTGCACGCTCGGCGGCCCCGGCCTCGGCATGGACATCGACATCGTCGACGAGCACGGCGAGAGCATCGCCGACACGGGCGAGCGGGGGTATCTGGTCGCTCGCGACTCCTGTCCGTCGATGACGAAGTCGCTGTGGTCGGGCGACGAGCGCTATCTCGAGGAGTACTGGTCGACCTGGGACGGTCTGTGGGACCACGGCGACTGGGCCCAGAAGGACGAGGACGGCTTCTGGTTCCTCCACGGCCGAGCCGACGACGCGCTCAACGTCGCCGGGCGGAAGGTCGGCCCGGCGGAGGTCGAGGGCGCCGCGATCGACCACGAGGCGGTCAACCGGGCTGCTGCCGTCGGCGTCCCCGACGACACCACCGGCACCGCGGTCGTCTGCTACGTCGTCGTCGAGGACGGCGCCGCGGAGTCCGACGAGCTACGCGCCGAGATCCGGGCACTCGTCGGCGAGGAACTCGGCAAGCCGTTCCGGCCACGGGAGGTGCTGTTCGTCGACGAGTTCCCCAAGACCCAGAGCGGGAAGATCATCCGTCGGGCCGTCCGGGGGACCTACACCGGCGAGGACCTGGGCGACATGTCCTCCATCGAGAACCCCGACGCGCTCGACGGGGTCGCCGACGCGCGGTAGCGGCGTCGCGTCGGCCGCGCGTCGGCCGGGGTGAACATATCAACCCACCCCTTTTCCGCGGTCCCAGCCGTTTCGTGTCGTATGGCAACAGACGCCACGCACGGCCGCCTGGCGGTCGACCCGATCACCGACGACGACCTGCTGTTCGTCGACGACGACCGATTCGCCGCCGAGAACGTCGCCGTCGTGACCGGCGCGGCGTCGGGCATCGGTCGGGCCACCGCGGTCGCGCTGGCCGCCAACGGACTCACCGTCGCGGCGACGGACGTGGACGAGGACGGTCTCGCCGAGACCGTCGACGAGGCCGACCGCCTCGAAGTCGACGGGCGCGTCGAGCCGATCGTCGCCGACCTGACCGACGACGCGGATATCGAGCGGATCGTGGACCGGGCCGCCGAACTCGGGACGGTCCGCTATCTCGCCAACGTCGCCGGCCTCCAGCACATCGACGCCGTCGAGGACTTCCCGATGGACCGGTACGACGAGATGCACGACGTGATGCTTCGGGCGCCGCTGTACCTCTCGAAACTCGTCGTCGGTCGCGTCCGCGAGACGGACGACGGTGCGGGCGTCGTCGGCAACATGGCGTCGGTTCACGGGCGCTACGTCACCGCCGACAAGGTAGGCTACAACGTCTCGAAGTTCGGACTTCGGGGACTCACACAGTCGATCGCGGCGGAGGGGGGCGACGGCCTGCGCGCCTTCTCCGTCTCGACGGGCTACGTGAAGACGCCGCTGGTGACCGACCAGATCCCCGACACAGCCGACCAGCGCGGGATCTCGGTCGACGAGGTGATCGACGACGTGATGCTCGGGCAGTCCCGCGTCTCGGAGCTGATGGACCCCGTCGACGTGGCGAACCTCTTCGCCTTCGGCTTCTCGGAGCACGGGAGCCACCTCAACGGCGGCGACCTGCTGTTCGACGGCGGCATGACGCTCACCTACGAGTGACCGGTCTCCGGGCGGGCGACGGCGGCGGTCGCGTCCCCTCGCGAGCGGGTCAGTCCCGGTCGAGAACGGCGTTGCAGTTCGGGCAGTTCGTGCGGTCGGGCTCGGCGGCGTAGGTCTCCCCGCAGATGGGGCAAAACTCGTTTTTCACTGCCGTTCCGCCCGATCCGGCGTCGGCGCCGGGGACCTCGGCGTCTTCGGGCGGGGAGAACACGCGCGTCTGCCCGGCGGGCTCGACCGATTCCTCGTCGGCGTCGGCCGACTCGGACGCGTCGGTGGCCGGACCGCCGGCGTTCGACGCGGTGTCGGCGGTCGAGCCGCCCGACGACGCGCCGTCGGAGCCGGCCGTCTGTGCCTCTCCACCGGGGGACCCGCTCCCGGGGTCGCTCCCGGACTCGGCTTCGGAGGCCGTCCCCATCGCGAGGCGGTCGCTCGTGCCCGGCTGGACGACCTGCGGATAGCGCTGGCCGGCCCGGATCGCCGAGCGGGGCACGTCCGGTCGGCGGATCCGGACGACCAGGCTGGCGAACAATTGGATCCAGACGTACGCGAGCGCGAGCGCGGCCGGGGTCGCGACCGCGGCGAGCGGGAGCAGCGGCGCCGTGAACCCGGCGCGAGCCACCTCGCCGAAGACCACGTCGCTGACGCCGTAACGCGCGGCGGCCGCCTCGACCAGGGCGGTCTGACCGCCCAGCGAGGCGACCCGCGAGACGATCGCGGTCGTCGCGACGACGGCGGAGGCGAACACGAGCGCCTGGAGCAGCCGCGGCGTCGAAAAGGAGTAGACGCGATAGCCGTACGCGACGGTCCGGACGAGCAACAGCGTGTTCGCGACCGCCAGCAGGGCGAGCACGTCCCACGTGGCGGCGCCGCGGGCCGCGCCGACCGCGACGGCGACACCCAGTAGAACGAGCGGCGGGACCAGCGCGACCAGCGGCCGGTCGAAGCGGTAGCACTGTTCGACGTTGCCCCGCAGGTTCGTGAGGTTGCCCACGACGTAGCGGACGGCGACGGCCGACGGGACGAGCACCCAGAGTACGGCGAACGTCACGGCGAGGCCGGCCGCCTCGGTCGACCAGGGATCGACGGCGTAGGCGCCGACGACGAGGTCGGCGACCTGCGAGACGGCGACGCCGGTCCCGGCCAGCCAGATGAGGTAGCCGCCGGCGCCGGCGAGGAGGCCGAGGAAGAGCCACCGCTCCTCGTCTGCGAGGAGGCGAACGGACCTGCCGAGTTCACGGCGCGTGTCTCTGGTATCCATGCTCGCTCGTCGGGCCGAGCCGCGGGGTCAGGGGGCCTGGACGCGCAGCGTCGCGACGCCGGAGAGTTCGATCCGGTCGCCCGGCGAGACGGGGGCCCGCTCGCCCTCGTCGAGTGACTCGCCGTCGACGACCGTCGGGTTCTGCCCGAGCGCGACGAGGTAGAACTGCCCGTCCTCGCGGACGAACTGCACGTGTTCGCGGTGGATGCGCACCGCGTCGTCCTCGTCGCCGCCCGTGTTCATCACGATACTCCGGACGGTTCGACCGACCGTATCCCCGTCCCACACTTGAACCTCGCGGTTACGCACGACCAGTACCAGCGACTCCGGTCCCTCGTCCGCCGCCCCGTCGGCTCCGGCCGCTGTCGACTCGCCGCCGGCGTCGTCCGCTCGCTCCACCGTCCGGTCGTCACCGCCTCCGTCGCCAGCCTGGTCGGCTCCCGCCTCGTCGGTCGCCGCGCCGTCACCGGCTCCCGCGCCTGCGCTCCCGGCACCGCCGCCCGACCGATGGGCGTCGAGGTCCTCGCCACACGAGGCGCAGAAGTTGTCCTCCGGGCCGACCTCGCCCTCGCAGGCCGGACACTCCGTCAGCGGTCCCGGCTCCAGCGCCGACACGTCCTCGCCGCAGTTGGCACAGAAGTTGTCCTCGGCTGCGACCGACTCGCCACAGCCCGGACAGGAGAGGTCGGCCGCCTCGTCGACGTCGCCATCGCCGTCGGCCTCGGCTCCGGCCGCTCCGTCGGCCGCCTCGGCTTCCGCCCCGTCGTCCGTCGCGGGGACGGACGACCCCTCGTCTGCCGCCCCGTTATCGGTCGGTTCCGCTCTATCGCCGTCCGGCGCGTCCACGCCGGCGCCGGCCTCGGCGGCCGCGACGCCGTCGGCCGTATCGGCCGGCTCGGCCGTCGATTCCGCGTCACCACCGTCCGTGTTCGTGTCTTCGACCGGTTCCGCGTCGCCGACCTGGTCCGCGTCGCCATCCCCAGCGGGCGACGCGTCGGCCGAGTCGGCCGCCTCCTCGGTCGCGTCGGCCGTCTCCCCGCCCGCTCGGCCGACTTCAGCCTCCGAAACCGGATCGTCCGACGAATCGGGCTCGCCGGCTTCGGCCCCGGCGTCCGTCTCTCCGGCGTCGGCCTCGTCGTTGCTCTCGGGCGCGGCCGCTTCGTGTTGCCATTCTCCGCAGTCCGAGTTCGTACACCAGCCCCCCGCGGCGGTCGGGTCGAACTCCTCCCCGCAGAGGGGGCACTCGACCGTCTCGCTCGTGCTGTGCGACATAGCTGTCGGCATATGCAGGCCGGTCATCAAAACAGTTGCCCCCTCGTGTCGGCGCGCCGGACGGTCGGAACCGCGCGACCGCGCCGACCTCACCGGCCGCGCCACCGCCTCAGTCGTGTTCGAGGAGCGTCTCACGGTCTGTTACTGACTGTCGGGCGCCCGCGGCACGGGCGGGCGGGTCCTCGGGCGTCGGCGGGAGCGTCCCGTCGTGCAACAGGACCGTCGAACAGTTGTCCTTGCCGCCGCGCTCGTTGGCCAGCTCGACCAGTCGCTCGGCCGCGTCGCCCAGCGACGGGGCCGACAGCACCGCTTCGCGGATCTCCTCGTCGGTGACCGCGCGGTCGCGGACCACGGCGGCCATCTCGTCGTCGCGGCCGGCGTCGACGTACCACTCGTAGAGCTTCGCCGCCTCCGTCTGGGCGTCCAGCAGGCCGTCGCTGGTCACGAGCAACACGTCCTCGCGGTACAGCGGGACGGTGGCCGTCTCCACGTCGACGGTGGCGGTCTCGGGATCGGCGCGGCCGCTCCCGCCGAGGGCGCGGGTGATCTCGTTGCCCCGCGGGTGGACCAGCGCCTCCACGTCGTCGATCTCGCCGGCGTCGCGCAGCCGCTGGACGACCGCGTGGTCCGTCGTCAGCGGGAGGATCTCGTCGCGGGCGGCGTTGACGACGTAGGCGCGGCTGTCGCCGACCCAGCCGTAGTGACAGCGCCCGCCGACGCAGACGCCGGCGACGACGGTGGCGTGAGCCTGCTCGTCGGCGTCGGCGGCGTATTCGAGAACCTCGCGGTGGGCCGCGACGACCGCCTCGGCGACCGCCGACTCCATCTCCGCGGCCCGGGGCGGGGCCGGGAGCGGTTCGTCGACTGCCACGTCGAACCCGCCCGGCTCGCTGCGCGCGGCCGAGACGGCCGTGCCCGCGAGGTGTTCGCAGACGGCCGTCGTCGCGATGTAGGAGGCGGCGTCGCCGGCGTCGTGGCCCCCGGCGCCGTCGGCGAGCGCGAACACCGCCGCGCTCCGGTTGGACGCGCAGTCGTCGCGATCGCCGTGCCCGTCGGCCGTCGCGTCGCCTTCGGTGTCGGAGTCCTCGCTCCCGGTGCCGTCCCCTCGCTCGTCCGCATCGCGCCCCTCGTCGTCCGAATCGCTCGTTTCGTCACCGCTGGGAGCGTCGCGGTCGTAGCCGCGAAAGCCCTCGCGGTGGCCCTGTTCGAACACGGAGACCGCGACGCTGTCCTCGTTGATCCCCCCGTCGCGCTTGCGGTCCCCCACGTCGTAGTGCGTTGCGTAGTCCATGGTTACTCCGTACTGAACTCGAAGGTGACGCCGTAGCTCGGGTGGACGAGGGCGATCAGGTCGCCCTCGCGCAACCCGTACAGTTCCGGCGGCACGTTCCCCTCCGCGTCGGTCGCGTCCTCCCCCGATTGCTCCAGGCGCTCGCGACCGGCCTCGCTGAGCACGCGCTGCCAGCCCCCACCGGTCTGGACGTAGGTCCCGTTGAGGCTCCGGTCGCGGATGAACCACTCGCCGTCGGCGTCCGTGTCGAACTGCACCTGCACGGTCGAGATGTACTCCTCCTCGTCCTCGATCACGACCGACGACCGCGGCCCGTCGGCGTAGCGCCGTCCGATAGTGTCGCCCGGGTAGATCGTGTAGCGCTCGCCGGCCTGCGTGTAGCGGACCGTCGCCGACGGCGGCGGGCTCGGGTCCCGCGCTTCGAGGACCCGCTTCATCGCCGTCGCGTTCCGGTACCGGTCCTCGTAGTCGCTCGCGGTCGCCTTCTCGACGATGGCCGCGAGGTACGGCTCGCACTCGGCGCCGAAATCGCGCGGGTCGACCCCGTCCTTGCGCGGGACCGTCCCCTTCAGCAGATAGAGGAGTATCTTCCCGACCGAGTACACGTCGGACCACGGTCCCTGACGGGCCTCCGTCGCGTCGGCCTCGGCGACCTCCCGGGGTTTGTACGGGCCGACGATGGTCGTCTGGTCGGTCGCTTGCGCTCCCGTATCGAACCCGGTCGCCGTGTTGAAGTCGATGAGCACCGGCGTCACGGTCCCTCCGCGGTGGGTGATCATCACGTTGTCCGGCTTCAGGTCGCGGTAGACGATCTCGTTCTCGTGGAGGAAGCTCATCGCGTCACAGAGGGCGATCCCGATCTGCCGGACCTCGTCGATGTCGTCGAGCGGGCCGGTCCGCCGGATGGCGTCGTCGAGCTCGTAGCCGTCGACGAGTTCCACGACGAGGATGGAGGTGCCGTCCTCGTCCTCGGCGGTTTCGCGCAGCGACATGATGTTGGGGTGGCCGCCCGCGTCGCGGATCGCCGCCAGCGTCTCGGCCTCCTTCTCGAAGTAGGTCCTGACGATGTCGCGGTCGTTCTGGCTGCCCTCGTAGTTGGGGTACTTGAGCGCGACGGCCTCGCCGGTCTCGGTGTCGACGGCGTCGAACACCTTGGCGAACCCGCCCTCGCCGACCACCTCGCCGAGTTCGTAGCGGCCGACGACCAGATCGCCCTGCGGCGGCGCGGCCGTCATTCGAGCCGAGAGTCGTCGACGATCCTGGTTGCGTTCTCGCGCTCGTTGCGCCCGCCCTCGCTCACGAGCCGGGTCTGGCGCTGGGCCTCCTCGACGACGGCCGTGTCCTCGCCGTGGATCCGGGTCATCTTCTCGACCTCCGTCTCGGCGGCCGCGACGTTGCCCCTGCCGAGCTCCGTGCGGACGACCGTCTGGCGGTGGTCGAGCGAGACCCCCTCGTTGTGTTCCGCGAGCGCCGCGTTGTCGTCGGTGTACTCGGCGGCGATACGGTCGCTCGCCCGCTCGCCCGACGCCGTGAGCGTCACGTCGACCAGCGAGTGGTCGCCGAGATCCTCTCGGGCGGGCGCGTGGACTTTCAGGACGACGCGCTGGTCCTCCCGCTCGGCCAGGTCGGGCAGCGGGACCGTTGCGGTGTTGCCCGACCAGTTCACGTCGACCTCCTGGGCCTGGGGGAGCGCGCGGTACACCTCACCGACCTCGACGCCGGCGGCCGCGTCGAGTTCGAGGCTCGCCTCCGTCGCGACGACGGACTGGGCCTGCTCGACGGCCTCGCCGAAGAACGATTCGATGTCGCCGGGCGATTCGAGGTGGGTCCACTCGCCGCGAGCGGTCGTCCCGAGCGTGCGGATGGTCTCTTCCTCGTAGTCGGTGCCGATGCCCGCCGAGAGGATCCGGATACCCGACCCGTCGATGTCGGCGGCGAGTTCGCGGAAGTCGGCGGGCTCGTGGGAGTTGTCCTTGCCGTCCGACAGCAACAGGACCCGGCGGACGGCGTCGTCGGTCTCCGGGCGATAGCCCAGCGAGTCGAGCGCGGTCCGGGCGGAGTCGAGGCCGTCGTACATGTCGGTGCCGCCGCCGGCCCCCAGTTGCTCGACGCGATGCATCGCGTCCTCGCGGGCCGTGTCGCCCCACCGCTGGGGACGCATGACGACCTCCGCGTCGGAGTCGAACGCGACGATGCCGACGTAGTCGTCGGGTTCGAGGAGACCGAAGACCCACGAGGCGCCTTCGCGAGCCTGGTCGAGTTTCGCCCCGTCCATCGAGCCGCTCGTGTCCAGGCAGAGGAGGATGTGCCGCTCGCGGGACCCGCTCCCCGTCCCCGGTTCGACGTCGACCGTCGCCGTCAGCGTCGCCCCGTCGGCGGGCACGTACGGCCGGTTGACGTCGGTCTCGATTGCTACCATCGTTCGCCCTCTCGCTCTCGTCCCGTATGTGTTTTTCTCCGATCCGGCGGTTGCCACTCGCCGATCCGATGGGTCCCGGTCACCGATCGGTCGTGTCCACTCGCTGACCCGGCCGCTCTAGGCGAGTATCCCCTGTATCACGTCGCCGAAGCGAAACAGCACGATACCGCCGATCAACATCGCCAGCAGCCAGAGCACAGTGATGAGCACGCTCCGACGCATGAACGGATCCTCGGTCCACGTTGTCATGGGTCATAGTCGGTTGCCCGGACGCAAAAAGTCTCGCGTCGAACCGGTTTCGGTTCGACACGAGTCGCGCTTTCCATCGCAAACCTCACTTTGTAGTGCAAAGTGAATTTGCTACGCAAACTTTATTGGTGCAGAAACTAGTTTTCGGATCGAGGCATGAGCGAACTGGTCCCCCGTCCGGCCGAGCAGTACAGCCCGCCCGCCGACGCCCGCTCCACGGAGGTGCGGGTCGGATGAGCGCGGTCGAGATAGACGGGCTCACGAAGCGCTACGGCGACGTGATAGCGGTCTCGGAGCTGTCGCTGTCGGTCGACCGCGGCGAGGTGTTCGGCTTCCTCGGCCCCAACGGCGCGGGGAAGTCGACGACGATCAACGTCCTCCTGGGGTTTCTCGACCCGACCGCTGGCGAGGTGTCCGTGCTCGGGACCGACGTGACGGCGGACCCCCAGTCGGTGAAAGCCCGCGTGGGACTGCTCCCGGAGGCGTTCGAGCCGGTCCCGAACCTCACCGGGCGCGAGCACGTCGCCGCAGCGATCGAAACCAAGAGGGCCGACGACGACCCGGACGCCCTCCTCGACCGGGTCGGGCTCGCCCCCGAGGCCGCCCGTCGGCCGGCCGACGACTACTCGACGGGGATGTTCCAGCGGATGGCTCTGGCGGTCGCGCTGGTCGGCGAGCCGGATCTGCTCGTCCTCGACGAGCCCTCCGCCGGGCTCGACCCCAACGGCGTCCAGCTCGTCCGCGAGATCGTCCGCGAGGAGTCCGAGCGCGGCGCGGCCGTGTTCTTCTCCTCGCACATCCTCGACGAGGTCGAACGCGTCTCCGACCGCGTGGGGATCCTCCGGGACGGCGAGCTGACCGCGGTCAACTCCGTCGAGAACCTCCGCGAGGACCTCGGGATGGGCAGCGTCGTCTCGGCGACCGTCGACGCGGTGCCGGACCTCGACCCGATTCGGGCGGTCGACGCCGTCACTGACGTGTCCGCCGACGATTCGATAGTCCGAGTGGCCTGCGCGGCTCCCGGCGCGAAGATGTCCGCGCTCCGCCGGCTCGACGACCGCGCGACCGTCGCGGACGTGACGATCGAGGAGTCCTCGCTCGAGGATCTGTTCGAGGCGTACACGACCGGTCGGTCCGGAACCGGAGACGGCGACGCCGGGGACGGCGCCACCGGTCAGAGTGGCGGCGGCGAGAGTTCGGCGGCCGGATCGACTGCCGACGCCGCGACAGCGGGCGGTGATCGGGCGTGAGTACCGCCACCGTCGCCGGGGTCGACTTCCGCAGCATCAGGCGCTCGTACGCCGTGGTCGGCGTCGTCGTCGCGTTCGCGGCCCTGGCGGGACTGGTCTTCCTCGGGTCGAGCGAGGTCCACCCCCATCCCGTGCGGACGACCTTCGGGCTCTCGGCGCTGGTGGCGTGGGCGCTCCCCCTGTTGCTCGCGCCGCTGGCCTACCTCGCGATCGCCGGCGACCGCGCACGCGGGACGATCACCTACCATCTCGGCCTGCCAAACTCGCGGGCGTCGTACTTCCGCGGGAAGTACGTCACCCGCGCGGGCGTCGCCGCGGTGACGACCGCGCTGGGCGTCGCCGTCGCCTTCGCCGTCGCGCTCGCGACCTACGAGCACGCGCCCGACCCAGGTCGGTTCCTGGCCCTCGGCGCGCTCTCGACGGCGTTCGCCCTCGCGATGGTAGGCGTCTTCGTCGCCGTCTCCGCGTCGGTCGCCGCCCGGTCGCGCGCGATGGTCGGCGTGATCGGCGCGTACTTCGTCCTCTCGGCGTTCTGGGTCGGCCCGCTCCCGCTCCTGAACCTCGGGACCGCGCTCGACGCCGTCGCCGCCCTTCCCGGCGTCGCACTCCCCGACTCCACTCGGGCGCTGATCGGCTCGCTGTCCCCCGCTGGCGCGTACTTCAACCTCCTCCCCGAACTCGTCTGGGCCCGCGCGCCCGGCGAGTACGCCGCCCTCCAGCAGTTCGCCGGTCGGCCGGACTACCTCGGGTACGAGCCGTGGTTCAACGGGCTCGTCCTGGCCGCCTGGACGGTCGGCGCGCCCCTCGTCGGCTACCTGCGCTTCCGCTCGGCGGAACTCGGATAGACCCTCCTCGGCGGTGGTCCCCGCCGACGCTTCCGGAACCGACTTACCGGCCCTCCGACAACACCGCGGCAACGATCCCCGGGCCAACCAATGACGACGAACATACGCTCCACGCCGGACCGACGTGCGACCGCTCCCGACGCGGGCCACCGGGGCGACTCCCCGAGGTGGTCGCCGTGAGCGACGCTTCCGAGAGCGTCGACCCCGAGGAGCTGCAGCGACAGCTGTCGGACATCAAGGGGGCGATGGGGCTGGCCGAGCAGTACCCCGGTCGCGCCCGGCTGTGGCTGGTCGCCGGGCTGATCATCGGCGTCGCGGCGCTGCTCGTCCAGGCGACCTTCTTCCTCTACGAGACGCTCGGGGCGGCCGCGTACGTCGCGATCTGGGGCGGGTTCTGTGTCGTCGCGGTCGCGGCGCTGTGGTTCGTCTCCTCGCGACTGCCCAGCGAGGAGGCGCCCCCCGGCGCGCCGAGCTGGCGGGCGGTCTACGGCTCTCTGGGCGCCTTCCTGCTGGCCGCGACGGGAGTCACCGGCGACGCGGCCGGCCAGATCCCCGGGCTCGACCGGGCGTTGCTGTACTTCGGGCTGGTCATCGCGACCCTCGGCCTGGGGCTGTTGGTGACCGGCGCCGTGCTGGCGGCCTACCGGGTCCGGCGGCGCGACCGGCTGGTCTTCTACGCCGGGGGCGCGTGGGTCCTGCTCTACGCGTCGTTCATCCCGTACGTCGAAGCGCTTCGGTACCTGGGCGTCGGCCTCTTCGGCATCCTCTTCAGCCTGTACGCGATAGCCGCCTACGTGTACCTGACGCGGGCCTGATTCATGGACTTCGACAAACTCGTCCACCAGCCGACGCGACTCCAGATCTTCGCCTACCTCTACAGCCACGGCGAGACGAGTTTCCCCGATCTGAAGGAGGCCCTGGACGTGACCGAGGGCAACCTCGCCAGCCACATCGGGAAGATGGAGGACGCCGACTGCGTCGCCGTCGAGAAGCAGTTCGTCGACCGCAAGCCCCAGACCACCTACGAACTCACCGACCTGGGGCGCGAGAAGTTCGAAGAACACATCGGGACGCTCGAAGCGCTGATCGACGACCTCGACGGGTGAGTCCCGCGAGCGAGCGGCGGGAGCGAGCGGCTTTTTTGGCCCAGCTTTTTGGCCGAGACGGGTCGCGAGCGGAGTGAGCGACCCCGAGGCGAAAAAGATGGTCGCCGGGAGCACATCGGGACGCTCGAAGCGCTGATCGACGACCTCGACGGGTGAGGGCGCGAACGCTGGCGACCGTCAGGAGTCTCGCGACTGTGGCGCGTCCGGAACCAGCCCGCGAGCCGCGGCGCCGAGCGGCCCGGCGACGAGCGGAACGGCGACGCTGACCGCCAGTAGTTGCCCCATGGCGAGGTACTCGTCGAGGCTTCCGGCGAGGGCGAACTGAACCGCCATCGCGAGCAGGACGACGACGCCGAACCCCAGCCCGGCGACGAGCGCCCGGCGGAGCGTCGGCCAGCAGAAGCCGACGAGCGCGCCGCCGACCAGCAGGCCGACCCAGTGGACGGTCCCCAGGGCGAGTCCGACCGCGGTCGCCACCGCCACCAGCGCCCACCGGTCGCGTGGGTTCGTCTGTGCGGCGTACAGCCGAGCGCGGATCCCCGTCGAGGAGTCGTCGGTCTCGGACCCGTACACGTCCGCCAGCGATTCACTCATCGCCGGCACCTCCGTCGGCAGCGGCGTCTCCCGCCTGGAACCGGATGTCAGGCGCCCCCTCGCTCGTCGCGACCAGCGGGCGATACTCGCCGTCGGCCCACGGTTTCAGGAGGTCGCTGTAGTGCTCCGAGAAGTACTCGCCGTCGTTGCCGCCCGGGATCATCCCCAGCGAGGGGTCGCCGTCGAACCGCGCGAGCAGGCGGAAACTGCTGCCGACGGCCGACTCCCTGCGGAAGTTGCGGACCGTCGCCGGCGAGCCGTCCGTCGGGAGCCGCGGGTAGTTCAGGAAGCCCAGGCCGAAGGGATGGTCGATCGCGGTCCGGTTGTAGTCGCCGTAGGTCTCGTAGCCCTCCGCCTCGATCTCGGCGGCCGCGTCGGCCATCGCCCCCGCGATCAGGCCACTGCTGGATCGGGAGTCGACCCCCTCGGCGGGCGGGTCGGCGAACCACCGGCTCTCGGGGCCGAGCGTGAACAGCACCCAGTCGTTGGGGTAGTGGCTCCCGTCGAGACCGGCGGCCTCGAACACGGGGTCGAACACCCGTTCGAGGTAGTGGTCGACGAACAACTCGAAGACGAGCGCGGCCCGGGAGTCGCGATTCATGCGGTAGTCCCACTCCGCCAGACGGTCGGCCGCGGCCCGCGCGGCGTCGTCCATCGACTCGCGGGCGTCGAGGATCGTCGGGACGAACAGCCGGGCGCGCTCGTCGACCACGTCGCGCTGGACGCGACGCATGGACGCGAAGTCGAAGGGGTCGTCGCTCGCGGCCCGCTCGTCCAGCAGGTCGTAGATGCGGCGGGCGCGGAAGGGCGCGGCGTACCCCTCGCCGATGTAGCGGTCGAGGTCGTCGGCGATCCGCTGGTTCGCGGTCGCGACGTAGTCGGGGTCGCGGACCCCCGGCTTCTCGCCGAAGGGGATCCACCCCGTCTCGAAGTCGGGTTCCCCGTACGGTTCGTACCCCGGCCACACCCCCTCGCGGGCGGAGCCGTCGAAGACGCGGTCGCCGCGAACGGCTTCCCCGTCGCCGGGTTCGCCGCTCCCCGCGCCCTCCCCGTCGGACTCGCGGACGGGGACGAGCCCGGTCATCCAGTAGGCGGTATCGCCCTCGCGGTCGGCGTAGACGGCGTTCTGCGTCGGCGTGTCGAACTTCGACAGCGCCGCGAGGGCGTCCTCGCGGCCGCCGCTGCGGTCGAGTTCGTGAACCGCGATCGCGGTCCGGGAGGCCTGGAGGCCGGTCCAGGCGACGCCGACACGCCGCCCCTCGCGTTCGAGGACCGGCCCGTGGACGCTCTTGCGGACCGTGACCGTTCGGTCGTCGCCGCCGGCGACCTCGATGGTCCGCTCCTCGGTCTCGAAGGCCCGCCACTCGTCGCCGTAGCGGTACTCCCCGTCGCGCGTCTCGTACGTGTAGGTGTCCAGCACGTCGGCGCCGGCGTTGGTGAACCCCCAGGCGCCCGCGTCGTTCTCGCCGATGACGACGAACGGGACACCGGGGAACGAAACACCCCGCACGCGCATGCCCGGACAGCGCTGGACCATCTGGTACCAGACCGGCGGCGCCATCAGGTTCAGATGCGGATCGTTGGCCAACAGTGGGTCGCCGCTCGCGGTGTACTCGCCCGAGACGAGCCAGCTGTTCGAGCCGATCCCCGGCTCGGACTCGAAATCGGCCAGCCACGTCGACAGCGACGCGAGGCCGCCCTCGTTCCGTACGTCCGTGGCCGCGGTGGGTGACGCCGCCGCGGTCGTGTCTTCGCGCTCCGCGCCAGTCCCGCCCCGCAGGACCGGCACGTCGTGGTCCATCCGCTCGGGGTACAGCGTCGCCGCCGCCGACTCGTCGAGCGCGTCGGCCGCGGCCGAGCGACGCAGCGACCGGAAGCTCCCGGTCAGGCCCCAGCTGATCTGCTTCTCGACGAGCATCGAGTCGATGGGCGTCCACGCGGCGGGCTCGTAGTCCAGCAGCCGAAACTCCAGGGGGAGCGGTTCGCTCGCCCGGTGGGCCTCGACGCCGGCGGCGTACGCGCGCATGGCCTCACCGGTCGGGGTGTCGCGGACGGCCCGCCAGCTCGCCTCGGCGGCGCTCGCGAAGTCCATCTGGGCGTGGAACCGGTCCGACTCGACGGTGCGCTCGCCGACGGCCGCCGAGAGGGTCCCGCGCATCCGCCGGCGGATCAGGTCCATCTCGAACAGCCGGTCGGCCGCGTGGACGTACCCCACCGCGAAGTACAGCGACAGTTCGTCGCCGGCCTCTACGGTGGGGACGCCCGCGTCGTCGTAGCGGACGGTCGCGTCGCCGTAAGGCGTCGCGACTCGCTCGCGAGTGTCGGCCGTCGCCGCACCCCAGGCGTCGCCCGACAGCGGCGCGAACCGGTCGAGGTACCCCCGTGCGTCCGTCAGCGTCGCGGCGCCGACGCTCCCGCCGAGGAGCGCGGCGATCACCGACCGTCTGGATGGCATTCCCCTTCTCTGGGGGCTGTGCGGACTTAAGCGTGGTCCGAGTGGACCTCGAAATGGGATTCGGCTGGCCGACATCCAACCACCGCACCGAACCGGTGAACTAAGAAGCAAACTGCTTCGGTAGCAAGTCGGAAAAACCAATCCGGACCGGTCGCCACTTCGCAATCAAAACCGAGGTCGAAGACAGTAGAACACGTTGTAACAGATCGTCGATCCCGTTCGGAAGTCAGAGAGCGCCGGACATCCACCTACGAGGAACCGAACGGGAGCGAGACCTCGGCGAGGGCGGTACAGATCTCTGCGAGCCTCTCGGTCGGTGTCGTCGTGGGCATCAGAAATCTCGTCTGTTGGCCTGCCCCCATTGGGACGGTAACCGACGTGCCTATCGTCGTTTTTCCCCTCGACAGAGTGTCCGAGACTTCCATCATCGGAGATGGCGCCGTCTCTTTGCCGGTCAAGCGCGACTGAGACGTCTCTATCGGCGTCGTCGTGATGGTACTCGTCGGCGTCGCGGTTGCTGTGGGAGTACTCGTCGGCGTTGAGGTCTCCGGTGGAGTACTCGTTGGGGCTGAGGTCCCCGTTGGGGCCGAGGTGCCCGTCGGTGCTGGAGTACTCGTTGGCGTCGCAGTCGGTGGTGGAGTACTCGTCGGCGTCGCAGTCGGTGGTGGAGTACTCGTCGGGGTCGCGGTTGCTGTGGGAGTCCTCGTCGGCGTCGCAGTCGGTGTTGGAGTACTCGTCGGCGTCGCAGTCGGTGCGGGAGTACTCGTCGGGGTCGCAGTCGGTGTTGGAGTACTCGTCGGGGTCGCAGTCGGTGTTGGAGTACTCGTTGGGGTCGCAGTCGGTGCTGGAGTACTCGTTGGCGTCGCAGTCGGTGCTGGAGTACTCGTTGGGGCCGAAGTGCCTGTCGGAGTCTTCGTTGGGCCCGAGGTTCCCGGTGGGGTACGCGCTTCTTGGGACTCCGTGACTTCGAAGACGCTGTCTCCGGAGACGGTGAAGCCGGTCCCGTATCGGTCGGGGAGCGTGGCTTCGACTTCGACGCTGTACTCGCTCGGCGACTCGGTGGAACTCCCTTCGAGTGCAGTCGCATCGAACGTGCCGACGAACAGGTCGGTCTCGTAGAGATACTCGAGCTGGACCGTCTGCTTGTCCGTCGTCTCGCCCGGCGTGTCGACGGACGCGTTGTAGATCGTCGCCTGGACCGTCGAACCGCGCGGCAACGTGCTCCCGTTGACGGCGAAAGCGACGGTTCCGGAGGTACTGTTCTGCCCGTACTCCGCTACGTACCCGGAGACGAACGACTCGGTCTCCGACGTCGCGATCGTTTCGTTCGTCCGTGCGTCTTCGAGTCGCACGCTGAGATTGAGTACACCCTCCGTCGGGAATTCGCCGCGCACCGTCGACGATGCGGTACGCAGATCGGTCTCTCCGACGGCCCAGAAACGGGCAGCTCCGCTGGCCTCCCCGTCGGCGCCCCGGCCGTTGAGAACGATCGTCGTTCCGGCATCGATTGACTTGGAGACGGGCGGAGTGATCCGGACCTCGCCGTCGGTTTCGCGGTTCTCGATGACGAACCGGTAACGGTCGCCACTCTCGAACGTGATCGAGCGGTTCAGCGTCACCCCCGGAACCTGCCCGACCGTGTCGCCGGCGGCGTAGGTGTTCCCATCGGGGTCCAGGAGATCGATCGCGGCCGGTTCGACGCCCGTGTCTCCGCCAGCGGACTCGTCCGTTTCGCTCTCTTCAAGAGCGTAAACCTGGGCGAAGTCGTTCCCGACGTAGAGAGTCCCGTTGGCCACAGCCGGCGCGGTGACGTCACCGCCGACGGGGAACGTCCCTTCCCGAACGCCTGTCCGGGCGTCGAACGCCGAGAGGGTCCCGGTGCCGTTCCCGACGTAGACCGTATCGTCGACCACCGTCGGCGGGGCCGTTACCTGTCCGCCGACTGCGGCGTTCCACGTCTCGGTACCGGTAGCAGCGTCCACCGCGAGCAGATCCGAGTCGCCAACCACCACGTACACGGACCCGTTGAGAACCGCTGGTCGGGTCGGACCGCGTTCCATCGACGATGGCGAAGTCAACCACTCGCGATCGCCCGTCCGTGCGTCCAGCGCGTACAGGTCACCGCCTCGGGTCGAGAAGTAGACGGAGCCGTCGGCGACCACCGGCGGCGACGTGACCGCCCCGAGCGAGGCGTTCCAGACCTCCGCTCCGGAACCTGCGTCGAGGGCGTACACCTCGCCGTACCGGTCTCCGACGTAGACCGTCCCGCCGCTCACTGCTGGCGAGGGCGGGAGCTCCGAACCACCCGTCGCGTATTTCCACTGCAGGGCACCGGTATCGGCGTCCAGTGCGTACAGGGTTCCGCTCCCACCGCCGACGTAGACGGTCCCGTCGGTGACTGTCGAGACGGACAGCAGATACTCCTCGGTGTCGAAGCGCCACCGTTTCGAACCGGATCCGGCGTCCAGCGCGTGGACGGTCCCGTTCGCGGTACCGACGTAGGTGGTCCCACCGACGACGGCCGGCGATCCGGCCACGCTTCCGTCGACCGAGACCGTCCACAGGTGCGCGCCGTTGGCGGCGTCCAGAGCCCGGACGGCCCTGGGCGGCTGACTGACGTAGACGGTACCGTCGACCGCCGACGGCGACGAGTATCCGGTACCCTCGGTCGACGCACTCCACAGTTCGTCGAGCGGCGGCGAGGGACCGCCGGCCGCGGTGGCGCCCGTATTAGCCGGACCGCCACCGAACATGGGCCACGACCCGACGACGGGTTGCTCGTTCCCGCCGTCGGTACCGTTCTCGGCCCGGACGACGACTGTGTCGTTCAGGACGGTTCTGCTCCCGTCGTCGTCGGTGATCGTCACGAAGAACTCGACCGGTCCCGTCGAGGAAAACTCCGTCTCGAACGACCGCCCGCTCGCGACCGCGGTCTCGTCCCGGCCGACGCGCCACTCGTAGCTCGCGACCGACCCGTCGGGGTCCCTCGCGTCGGCTTCGAAGACGACCGGGTCGCCTGCGGTCACTCCCTCGGGACCGCTGATCGTCCCGTTCGGCGAGCGGTTCACCACCGTGAGGTTCCGAGCGACGGTATCGGTACTTCCGTCCGAATCGACGACTGTGACCGCTACCGTGACGACGCCGTCGTCCGGGAACGAGCGATTCACCACCGGCCCGGTCGACGAGGAACTCCCCACTGGCGTCGTCCACTCGTAGCGGACGACCCGGCCGTCGGGATCGGTCGAACCCGACGCGTCGAGTGTGACTGTCTCGTCGGTCAGCACTGTCTCCGGTACCGCGAGGGAAGCGGCCGGTTCCGCGTTCACCCGAACGGAAACCTCACGCGTCGTTTCGGCGCCGTCGTCGTCGGTCACCGTCACGTCGACCCGCTCCATCCCCGGCTCCGGGAACCGGTTAGTGATCGTCTCGCCGGAGGCGTCAGCGTCACCGTCCCCGTCCAGGTCCCAGGAGACCGACGCGATCCGTCCGTCGCGGTCGGAACTGTCCGTCGCGGCCAGCGTGACCGTCTCGTTGGCCGGGAGGACCAGATTCGAGCTATCGCTCAGGTCCGCCGGACTGGAAACCGACGCGGTCGGAGGCCGGTTTCGGACGGTGAACGTCCGGTTTACCGACGCCGTCTCCCCGCGGTCGTCCGCGACTTGCAGCGTGGCTCGGACCGTACCATCGTCCGCGTAGCTTCGAGTCGCGGTCCGACCCGTCACGTCGGTCGCGTCGTCTCCCGCCAGATCCCACCGATACGCGGTGATCGTCCCGTCCGGATCGGTGGCGTTCGCGGCGCTGAAGTTGACTGGCTGGCGAGTCAACACCGTAGACGGAAGTTCGACGGCCGGCTCGGGTGGAACGTTCACGTAGATCCGCTCGGTCGTCGCGTTCGTCGCCCCGTCGTCGTCGACTACCACGACCCGCACGGTGTGGTTGCCGCCGGTATCGAAGCGCGTCGGGAACGTCGTTCCGTTGGCCTCGATACTGCCGTCGGCGCCGATGTCCCACTGCACGGTCTCGACCGATCCGTCCGGGTCTGTGCTCCCGTTCGCGTCGAACACGGTCCGCTCTCCGATCACCGGAACCGCCGGGCGGACGGTCGCGTTCGCTCGCGGTGGTCGGTTCCGTACCGTGACCGTGGCGTTCGCCGTATCGCTCGCTCCGCGCGCATCCGTGACGCGGAGCCTGACTACGTACGTGCCGTCGTCGTCGTACAACCGATCGACGGTCTCGGACGCGCGCTCGAACGACCCGTCGTCGTCGATGTCCCACTCGTAGGCCGTGAGAGAACCGTCGGGGTCGGTCGACCGGCTTCCGTTCAGCGGCGCACGCTCGCCGGTCAGCACGCTGTCCGGCACCGCCGCGCGTGCGGTCGGAGGCGCGTTCACGTAGAACGTCCTGCTGACCCGGCTGCTGTCCCCGTCGTCGTCGACGACGCGCAGCGTGACCGTCCGCATGCCTGCGGACCGGAACGTCTCGGTAGCGGTCGAGCCCGTCGACTCGACGCTCCCGTCGCCGTCGACATCCCACTCGAACCGCTGGACCGACCCGTCGGGGTCGCCACTCCCGGCACCGTCGAACGTGACCGAGTCGCCGACGAGCGGTGCTCGGGTCGACAGATTGAACGATGCCTGGGGCGGCCTGTTCCGGACGCGAACCGTTCGCGATCGGTCGCTAGACGCGCTCTCGTTATCAGTCACGCGCACACGGACCGTGTAGTTCCCGTCGTCCGGATACCGAACCGCAACCGAATCGCCGGTCGCCTCGAACGCCCCGTCCTCGTCGGTATCCCACCGATACCGGTCGACGTGCCCGTCGACGTCGACGGATCCCCGGGCGTTCAACACGACCGAGCTGTCCGTCCGGGTGTCCGTCGGCCCGTCGACTTCCGGTTCGGGAGGCGCGTTCACGTCGATCGTCCGGGTCGCGCGGCTGCTGGACCCGAAGACGTCCGTCGCTCTGACGACGACGGAGTTGGCACCCGAGTGGACGAACGTCGTGTTGACCCGCTCGCCGGTAACCTCGAAGGTCCCGTCCAGATCGAAGTCCCAGGCGTATTCGGTAATCGATCCGGTGTCCGACTGCGCCGTCGAAGCGGCGAGCGTCGTCGACCGCCCCGCTATCGGCGTCTCCGGCTTCGTCTCGACGGTCGGGCCGGTCGGGGCCGCGCCGTACAGTCGGAGACTCTCGAGGACGACATCGGGGTCGTCACTCGACCCGTTCAGGACGCGAACGCGCAGTCGGTCACCCGACGTGAGGTTCCCCGGAAGGTCGGCGCTGACTGTCTCGTTCCGGTCGGGACCGTACTCGATGGTCCGGAGAGAGAGCGTTCGGCCGTCCCGCGAGGCGACGTACAGTTCGATGAGCCCCCTGCCGGAGAACGGCTCGAAGGTCATCTCCGCGCTGCCGCCGGCCGGGAGCGGTCCGAGGCCGTCCCCGTCGCCCCCGTCACCGCCGCCACCGCCTTCGCAGCCTGCCAGGCAGGCCCCGTTCCCACCGCCGACCGACTGTTCCAAGTCGTCGCCCTCGGTCACCGCTCGCTCGCTTCGGAACGAGCCGTACTGCCAGTCGCCGCGGTTGCGGGCGTGGTCGGTAGCTCGGGCCCGGATATCGAACGTCCCGTTCTCCGGAACCCCGAGGTTGAAGCGGTGTGTCCCTCCTTCGAGTTCGGTCAGTGCGGTCAGCCGCGTCCAGTCCTCGGACCCGTCGCTCGGGCGGTACTCGATCCGAACCGAACGGACCCGCTCCGAGACATTCAGATCGACGGCCGCCCCCATCGTCGCGTCGTCGGCGGTGAACCCGAGTTCCGGAGCGGTTCTATCGACGGTGAAGTCGACCCGATGACGACCGACGTTCCCGGCTGGGTCGCGGACCTCGACGACGCCGCGGTTCGCGCCTTCGCTCACCTGCCGCGTGACGGCCACACGACCGTCAGCACCCACGGTTTGCCAGTCGGTCCACGTGCCGCCCTCATCGTCGTCGTGTCGGAAGCGGTACGAGAGCGTTTCGTTCGCCGCTCTGTCGTCTGCGACCGACCACGCCAGCGTCACCGGGCTCTCGTCGATGACGCGGCGCCCGTCCGCTCGCACCGGCGGAGCGTGAGCCAGTTCGACGGTCGGCGCCGTCAGGTCCGGGGGGTGGTACTCCAGCGTCGTGTTGTCCCAGGCCCCGGTGGTTCCGGCCAGGTTCGTCGCCCGAGCCCTGATCTCGTAGGTTCCGGGCCCCGACTCGGTGAACTCGAGCTTGCCGAAGTCTCGGGTGTCGTCGACGACTCGCCACGTCTGCCAGGACGACGTGCCGGCTTCTCGGTACTCCAGCGTAACCGAATCCACTCGCCTCTGTGCAGGGAGCACCCTGACGAACACGTCGTTCTCGGTCGAGTCGCCGTCCGTCACGACTGTCGTCGTCGGGGTGAACCGACTGACGGCGACATCGACGTTCCTGACGGCCTGTCTCCCGGCGGCGTCCCGGACGACCACCTGAACTCTGTGGACGCCGTCGTCGAACTGGAAGGACAGCGAGACGTTCCCCGACGAGGAGGCGTTGCGCCAACTGGACCAGCTCGAGAACCCGGCGCCCTCGGCCGTTCGGTACCGGTATTCGATCTCGCCCGGTGGCGTCTTGTCGTCCCACGCGTTCCATCGGAAACTCACGTTCCGTCGCGTCGTCGCGTAGACGACGTCACCCGAGCGCAGTTCCTCGCGCGGCGGCGTAGACCGGGCCGTAAGAACCGGGCTCTGGATGTCGGGACCGGCACGCGTGACGACGGAGACGCTGACGCCGTCGCCGTCGGAAGACGACGCTTCGAGGTTGTAGAGGCCGGTCGTCCCGTTCGCCCGGACGACGACGTAGTAGCTACCGTTGGCGTTCTGAACGGTGTACTCCTGGCCGCCGCGGGGAACGGTGTCGAACGACTCGTTCACCGCCGTTTGGAGGTTCGTCGGTCGGTAGTCGAAGATCGACGCCTGGACAGACCGCGAGGTGTTCCGCTGCAGGCGGAGTTCGAGCGACTCACCGGTGTCGTCGCTCGAATCGATCCGATACACCGTATAATCGTCCTCGGTTTCGAACGTATCGTGGACGACGGTTTCGCCGTCGAGGGCGGCCAGCGACTCACCGTACCACCCGTGGGTCGGCATCGTCGTCTGGTTCCGCAGCGATGAGGGCGATCCCGTCAGCATCTCAGTCGTCTGCTGATAGTCCGCCTCGACGTACGTGCGAAGCGTTTCCAGATGCTCGCGCGTGATGACGTACGCGCGCAAGTCCTCGTCGCCGACCGAGTTGCGGGTGACGCTCCGATAGAGCGCGTCCGTGTACCGGGGAACGTCTCGGTGGAGTTCCTCCAGTAGCGCCGTTCGCTCTCTCAACACGGCCTCCCGTTGCTCCCGGTCGTCGTCGGCGACCGCCGTTTGGAGTCGCTCGGTGTTCGCCTCGAGCGCGCGGATCGTCTCCCTGATGTCCTCGTACTCCGCCGAGGTGTATCGGTCGTCGAGGTGGATCGACACCGCTTCGCTCTGGATCGCGCTTCCCATTCTGTCCGCAGCGACGGCCGTCCGCATCGACGTGAGCGCGAGTCGATAGACTCTGAGAGCGGAATCGATCGTCTGCCGTACGGTAGCGCTCACCGTCGAGAACACCGCGTCGGTCAGCGACTCTTTCGCCTTGTCCGCGGCCAACTCCTCTCCGGTCCGAACCTGATCGGTGACGTATGACCGCAACGCGTTGTTGAGCTGGTCGGCGACGACGTCGGCGTCGTCGACCGCGCGCTCGTGCCAGTACCGCTCGTTCAGGGCACGCTGGTGATACACGCTGTACACGTTGTTCGACTTCGATATCAGCGCGACCGTCGCGCTATCCGCGTCGAGTTCCGCCGAGAGCGGCTCGTACTGCACCGTCGTCTCCGCCCGCGCGGCGAGGTCGTGGTCCCACGTTAGGTCGTCCGATTCGATGGTATCGTCGTCTCGGAGCTCGACTGTGACGGGGAGTTCACCAGCCGAATGCGCGTTGAGTTCACTCCAGCGGATAGGGATCACAAAGCTCCCGTCTCGCTTCCGACTGACCCCCTGTTCGGCTCGTTTCACCGGGGCACCGTTTATCAATACCTCGAAGGAGGGATCGCCGTTCCCATCGCCGTCGTATCCCCGAAGCGTCGTATTGGCTCGAACCCGAACGTCGAAGTCCGAGTAGCGACCGTCGTTGTCATTGTCGGTCCTGTTGACGACGGAGACGCCTTTGATCGCGTCAGGCGACTGCGCCTGTCCGAGGAGTTCGCGCAACGACGGGAGGAACCCGAACACCGACAGCCCGGACATCCGCGCTCGGTACACGTATCGCGAGTTGGTTTCGTCGATTCGCTCGGCCTGCGCCGTCTCCCATCCGGTATCGTTGTATCGGTACAGCGTCGGTGACCCTCTCCGCGAATCGACGACGGACTTTTCGACGCTGTAGACGAACTCCGCCTCGCTGATCTCGGCATCGGAGAGCGAGGGATGTGAGACGTTGAGGTAGGTGAGCGCCCCCCCTAGCTGGGTCACGCCCAGACTCTCGCGATAGTTCTCGTGGCGCGTCACCGACAGTGAGACGGACTCGGAATCGTTCGTCGTGACGGTCAGGCGCTCCACGAGAACCGCGTCGTCGGCCGCGATGGAATCGGGAACGGCTGCCGAGACGACTCGCCGACTGGTCGACCTCGTTCCAGGGGCCGTGATCGAAGCTGTATCCCCGTCGACAACCGTCGACGACGCGTTCTGCACGATCGGCTCGTCTGATCCGCCGCCTGGAGTCGGTGTCGCCCCGGAGGTACCGTCCCCACCGCCTGGCCCGGACGTCCCGCCCGCACCGCCTGATCCGGAGTTACCGTCCGACCCGGACGTCCCATCCGCATCGTCCGATCCAGAGGAACCATCCGCACCGCCTGACCCAGAGGTCCCATCCGCACCGTCTGACCCGGACGTACCGCCCGACCCACCAGTCGGTGTCGCCGTTTCGTTCGCGGCAGGCGTCGCCGTATCACCCGGAGTTGCAGTATCACCCGGAGTTGCCGTATCGCTCGCCGTCGCCGTCCCGGTGCCCGTCGCCGTCTCACCCGGAGTTGCCGTATCGCTCGCCGTCGCCGTCGGTCCGACAGGGGCTTCGGTTTCTGTCGGCCCTCCGGACGTTGTGGTCTCGCGCACGGTCGGCGTCGCATCGCTGGGGGCCGAGTCGACTGCAGTCACCGTTTGAGTATCGATCACCGCGGGGGACGGCCCGTCCGAACCGCCTCCGTCGAACGACGGAACCCCGAGTCCCAGTCCAGTCAGCGCGGCGACGACGACGACCGCGATTGCCACTGTTCGGCGACTTACCTCGACCATCGCTCCACCACCCGAAACCGGATTGCTCGTCTCACTGTCCACCCGCCGTAGCGTGCATTCCGCTTTTCACCCATCGAATTCACCCACCGACAGTCGTCTCGGGTATTCCAGACACACCACATATAACTTGTGAACACTGTCAACTCAGCCCGTATTTCAGCTGAATCAGACGGATCGTGGTCTCTCACCGCGTCGCCGAGCAGATGCGCGCTCGCTGATATAACCGAGGAAAGAGATTCTAACGGTCGTACGGGGACATCTCGCGTGAGAGGCGAACGCTACCTCACGATCCGTTCACGCTCGTTCGCGAACGACGAAACGGGAGACCGAGCGGGCGCCGCGAGAGGGCGTCGGAAATTTTCAGTGATCGGGATTCGGCGATGGGATTTTGTGACAGCGAGAGCGACTTTCGGACATGGAACTACAGGTGAACAGACTCGGTGTGCTGGGCGTGCTCGGCGTCCTCGGCGTGCTGACGAACCAGCCCGCGCTGTACGCGCTGTTCGCGCTGTTCGTTCTCTTCGGCGTCGACCGAACGATCACGGTCCCGCCGGGCGGCGGGCAAGCGATCGACGAGTGACGCCGCGACGAGCAGCCGCTCGAAACGTGAGAAAGCAGGCAGTGGAACCCGCCGGCTCGACCGATCCGTGACCGCGAAGAAGGGGTTCTCCGACCGACGTTACATGTAGCCCAGATCGCGCAGGCGCTCCATCAGGTCCTCTTTGTCCTGGGCGCGGCCGGCGCGTTCGGTCGTCGAGTCCAGATCCTGCTGCCAGGCGGGCTCCTCGGCGGCTTTGTCGGTACTGACCTCGGATCCGAGCGAGCGGAAGCCGGCGAAGTACTTCGGCGAGACGGGGATGTCGTCCTGCTCGATGCCCTCGGGCAGGTCGTCGTCGGTCTCGGGGACGTAGCCCTCGTCCGGGAAGTCCTCGACGGTGTCGGGGACGACGAAGTTCCAGAAGGCGTCCCAGACGGCGGCCTCGTCGAACTGGAGGATCGTCTGGACGCGGTCGTGGGGCGGGTAGATGTCCGGGTCGTGGCGGGGCGAGAAGAACGTCTCGTCGGCGCGGGACTCCTGCTCGTCCCAGCGGATGCCGGAGATGATGCCGTCGACGTCGTACTCCTCGATGGCGTCGTTGAGCGCGACCGTCTTGAGGAGGTGGTTGCCGACGTAGGTGTCGAGCAGGAACGGGAAGCTGTCCTCCTCGTACTCCAGAATCTCCCGGACGTGGTGCTGGTTGTGCTCCGAGAGGTCGTCGATCGCGATATCGTCGCCGGGTTCGAGGCCCTGCTCGTCGACGATCTCGCCGACGTCCTCGTTGCGGGCCCAGATGACTTCCAGGTCCCACTCGTCGGCCCAGTGCTCGACGAAGTCGATCAGCTCGTCGAAGTGCTGGTAGTGGTCGATGAAGACCACGGGGGGGACCTCCAGGTCGAACTGGTCGGCGACCTCCTTGACGAAATACAGCGTGAGCGTCGAGTCCTTGCCGCCCGTCCACATCACGACCGGGTTCTCGTACTCCTCGAGACCCCGTCGGGTGACCTCGATCGCCTTCTCGATCTTGTCGTTGACGTGCGGGTAGTCGGCCGGGTCTTCGCCTTCGCCTTCGCTGTAGTCGACGTCCAGGTAGTCGGGGAACTCGGCTGACATCGGTAATGAGATATAATTAGTCGGCCGGTTAAGTTCTTTTTGGAGGACCAGTCGTCTGTCGGATGTGGGCAGTTACCACGGCGTCTCCGGGCAGTCGGTCCTGTCTGTCGGAGGACAAAAGGGAGTCGGGAGCGAACGGGTCGGTAATGAGCCGTGAGACCGACCAGCGGGGGGCGGACGATGACGGGACGGACCCCGACGCGGGAGACGCGAGCGGGAGACGGTCGCTCCGGGAACTGCACCGGGAGGCGCGATTCACGCGGTGGTTCCGGTGGCACCTGGTCGCGGCGCTGGCCGTCTTCTTCGGGAGCGCGTTCGCGGCCTACGCGGTCGTCGGGTCGATCCCGGTCGCGCAGCTGGAGGCGCTGATCGAGGACGCCCAGGCGGGCATGCCCGCCGACAGCCCGTTGCCGGAGCTGGCGTTCGTGCCGCTGTTGCTCAACAACCTCCGGGCGCTCCTGTTGATCGGCCTCGGGACGATCACCGGCGGGCTGCTCTCGCTGTTCGGGCTGGTCGTCAACGGCGGCCTCGTCGGAGCGGTCGTCTCGGTCGTCGTCCGCCAGACCTCCTGGGCGGTGATCCTCTCCCTGTTGCTCCCTCACGGAGTGATCGAACTCTCGGCGTTCTTCGCCGCTGCGGCGATCGGACTGCGCGTCCCCCACCGGATCGTCCGGTACCTGCTCGGCTGGGACGAGACGCCGCTGTCGCGGGTCGAGCTGTACGAACTCGCCGTCATCGCGGCGCTCCTCGTCGTCATGATCGTCGTCGCGGCCTGGATCGAAGTGTACCTCACTCGCGACGTGGCCGAGTGGATCCTCGGCCCCGGTGCACTCCCGGAGTGAGCGGCCCGACCCGGCCTTCAAGTTCGACGAACGTCGTATGAACCTTCGATGGAATTTTACGTGGGACTGGAGAACCCGCGCTCAATGAGTACGACCGCACCAGGTCACAGCGAAGATAGCCAGCCGCCGAGCGAGACCGTCGTCTCGGCGGTCGCGGCGTACAAGGGAGTCGAACAGATCGCCCTCCCGCCGCTGTACGATGCGCTCGACCCGGACGCGCTCGACGCGCTGTTTTCGGGGCCTGACGGGACCGGCGGACGGGTGACGTTCGACTACGCTGGCTGTACGGTCGAGTGTACGAGCGACGGGAGCGTCGACGTGCGCGACGCCGCGGTGTAGAACGCGGCCGGCAGACTCCGCGGTCGGCACACCAGTGGGTAAGGGGGTGAGAGACGGGGACGACAGGAACGACCGCTAGCCGCTGATGAACTCGTTGTCGCGCCAGTTGACGCCCTCGGAGTCCTCGTCTTCGCGGGGGTCCTCGACGACGTTGATGGAGGCGGGCCGGTCCTCACTGTCGACGATGCGGACGGCTTCCAGATCGTCGTCGGGGCACGTGATCGCGGTGAGCGTGCCTTTCTCGGCCTCGCGGGCGATCTCACAGAGCACGAGAAACATCTCGTACTGGAGGGTGCTGTTCTGGAGGACGGTCTCGCGGTCGCCCTTGAAACAGGCGTACTCGACGAGTTCGGAGGGCGGTTCCTCCTCTTCCTCTTCGAGGGCACCCCACTGCGGGCCGCCGGCGGTGTCGGTGGTGTGAACGGGGGAGCTGTCGTCCTCTTCGTCCTCTTCGATCTCTTCGTAGACGCGGTTCTCCGTGACGCTGGCTTTCAGCTGCGCAGTCGGCGTGTACTTGCTGATGCTCTCGTCGGCGGAGACAGCGCTGATTATGAGTGTGTTGTTCCGGCGGGTGATGTCGACGTCTTCGATACCGTCCGGGAGATCCGGGTCGTCGAAGAAGTCGTACACGTCCTCCAGGGGCAGTTCCAGTGTCGAGTGGAGTCTGTATACGCGGGACATAGTTGATGGAATCGCCGGCCGTCCGCTGACGACGGTGCTACACCCTCGTAGGACGCCCACCCATATAGGGCCTACCCTTCGGATTCGGCGCGAACTCGCGCGGCGACGGCGGCCGTCCGTCCGGGTCCGGCCCGCGAACGAACCGCGGAGGGTGCCATCGCGTGGATTTTTGACCGTCGAGACCCCACTGACGACCGTGAAAGAGTACGAGCGCAAACAGCTCCTGGAACGCATCGGCCGCGAGGGAGCCACCGTGGGTGCGACCATCCCCGACCGCATCGAGATACAGGGGGAGACCGTCGACCTGCGGGAGTTCGTCTTCGAGATCAAACGCCGCGACACCGTTCCCGCGGGCGAGCGCGAGCGCGTCGAGCAGGCCAAGAAGAACCTTCGGCGCGAACGCCGCGAGCGCACGGAGCTGATCGAGGACGGCGACATCTCCCGCGAGGAGGGCGAAGCGCTGGTCGAGGCGATCATCGGGATCGACCGCGCGCTCAACGCTCTGGAGAACCTCGGCCCGACGAACCTCGAAGCGGAGATAGAGGCCCAGGAGACCGCCGACAAGAAGCGCTGGATGAACTTCCTGCAGAAGGCGCTCGGACAGGACCGGGACAGCCAGGGGAGTCACCGGTCGAGGTCGTCATGAGCCGCAACGACGAGATCGCCAACCGTCTCGAGGAGTTCGCCGACCGCCTCGAAGCCAGGGCCGTCGAGTACAAACCCCGCGCCTACCGCCGCGCCGCCGAGAACGTCCGCGACTCGCCCGCCGACGTGGCCGGCCTCGCCGCCGACGACGGCGAGTCCGCAGTCGGCGAGATCGAGGGCGTCGGCGACGCCATCTCCGCCAAGATCGTCGAGTACGTCGAGACCGGCGAGATCGAGGAGCTGGCGGAGTTGCGCGCGGAGATGCCGGTCGACATCGACGCGCTGACGCGCGTCGAGGGCGTCGGCCCGAAGACCGTCGGCAGCCTCTACGAGGCGCTCGGCGTCGAGGACCTCGACGACCTGGAGGCCGCCGCCGAGGCCGGCGAGATCCGCGAGGTCAGCGGCTTCGGCGAGAAGACCGAGCAGAACATCCTGGAGAACATCGAGTTCGCCCGCGAGGCGACCGAGCGCGAGTTGCTGGGCGAGGCCCGTCCCCGCGGGGACGGCGTCGTCTCGTATCTCGACGGCGAACCGGCCGTCGAGCGGATCGACCTCGCGGGGTCGCTGCGCCGGTGGAAGGAGACTATCGGCGACGTGGACGTACTCGTCGGAAGCGACGACCCCGAGGCGGTGGTCGAGGCGTTCGTCGACTGGCCCGACGCCGACACCGTCATCGAGGCCGGCGACCAGAAGGCCAGCGTCCGCTCCGGGGAGGTACGCGTCGACCTGCGCGTGGTCGCCCCCGCCGAGTTCGGGAGCGCGTTGCAGTACTTCACCGGGAGCAAGGACCACAACGTCGCGCTCCGCAACGTCGCCATCGACGCCGACCTGAAGATGAACGAGTACGGGGTCTTCGACGTGAGTGAAGTCGAGGACCCCGACGCCGACCAGCGGGCGGGCGAGCGCGTCGCCGGCGAGACCGAGGCGGGGATGTACGAGGCGCTCGGTCTGCCGTGGATGCCGCCCGAGATCCGAGAGAGCTGGGGGGAGATCGAGGCCGCACAGGAAGGCGCCCTCCCGGATCTGGTCGAGCCGTCGGCGATCCGGGGCGATCTGCACACCCACACCGGCTGGTCGGACGGCGACCACACGATCGCGGAGATGGTCGAGGGCGCGGCCGCCTTCGGCCACGACTACGTCGCGATCACCGACCACGCCACCGGACCCGGGATGGTCGGCGGCGTCGGCGTCCCCGACGAGGAGTTGCGGGAGCAACTGGCAGAGGTCCGGGCGGTCGCCGAGGAGGCCGACATCGCGGTGTTCTCCGGCGTCGAAGCCAACGTCGACGCCGACGGGTCGGTCTCCGTAGCGGACGACCTGCTCGCCGAGCTGGACGTGGTCGTCGCCTCCCCTCACTCCGGGCTGGACGGCGACGGCACCGACCGGCTGGTCGCCGCCGCCGAACACCCCGAAGTCGATGTCATCGGCCACCCGACCGGCCGCTACATCAATCAGCGGTCCGGGCTGGACGTGGACGTCGAGCGGCTGGCGTCGGTCGCGGCCGAGTCCGGCACCGCGCTGGAGGTCAACTCGAACCCCGCCCGGCTGGATCTGGGCGGCGGCGCGGTCAAGGTCGCGGTCGAGGCGGGCGCGACGATCGCCGTCGATACCGACGCCCACCGGCCGGAGAGCTACGGACTCGTCCGCTACGGCGTCCACACGGCCCGTCGGGGCTGGGCCGAACAGACCGACGTACTCAATACGCGAGGCGTCGAAGGCCTGCGCGAGTTCCTCGAATGACCGGCGACCAGTCCGACACCGACGAGCGCGCGAGCGACCGCGGGGGAACCACTGTGGCCGCCGAGGCGGTCGGAGACGGGGGGCCCACCGACCGCGACGGCGGTGCCGACCGCGACGACCTCCCGCAGGAACCGGCGGGCGAGACGGCGCTGTTGCTCGACACCATGCTCGGGAAGCTGGCGACGTACCTACGGATGTGCGGGTACGACGCCGCCTACGCGGGCGAGCGCGGTATCGAGGCCGACGACGACGTGCTGGCGCTCACCCACACCGAAGGGCGAGTCCTGGTGACCCGCGACCGCGAGCTGGCGGCCCGCGCCGAGCGGTCGCAGTTGCTCTCGACGCGGGAGGTGACCGAGCAGCTGCTCGAGCTGCGCCGGTCGGGGTTCGACCTCGAACTGGCCGACGAGCCGGCGCGCTGTTCGGCCTGTAACGGCCCGCTCGAACGCGTCGACCGGACCGAGCCGACCCCGGACTACGCCCCCGAGACCCACGAGGAGACCGTCTGGCGCTGTCACAACTGCGGCCAGCACTTCTGGAAAGGGAGCCACTGGGCGGACGTGGCCGGCACGCTCGACGACCTGTGAGCGAAGCGTCGTCGTCCGGCAAGCAACACGGATTAATAACCCGGTGAACCTACCCCCGGACGAATGACGCTATCGGACGAGGCCCGCGAGCGACTCGCGGACGTGGTGGCGCTCCAGCCGACGAAAAACGCCGAGCTGCAGGCCCAGTGGGACATGGACAGCGGGAGCGACGTTCACCAGTACCTCGAATCCGAGCTGAAGGACTACTACTACCGCGACGAGGACAGCCTCATCTGCGCCACGCCGGAGGCCAACAGCCTGGTCGGCGACGAGGTCGAGGGCGAGATCGACGAACAGACCGTCACCGTCCCCGCGCTGCAGGCCGCGACGATCGACGTACTCCCCGACCACGACGACGAACCCCAGAGCGTCGTCGCGACGCTGCACGACCTCCGCGAGGCCGGCCGCGACCCCGATGTCGACGAAGTCCGGTCTGCGCTGCGCTCGCTCGCCGAGAAGGGCGTCGTCGACCGCGTCCAGAAGACCGTCCCGACCTACCGGCTGGCCGTCGAGCGCGACGCGCTGGAGGTCACTCGGCTCGACGACGAGGGCGACTGAGGTCCGTCTCCCCGTCGAACGGAGCCGTTTACCGGCTCGCGATCGAACGGGCCGGCGATGACGGCCTTCGACCCGGAGCAGTTCGAGGACAAGTACGTCCACTACATGGACGAACTGCAGACAGCGTACAGGAACGCCTACCAGCACTTCCACGGTCGATACGACTCGACGCTCCTCAAAGCGATCGACCGCCGGGTGCTCGACGGGAGCGAACCGTTCTACGAAGGGGACGGCGAGTTCCGGGTCGAGCTCCCGGAGAACCCGCGCGAACGGGCCGGTGAGGTCCCCGTCGACGACGAGACGTTCGACGCCGTCCTCGAGGAGTTCGTCGACCGCATCGAGTTCGAGTTGCGGCGGATCTTCGGGTTCGAGGACGACTGAGAGCGGAGACGGCGACGACTGGACGCGACCGCAGGGGATCGAACGCCCGAGACCGCTACGTTTCTCCGTCCAACCCCGGCCGCTGGCGACGTCGCTGCCGGTCCAGCAGTCGCTGGATCCCCTTGCCGGGTCCGCCCGAGATGGGCCAGTCGCCCGAGCGCCACACGGGCGGCTCGGGTTCGAACTCGCCGCAGGAGCCGGAACACTCCCCGGCCGTCGGGTGACAGCCCTTCGCGGCACAGTAGGGGAGAAAGCCCGCTTCGGTGTCCGTCAGCCGGAAGTGTCGGCAGTCGGGGCGCATCGTGTCGGCGTAAGCGCGCCAGCCGCGGCCGTAGGCCCGCTCGGCGAGTTCCAGGCGTTTGTCGGCCTTCCACTCGGGGTCGGCGTACTCGAAGCGGGCGGCCGAGGCGTCACGGTCGCCGCCCGTCGGTCGTTCGAGGATGCGTGTTCCGGGGTCGTCGACAGCCAGCGACCGGGGGTGCCAGGACACTGCGGCTGTTCCCGTCGCGTCGACCGTGAGGACGCCCGCTTCGACGGGCACGTCCTCGACCAGCGCCGGCTCGACCGTCTCGCCGGTCTCGGTCGTGGCGACCCACACCTCGTCGGCGAGCGAGAGCGCCACGTCACGCTCCAGTTGCGGGCCGAGCGCCCGCGCGGCGCTGGCGTCGAGATCCGGCTTGTTCTCCACCGCGACGATCCGCTCGACCCAGTCCGGATAGGCCCACTTCCGGCGGATCTCGACGCGGTTGTTCGAGCGGCGACGGGTCTCGACGACACCCCTGTCGGCCGCCTGATGGACCGCTTCGCGGACGTAGCGCCAGGGATAGCCGGGGTCGGGGAGGGCGTCGCGATACCAGGTCCACTCGGCGGGAGCGTTGCGGACGACGTGGAGCAGGTCCGAGTCGAGTTCGGCGAGCCCGAACTTCGCCCGCTGGGCCAGTCCCTCGGGGTCGCACTCGACGACGACGGTGTCCCACCGGCGCCGTTTCGTCCCGATCTGCCGGGCGACGACGGCGATGTGGTCGTCCTCTCCAGTTCCGCTCCCGGTCGGCGGCCACTCGCGTTCCGCCCACTGACAGACCGCCAGCTCGAAGACGAACTCCGAGTCGGCGACGGCGCCGTCCCTGGGTGACACGACCCGAGATTGGTTCCCCGGCGCGGTTATACGTTTCGCGAGCCGGCGAGCGTCGCGGGACGGAGCGGCCGCTGGCCGCGGCCGGGCACCGCACCCGGCCACGGGACCGCACTCCGTCCGGAGCGGTTACGCCTCGCCGTCTTCCTCGCTCTCGTCGTCTTCGTCCTCTGCGAGTTTCTCGTCGAGGAACTCGTGAGCCTCTTCGAGGATCTCGCGTGGGCCGTCCTGCGTGACGGTGTTGATGGCCTGTTCGTAGTCGCGCCACTGGAGGTCGCGGTGCTCGTGGGAGAGCTCCGCCGACGCCTCGAAGGAGCGAGCGATGAACAGGTGTACGGTCTTGTGGATGGTGTTGCCGTTGGCTTCGAACACGTAGTCGTAGTCTTCTCGGAAGCCGTCCAAGAGCCGGAAATCACCGATTCCGGCCTCCTCTTTCACTTCGCGGATGGCGGTCTGCTGGAGCTCTTCCTCGCCCTCGACGCCCCCTTTCGGGAACTCCCAGTCGCCCGGGCGACTCTTGAGGAGGAGGTACTCCCGCCGGCCACGCGTGTCGCGAAAGAGGATGGCTCCCGCGCTCGTGGCCTCTATCATTGCCACTAAGTACTCTATCACTCCTTAAGTGAATATCGGAGCGTCGTCGCGGTGACCACTCGGCCCCTCGACAGGTGTTCGGGGGCAAACGCATGGCTTATCCCGGTGCCCGGCGACCGCACTGACATGCCCTTCGTAACGAAGCTCACGTTCACGAGCGGGGACCGACGGCTCCTCGACGACGTCGTCGACGGGGTCAAGGCCGCCGCCGAGCGCAAGGGCGTGGAGCTGAAAGGGCCCCATCCCCAGCCGCCGACGGACCATCGCGTGCCTCAGTCCAAGCGGCTGGCCGCCGACGGCGGCGAGTTCGAGCCCTGGCAGTACACCGCCTACACCCGCACCGTCGAGGTCCACGGCCACGACGACTTCGCCCGCTCGGTCGCCGGCGACGACTACCCCGACCGCATCCACGTCGAAGCCGAGATCGAACAGGTCCGCTGACTAGGAACTCCGTTCTCTGGCACTCTCGTCCCGTCCCGCTCGACGATCAGGTCCACAGCGACCGCGAAGTTGAACGGAACCGCGAACAGCGTGAAAGAGGCGGTCCGCTCCGGGAAGACGGGAGCAGCAAGCACTGGAGCGAGCATAGTGAGCGAAGCGCGCAGCAATCCCCTCGACCGGAGCGGTCGGGGGCTTTCACGCTGTTCGTTGCGGTCGCTGTACTCCAAACAGAGCACACCCCGTTCACAGAGACCCGTCGCCGAAACCGACACCTTCCCGCGGCGCCCATCACCCTCCATGAGTCAGCCGAGTCGCGAGCGTCTGGTCGCGTTGCGCAGGGAGTTCCACCGCAAGCCCGAGCCCGCCTGGCGGGAGTTCTGGACGACCGCGCGGATCGTCGACGAACTCGAATCGATGGACGTGGACGAGATTCTGGTCGGCCCCGAGGTTCTGGCCGACGGCGAGCGCATCGCCGTCCCCGACGACGAGGAGCTACAGCGGTGGTTCCGCCAGGCCGAGGAGGCCGGCGCGAACCCCGACACGCTGGAACGACTGCGGGGCGGCTACACCGGCGCGATGGCCACCCTCGAACGCGGCGACGGCCCCACTGTCGCCCTGCGGGTCGATATCGACGGCCTCCCGCGCGAGGAGTCGACCGACGACGCGCACGTCCCCGCCCGGGAGGGCTTCCGGTCGGAGCACGACGGGGCGATGCACGCCTGCGGGCACGACGCCCACGCGACCATCGGGCTCGGGGTGCTGGAGGCGGTCGCCGACAGCGACTTCGCGGGGACGCTGAAGGTGTGTTTCCAGCCCGCCGAGGAGTCGATCGGCGGCGGCAAGCCGATGGCCGAGAGCGGCCTGCTCGACGACGTCGACTACCTGTTGGCCGTCCACATCGGGCTCGACCACCCGACGGGGGAGGTCGTCGCGGGCGTCGAGGGGTTCCTGGCGGTCCACCAGTTCCGGGCGGCGTTCTCGGGCGAATCCGCCCACGCCGGCGGCCGTCCGGCGGACGGTCGCAACGCCGTTCAGGCGATGGCCGCAGCCGTGCAGAATCTCTACGCGATCCCGCGCCACGAGGACGGCGTCACGCGGGTCAACGCCGGAAAGGTCGGCGGGGGGAGCGCGACGAACGTGATCCCGGAGGAAGCTCACATCGAGGGCGAGGTCCGCGGCGAGACGACCGAGCTCATGGCGTACATGCGCGAGCGCGCCGAGTCGGTGATCGAGGGCGCGGCGACCATGCACGACTGCGAGGTGGAACTGACGCCCGACGGCGAAGCGCCGGGAGGGGAGAGCGACGACGCTATCGTCGACGTGGTCGAGACGGTGGCGGGGCGGACGGCCGGCGTCGATTCGATCCTGCGCAACGACGACCTCGGCGGGAGCGAAGACGCCACGTTCCTGATGAACCGGGTACAGGACCGCGGCGGGAAGGCGGCGTACGTCGGCGTCGGGACCGACCATCCGGGCGGCCACCACACCGCGACCTTCGACGTGGACGAGGACTCGCTCGTCGTCGGCGTCGACGTGCTGACGGAGACGGTTCTGGCGCTCGCGCGTGACCGGCCGTGAGCGAGGGCGGGAGCCCAGCGGGGCGAGGACCGAAAGCGCGGACTCAGGCCCCGGGACCGCGCCAGCGGTAGAGCACCTGTCCGCTCGCGGCGCCGGGCTCGACCCACGAGACGGTCACTTCCGTCCGCGAGAGGTCCAGCTGGCTCGCCGCCGTCGGACAGACGTTCCCGACCGTCACCTGCGCGTCCGTCCCGGCGGCGATTGTCGACCCGGAGACCCCGAGTTCCCCGACGCCGTACCGGTCGGTGACCGACCCGACGCCGCGACAGCCCGCGTTCGCGACGTGTATCTTCACGTTCTCGCTGGCCACGACATCGCCGCCCGTGAACTCCACTGCGAGCTCGTGTCCGCCGCTGTCGACGGCGAACTCGCCCTGCACCGCGACGGTAGGCGAGCCCGACAGCGACCCCTCGAACCCCATGAAGAACGTCGCCGCCGTCGCCGCCAGCAGGACGGTGATCGCGACCATCAGGATGACCCCGATGACCGGTGAAACAGCTCTCGATGTGTCGCGTTCTGTCATGCTTGTCTTCCCCACGCGCGCCTGAACGATGCCCGGACACCCTCGTGGGACGGCGACCCCAGCCGCCGACCCGCATTCACCCGGACTGTTCCCCACCGCGCGTTACCGATCGATATGTTGATGAATACATATAAATATTCGTCACGATCTATGAGGTAGTCACCGTTTACTAGCCGGAATATCACGGGTAACGGCGGATCCGGCGGCTCCGGGTCGATGGGAAGCGGTCGGGACGGGGAGAGCGCGAGCGCTCAGTACTTCGGGTCGGCGCCGGTCGTCTCGTACACGTCGTCTAAGATCTCGTCGCGGCGAACCTGCCAGTCGGAGAATCCCGCACGGGTCTCGGGGTAGTCCTCGTAGTGGGCGAGCACGCGCTCGGCCAGCTGTTTCGTCTCGTAGAGGTCGTAGATCGTCCCCCAGTGGCCGACCGATTTGACCGCGGTCTTGAGCTTGAGCCAGAGACCGATGTCGGTCTCGCCGGCGTACAGGCCCTCGGCGATCTTCTCGGCCGGCAGCGCCGCCAGCATGCCCATCAGGCTGTCGATGTCGTAGGCCGTCACGAAGATGTTGTACACGTCCAGCGTGGCGAAGCGGGCCCCGAAGTGGTCCATCACCCGCTTGTTGTACTCCCAGAGGGCGTCCTCGCTCACGTCGCCGTCTTCGATGGCGGCGACGGCCTGCTCGCCGGCGTACTGCCCGGAGTAGGCGGCGCCGCCGATGCCGCCGCCGGTCGTGGGGTTGACGAGCCCCGCCGCGTCGCCCGCGGCGACGAAGCCCGGTGCGACCGCCGAGTCGTAGGGCCGGCGGGTCGGCAGCGCGGCGCCGAGCTTGTCCTCGACGGTCGCGCCGTCGAACTCCTCGCGGTTGCGCAGGTCGCGCTTGAGGTCCTCGACCAGGTGCATCGGCTCCTCGTTCATCTGGAAGCCCAGCCCGGCGTTGATCTCCGTGTCCGTTCGCGGGAAGTACCAGAGGTAGCCAGCCGCCCGCTCGGTCGGCTTGAACACGAGCGCGTCGTCCCACTCGACCGGGTCGTCGACCGTGACGACCTCGCGATAGGCCGAGCAGAACTGACTGTAGCTGACGTTGGTGTCGAAGCTCGCTCCATCGAAGTCGACCTTGTCCTGGAGGATCGACAGCGCGCCCGCGCCGTCGATCACCATCTCGGCCTGGTAGTCGACGGGGTCGCCCTCGTGCGTGGCTCGGACGCCTGTCACGGTGCCGTCGTCGGCCTGGTGTACGTCCTGGACGACCGTGTCGAAGTGGATCGCCGCGCCGGCCTCGCGCGCCCCCTCGATGACCGCCTTGCCGTACTCCCAGCGGTCGATGACGGCAAGTTCCCCGGGGACGGGAATTTCGAGGACGGTGTCCTCCTGGGGTATCTCGAAGCGCCCGTGGTCGACGCCGGTGTTGGTCATCGCGGGTTCGATCTTCGATTTCGGGATCGCGTCGGGGAAGGAACTGGCGCCCTTGAGGGCGTCGCCACAGGCGATGTGGCCCCCCTCCTCCTCGGGTTTGCGCTCGAGGAGCGCGACGTCGTAGCCCTCGCGGGCGACGGTCGCCGCGGCGTAACAACCGGCGGTCCCCGCCCCGACGACGACGACGTCGTACTCGCGTGTAGTCATGCACACCCCTGATACGCCCACGGAGAAAATCTTTACCAACCGTCGTTCGCCTCGGGAGGGGTCCGCGGTGGCGGACCGCCCCGGTCCGACCGCCAGTCGTCGGCGACCCCCTCCTTTTTCCTCGCGGCGGTCCCAGCGGGCGCTATGGCCGAGTACGACCCCGCTCGCCCGCTGGTCCCGCCCGCCGTCGGCCTCGCGGCCATCGTCGTCGCCTTCGGCGGCGTCTGCTACGCGATGGTCGCGGCACCGTGGTTCTCGCCGCTGTCCTACGCCCTCTCCGACCTCGGCGCCCGCGGCGCGGTGACGGCCCCGATCTTCAACGGCGCCCTGCTGGTCGGCGGCGCCCTCGGCGCCGGCTTCGTCGTCTCGGTGCTGGCCGAGACGGCGCATCCGATCCGGCAAGCGGGCGGCGTCTTCGGCCTGCTCGCCATGCTGTTCATGGCGCTGGTCGGCGCGTTCCCGATCCCCAGCCCGTTCCACGGCCTGGTCGCGATCCCCTTCTTCGTGTTCCTGACGCTCGCCGTGTTCCTCTGGGGCGCCGGCGACTACGCCGCCGGTCGGCAGTTCCGCGGACTGGTACTCCTGTTGCTCGGCGTCCTCCACGTCGTCTCGTGGGCCTGGTGGGCGCTGTTCCCGTGGTTCCCGCCGGGTATCGCAATCCCTGAACTGTTCGGGTCGGTCGCGTTCGCCGTCTGGGGCGGCTGGCTCGCCGTCGAGGCGTTCGAGCGGGTGCGCGTCGACCGCGACCGGCTGTGACCGGCGGCGCTCCGGCGCGACTCACTTCGAGTCGCGAACGGCTGCGGCCCGCTCGACGTACGTCTCGGTGAACGCGGGCACGTCCTCGCGAGCGCGAATTTCGTCCATCGTGAGCCAGTGGACCGCCGCGACCTCCTCGGGCTCGCGAGGGCGGGCGTCGCCACCGTCGTAGGCGCACAGCGTGACGACGTTCAGACACTGGTGGCCGGTGTCGGTCTCGAAGGTGCCGCTGCAGACGTACGCGACCTCCCCGACGACGACGCCGACCTCCTCCTCGATCTCCCGTCGGACCGTGGCCTCGACCGCGTGGTCGATGCCCGGTTCGGGTTCGAGTTTCCCACCGGGGAGGCCGAGCAGGCCGGCCGCGTGGTCCTCCTCAGCGCTTCGCTCGACGAGCAAATACTCTGTGCTGCCGTCGTCGCGCGCTCTCGCGACGGCACCGTCGACGTTGACGACGTGTGCGTACTCGTCCATGGTGTGTCTCGTGGTGGATCTCGGTGTTCGTTCTTTCGAGTCCGTGTGATTGGTTCGACGTGATAGCGGGGGGCTCTCTACTTGCTCGCTCGGAGTTGAACCACCACAGTCGACGGCAAGCGCTGAAACCCCTCCGCCCGACCCCTAGCAGTCGTTTCGACCGCACTCGACGGTGAGCGATGAAAGCTCTCGGCACGTTCGCGGTCGCTGAGCGGGATATCCGCGCTCTCGACACCGCCCGCGCGGATAGTGGCCCGCTCAAGCGACTGGATGAACGCGAGCGCGCCTCGCCCTTTCAGTCCGCCAGGAACAGCACAGCACCGCGACCGCAACAGTAGACTGCCCCGCACAGCACCGCAGACGGCCACGACCCTCCCCAACCGATTCGCTCACTCCGTTCGCTCATCCACTGTCAGAGCAAGCTCTGACAAGCCCTCGCTCACACGGTTCGCGAGGACCTCGCACGACTATTTCGAGCGGCCCGCCATGAGGCGGGCACGCTCGACAGCGCGCGCCGGTTCGAAAATCCACCGAGAGTCACAGACTCACGAGGTTCTGCCGGAGTTTGATCGTGGCGGTCATCAGCGCGGTGGCGGTCATGATGACGAAGACGATCTGGACGTGCTGGACGACGACGCGGTCGAGGCCGGCGACGGTCGCCAGGTCGACGGCGGGGACGAGCGTGGCGAAGGCGAGGACGGGCAGCAGGTGGCGGAGCAGCGAGTCGATCATGGTGCCCTGAACCATCGCGGCGGCGGTCTGCTTGCGGCCGAACCAGAAGCCGTAGCCGGCGAACGCGAGCGCGCCGGCGCCCTGGAGCGCGAGCAGCGGGCGACGGAGGCCGACGAGGGCGATCCCGAAGACGACGGCGGCGACGACGCCGACGAAGACGACTTCGAGGAAGCGCCGTCCCGGGAACGCGCCGTCGGCGCCGGTGGTCGAGAGCGCGGCGTTGAAGTAGATCTCCCGCACGGACAGCGCGAGCAGGAGGACGACGGCGAGCATGAGGCCGGTGTTGTACGGAGTGCGGATCGAGGAGACGATCTCGAGGATGCCGACGACGCCGTAGAGAGCGGCGACGGCCCCGACGTACAGCAGGTACTCCCAGAGGACGCGCTGGGCGTCGACGCCGGTGGCGCGCATGTTGAGGTAGGCGTAGGCGCCGAAGCGGGCGGCGATGACCGTCAGGAGGACGAGGCCGATGAAGACGATAAAGGTCAGGTTGGGGTTGTCGGCGACGAGATAGAGCCCGAACTCCACCTCACCGGCCATCGACGTCGACCCCCCGGAGTTCCCGACGGAACCCCGTCACCGTCTCGTACCTGGTGAGTTTCCCCGTCGCCGTCGCCTTGCGGACCACCTGGTCCAGCCCGCGGGGGAGGTCGGGGGCGACCTCGCTCGGCACCGGGGTGCGGTCGGAACACACCCCGGCACGGACCTCCTCGACGGGCCCGTCGTATGGCGGTTCGCCGGTCACGAGCCGGTAGAGCAGGACGCCGAGGCCGTACACGTCGGTGGCGCGGTCGACGCCGCCGAACCGGCCGGAGTAGTGTTCCGGGGCGGCGAATCTGGGGTCTATCACGTTCGCGAGCCCGCGACGGTCGGCGTAGACGCGAGCGAGACCGAAGTCGGTGAGCCGGGGGCGCTGGCGCTCGCGCTCGGTGAGGGTATCGCCGGGATAGGCGACGGTCCCGGGGTCGAGCGCGCCGTGGACGACGCCGCGCTGGTGGGCGTGAGCGACGGCGTCGGCGACCTCGACGGCGTTCGTGACCGCCTCGCCGGTTTCGAAGGTCTCGTCCCCGCGGTCGGCCAGCGTGGTCCCGGTGTGTTCCAGCGCGGCCCACGGCCGCGGTCGGAGCCCCCAGTCGTAGACCGACACCACCGACTCGTGGTCGTCGACGCCGACCCAGGCGTCGAGAGCCTCCCGGAGCGCGCCGGCGAACGCCGCGCGGTCGTCGTCGGCCACCCGGAAGACAGCCAGCGAGAGGGGAACCTCCTCGTCGCCGACGGTCCCGACGGCGCGGTAGCGGTCGCCGAACCGGTCGCCGCTGCGGTCGGTGAGGACCGACAGGTCGTCGAAGCGACTCCGCTCGATCACCGCCGAGAGCCGGCGGGTGACCAGCGCCAGCCGCCCGCGCGTCAGCGCCCGCCGGTCGTCGTCCGCGTCGTCGTCGGCAGAGTCGCGCTGGTCCGCTTCGGCGTCACCGCCGGTTCCGTCGCCCTCCGCTCCGCTCGCACCGCCTCCCTCGGCGAGCGTCGACGGGTCGAAGTCTGCGCCGGGCGAGCGGTCGGTGTAGACGCGCTGGCCGTCCTTGCCCCCGGCCTCGCCGCCCGCCACGCGTGCCCGGCCGACACCGCGCTCGCCCGGCTCCGACGAGAGGTAGCCGCTGCGGGCGAACCCGGCGCCGGACTGATAGAGGTGCTCGCGCGCCCGCAGTTCGCGCCCCTCGTTTAGATCCGTGACCACCTCGTCGACCGCCTTCGGCCGGCGGGCGGCGAGGTAGTCCAGCGCGTGGGGCACCTCGACGGGCGAGTCGTCGTCCAGCCGGTCGACCAGCCGCCGGACCACCGGGTCGAGCAGGTCCGGGTCGGCCTCGACGACGAGACAGAGCGCGAGCGCGGCGCGCAGTCGCCCGGTGTGGTCGCCGCCGTCGAGCGCGCCGAGCAACTGCGGCAGCCGCTCGTCGCCACGCCCGGGGTCGGCGAGGACGGTCAGCACCGGGTCGTCGTCCGCGTCGCGGTCGTTCCGGGCGGTCGCCATCCCGTCGCGGTCGCTCTCGCCGGTTCCCGTCCCGTCCCGGTTCGTCCCGTCGTCGTCCTCGGACATCGTGGTCGGTGGCCGCGCCGCGCTGGGCGGCTCGTACTCCGCATATTTCTCCGGTCATCTACCAAGACTGTTTGGGTCCCGGAGGGCTCCGGGCGGACCGAAGCGCCGGGAAACTTAACCGCCAGCCGCGCCACCCCGGTGGTATGCCCGTTCAGACAGGCGCTCGCCCGGCAGTCGGCCGGGTCGGCGCGCCACCGCGTTCGGTTCGGCGGTGGTCCCAGTGCTGACCAAAGCCATCGAGTCGGTGAAAGTCTTCGCCGAGAACAACCCCTCACTGGCCGACCTCGCCCGCGGCCGGCAGCGCCGGTTCGACGACGTGGAGTGCGTCCTGCCATCCCGCGTCGTCACCACGGAGCCGCTGTCTGCCACCGTCTCGGTCTGGGACGAGTACCTCCGTCTGCTCCCCGACTACGACGGCACGCTCACCCTCGACAGTACCGACCCCGAGGCGATCCACCCCGAGGAGATCGACTTCGAACTGACCGACCAAGCCGTGACAGAACTGGCCGGCGTCGCCTTCGAGACGCCCGGCGTCCAGTACCTGACGCTCACCGACGAGTCGGGCCGGCGGTTCACCAGCAACCCCGTTCAGGTGTTCGAATCCGAACCCGACCACCGGCTGTTCTGGGGTGACATCCACCTCCACTCGCAGTTCTCCGACGGCGCGGGGTCGATGAGCAAGGGGTTCCGGTTCGGCCGCGACGTGATGGACCTTGACGTGGTGGCCTACACCGACCACGACACGATGGGCTTTTTTATCCCGCCCAAGCTCCAGCGCCGGCGGATGCACAACGGCTACTTCGAGGACATGAAGACCGTCACGAAGCACTTCCACGACCCCGGGGAGTTCGTGACGCTCTTTGGCTACGAGTGGACGAAACAGCCCAACATGGGCGGCCACATCAACGTCTACTTCGAGGGTGTCGACGAAGCCGAGCTGTTCGACTCGCTGGACACCGACACCAACCGCTACGAGAAGCTGTTCCGCAGGCTGCAGGAGTGGCGCGCCGAGACCGGCAACGAGGTGCTCGCGATCCCGCACCACCCGGCCGAGGCGATGTACCCGCTGGACTTCTCGGCGATGGAGTACGACGACGACATCGCGCCGCTGGTCGAGGTGTACTCCCAGTGGGGCTCCAGCGAGATGCCGGAGGTCGACGGCAACCCCAAGCCCGTCCGGATGGGCCAGGGCGAGATGGGCGACCCCGGCCACTACGTCCAGGACGCCCACGAACTGGGCTATCGCGTCGGGATGATGGGGTCGTCGGACTTCCACGCCCCGCGACCGGGCCGGTCGCACATCCACCTGCCGCCCCACCTCCCCTCCCTGTCGGACATCTGGGAGGACGGGATCGGCTGGGGCCACATCTGGCGGGTCTGGGACGAGGGGTCGTATCCGGGCGGGCTGACGGGGTTCTACGCCGAGGACCTCTCGCGGGAGTCGATCTTCGAGAGCCTGCGCTCGCGGCGAGTGTACGCGACCAGTCAACCGCACCGGATCCTCGCCGAGTTCGCCGTCGACGGGACGGCGGTCGGCGAAGACGACAGCACGGTGGTCGCCGACGGCGAGCGGACCGTCGAGTGGCTCGTCGCTGGAACCGCACCCATCGAACGGGTGACCGTCGTCAAGAACAACGACGACTGGCACGTCGTCGGCGGCACGACCGACGAGTCGGCCGGGCTGGACGCCTACACCGAGGCCGGCGAGGTCACCGACGACGAGCCCGTGGCCGGGATGGCGTGGGACGAGGAACGCGCCAGCGACGCCGACGTGTACTACCTCCGCGTCGAGCAGGCCGACGACGGGATGGCCTGGGCCGGCCCGGTCTGGGTCGAGCCCGGGGACTGAGCGCGACCGACCGGCGATACTCGCCGGAACTGTTCGGTTCGACTATCACCGCTGAGAATCGCGCACGAACGCTTTACAGGGAGTATTCCTCTGTATCGGACGATGACATCGGATGTACCTTCTCTCTTGCCCGGGGTGATACAGCGGTCGTACGCCGCTCGCCTCGGTGCGGCGCTCGCAGTCGCGGTGGTGGTGATGGTCGGCTTCGGTGCCGTCATCAGCACGCAGGCCTCGGCCACGCTGCAGGACGACGTGGAGAACGACCTGCGAACGCTCTCCGAGACGCGGACGGCCGAACTCGACTCGTGGCTGGGGAGCGTCCAGCGCGAGGCCGTTCTCACCTCGCAGCTGGAAGCCGTCCGCTCGGGCGACGGCGAGGCCATCGACCGGGCGCTGACCGACCAGTTCGAGTCGGGAGCCGTCCCGCCGGACGTGGTGGCGATCCACTACCTGAACACCGAATCGATGGTGTTCGCGGAGAGTACGAACGACGAGTTCGAGGGACTCAGTCCCGCCGAGCAGGGCGCGCCGTTCGCGACCGACCCACCCCAGTTCGACGGGCCGGGCGACACCTACGTGACGGAACCGTTCTCCGTGCCGGCGGCCGACCACCCGGTCGTCGCCGTCGTCACGCCCGTGCCCGGCGTCGAGAACCGCGCGCTCGTCTTCATGACCGATCTCGCGGCGCGGTCGTCGTCGCTCGCGAACGCGAACGACGACACCTCGACGGTCGTCGTCAACGGCGACGGACAGTACGTCACTCACCCGAACGCGAGCAGGATCCTCACCGACCACGAGGGCCACGAGACGAACGCTTCGGCCGCCGCGGGCGCGACGACGTTCATGGACATGGGCGACCGGCTCATGGCCAGTACGGCGATGGAGACCAGAGACTGGACCGTCATGATCCACTCGCCGAAAGAGGCGGCCTACGCGCTGGGCTCGCAGATCAACTCCGACCTGGTGGGGCTGGTGCTGCTCGCGATCATCAACCTCGGCCTGGTCGGCGTTACCATCGGGAGCAACACCATCGTCTCGCTGCGTCGGGTGTCCGAGCGGGCGGAGTCGATGGCCGACGGCGACCTGGAGGTCGACCTCGCGACGACCCGCGAGGACGAGATCGGGGCGCTCTACCGGTCGTTCCAGGACATGCGCGACTCGATACGCGAGCAGATCGCAGAGACCGACGAAGCTCGCGCCGAGGCCGAGGAGGCCCGCGAAGAGGCCGAGCAAGCGCGCCAGCGCGCCGAGCGGGAGGCCGCGGAGATGGAGTCGATGACGACCCATCTGGAGGCCAAGGCGACCGAGTACGGCGACGTGCTCTCCGAGGCGGCCGACGGCGACCTCACCCGCCGGGTCGACCCCGACAGCGAGAACGCGTCGATGGCGTCGGTCGGCGAGAGCATCAACGAGACGCTCGACGCCCTGGAGGAGACGATCTCGCGGATGAAATCCTTCGCCGGCGACGTGTCGGCCGCGAGCGAACAGGTCGGCACCAACGCCGAACGGGTCGACCAGGCGAGCGAACAGGTGACGGCTTCGATCTCGGAGATCTTCGACGGGACGACCGAGCAGTCCGAGCGCCTGGAGGGGGCCGCCGGCGAGATGGAGAACCTCTCGGCGACGGCCCAGCAGGTCGCCTCTTCGGCCCAGCAGGTCGCGACGACCTCCCAGCGGGCCGCCGAAGTCGGTGAGGAGGGCCGCGAGGCCGCCCAGCGCGCCATCGAGGAGATGAGCGCCATCGAGGGCGAGACCGAGGAGACCGTCGCGGCGATCAACGATCTGGACGACGAACTCGACGAGATCGGCCAGATCGTGAGCGTCATCACGGAGATCGTCGAGCAGACGAACATGCTGGCGCTGAACGCCTCGATCGAGGCGGCTCACGCCGACGGCGACGGCGCCGGCTTCGCGGTCGTCGCCGACGAGATCAAGGGCCTCGCCGAGGAGACCAAGGAGGCCGCCGGCGACATCGAGTCCCGTATCGACGGGATCCAGGCGCAGGCCGGCGAGACCGTCGACCGGATGGAGTCGACCAGCGAGCGGGTGACCGACGGCGTCGGGACCGTCGAGGGCGCCGTCGACGCCCTCGAAACGATCGTCGAGCACACCGAGGAGGTCGACACCGGCATCCAGGAGATCGACGACGCGACGGAGGAACAGGCTCGCACCGCCCAGGAGGTGATGGGCACCATCGACGAGCTGACGGCGATCAGCCAGCAGACGGCGACGGAGGCCGACACGGTCGCCGGGGCGGCCGACGACCAGTCCCAGTCGATCGACCAGGTCGCCACCTCCGCCCGCGACCTGCGCCAGCGGGCCGAAGAACTGACGACGGCGCTGGCGCGCTTCGAAACGCGGACCGGCGGCGGCAACGCTGGAACGGCCGCGACCGCGGCCACGGACGACTAACCATGCTCGGACTCACAACCTGGTTCACCATCGGCACGCTCGGAATGGTCGTCGGGACCGGGATGCTGGCCTACGGCATCCTGCTGGTCCCGTCGGAACGACGGCGACAGCTCGCACTGGCGGCGCTGGTCCCCGCGATCGCCGCGGTCGCCTACGGGCTCATGGCCCTCGGAATCGGCGGACTCGGGACGGCCGACGGCGGGACGGTCTTCGTCCCGCGCTACGTCGACTGGCTGCTGACGACGCCGATCCACGTCGCGCTCATCGCGCTGATCGCCGGCGCGTCGACGCGCGCCATCGCCCGGCTCGCCGCGCTGCAGGCGGCGACCATCGTCTTCGGCTTCGTCGGCGCGACGCTCGCGGCCCCGCTGAACTGGGCGCTCTACCTCGTCGGGAGCGCCTGCTTCGGCGGCGTCGTCTATCTCATGTTCACGGAGACGGAAGCGCTGGCGGAAGAGAAACCCGACGACGTGGCGGCGCTGTTCCGGAAGCTCCGGGCGTTCGTCGTCGTCCTGTGGCTGGTCTATCCCATCATCTGGTCGGTCGGCCCCGCGGGGTTCGAGATCATGGACCTGGAGACCACCGCGCTGGTCGTCACGTACATCGACGTGGTCTCGAAGGTCGGCTTCGGCCTCATCGCGATCAACGACTTCGTCAAGATGGCCGCCGCGACCGACGAGACCGCCGACGTCGACGTCGTCGGCGATCCGCAGGTCGCCGACTGACCCCGGCGAGCGCGACGTTTTCCGCGGCGAACGGCGATGAGCGACAGCGACCGCTGACGGGTCGAGCGTGCGGAGAACGGAGGACGGCGCGAAGCCGTCGGTGGTGTCGGAACCGGATCGTCGGTGCCGAACGAGCTTGACCGTCACCGGACCGGCGCGAAGCCGGTCAGTGGATGCCCATCGCTTCGATCTGTTCCTGGTAGCGATTTCGAATGGTGACCTCTGTCACCTGCGCCACGTCGGCGACCTCGCGCTGTGTCTTCTTCTCGTTGCACAGAAGCGAGGCGGCGTAGATGGCGGCGGCGGCGTAGCCGGTGGGCGATTTGCCCGACAGCAGGCCCTTCTCGGCGGTCACGTCGATGATCTCGTTGGCCTTGGCCTGGACCTCCTCGGACAGTTCCAGCTCGGAGACGAACCGGGGGACGTACTGCTTGGGGTCGACCGGTTCCATCTTCAGGCTCAGTTCCTGGGCGACGTAGCGGTAGGTGCGGCCGATCTCCTTCTGCTCGACGCGGGAGACCTCCGAGACCTCCTCGAGCGAGCGGGGGATGTCCTCCTGTCGGCAGGCGGCGTACAGACAGGCGGTGGCGACGCCCTCGATGGAGCGGCCGCGGATGAGGTCCTCGTCGAGCGCGCGTCGATAGATGACCGATGCGACCTCCCGCACCGAGCGGGGGACGCCCAGCGCGCTCGCCATCCGGTCGATCTCCGACAGCGCGAACTGGAGGTTGCGCTCGCCGGCGTCTTTCGTCCGGATGCGCTCCTGCCACTTCCGGAGTCGGTGCATCTGCGACCGCTTCTCGGACGACAGCGACCGACCGTAGGCGTCCTTGTCCTTCCAGTCGATCTGGGTGGTCAGCCCCTTGTCGTGCATCGTCTGGGTCGTCGGCGCGCCGACCCGGGATTTCTCCTGTCGCTCGCTGTGGTTGAACGCCCGCCACTCCGGTCCGCGGTCGATGTTGCCCTCGTCGATGATCAGCCCGCAGTCCTCACAGACGATCTCCCCGCCGTCGGCGCTCGTCACGAGCGCGGACGACTCGCATTCGGGACACTGCTGCTGTTCGGCCTGCTCGTCCGTTTGTTCCTCCTGTTTTTCCTCGGACTCCACACGCTCGCGCTGGCGGCTCGGCCGTTCCATTGTTCTTATATAGACAAATTTTGGGGACGTATAAACCCTTCGGCCGTCTTTCGTCGCATGTCAGACGACAGAAAATGCAAGTTCGCACATATTCGGGACCTGGGTGGTCGAAGGCGGCGTTTCTCGGGTATCGATCGGGTGAGAGACATGCGTCCGACATGCGGCTGACGGCGGCGTTTGGGGGACGGGTTCGTGGACCCGTCGACCGTTCGAACGGACGAGCGGCCGGTGGAGGCCCCCGTGCGCGGCCTATTCGCCGTCGCTCGCGGCGTCTCGCGGCCGGACGGGCCGGCGGCCCCGGTCGCTTCGAACGCTCGAAACGGTGGAAACTCAGCTGTGCGGCCCCGGGTGGCCGGCACCGTCGCGACCGCTCACCCTCCGACGGCGAGCGGGGAACAACGCTTAATCGGGTCGGCGCTCGCATGGGGAGTATGGACGTAGCCGTACTGGGCGCGGGCGCGAGGGGCCGCGGGATCGCGCAGTGCTGCGCTGGGGCGGGCCACGCCGTGACTCTCTACGACGACGACGCCAACGTCGTCATGGACGGCATCGACGCCGTCGAGGCGGGCCTGGGCGACGCCGTGGCCGCGGGCGAACTCGACGCCGACGCGCGCGAGTCCGCCGTCGACAGCATCGAGGCGACCACCGGACTGGAGGGCGCGGTCGCCGGCGCCGACGTCGTGATCGAGACGACCGACGCCGACCGCGACGAGCGGCGGGCGCTGTTCGCAGACGTCGAGGAGGCGGTCGACGAGGGGACGCTCGTCACCACCAGCGGCGCCGCAGTGTCGGTGACGGCCGTCGCCGCCGGGCTCAGGAACCCCGGCCGCGCGGTCGGCCTCCACTTCGTCGACCCACCCGCGGCCCCGCTGGTCGAAGTCGTCGTCGCCGAGCAGACGGCCGAACCGACCCGCGATGCGGCCGTCTCGTTCGTCGACGGGCTCGACAGGGAGTCGATCGTCGTCCGGGACACGCCGGGCTTCGCGGCGACGCGGCTGGGCCTGGCCCTGGCCGTCGAGGCGATGACGATGGTCGACGAGCGCGCCGCCGGCGTCGCGGCCATCGACCGGGCGACCACCGCCGGCCACGACCACCCCGTCGGCCCCCTCGCCGCCGCGGACGAGCGCGGGCTCGACGCCACGCTCGACGCCCTCGAACACCTCCAGGGGGCGCTCGGCGAGCGGTTCGCGCCGCCACCGGTCCTCCGGGCGAAAGTCGAGGCCGGCGACCTCGGCCGCAAGACCGGCGAGGGGTTCTACGTCTGGGAGGGCGGCGAGCCCGTCGAGCCGAGCGAGCCCGACCCCACGCCGGAGCTGCGCGCCGAGACCCCGGTCGACCCCGACGACCAGCCCGGGCCGGGCGACGCCGACAGCGGGGTGGGCGGCGAGCGGCCGGACGGCGACGGACCGGGGGGCGCCGGTCCGAACGACGACCGGCCGGACGGTGACTTCGACGACTTCGGCGGCCCCGTCGGTCCCGGTGACGGATGAGCGACCGACAGGGCCGACCCGGCGGTGGTGGCGATGACGGCGCCCCCGACCTCGGAGACGTCGACGAGGACGACCCCGACATGGGCGACCTGTTCGACGAACTCGCCGAGCTGGAGGAGACCGTCGACTCCGAGGCCGAGCGCGAGCAGGTCCGCGAGACGATGCGGACGGCGATGGAGGTCCAGGAGACGCCCGTGTTCGGCCGCGTCGTCTTCGGCTTCGACCGCTCGGACGCCGCCGAGGCCCTGCTCGGGTCGCTGCTGTTCGGCATTCCGATGTTCGTCGAGGGCGGGACCTACGACGTGGGGCTGTATCTCAGCGGTCATCCGTTCTACTTCCTTCTGACCAACGCCCTGACGCTCGCGCTCGTCACTGGCATCCTCTACGTCGCCGACTTCCAGGACGTGCGCGTCTACCAGCCGATCTTCGGGTTCCTCCCGCGGAAGTTCCTCGGCGTGCTCACCATCCCGCTCGTGACCGCCGCCGTCGTCATGACCGTCTGGGGCATGATCGACTGGACCGACCCCTGGCTCGCGGTCTGCCAGGTCGCCGTCGCGCTCGTCCCGATGTCCATCGGCGCCGCGCTCGGCGACCTCCTGCCGGGGTGACGGCGACGGCCCGTCTGGGGTTCGATCCGCGACCGCTCGTCAGTGCTCGACGAACTCGATCAGCACGCCGCCGGTCGACTCGGGGTGGAGGAAGGCGACCTCGTGGCCCCAGGCGCCCGGCCGCGGCTGTTCGTCGATGAGGGCGACCTCGGCCGCGCGGGCGCGGTCGAGCGCGTCGCCGATGTCGTCGGTTCGCAGCGCGAGGTGGTGGATCCCCGCGCCGCGGGCGTCGAGGAAGTTCGGGATCGGTCCCTCGGCGTCGGCGGTCGGTTCGAGCAGTTCGAAGTAGCCGTTCCCCAGGTCGAGGAAGGCGACCCGTAGCTCGCCGAAGGTCTCCTCGTGAGCGACCGAGGCGTCCAGGATCGCTCCGTACTGGTCGACGAGCGCGTCGCGGTCGTCGGTCGCGATGCCCGCGTGGTCGAACTCCATAGCGGCGCTTCGACCGTCCGCGGCTTAATCCCGGCGTCGCTCGTCTCGACGGTGTTCGGTTGGAGCTGTGAGTCGGGCGGTGGTTCGAATCGACCGGCTATCCGCCTACAGCGCGGCGCCGGGCTGGTACTCGCCGAACTCCTCGCGCAGCGCGTCACAGATCTCGCCGGTCGTCGCGTAAGTCTTCACGGCGTCGACGATGTACGGCATGAGGTTCTCCTCGCCCGCGGCGGCCTCACTCAGGGCCGCCAGCGCCGCCTCGACGGCCTCATCGTCGCGCTCCTCGCGAACGGACGCCAGCCGTTCGATCTGCGACCGCTCCTGCTCCTCGGAGACCTCCTCGACATCGGGGTCCTGGGCGTCCTCCTCGACGGTGTACTCGTTGACGCCGACGATGACCCGCTCCCCGCTCTCGATCTCCTCCTGGCGCTCGTAGGCCACGTCCTGGATCTGCCGTTGCACCCAGCCGCTCTCGATGGCCTGGCCCATCCCGCCCCGGGCGCCGACTTCGTCGATGATCCCCCGGGCCTCGGCCTCGACCTCGTCGGTGAGCGATTCGACGTAGTAGCTCCCGCCGAGCGGGTCGATGGTGTCGGCGGCGCCCGACTCGTGGGCGAGGATCTGCTGGGTTCGCAGGGCGGTCCGGACGGACTGCTCGGTCGGCAGCGAGAGCGCCTCGTCTTTGCCGTTGGTGTGGAGGCTCTGGGTGCCGCCGAGGACGGCCGCCAGCGCCTGGTAGGCCACGCGGACGACGTTGTTCTCGATCTGCTGGGCCGTCAGCGTCGACCCCGCGGTCTGGGTGTGGAACTTCAACTGCTTGGAGGCGTCGGCCTCGGCGTCGAAGCGCTCCTCCATGATGCGTTTCCACATCCGGCGGGCCGCGCGGAACTTCGCGACCTCTTCGAGGATGTTGTTGTAGGAGGCGAAGAAAAAGGACAGTTGCGGGGCGAACTCGTCGACGTCGAGCCCGGCGTCCTCGGCCGCCTCGACGTACTCGATGCCGTCGGCGAGGGTGAAGGCGATCTCCTGGGCCGCCGTCGATCCGGCCTCGCGGATGTGATAGCCCGAGATGGAGATGGTGTTGAAGTTGGGCACCTCCGCGGCGCAGTACTCGAAGATGTCCGTGATGATCCGCATCGACGGCTCCGGCGGGAAGATGTAGGTGTTGCGGGCGATGTACTCCTTGAGCACGTCGTTCTGGATGGTGCCCCGCAACTCCTCCCGGGGGACGCCCTGCTGGTCGCCGATGGCGATGTACATCGCGAGCAGGACGCTCGCGGGGGCGTTGATGGTCATCGAGGTGGACACCTCGTCGAGCGGGATGCCGTCGAAGACCGTCTCCATGTCCCGCAGCGAGTCGATGGCGACGCCCGCTTTCCCCACCTCCCCGGCGGCCATGCCCGCGTCGGAGTCGTAGCCCATCTGCGTGGGCAGGTCGAACGCCATCGAGAGGCCGGTCTGGCCCTCGTCCATGAGGTAGTGGAACCGTTCGTTGGTCTCGGTGGCGGTGCCCATGCCGGCGTACTGGCGCATCGTCCACAGCCGCCCGCGGTACATCGTCGAGTAGACGCCGCGGGTGTACGGTTCCTCGCCGGGGAAGCCCAGGTCCTCCTCGTAGTCCAGGTCGGCCACGTCGGCGGGCGTGTACAGCGGCTCGACCGCCTGGCCGCCGGTGTCGGTCTCGAAGGTCTCCTCGCGCTCGCCGAAGCGGTCGACGGTGGGCCCCCGGGTCTCGGCCTCCCACTCCTCGCGCCCCTCGCGGATGGCCGCGAGGTCGTCGTCGTCGAACATACCGGAGGGTTCGTCCGGCGGCCCCTTAGCCGTTGGCGAGCGACCGGGAGAAGAGTGTGTTTGTGTTCCTCGCTTATCAGCTGTTTCGGGTGAACGGCTCGCGAAACGGAGGCGAACGACAGCGACCGTACTCACCAGGGGCAGCAATCGGTGAAAGCCCTCGGCGCGCTCGCTCGGAGATGCCCTGACCGCAGGTGACGGCAATCGGTGAAAGCCCTCACCGCGCTCGCCCTTTCAGTCCACCAGGAGAGCTTGCTCTCCTGAGCCCGCGCGAACGCCGTTCGCGCGGACACCAGGGACCGCACCCGCCCCGCACAGCTACCGCAGACAGCCACGATCCTCCCCAACCGATTCGCTCACTCGCTGTGCTCGTTCGCTCATCCCTCGCACGATGCTGTCGCGTCGGGCGAGAGCGAAGCTCTCGCTGACCCTCGTTCGCTTCGTCTTCGCGCGGCAACGCCGCGCGAACGGTCCGAGGGACCTTCGGTCCCTCGCTACTCACGAGGAAGACGAGACTCGCGACAGCGCGCGCCACGGTGGATCGCTACGTCCATCGCCTGTACTGACTGCGACCGGCGGCATACGACCCGAACGACGACCGCGTGGCGGGTGCTTTAACCGCGCACGGTCCGTCGATTCGGGTATGACTCCCGAGGAACTTCGGGCGGAGACGCCGGCGCTGGACGACGCCGTCTATCTCAACACTGGGGCGGGCAGCCCGAGCCCGCGCCGCGTCGTCGAGGCCGTCCAGTCGGAAGCGGCGTATCACGAGTTCGAGGCGCCGACGGGCGCCGGCACGTACGGCGCTGTCGGCGAAGCGCTGGAGGAGACGCGCGACGTCGTCGCCGACCACGTCGGCGCGACGCCCGAGTCGGTCGCGCTCACCGAATCGACGACGGACGGGATCGCCCGCGTCGCCGCCGCGATGGACTGGGCACCCGACGACGTCGTCGTCCGAACCGACCAGGAACACCCGGCCGGCATCATCCCCTGGGAACGACTCGAACGCGAAGTCGGCGTCGAGGTCCGCGTCGTCGAGGCCAGCGGCGGGCACGTCGACCGCGACGCGTGGAAAGCCGCGGTCGACGGCGCGACGCTCGCCGTGTTCAGCTCGCTGTGCTGGACCGACGGCTGTCGCCTGCCCGTCGCGGAACTGGCCGACGTCGCCCACGACGCCGGCGCTCGCGTCCTCGTCGACGCCGTCCAGTCCGTGGGTCAGCGCCCCGTCGACGTGAGCGAGTGGGGCGCCGACGCCGTCGCAGCCGCCGGCCACAAGTGGCTGCTCGGCCCTACCGGCACCGGCTTCCTCCACGTCACCGACGAGTTCGCTCGGGAACTCCGACCCGCGCAGGTCGGATACATGGGCATCGCCGACCCCGAAGCCGACGACTGGGACCTCAAGCCCGACGCCCGCCGGTTCGAGGTCGGGAGCGTCTCGCCGGTCCCATACGCCGGCCTCCGGGAGGGCATCGAGACCGTCGAAGGCCTCGGGTTCGACACCATCACCGACCGGATCGAACGGCTGACCGACCGGCTCAAGGACGGACTGGGCGACCGCCTCGTCTCCCCCGAGCGTTACGAGTCCGGGCTCGTCTCGTTCGCGGCCGACCACCCCGAGGCCACTGCCGAGCGACTCGCCGACGCCGGGGTCCACGTTCGGGACATCCCGCCGACGGGCACCGTCCGCGTCTCCGTCCACGTCTTCAACACCGCCGACGATGTCGACGCGCTGCTCGACGCGCTCTGAGTCGGACGGACTGCTCTCACCGTATCCAACGACGACCGTCCGCATCCGGGCGGTCGATGTGGAACTGACCGAGAGCGATCCGTATCAGGACGGGCAGCAGTCGGGGAAGTCCGTGATCACGCCGTCGGCTCCGGTCGCGCGCAGCCGCTCGGTCTCCCCGGGCGCGGTGACGGTCCAGGCGTTGACCCCCATTCCGGCGCCGTGGGCGCGCTCGACGAGTCCGGTGTCACAGGCGTTTAGATTCGGATGCACGAACGAACAACCGAGCTGGCGCGCCCGCGAGACCAGCGCCTCGCCCTCGAACTGGACGAGCGCGGTCGGCAACCCCTCGACCTCGGTGAGCGCTTGCGGGTCGAACGACGAGACGACGGCGTCGCAGTCGGCCTCGGCGACGACTCGCTCGACGCCCTCGCCGGTCCCGCGCTCTTTCAACTCCGCGTGGAGCACCACGTCGTCGGGGATCGCCGCGACGACATCCGCGAACGTCGGCACTCCCTCCTCCGTCCCCTCGACCGACAGCGCCGCCAGTTCCGCGGCGGTGTGGGCCGCGACGGCGCCGCTTCCGTCGGTCGTCCGGTCGACCGTCTCGTCGTGGTGGACGACGAGTTCGCCGGAGCCACAGACCCGCACGTCGACCTCGATCCCGTCGGCCCGGTCGGCGGCGGCTTCGACCGCCGCGACGGTGTTCTCGGGGTTGACGCCAGCGAAACCGCGGTGCGCGATGCAGTCCATGGGCTGCGTTCGTCCGGCCGGTCGGTAGGCCTTGCGCCCGCCGACCCATCTTTAACCGCCACCGGCCCTAACGGACGGGTATGTCAGCCGAATTTGACTTCGGGGACAGCGTAGTGCTCGTGACCGGCGCCGGCGGGACGCTCGGCAGCGCGGTCTGCGAGGCGTTCGCCGACGCCGGCGCGACCGTCTGCGGCGCCGACGTGGTCGGACCGGAGAACGAGGACTTCGCGCTCGACACCGACCGCGACCGCGTCGACTTCTACCAGGGCGACTTCACCGACGAGGACGAGGTGGCCGACACCCTCTCGGCCGTCGTCGACGACCACGGTGGGCTCGACGCACTCGCGAACATCGCGGGCACCTGGCGCGGCGGCACGCCCATCGACGAGACCGACGCCGACAGCTTCGACTTCCTGCTGGACGTGAACCTGAAGACGATGTTCCTCGCCTCGAAACACGCCGTCCCGCACCTCCGCGAGTCGGATCTGGCCGGCCAGGGCGCCATCGTCAGCGTCTCCGCGCGCTCGTCGCTGGAGGGCGGCGAGGGCGACGGCCCCTACCGCGCGTCGAAAGCGGGGGTCAGGATCCTCACCGAGACCATCGCCGAGGAGAACCAGGAAGACGTGCGCGCCAACGCCGTCATGCCGAGCGTCATCGACACGCCGATGAACCGCGAGATGATGCCCGACGCCGACCACGAGTCGTGGGTCGACCCCTCGGACATCGCCGAGACGATTCTCTATCTCTGCTCGGACGCCGCGAGCGTCACCAGCGGCGCGGCCGTACCGGTGTACGGCGAAGCGTAGCGACCCCGAAAACCGGATTGGGGCGCTAACAGCCGCCGGCACCGCCGGCCGCACCGGCGCCTGCACAGCTGGCCCCGGCGGCGCTCGCGCCCGCCATCGCGGCCGCCGAGCCGGTCACGACCGCCGCGTTGTCGTTCCTGCTGTAGTCGACGCACTCGCCCCACGCGACGGGCGCGACGTGGTCGTCGATGTCGTCCGCTTCGAGCATCGCCGATTTGAACGCCGCGGCGTCGAAGCCCGTCTCGGTTACCAGCCGGTCGGCCAGTTCCGGCGTCACCGCCATCCGTCGACACTCCTCGGCCTCGAACAGGCCGTCCCCGTCGAACGTGAACTGCACGTCGTAGTGGCGGACGAACACCCCCTCGAAGGCCGGGTCCATCGCGCGGATCGCCTCGCTCGCCAGGTCCCAGACCAGGTCCAGGTCCGGCGATTCCACGTCCTCGCCGAGCGAGAAGCGGGCGATCGGGACGGTTATCGGCTCCTCCTCGGGGCCTTCGTTGACGACCGCGACGCCGGTCACCGCGCAGTCGTCGATGCCGTAGGTCTCCGGGGTGACGCGGTTCCCCAGCGCCTCGTGGGCCTCGTCTTCTCGCTCTTGCAGGTCGATCCCTTCGTCGGTGTCGTCGTCGCCGAGCAGTCGGTCGAGTAGGGAGGGCATCGCGCCTCGAATGTCGGACGGACAGTACTTAGCGCCACTGGTCGTAGCCGTTTTTACGGACAGCAGTCGAACGCGGAGACAGATGGTCGAACGAGAGACGTGGGCGACGCGGGTCGGCTTCCTCGTCGCCGCGATCGGGAGCGCAGTCGGCCTGGGGAACCTCTGGCAGTTCCCGTTCAAGACGGCCGCGAACGGCGGCGCCGCGTTCGTCGTCTTCTATCTGATCGCGGTGACGCTCATCGGCTTCCCGGCGCTGCTCGCGGAGTTCGTGGTCGGTCGGCGGACCCACCGCAACGTCGTCGACTCCTTCGCGGAGTTGGGCGGCCCGGCCTGGCGGGTCGTCGGCGCGATGGGGATGGTCACCGGCTTCTGGATCCTCTCCTACTACGACGTCGTCGGCGGGTGGGTCCTCCGATACATCCTGGGCAGCGCCACCGGCGCCTACTTCGACGACCCCGGAGCGTACCTCTCGGCGGTCGCGTCCGGTCCCGAAGCGATCGCCGCCCAGGCCGTCTTCCTCGCGATCGCCGTCGGCATCGTCGCGATGGGGATCGAGGACGGCATCGAGAAGGCGACGAAGGTGATGGTCCCGTCGATCGTCGTGCTCATGCTCGCGCTCGGGGCGTGGGCGCTCACGCTCGGCGGCGCCGCCGACGGCCTCGCCTACTTCCTCTCACCGGACGTGGGATCGCTGGTCGAGAACGCGGGCACGGTCATCCCCGACGCGGTCGGGCAGGCCTTCTTCACCCTCTCGCTGGGGATGGGGATCATGGTCACCTACGCCTCCTACGTCGGCGAGGACGACAGCCTCCCGGTCGACGGCGGCGTCATCGTCGTCTCGAACACGCTCATCGGCGTCCTCGCCGGCGTCGTCGTGTTCCCGATCCTCTTCGCCGAGGGGATCGGCCCGGCGGACAGCGGCCCGACGGCGCTGTTCGAGGCGATGGCCGCGGCGTTCGCCACGCTGCCCGCGGGTCGACTGCTCGGCGTCGTCTTCTTCGGCGTCGTCGCGCTCGCGGCGCTGTCCTCGGCGATCAGTCTGCTCGAAGTCGCCGTCTCCTACGCGACCGACAACACCGACGCCTCGCGATCGACGCTCGCGCTCGGCGCCGGCGCGATCCTCTTCGTCCTCGGGCTCCCGTCGGCCCTCGACACGGGCGACCCGGGCGGCTTCTCGGCCTGGTTCGTCTGGTTCGACGCGATAGCCTACAACCTGCTGTTGCCGCTGTCGGTACTGCTCGTCGTCGTGTTCGTGGGGTGGGTCCTCGGGCGGGACGCGGTCGCGGAACTGCGCGCGGGGAGCACCGCCTCGGGCGGGCTCGCGATGGTGTGGCTGTGGACGGTCCGGCTGGTCGTCCTCCTCGGGATCGTCGCGACGCTGGCGCTCGGCTTCGAGAGCCTGTTCCTGGCGGAGGACGCGACCTTCTTCGCGCCGTTCTGAGCGGCGCGTCCCGCTCGCGACAGCCCTCCGACGGACCGCTTACCGAACCATGTACGGGTCGTCGTCCGGGAGGAACCGCCCCAGATCCGCCCGGCGGACGTAGTCGCGCTGTCGCAGTTCCGCGAGCGCCTCGACCAGCGCTCGCTCGTCCTCCTCGGACCACTGGGCGGGGTCTTTCAGGGGGACGACGAGCCAGCCGCTACCGGGGATCTCGGTGGCGTGCTGGGCGTCCAGGTCGACTTCCTCGGGCGGCCGGGCGGTCATGTTCGCGAAGACGTGGCGCGTCGCGCGCTCGCCGACCGGCAGGAGGACGTGGGCGGTGATCGCCCGGATCTCCGAATCGAAGATGTTCTCCAGGTCGGCGTAGTCCCCCGCGCTCGGCACGCCCTCGGGGACGCAGGGGTAGAGATACGAGAAGTAGGTCTTCTCGACGACGGGCGGCGCCCCCGCTTGGGCGAGCAGGCCGCCCTCGACGAGCGTCCGCTGGAGGCGCTCGCTGGCGTCGAACTCCGTGAACGGGTAGCCCGATTCGGCTCCCCCGTGGACGCCGGGGTGGTCCCCGATCACGTGGAAGTCGGCGTTGGCGTCGCCGAACCCGGCGACGAACGGCTCACACGGCGGCGAGAAGCCGAAGGGGTTCGACTGGCGGGACGTGACGTTCTTCACGTCGCTGTGCAGGATCGACGGCGGCAAAACTCTCCCGGTTTCCGCGATCGAGTGTGCCAGTGGCCACCGCGTTACCGCTCGTGATAGCCGGGCAGATGCAGTTATGACACCCGTTCGCGTACTACCGCTATGAGCGGGACTAGCCACGGGTCGCGCGCTCGGAGCCGAGGCCCATCGCCCCGCCTCGCGGTCGCCCGGCAGTGTACTGCCGGGCGGCTTCGACGAGTGCGGAGGATGCGTCGATGAGCGAGTCGCAACTGCAGCGAGAACTCGACCGGAGGAACCAGTTCCTGGAACTGGTGCTCGAAACTGGCCGGATGAACGGCGCGTTCGTCGATACCGACCTCAGACACACGTGGGTCCACAACGACGCGCCGGAACCCCCGGACGAGGACATCCTCGGGCAGACCGACAGCGACCTCTTCTCCGAGGAGATGGCGAAGCCGACGCGGGAGGTAAAGCGCGCGGCGATGCAGACCGGTTCGCGAGTCGAACGCGAGTTCACCTTCAACAAGCCCCACGGACAGAACCGCTATCGGGCGGCCGCCGAACCGCTCCGCGATGCGGACGGTGCGGTCACCGGCGCGATGTTCGCGGCGATTGACCTCTCGGACCGCTATCGACTGCTCGACCGAACGAGCGACGCGGTGTACACCGTCGACGGTGACTGGACCGTCACGTTCTGGAACGAGCGGATGGCCCAGCGAACCGGCGTCCAACCGGAAGACGTGGTCGGGAAGACCATCTGGGACGTGTTCGGCGACGACATCCCCGAGGAACTCGAAGCGCGGTACCGCAGAGTGATGGCGGACGGCGAGCCCGCCGAGTTCGAGCAGTACGTGCCCGAGCCGCTGGATTACTGGGTCGAGGTCCGGGCGTTCGCCGACGAGGACGGCCTCACCGTCTACTCCCGAGACGTGACCGAACGCAGAGAGCGGCGGGACCGACTCACCGAGCAACGCGACGACCTCGACGTGCTGAACGAGGTGCTGCGCCACGACATCCGCAACGACCTTCAGGTGGTCCTGGCGTACGCGGACCGCCTCCGAGACGCGGTCGACGATGACCACGAGGCGCTCGTCGAGACACTGCTGGAAAGCGCGATGCACGCGGTCGACCTGACGACGACCGCCAGGCAGATATCCGAGGTCGTCCTGTCGGCCGAAGACCGCGTCGAGCGGGTCGACCTGAGCCCGGTGCTCGAACGCGAGGTCGAGAGCGTCCGATCGGCGTATCCGGACGCGGCCGTCACGCTCGACGACAGGCTCCCGGAGGCGACGGTCGTCGCCGACGACATGCTCGCGTCCGTGTTTCGAAACCTGCTGAAAAACGCGATCCAGCACAACGATAGCGACGTGCCCGAGGTGTCGCTCACCGTCGAATCGGCGGCCGACGACATCACCGTCCGCGTCGCGGACAACGGCCCCGGCATCCCGGAGGCGCGCCGTGAAGCGGTGTTCGGTCGGGGTGAGACGGGACTCGGTAGCGGCGGCACTGGCATGGGACTCTACCTCGTCCAGCGCCTCGTCGGCGAGTACGGTGGCCGCGTCTGGATCGAGAGCAACGAGCCCCGCGGAGCGGTGTTCGCGGTCGCGTTGCCCCGCGTCACCCAGGAGTGAACGGTTCCGTCGCGCGTCGGCCGGGCCGTCGGGAAACGTTTTTCTCCCGGTCTGCCGATGTCTCTCCAATGACGCGAGGGTACGGCGGGCTGTCGGCCGGGCGAGGTGGTCCGGGGTGACCCGCGAAGAGGACATCGAGGACCTGCGCGAGCGCAAGGAGTCCGCCCGAAAGGGCGGGGGCGACGAACGCATCGAGGCCCAGCACGACCGGGGGAAGATGACCGCCCGCGAGCGGATCGACTACTTCCTCGACGACGACACGTTCGTCGAGATCGACGCGCTCCGCGAGCACCGGTCGACGAAGTTCGACATGGCCGACAAGGAGTTCCCCGGCGACGGCGTCGTCACCGGCTACGGCAAGGTCGACGGTCGCACCGTCTTCGTCTTCGCCCACGACTTCACTGTCCTCGGGGGCTCGCTCGGTGAAGCCTTCGCCCAGAAGGTCTGCAAGGTGATGGACAAGGCCATGGAGACGGGCGCCCCGATAATCGGACTGAACGACTCCGCCGGCGCCCGCATCCAGGAGGGCGTCGACGCGCTCGCGGGCTACGCCGACATCTTCCACCGGAATCAGCTGGCGTCCGGTGTGGTGCCCCAAATTTCCGCCATCATGGGGCCCTGTGCCGGCGGCGCGGTGTACTCCCCGGCCATCACGGACTTCATCTTCATGGTCGAGGAGACCAGCCACATGTTCATCACCGGGCCGGACGTCATCGAGACGGTCACCGGCGAGGAGGTGACCTTCGACGAACTCGGCGGCGCCGCGACCCACACCGGCGACTCGGGCGTCGCTCACTTCGCGCCCGCCGCCGAGGAGGAGGCCCTGGACGACATCCGGTATCTGCTCTCGTATCTCCCCGCGAACAACGCCGAGGACCCGCCCCGGATCGAGCCCTGGGACGACCCCGACCGCGCCGACGACGGCCTGCGCGACGTGGTTCCCCAGGCCCCACAGAAGCCCTACGACATGCACGCGGTCATCGACGGCGTCGTCGACGAGGAATCCTTTTTCGAGGTGGCCGAGCGCTACGCCCGCAATCTCCTCACCGGCTTCGCCCGCCTCGACGGCCACGCCGTCGGCGTCGTCGCCAACCAGCCGCGGGTCAACGCCGGGACGCTCGACATCGACTCCTCGCTGAAGGGCTCGCGGTTCGTCCGCTTCTGTGACGCCTTCAACATCCCCCTGCTCACGTTCGTCGATGTGCCCGGGTTCATGCCCGGGAAAGACCAGGAGAAAGGCGGCATCATCAAACACGGCGCGAAACTGCTGTACGCCTACTCGGAGGCGACCGTGCCGCTGATGACGGTCATCACCCGCAAAGCGTACGGTGGCGCCTACGACGTGATGTCCTCCAAGCACGTCGGCAGCGACGTGAACTACGCCTGGCCCACCGCCGAGATCGCGGTCATGGGTCCCGAGGGCGCGGTGAACATCCTCTACGACGACGAACTCGACGCCGCCGAACAGGTAGAGGAGAAACGCCAGGAACTCATCGACGAGTACCGCGAGGAGTTCGCCAACCCCTACACCGCCGCCGAGCGCGGGTTCGTCGACGACGTGCTCGAACCGCCCGAGACGCGCTCGCGGCTGATCGGCGACCTGGAGACGCTGCGCTCGAAACGCAAGGACCACCCCGACCGGAAACACGGGAACATCCCGCTGTAGCGGAAACGCGCGACGGTCGTTGCTACGCCGCTGCCGACGCAGCGGCGACCCGCCACCCGACGACGCCACAGAGCGCGAACCCGTAGGCGTTGAGCGAGCCGTGCAGCGTCACCATCCGGCCGATACTCAGCCCGAGCGGGTTCGTCCCCGAGAACGCCGCGACGCCGTAGCCCAGCGCCAGCGCCATCGACGCCGGGAGCGCGAGCGCCGACACGCCGACGAGGGTCGCCGGCAGAACGTCCAGCGAGGGAACTGCGCGGACGAGGGTCAGCAGGCCGAACGCCGCCACGGCGAGGGTGAACGCGCCGACGGCGACGACCTCGACGAGCGGCGAGACGGAGATGCCGACCGCGATGATGGCGGGGCCGACGAGGATCACGGCCGCGACGGCGCGAGCGGCGCCCTCGAACCCGCCGATGTGGCGCCCGGTCGTGCCCGCGAGCACCGGCAGCACGAACCCGGCGAAGTGGAAGTGGACCGCGGTGAGCAGGACGATCGTCGGGTCGAACCAGACGGTGATCCCGAGATGCGAGAGCACGAGCGCGACGGCGGCGACCGGGACGTACGCGAGCCCCGCATCGACGAGCGCGACGTTCAACGGCCGGAGCGTGCCACGTTCGAGCGCGCGCGAGACGCCGGCGAGCGCGAGCAGGCTCGTCACGAACACCCACGGCGCGGCCAGCCCCGCGGCGACCGGTCCCGACTCGACCACGAGCGAGAGCGCCATCGACGCCGCACCGACCGGGAGGAGCGCGACGGCGGCGCCGAGCAGTCGGCCCGACAGCCCAGCGAACTCGCCGCGGGCGGCCAGCCCGACGCCCAGCGGGACGACGACCAGCGGCGCCAGCGCGAGCGCGCGCTCGACCTGCGAGAGCCCGCCGGCGACGGTGAGAACGATCCAGAGACCCGCGCCGAAGACGGCGCTCAGGTCGGCGAGCGAGACGCCCGCGACGAGACGTGCGAACGGGTCCGGATCGGCCGCCGCGTCTGTCTCGGTGTCCGCGTCCCCGCCCGTTTGTGCGCCGCTCATGGCGGCAGCGGATCGATCCCGGTGACCGGTTTGAGGTCGTCGGGCACCCGATCCATCTCCCGACGCTCCTGCGTGAACGAGCCGCGATAGCCCAGGATGTGCCCGACGAGGCCGCTCTCGACGGTCGCGGTGACGTGAAACCGCTCGTCGTGCTCGTCGTAGCGGTCCCGCACCGTCACGTCGACGCCGAGCGGGCCGGGCGTCGGCAGGTACCGGCCGCCGACTCGTGCCCACTGCTTGCCGCCCTCGACGACGAGGACGCCGTCCTCGACGCGCGGGTGCAGCTCCGAGACGACCATCCCGCCGGTCCCCAGGAAGTCGAACAGTCGCTCACGGTCGGCGTCCCACACCGTCGTCGAGTCGAACTGTCGGGTCTTTCCGTCGAAGTCGAACTCGCGGCGAGTCGTCAGCGCCTCGTACCCCGCGGGGTCGCGCCAGCCCACCGTGGTCACCGAGAACGGCACCTCCTCGCCCGATTCGGGGAAGAGGAGGTTCCGGGCCGGCATCACGTACAGGACCGGGAGCGCGACCGCGCCGCGCGTGATGTCCATCAGGCCGCGGCCCACGGTCGCGAACGCGTCGTCCGGACCGAGCGCGTACCGCTCGCGCACGTTCGGGTGCAGGTCCTCTGCGGCCTCCCCCAGCGCGTACTCGTAGACGCCCGTCACGCCACCACCGCCACCGACGCCGTATGCATGCCTGAACTGAGAGGCCCGCCCACAAAACGGTTGGTGGCGCCGCTCGGCGGTCGAGTACGCCGGAAACCGATACCGCGGAGCGACGGACCGACGGTCAGGACGCTTCCTGAACCATATCGCGAGCGTCGTCGTCGCTCAGGTCCATGTCGTGTTTCTCGTGGGCGTGTTCCTTGACGTGCTCGATGACCTCGTGCTCGTCTTCGGATTTGATCATGAACTCGTCGTCCTGGCTGCATTCGACCTGGTAGGCCATACGAGCGCCGACGGACCGAGCCGGTATTGCTATACGGCGGCTTCCGGGCGGTAGGTCGCCCCCCGTCGGTCGGTAACGCGGTACATCGGCGAGTATCGCGACCTTTCGCCGTCACTCGTCGCGCAGGAGCGCGTCGTCGCCGTGGCGTTCGCGCAGCTCGCGGAGGTACGCCTGACTTTCCCGCACGCGACGGGTCGGCTCCTCGTAGGCGTGTTCGAACCACGCGTCCACGTCGGGCTCGTAGGCTTCGGCCGCCTCGACCAGTTCGGCCACCCGCTCACGGTTTCGCTCCTCGACGGCGGCGACGCGCTCGTCGTCGAGCAGGTCGCGCTCGCGGAGGAACCGTTCCATCCGCGGGATCGGGTCGCGCTCGCGCCAGCGCTCGACCTCCTCGTCGGTGCGGTACCGCGAGGGGTCGTCGGCGGTGGTGTGGGCGCCGAACCGATACATCTCGGCCTCGATCAGCGTCGGGCGCAGTTGCTCCGCGCCGGGGTCGCGAGCCTTCTCGACGGCGGCGCTCGTCACCTGGTAGACGGCGAGGGGATCCATCCCGTCGACGCGGACGCCGGCGAAGCCGTAGGAAGCGGCCTTCTCCGCGATGGTCGCGCTGGCGGTCTGGCGTTCGCGCGGGACGGAGATGGCGTACTGGTTGTTGTTGCAGAAGAAGAGCGCGGGCGCGTCGAAGACGCCAGCGACGTTCAGCGCCTCGTGGAAGTCGCCCTCGCTCGTGGCGCCGTCGCCGAAGTGACAGCAGACGACGCGGTCGTCGCCCTGCAGTCGTGCGGCCCAGGCCATCCCCGTCGCGTGGGGGAGGTGACTGGCGATGGAGATGTTGAGCGGGAAGACGTGCTTGCTCGCGAGCCACTCGTTGCCGACCTCGTGGCCCATCCAGTAGAGCAGATACTCGGGTTCGAGCCCGCGGACGACGACGGCCCCGTGTTCGCGGTACTGGTCGAGTATCCAGTCGTCGTCCCGCAGCGCGTGCGTCGAGGCGACCTGGGCGGCCTCCTGGCCGGCCAGCGGCGGGTAGGTTCCCATGCGGCCCTGTCGCTGGAGCGAGACGGCTCGCTCGTCGAGGTGGCGGGCGAGCTTCATCTCGCGGTAGATCGCCACGAGTTCCTCGTCGGAGAGGTCGGGAACAGTCGCCTCCTCGCGGACTCGGCCGTCGGCGTCGAGCACCTGCGCCAGCCCGTCGTCGGTGCGCGCGACGCGTTCGCTGTCGCTCACCCCCGAAGCGACGGCCAGCAAGCGCATAACGGTTTTCCCGACCGGGCGGGTCCGACGGTCGAGCGGTGGGACGGCGTCAGCCGACTACTCGAGCTGGTGGTAGTCCAGTTCGTACCCCGCGTCGAGGGCCTCCTGGACGGCCTCGCTCGGCGTGCCGACGGGGGCCGTGTCGACGCGCATCGCACCGACGCTGTCGGGGCCGATCACGACCGAGCGGCGCCACTCCGGGTCGGTCTCGGGGAATTCGGTACGGACGTGGGCACCGCGAGACTCCTCGCGTTCGAGCGCGCCACGCACTACCGCCTCCGCGACGGTCAGCGCGAACCCGAGGTCGAGCGCGAACTCGAACGAGCGGTCCGTCCGGTCGCCGACCGCGAGATCGGCCGCGCGTTCGCGGATCGACGCCAGTTCGTCCAGCGCCTCGCTCAGCCCCTCGCCGTCCCTGAGGATCCCGGCGTGGGTCCAGAGCGACTCCCGCAGCTCGTCCAGCAGCGCCTCGGGGTCGTGCGCGCCGTCGCGTCCCGACAGCGTCGCGAGGTCGGCGAACTGCGAGCCTGCACGCTCGTGGAACGCCCCGTCCGCCGGTCGCTCGACGCCGTCGCCGAGCCGCTCGGCGACGGCCTGGCCCGTCACCTCCCCGAACGCGATGGTCTCGGCCAGCGAGTTGCCGCCGAGGCGGTTGGCGCCGTGGACGCCGGCCATCGTCTCGCCGATGGCGTAGAGGTCGTCGACGCTCGTCTCGCCGACCTCGTCGACGACGACCCCGCCCATGCCGTAGTGGGCGGTCGGCGCGACCTCGACGGGCTCCTCGGCCATGTCGACGCCCAGGTCCGCGAACCGCTCGGACATCCGCGGGAGTCGCTCCTCGATGAACTCGCGCTCGCGGTGGGAGATGTCGAGGTAGACGCCGCCGCTCTCCGTTCCGCGGCCCTCCTCGATTTCCTGTGCGATAGCGCGAGCGACCACGTCGCGGGCGTCGAGCTCCATCTGGTCGGGCGAGTACCGCTCCATGAACCGCTCGCCCTCCGAGTTGTACAGCCGGCCGCCCTCGCCGCGGACGGCCTCGGTGACGAGGCGGCCGTCCCACTCTTCGCCGTAACGGTTGCCGGCCATCCCGGTCGGGTGGAACTGGACGAACTCCATGTCCAGCAGGTCCGCGCCGGCGCGGTAGGCCAGCGCGGGGCCGTCGCCGGTGTTCTCGTCGTCCCGCGAGGAGTGGCGCCTGTAGAGACTGGTGTAGCCGCCCGCCGCGAGGACGACCACCTCGGCGTCGACGCCGACGAACTCGCCGGTGTCCGTGTCGACGGCCGTGGCGCCCAGCACCCGGTCGCCGTCGGTGACCAGATCGGAGACGAACAGGTTCTCGCGGTAGGGGATCTCGAGGTCCTGCGCGCGCTCGACGAGCGTGTCGAGCATCGACTCGCCGGTGTGGTCGCCCGCGAAGGCCGTCCGCCGGAACGACTGGGCACCGAAGTACCGCTGGTCGATCTCGCCCTCGTCGGTCCGGCTGAACGCCATCCCCCACTCGTCGAGCTCCCGGAGGAGCGCGGGCATCCGCTTCGTGACCGTCTCGACCTTGTCGGGGTCGTTGACGTGGTGGCCCTCGTTCAGCGTGTCGGCGGCGTGGACGGTCCAGTCGTCTTCCGGATCGTGGGTCCCGAGCGCGCCGTTGACGCCGCCCCGGGCCCACGTCGTGTGGGCGTCGCCGTGGCCCCGCTTGCCGACGACGAGCAGGTCCTCGGGGGCGACCCCCTGCTCGACCAGTTCGATCGCCGTCCGCGCGCCGGCGGCACCGGCACCGATCACCAGTACTCGCCGCTCGACCGTCTCGTAGTCGTCGGGGTCGATGGCCTCGTCGTCGGCCAGTTCGAACGACTCACCCGTCGCTGTCCCATGGGGACTCTCCATACTACAGTTTAGTACCGGACCGACTTAACACCAACAAACCGATCGGCCGAAAACGGACGAATTAGCCCATCGAAGGGCGGAATCCTCCATCAACGATCGGGTCGGACTTGCGAGTCGAGCCGGACCGCCTGCCGCTGCCGGGGCCCACCGAACCTTCCGATTAGATTTAAAGGGTGACGCTCGGTACAGGGTGATATGTTCGAGAAGGTCCTCGTCGCGAACCGCGGCGAGATCGCCGTCCGCGTGATGCGCGCCTGCGAGGAGCTCGGCGTCGGGACGGTCGCCGTCTACAGCGAGGCCGACAAACACGCCGGCTTCGTCCGCTACGCCGACGAGGCGTACAACGTCGGCCCCGCTCGCGCGGCCGACTCCTACAACGACGGGGCGGCCGTCATCGAGGCCGCGGAGAAGGCCGACGCCGACGCCATCCACCCGGGCTACGGGTTCATGGCCGAGAACGCCGACTTCGCCGCCCGCGTCGAGGAGACCGACGGGATCACCTGGATCGGCCCCGCCAGCGAAGCGATGGAACGCCTCGGCGAGAAGACCCACGCCCGCCAGGTGATGCGGGAGGCCGACGTGCCCATCGTCCCCGGCACCACCGAGTCCGTCGAGGACCCCGAGCAGGTGGTCGAGTTCGGGGAGGAACACGGCTTCCCCGTCCTGATCAAGGCCGAAGGCGGGGGCGGCGGGATGGGCCAGGAGGTCGTCGAGAGCCCCGAAGACGCCGAGGAGGCTCTCGAAACCGCCCAGCGCGAGGGCGAGGCGTACTTCTCGAACGCCTCGGTGTACCTCGAACGGTTCCTCGACAACGCCCGCCACGTCGAGGTGCAGATCATCGCCGACAAACACGGCAACGTCCGCCACGTCGGCGAACGGGACTGCTCGCTCCAGCGACGCCAGCAGAAGGTCATCGAAGAGGGGCCGAGCCCCGCGCTCACCGACGAATTACGCGAGGACATCAGGGAGGCCGCCCGCCGGGGTGCCGACGCCGGGGACTACTACAACGCCGGCACCTTCGAGTTCCTCGTCGAGGACGACGACCGCAACGACGAGGGCCTGCTCGACGCCGACACGGATTTTTTCTTCCTCGAAGTCAACACGCGCATCCAGGTCGAACACACCGTCACCGAGGAGCTGACCGACATCGACCTCGTGAAGTGGCAGATCCGCGTCGCCGCCGGCGAGGAACTCACCTTCGACCAGGACGACGTGGAACTGGAGGGCCACGCCATGGAGTTCCGGATCAACGCCGAGAACGCCGCCAACGACTTCGCGCCCGCCACCGGCGGCGAGTACGAGGTGTACGATCCGCCCGGCGGTATCGGCGTTCGCGTCGACGACGCCCACCGCCAGGGCGACGACCTCGTGACCGACTACGACTCGATGGTCGCGAAGCTCATCACCCACGGCGAGGACCGCGCCGAGTGCATCGCTCGGGGCAAGCGCGCGCTCGCCGACTACACCATCGAGGGCTTCCCGACGATCATCCCCTTCCACCGCATGATGCTCACCGACGAGCCGTTTCTCGAGGGCCGCCACACCACGAAGTACCTCGACGACGACCTCGACCACGAGCGCATCGAGGCCGCCCAGGAGAAGTGGGGCACCGAACCGGCGGGCGCCGGCGACGGCGACGAGGAGGTCGTCGAGCGGGAGTTCACCGTCGAGGTCAACGGCAAGCGCTTCGAGGTGGAACTCGAAGAGCGGGGTGCACCTGCGATCCCGACCGGCGGCGACGGCGCCGCCGGGAACGGCGGCCAGGCCCAGCGACCCCAGCCCGGCGGCGGGGGTTCGAGCGGCGGCGACGCCGGCGGCGCCTCCGCCGAGGGTCAGGAAGTGACCGCCGAGATGCAGGGCACCATCCTCGAAGTCAACGTCGCGGAGGGCGACGAGGTGGCGGCCGGCGACGTGCTCTGCGTGCTGGAGGCGATGAAGATGGAGAACGACATCGTCGCCGAGAACGGCGGCACCGTCACCGCCGTCGCCGTCAGCGAGGGCGACTCGGTCGACATGGGCGACACGATGTTCGTGCTGGACTGACCGACCTCGGTGCGGAGCGCGCGGACTAGAAGATTTTTGACAGTGCGTTTGGACGATCCGGTAGATGGTCCCCGATAGCTCCCTCTCCAGACGCCAGTTGCTCGCGAGCGGCGGTGTCACGGGCACGCTGCTGGGCGGCGGTTACCTGGCGCGTCAGTACCTCCGGACGGCAGCGGGCGCGCAGACGGCGGTCGGCGGTGCGAGCGGCTGGCCGATGGCCGCTCGCGACCCCGGTGGCACGGCCTACGCGCCCGACGCCGACCCGCCGATCGACGGCATCAGCGTGCGCTGGCGGCGTGACATCCTCTCGGGATCCGAAGCGGACGAACGACCCGCGCCCGTCGTCGCCGACGGCGTCGTCTACGCCGTCGGGCCGTTCGGGTCCGAGGACGTCCCTGTCAGCCCTGAACTGCTCGCCGTGTCGGCGAGCGACGGGGACGTACTCGCGCGTGGTCGGCGGTCGACGCGGACCGCGGCGGCAGTTGCGCCCGCTCGCGCCTACCGGGAGCCGACCGTCGCGACGCTGGAGACGCCGACGTTCGACGCCCATCGACTCGTCGGACTCCCGGCTCGCGGCGGTCGGTCGGGATGGTGGCAGGGCGACGACGCGACGCGGTGGACGGCGTCGACCGACGCGGACGCGGACAGCTACAGCAGAGTCCACTTCGGCGGGAGCACGACCCCACCGCCCGTCGTAGCCGGGGACACGCTCCTGACGTACGTCCGCGGCACGCTCGCGGTGGTCGACGGGAGCGGCGGCGCGGTTCGGTGGACGAGCGACGAGGGGCTCCCCGCCGTGCGCCCGGCGGTCCGTGACGGCACCGCCTACGTCGTCGGCCCCGAGGGCGGCGTTCGAGGCTACGACCTCGCGACCGGCGACCACACCACCGTCCGGCGGGCGTTTCCCGCTTCGCCGATGTACCTGACCGCGACGGCCGAGCGGCTGTTCGTCAGCGGCCAGGGCTGGATTCAGGCGCTCGACACCGACGGTTCGGTCGCCTGGAGAACCTCCTTCGAAGGCGAGGACGTGCCGGCGGGACCGCTCGCCGTCGGTGACGGGACGGTCTACGCTCGACGCCCGGCGGATCGGGGCACCGAGTCGGAGGGAGAGACGGAGACCGACGGCGGGACCGAGCCGCTCGCCCGGCTCTGCGCGCTCGACGCCGCCGACGGGTCACTCCAGTGGGTCGCCGACGGCGTCGCCGTCGAGACCGGTCCCTTCCTGCCGGCGGTCGCCGACGGGCTGGTCGCGGTGCCGACCGCCGACGGCGCGCTCGCGGGCGTCGACGCCGCCGACGGCTCGGTCCGCTGGCGGTTCGACTCCCCGGCCGAGCCGTGTTCGCCGGCCGCTCTCGTCGACGACGCGGTGTACGTCGTCGCGAGCGCGCAACTCTACGCGCTGGAGGAAGCATGAGCGGCGAGCGCGACGCGGCGGCCCCGAAGGGTCCGGACGCGCCGACGGCCGCGGAGTCGACCGGGCCGACTTCCGACAGGGCGGCGACCAGAACCGACGGCGGGTATCTGACCGGTCCCGCGGTCGAGCGCGACGACGGGTCGCCGCTCACGGGAACCGGGCTGGTCCGCGAGGGGGTCGCCAGCCTGCGCAGGCAGCCGACCGTCCTCGTCGCGATGGTTCTGGCCGGGCTGGCCGTGGCCGTCGTCGACTGGGTCCGACTGGTCGACCCCGTTCCGGTCGCCGCGTTCCAGGGCCTCACGACCGGGCGCCTGGCGGTCCACTACGGTGTCGTGGTGAGCGTGCCCGCCGGCGTGACGACGCCGCTGTCGGCGCTGGCCGGGTTGAAACCCGGCTGGCTGGTCTGGGTCGGAGCGCTGGAGCTGTTGCGAACCGCGGCGTTCGCGGCGGCGGGGGTCTACGCGTTCGCGACGCTGCTCGACGTCGAGCCGACCCGAGCGGCGACGGCCCGGTACGGATTCGTCTTCGCCGCCGACGCGCTTCTGAGGACCGTCGCCCCCGCGGCGGACGTACCGCTGTTCGTCGGCATTCCGTTCGTCGCGCTGTACGTCTACGTCGTCGTCCACCTGGTCGCGCTCCCGGCGCTGCTCGTCGATGGCGAATCGACGCGCGACGCGCTCGGGCGGAGCTGGCAGCTGTCGACCGGTCACGGCTGGGCGCTGGCGGCCGTCGTGGTCGTCCTCGGCCTCGCGACCTTTCTGTCGGCGAGCGCGCCCGTCGGCGGACCGGTGCTCGCGGGCGCTATCGCGGCGGTGCAGGTCGGGACTGTCGCTGCGTTCGTCCGGCGTGTGCGGTGAGTCGCCCCGGTCGTCCGCGCCGTGACGGCCGGGACGGTGGAATCCCTTCGGTCGCGCTGCGCTCCGGACCACTTACGGTCGCCGGGAACCGACCCGTTCGCATGCAGGAGACGCGCGAGCGGGTCCTCGACGCGCTGAGCGAGGGACCCGTCACCGGGCCGGAGCTGGCCGAGCGGCTGGACGTGTCGCGGGCGGCCGTCTGGAAACACGTCGAGGCGCTGCGCGAGGAGGGGTTCGGTATCGCCAGCGAGGACGAGGGGTACGCGCTCGCCGAGGTCCCGGAGTTCGGCGGTGCCGCCGTCGAGTACGGGCTGGAGGCGCCCTTCGACGTGGAGTTTCACGACTCGATCCCGAGCACCAACGCCCGCGCTCGCGACCTCGCGGGAGAGGGGGCCGCCGACGTGGCCGTCCTCGCCGACGAGCAGACCGGCGGTCGGGGCCGGCTCGACCGCGAGTGGTCGTCGCCCAGCGGTGGCATCTGGCTCAGCCTGCTGGTCCGTCCGGACGTGCCGGCGACGCACGCGCCGACCTTCACGCTCGCGGCGGCCGTCGCGGTCACGCGCGCCGCCCGCGAGGCCGGCGTCGACGCGGGGATCAAGTGGCCCAACGACGTCGTCGTGAGCGGAGCGAACGACGGCCCGTCAGAGCGGAGCTCTGACGACGTGGTCGTTCCCGGCGAGGGCCGGGAGGGCGGCGCAGTCGAACGGAAGCTCGCGGGGATCCTGACGGAGATGGAAGGCGAGGCCGACCGCGTCTCGTGGGTCGTCGTCGGGATGGGGATCAACGCCAACGTCGACCCCGAGGAGCTACCGAGCGAGGCGCGGCCGGCGACGCTTTCGGGCGAGGTAGGGGCTGTCGACCGCCGGCTGTTCACCCAGCGCGTCGTCGAGGAGTTCGACGAGCTGCGGAGCGAGCCGGAGTCGGTGGTCCCCGCATGGCGCGAGTACGCGACGACGCTGGGCAGGCGCGTGCGGGTCGACACGTCCGCCGGCGAGGTCGTGGGCGAGGCCGTCGACATCGAGTTCCCGGGCGCGCTCGTCGTCGACACCGGCGACGAACGGGTCACCGTCACCGCCGGCGACTGCGAACACCTGCGACCGGTCGAGTAGCGAGCGGGAGGTGGGCGGGCGAACGGCCCCACCGTCCGTCTCAGGAACTCTCGACGCCGGCGGTCGGGTCGGCGTCCGCTTCGACGACCTCCTCGGAGCTCCTCGATCTCTCGCTGACTGGCACCGTCACGACCGGCACCGCCGACTTCCGGACGACGCGCTCGGCGACGCTCCCCAGCAGCAGCCGGTCGATCCCCCCGCGCCCGTGGGTCCCCATCACGACCACGTCGACCGGCTGCTCGCGCGTGTAGCGGACGATTTCGGTGCTGGGCGTCCCTTCGACCGTCTCGGTCTCGACGGACACGTCGTCGGGCGCCAGCCGCTGGACCCCCTCGAGCGCAGTCTCCCCCTCCGACTCCAGCACCTGGCGGACCCCCTCCCAGGTGGACTCCATCGGGAGTCCGGTGAAACTCGTCGCGTCGACGACGTACAGCGCCCGGATCGTCGCGTCGTGGACCCGCGCCAGCGCCCCCGCGTGCTCGACCACCCGCTCGGTGCCCGCCGACCCGTCCGTCGGCAACAGGATCGTGTCGTAGATCCCCATGACAGACAGTACCAGCCACGGGCGTATAGTCCTTCGCCAGGGTCGAAATCGACGAACGAGCGGAAACGGACGAGAGAAGACGGTGGGATCGGGGCCTCGCGACCGGGCCGGTCAGGCCGCCATCATGGTCCGACACGACTCGGCGCACTCGCGGAGCACGTCGGCACAGACCTGGCAGTGGTCGGCGTCGTGGCGGTCGCACTCCGCGGCGCACTCCTCGCAGGCGCCGGCGCAGGCCTCGGCGAGTTCGGCGCTGTAGTTGGAGTCCCGCGCCATGAACCGGGCGTGCAGGGAAGCGATATCCGCCACGTCCCGACAGAGGCGGGCACACTCCTCCATGTCGGCGTCGCCGAGGCACTCGTCGGCGCACCACTCGCAGACCTCGGCGGCCTCGTTACAGATCTCGATACACTCGCGCTCGTCGTCGCTCAGACGGTCGATCCTGGAGACGGTTTCGGAGAGTGACATCGCACGCCCGGATACGGGCGGATGCCGTCTCAACTCGGTGCCTGAATCTCCAAGCCGTCGACAGCGCGCCCACAGCCGGCTCAGTCGCCGGTGAGGTACACGTCGGACACGTCCGCGACGCCGGCGCGGCGGACGACCGCGCGGACGAGGTCTTGCGCGCCGGCGAGGTTGTCCGAGTCGCCGTCGAGGACGAGCAGCCTGGCGTCGCGGCCGGGTTCGACCAGCCCGCAGTTGCGGTCGGCGATCTCGGCGCCGTTGACCGTCGCCATCCGCAACACGTCGCGGGCGCTGACATCGGCGAGCTTCGCGGCGAACTCCATCTCGCGGAACATCGAGGGGCTGTTGAGAAAGACGTTGTCCGTCCCGAGCGCGACGGTCGTTCGCTCCAGCAACTCGGCGATCGGCGGGAATCCCACGTCGGTGACGAGATTGGACCGCGGACAGACGGCGACCGGGATCTCGCTGTCGGCGACGCGGTCGAGGTGTAACTCCTCGGCGTGGACCATGTGAACGAGGAAATCGGGGTCCAGATCGAGCGCGGGGTTGATGTCGGAGGCGTCGACCTCGCCGGCGTGGATGCCGAAGGGCTTGCCGGCGCGGGCGGTCGCGTTGCGCTCCCGGGAGAAGTCGGCGTCGTTGGCGCCGCTGGCGCCGAAGCCGTCGGCCGCCTCCATCGCCTCGACCGTCTCGCGACCCATCACCATCGGGTCGATGGGCAGGCCGTGGGCCGCCCGCTCGAACGCTTCGACGCCCTCGACGCCGCCCTCCCGAAACTCGATGCAGGCCGCGGTCCCCGAATCGACCATGAACTGCAACGACCGCCGCATCGCCTCGACCTTCTCCTCCTGGCTCGCCGCGCGCAGCAGTCGGTGTTTCAGGCCGTCCGGCGGCGCGACCAGTTCCTCCAGCGAGAGGCCGCCGCCGGCCTCCTTGGCGATGGAGTCGCCGATGTGGGTGTGGGCGTTGACGAACGCCGGGAGGACGATGTCGTCGCTGTGGGTCGACGCTTCCTCGACGGCCGTGATCTCGCCGCCCTCGACGACGACGCGGCCCTCGACGGGCTCGAACTCGCGCCCGCGGAGTATCGTGCCCTCGAACGTGGTAGCACTCATTACTGTGAGTCTCTGGAGCGGCTAGTTAAAATCGTCGAGGGTCGCGTGGACGCCCGGCCGCACGTCGCGGACCCTGGTATCGTCGATGTCGAGGCCGAGCACCCGGACGGCGGCGTTGCCGACCCGCTCGGCGCTCGCGGCGGGCGCGTAGATGCCCAGCCGCCACTGGTCGCGCTGGGCGGCCCGCAGGGCGTTGACCAGCGTCGACTGCTCGCTCAGCCGGCGCACCTCGCCGTTGACCAGGACGCGACTGGACGACTCCTTCATCGACGGGCGGCCGGGCACGTCGAGGATCACCGCGTCGGGGTCGACGTTGGCCGCCTCGGCCACCGCGCGCTCGTGGTCGGCGATCGCCGTCTGGTCGGCGTCGAACAGGTCCTCCGGGACGGCCGCCATCTCCGCCCAGACCCCTCGTTTGTACAGGTCCCGGCGGTCGAGCCGGTGAGCGAGCGCGGCGGTCGCCTCGCAGTCGCGCAGGGCGACGCGTAGCTCGCAGTCGTCCATCCGCCGGAGTTCCGCCGCGTCGACGTCGGTGTGGGCGAGCAGCCGCTGGGTGGCCCGCCGGAGCATCGCCTTGGCGATGCGGGCGACGTGGTGGCTGTAGACGGTCGGGTTCATCAGCGCGCGAGCGAGCAGGAGGCTCTCGGCGGTCTGGACGTTGCCCTCGTCGAGGACGAGGTCGCCGTCGACGAACCGCAGCGCGCGCACCAGCCGCTCGGCGTCGATGGTGCCGTAGGGGACGCCGGTGTGGTGGGCGTCCCGCACCAGATAGTCCATCCGGTCGACGTCGAGTTCGCCCGAGACGATCTGGCCGAGTTCGCCGTCGCCCGCGACGAGGTCGGCCACGGCGGCGGGGTCGAGGTCGTGGTCGGCCAGCGCCCGGGCGACGGGACCGCTGTCGATGAGGTCGTGGACGTCGTCGTGGTACTTGCCGGTCCGGCGGTAGACGATCTCCTCGACGTTGTGGCTGTAGGGGGCGTGACCAACGTCGTGCAGCATCGCCGCCGCTCGCACCCGTTCGGCCTGGGTCCCCTCGATGCCCAGGTGGGCGAGCGCCTCGTTGGCGAGGTGGTAGACGCCCAGCGAGTGCTCGAAGCGGGTGTGGTTGGCGGAGGGGTAGACGAAAGTGACCGTCCCGAGTTGCTTGATCCGCCGGAGCCGCTGGACGGGCGGCGTGTCCAGCAGCGCCGCCGCGACGCCCTCGACCGCGATGTGGTCGTGGACGCTGTCCTTGATCGTCGTCATTACCCAGGAATTGTGCGCCATCGGACATAAGGGTCCGCCCCGTCGACTGCGGTCTGGTCCCGACGGTACGTAGCTATTTGGGGGTTCACTCCGGGACCGACGTATGGAAGTGACCGACTACGAGCTGTTCGAGGTCCCGCCGCGCTCGCTGCTGTTGAAAATCGAGACGAACGACGACATCGTCGGCTGGGGTGAACCGGTCCTCGAAGGGCGGGCGCAGACGGCCGCCGAGGCCGTTCGGGAGCTGATGGACAGCTACGTCCTCGGTGCAGATCCCTACGACATCGAACTACTCTGGCAGCAGATGTACCGCAGCGGCTTCTACCGGGGCGGAGCGGTCCTCATGAGTGCGCTCTCGGGCATCGATCAGGCGCTCTGGGACATCAAGGGGAAGGCACTCGGGGAACCCGTCTACGAGCTGCTCGGCGGGAAGGCCCGCGAGCGGATCAAACTGTACGCCCACGTCAGCGGGGAGGACCTCGGAGCCGCCGCGCGCAACCGCGTCGAGGAGGGGTTCAGTGCGATCAAAAGCGGGCCCGGCGTCGATCTCGAACACATCGACCGGACCCCGGCTATCGAGGAGGCCCGCGAGAACGTGCGGACGATGCGCGAGGCCGTCGGCGACGACGTGGACCTGATGTTGGACTTCCACGGGAAGCCGTCGAAACCGATGGCGAAGCGACTCGTCGGCGAGCTGGCGGAGTTCGACCCGATGTTCTACGAGGAACTCCTCGGCCCGGAGAAGAACGACCTGCTCCCGGACCTCGCCGAGCGGACGGCCGTTCCTATCGCGACCGGCGAACGACTGTACGGACGCTGGGAGTTCAAACCGCTCCTCGAAAGCGGCGCCGTCGACGTCATCCAGCCGGACATCTCACACGCCGGTGGTATCACCGAACTCCGGAAAATAGCGAGTATGGCCGAGACGTACGACGTGGCGCTCGCGCCACACTCGCCGCTGAGTTCGGTCGCGCTCGCAGCGAGTCTTCAAGTGGACGCCTGCACGCAGAACGCGATCATCCAAGAGCAGATCGTGTTGAACGAAGACGTACCGAACTACCTCACGGATATGAGCGTCTTCGAGCACGACGATCAGGGATACGTCGACCTCCCTAGCGCCCCTGGACTCGGCATCGAAGTCGACGAAGACCTGGTGCGTGAGATGGCGACCGAAGATGCCTGGGACGCGCCGGTCGTGCGCCGGAAGGACGGTAGCATTTCGGAGTGGTGACTCCGGTCACCCCCGTGTGGAATTTGATATGCGGGCTCGCTGGGACGGACGGAATCTACGGCCGACCGCTCAGCGGACGACCGTGAGCAGGTCGCGCAGTTCCTGTTCGGAGGCGTTGCCCTCGCGGACGGGCTCGCGGGGCTGTCGACCGGTCTCCTCGACGGCCTCGATGGCCTCCTCGGGCGCGTAGTCGCGGTCGTGGGCGAGCCAGGCGGCGAGCACCTGCCCGGTGCGGCCCATCCCGTCGAGGCAGTGGACGACGACCCGTTCGTCCGCCTCGACGGCGTCGGCGAGGAACGGCAGCACTTCCCGTTTCAGGAGGGCCGGGCAGGCCAGGCGGCCGTCGGGGATGGGGGCGTGAAGCACGTTGTCCTCCCCGAAGGCGTCCGTGTACCCGGCCACCTCGGGGTCGCCGGGCGACTGGTCGCCGGGAAGGAGCGAACAGACGCGCTCGATGTCGTTGGCGCGGGCGACGGCGATCCAGTCGGCGAGGGCGTAGCTCCGGTCGGCGGCGCTGTGCCAGCCGGGGCTACAGGCGCCGTAGACGTACTCCTCGTCCGGTGTGGCGGGGGCGAGTCGGTGTGCGCCTGCACCCGATTCTCGGTTGTGAACGTCTGGCATCTGGTCCTGGTCGTATCACTCGACCAACCAACTTGAGTTGCGCGGTGTAATTCTCATCTCTGACAACTGCGTGCGCCGGCGTGGCACGGTCGGGTCCCGCGTCCGGCGCGATCGACGTCACTCGTCCTCGACGAGATAGCGGAACGCCCGGAGCGTGTTACGGCCGCTCTCGGTCAGGGAGACGCGGGTCGACCGGCCGACCGCTTCGAGGGTCACGTAGCCGGTGTCCGACAGCGGGCCGAGGACGTGGCTGTCGAGCAGGCGGTACTCGCTCTTGCGGTTTGCGGCGTCCCGGTCGGCGATAAAGGGCAACCCCTCGCTCTTCCCGAACTCGATGAGGTCCCGTTTCCGGGCGCCGTCCTCGCGGTCGAGGTGGTCCATGACCGCGACGTGCTGGGGTTCGGGGCTCTGCATCGGGTAGGTGGGGAGTTCGGTGATCTCGCGGATACCCTCGGCCACGTCGCCGTCGGTCTCGGCGGCGTAGCGCTGGGCGCGGACGTAGTAGGGCGTCGCGCCGGTCGCCATGCAGGCGATCATGCCGCCGATGGCCGTCACTTTCGACCCCGAGGCGAGATTGACGTACACCTCGTGGTCGGCGAAGCGCGTGGCGAGTTCGGCGACGGTCCCGATCGAGTCGTAGAAGTCGAAGACGTTGCACGACACCGTCTCGTGGTCGATCCCGGCCTCGTCGAAGCGTCCACGGACGGTCTCGGCGTAGGAGGGGTGGTCGGTCTCGTCCTCGTAGCGCAGGAGGACGACGCGGTCGGCGCGCAACTCGACCGCCGGCAGGACGATCCGGTCGTTCTCGTAGCCCACCGGGATCAGGTGGACCCGCTCGGCGACTTCCATATCGTCCGCCTCTCGTCCCGCCCCCAAAACGATTGTCCCGACACAGCCGACACAGCGGTACCGGTTACATCGATTGAAAACGCCACGCCGGATTTTTACTACTGTCTCACTTCCATCGGGTGTATGCCGGTCATGGCGAGCGACGACTTCTCGGTCCACACCGACGACTGCGACCGATTCGACGACGGGATGCCGATATCGGACCTGCCCGACGAGGTGGGGTCCATCGACGACCTGGACTGCGAGTGCTGGAGCGCGTTCGACTCGCTGGCCGAGATCGAGTGACGGGGTCGCCGGGTCAGTAGTCGATCGTCCGGATACGGTTCATCCGACAGATCGGACAGCAGACGGCGGTCTCGTCTCTCGGGACGACGAACTCCACCTCGCACGTCCGACAGACGTACCGCTTCCCGCGGTCCGCGGTCGGACGCTCTATCTCGGCCACCGGCGTTCCCCCCGGCCCGCCGTTCGGTTCGCGTACCGTGACTCCGTACGGGTCTTCATGACTTCTGCGCCTGGTCACTCCCAGGGGCCGCGCGCATATGCCACTTGTTACCAAGTATGTTCGCGTTCGCTCCCCCTCCGTGCGCCGGTCGGTGTGGGCCCGCGTTCGGGCGAGGTACCAACGTCCAAATGCCCCCCCGCACAACGGCACGGCATGGACACCCTGCGCGACCCGTCGACGCTCCGTGCGGAGCCCGGCGTGGAGTACACCGAAGCGAGAACGACGGACGGCGCGGACGCCTTCGAATACTTCGACGAGGTCGAGGGACTGGTCGCCGTCGGCGTCACGAACGAGGCGGGCGCGGTGTTGCTGATGGACAGCCCGCACGGCTGGCGTCTGCCGTACGGCCACGTCCCCGGCGGCGCCGACTGGCTCGAACGTGCCGCCGAGATCGCCGCGACGCTGACCGGCGCCGAACCGGCCGCGAACGAGGTTCTCCGCGTCAGCGCGGTCACCCACGAGTTGCGGAGCGACACCGAGCGGACAGCCACGAGCTACGACCTCGTGGCGGGGACCGAGCCCGTCGCGGGCGAACCGGTCGCGGCGGACCCGACGTTCGGGGAGTGGTCGGATCTGGACCTGGCGTGGTTCGACGAGGTGCCCGACGACGCCTACCACGCCCACGGCGACGCCGTCGACGACATCGAGTACTTCCTCGACGCCGCCGAGGACTGATCGCGCCGCTGTGTCGACGGTGTCGTCTGTCGCGTCACTCGTGACTCTGTCAGGGCAGTAGCTATGCCGGAACCGTCGGACCGTACGACCATGCCGACGGATCTCTCACCTGTCGACGGCGCGCTGTCCGACGCCCTCGCGGCCGAGCGCTCGCGCCAGCGCGAGACGTTGTCGCTGATCGCGAGCGAGAACCACGCGAGCGAGGCGGTGCTGGCGGCCCAGGGGTCGGTGCTGACCAACAAGTACGCGGAGGGCGACCCCGGCGACCGCTACTACGGCGGCTGCGAGCACGCCGACACGGTCGAGCGCCTCGCCCGCGAGCGCGCTCGGGAGCTGTTCGGGGCCGACCACGCCAACGTCCAGCCTCACTCCGGGACCCAGGCCAACCTCGCCGCCTATCAGGCGCTGCTCGACTCGGGCGACACGATCCTCTCGCTCTCGATGTCCCACGGCGGCCACCTCAGCCACGGCCAGCCGTACACGATGGTCGACGAACACTTCGAGGTGTCCCACTACGGCGTCGACGAGGCGACCGGCCGGCTGGACTACGACGCCGTCGAGGCCCGGGCCGAGGCGGTCGACCCCGACCTGATCGTCTCGGGGTACTCCGCGTACCCGCGACAGGTCGACTGGGAGCGTGTCCAGACGGTCGCCGACGCCGTCGACGCGTACCACGTCGCGGACATCGCGCACCTGACGGGCCTCCTCGCCGCCGACGTCCACCCTTCGCCGGTGGGTATCGCCGACCTCGTGACGGGGTCGACTCACAAGACGATCCGGTCGGGCCGCGGCGGGATGGTGCTGTGCGACGAGGCGCTGGCCGATGCGGTCGACACCGCGGTGATGCCGGGCTGTCAGGGCGGGCCGCTGATGCACAACGTCGCCGGCAAGGCGGCGGGCTTCGCCGAGGCGCTGACCCCCGAGTTCGAGCTGTACGCCCGCCAGATCGTCGACAACGCCACGGCGCTCGCGGACCGACTGGGCGAGCGCGGCTTCGAGTTGGTCTCGGGCGGGACGGACGTGCACTTCGTCCTCGTCGACCTGCGCGAGACCCACCCGGACCTGACGGGCGAGCGCGCCGAGGCGGCTCTGGAATCGGTGGGGCTGGTCGCGAACAAACAGACGGTGCCCGGCGACCATCGGTCGGCGACCGTCGGGAGCGGCCTCCGGATCGGCACGCCCGCGGTCACCACCCGCGGGTTCGACGCGACCGCGACCGAGCGGCTGGCCGACGCCGTCGCCGACGTGCTCGACGCCCCGGACGACGAGGCGGTCGCGAACGAGGTCGCCGAGACCGTCGCCGACCTCTGTTCGCGGTTCCCCGTCTACGGCGACACGACGGCCGCCTCCGTATGACCATGGTCGAGCCGACCGAGTTGACGATCCGCCGGTACCGCGCCGGCGACGGCGAACGCGTCCGCGAGCTGAACCGCGAGGCGATGGCGGAGACGCCCGAGTGGGTGGTCGACGCGCCCGACGCGGACCTGGATGACGTGCGCGGGCACTACCTCGACGCCGGCGGGGAGTTCCTCGTCGGCGAACTCGACGGCGGAGCGGACGACGCCGGCCCCGACGACGGGGAGATCGGCGCGACCGGCGCCGTCGAGCCCCTCGACGGCTGGATGGCCGAGCGCTTCGACGCCGCGGCGGGGACGGGCGAACTCTCCCGCGTCCGCGTCGACCCTGCGATGCAGGGTCGGGGTTTCGGGACCCGGATCGTCGAGGAGCTCGCGCGGCGCGCGCGCCGTCGCGGGTACCGCGCGCTGGTCCTGAACACCGGCGCGGACAACGAGCAGGCCCGCGGCTTCTACGAGTCGCTCGGCTACGCCTGTGTCGGCGAGGAGACCGTCGAGTTCGACGACGTGGCGCTCGACCTGGCGCTGTACTGGCGCCGCGTCGACGGGTGACCGGACCGGCGACCGCCCCCGACGAGCCGGACTGCCGTCGGTCCCGGAGGGCTTTTCTCCCGACCCGCCCCAGCCCGGGGTGTGCGCCGCAGTCTCCGGTTTCTGGCGGGCGTCCTCGTCGGCGGCGGCGCGCTCGCCGGCTACCTCGCGTTCGTCGGCGTCGACAGCGTCGCCGCCCGCCTCTCGGGGGTCGCGCCGGGGCTGCTCGCCGCGGTCGCGGTCCTCGTCGTCGCCGAGGGCGTCGTCGACGGACTGGGGTTCTGGGCCTCGGTCCGCCCGCTCGGCGACGGGCTCTCCGGGAGCCGGAGCGTCCAGTTCGCCGTTGCGGGTGACTTCTTCGACACGCTGAGCCCCGCCGGACCGGTCAGCTCCGAGCCCATCATGGCGACGTTCGTCGAGACCGCGACGGGCACGACCTACAGCGAGGCGCTGGCAGTCCGCTCGGTCGCCAAGTACGTCAAGTCGGGCGCCCAGCTGCTCGTCTCGACGGCCGGCGCGCTCGTGATCGTCCTCGGCGGTCCCGCACCCCGGTACTTCCTCACGACCCTCGGCGGCGCCGTCGTCGGGCTCGTCGTCCTCGGCGGCGTCGTCGTCCGGTTCCGCGACCCGATCAGCGGCGGCCTCGCCGTCGTCCTCGGCCCGGTGGTCCGGTGGGTCTCCTCGCTGTACCGCGAGACGCCCCACGACCGCTCGGTCGTCGACCGGGCGCTGGAGCGGTTCTGGACGCGGATCGTTCGATTCCGGGACCGGCCGGGGTTGCTCGCGCTGGTCGCCGTCGGCGGCGTGGCGGAGCAGGTCCTGACCGCGGCCGCGCTGTGGGTCGCGCTGGTCGGCGTCGGCGCGGAGGTCGGCGTCCCGATCGTGGTCCCGCTGGTCGTCGTCGTCCCGCTCCCGCAGGTCGCGAGCGCCGTCCCGATCCCCGGGAGCCTCGGGGCCTACGACGTGTTGCTCGGCGGGGCGATCGGTCTCGTCACCGCCGTCTCGCCCGCGACGGCCGCCGCCGGGGTGCTGGTCGTCCGGACCGCGACGCTGCTGTTCAGCGTCGTCGTCGGCGGCGTCGCCGTCGCCTTCCTCCGCGGGTGGCGACTCCGGTGAGGTGCCCGGTCGAGCGGGGTCTACGCGCTCGCGTCGGGCATAAAGAGTTTAGGCGGAGAGCCTCGAATCGAGGGTCATGACCGACTACACCGTCGAGTTCGCTGGGACCGGTGAGACGATCACGGTCTCGGACAAGGAGACCATCCTCAGTCGGTGCATCGAGGAGGGCATCGCCCAGGAGTACTCCTGTCGGGTCGGGATGTGTCTCGCCTGCTCGGCGAAGATCGAGGCGGGAGAGGTCACCCAGCCCGCCGCCCGCGGGTTCACCGAGGAGGAGGCCGAGAGCTACGCGCTGACCTGCATGGCCCGGCCACAGTCGGATCTGGTCCTCGACCGGGGCAAGTACCCGCCGAGCATCGAGGACGACGTCGCCCGGGCCGCGGGCGCCGACCCGGCCTCGGCCGACGACTGACACGGTCGAACCGAGTTCCTATGAAGGCCCTCCGCGTCGTCGGCGTCACCATCCTCAGCATCGTCGACGCTCTCGTCCCTTCCGTCCTCGCCACACTCACCGTCTTCTTTTTCGTGGTGGACCCGTGGGTCGATGCCGCGAACCCGTTGTTGCTGTCGGCCGGCGCCGGCGCCATCGTCTTCGTCGGCACGCTCGTCGTCGGCTTCGCGATGACGATGCTGGGCCAGGGCCCGTTCCCGGTGACGCGACTGACCAAGCGGCTCTGGCAGTGGTGGCACCGCCCCTGGTTCGCCGGGAGCGACCGGCGCGGTCGCGGTCGGTAGTCTCTGTCAGTCTGCCTCACGGCGGCGAAAACGGTTTTCCGTGCGAACCTGACTGTCCGTGTATGAGCGACAACGACGCCGAAAACGCCGATTTCGTCACCCCTCCGCCCGCCGAACCGGGCGACCGAGTCGCCGTGATCGCGCCCTCCAGCGGCGCAGCGACGATGTTCCCGGACGTGCTCGACCTCGCGCTCGAACGCCTCCGCTACTGCTTCGACCTCGACCCGGTGGTCTACGAAACCGCCGAGGCCGACCCCGACGAGCTTCGCGAGAACCCCGAGCTGCGCGCCGCGGACGTACACGAGGCGTTCCGCGACCCCGATATCTCGGCCGTCTTCGCAACCATCGGCGGCGACGACCAGGTCCGCGTGCTGCGACACCTCGACGGCGAGATTCTACGGGCGAACCCCACCCGCTTCTTTGGCATGAGCGATAACACCTGCCTCGCCAGCTACCTCTGGACCCAGGGTGTCGTCTCGTTCTACGGCGGACAGTTGCTCAACCAGGTCGCGACCGCCGGCCACCTGCCGGAGTACACCGAGCGGTACCTCCGCCGGGCGCTGTTCGCCGAATCGCTCGGCGAACTCGACCCCGCCGGGGCGTGGACCGACGACCCCGTCGAGTGGGCACGCGAGGACTTCCGGGAAGCGGAACCGGAGTACGAGGACAACGACGGGTGGCGCTGGGACGTGCCCGACGAGCGCGAGGGTGAGGTGATCTCGGGGCGGCTCTGGGGCGGCTGTCTCACTGTGCTCCCGTGGCTGCTGGCCGCCGACCGGGCGGTTCCCGACCCGGCGGACCTGGAGGGATCCGTCCTCGCGCTGGAGACCTCGGAGGAACTCCCCACGGCCGACGACGTGCGGCGGAAGCTCACCGTCCTCGGCGAGCGCGGGCTGCTGGAGCGGTTCGACGCCGTCATCGTCGGTCGCCCGCAGACGCGCAGCCGCGAGGACGAGCGGTCCGAGGAGGAGCGGACGGCGTTCCGTGATGACCAGCGGGCGACAATACGCGAGTGGGTCCGCGAGTACAATCCCGACGTGCCGGTCGTCTTCGACCTCGACTTCGGCCACACGAACCCGACGGCGCCCGTACCGATGGGCGGTCGAACCGAGATCGATACGGGTGAGCGGACGATCCGCTTCGCCTGAGCGTCGGCGGAAGCGCTTGCCGTCAGTTCCCGGTGACGATGCCGGCGACGCGCTCGCGGTCGAACAGCTGCTCCTCGGCGGGGATCTCGGGGTAGTGGTCGCCGTTCTCGTAGTCGGGCCACTCGCCGAAGACGTCGGGGTAGAGCTGCTTGGCGGTCATCTCGATCTGGAAGAGGTTCATCAGCGGGCCCTGGTAACGCATCCCCTGGGCGTAGACGCGGTCGTTCTGGACGGCGGAGAGCTCCGCGCCGATATCGTCCGAGCGGAGCTGCTCGCGGATGTTGGCCATGTCGTAGCGCGGCGTCATTCCCCAGAGATGGAGGATCACGTCGGGGTCGGCCTCGATCATCGTCTCGTAGCCGACCGAGCCCCACAGGCCGTCCCACTGTTCGCTGTCGAAGGCGTCGACGGCGGCCAGCGGGCGAGTGTCCGCGAGCCAGAACCCGGGCCGGTTCAGGTGGTACGTCCAGAACTGCCCGTCGCCGAGCGTGACGCGCACGGCGGTCGGGCGCTCGTCCTCAGGCGGCAGGTTGGCCTCGATGGTCCCGAGGAGGTCGCTGTGGACGGCGTCGAGTCGCTCGTACCGCTCGCGTTCCCGGAAGAGGTCGGCGACGTGGCCGAACAGCTCCCAGAGGGTGTAGTACTGGTAGTCGTCGGCGTAGGACTCGGGGGGCGCGCCGTGGGTCCCGCTGTAGAAGTTCCCGAGGAAGGGGCCGACGGAGTCGGTGATCGCTTCGACGTCGTCCCGGCTCCAGTTGTCCTGGGTGGTCGCCCAGGCGGGGTCCAGGAGGTGGACGTCGCTGTCGAGGCTGTAGAAGAACTCCTTCGAGAAGTCGTTGAACGGGTTCGGGATCCCCTCCCAGTCGAAGGAGACGCCGTCGAGGCGCTCGTAGTAGTGGTTCATCGTCGGACCGGCCATCTCCGGGACGAACATCGAGTTGACGGTATCGCCGTATCCCAGCGCGACGAGCATGTCGGCGAACTGGTTGTACATCGTGAAGACGCTCTCCGGGGCGGAGTCGAGCGCCACCTCGCCCATCGGGGAGAGCGTCGCGCTGTATCCGCCGTCGTCCGTCGCGGTCGGCGACGAACCGGGCGTCTCCGGCGTGTCCGTCGCTGTTCCCGCCCCCACCGCCGTCTCCGTCTGCTCGCCGTCAGCCGACCCGTCGGTCGCCGTCCCACCGCTCGGCGTCTCGTCGCCAGTCCCGGCACAGCCCGCGAGCAGCGCGCTCCCGAGGAGGGCGCTCCCGCCGGCGAGCCACTTCCGACGCGTCAATCGAGGGTCGCTTGTATCGTCGTCCATGTTTTAGGTAGACCTAATCCAAGATAAAGTAGTTTCGGAACGCCCGCAGCGAGGATCGGCGGGGATCGATGCGAACGTCGGTCACGCCGACGGGGCCGCCGGGCGGTTTACCCCTCGTCGACCGGGTCGAAGGCGTTGTCCCGCGTCGGGAACTCGCCCGATTCGACCTCGTCGACGTACCGCTCGACCGCGTCGCGGATCTCCGAGTCGAGGTCGGCGTACTGCTTCGAGAGGCTGTAGGGCTCCGCGCCGAGCCCGAGCACGTCGTTGGTCACCAGCACCTGACCGTCCACGTAGCGGCCCGACCCGATGCCGATGGTCGGTACGTCGACGGCTTCGGTGACCTCCCGGCCGACGCCCTCGCTGACGGTTTCGAGGACGACCGAGAACGCCCCCGCCTCTTCCAGCCGCCGGGCCGTGTCGACCAGCGCCTCGCCCGGCGAGGAGGTGTCGGTATCGCGGCCCTGGACGTAGGCGCCGCCGATCTCGTTTCTCCGCTGCGGTGTGAGCCCCACGTGTCCTTGGACGGGGATCCCGAGTTCGGTCAGCCGGTCGACGATCTCGATCGTCGTCTCGCCGTAGGGCGCGGTCTCCAGCTTGACGGCGTCGGCGCCCGCCTCCTTGAGGAAGCGACCGGCGTTCTCCACGGATTCGGCCATCGACGTGCCGTAGGTGAGGAAGGGCAGGTCGGCGACGACGAACGCCGCCTCGGTCCCGCGGACGACCGCAGCAGTGTTCGACAGCGCCTCCTCGAGCGTGACCGGCAGCGTGTCGTCGTAGCCGAGGTGGTTGTCGCCAGCGCTGTCGCCGACGAGGATCATGTCGACGCCCGCCGCGTCCACCTGTCGGGCGATGGACGCGTCGTAGGCCGTCAGCATCGTCAGCGGCTCGCCGCCCTCGTACTTCTCGTAGAGGTCCGGTATGGTCGTGCGAGACATCGCGATTGGTCGCCCTTCGACGGCCAGCCGTTTATCAGTTGCCGGAGCCTGACGGCGAGGTTCCGCGTCGTCCGCGAGCCGAGCAGGTGTCGGTCGCTCACTCCGCCGCGTCGGCGGCGTCGAGGTTCTCCAGGGCGATGCCGGTCCCGACGGCCACTCCGAGCACGCCGACCCCGACCAACCCGAGGATGACCACGAGCGGGTCCGTGTGGGGGCCGGCCGTATCGCCGACGAGCAGCATCGTGAACGTGAAAAGGCCGCCGAACGCGCCCGACCACAGCGACGGTCGCTTCCACGAGTCGACGCGCGATTTCAGGTCGAAGTGTGCCTTACAGAGCAGGCCCAGGCCGACGGCGTACACGAAGCCGAACCCGACAGCGCCGAGGTGCAGACCGGCGAACTCCCACGAAACGGCGGCGACGCCGACCCCCGAAGCGATACTCAGCGGCCAGTAGCGGCGGGCACGCATACCCCCGATGTGCGCCCGCCGGCCGAAAAGTGTTCTCGAACGGATCGGTCTCGGGCCGTGTCTACCCGATCAGTCCCCGTCGGCGCCGACGGGGAGCGTGACGCCGTCTCCGCCGAGTTCGTCGGCCTCGGCCTCGATCTCCACCCGGCCGCCGTCGCGGTCGGCGCGGACGACGGCGATACAGGTGCCGTGGTAGGCCGATCGAGACTCCCCCACCCACGGCTCGTCGCTGTCGAGGTTCCCGTTGTCGACGCCGGCGATCTCGCCCGCGCCCGAGACCGAAAAGTCGACTTCGTGGTCCGCACGGGGGACGCGCACGCCCTCCTCGTCGACGACGGTCGCCTCGGCGTAGACGAGGTCGCGGCCGTCAGCGGCGAGCGTCTCGCGGTCGGCCGACAGCTCGACCGCCGCCGGCTCGCCGGCCGTCTCCAGTTCGTGTTCGGCGACGACCTCGCCGTCGTCTTTCGCCACGGCGCGCAGGGTGCCCGACTCGTAGGGGACGTACCACTCGATCGGCCGCGGGCCGTAGTCGTCGGCGTGCTGGACCCCCAGGCTCTCGTCGTTCTGGTACAGTTCGACCGTCTCGGCGTTGGTGTAGGTGTAGACGTCGACGAAGCCCTGGGAGTCCTCGCGGTCGGGGAAGTTCCAGTGCTCGGAGAGGGGCGGGCCGCTCCAGGCCGGGCGACAGGCCGGGCGCTCGCGGTCGTGGTCGACGGCGGCGGCGAAGACGACGGACTCGTCGGACCAGGCCGCCTGGTGGAACCGCCCCGAGGGCTTGATCGCACCGGTGGTGTCGATCAGCCCCGTGGGCCACCCCTTGCTGGGCCAGTCCCGGGCCTCGCCGAGGTAGTCGATGCCCGGCCAGAGGAACTGTCCGCACACGTCGTCGCGTTCTTCCACGTCGTACCACGGGTTGCGGGGGACGAACGCGAGCGGGTCGTCGCCGGACCCGCGGAAGAACCGCCGGTTCTCCGAGCCGAGGAGGGGCAGGTCGATACCGGCCTCGCGGTAGTCGTCGTACCAGTGTTCCTGGTAGTTGCCGACGAGCACGTCGACGTGTTCGGCGACGCGCTCGATGTTCTCGACGACGCCCTCGGTGCCGTCGCCCCACGGCGGATTGCCGTACGTGACGGGGCGCGTGGGGTCCATCTCGCTGGCCGCCTCGGTGAGCATCGCGAGGTCCTCGATCATCTCCTCGGAACCCTGGTCGAAGTTCTCGTTGCCGACGCTCCAGAGCACGATAGAAGGATGGTTGCGGTCGCGGTCGATCATCGCCGACAGGTCCTCGGCCCACCACTCGTCGAACCACTCGTCGGCGCCGACGTGGCGCCACTTGTCGTACACCTCGTCGATCACGAGAAAGCCCATCCTGTCACAGAGGTCCAGCAGTTCGGGCTGGGGCGGATTGTGGGCCGTCCGGATGGCGTTACACCCCAGCTCTTGCAGCGTCTCCAGCCGCCGTTCGAGCGCGCGCTCGGTGACCGCCGCGCCGAGACAGCCGGCGTCGTGGTGGAGGTTGACGCCTTTCATATCGACGGGCTCGCCGTTGAGGAAGAAGCCCTCGTCGGCGGTCCACTCGAAGGTGCGGACCCCGAACGGAGTGACGTAGTCGTCGACAGCGATGGCGGATCCGCCGCCGTCGTTCCGCGACGGCGACGCCGTCGCGCCCCCGCCGTCCTCGCGGTAGACGACGCTGCGGGCGAAGTAGCGGGTCGGGTCGTCCAGCGTCCAGCGGTCGGGGTCGGCCACGGAGAGCCGTTGCTCGAACTCGTGGAACTCGCCGGGTTCGACGGTCGCTTCGTCGCCGGCGGTGGCGACCACCTCGCCGTCGGCGTCGAGGATGTCGGTCTCCAGCGCGACGGTGACCGCCTCGTCGTCGTCGTTGGTGACCTCCGTCAGCACCTGCACCTCGGCGCGCTGGCGGTTGACGGCATTGGTGCGCACGTCGGTGCCGAAGGGGACGACCGCGACCGGGTCGGTCTCGGTGAGGTGTACGTCGCGGTAGATGCCCGAGCCGGTGTACCAGCGAGTGTGGGGGTGTTCGTCGTTGGCGACGCGGACGGCGAGCGTCTCGCCGCCGGTGACGCCGAACTCCGAGAGGTCATAGTTCACCGTCGAGTAGCCGTACGGGCGGGTGCCGACGTGTTCGCCGTCGACGTACACGTCGAAGTTGCGGTAGACGCCGTCGAAGCGCAGCGTCGGCTCGCCCTCGATGTCCTCGGGCAACTGGCGGCGGTACCAGCCGACGCCCTCGGGGGCAAAGCCACCCGCCGCCTCGCTGGGGTTGTCCGGGTCGAACGGCCCCTCGATACTCCAGTCGTGGGGCACCTCGACGCGCTCCCAGTCGCCGTCGTCGAGCGCGGGGTCGGCGCCGTCGTCGACGTCGCCGCGCGTGAACCGCCAGCCCGTCTCCAGGCGGCGTGTCCGTCGATGCTCCTCGTCGGGACCGTCGGTCGTTGACATACGACCAGGTCGCCCACCCGAGTCAATTAGCTTGCGGCACCGGCGGAGCGATCCGGGGATCGCGGTATCGGTCAGGGACGGCCGCCCGGTCGCACCACGATGTCGTCGAGCCGTTCGGCCAGTCGCTCGACGTCGCGACGGCGGCGCCGCGCCGCCGCGCGCCCGACGAACGGGACCGGGACGGCGGTTTCGACCGCGGTCGCGATCTCGACCCGCGTCCGCTCCCCGTCGCCCTCGGAGACCAGTGTGACCGTCGTCTCGGCGGTGACGAGGGGGCGGGCCTCGTGCAGTCGCCGGTAGGCGAACCCGTCCGGACGGTGCTCGAAGACGAACCGCGTGGCGAATGGACGCCCGCTCGGGCGGGCGGTGACCACGGTCCGGTCGTCCTCGACGGCCACGTCCGCGACAGCGAACCGGCCTTCCGCCTCGATGACGGCCCGCGGCGTGAGCCGCTCGGCGACGGTCTCGGACGAAACGGGGACCACGCGGGAGACGGCGGCGGCGCGCATAGCCCGAGTCCGACCGGCGCGCGGAAAACGGTTGGGCCGCCGTCACGAGACATTCGAGCGGCGGGTCGCCGTCACGCAAGCTTTAGCCCGGGCTCGCACCTACGGCGGGGTATGGTGACGCTTCTGTCCGGCGGGACGGGCACGCCGAAGCTCCTGTCGGGCGCCGACGCCGTCTTCGACCCGGGCGAGACGACCGTCGTCGGCAACACCGGCGACGACGTGGAGCTGGGCGGCCACCTCGTCTGCCCGGACGTGGACACCGTCCTCTACCTCCGCGGCGACCGCCTCGATCGGGACACCTGGTGGGGGATCGCCGACGACTCGGCGACCACCCACGGGGAGCTCGTCGACATCGCCGAGTCGGCCGGGCTGGGCACCGAACCCCGATACCTCGACGACGACCGACAGACCGCTGGCCGCGAGATCGCGCGCTGGCGCCGGTTCTCCGGCGTCGGCGAGTTCATGCTGATCGGCGACGCCGACCGCGCCGTCCACCTGACGCGGACGAGCCTGATCGACGAAGGGGCGACGCTGACCGGGGCGACGCGGACGCTCGCCGACGCGTTCGAGTTGACCGTGGACCTGCTGCCGATGAGCGACGACCCGGTGGCGACCATCGTCCACACCCCAGAGGGGCCGATGCACTTCCAGGAGTTCTGGGTCGCCCGCGGCGGCGAACCCGCGATCGAATCGGTTGAGTTCCGGGGCGCGGAAGACGCGACCGCGACCGACGCCGTCGTGGAGGCACTGGCCGACCCGGTCGTGATCGGTCCCTCGAACCCGATCACGAGTCTCGGGCCGATGCTCGCGCTCGACGGGATCGCCGAGGCACTCGCCGAGACGCCCGTCGTCGCCGTCTCGCCGTTCGTCGAGGACACCGTCTTCTCCGGCCCCGCCGACGACCTGCTGGAGGCCGAGGGCTACGAGGCCAGCACCGCCGGGGTCGCCGAGGCCTACCCGTTCGCCGACGCGTTCGTCCTCGATTCGACGGACGCACCCGACCTCGACCGGCCGGTCGTCCGCACCGATACCCGGATGGACGACGAGGCCGACGCCGAGCGGGTCGCCCGCGCCGCACAGGAGGCGCTGGAGGGGGTCTCGTGACCGAGGCGCCCGCCCCGCCGTTCGAGCCGCGCCTGGCGCTGGCGAGCCTGAGCGGCCGGTCGGACGCCGAGTGGGCGCGGTCGGGGAGCGAGTTCGCCGGCGCGGCGTTCCTCGGGGGGATCGCTCTCGACGAACCCACGCGCGAGGCCGCCCGGCGGATGGTCGACCGAGACCGCGAGGAGTTTCTCCCGGCCGACCCGCTTTCGTTCGTCGACGACCAGCTGGCCGCGCTCGCCGACGCGCCGCTCCGGCCGGGGTTCAACGTCCGCGCGAGCGAACCGGAGCCGATCCGCGCGGCCGCCGAGGTCTGCGCCGACCGCGGGGCGATGCTGGAGGTCAACGCCCACTGCCGCCAGGACGAGATGTGCGCCGCGGGCGCTGGCGAGTCGCTGTTGGGCGAGCCTGCCCGGCTCGCCGACTACGTCGCGGCCGCGGCCGCGACCGGTGCGACCGTGAGCGTGAAAGTCCGGACGGAACTGGCGAGCGTCGACCTGCCCGCGGTCGCCGCGCGACTCGACGACGCCGGCGTCGATATCGTCCACGTCGACGCGATGGACTCCGAGGAAGTCGTCGCGGACGTGGTCGAGGCCACCGATGTGTTCGTCGTCGCCAACAACGGCGTTCGCGACCGCGAGACGGTCCGCGAGTACCTCGCCCACGGCGCCGACGCCGTCAGCGTCGGCCGCCCGAGCGACGACCCACGGGCCCTCCGGCGGGTCCGCGCGGCCGTCGACGAGTGGTTCGACGGCGACGCCGGCGATGAGTCGAGCGGCGACGCCGGCGACGGATCGCACGGCCGGGCCGTCCCGGCCGGCTCTGGAGGGCCGAAGTCGTGAGAACCACCGCCCAGAACGCCGAGTTGGCCCTCCTGCTCGAAGTCGCGGGGACGCCCAAGCCCGGCAACGTCGACCGCCACCGCGACCACGACGACCTGCGCTTCGAACACTTCCTCACCGGCGCCGTCGGGGCGCAGGAGGGCCTGCGGATGGCCGCCGCCGGCGAGCCAGTCGGCGAGTCGTTCCACCGGGCGATCGAGGGCATGGCCGACCAGCGCGGCGGCAACACCCAGTTCGGCGCGATCTTGCTCCAGTTGCCCCTCGTCGTCGCCGCGGGAGCCGACGACCGCCACCTCTCGCCCGAGGGCGCCACCGCCGTGGTCGAGTCGACGACCGTCGCCGACGCCGCCGGGTTCTACCGCGCCTTCGAGGCGGTCGACGTGGCCGTCGACGACCCGCCGGAGGACATGGCCGCCCTGGACGTGCGCCGCGGGAGCGACGCCGTTCCCGCCCTGGAGGAGCGCGGGCTGACCCTCGCCGATATCATGGCGCGGTCGGCCGACCGCGACGGCATTGCCCGCGAGTGGGTCGACGGGTTCGAGCGCACGTTCGGCGCCGCCGAGTCGATCGAATCGGGCGAGGGACCGGTGGCCGACCGCGCCGCCGACGCGTTCCTCGACCTGCTCGCCGCCGAGGTCGACACCTTCGTCGTCACCCAGCACGACCGCGCGACGGCCGAGCGGGCGACCGAGCGCGCGCGAGCGGCGCTGGACGGCGACATCGACCCCGAGGACCTCGCAGCGGAGTTCGTCGCCGAGGAGATCAACCCCGGCACGACCGCCGACACCGTCGCCGCCGCACTCTTCGTCGCGCTGGAACGGGGGCTGGAGGTATGAGCGACGACGCTGTGGGCGGGACTGGTGACGGGAACGATGACGGGGCGACCGACGACTGGCCGGTCGAGATCGCGGGCGTCGTCGAGTCGGTCGTCACCACGCTCGGGCCGAACGACCGCTGGAACGTCGCCGCGCTCGGTCTCCACGCCGGCGACCCGGTCACCGCCCGGACATACGGCCGGACCCGCACCTGGCGCAACTTCCGCGAGCGCGGCGGCGGCGTCGTCCAGTTCACCCGCGACCCCGTCGGCTTCGTCGACGCCGCGCTCTCGATTCACGAGGTCGACGAGCCCGTCCTCGACAGCGCGGACGCCTGGGTCGAAGTCGAGGTCGAGCGCGTCGGAACCGACCAGGAGGGCGACACCGAGATCGTGACGTGGAAACTGGGGGCCGTCGACAGCGGCGTCGAGCGGCGCGTCGTGCCGACGACGAACCGGGGGTTCTCCGCCGTCGTGGAGGCGACGGTGGCCGCCTCGCGCCTCGACGTGGACGGGTTCGACCGCGAGGAGTTGCTGGAACGGTTGGCCTACTTCGAGCGCGTCGTCGAGACCGCCGGCGGCGAGCGCGAACGCGTCGCCTTCGAGCGGATCCGCGACCTCGTCGACGCCGAGTGGTGATCTGACGTGGAGCGGGGTGCTGTGAATGGCGGCTCGGCCGCTAGATTTGCGGTCACCGCAAACAGCGTAAAAGCCCCGGCCGTCGCCGAGACGGTCGCCCCTTTCACGCTGTTCGCAGCGGTGGTGACAGCGATAGTTGCCGCGGTACACGCTGATTCGGAATCGAGTCTTCGGTCGCGACCCTCAGTTCCACCACGTCCACAGCCACCGGAGGCCGAAAGCATTTGGTCGCGCCATCCCGGACGGCGTGTATGGACTACGACGAGGCGGGGCGGACCTGTCGGCGGATCCTCGACGCGGTGAGCGAGGCGGTCATCGCCGACGACCGGTTTCTGGAGCAGGTCCTGACGGGCGTCCTCGCCCAGGGGCACGTGCTGCTGGAGGACGTACCGGGGACCGGGAAGACGCTGACGGCGCGGTCGTTCGCCAGCGCGCTCGGCCTGTCGTTCTCGCGCATCCAGTTCACGCCGGACCTGCTCCCGTCGGATATCACCGGCTCGAACGTCTACAACGAGGGGACCGGCGACTTCGAGTTCGTCCCCGGACCGGTGTTCGCGAACGTCGTCCTGGCCGACGAGATCAACCGCGCGCCGCCCAAGACTCAGGCCGCGCTGCTGGAGGCGATGGGCGAGGCCCAGGTCACAGTCGACGGCGAGACGACGGGCCTTCCGGATCCCTTCTTCGTCATCGCGACGCAGAACCCCATCGAACAGGAGGGCACCTTCGGGCTGCCGGAGGCCCAGCGCGACCGCTTCGTGTTCAAACTCGCGATGGGGTATCCCGGGTTCGACGACGAGCGGACGCTGATCGACCGCCGGGCCGACCGGACCAGCCAGTCGCCGAGCGTCGAGCCCGTCGTCGACCCCGAGACCGTCGCCGAGCTACAGGCGGTTCCGGAAACGGTCTCGGTCGACGGGAAGCTGCGCGACTACGTCGTCGAACTCGGGCGGGCGACCCGGGAGGACGACCGCGTCGACGTGGGCGTCTCGCCCCGCGGCGTGCAGCGGCTGTTCGAGGCGGCGCGGGCGGCGGCGGTCATCGAGGGCCGCAGGTACGTCGTCCCGGAGGACGTGCGGCGGGTCGTCCACGCGACGTTCGCCCACCGGCTCGTGCTGACGACGGAGGCGACCGTGCGCGACGCCGATCCCGTCCAGGTGGTCGACGACGTGCTGGAGCAGGTCGCGGTCCCGGCCGTCGACGAGCCGCGGTAGCGCCCTCGATTCGAGCGTTTTCGCTATCGTAGCGCGGCGACGAGCAGCAGCAGGCCCGCGACGACGACGGCGAGGGCGAACGGGACGGTCGTCGCGTCGGCGATCGTAGCGTTCGCGGCGATGCGATGGACGGCTGCAGCGGAGACGGCGCCGCCGACGCCGACGGCGAGCGTGGCGCCGACGTGAACCGACTCGGGGGCGAACGTGTCGGCGGTGGGGCCGACCTCGCGAGCGAGCGTGGCGCCGTACTCGCCGGCGTCCCAGACGACGAAGCTGGCGACGATACCGCCGAGGACGAGCGGCGCGCCGACGCCCGCACCGGTCGCGAACGCGGCGGCGACGAAGACCCCGGCGGCCGCGAGCGCCGGGCCCGGCGCCGACTCGGGGAGCGCGCCGGTACTCGTGACCAGCGCGAGCGCGAGCGAGAGGACGGCCGTCATGCCGACGAGGACCGCCGCGAGCGTCGTGACGACCGGGAGCGAGCCGTAGAACTCGACGACCGCGCCGGACTGCCGGGCGAAGGCCGTCTCGAACTGGCCGGGGAGCGCGTCGGCGACGAACGACAGCGTCGGCGGGAGGACGACCCCGTGGAGCGCGACGGCGAGCGCGACGACCGCGCCGCCGCCGAGGAACGGCGTGAGCGCGACGACGGCGTCCGCCGCGTCCGCCCGGGCCAGGCGTCCGAGCAGCCAGACCGCCGCGGCGGTCCCGCCAGCGACCAGCGCGGTCGCGAGGAGGAGCGCGCGGAGCCCGTGGCTCGCGGTCACCGCCGCGAGGAGGCCGTAGACGCCCGGCGGGACGAGCGAGCGCAGATCGGACGGTGCGAGGACGACCTCGATCAGCGTCACCGGAAGCGCGAACGTAGTGACGAGGAGGGCCCGGCGAGCGCCGCGACCGACCGCGTCGGCGGTCGCCTCGACGCGGTCGTCGGTCCGCGGCGTCGACAGCTCGGCGACGGGGAGAGCGTCGACCCCGCGGGCGACCGCCAGCGACGCCGCCCCCACGAGGAGCGCGAACGTGAGCAGGTGCGTCCGGCCGGGTACCGGTGCGACGACGGCACCGACGGCCCCGCCGGCACCCTCGGCGAGCGGGGCGAACACGGGCGCCTCGCTCGCGCCGCCGAGGCGGGCGAGCAGCGCGGTCAGGAGCATGAGCGCGGCGACCGTCAGCGGCACGACGAACGTCTCGACGGCGAGCTTCGCGTACGACCAGACGGTCTCCGAGCGGAGCCGTCCCGAGACCGTCGCGAACCCGCCGACCAGCGCGAGCGTCCCGCCGAGGACGACCGCGGTGGCGCTGACGATCCGGAGCCCCCGGGCGCGGATCTGCGAGACTTCCGGGACCGGGTAGGCGGCGGCGAGCAGGTCGAGGAAGGTGTAGCCGACGGCGACGGCGAAGCTCGCCCCGACACCGAGTGCGAGCACGCCCGCGGCCGCCGCCGCCGCGCCGCGCCACCGGTCGCGGTCGACCAGCCACAGACTCGCCGCGAAGACCGCGGCGTGGGCCACCGCGACGACGAGGGAGAGCGTCGGTCCGGCGCCCGCGATCAACCCGACGGCGGCCGCCAGCGACGCGACGAAGACGACCGCGGCGCTGGCCCTCGTCGGCCCGCCGCCCCGACGGGACGCCCCGTTCCGTTCGACCGCTTCGGGAACGCGCTCGTCAGCCACGAGAGCCTCCCGGCAACCGCGACAGCGCGGCCGCCAGCGACCTCTCGACGGGGTCGCCGCGGTCCCAGTCGACGGCGGCCGCGCCGGTCGCCGACACGTCCGCCAGCCGAACGCCGCGCTCGTGGCCCGCGACGCGGCCGCCCAGCGACCCCCCGCCGGTCGCGTCCGGGCTGAGGACCACCACCGGATAGCCGCGCCGGCGGAGCCGTCGGACGAGCGAGACCGGCCAGTCGTCGGCGAGCGGCGTCACGAGGACGACCTGCGCGGTCGCCGGGAACTGCGAGAGCAGCATCTCGACGGCGTCCGCCCCGCCGTCCGGCGTCGCCTGGTCGGGCCGATTCGCCGGCCCCGCTCGGTCGCCGGCGGTCCCGCGGTCCGGAGTCGCCCCGGCCTCGCCGGCGGTCGGCGTCCGGTCGGCGAGCGTCGGACCAGCGGGCTCGCCGTCGGTCGAGGCGGCGGTCGATTCCGCGGCGCTCGCGCCGGGGTCGTCGGCGACGCGCTGGACGGCGTCGAACAGCGTCCGCGCGACCGCGGTCGCGTCGGCGCGCTCGCCGTCGACCCAGGGGATCGGTCCCGCCCCGGTCGGAACGGACGAGGCGCCCCCGTCGACGCCGAACGCGGCGACGCTGGTCGTCACGTCCCCGTTGACGAGGGTCTCGTAGATCCGCTCGGCCGCGTAGCCGCCCAGCGAGGCGGCGGTGGGCGCGCCGGCCCGGGGACGGACGCGCCCGACCGGCCGCGCGTCGACGGCGACGACGACCCGGACCGCCCGCTCCTCGCGGTAGGAGACCGTCGACAGCTCCTTGCTCTTGGCGAACCGCCGCCAGTCGATACGGCTGATCGAGTCGCCCGGGCGGTACTCCCGCGTCGAGTGAAACTCCAGGCCCTCACCGCCGCTGTCGGTCGGGTGCGTCCCCGCGCTGACCGGCGTCGTCGACCCGACCGGCGCCGCCGATACCGGGTCGAGCGAGGACAGTTCCCCCTCGCCCGCCGCCGGCACTGTCTCGGTGACGAGGCGGCTGGCGCCGAGCGACCGCAGGCGCACGACCGGGTCGGCGAACGGGAAGTCGCCGCGCTTTGCCACCACGTCGTAGGCGACCGTCGCCGACTCGCCCGGGCGGAGGACGAACGAACCCCGGGCCGACCCGTCGACGACCGCCAGGTCGTCGGGCACGCCGTCGACGACCCGGAGGTCCGGCAGCGTCGCCTCGGAGACGTTCTCGACGGTGAGCCGGACGGTCACCGTCTCGCCCGGCGGCGGCGTCGCCTCGTCGAACGACCGCTCGACCGCGACCGCAGCGTCCGTCGGGACCGACGAGACCGCGCCGTAGACGACGTATCCCAGCGGGATCGCCGTCGCGGCCAGCAGCAGCGGCGACGCGTACAGCAGCCCGAGCGCGACGAGCGCCCCCGCCGCGACCGCGCCGACCCGCCAGCGGTAGACCCGCTCGCGGCTCACGACGCCGCACCTCCGGGTTCCTCGTCGACGGTCCCCGAAGCCTCCGCGACCGACTCGCCCGACGCGCTCGCACCCCTGACGGACTCCTCGTCAGCCGTCGGCTCGGCGACCTCGTCCAGCGCAGCGACCGTCCGCCGGACGCGACGTTCACGCTCGCTCTCGGGGTCGAGCCAGAGCCGGAGTCGCGCCCCGAGCGTCGCGACGGGACCGCTTTCCTCCGAGAGGAACACCGCGGCGGTGTGATCGTCGGTCCACGTCCCTGCGGCGACGGCGCGGTCCGCAGCCTCGGGGTCCCACCCCGCACGGCCGAGTCGCGCGACGGCCAGCCGCCGGAGCCGCTCTCTGAGTCCGGTGAGCGCCCGTTCGTCACCTTCGACGGCCCGCTCGACCGCCTCGTCGAACTCGCCCGCGGCGAGCGTCCCGTCCGGTGCGGTCGCGGTCTCGGGCTCGGCGGCGACGACGGCCGCGAACCGCCGGCTCGCCGCCGCCGAGTCCGAGACCAACCGCGACCCCCGGGAGGTGACGGCCGCCCGGAGCAGCGAGAGGCCGAGCGCGGCGCTGCCGGCGACGAACAGGTCCCGCGGCCCGACAGTCGCGGCCGCGCTCACCAGCGTCGACAGCGGCGCGGTCTCGGCGACCGCCGCGGGCGCCGCGACCGCCAGCGCGCCCAGCAGCGTCGCGAGAACGCCGAGCCCGCCCAGCGCCGCCCGGAGCGTCCCCACCATCAGTTCTCACCCGGTCCCTCGTCGCCGGCATCGTCGGCGTCGTCACGGTCGTCCTCGGTGGCGTCGAGCGTCGACTCGATGCGCTCGATGGCACCCTCCACGGCCGGGACGGACTCGTCGGGCGAGCGGGGACCGTACTCGACGGCCCGGAACTCGTCGCGCAGGGTCGCGACCGCCTCGGCCGGGAGGCTGTCGGCCGTCACCGCGTGGTCGGCCAGCTGCCCCGGCGTCTTCGTCCACGGCCGCCGGACCGAAACGTGCCCCAGGAACCGGCCCCACGCCTCCCGGATCGTCAGGTGGGCGTCGTCGGCGTCGTGCCCGGTACCTCCGGCGGTCGAGCCGCGAGTCGATCCGGACCCCGCGGACGCGCTGGGGCGGAGCCGCCGCGACCAGTCGTCGAGCCACGCGCCCAGCGCCGCCAGCAGTTCGGCCGGGGAGCGCTCGCCCGCGACCAGCCCGCGGAGGTGCGCGAGCGTCGCCCGGAGGCGCGCCGCCGCGGCGACCGCGCCGCCGACGAATCCGCGCACGGTCCAGCGGGCGAGCGCCCGAACCCCCGCCGCGATCCGCCGCGTGACCGCTCGCGGATCGAACGACCGACGTGCGACCCCGGCGGCCGCGAGCGCGACCAGCGCTACCGTCGCGAGCGCGACCGCCGCCGCGTTGACCAGCGGGTTGGCGACCGTCGTCCGCGCGGTCTGCCCGCTCGCGGCGACGGCGACCGACGCCGACGACGCGAACGGGAGCGTCGCGGTCAGCGTCCCGTCGACGCCGGTCGTCCCCACGAGTTCGCCGTCGACGCGGACCGGCGCCCCGGCGACCGACTCGTTACCGAGTCGCGCAGTGACCTCGACGGGCGTGCCCGCGAGCGGGAGCGGCCAGAGCGGGTCGGCCCCGACGGTCAACCCGTCGAGTTCGAGCGTCCGCTCCCCGATGACGGGGTCGCGGACGACCCGCAGCGTGACGTTTCCGGGCGAGTCGGGGAGCGCCACGTTCGCCCGGCCGGCCGCGCTCGTCCGCGCGACCGACTCGCCGTCGACGGTCACGGTCGCGTTCGGGACCGCCACGCCGTCGACCGTCGCCGTGACGAGTACCGTCGCCCCGGTCCGCACGTCTCCGGAGACCGACAGCGTCGCGTTCGTCGCCACGTCGAACGACCGCGAGGTGTTGGCCGCTTGCCGGTCGAGCGCGTCACTCGACTCCCGGTTCGACGCCTCGGTCCGTCGGCGGTCGGCCAGCCACCCGCCGGAGCCAGCGGGGAGCGACTGGGGCGCGTCCCGATCCAGCGACCCGCCGGCCGCCACGCCCGACCCCGTCGTCGTCCCGCCCGACACCGTCACCGTCAGGTTCTCCACGAACGGGACGCGCCCCGTGACGGTCCCGTCTCGACCGGTCTGGCCGATCGGCTCGCCGTCGAGCGCGACCGTCGCCCCCGCCACCGGCTGGGCGCCCGCCTCGACCGTCACCTCGACGGTCGCCCCGGGCGCGGCCGTCCGGTTGAGCGACACGTCGTACCCGCTGGTCGGCTCGTCCGGTTCGCCCGCCGGCGTCTCGACCGGACCGCTTGGCGTCACCGGCGTCGACGGCGCCGGCGTCGCAACCGGTCCCGGCTGGGTCCCCGGGTCGGTGGCCGTTCCCGTTCCCGGAACCGTGGCGTTCTCACCGGACTCCGCCGAGAACGTCTCGCCGGGGCTGCCCTCCTCCTGCGGGGCGTACTGTCCCGGGGCACCGCTCTCCTCGTACGCCGACTGCTCGGCGCGCAGGCGCTCGGCGCCCGGCGTCGGGTCGAAACGGACCCACCCCACGTCGGCGAAGTACACTTCGACCCACGCGTGGGCGTTCATCGCCCGCACCTGGAAGGTGTTCGCGCCGACCTGCCGGCCCGTCGAGTAGCCGACGACGTAGCGGGCCGGGATGTCCTGACTGCGCAGCATCGTCACCATCCCCGTCGCGAAGTGCTCGCAGTAGCCCGCGTCCATCCGCGTGACGAACTCGCGCGCGACGTTGTCACCCGACGGCCGCGAGGCGTTCAGCGAGTACTCCTTGTTGGTCTCCAGCCACTCCTCGATCCGCGTCGCCGTCTCGTAGGGGTTCTCGGCCCCCTCCGTGACGTTGTTCGTGAACGGCCGCAGCGACACCGCCGTACTCGGCGGGAGCCGCGTGTAGCGCTCCTCGACCTCGTCGGGGTAGTCCCGACCGCTCGGCCGGAGGACCGCCGGGTCCCGCGGCGGTTTCCGGCTCACGCCGACGTAGCTGGCGCCCGCCGCCAGCCGGTCGTCCGCCCGCGCCAGCCCGCCGTCGGTCAGCGAGACGCCCTCGCCCCGTTCGAGGCCCGTCGGCCGCCACACCGTCGGCGCCGCGCTCGCCGACTGGACGAGGTCGACGCGGTAGCGCGTCTCCTCTCCCTGGACCGGCGCCGTCGCGTCGCTCGGCTCCGAGCGCGACCACCCGCTCCCCGTGTACGTGTCGTAGGCCCCCGTGCGCCAGTAGTTCGACTCCTGACTCCGCACCCTGAAGTGGACCTCCGTGTCCTGCGAGCGGAACGGACTCCCCCCGCTCTCCCCGATCGGCTCGCCAACGGTCGTACTGTTTCCGACGTTCAGCGCGCCGAACCCGCTGGCGCCGGCCCCCGGCGGGCCCGCGCCGTCGCCCGACCGGTTCTCCGCGCCGGCGGGTAGCGGGATCAACGACTCCGCGGGCGCGTCACCGAGCCCGACCGACGCAGCAGCGGGGATCAGCGCCGTCGCCAGGATCGCCGCGACGACGCAGGCGACCGCGAGCGCCGCGACCCCGTACTCGCGAGTCGGCGCCGCCTCGTCGAAGTCGAAGCGCTCGTCGGCGTCGCTCATCGGTCAGTCGCGGCGGGGAGGGCGAGTAAAAGCGGTCCACTCCGGGCGATGCATTCACCGAAAGGTGGACTGCCAGAAACAAATACTTCGTGGTCACCGGTTCGCTTCGGCCGCTCGCGCCGGTTTCGCCCGAGTCCCGGGACGCACAAGGGCTATGTGTCCCGCCGAGAGAGAGGTGGCCATGATCGACGGCTCCACCTGCCCGAAGTGCAGCGGGCACGTCAGCACCACCGACGGCACCACGTACGTCTGCGACGACTGCGGCGCCGAGTTCGACTCCGCCGACCTGTTTCTGCCCTGATCACGGCGCGCCAGCGAGTCGTTCGGGAGTTCGTGTCCCAGGAGCCGACATCGCTCCAAATCCGGTCGCCGAGAGGAAGTCTTTCGTCCGTCACTCCCGAACCGTGTGACCGTGCGCACCACTCTCCTCGCCAGATCGAAGCGGCCGCTTCGGTACGTCATGGGGCTCTCGTACGTCCTCGCGGGAGTGCTCCACTTCGTCGCACCGGAGACGTACGAACGGATCGTGCCGCCGCAGTTCCCGCGGCCGCGGACACTCGTCTACCTCTCCGGAATCGCGGAGGCCGGCCTCGGCATCGGTGTGCTGTTCGAACGGACGCGCCGCCGCTCGGCGTGGGGTCTCATCGCGCTGCTCGTGGCGGTGTTCCCCGCGAACGTCTACATGGCCACCGGTGACGATTTCGACCTGGGGGACGTGCCTGCACAGCTACGTGACCCGCGCGACGCGGCGCTGTGGGCGCGGTTGCCGCTCCAGGCCGTCCTCGTCGCGTGGGCGTGGTGGTACACGGACGAGTCGTCGGGTCGGGAGTAGGGCGGCCACCGGAGACACGGTAGAGGTCAACGATCCGAACGGTCGGTCCGACTTTCGAAATCCTTTTTTCTCCCCTCCCCGCACTCGGAGATACGCCCGACGGCGCGCCGCCTTAGCTCAGACTGGGAGAGCACTCGACTGAAGATCGAGCTGTCCCCGGTTCAAATCCGGGAGGCGGCATCCTCTGAACCCGCTCGCCGAGCGAAGCGACCGTCTTCCTCCAGTTCACAAGACAGAGCGTCGTGGCCTTCGGTGACAACCGTCGTTGCCCCGGAACTCGTCGTCACTGCCGGACTAGAATCGGCTCGACAAGCACATTTTAGTACTCCTTCGATAATACCGTGATATGACTCGGCGGGGACAAAGGAGACTGGACGCGACCGGGGGCGAGGAGCGGACGCTCGTCGTCGGCGGCGACCGACCGATCCGGATCAGCGCGGGGCACAGGCTACAGCACCACGATGGGAAGTGTTCGCGACCGCACGGGCACAACTACGAGGTCCGCGTCGAGGTGACGGGGCAGATCCGCGAGGAGGGATGGGTCGTCGACAAAGGCGATATTACCGCAGTCATCTCCGAGTGGGACCACATGTTCCTGCTCGAACGGGGTGACCCGCTGGTCGAGGCCTTCGAGGCGAGCGGCGACGGCGACGCCGTGGTCGTGCTCGAACGGCCGCCGACGGCCGAGGTGATGGCGGTCGTCCTCGAACGGGAGCTGCGCGAAGCGTTCCCCGAAACGGTCTCCGACGTGGCCGTCGCGGTGAGCGAGACGAGCGAACTCCGCGCCACGTACTGATGCCGGTGAACGACGCGATCGAAGCGGGAGCCGACCGGCCCGCCGACGCCGAGGATGCGCTGCCGGTCAACGAGCTGTTCCACTCGCTGCAGGGGGAAGGGAAGCTCGCTGGCGTTCCCACCGTCTTCGTCCGGACGAGCGGCTGTAACCTGCGGTGCTGGTTCTGTGACTCCTATCACACGTCGTGGGAGCCGACCCACGCCTGGATGGGGATCGACGAGATCGTCGACGCGGTCGCCGAGCGCGCCCGGACCGACCACGGTCGGGCCGACCACGTCGTCGTGACCGGCGGCGAGCCGATGATCCACGACGAGGTGGTCGCGCTGCTCGACCGCCTCGACGCGGCGGGGTTTCACACTACCGTGGAGACGAACGGGACCGTCTACCGCGACGCGCCGATCGACCTGGCGAGCGTCAGCCCGAAGCTGGCGAGCAGCACGCCGACCGCCGACCGCGACCCGAAGGGCGACGGCGAGTGGGCCGACCGCCACGAGGACCGACGAATCGACCTCGAGGCGCTCGCGGCGCTCGTCGACGCCTACGAGACGCAACTGAAGTTCGTCGTCACCGGCCGCGAGGACGTAGACGAGATCGAGGCATTGGTCGAGCGCGTGCGCGAGGCGGCGACCGCGACCGTCGCGGACTCGGACGTACTCCTGATGCCCGAGGGACAGACCCGCGAGCGGTTGGACGAGACCCGCGAGGCAGTGGCCGAACTCGCGGCGGAGTACGGCTACCGGTACACGCCGCGGCTGCACGTCGACCTGTGGAACGACGCGCCGGGAACCTGAAGCGAACGACTACGACATCACGACTACTCAGACATGACCGACGACGACCAAACGACCGACGACGACCGAGCCGTGATCCTGGTATCGGGCGGGATGGACAGCGCGACCGCGGTCTACGAGGCGATGGACCGGGGCTACGAGCCGTACTTCTTCCACACCTCCTACGGCCAGGAGACGGAGACGAAAGAACGCGAATGCGCCGAGGCGCTCGCCGAGGAAGTCGACGCCGCCGACTTTTGCCACGTCGAGACGCGCCACCTCGCGGCGATCGGGGCGTCAAGCCTGACCGACGCCGAGATGGACGTGGCCGACGCCGACCTCGACAGCGAGGAAGTCCCGACCTCCTACGTTCCGTTCCGGAACGCGAACCTGCTGTCGATGGCGACCTCGTATGCGGAGGCCACCGACTGTTCGGCGGTGTTCATCGGCGCCCACAGCGAGGACTTCTCGGGGTATCCCGACTGCCGGCCCGACTTTTTCGACGCCTTCCAGCGGGTGATCGACGTGGGGACGAAACCGGAGACCGAGATCGAGCTCGTCGCCCCGTTCGTCGAGTGGTCGAAGACCGACATCGCCGAACGCGGGCTCGAACTCGGCGTGCCCTACGATATCACCTGGAGCTGCTACCGCGAGGAAGCGCCCGCCTGCGGGACCTGCGACGCCTGCGCGTTCCGGCTGCAGGCGTTCCAGCGCGCCGGCGTCGAAGACCCCATCGACTACGCCGAGCGGCCGGACTACTGACCGCGAGGGGCGTGACCGTCCGACTACCGCTTCGGGAGCGTCGCGATGAACTCGTCGGGGCCGACGCGGTCGACCGTGTATCCCTCGGCGTCGAACGACTCGACTTCGGCGGCCATCTGGTGATACAACGGCGCCGGTTCGTGGTCGTTGACCAGCGTCAGCGCCTCGCCGCTCTCGATGTCCTCGAACGCGTCGAAGATCTTCGGGTGTCGCTGCGACGGTGGGATCTCGCGGAGGTCCAGTTGCTGTCCTGCCATCGTCGGGACGGACGCGTCCCTCCCGCGAGTCGGTTTCCCGGAAGATGTTCGCCCGGCGGAGCGTGAGTCACGCGGAGGGCCCCGCCGTGACCGCCCAGACCGTGCTCTGGATCGACTTCCCGAGGAAGTAACCGACGAGCGCCCACAGGACGGCCCGCTCGGGACTCTGGACGGCGGCACCGACGGCGCCACAGGACGCCGCGAGGAGGAGCCCCGGACGCGCCAGGGGCGAGAGCGATGGCATGGTGGTCCTCGGTCGGGCCGCGACGTGAGCCTTCGTCCGAACGGGTTCGGTCCGGGGAGAGGCGGGGCGAGGCACTTGGCGGGACCGCGGCCGTCACCCGAAATCCGTCCGACAGGCCACCGACCACTCGCAGTCGGAGGCCTCGCGGAGTCGCTCGTAGAACCGACGCAGCCCCTCGGACTCCGTCTCCGGGAGGACGTGCAACTGGACGGCGCGGTTGCGAACGGTGACGCGGAACACGTCGGCCGTCTCCTCGTCGCGGACGAGATACAGCGGCATCGGTAGCTCCATGAAGTCGCCCGAGCGGTAGCTGTCGGCGTCGAGCACGTCGGTGACGAGCGCTTCGAGGTCGCCGTCCGACCGGTCGGCCGCCGGGGAGAGGACGAAGACCGTCTCGCCCTCGTACTCGACGCCGCCGCCGCGGGGATAGGTGCGTTCGGGCCGTCCGGGGATGGCGAACGAAGGGTCACGCGCCGGCATGTGGTCGCCTCGCACGGTGATACGGCGCCATGCCTTTTAAGCTCTCGCGCGCTCGCTAGCTGAAGTCGGTGCCCCACTCGACGGTGAGCGTTGAAAGCCCTCGGCCCGCTCGCTAGGAAGAACTGCAATCATCGGGGACAGCAGGCGCCGAAAGCCCTCGGCCCGCTCGCGGTCGCTGAGCGACATATCCACGCTCTCCGCACGGCCCGCGCGGATAGTAGTCGCTCAGACGACTATATAAACGCGAGCGCGCCTCGCCCTTTCAGTCCACCAGGGACAACACGGCACCGCAGACGGCCACATCCCTCCCCAACCGATTGCGATGCTCGTCGCAGGCTCCTGCGCTTCTCATCCCTCGCACGATGCTGTCGCGACACGAGGTCGCGACAGCGCGCGCCACCGCACTACAACCGCACTGCAACCGCTCACTACCTCGATTGTACTGAATATTCGTCGGGAGAAACAATGCAGTTCGGCGTTAGAGGGAATTCTGCGGACGATCCAGTCGCTCAGTCGTCGGTCGCGGGTTCGGCGTCGGGGTCGGCGTCGGGGGCCGGGGCCATGCCAGGAGAGTCGGTGAGGGAAGCGTCGCGCCAGGTGCCCAGGCGGTACCAGGCGTAGGCGATAGCGGCGCCGGCGACGTTGGAGACAGCGAACGCGAGCCAGATCCCCTCGTACCCCATCTCGCCGGAGGCGAAGTAGGCGACGGGGAGCCGGACGAGGCCGAGCATCGTGATGGAGATGGCGGCGGCGGTCAGCGTCTTGCCGGCGCCGCGGAACCCGCCCTTGTAGGAGTGGAAGATCCCGGTGAAGCCGAAGGTCGGGGCGACGTACCGGAGGAACAGGCGGCCGATCTCGACGACCTCGGGGTCGTCCGAGAAGATCGCGACGATGTTCGGGGCGCCGAGCCACGTGAGGACGCCGACGGCGGCGAGGACGCCGAACATGGCCTTGGCGGCGAAGTTGGTGGCGCGGCCGGCCCGGTCCTGTTCGCGGGCGCCGATGTTCTGGCCGACCATCGTCTCGACGCCGCGGCCGACGGCGATGGCGGGGAGGAAGATGACCGAGAACATGCGGACGCCGACGGTGTAGGCGGCGATGACCGTCTCGCCGAACGGCGTGACGATGGTGAGCATGATGACGACGGCGATGGAGTTACCGGTGTTCTCGATGGAAGCGGGGACGCCGACCCGGACGATCTTCCGGAGGTAACCCAGGTCGGGCCACATGTCCGAGAGGTGGATCTGGACGCCGCGGTTGCCCCGGAACATGATGGCCATGCCGATGACGGTCGCGAGCGCTCGGGAGAAGATAGTGGCGTAGGCGGCGCCGTTGATGCCGAGCTCGGGGAAGACCCACCACCCGAAGATGAGGAAGGGGTCGAGGACCATGTTGACGACGACGGTGACGAACATGACCAGCATCGGCGTGATCGTGTCGCCGTAGCCGCGCATCAGCGACATGAACACGAAGAAGGCGAACATGAAGATCATCCCCAGCGAGATGATTTGCAGGTAGCCCGTCGCGCCCGCGACGACGTTCTCGGGGCCGCCGATCAGGTCCAACAGCGTGCCGACGTTGAGGTAGCCAAAGGCCCCCAGGAGCAGCGACGCGATGATGGCGAAGGTGACGGTCTGAGAGGCCGCGAACTCCGCCTGGTCCTCGTCGCCGGCGCCGATATTCTGTGCGACGAGGATGCTCCCGGCGATGGATATACCCAGCCCCAGCGAAATGAGGAAGAAGACGAGCGGGAACGCCATCCCGATGGCAGCCAGCGCCGTCTCGCTGTACTGGCCGAGCCAGATGGTGTCGACGAGGTTGTACGCCGTTTGCAGCAGGTTGGTGATGACGATGGGCAGCGAGAGGTAGAACAGCGGGCGCGGGATGTCACCGGAGGTGAGGTCGAACTCCTCGCGGTCCTTGAACACCATGTTCACCCGCCTGCGGACGCCGGCGACGAGGCGGTCGAGTCCGGAGTCCGCCATCAGTCGTCGCCTCCCGCGGTCGCCAGGCCGTCGTCGCTCTCGGCGCCACCGCTCGCATCGGCGGCGTCGCTCGCCTCGCCGCCATTCGTTTCACTGTCTGGTTCGAGATCGGCCGCCACGTCGGCGTCGGGGGCGAGGAGGTTCGCACGGACGTACGCGAGGAAGGTGTCGCGGACGCTGCCGTCGGTCTCGCCGAGGGCGACCCGGCGCGTGTTCACGCCGTCGACGAGCGTCGCGACGAAGGCGGCGGTGTCGTCGGGGTCCACGTCCGACCGGATGGTCCCCTCGTCGATCCCGGCGGCGACGATGTCCCGAACGCGACCGCGGACGAACGCGTCGACCCGCTCCAGCTGCTCGCGATAGGCCTCGACGTACGGCCCCTGGGCCTTGATCTCCAGCAGCGCGGTCTGGAACTCCTCGTACTCGCCCGTTCCGTCGTCGTCCGGCCCGTCGCTCCCCGTCTCGCCGCCGTCCGACTCGCCGTCGGCCTCGTCCGTTCGCTCGGCGGGACAGAGCACCTCGTCGACGAACCGCACGAGCCGCTCGACGGCGTCGTCGCCGTCGGTCGTCCCGACGTCGTCGGTGAAGGCGTCGTAGAGGTGGTCGAGAAAGGCCAGTAGCAGCTCCTCCTTGGTGTCGTAGTGGTAGTGCAACGAGGCCTTGCTCTTGTCCGATTGGTCGGCGATGTCCTGCATTGTCAGGTCCGCGTAGCCGTGTTCGCACAGCGCGCGGTAGGTGGCCCCCATGATGGCTTCCGGGGTGGAGCCGTCGGCCGCGGCGCTGTCCGTCGCTCCGGTCATTACCGATCTTAACTGACCGGTCAGTCAAAAGCGTTGCGAACTGACTGACCGGTTAGTCAATGTTTCGCACGGGCGCTCCCGCCGACCGGGAATCCGCGCGGCGATTGAAATAGCTCGGGCTCGACGTTTCAGACGGAGGCAAACCGTGACACACCACCCGGACCACGAGGTCGAACTGTTCAAAGACGAGGGAGCATATCAGGTGTACGTCGACCTGCCGGGGTACGACCGCGACGACGTCGACCTCCGCTGGCACGACGGGCGGCTCCACGTCACCGCCGAACACCGGACCGGGGCGGGCGAGACCCGCGTGTTCAACCGCCACGTCTCGGTGCCGCGGCGGATCGACGCCGACGCCATCTCGGCGACCTTCGGCGAGGACGTGCTGACGGTGCGGCTTCCGGTCGCCGAGGGAGGGTCCCGGCCCGGGACGCGGATCGAGGTCGGGGAGTAGCGGGACGGACCGTCCGACCCGGTCCGCCACCGGGCGTGGAGTCGCCCGCTCACACCCAGTCCAGGTCGGGGTCGATCCGGTCGGGCGGCGTCTCGCCGGCCAGCGCCGCACGGACGTTGGTCGCGACCGTCTCGTGGAGGTCCGCGCGCGCCTCCTCGGAGTACCACGCCGCGTGGGGAGTCAAGATTGCGTCGTCGCGGTCGAACAGCGGCGAGTCCTCGGGCGGTTCCTCGGCGAACACGTCCAGCCCGGCGGCGGCGACCTCGCCCGCCTCCAGGGCGTCGGCCAGCGCGGCCTCGTCGACGACCCCGCCGCGCCCGGTGTTGACGACGACGGCGTGGTCGGCCAGCCGCTCGAACGCGGCGGCGTCGACCATCTCACGGGTCTCCTCGGTCAGCGGCGCGTTCACCGAGAGGAGTTCCGTCCTGTCGAGCAGCTCCTCGAAGTCGACGGACTCCACGCCGTCGTCGGCCATCTCCTCGGCGTCGACGTACGGGTCGTACGCGACGGACTCCACGCCGAAGCCCTCGACCTGTTCGCGGACGCGCCGAGCGATCGGCCCGTAGGAGACGAACCCGAGCGTCAGGCCCGACAGTCGATGGATCTCGCGGCCGGCCCGCCAGTCCCACCCGCCGGCTTTCACGTCGCGGTCGTACCGACCCAGCGAGCGGAGCGAGGCCAGCAACAGCGCCACGGTGTGAGTCGCCACCTCCTCGGTGCAGTACTCGGGCACGTTCGTCACGACCACACCACGCTCGGCGGCGGCGCCCACGTCGATGGTGTCGATGCCGACGCCCGCCCGAGCGACGATCCGCAGGTTCGGACACGCCTCGAGCACGTCTGCGGTCACCGGCGTCGACACGTCCGCGACCAGCGCCTCGGCGTCGGCCGCCGCTTCTCGGGCCGCGTCCTCCGAGCTCGTCTCGGCGACGGTAACCGTCGCGTCCGGTCCCAGTCCATCGCGTAGCAACTCGGCGTCGATCATCGGATCGTCGCTCACGACGACTTCCATACCGGGACACGGGACCGGGCCGACATAAATACGGTCGCCCCTTCCCGCCCGCTGGTGTTGGCGATACCCGGCGTCACCGACGCCGATCAACCCGTACTCGCTCGCTTCCGCCTTGAGAGCGTTCAAGTACCGGCCGGGAGAACGCGAGGCCATGACACCCGACCCCGAGACTCTCGCCGAGGCGTACCTGCCCCGACTCCGGGAGAACCTCCGCGAGACGGTGATCGACTTCTGGTACCCCCGCGCCGTCGACACCGAACACGGCGGTTTTCTCACCAGCTACGACGCCGAGGGCGAGTTCGCCGGCAACGACCGCAAGATGATCGTCACCCAGGCCCGGATGCTGTGGTTCTCCGCGCGGTGCTATCGGGCGGGCTACGGCGACGAACTGCTCGACGCCGCCGAGCGCGGCTTCGACTTCCTCACCGAGGAGATGCGCGACGAGGATCACGGCGGCTACTACTGGGAGGTCGAGCGCGACGGCGACGTGGTGAAACCGAACAAGCACATGTACGGCCAGTCGTTTGTCCTCTACGGTCTCGCCGAGTACTACCGCGCCAGCGACGACGAGGCCGCCCGCGAGGCCGCCGTCGACCTCTTCGAGCTGTTCGAGGCGGAGGCGTACGACGACGACCACGGCGGCTACGTCGAGTACTTCGAACCGGACTGGACGCCGATCACCGACGGGGGCACCTACCTCGACAACATCGAACCGGACTGGTCGCCCAAGGAAGACGTCGACGCCGAACTCGACCCCACGACGAAGCTCATGAACACCCACCTCCACCTCATGGAGGCGTTTACCACCTTCTACGAGGCCACCGGTCACGACCTAGGCGGGAAACGGCTCTCGGAGCTGCTGACGATCAACACCAACACCGTCGTTCGCAAGAGACTCGGCGCCTGTACCGACAAGTACGCCCCCGACTGGCGGCCGCTGCTGGACGACGAGAACTACCGCATCGTCTCCTACGGGCACGACGTGGAGAACGTCTGGCTGACGATGGACGCCGCCGACGCGCTGGACTCGCCGCTCGAGTACTACCGCGATCTGTACGAGACGCTGTGGGACTACTCCCTTTCGTACGGCTACGACGACGACCACGGCGGCTTCTACTTCTACGGTCCCTTCGAGGAACCGGCCACGAGCCGGGTCAAGGCCTGGTGGGTTCAGGCCGAGGCGCTGACGAGCGCCCTGCGGATGTACGAGCTGACCGGCGACGACCGCTACGCCGACGTGTTCGCCGAGACCTACGACTTTATCGACGAGTACCACGTCGACCGCGAGGTCGGCGAGTGGCACTCCGGCGTCACCGAGGACCTCGAACCGGTGGGCCGCAAGGGCGCGATGTACAAGGGCGCCTACCACAACGGCCGCGCCCTGATCGAGTGCATCGAGGCGCTGGAGCGGTTGCAGGACGCGTAAGGCGTTCGCGCCCGGCGACGGTCGTCCTCGCGGTGTGCCGAAGCGGGAGGCTCATGTGCGAGCACCCGATAGGGTCGCTATCCCCCCGACGGGAGTCTACTATGACACGCGAGGGACACTCATGACACGACAGAGACGCGGGAGCCCGTACGCACCGGGCGACGCCGACGACACCGCGGCGATGCTCGACGCGGTCGGCGTCGACGGCGTCGAAGACCTGTTCGACATCCCCGAGTCGGTCCGCTTCGACGGCGAGTTCGGCATCGAACCGCGCAGCGAGCGCGACGCCCGTCGGCTGGTCGAGCGGACGCTCGGACGCAACGACGAACTGACGGAGTTCATGGGCCGGGGCCACTACGACCACTACGTCCCGGCGCTGGTCGACGACCTGGCGAGCCGCCAGGAGTTTCTCACCTCCTACACGCAGTACCAGCCCGAGGTCGCCCAGGGCTTCCTCCAGGCGCTGTTCGAGTACCAGTCGATGCTCGCCGAGTTGACTGGTCTCGGTGTGGCGAACTGCTCGATGTACGACGCCGCGACGGCGCTCGGCGAGGCCGCGACGCTCTCCCAGCGCGTCCGGTCGGTCTCCGGCGACCGGATCCTGGTCCCCGACCAGCTCCGCGAAGGCAAACGCGAGGTGCTCGCCGCGTACGCCGACGGTCCCGACCTGACCGTCGAGACGTACCCGACCGACGAGGGGACCGCTGACGTCGACGGGCTGGCCGACGCGCTCGACGACGCGTCCGCGATGGTGTACGCCGAGAACCCGACGGTTTGCGGCGCCATCGAGCCCGAACTTGGTGCGGTGGGCGACCTGACGGACGACCACGACGCGCTGTTCGTCCTCGGGTCGGACCCGGTCGCGCTCGCGCTCCTGGAACGACCCGCCGACATCGGCGCCGACGTGGTCGTCGGCGAGGCGAGCGCGCTCGGCGCCGGGACCGCCTACGGCATGGGTACCGGCCTGTTCGCCACCCGCGAGGACTTCCTCCGACAGGTGCCCGGCCGACTCGTCGGGGTCGGCGAAGACGCCACCGACCGACGGGCGTTCACGCTGACGCTTCAGACCCGCGAACAGCACATCAGGAAGGAGCGGGCGACGAGCAACATCTGCACGAACCAGGCGCTGATGGCGCTTCGGACCGCGATCCACGTCGCGACGCTCGGCCCGGACGGCCTGGTCGACCTCGCGAAGGACTGCGTGACGCTCGCCCGCGACCTCGCGGTCCGACTGGACGAGGTGTCGGGGCTCCGGGCGCCGGTGAACGACCGGCATCACTTCCGCGAGTTCCAGGCCCACACCGACCAGCCCGCCGCTGCCGTCGCCGCCGACCTCGAATCCGAGGGGTTCGCCGTCCACGTCGTCGGCGAACACCGGATCCAGGTCTGCGTGACCGACGCGAACGAGCCCGCAATCGACCGGTTCGTCGACGCGATGGCGGAGGTGGCCTGAGATGAGCGAGAACGGGGCGCCCGAGCCGAACGCCGGCGACGACGCCGAGGACCACGCTCCCGAGGCGGGGACGCTGTACGACCAGGCGCGCTGGACCGACGACGGCGAGTACGAGCCGCTGCTGGCCGAGAAGGACGCCACGGCGGTCGAGATCGGCGACGACTCGCCGCTGCCCGACGACCTGACGCGCGACTCGCTGGAGTTGCCCGACCTGGCCGAACCCGAACTCGCCCGCCACTACACGCGACTGTCGCAGATGAACTACGGGGTCGACAGCGGGCCGTTCCCGCTGGGGTCGTGTACGATGAAGTACAACCCGAAGTTCACCGAGCGGGTGGCGGCGCTACCCGAAGCGGCCGTCCACCCCGACCGCTCGGCGGGGAGCGTCCAGGGCACGCTCGAACTCCAGGCCGAGCTACAGGACTACCTCGGGCGGATCGGCGGGATGGACGCGGTGACGCTGCAGCCGCCCGCGGGCGCAGCCGGGGAGTTCACGGGCATCCGGATCGCCGCCGCCTACCACGATGCCAACGGCGACGACCGGACGGAGGTCGTCATCCCCGACAGCGCCCACGGGACGAACTTCGCGACGGCGGCGATGGCGGGCTTCGACGTGGTCGAACTCCCCAGCGCCGAGGACGGCCGCGTCGACCTCGATGCGCTGGAAGCCGCGGTCGGCGACGACACCGCGGCGCTGATGCTCACCAACCCCAACACGCTCGGTCTGTTCGAGCGCGACATCGAGGAGATCGCCGAGATCGTCCACGACGCCGGCGGACTGCTGTACTACGACGGCGCGAACCTCAACGCCCTGCTCGGCCGCGCTCGGCCGGGCGACATGGGGTTCGACGTGATGCACTACAACGTCCACAAGACGTTCGCGACGCCCCACGGCGGGGGCGGCCCCGGCGCCGGCCCCGTCGGCGTCACCGAGGAGCTGGCCGAGTTCCTGCCGACACCACACGTCCGCCTGCAAGCGGACGGGAGCGGCTACGAGCGTTACGAACCGACCCAGTCGATCGGCAAGGTCCACGGCTTTGCGGGCAACTGGCTCGTGCTCGTGCGCGCGTTCGCCTACATCGCGCGACTGGGCGACGCGGGCCTGGCCGACGCCAGCGCGCGGGCGGTGCTCAACGCCAACTACCTCGCCAGCCGGATCGACTACGAGGTGCCCTACGGGCCGTTCCACCACGAGTTCGTCGCGAGCGCGGGCGACCAGGACGCCGCCGACGCCGCGAAGCGGATGCTCGACTACGGCGTCCACCCGCCGACGACGAAGTGGCCCGAGATCGTCGACGAGGCGCTGATGACCGAGCCGACCGAGGCCGAGAGCAAAGAGTCGCTCGACGATCTGGCCGCCGCGTTCGACGCGGTCGCCGCCGAGGACGACGCGGCGCTCGAAACCGCGCCCGAGCGGACCGCGGCCCGTCGGATCGACCAGGTGAGCGCGGCGCGCGAGCCGCGCCTGTCCTGGCACGCGCTGGAGGACTGACCCGCGTTCGCGCCGCGCGACCGACTCCGGGCGCCTCGCGCGCTCGCGACTCGCACCTCAGTTTCGATAATCGGGGGGAAGCGGATATATGGGCGGCTTCGTTGGATCCGGTCACGAATGGGAGGGACGGTGCTGGCGGTCGGTCCGAAGCACGACCGGCCCTGGGTGGACGAGCTCGAAGCCGACGGGTGGGACGTGGCCGAGGCTACGTCGACGCGGACGGCGCTGTCGATACTCGGAACGACAGACGTGGCCTGCGTCGTGATCGACGGCACCGACGGTGCCGACGGCGACACCGACCCGCTCGACGCCCTCGGCGGCGTCCGCGAGTTCGGATACGACCAGCCGGTCCTGGTGACCACCACAGAGCCGGACGGCGAACTCGCGGCGGCCGCGACCCGACTCGGCGTCACCGAGTACGTCCCGCGAGCCGCGAGCGACGAGTCGCTGGTCGACCGCGTCCGGACGCATCTGCCGGACCCCGACGCCGCGACCGAGGCCGACGGCGAGCCGACGGAGGCGACCGGGGGCGACGCGTCGAGCGGTCGGGGCCGGGGGGCGACGGTCGCGACCATCGAGGAGACGGCGGACGCGCTCGACGACGTCAGCGACGGGCTGTACGTCCTCGACCTGCAGGGACACTTCGCCGTCGTCAACGAGTCGCTCGCGTCGATGGTCGACCGTGACGCCGGAGCGATGGTCGGCGAGCACGTCTCGTCGATCACGACCGACGCGGCCGCCGAACGGGTGTTTCCGGCGGTTCGTCGCGTGATCAACGGCGAGAGCGACGCCGAGACCGTCGAGACGACGATCGTGCCGGACGACGGCGAGCCGTTCCCGGCCGAGGACCACCTGACGGCCGTCGAAGAGGACGGCGAGGTGGTCGGCGTCGCCGGGGTGATCCGGGACGTGACCGACAAGCGCGAGCGGACCCGCGAGCTCGAGCGCTACGAGTCGATCATCGAGGCGGTCGACGACGGCGTCTACGCCCTCGACGACGAGGGACAGTTCGAGGTTATCAACGACGCGCTGGCCGAGTTGACCGGCTACGACCGGGAGGAGCTGCTGGGCGAACACACCTCGATCGTCAAGGACGAGCAGACGGTCCAGCGCGCGGAGAACAAGCTCCGTGACCTGATCCACGGCAACGCCGTCGAGACGACCTTCGACCTGGACCTGTTCCCGAAGTCGGGCGAGCCGGTCGACGCGGAGGACCACATGGTGATGCTGACCGACGAGGACGGAGAGTTCGCCGGAACCGCGGGCGTCATCCGCGACATCACCGACCGGAAAGAACGGGAGCGCGAACTCCGCGCGGCCCGTGGGCAGTTCGCCGAGCTACTCGACACCTCGCGGGCGTTGCTGGGCGCCCACAGCGCCGAACGCGTCGGCGAGATCGTCGTCGACGCGGTCGCGCACACGCTGGGGTTCGACATGAATGTCGTCCGCATCTACGACGCCGAGCGCGACTGTCTCGTCGCGCTCGCGGCCTCCGATAGCGACGCGGTCACGGTCGACGACCGACCGGACTACGCGGTCGGCGATGGCGGCCCCGGGCTGGCCTTCGAAACGGGCGAGATCCGTCACGCGCCCGCCGACGTCGCGGTCGCCCCGTCGGAGATGCCCGGCGAGGCCGTCGAGACGCTGTTCGTTCCGCTGGGCGAGCAAGGGGCCGTGAGCATCGGCGCGACCGAGCCGGGCGCGTTCGACGACCGCGCGCGCGAGCTGGCGGAGATCCTCGCCGCGAACGCGGCGGTCGCGCTCGAACGCGTCGCCTACGAGGACGAACTCGTCCGGTACCGGACCGTCCTCGAAAACGTCCAGGACATGGTGTACGTCGCCGACGAGGAGGGGCGCTTCTCGCTGGTGACCGACCCGCTGGCGACGTGGCTCGGCGTCGACCGCGCGGACCTGGTCGGCCGGCCGGTCGCCGCGGTGCTCGCCGACGCCGACGCGCTCGACGTGGCCGTCGACGCGGTGAGCGACGGCGCCGACAGCCGAGTGCTGGAGGCGGACTTCGAACGGGTCGACGGCGCGTCGCTCCCGGCGGAGGTCGAGGTGTCCCCGCTGCCGGGCGAGGAGATCGCCGGCACCGTCGGCGTGGTCCGCGACCGGACGGAACTGGTCGAGACCCGCGAGCAACTGGAGACCCAGCGCGACCGGTTCACCTATCTCTTCGACAACCTCCCGGACGCCGTCGTCGAGGCCACCCACGTCGACGGTGAACCCGTCGTGAACGCCGTCAACGACGCCTTCAGCGACGTGTTCGGCTACGACGCGGCGACGATCACCGACGAGTCGCTCAACGAGTTCGTCCACCCCGACGACGAGTACGAGAGCGGCCACGACCTCGACCGGCGGGCTGCCGAAGGCGAGACCGTCCAGAGCGAGGTCCGCCGCCGGACCGCCGACGGCTATCGAGACTTTCTCTTCCGGGGGATCCCCTACGACGCCGGCGAGGAGGAGATCAACAGCTTCGGCATCTACACGGACATCACCGACCAGAAAGAGCGCGAGCGCCGGCTGCAGGTGCTCAACCGCGTCCTCCGGCACAACCTCCGCAACGACCTCAACGTGGTGCTGGGCTACGCGGAGATGATCGCGGGACGGGTCGACGACGAGACGGTCAACGAGTGGGCCCAGACGCTCATCGACACCGCCTCCGAGGTGGCCTCGCTCGGCGACCGCGCGCGCTCGCTCGACCCTGTCTCTTATACACATCTCTGAGCGGG
>NZ_AOIU01000022.1 GCF_000337455.1 Halosimplex carlsbadense 2-9-1 | reverse complement strand
ACGCTCTTCCGATCTGGAGTCTTGATCGAGCTCGCGCTGACGGAACTGCTGGAAAACAGCGTCGAGTACGGCGGCGAACACGTCAACATCCGCGTGGAGGCCGACCGCGAAGCCGGCCGGGTGGATCTGCGCGTCGACGACGACGGTCCGGGGATCCCCGACTACGAGCGCACCGTCGTCGACGAGTCGACGGAGATCACGCAGCTCGAACACGGCAGCGGCCTCGGCCTCTGGATCGTCCGCTGGGTCGTCGACTCCTGCGGCGGCCGCCTGCGCTTCGAGGAGAGCGACCTCGGCGGGACCGCCGTCGTCCTCTCGCTGACGCCGGCCGACGAGGCAGACGAGTGAGACGGCTAGCGCTCGGGACCGACGCTCCCTTCCGAGAAAACGGCCCGTTCGAGCGGGCTAGGCCGGCGTCTCGCTCGTGTCGACGGTGTGGTCGATGCGGACGAAGCCGTAGTCGCACTCCCAGCAGTGCCACTTGACCTTCTCGCCGATGTGGACTTTCATGCTGGCCGCCTGGTAGAACTCCTGCTCGCTCTCACAGACCGGACACTCGTGGGTGAGGACTTCGCTCATGTCACCCCTTTCCGAGCCGCGGTAATTTAACGTCCCGATCTTTCGTCGGGTGACTCGGCCGCTGCCGGCGGCTCGTCGTCGAGGACGGTTCGACCGTCCCGGCCGTTCGGACCCGGAGTTAAGTCGCTGGCCGCCCGAGCGGCGGTATGAAGATCTACACGGGCCGCGGCGACGAGGGACAGACGGACCTGCGGGACATGTCCCGCGTCTCGAAGGCGAACCCGCGCATCGAGGCCTACGGCACCGTCGACGAGGTCAACGCCACGGTCGGGTCGGTCCGCCCCACCGGCCACGACGACGTGGACGAGCTACTGGCCGAGGTGCAGAACCACCTCCACGTCGTCCAGGCCGACTTCGCCAACCCCGACCCCGACGAGGACGACCCGCGGGTCCGCGAGACCCATGTCGAGGCGGTCGAGGACAGCATCGACGAGTTCGACGCGGAACTCGACCCGCTGGAACACTTCGTCCTCCCCGGCGGCTCCGAGGCCGGCGCGCGACTCCACCGGGCCCGCGCCGTCTGCCGGCGTGCCGAGCGCCGCGGGGTCGCGTTCGCGGACGCCGAGGACGGCGTCAACGGGACTGCCCTCGTGTATCTCAACCGGCTCTCGGACCTACTCTTCACGCTCGCCCGCGTGGTGAACGAGCGCGAGGGCGTCCCCGAGGAAGAGCCGACGTACTGACTCGGCGCCGGCCCCGACCGGAGGGGCGTCCCCGCTCACTCGGTCCGCTCGTAGACGATCTCGCCCTCGCGCTCGCGAACGGTCGCGCGACCGGCCGCTTCGAGCACGTCGAGGTGACCGACCGCCTCGCTCATCCCCGGGAACTGCTCGGTGACCGGCAGGTCGCCGAACAACTCGTTCATGACCGCGGCCGGCGTCGTCGGCTCGTCCAGCAGGCCGGCGACGCGCTCGGTGCGGTCGTCGTGTTCGGCGAGGATGTCGTCGATGCGTTCGGTGGGGTTCCCGATCCGGTCGCGGTGGCCGGGGTGCAAGCGGTCGTATCCCTCCTCCCGCAGGTCTGCGAGGCAGTCGTTGTACGCCGGGAGCACGCGCGGGCGGTCGGATTCGGGGTCCGGTGGCGGCTGGAGGAACGGATTGGGCGTGATCTCCGCGAGGACGTTGTCGCCGACGAGCGCCTCCCGACCCGCGGGACCGTCGAACGCGAAGCTGATCTCGCCGGCGGCGTGACCCGCCAGGTCGCCGACCAGCAGTTCGGTCCCGTCGACGGTGACGCGGTCGCCCGCGGCGACCTCGCGGTCGACGGTCACGCTGGGCGCGTAGTGGACGAACGCACCGGGCAGTTCGGTGACGGTGTCTGCCGTCGAGGGCGCCATCCCGCAGCGTTCGAAGAAGTCGCGGAAGAAGGCCTGTTCGGCGTCGAGTCGGCCGGGGAAGTCAGCCATGATCGACGCCGCGTCGGGATGTGCGACGACCGTCGCGCCGCGCTCGCTGAACCGCTTGGCGAGGCCGAAGTGGTCGGGATGGGGATGGGTAATGAGCAACTGCTCGATATCCTCGGGCGTCAGGTCGCGCTCGGCCAGCGCGTCCGTGAGGTGTGCCCAGGCCTCGTCGCTGTCGGGACCGGGGTCGACGAGCGTCCGCTCGGTCAGGTAGGCGTTGACCGGCCCGACCTGGAAGGGCGTCGGCACCGGTACCTGCTCGAACATGGCCTCCGCTACAGGGCGCGAGCGTAAGGGTGTGGCGGGTGGACGCTCCCGTTCGACCCCGCGAGCGGCCGCACACGGCGATGCCCACCGTCGCGTGCAAGCCTGACAGTATGGGACAGACAGCGGCGCGGGCCGCAATGGCCCTGCGCCGACGTGTTTTAGGTTAACCTAAAAACACATAAACGTTGCGGTGGGGGAAACGCATATATCTGTTGGCGGCGTAAGGACAGATATGAACCGACACTTCGAAGACAGCCTGTACTACCTGAAGCGAGCGGTTCGGACGGCTCGAACGGGTGTGCGCGAGGAGCTGGCGCCGGTCGAGGATCGGGTACGGGCGCTGGTCGGTCGCGAACGCGAGCCCGAGCCGGGACGGATCGAGGCCGTTCGGTCGGAACTGGAGACGATCCCGGAGCGAGTTCGTGGGGAAGCCGGGGCGGTCGTCGCCGAGGCGCGCGAGACCGTCGGCGAGTATCGCGGCGGCGAGGCCGGGTCGCAGTAACGACCACGGAAAGCAATTCTTAAGGGCGGTGCTGGATTACCGTCGAGTGTCCGGGTTGGTGATCTAGTCCGGTTATGATACCTCCTTCACACGGAGGAAGTCGGCGGTTCAACTCCGCCCCAACCCATCTTCTGACGGCACGACTCCGCGAGCGACTTCCATGTCGCTCGCCCTCGTGCCGTCTGTCGTTGGTTTCGCGGAGTTGAAGCAGACGAGACGCGCGCAACGACGTGAGCACGTCTCGGCGCGGTTCAACTCCGCCCTAACCCATTTTCGAGGCGCAAACTGACGAGCGGTGCGAGCGGCTGCGCCGCGAGCCCGCGAGTCAGCGAGCCGAGAACTGGTGTCCGGAGTTGAACCCCGGCAGTCGCGCGCAGCGAACGGAGTGAGCGAGGACGTCTGCCTCCGGTTCAACGCCGCCCCAACTCGTTTCTGGTGATCCCCCACCGTGAAACTCCCCGGACAGGAAGAGCGACGCGACTAGACGGTTCGCACGGCTGGAGTGGCTCGACGTGGCAGACGGCGGGTGTACCCGGACCGGACGGTTCGCGGTTCCGAACCGGTCACTTGGGTCGGGGGAGCGGCGCGTCGGTCTCGTTGAGCCAGTCGTCGAGCGTCCCGCGGAGTCGGTCCCGGACCGCCGGCCGGTCGGAAGCGAGGTTGCGCCGCTCGGAGCGGTCGTTCGCGAGGTCGTACAGCTCGACGCGGTCGCCCTCGTAGAAGCGGTGGAGCTTCCAGCGGCCGGCGCGGACGACGGAGACGGGCTCGGCCTGGAAGGGGCGGCCGGCCGAAGCGCCCGCGTGGTAGAACGGGAAGTGCCAGAACAGCGCGTCGCGGTCGGGCGGCGTCCCGTCGGTGAGCCACGGGACGAGACTGCGGCCGTCGACGACGTGGTCGTCGGGGACGGCGTCGTGCGCCCCGGCGAGGTCGACGAACGTGGGAAAGAAGTCCGTGCCGGCGATCGGCGTCGACGAGCGGCGGCCGCCGGGGACGACGCCGGGCCAGGAGACGACGGTGGGGACGCGGATGCCCCCCTCGTAGAGGGTGCGCTTCCCGCCGCGGAGCGGGCCCTGAGAGGTGACGCGCTTCCAGTCGCGGGGGAGGCCGATCTCGTCGTAGTCGCCGAGGCCCCCGTTGTCGGAGGTGAAGACGACGAGCGTCTCCTCGCGGATCCCGCGTTCGTCCAGCGCGGCGAGGAGGCGGCCGACGTTGGCGTCGAGGTTCGACACCATGGCGCCGTAGGTAGGGTTGCACTGGCCGTTCCAGCAGTCGACGTCGCGGTAGGCGTCGACGGCGTCGTCGGGGGCCTGCAGCGGGCCGTGGACGCTGTAGGTCGAGAAGAGGAGGAAGAAGGGGTCGGGGCCGCCGGCGTGGTCGGCAACGAACTCGATGGCGTCGTCGGTCAGGCGGTCGGGAAGGTAGCCGCCGTCGTCGGTCACGTTGGGGAGGCGGTAGGGCGAGAAGTAGCCGGCGGGCGGGCGGCCGACGATGTCGCCGCCGACGTTGCGGTCGAAGCCTCGGGCGAGCGGGCCGTGCCGGGAGTCCGCCTCGCCGAGGTGCCACTTACCGACGAAGCCCGTGGCGTAGCCGGCGTCGGAGAGCACCTCCGCGATAGTCGCGTTGTCGGTCCCGAGGCGCTCGCTGTTTGGGGGCGTCTCCAGGCGGCGGGCTTCGGGGCGTCTCGGCGGCGGGTCGGTGACGGTTCCGACACCGTGGCGAGGGGTGTACTGGCCGGTGTTAAAACAGGCGCGGCTCGGGGCGCAGTTGGGCGCGTTCGCGTAGCCGCTGGTCGCCACGACGCCCTCGTCGGCGAGAGCGTCGAGGTTCGGCGTGTCGTAGTACTGGCTCCCCTGGAACCCGGTGTCGAGCCAACCCAAGTCGTCGACGTAGACGACGACGATGTTCGGCCGCTCGGGCAACGGCGCCCCCGGGTAGTCGGGGGCGTTCGTCGCGCTCGGGGTCGTCTCGCGTCGCCCGGCACACCCCGAGAGCGCGACACCCGCGCCGAGTCCCGCGAGCGCCTCTCGCCGCGTCACGCCGCGTCGGCCGTCCATGCACACCTGTCGAGTTCCTGTCTTTATAGGTGATGGGGTCGGCGAACGCGCACACTACCCGTCTCGACCGGCCGGCGAGCCCAACAGCGTCCCTCGAACGAGACACGGGTCGGCAAAAATCACCGCATCTCGTCGAGCGCGACAACCGTGTCGGACATCAGATAGGCCGTGTCGCTGTCCTCGCGCTCGATGCTCAGCGCGTAGAACGAGTCACGCCCGCCGTCGACGGTGACGTGGTAGGCGGCAGTCGTCAGGGGGTCCAGCGTCGACGGATCCTCGGGTTCGGTGGAGGTCACACCACTTCTCACCGATGGCCACTGATAACCGACTCGATCTCCGCATTCTCGCCCGTATCGGCAGACATATTCGAAGAAAATTATGAAAAAGAAAATAATATTTCTTCCCGAGCGACGATCTCGCCGATACAAAAACCAGTTTCAGCGGCTCTTCCGCCCGTATGTATCCCGGATCCGAAACCACGTTCGGATGCCGCTTTTCGGAATACAGTCCTGAGTGACCGATACAGGCAGAACACGCGTACTCACCGACCGGATCGGGTCGACGAGCGGATCATATGTATTTATATAATTACTTCGATAGATCGAGCAGAAGTCCAAACAGTGTTTTCGACCGACATTTACTCCCCGGAGAGCGTCGCCGTCCGGGGATTGAGGCGACCGGTCTGGGAGTAGATGCCGACGACGAGCAAGCACCCCGCGAGGAGTGGTATCAGGGCACAGGCAGCGTAGACGGGGGCGAAGCCGACCGCCTCGACGACGGGAAGCGAGACCATCGGGCCCAGGCCGCCGCCCAGATCGCCGAGGACGTTGTTGGTGGCCATCGCGCGACCCGTGCGGTCGCTCGGGGTGAGATCCGCGAGCAGGGCCATCAGCGGGCCGTTGGCACCGCCCTGTCCGGTGCCGATGAGGACGCAGGCGGCGACGAGACGCTCCAGAGAGCCGGCCGTCGAGAGGGCGGCGAATCCGACGAAGGAGACGACGAGGAACCCCACCAGCGTGGGCACGCGGGCGCCCAGTTCGTCGCTGAGCTTGCCGCCGCCGAGGGTGAACACGGACGCCGAGAGGACGGTCACGGCCATGAGCAGGCCGGACATGCCCTGGGGGCCGTAGCCCCAGACGGTGATGCCCTTCGCGTCGACGAAGAGGACGAGCGTGGCGAACAGCGCGCCGAGGTAGGCGAAAAAGAGGCCGAAGTTGACGAGGCCGACGGTCAGCGTGGGCAGCGCGGTGTCGATCTCCCAGGGCTTGACCGCGGTGCGCTCCTCGTCGACGTGGGTCTCGGGGATGGTGCGGTAGGCGACCGCGCTGGCCAGCAGGGCGAAGCCGGCGGCGACCGCGAAGGCGGCGAACACCGAGTAGGCGTCGCTGACGACGCCGCCCATGACGAGGCCCGCGGGAAAGCCCAGCGTGATGCCGCCGCGGACGACGCCCATGTTCGTCCCCCGGTCCTCGCCGTCGCTCACGTCGGCGGCGATGGTGTAGGCGGTAGCGAACACCAGCGCGCTGCCGATCCCCCAGAGGATGCGAGCGAGGAGGAACCACGCTTCGGGCAGCGGCGCCCGGAGCGCGACGACGTAGCCCCCCGTCGCCAGCCCCTCGACGAACAGCCCGACGACGAAGGGCGTCCGGGTGCCGACGCGGTCGACGATCGACCCCGCGGGCGCGTTGGCGAGGATCCGCGTGAAGCGGTTCGCGCTGAGGATGAACCCGACGAGGAACGGCGAGATACCGAGTACGGTGCCGAGGTTCGGGAGGATGGGGAAGACGACGCCGCCGCCGAGTCCGACGAGGAACGTGCTGACGATGACCGAGGCGACGACCGTCCGGCGGCGTTCCATGACCGCAGTGGGGCCGCCGAGCGAATAAGAACTGTGAGTCCGGCCGAGCGGACGTATCGGGGAGCCCGGACCCGTCCGTCCGGGCGCGTTGTCGCTCGGGAACGCCGTCGCTCCGGAACGACTCGGCGAGCGCAGAATGGGTGTCCGAACCCGCGGGCGACGGGTTCGAACGGGCGGATGGGGCCGCCCCGCGGGCGACGGGGCGGCGGGCACGAGCGGCGGGCGGCCGCCCGGCCCTGTCGGGTCGCGGGTGGGGTGTTCGGGTACGCGGTTGGCCCGCCAGGTGGAGGGCGCGCCGACCGCACTCGAAGCGTGGGACCCCGCCACAATAACCCCTCGCGAGACTAAAACAACGATTTAACGTTTCGCTCGAACGGCCGAGAGCCGGGACGTTCCGGAGGTCGACGCTTCGAAGCGGCGGATCTCCGCCTCACTCGCTGTCGCTTCGGTCGGCACCGTCGGGGGTCGGGGTCGACACCGGGTCGTCGACCCGCTCGGGCTCGTCCGCGGCCGCGTCGTCGAACGCGTCGCCGGATTCGAGGTCGACAGCGACCGGATCGTCCCCGCGACCGGCGACGCGTCGAGCGACGACTGTGGCGACCGCGCTGACGACGACGCTCGCCGCCGCCAGCTTGACGAACCGACCGCGACCGCTCGACCCCGTCGTCTCGTCGCCGCCGGCGGTTTCGGTCTCGACCGCCCCGTCGTCGGCGACTGTTTCGTCGCCGGCGTGTCGGTCGTCCGCCTCGGCTCGTCGACCGTCGGATCGGCCGGTGTCGGCGCTGAACCGGGCGTCGTCGAGGTGTACTTCGAACAGGGTGACGTTCTCGAATACCATGGTAGTACCGACGGTCGCCGAGGGCTTAAATACACACTGAGACGTGCTGACAGCGCGTCCAGGGTCGGAGTGGTCGGCGACCGTCCGGTCCGAGCGGCCGACGAACGGCTCGCAACGGCGTCCGCGGCGGACCTGTCGACGGCCCGACCAGAACGGTTAACCGCGCGATGGCCTAATCCTCGGGCGATGAACCGACGGAGATTCCTCCACTCCGCGACGGGCGTCGCGGCGGTCGGCCTCACCGGCTGTCTCGGCGACGGCGGCGGCGACGCGACCGATACCGCCGCGCCCGGCACCCGATCGACGCCCGCCCCGACCCGGTCCCCGACCGACGACCCGACGGCAACCCCGACCCCGGACGGACCCAGCGGCGTCTACGTCCAGTCGTTCCGCGAGACGATGGTGATGCCCGGAACGGCGACCGCCGGGGACTACCGTTTCGCCCTGCTGGTCGCGGTCCCCCACCGCTTCTGGACCGTCAACCTGGACGAGCGTTCCGTCACCGAGATCGAGGAGAGCGACGACGTCCACCTGATGGCGACGGTCTGGGACCCCGAGACCCGAACGGTCCTGCCCGACTCGAACCTCTCGGTCGAGATCACCCGCGACGGCGAGCTGGTCACCCAGGAGGTCATCTATCGGATGCTCTCCCAGCGGATGGGGTTTCACTACGGCGCGAACTTCCCGCTCGAGGGCGACGGGACCTACACCGCACGGCTCAGCGTCGGCGGCGTGAGCGCGCGCACGACCGGCGCCTTCGAGGGTCGCTTCGGGGACGGCGCGACGGCGGCCGTCGAGTTCGAGTGGTCCAAACAGGTGCGCGAACGGCTCACGACCGAACAGCTGGACCAGGCGGGCCAGCGCGGGGCCCTGCGGCCGATGGAGATGGGCGACGTACCCCAGCCCCGCGCGCCCGAGCCGACCGACCTCCCCGGTCGCGTCCTCGGCACCGGCCGCAGCGACGACGCCAAACTCGTCACCACACAGCTCCCCGCCGCCGACGCCGGTCGGTTCACCGACGGGCAACCGTACCTCGCCGTCTCGGCGCGGACGCCGTTCAACCGGCTGGTCCTCCCGGCGATGGCGTCGTCGGCGTCTGTCGCCCGCGACGGCGAGACGGTCTTCGAGGGCCCGCTCGAACCCACGCTCGACCCCGACCTCGGCCACCACTACGGCGCGGCGCTGCCCGAACCCGTCCGCTCCGGTGACGAAGTGACCCTCCGAGTGGGGACGCCTCCGCAGTTGGCCCGTCACGAGGGCTACGAGCGGGCGTTCCTCCGGATGGGGTCGGCGACGGTCACCGCCTGATATGTCGGGGACCGCTTCCCGCCGGGTCGCCGTCGTCCTCGCGCTGGCGCTGGCGCTCACGACGCCGCTGGCGGTCGCGACCGTCCAGGCTCACGGCGACCACGTCGCGGCCGACTCGCAAGTGACCGACGACGGGGCCGTCGTCGTCGAGGCGGTGTCGGCGCTGCGGCCCGGGTTCGTCGTCCTCCACGCGGACGACGGCGGGCGTCCCGGGGCGCCGATCGGCCACGAGTACGTCGGTCGGACGCCGGACCTGACCTACCGGACGAGCGTGCCGGTCCGGATCGACGACGCGACCTGGGCGGAGTGGCCGGGCAACCGGACGGTCTGGGCGGTGTTGCACAACGACGTCGACGGGGACGAGACGTTCGACCCCGGGACCGACGCGTCGGCCGCGCGGCTCAGTCCGGCCGCCCGGACGAAGATCACGGTCCGAAAGAGCGACGGGGTGACCCGGGTCCTCGGCATGCGGTTCGAAGCCCAGCCCGTCCCCGACGGGGCGCTCACGGTCCGGCGAGTCGACTTCTCGGCGCCCGGCCACGTCGCGGTGTACCCGGTCGGACGGAACGCCAGTATCGGGTCGCGCTCGCTGCCCGCGGGCGTCCACCGCAACGTCACGGTCGCGCTAAACGAGTCGTTCGTCGCCGAGCGCGACCGCGACTTCCGGGTCCGCGTCGTCGCACATCGCGACGACGGCGACGGCGCGTTCGGTCCAGCCGACCCGCCGATCACCGCGGGCGACCGGCCAGTCCAGACGTATCTGACCGTCGCACCCGGGAACGGCACGGACGACGGCCCCCTGATCAACACGCCGACGGTGACGACCGCCCCCGAGGCGTCGCCCACGGCATCGCCGACGGACGGATCGACCGCGGGTAGCGGAACCGTCACGAGCGCTCCGGCGGGTACGTCGCCCGGTGGCGCGACCGGCGGGGAGCCCGCCGCGACCGAGACCACCTCGGGCTCGGGTGCCGGCTTCGGCGTCGCACTCGCCGCGCTGGTGGTCGTGCTCGCCACGCTGGTCGCCGTCGGACGGTCCCGTCGGGAGTAGCGCTCGACGGGGATGGCCGCGATCGGTGAGGGGTGGCGGCCGAAGCCGTCGCTGTTCGGGCTGGGAGCGTCGAAAGCCGAAGAGATGGCCGTCCTGCGCTACAGGTAGTCGCCGTCGACGGTCACCGTGACGGACTCGCCGTCGACTACGAGGTCGTAGTCGCCGGCCTCGACGCGGTGGCCGTCGCCGGGCGCGTAGACGCCGAGGTTCTCCACGGGGACCTCGACGGTGACGGTCGCGCGTTCGCCGGCGTCCAGATCGACCCGTTCGAACGCCTGGAGGCGCCGCTCGGGCATGACGAGCGTCTTCGACTCGGTGGCGCTGTACACCTGCACCACTTCGGTCCCGCGGCGGTCACCGACGTTCTCGACCGCGACGTCGAGTTCGACGGTGTCGCCGGGGCCGACGACCGCCTCGTCGACCGAGAGGTCGCCGGTCTCGAACTCGGTGTAGCTCAGCCCGTGGCCGAACTCGTAGAGCGGGTCGTAGGAGTCGGGGTGCTCGGAGTCGCCGATCGGACGGGGCTGGTGGAGGTGGTCGTGGTGGAGGTCGACCTGCGTACCCGAGCGCGGGACCGTGACCGCGAGTCGGCCGCTGGGGTCGTTCTCGCCGACCAGCGTCTCGGCGACGGCTTTCCCGCCCATCGTGCCCGGGAAGTACGCCATCAGCACGGCCTCGGCCCGCTCGTCGAGGTGCTCGACCGCCAGCGGGCGCCCGGTGACGAGGACGCCGACGACGGGCGTCCCGGTCTCGGCGACCGCCTCGACCAGTTCCTGCTGGGCCTCGCCCAGCGCGAGTCGCTCGCGGGTGGGGAACTCGCCGGTCTCGGTGCGGGGGTCGCCCGCGCCGAACTCGTGGAGGTACCACCCCTCACCGAGCGCGAGGACGGCCACGTCCGCGGCGGCGGCCTTCTCGGCCGCGGCGTCCACGTCCAGGGTCTCGTTGTGCGTCGCTCCCTGCTCGTGGGTCACCTCGCCGTCGACGTGGGCGCGGATCTCCTCGGCGATGGTCGTCCCGTCGACGTGTTCCTCGCTCTCGACCGACCAGCCGCCGACCTGACTGACCAGATCGTCGGCGTTCGGTCCGCCGACGAACACGTCCTCGTCGCCGTCGAGCGGGAGACAGTCGTCGTTTTTCAGGAGCGTCATCGCCTCGCGCGCGGTTTCCAGGGCGGCCTCCTGGTGGTCGTCGGACCCGACCGTTTCGACGGCCTCGTCCTTCTCGACGTAGGGGTCCTCGAACAGTCCCATCCGGAACTTCCGTTCGAGAACGCGCTCGACGCTCGAATCGAGGACCGACTCGGCGAGGTCGCCCGACTCGACGAGGTCGACCAGCTCTTCCTGTTCGAGGTCGTTGCCGACCGAGGCCACGTCGAGGCCCGCCGTCCGGGCGTCGTAGGTCGCTTCCCGGAGGTCCGCCGCGGTCTTGTGGTCGTCGGTGAGGTGGCGGACGCCGCCCCAGTCCGAGACGATGGTCCCGTCGAAGCCGAGATCGCCGCGCAGCAGGTCCGTGAGCCACCGCTCGGAGCCGTGGACGGGCTCGCCGTTGATGGAGTTGTAACAGGGCATCACCGACTCGACGCCTTCCGCCAGGGCGGCCTCGAACGGCGGAACGAACGTGTTTCGGAGCTTGTACTCCGAGACGTCGACCGGCGCGGCGTCCTCGCCGCGCTCGGGCTCGCTGTAGGCCGGGAAGTGTTTCGCCGTCGCGACGACGGTGTCCTCGGCCTCGATCCCGTCGCCCTGGTAGCCCCGCACCTTCGCGGCGGCCATCTCGGCGACCAGCCGCGGGCTCTCGCCGAACGTCTCGAACACGCGGCCCCACCGGGGGTCACGACCCACGTCGCAGGTCGGCCCGTAGTTCTGGTGGGCGCCGGTCGCCGCCACTTCCGTCGCGGTGACCCGCGCGCCCGCCTCGATCAGGTCGGGGTCCCACGTCGCCGCCGCGCCCAGCCCGTTCGGGAACACCGCCGAGCCGGCGACGTAGGCGTGCCCGTGGACCGCGTCGACGTTGAAAAAGAGGGGGATCCCGAGCCGCGTCTCCTCGGTCGCGACCTCCTGGAGTTCGTTGACGATGTCGACGATCTCGGCGACTTCGGTCCCCGTCGACCCGCCCCAGCCGAACGGCGCCGCACAGCCGAGGTGCTGCTCGCGCACCAGGTCTTTGACCTCCGCCACGTCGACCGCCCGGTGCATCTGCCCGGCCCACGTTCCGACTAGCTGACCGGCCTTCTCTTCGACTGTCATCCGATCGAGCAGATCCGAGACTCGCCGCGATACCGGGAGATCCGGGCGTTGATACTCGGGATCCGCGTCGCTCGATTGCATGTTCGGATGGATTTCCGACGCCCACATAAACATTGCGAGGTGAATCCCGAGCCGGACCGTCCGGGTGAGCCGAACGGCCGTCCGTGGTATCGATATCCACACGTATTTGTCGCTCGACGGGCTGGACTCGGGTATGACCGACGAGGAGTCCGCACCGTTGGAGGGGGTCGACACTGTATCCGAAGCGATGGACGACGAAGACCGCGAACAGATCCGGGAAGCACTCGCGTCGGAGACGAACATCAGGCGAAACGAGGCCGCCCAGGCGCTGTCGCAGCTCGCCGAACGGGACCCGTCGGTGGTGCGCCCGTTCGTCGACGACTTGCTCCCGCTGCTCGACGACGACCGCAACTCGGTCGCACAGCAGGCGGGAACCGCGCTGCTGGGCGTCGTCCGAGAGTACCCGGAGGACATCGTCGACTCGGTGCCTGCGGTCTTCGGACTGATCGAACGGGATTTCAACTCGCTGGAACTGCTGGGGACACAGATCATCGTACAGGTCGTGTTGAACGAGCCCGAGGCGGTGGCGCCCCACCTCTGTCTCTTATACACATCTCTGATGGCGCGAG
>NZ_AOIU01000021.1 GCF_000337455.1 Halosimplex carlsbadense 2-9-1 | reverse complement strand
CCGCCGCCGCCGAGGGTGACCCGGAGACCGCCGCCGACCATCTCGACGCGCTCGTCGGGCTGTTCGACACGCCCGACGTGACGGTCATCGGCGCGGCCATCGACGCCGTTTCCGAGATCGCTCAGGCCGACCCCGACGCGGCCGCCGAGGCCTACGACGCGCTGGTCGCCTGTCTCAACCACACCAACGACACCGTTCGGGCCCGCGCGATCCGCGCGCTCGGTTACCTGGGCGACGACCGCGCGGTCGACCCGCTCGAAGACCGCGCTCGCGTGGAGACCGACGAGGACGTCGCCGACCTCGCCGAAGAGACGGCCGCGTTCCTCGACGAGTCCTGACCGGCGCGGCACTTCTCTCGGCGCGACCGCGGCGGCGGTCGCCCGCTAGTCGTCCATCGCGCGCTTCGTGCAGTAGTAGTAGGTACCGAGGAATAGAGCCGTCGAGACGCCGATCAACGCCGCGTCGATGACGAGGATCGGGAACGCCTCGTCGCCGGGCGAGACGAAGACGAACGAGAACGCGAGCAACACTCCCATAGACATCATGACCGCCAGCGCTATCGGGATGTTGTCGCGCTGGGCACAGACGAGGTCGACCGCGCTGGTTCCACCGGGCACGTTCGAATCTGTCGACCGACGGTATTCAAGCCCCCGGTTGCGTGTCTCGCCGCGAGCGGCGGCTGCGCGGGGCTGTGCGTGGCCCGCCACCTGTGGCTGCCGGTTCGGCGGGGCCGCGGAAAATCGAGTCGTCGCGTCGATCCTTCGCCGGTGAAACGGGTCAGGGCGGGGCGGTCAGTCGCCGGCGCTTCCGGCGCCGAACTCGCCCGAGACGCTGCTGGTGTCGAACTCCTCGTCGGGACCGACCCGCTCGGCGCCCGGCAGGGGTTCGCTGTCCCAGTACTCGTGGTCCGGGTCGGAGCGGAAGCAGGCGGCACCGTTGCCCTCGCCGCCTTCCACGTCGTACAGCGGCGGCTTCTCCTCCGTGCAGGCCTCCCTGGCGACGGGACACCGGGTGTGGAACCGGCAGCCGCTCGGCGGGTCGACCGGGTCCGGCACGTCGATCGAGCGCATCGGCGGCTCGCCCGCCTCCACCGCGTCGAGCTGGAGCGACGGGGTCGCCCAGCGCAGCACCTTCGTGTAGGGGTGCTTCGGGTTCTGGATCAGCCGCTCGGCGGTGCCGACCTCGACGATCTCGCCGAGGTACATCACCGCGATGCGCCCGTCACCGTGTTCGGTGAAGTAGCGGGCGTTCGAGAGGTCGTGGCTGATGAACAGGAACGAGGTGTCGAACACGTTCTGGAGTTCGAGCATGAGGTCCATCAGCTCGACGCGCAGACTCACGTCGACCGCGCTGATGGCCTCGTCCGCGAGGATCGCGTCGGGGTTCATCAGCAGCGCGCGCGTCAGCGCGACCCGCTGTTTCTCCCCGCCCGAGAGCTGGTGGGGGTAGCGGTCGGCGAAGTCCCCCGGCGGGTTCATCCCGACCCGGTCGAGCAGCGAGTAGATCCGGTCGCGACGTTCGTTGGGGCTGATGTTCGGGTGCGTGTGGTGCAGCGGCTCCGAGAGGATGTCGACGATCCGGCGGTTCGGGTTGAGCGAACTCCCAGGGTCTTGGTGGATGATCTGCAGCGCCTGGCGGATCTCGTCGTATGGGATGTCGCCGTCGCCGTCCTTGGCCTCCCAGATGTCCTGGCCGCGGTAGTTGACGCTGCCGCCGGTCGGCCGCTGCAGGCCGATGGCGGTCTTGCCCAGCGTCGTCTTCCCACAGCCGGACTCGCCCAGCAGCGCGACCACGTCGTTCTCGTAGATGTCCAGGTCGACGCCGTCGACGGCTTTGACCACTTCGGGCTCGTCGCCGAAGATGTCGAACAGGCCCTGGTCCTCCTCGAAGTGGACTTCGACGTCGTCGAGCCCGAGGACCGGTTCCTCGCCGGTCCGCGCGGTCACGTCGCGGTCCGTACTCGCCTCTACCTCGGGGTCGGCCGAGCCCTCACCGTAGTTGAGGTCGATCTCCTCGCGGGCCTCTTCCCAGTGGTGACAGGCCGTCCGGTGGTCCTCGTCGATGCTTTCGAGGGGCGGGTCGTCGCTGACGCACTCCTCGGTCGCGAGCGGACACCGCGGGTGGAAGCTACAGCCCTCCGGGACGTTGACCGGTGCGGGCCCTTCGCCCTCGATGGGCTGCATCTCCGACAGCGGCGCGTCGAGGTTCGGCGTCGCGTTCAACAGCGCTCTCGTGTAGGGGTGACCGGCGTCCGCGATGATCTGATCGCGGGTCCCGACCTCGACGAACTGGAACGCGTAGATGATGCCCATCCGGTCGGCCAGCGCCGTGATCAGCGGCAGGTCGTGCGTGATAAAGGCGAGCGTCAGGTCGTAGTTGTCCTGCAGGTCGTTCAGCAGCATCAGGATCGACCGCTGCATCAGCAGGTCCAGTGCCGCCGTCGGCTCGTCCATCACGAGCACTTCCGGTTCGAGCACCAGCGACAGCGCGATCAGCGCGCGCTGTTGCATGCCGCCCGACAGCTCGTGGGGATAGGCGTCGAGGACGCGCTCCGGTTCGAGGTAGAGGTCTTCGAGCAGTTCGCGCGCGAAGGCCATCCCCTCGTCGACGTTCGAGTCGTGGGCTTTCAGCGTCTCCTCGAAGTGCGTCCCGACCTTCATCGTCGGGTTGAACGAGGACATCGCCCCCTGGAAGACCATCGAGACCTCTTCCCAGCGGAACTGCCGCAGTTCCTCGTCGCTCTGTTCGAGGACGTCTATCGTCCGGCCGTCCTCGGCGTTGTAGATGATCTCGCCGGAGAGCACTCCGGGGTCGGGGATCGAGTCGAGCAGCGCCGACGCGAACATCGACTTGCCCGAGCCGGACTCGCCGACGATGCCCAGCACCTCGTCGCGTTCGATGTCGAGGCTCACGTCGTCGAGGACGTACGTGTCGCCGCCGTCGAAGGTCACCTTCGCGTTGGAGACCTCGACGATCGGGTCCTCGACCGTGGACTGTACCGTCGCGTCCGCCGTGGATCGTTGATCGGTTGCCATCTAGAGCGTTCCTCCCGTTATCGTCTCGTCGTCACCCTCGGCGGTCGATTCGGACTCGCCGGCCATCCGCGTGCGGACCCGCGGGTTGAACACCCGGTCGAGGCCCTGTCCCATGAGGATCAGCGCGAGCGCGAGGCCGACGATGAAGATCATCGGCGCGATCAGCCAGTGGGCCGCCTCGGGGACGAACAGCGCGCCGTTCCCCTGGGCTCGCGCCAGCGTCACGCCCCACGTCGGCTGGCTGTAGGGCAACACGCCCAGGAAGAACAGCCCGACCGACGCGAAGATGGTGTATCGGGCGGCGAACACGAAGTTCACCGTCACGTACGGCATCAGGTTCGGGATCACGTCCTTCCGGAGGATTCGGAACGTAGAGGTCCCCATCGTCCGGGAGGCCTCGACGTAGCTGTCCTCGCGGATGGTCAGCACCTGCGAACGCAGCGACCGGCCCAGCCCGGCCCAGTAGTTGATCGTCAGGATGACGCCGACGAAGATCGGGTTCTCCGGACTGAACGTGATCGCGAGGATGATCACCAGCGGGAGGCCGGGGATCGCCATGAAGAAGTCCGAGATGGACATCAACACGGTATCGACCCGGCCGCCCTTGTACCCCGCGAGCGTCCCGACGATGACGGCGAGGCCGGTGGCCCAAACGCCGCCAGCTAGCACCATCAGCAGGATGTCCGGCGTCGCGTGGATGAGTTCGGCGGCCAGGTCGACGCCTGCGGAGGTCGTCCCGAGCGGGTACGACCAGTTCTCGAACATGCCGAGCAGCCGCGGCGCCTGGCTCGACGACGGTTCGCGCCACAGTCCGAGGAGGGCGACCGCGGTGATCGCCAGGTAGACGCTGAGCATCAGGAGCCCGACGCGGGTCCGCATGTCGGACCACGCGACGACCGCGGGCTCGTAGACGCTCCGCTCGTAGAACTCGCGGATCCGGTCTCCCCTCGTCATGTCCGCGCCGGTGCTCTCGCTCTGCCAGTCGAGCCCCTCAGTGGGGGCGTCGGATTCAGTATGCTTCACTGGAATCACCCGAGCTGATCCGCGGGTCGATCATGCTGTAGGTCAGGTCGGCGACGTACACGCCGATGACCAGCGCCACCGTGATGACGAGGAACGTCCCCATCATCATCGGGTAGTCGTTGGAGTTGACGGCGTCCAAGAGGTACAGGCCCAGTCCCGGGTAGTTGAATATCTGCTCGAGGATCACCGTGCCGCCCAGCCGGAAGCCGAGCAGCAGCAGGAACCCGGTGTACATCGGCAGGATCGCGTTGCGCGCGACGTAGCGAGTCGCGATCCGACCGTCGGAGAGTCCCCGGAGTCTGGCGACCTCGACGAAGTCCTCGCCCAGCACCTGAATACTGTTACCGCGCATCGCCAGCGCCTGTCCACCGATCCCCACGATCGTGTACGACAGTATCGGTAGCGCGCCGTGCATAACCACGCTGATAGCGTAATCCAGGCTCCACTGGTTGTCGATGTTGGGGTTGGCCGTCCCCGACGCCGGGAACAGGCCCCAGCGGTACGACATGAACAGCAGGAGCAGGATCGCCGCCACGTAGAAGGGGATCGACATCCCCACGATCGACATCGAGGAGGCGATGGTGTCGAACCTCGACCCCTCCCAGTAGGCCTGGATCGCGCCCAGGAGGATCCCGACGATGAACATCAGGATCGTCGACACGACGACGATGAATATCGTCCAGGGCGCCGCCTGAGCGACCATCTCCGTGACCGGACGACTGTACTGGATCGACGTCCCCAGGTCGAGCTGGAACGCCGATATCATGTAGTTGACGTACTGTTCCCCCAGTCCAGCGTCCGGCCGGACGTTCTGCAGGTTCTCGATCTGCTGGTTGACCTGCTCGGGTGGGATACCCTGCCGGAGCAACTGGGTCCGCAACTGCGTGAACGGTCCTCCCGGAAGCAGACGGATCAGCCCGAAGGTGAGCGACATGACCCCGAAGATCGTGACGAACACCCGTGCTGTCCGCCGCACGTAGTAGTTAACCATGCGTCTTGATAATCGTATTTACAGCCGGCACTCTAAGGTCTAACGACTCGCGTCGTAAGAAACGGTTCGGTGCGAGACCGAGCGATACACTTCCCATCGGCTTGGAAGGAGTCCGTTACTCCTGAGCCGTCAGCTTACCCGTGCGGGGCAGCCAGAACGGCGGCCACTTGATCCCGCGCTCGGGGTCGCCTTCCTGGAGATCGACGTTCCACTCGTCGGTGGTGAGCCACGACTGCTCGAACTTCGAGACCAGCGAGAGCATCGGCAGGTCGTAGTTGTTGTGCCAGGCGGCTTCCTGGACGACCGACATCGCCTCTTCGTTGGTCGCCTTGGTCGCGATCTCGTCGACCTTGGCCAGCGGGTTGATCGTCATTTCGCCGTCGCCGCTCATGGCCGGGATGGTCTGTTCGGACTCGGCGTCGTAGTTGTGCCCGCCGTTGAGCGCAGCCAGCGCGAGCTGGTGGCGCAGCGGGAAGTACGGGAACGACGACCGGGCCTGGCCGGGCAGCCAGTAGAACGTCCCGACCTTGAAGTTGCTCTCGATGAACGCGCCCTGCCAGTCACTGGTCGGCCGGCTGGCGACCGACAGATCGAAGCCGAACTCGTTGAGGCGGTCGACGATCGTCTCGGTCATCGTCGTGAAGTCGGTCCATCCGCCGGGAGTGAGGTAGTCAGCGCTGATCGGCTCGCCGTCGGGGCTCGTCCACGTGCCGTTCTGCATCGAGTAGCCGGCGTCCTCGAGGAGCTGGGTCGCTTCCTCGGTGTTGGTCGAACCGACGCCGTAGTCCTCGAAGTTGCTCTGGGTGTCGCCGAGCCAGCCCTCGATGTCCCGCGGGGCGATCCCACACGGAACCGAGGCCGGGAACTTCGTGCGCGGACCCGCGTTGGCGACGAGCTCCTCGCGGTTGACGACGTGTGCGATCGCCTGGCGGACCGCGCGGTCGCCGAAGATCGGGTCGTCGTGGTTGAAGATCATCCCGTAGCCCCACTTGGCCGGGATGGTCTGGATCTCCATGACGTAGTCCTGGAAGGCGTTGACCGTCTCCGGCGCAGCGAACATGCTCCACTGGCTGTCGAAGCGCTTACCGCCTGTGGTGAAGTCCTGCTGGGGGACCGAGGCCTCCTGATAGGAGTCGAACTGGAAGTCCGAGAAATTGACGTTGTCGATGCTGTGGAACTCTTCGTTGCGCTCGAAGTTCCACTGCTGCTGGTTCTTGTCGACGTAGGCCCACGCGCCGCTCGTGATGACCTCGGTGTCGCTGTCCTCCCAGTTCCAGGTCTGGATCTCCGAGGCGTCGGCGTCGAGGAACTGCTCGAACGCCGCGGCCGGCGTGTCGATCCACATGTTACCCAGCTGGTGTTTGACCATGACCGGGTTGGTCGGCCCCGTGAGGTTCAGCTGGTACGTGTAGTCGTCGACGACCTCGGTACTCTCGACGTAGCCCCAGATGGCGCTGCCGATCTTCTCGAGGATCTGGAACTGCACGTCGATGTCTTCGGTCGTGACGTCGCTACCGTCGGACCACGAGAGGTCCTCGCGGAACGTCAGCGTGACCGTCTCGCCGTCGAACTCCCACTCGTCGAGGGCAGCGAGCTGGAACTCCTGAGTCTCGAAGGAGTACGCGGCGAACCGGTCGAACGCCAGCCGGCGTGCCGGTTCCGAGGAGATCTGCGTGTTGTGTGTGTTGAGCGTCCGGTTCGTCGGGTCGGCCTGGAGGGCGCTCACGTGGGTCTTGTCGACGACGTTCATGCTGCCGCCGTCGGACCCGTCGGACCCATCCGAGCCGTCGGAGCCGTCCGAACCGTCACTACCGTCGGAGCCGGACCCGTCGGTCGGTGTCCCGTCCCCGCTACCACACCCTGCGAGTGCCGCGGCACCGGACGCTCCTGCGAGTGTCAGGAACTTCCGGCGGTCTACGACATCGCTGTACTCATTGGTACTGTCAGACATGCCTCTGGTTGGTATACGATAATAGATAATAAAGCTTTTGGAAGAGTGCGGACGTGTTCGGCCGGATTCGATCGACCGGTGATCCGAAAAACGTACCCCTGGTACTCAAATCCACCGAAATCGGGGTATTCGGATTCGAGTGTTCAGTCGTCCCCGTCGCCGCACTCGAACGGGGATCGCGGGTGGACGGTATCGCTCGCGTTTCGGAGAACGGAACCGTCTCGGCGCCGGCCGCCCGCGACGGTTCCGTAACCACCACTGTTTATCATCGGAATTCCCCGTCGCGAAGCCCGGCAGTTCGATACTGGGCCCGCTGACGGCCGGCGCCCGCGGAGGAACGTCCGTTCTCCATAGCTGAACACGAGTGGGATCGGGGGTAAAGAAGCTTTCGCCGGGAAGGCTCGCGCGCGGGCGTCACAGACGAGTGTCCGATCCCCTACCAATCGGGAGAAATCGGGGCGTGACGGCGCCGGACGGTCCTCGTCGCCAGGGTCGGACGTGGCAGTCGACGCGAGCGTTCGTAGAAGGGTTTTTCACCTGGACCGACTAACCCAACGCAAATGTCACCGGACAACGAGCGGGGCATCGGCCGTCGCGAGTTCGTCGCGACCGCCGTCGCTATCGGTGGGGCGAGCGCGCTCTCGGCGTGTCAGGAGCGGGAACGGGACCTAGTGGGGACCGAGTCCGACGGATCGGAGGGGACGAGAGGGGATGGGCCGCCACGCACGGGGACGGAGGCGGAGTTCGACCTGTCGGTTCCTTCGGGCAACCCCGACGCGCTGTCGAAGCGCCAGCACGCCTGGAACTACGCGGTCGTCCACGACGCCCACGGCAACACCGTTATCCCGCAACAACAGCTGATCCTCGGGCTCTCCTACGAGGGGTCGACCCCGCCGACCGACGCCGAGCGCGAGCAGGTCGAGGGCACCCTGCGGACCCTCGAGGAGGCCTTCCAGTGGGGGACCGGCGGCAACCCATCGGCGTCGTTCGCGCAGGGGCTCCTGTTCATGCTCGGCTACTCGGCCAGCTACTTCGAGCGGACCGGCGGCGTCCCCGAGCAGCTGGTTCCGGCCGAGGACGTGCTCCGCGAGGTCGGTGAGGACCCGGAGAAGGCCGACGACTTCGACGCCGTCCTGCTGATGAACAGCGACATCGGCTCGGTCGTCATGGCCGCCGAGGCCGCGCTGTTCGGCGAGATCGAGACGCTGAACGGCGTCGAGGTGACCGACACCTTCGAGGGCGTCTTCTCGAAGGCCGACCGCCGGGCCGGCATGGTCGGCAAGGGGATCCCCGCCGACGTGCTGGACAACGACTCGATCCCGGAGTCTGCGCCGCTGTCGATGGGGTTCAAGTCCGGCTACCGCGACAGCCAGCCCTCCGAGGACGGGATCACTATCCGCGAGGGGCCATTCGCCGGCGGGACGACCATGGCCGTCTCCCGGCTCGGCATCGAGCTCGACCGCTGGTACGACCAGTCCCACGAGGAGCGGGCCGCCGAGATGTTCTGTCCCGCCCACGACACCGACGAGATCGGCGAGATCGGCGAGAAGCTCGGCGCCGAGAGCGGGATCACCGAGGAGAACGCCGAGAGCGTCGAGGAGTTCGCCGAGGAGTACGGTCGCGTGGGCCACACCCAGAAGGTCGCACGCGCACGCGACGACGACTTCGTTCCGACGATCCTCCGGCGCTCGGAGGGGGTCGCGACCGACGCCGCCCAGGGGACGGAGTTCAACTTCACCGGGCTCCAGCGCCACGTCGACCGCTTCGTCGAGACCCGCAAGGCGATGAACACCGACGAGTACGACGACGACGTGGCCGCCGAGGACCACGGCATCATCGACTACCTGGAGACCCACCACCGCGCGACACTGCTCGTGCCGCCCCGTTCACAGCGCGCGCTCCCGACAGGGATCGACGGATGATCGGCAGGGGCCAGCGGCCCGCCGGCGCCACCCGCCGGATCGTCCTCACCGTCGCCGTCGCGCTGACGCTGGTCGTCTCGGGCTGTGCCGTCGCGCCCGGGAACGGCGACGGCGCGGCCGCCGACGAAGCCAGCGCCGAGATCGGGTTCGTCGACGCCACCGTCGAGGCCGGCCTCGCGTACAACGGGACCGGCACCGGCGCCGCCGGCAACGGCAACAACGGCGTCTTCGTCGCCGACATCGACAACGACGGCTGGGAGGACCTGCTCGCCGTCGGCGGCGAGCGGCCCGCCCTCTTTCGCAACACCGGCGGCGCCTTCGAGCGGACGGGCGAACTCTCCGGGCTCGAACGCGAGTACAAGAGCGCCGCCTTCGTCGATTACGACGGCGACGGCTGGCGCGACCTGATCCTGCTCGCCAAGGACGGTCCCGCCGCCGCCTTCCACAACGACGAGGGGAGCTTCGAGCGGACCGACATCGGCCTCGGCAACTTCACGCACCCGCTCGGCGCGGCCGCCGCCGACTACGACGGCGACGGCGACCGCGATCTGCTCGTCTACCAGTCGGGCGACTGGGCCGACGAGCGCCCCGAGGGCTACTTCTCGACCAACAGGTCCGTCGCCGACGACAACGGCAACCCCAACGTCCTCTTCGAGAATACAGGCCAGTCGGGCGAGTCGCGCTTCGAGCGCGTGGACGCGCCCGGTATCTCCGGCGACCGCTGGAGCCTCGCGGCCAGCTTCGTCGACCTGACCGGCGACGGCCGCCCCGACATCCACGTCGCCAACGACTACAACAACGACACCGTCTATCTCAACCGGGGCGACGGCTCGTTCCGGCAGATCCAGCTCGGCGGCCCCACCGCCCGCAACGGCATGGCCTCGGAGGTCAACGACGTGAACCGCGACGGCCGCCCCGACGTGTTCGTCACCAACATCGATATCCCGGCCTCCCGCGAGACGCTCTCGCCGGACCGCTACGAGCGGCTCAAGCGGTTCCTCCAGTACGTCATCCACTCCGGCCGGACCAAGGGCAACACCATGCTCGTCAACGAGGGCGACGGCGAGTTCGTCGACCGCGCCGACGCCTACGGCGTCCGCGAGGGCGGCTGGGGATGGGCCGCCAGCGTGACCGACCTCGACAACGACGGCGACCGGGATCTCATGCACACCACCCAGACCGTCGTCGCGCTCAACCAGTCCGACCCCGTCTTCACGCTCCCGATGGTCTGGGAGCGGGGCGCCGACAACTTCACGCGCCTGGACGCCTCCGAGCGCGGCTTCGCCGAACAGGACGGCCGCGGCATGGTCACCGTCGACTACGACCGCGACGGCGACCGCGACGTGATCATCGCCGACTACCACGGCCCCTACGCCGTCTACGAGAACACCGTCCGGTCGTCCGACGGAACCGAGAACGGGACGGACGCGAGCGAGTCGCCCGCCGCGGGCGCGGTCCAGTTCGAGATCGTCGACGGGAACGGAGCGGTCGCCATCGGCGCCAACGCGACCGTCACCGTCGACGGCGAGGAGACCGCGGTCTGGCAGAACACGCGCACGGACTTCATCTCGCAGGGCTCGTCGGTCACGCACATCGGCCTCGGCGACGCCGAGGGCGCGACCGTCGACGTGACCTGGCCCGACGGCACCGAGCGAACGGTCGACCTCGACGCCGACCGGCGCTACCGGATCGGCCTCGACGGCGTCGACGTGGTCGCTAACTTCACCAGCGCCGACGCCGGCGGGAACTGAGACGCCGCCACTGGCCGCTCCCGTTCTCGCTCAGACCCGTTCGCTGTGCATGATGACGTCGTCGCCGCGGCCCGGACTCCAGACGATCCGGACGGTCGAGCCCTCGCTCGCCTGGACGACCGTGCTGTCCGATTCGGTCACCGGATCGGCCCAGTCGGTCGCCCGACGGTAGCTCTCGACCCTGACCGTGAGGTCGTCCGTTCGGACCGGGTCGCCGCCGGCGTGGGTGATCCGGACGGCGGTGTCGTCGACTCGCTCGACCGTCCAGTTCACGTCCGGAGCCTCCGTGTTTCCGCTCCCGCCCGCGATGTTGAGTCCGACCACGACGAGCCCGACCGCGACCGCCACCACGATGGCCGCGCCGACGAGATTCAACATCGTGTCCCCGTCCATGCGCGTGACGTGGGTGCCGAGCGGCATGAGCGTGTGGGCCGATTCGAGTCTCGTGTTCCGTTCGTGTTGTGAGTGTATCGGTAGTTTCGGGTGCGCAAGTCGCGGGATTGAGTCGAACAACAGCGACCGTATTCACTGGGGACAGCAAGCGTCGAACGCCCTCGGCCCGCTCGCTAGCAGTTGTGTAGACCACAGGGGACAGCAGGTGCTGAAAGCCCTCGGCCCGTTCGCGGTCGCTCCGCGACATATCCTCGCTTCGCTCGGATAGGAGTCGCGCAGACGACCGAGTGAACGCGAGCGCGCCTTGCCCTTTCAGTCCGCCAGGAACCGCGACCACCCCGCACAGCACCGCAAACAGCCACACACCTCCCCAACCGATTCCTTCGCTCGCTGTGCTCGCTCGGTCATCCCTCGCACGACTCCGTCGCGCGCATGAAAGCGCGCCAGCGTCAGAGCAAGCTCTGACGGCCCTCGGAATCGCAAGCGATTCCGAGACGACAGCGCGCGCCACCGCACCCGCCCCTCCACTACTGTACTGTGCTCCGCCGATCCGGGTCTCGGACGCGCCCTCCTCCGGGGGCGTCTCGACACCCCGTCGCTGGCAAGCGTTTTGAGTGACGCCGGCCCAAGATCGAACCATGCGCTGGGTACTCCGCGGATTGATGGCCGTCGTCGGCGTGCTGACGCTGGCGGTGTACCTGGCCGGCGCCTATCTCGTCTACGAAGTGGCGCGGGCGGTCTGGGCGGTCCGGCCGTCGCTGTCGACGCTGGCGCTGTACCTGGCGGTCCTGACGGTCGTCTTCGCGTTCGTCAGCTACCGGATCGGGACCGCCCAGATCCTCCGAAGCCTCCGAGTGTGGGAACTGCCGGAGGCACGGGCGCCGATGCTCTACCGGCGGCTCGGTGGGTTCAGCGACGCGATGGGCATCGAGCGACCGGACGTGCTGGTCGGGGAGATGGGCCAGCCCAACGCCCTGGCGCTGGACGGCGGGTTCGGCCCGGGTCACGTGGTCGTCGACCGGCGGCTGTTCTCGATTTTGACCGTCGACGAGCTGTCGGCGATCCTCGCCCACGAGCTGGCCCACATCGAGCGCAAGGACAGCCTGGTCCAGACGTTCGGGTACAGCGCGCTGCAGACGCTGTCGGGACTAGTCGTGGTGGTGCTCGCGCCGGTGTTGATCGTCGCGGCGGGGCTGGCCCGCGGGGTGGCCTGGATCCGCGGGCGGCCCGAGGCGTGGACGCGGACGCTCCCGGGCAAGCTCCAGCGGGCCATCGGCGGGTCGGTGTCGCTGGTCTTTTTCGCGCTGACGCTGGCGATGCTGGCCCACTCGCGGCGACGGGAGTTCGCGGCCGACGACCGCGCGGCGGAGGTGACCGGCGACCCGCTGGCGCTGGCGCGAGCGCTCCGAAAGATCGAACGCGCGAGTCAGGGGCCGTGGTCGCTGCTGTCGCCGCTGTACGTCAACGGCGAGGAGGATGGGCCGCTGACGCGGCTGCTGTCGACTCACCCCGCGACCGACCAGCGGGTCGAACGGCTCCGCGAACGGGCCGAACGCGACCGGCGGCTCCGGACCGAGCGGGGCCGCCCGTAACCGCACCCGTCGCGACCGTTCCGGGCGACTGGGGCGGTCGACACTGCGGTTCCTGCGCGTGAACGGACCGCTCGTGCGTTCCGTATTCGAAAACCCTATACTCGCATCGGGAGACGTACTATTCAGTATGAGTGAATCTAACGAGGGGACCGTACGCATCGGTCTGAACGGCTTCGGCCGCATCGGGCGCAACGTCTTCCGCGCGTCGCTGGGGGACTCGCGCGTGGAGGTCGTCGGCATCAACGACGTGATGGACGACGCCGACATGGAGTACCTCGCGAAGTACGACACGGTGATGGGCACCCTCGACGGCGTGACCCTCGACGAGGGCGTCATGACCGTCGACGGCACCGACTTCGCCGCCTCGATCCACGGGGAGACCGACCCCGCCGAACTCCCGTGGGACGACCTCGACGTCGACGTGGCCTTCGAGGCGACCGGCATCTTCCGCAACTACGAGGACGCGAGCAAGCACCTCGACGCCGGCGCCGACAAAGTCGTCATCTCCGCGCCGCCCAAGGGCGAGAAGCCGGTCAAACAGATCGTCTACGGCGTCAACCACGACGAGTACGAGGGCGAGGACGTCGTCTCGAACGCCTCCTGCACCACCAACTCCATCACGCCCGTCGCGAAGGTGCTCGACGAGCAGTTCGGTATCGAGGCCGGCCAGCTGACGACGGTCCACGCCTACACGGGCTCGCAGAACCTCGTCGACGGCCCCAAATCGAAGACCCGCCGCGGCCGCGCGGCCGCCGAGAACATCGTCCCGACCTCCACCGGCGCCGCCCAGGCCGCCACCGAGGTCCTGCCCGAACTGGAGGGCAAGCTCGACGGGATGGCCATCCGCGTCCCGGTCCCCAACGGCTCGATCACCGAGTTCGTCGTCGACCTGGACGCGGAGGTCACCGAGGAAGACGTGAACGACGCCTTCCGCGAGGCCGCCGCCGGTGAGCTGGAGGGCGTCCTCGGCGTCACCGACGACGAGGTCGTCTCGACTGACATCCAGGGGACCCCCTACTCCTCGCAGGTCGACCTGCAGTCGACCAACGTCGTGAACGGCATGACGAAGATCCTCACCTGGTACGACAACGAGTACGGCTTCTCCAACCGCATGCTCGACGTGGCCGAGTTCGTCACCGAGTACTGAGGTCCTGTCGTCCCCCCAACTATTTTTGCCGTTCAGACCCGACCTCCGGTAGCGATGTCCCTCCGAACGAAACTCGGTCAACGGCCGGACGAGTGGAACCGTGCGGGACGGCTCCGATGGGTCGTCCCCAGCGCCGGGGGCCTCGGCGGCGCCGCCGGCGCCTTCCTCGCCCTCGCCGTCGAACCGTGGGCGCTCTCCGGAGCAGTGACGGCCGGGCTGGGTGCCGGACTTGGCGCCGCCCTCGCCATCGTCTTCGCCGCCGCGCTAGACTGATCACTCTCTCACCTGTGCCGAGCAGTGACGCGAGAGTGAACGGGCGGTTTTTTCTCGCCACCGGGCGACGGACCGAACAGACACATGACCTCGTTCAAGACGCTCGACGACCTCGAAGACGGACAGCGCGTGCTCGTGCGACTCGACCTGAACTCCCCGGTCGAGGACGGTGAGGTGCAGGACAACCGCCGCTTCGACCGGCACGCCGAGACGGTGCGCGAACTCGCCGAACGCGATTTCCGTGTCGTGCTGATGGCCCACCAGGGCCGTCCCGGCCGGGACACGTTCGTCTCGCTCGAACAGCACGCCGAAATCCTCGGCGACCACGTCGGCCGCGACGTGGCGTTCGTCGACGACACGTTCGGCGACCGAGCGATCTCGGCGATCAACGACCTCGAAGGCGGGGAGATCCTCCTGCTGGAGAACACGCGGATGTGCGACGAGGAACTGCCGGAGGAGGACCCCGAGACGAAAGCCGAGACGGAGTTCGTGCGGGCGTTGGCGCCGGCGTTCGACGCCTACGTCAACGACGCCTACTCGGCGGCCCACCGCAGCCACGCCTCGCTGGTCGGGTTCCCGCTGGCGCTGCCCGCCTACGCCGGTCGCGTCATGGAGACGGAGTACGAGGCCAACACGGCCATCGCCGAGCGGGCGTTCGACGGCGAGGTGACGATGGTCGTCGGCGGGACGAAGGCCACCGACGTGATCGACGTGATGACTGCGCTGGAAGACAAAGTCGACACGTTCCTGCTGGGTGGCATCGCCGGCGAGCTGTTCCTGCGGGCCGACGGCGTGCCCGTCGGCCGGGACATCGAGGGGATGGACCTGTTCGACGACCAGTGGGAAGCGAACGAGACGACGATCCGGAGTCTGATCGACGACTACGGCGACCAGATCCGGCTGGCGCTCGACCTGGCCTACGAAGACGAGGACGACGAGCGGGCGGAGATAGAGGTCGGCGACATCGAGGAGAAGGACCGGGCGTTCCTCGACGTGGGGTCGAACACGGTGTCGGAGTACGCGGCGACTATCGAGAGTTCGGAGGCGGTCTTCGTCAAGGGGGCGCTGGGCCTGTTCGAGGACGAGCGGTTCGCCGACGGGACCGTCGGCGTCCTCGAAGCCATCTCCGAGACGGACTGTTTCTCGGTCGTCGGCGGCGGCGACACCTCCCGAGCTATCGAGATGTACGGGATGAGCGAGGACGACTTCGGGCACGTGTCGATCGCCGGCGGCGCGTACATCCGCGCGCTGACGGGCGAGCGACTGGTCGGCGTCGAAGTCCTGCGCGAATAGGAGAGCGGCGTCAGGCGCGGCGACACCAGGCGTGTCGCGCGCTCCAGTCGTCGGCGGGTGGGTCCGCGCGGACGACCCGCCCGTCGGAACCTCCTCCGCCTTCCGGTGGCGTGCCACCCCGTTCACCCTCCCAGGTGAGCCGTGCGTGCCGCCGCGTCCAGTCTCCGCCGGTGTCTCCCATGTACGTCACTTGGTCCGCGCCATTAAATTTCTTTCTCCGAGTCGTGAAATAAAATAACTCGACGCCGAGTTAATCTCTCGGTGCAGACGGTCCCAGCGGGTCGTGGCGGCGAGCCGTACGGTGCGTGGCCCGGCGGCGGCCGGGACGGCGAGCGCCGAGACGGCGGGGCGTTCAGGACGGCGGGGCGTCCCACTCGTCGGCGGAATCGCGGGGGTCGTAGCCGAGCACGTCGCGGGCGTGGTCGATGTCGAACCAGCGGTTCTCGTTGTCGCTGACGCCGTAGAACACGTCGAACTCGACGGCGTCGTCGGCGAGACAGCGCTCAACCAGCTGGGCGATGTCTCGGCGGGACTGCCACATGCAGCGCATCCGGGCGACCTGCTCGTCGTAGGCCGCCGAGTCGGACTCGAAGCGGCCCCCGTCGACGCCGCGCTGGGCGTCGCCGTAGGGGTGGTCGTACTCGGGGTCTCTGACCGCGCAGATACGCAGGGCGTACACCGAGAGGTCGGAGACCTCGGCCGCGAGCCGGCCGAGTCCCTCCCCGTAGACCTTCTCGACGCCGTACATCGAGTCCGGCCGGGGCTGGACGGTGTGGTCGACCTCGAAGTCCGAGCCGTAGTAGATGTCCGGTGCCGCCTCGACCTCGTACATCCCGACGGCGTGGTTCGAGGAGGCGTAGACGAAGGTGTCCAGGTCCGCCTCGACGGCGGCCTCGTAGGCGGTAGCGTGGAGTCGCAGGTTCGCCAGGTGTTCGTCGCTCCACGCCATCGTCCGGTCGTTCGGACCGCCGTCGTCCATGTGGACCCGGGCGAGGTGGACGACCGCGTCCGCCTCGGCGACGTGTTCGCGCACGACCGCCTCGTCGGTCGCGTCCGCGACGACGGACTCGACGTCGTCGTCGGAGTGTTCTGTCACGTCGAGGCTGGTGAACGAGTGATCCTCGCCGTCGCCGAGGTGGTCGGTGATCGCCGTGCCGATCGTGCCCGCGCCGCCGGTTAGCAGTACGTCCATGGCGGCGGTTCGACGGGGAGTCTCTTGAACCCGCGTCTCCCGGAACCCGACGCCGGGGGACGCCGCTCCCCGGAATCAGCTGTCGAGGGACACGTTGATTGTCCGACCGGGCCAAGCCCGCCCATGCGACTCGGCATCGTCTCCGACACGCACGACGATCTGGACGCGGTCGAAGCGGCCGTCGAGACCTTCGAACGTGAGGACTGCGATATCGTCGTCCACTGCGGCGACGTCGTCGCCCCGTTCTCGGCGACGCCGTTCGCCTCGTCGTTCGATTTCCACGCCGTCCGGGGCAACAACGACGGCGAGTGGGCGCTGGCCGAGACGGTCGACGACTTCGGCACCTACCACGGCGAGACGGCCGAACTGACCGTCGACGGCCGGGAGGTCGTCGCCTATCACGGCACCAGCGGGGCCGTCGTCGACGCGCTCGTCGAGTGCGGCCGCTACGACTACGTCCTGCACGGCCACACCCACCAGTTCGTCCACGAAACGTACGAGGACACCGTCCGGATCAACCCCGGAGGGATCCCCTTCGAGGGCGCGCCCGGCCCCCACTACGCCGTCGTCCTCGACACGGGGAGCGGTCGGGTCGTCGATACGGGGTCGGACGACGTCGAGCGGTTCACGCTGTCGGCGGGGATCGAGTGAAAAATCGACGGAGCGGCCGCGAGGTCAGTCGTCGTCGCGGCCGCCGTCGGCGACGGCGGGCGAACGGGCGGTGGGGTCACGGAGCGACCCGCCGATCCGGCCGTCGAGCCCGAGGGCGTCCTCGGTCAGGGTCGTGCTCTCCTCGCGGTCGGCGGTGTCGGCGACGGCGCGGACGGCGTCGACGTTCTCCGGGACCACGTCGGCCTCCTGGTGGATGGCCTGGAACAGGTACAGGTCGCGGCCCTCGACGGTGATCGAGTCGCCCCAGACGCAGTTCTCCCAGCAATCGCCGCGGGGCCGGCCGGCGTCCTGGGCGAACTCCTTGAGCTTGCCCGCGCCGTCGATGTCGAGTTCGGGCGGGAGCACGAACAGGCGCGACTCCGCCTCGAGCAGCGCGCGGACGGACTCGGCGTCGGCCTCCGAGGCGAGCGTCACGTTGACCGAGTGAGTGTGCATCAGCGTCGCGGGCACCTTCATGCCCATCGTGTCCACGTCCAGATCCGGGAAGACCGTGTTCAGGTCGGGACCGTGGTGTGAGGGGATCTCGACGGGGTCGGGCAGCGTGTCGTTGATCGGCCCGCGGTCGGTCTGGCCGGGGTCGCCGCCCCGGCGGACGAGCGTGACGCGAGCCTTCTCGATCCCGTACTCCTCGGTGAGAGGTGCGAACAGCCGCGAGAGGCCGGTCGTGTTACAGGAGACGACGCGGACGGTGTCGGCGCCGCGGGCGGCCTCGTAGCTGGCCCGTGCGTTGAAGCTCACCTCGGCCACGTCGGGGTCCTCCCCGCCCTGGAAGATCGCGGGCGTGTCGTGTTCCCGGTAGAGATCGGCGTTCGCGGCGCCGATCCCCGCCGGCGTAGCGTCGACCACTACGTCGCTCTCGGCGACGAGTTCGTCGACTGTGCCCGTCAGGTCGAAGCCGGCCTCGGCGAAGGCGTCGGTCCGCTCGCCGTCGACCGCGTAGAGGGGGTAGCCGCGTTCGAGCGCGACCTTCGCCTCGAAGTTCGGGCTCGTCTTGGCGACGCCCGCGACCGCCATGTCCGGCTGGGCGCGTATCGCGTCCGCGACGCGCTTTCCGATCGTCCCGTATCCGTTGACGCCGACCTGGATCATATCTCCGGGTTGTCCGGGGACCGGCATAATTCTTTTCACGGTATTTTCCGAGAAATTAACTCGGAACTGAAAAAGGAATGTCGGCGTGAGCGGCGCTACCGTAGATATTGTCAGGAGGTACCATGGCCATCCGCCTGGCGGGGTCAGTCGGCGGTGGGGGTGTCGGCGACCGTGGCGGGCGGGATTCGAGACGGGTCGTCGGTGGGTGTCGGCGAGGGGGTAGCTGTGGGCTCGGGGACCCACTCGGGGCGGTCGACGGTCGTCTCACCGACGCGGTCGTACGTGTAGCGCCACTCGACGGCGATGCGCTCGTCGATGTTACGCAGGTCGAACTCGTAGTGGACGGCGCTGACGTACCCCTCGGGGGCGATCCACAGCGTGGCCGCGAAGTCGTGGACGGCGTAGGCGCTGTAGGTCTCGGGGATCTGCGGCGGGACGTTGTCGGAAACCACGCGCGCGTACGGGCGCCCATCCCTGGTCACGACCTCCACC
>NZ_AOIU01000020.1 GCF_000337455.1 Halosimplex carlsbadense 2-9-1 | reverse complement strand
GATTCGATGCTCTACCCGGCCGGCGTGCTGGCCGCCGCAAACCGGGCAGTCCTGTTCATCTGACATCGTGATTATGTATGTGGGATTAGACGTATAGGGGCTGCCCGCCACCGGGGTCTTACCAAACACGTCGAACTCTGCGGTTAGGTAAGACGGCTGCCGCGACGGCCTACTCCCGGAACCGGACGCGGGGTTCGACATCGTGGTCAAGGCCGTCGGAAAGCACCCGACCGGCCAGTTGCGATACCCGCAATTCCCCATTTTCGACGTCGACGCGACACGACCTGCAGACGACTGCTTCCACGACAATCCTATGGATCCCAGTGTCCAGTTCGATCGCGCCTTCCAGTTCCGACGACGATGTCACGTCCGTTTCAGCACCACACAACCCGCACGTCGTAGCCATATCAGGACATCAGCACAGGCGACGTTTATCGGTTCTCCACGCGGGCGGTCGCCGGGATTGCGTAATCCGGCTGGAGTACGTCGGGGACGCCGTGTTCGTCGAGGAGGTCGCAGAACCACCGTACCTGTTCCGGGTGCTGGCGTTGGTACTCCGGATCGGCCATCACAGCATAGAGGTTGGCCGTGTCTTCGCGCTTGAACAATTCCGACGTCTCCCCGGAGTGATTGTCACTAATACTGCAACCCGTCCACCGGTCAATGGCGTGGCCTAGTTCGTGTGTCATCGTCGCGGCCGCGTCCCAGCTGCCAACGGCCAAGTGAGGATCGAAATACAGCTCCCGTGAATCTGGATAGAAGGCACCGATAACATACTGACTGTGGGGAACAGGGCAGAACAGCACCCGCTTGACAATCCCGTGTTCGAGGGCTTCCCTGAGCAGGATACAGCTGACCTCTACGAACTCCGTCTTTGGCGGCTCACGATCGATCTGGGAGCGGGGATGGTCGCGTAGTCGGTCAAGGGCCTGCATTACGTGGTGGATCCGGGATGTAGTGGTAAATCCCATTCCCGCGACCGGGTGCTTATTCTTAAGAATATGCTTATGGTTATGTGCCTGTTGACGGCCACTCTAATCTGATTGCACCTCTGTCGACTGCGAACCCATTTTCGGATAATTGTTATGTCAATCAAGAAACTATTACTAGACACAGATGCTCGAAGTGTACCGACACCGCGACGACGGCCTGCAGTACATCGGCCGGATCGAGGACGGCCAACCCGTGAACAAGCGGGTGCGTGTCCTCCTCCCCGATCCCAAGTGGCAGGCCCTTGACGAAGACCAGCTGCACCAGCGATGGGACAAATACCCCGTCGTAGCGTTCCGCCCTGACGAAGTCGCCCACCTCGACGCTGACGTGACCGTTCACCCTGACGTCGACCTCGAACCGCACGCCGAATAGCCTCCTTCACGGGACTGGACACCACAGTCCCACTTCTCAACCATCACCGATGCCACGCAAGCACAAGCGAAACGACAGCGACAGTGAGTCAGCAGCGACTGCAGGTCGCGGGGAGTATGAAGCCCGTGACCACAACGTCGACAGCAGTCAAGTCCAGCTCCCCGACGACGCCAACGGTGACGCAGACGCCGGCGATTCCGGCGTGGAGATGGAGACCGGTTGGGAGGGCTTGGACGCGCTCACGGAGGATATGATCAAGGACGGTGACGATGGTGGGGACTGGGCCGCTGACACCTTCGTCGGATCCGAAATCAGCGACTACGGACAGGAGAGCCGCCAGCACGTCAAGGTCGCCGCGCAGACTGACGGCAGCCGCCGGTACGTCACCCGCGTTGACGACTACTTCGTCGACGCAGAGGAAGTCCGCACCCGCGTCGTCGACCGCTCACAGGCAATCGAGGCGCTGGGCGGCGACGCCGGCCGCTCCGCGATCGTCGAAAAGACCCCGGAAGACGACCACCTAGGTGAACAGGTGCCGAACGGCGAATACGTCGTCCGGGAGGAAGTGGCCGGGGAATCGCTGGCGGAAGCTGGGAACCACGCCGGCCTCGAGGATGGGGTGGCGCTTTCTGAGGAACAACGGGACGGTGTCCACGACACGATGGCGGCGGCCGCCCTCACCGGTGTTGAGGGGATGCACGCGGAGAATATGGTCGTCGATGAGAACGGGAACGCCAGTATCGTGGATCTAGACAGTAAGCGCACGTTCAGCGAACACGCCAACGCGGACGCGGACATCAGCGTCAAGGAGTGGTACTTCAGTAGCCAGATCAACGGCGTCGACAGCGACGAAGCGTTCGACCGGATGTGCAGTCTGGCGGAGGACTGGCGGGATAACCGGTTCGAACGAAAGAACGTCCCCGCCGACGTGCGGGAGATCGTCGACGAAAACGTCGCGTGGCTCGAAGAGAACGGCCACATCTAACGCGCTGACGACCGCTCCCGACGACTGGTTTCTCCCGCTCTGTCTGTTTCCTGAGGGTGAACGTCGTTCACTGAGAGTGTTCACTACCACCGCGTCCGTGGTCTTACCTAACGTTTTGAAGAATAACCCCCATACAGCGGTGCGCGTTGGTAAGACTATACGCCAGTCACCCGGCCACGTCTGAGACGGGAAGGCGATCCCGGTTCCGAAAGACGGCCGCAGAGCAATCAGCGGCGTCCGCAATACGGGCGGCGGCGGCATCCGTGTCCGTACACCAGTAGTACAGCAACACGGCAGCCGTGTCCGGCTCCATCCGTCCGATCCACTCCACGCCGTGTTCGTCCAGCACGTCCTCAACCTGCTCCACGGCACCGTCATCCCCGACCGCGTCCGCGGCCCGCTGGACGACGCGGAGGATGCGACGCCGCACGACACCGACCTCACCCCACGCTTCCGACGTCAGACTGGTCAGCGACGGCTTGGACACGTCGACCACGTCGCAGATACGGCGGGTAGTGTACTGGTCAGGGTCGAACTCCTGCCCGGCAAGATACAGCGCAGCGGCTGCGGCCACGCGCGGCGTCCGACTCCCGGCGTCTAGTTCGTCGAGGAGGGCGATCGCGCGCTCCCGTACCTGTTCCGGGGCTTCGAGCTCCTCTGCCTGTCAGCGGACGTGTGCGTCGGGGTCATCCACCGCCAGCGTCAGGTCTAGCCGGTCGGTGATCCGGTCGGTCAGCAGCGACACGCGGTCACGACGGGTGCCCGTCGCCAGCACGATGTCGCGGATCGTGACCGGGACGTTGGAATGGGTGCGGGCGGCCGTGTACACGACCGCCGCGTACACGGCGTCGTGAGTGTGCGGCAGACTGCGATTCTCTCCGGCGACGTCCGCGTCAACCTCACGATACACCTCGAACGACAGGTCGCGGAGCTGTTCGGGGACGGGGGTACCGTACGCGCTCAGGCGATCCAGTACATCGGAAACGCGGAGTGCTCCGGTCATCCGTCGGGTCGTCCGCCATACACCGTCCGCGTCCACGTCGCCGCCAGCGGCGTGGGCGACCGCAGAAAGCAACCCGTGGCTGTATCCGGATACACGGTCGCGACGAAGGAACGCCGCGTACACGGCGCCGGCCGCGACTAGTTCCGGGTCAGCAGCGGGGCGGTAGTCGATTGCTTGGAGTTCCGTCTGAATGCGTTTCGCGCGGTCAGCGGCTTCCTCTTCGACATCTACCTCTCGATCGCGAAGGCCGATGATGACGTCGTCAACGGTTATTGTCATCAAATAAATAATAAATCTCCGCCCTTCTTATCACTTACCCAATACTACATCCTAGCCTCATCCATCTCCACGACTACGCAACTCGAAAGAAGGCGTCAGGAAACCAACGCCGCCGTCACAGGGTGATTGCGTCGACGATGCGACTGTCCGGGAACCGCTCCTTGAGCCAGCCGTCCACCGTGTACCGGAGGTCGTCCGCGTACACGGCGACGCCGGCCAGCAGGAAGATCAGGAACCAGTGCTTGTCGAGGAAGACCGCGACATCGTACGGCATCGAAATCATCCAGTAGAGGAACATCAGCAGGCCGCTGACCGGGAGCGTGAACCGGAGCGCGGCACCGGCCATCAGGGCCAGCCCGGCAAGCAGCGTGCCGAAGCCATTCAGCGGGGCCAGCACGCCGGCGTGCGGGAGAAGCACGTCGAAGAGCCCGCCGATAACGGACGGCCAGTAGTTGGCCGCGTGGGTGAGGTACTTCGTCGTCACTGCTTCGAACGGGAAGACGAAGATGGCGCGGGCACCTCCTTGGAAGAGGTACCAGCCGCCGATGAAGGCCACGGCGCGAACCCAGAGGGCCTGCAGCGTCTCACGGTCGGTCGGAATCCTATCCTGTCTATTTTCTGACATACAAGAGAACGTATTGTATCAGATAATAAATACCTGACCCGATTGGGGGTCAGACTACTCCAACTCATCAACCGAATCACCCACCACCATCCTCCGCGACTCTACAACGTCCCCACCGGCGTCGTCAATCGCGTACACGTGACTCTGCTGCGCGTCCGCCGACTCAGATAGAACGGACACAACCACCGTACCATCAACCATCGCAGCGCTGCCGACGCGCCCCTGTCTCAACACGTGCTCCCACTGCACCGCACCCGAATCGTCGAACCGAACGACCCGGACGCGTTGCTCACCCTCCGCCGCGCGGAACCTATCGACGGCGACGGCACCACCGTCCGACGTGGCTACGACGGCCTCAGCATCCTGCTCGACCGCCCACATTACCTCTCCCGTGGACGCATCCAGCCTGAGCACGTGCGGCGCATACGTGATCGGATCCTCTCCAACAGGCACTGTGTCAACGACAACGATGCCGTCACCGCCGTCGTAGTCGTACTGCTCCACGTTGCGGGCCCACTCTACCTCTAATGTTCGGGCGTCGAACACCTCCACCAGTGTGCCTTTGCTGTGTGACGACGGTTCGATCACGACCGAACCGCCTGTGTCGGTCGACGGGGACGTGGTGTAGCCCGCAGCGAACACTCCGATGCCGGCCAGCACAACGACTCCCACCACAAACGCGGCCACGGTACCCTTGTCAAGCGATCCATCGGGTAGCATATTGTATCAGATAGTTAATATTTGAGGGGGAAAAGTGCTCCCCGCCACCGGGCACGGCTCCCAGAACAACACGACAGCGTCATAGCGAATCATCCGCGTCGAACGTGATCTCGAACTCCCGGCCATCGGACGTGACCGTCTCCGCCAACGCCTCCCGGATCTCCGCCCGCCACTCATCGATCCGTCGCTTCAACTCCCGGTCGACTTCATCATCCGACGGCAATCCGTCTGTCTCCATCTCGACCTCACACCAGACGACGTCGCGTCGCGGGTACGACCCGGACACGCGCGACCAGTCCACCAGCCGGGTGACCCGGACGACTAGCTCCTCACTCCCGTCTTGTGCGTCGCTGATCTCCCGCGTGTCGATCTCCCCTTCGACCACGTCATCATCGCCGTCAGCCACGACGTATGGGCGGGTGCTGAGGTTCTGCCGGTTCGCGTAGACGTTGTCTTCGAGCGCGTCGAGGACGGCGTCCCGGTCGACCACGACCATCGCTGCCGTCTGTGCTGTATCTGTCATCACTACAACACTAGCCCTTTTGCTGGTTTAAGCCTTAACCGGAAGTGGTCATCGGATGGCGGTCAACACCCCAACCGTCGCGTCCGGTGCAATCATAATCGCGGGACGGCAGATCGAACACCCTCCCTCCATTGCGTCCAGTGCAATACTCAACAGTAAGGGGGTGGGGGTGGGGTGGGTGGATGTGACTGGTCATCGAGGAAGGGAAATCGGGAGTCGCGCCCAACAATCACGCCGCGTAGGGGCGTCGTGCGGCACGAACGCCGTCGACGGCGCCGTGGGCACGACGGCAACCTCACGACGGAGCCATCACGCCGCAGCACGACGTGTTCGAGCGCGGTCAACGCGGACGTCGCGGTCGATGTCGGGGACGGCGTCGGTGACGGACGCCAGCAGCCACCCCTCCCCCGTCTTCATTCTTCTATTCAAGTACTAGATATTATTATAACTCTTTCGGGAGAGAGGGTGGGTGGTGGATGGGTGATATGCGGCAAAGCGGCGGGAACCGACGTGGCTGCAGGGACGACGACGGTCGTCGTCGAACCGATCGACGACCTCGAGGCAGACCATGACGTCTACCCCGCGTCGACCAGCGGGCACGGCGGCTGGCTCACACGCGTGCGCACGCGTGTGAGTATCACCTGACTGAGTTGCACTGGACGCAATGGAGGGAGGGTGTTGTTTCTGCCGTCCCGTGGTTTTCGTTGCACCGGACGTCGCGGTTCCGCGTCAACGCCCCGTACTCACCACGCTACGTTCTGCTGGCACGGACGCTCCCGACCGTCAGTCCCGACGGGAGTTCCAGCAAACTCCTCTTCCGGCGTCTGGCGTGTCGAATACCGGCGATATGCGTGTCCGGCGTCGCGGCTGTCGAATGGCCCGAACCGGCAGTCGGACTGGACTACGGGCTGTTCCGGGGGTAGGCCGTGCGAAAACTGGAATGAGGGCGTGGACTGCGGACGTCACCCGTCCGTTCTGTTCTCGACGATCTCCTCAGCGATGTCGTGGACGGTGTCGATCTCCCCGTCCTCGATCCGGTCGGCGCAGTCGCAGCACAGGATGACGGGCAGCGTGAGCTCTCCGGCGATCGTGATTGATTGAGGCGTTAGGAATTCGGTACTGCCGCAAATCTCACAACCAGCATCAGTATCGTCCTCCGTATCGGTGTCGGTGCGGTCGGTCATATTCGAACGCGGCCGGCGGGATGCGGGCGCCGGGGCGTCCCGGTGGCCGTCTGGGGGCCGCCACGGCCACAGGGCGGCGCGTGCCCCAGTCACTCCACGCCCGCCGCCGTGGGGCGGCTGACGCGGAATGAACCGGGGTGTCACGCGAAACCGGGAGGGGTTAGTCCCGGACGCGGACGGTGAACTCTCCCCAGTCCGCGTACGTCACGACGGCGGCGGCACCGGCAGTGCTCCGGTACTGCGGTTCGAGGCAAGTGCGGATGTTGCGGAGGAGTTCCTCGAACCGGTCGGCGTCCTGCTCTGCCGTGTGGCGGCCGGCGGACACGTCAAGACGCGCGCCGGTGTGCGTAATCGTCCAGTCGCCGGAGCTGAACGAACTGGTGTCGCGCTGGGCGATGACCCATCCAGCGGGGTGCTGGTACAGGCGCAGTTCCGTGCTCGAACCGCCAGAGGCGTGCATTCGGAGGTCGAGGGCGGCTTCCTGCTTCACGGCGATGTTGGAGAGCTTCTGCTGGACGTCGGGGAGCTGGTTGACGGGTGCTTCGGGGCGGGAGTCAGTCTGACTCATTGCACACGGTAGTAGGGGACTAATTGACTTAAACCTTTATCGGAAGTGGATAGTTAGAGGGGGAGGGNGGCGGGAGTCAGTCTGACTCATTGCACACGGTAGTAGGGGACTAATTGACTTAAACCTTTATCGGAAGTGGATAGTTAGAGGGGGAGGGTAATCTTACCAAACATTAGATGGCTGTTAATGGGGTAAACGCCGGTGAAACACCGTTCTTACCTAACGGGCGGGAGACTCGAACGGCGGGCGTCACGCAGAAAGCGGGCTATAGCGGGCTACACCGCGACTTCTGCCGGGATTTCCACCCGGTAGCGGCCGTCAGACTTCTTCGCATTCGCGTCGTCGACGATCCGGATCGGCGTGAACCAGACCGTGACGATGCCCTGTTCGGGGAGGTAGTGGTGGTTGAGGACGTGAATTGCGTGCGCGTCCACGTTGGCGATGTCGGCAGCGATGTCGCCTAGTTCGTCTTCGGGGCGGTCGACCGGCTCGACGATGTTCCGGGGCCGGTCGTCGCGGTAGTATGCGGCAACCGGCTGTCGGTCACCGTCGGGGAGGATCCGGCACTCCGTCACGTCGTCGCGGGGGACGTACTGGTAGTCGCTCTCCCGGACGGCGCGGCGGACGGCCGGCGTGGGGTCGTCGATCGGTGCGTATCCGTCCTCGACGTCACGGACGGCGCGCAACCGGTAGGTGTACTGGTGGCTGGGGCCGTCTTCGGTTTCGACGATGAGTTGGTTGTAGGGCAGTTCAGGGGTCGCGATTAGTTGGAGTTGTGCCACTTTCCGCAGCCGACGCTAACAGCCACACTGGTTTAAGAATTAAGCAAGAGTGGGTTACTCTCCGTCGCCGGGGAGGTCGCCTTCGAGCGCGTCCTCCCAGTGTCGGAGTACGGCGGCGTCGTCGTTGTTGAAGCGGAGGATGAGGCCGTAGTCGTGGCGTTCGACGCTGGTGAAGGCGACGGACGCGGAGCCGATTTGAGCGACGTATAGCCCGTCCTCGACGCGCGTGGCGACGCACGGGTCGTAGTCGCGGAGGTCGTATCGGCTGGCGGTCTGTTTGATGTCGTGCGTTTCGGGGATTTCGAAGTCGGTTGTCATTGTTGGAGGGGGGTTGTGTGGATGGGTTGGTTGCGGGGACGGTGCCAGCAGCGTTATCGGTCGTCAGAGGCGGCAACGTGAGCGCCGGTGGCGGCCGTGAGGCCGACGACGGCAGCGGGCGCGTTCAGCGCCGCGGCGGCGAAGGTGAGCATCACGGTCAGGGTCAGTGCGGTCATCTTCATTGCTTCCACCCGGTAGTAGGGGAGTGATTGACTTAAACCTTTATCGAAAGTGGGCAGTTAGTGGGGGTGGTACTGATGGGGCAGAGATCCGTCCGCGTCCGGGAGAGGGTCTTACTCCCGGAATTAATCTAACAGCACTACTCCTGTGCAGCCCACAATTCCCACACGGAACTCACGCAGAGAACCAGCCCAACACGATACAGCCGGGACAGAGGCTATGCGTAGCGTGGAGTTCACTCTAAGCAGTCAGGAATGTTGAAGAGGAAACCGATCCGGGGCAGCCACGGCGGGCTGGAACTCCGCCCGATTAGGCGGGATGGATCGTGGCGGCGCGGAGGGCCATCACGCGGGGCGTCGCGCCGGAACCGGCTTGGTCGTGCTTGCGGCACACGTCGAGGGCGGCGTCCACGACCTTGCGGCAGGCCAAGTCGCCGTCCACCGCTCCATCAACGTACTCGAGGTGGCCGACGTCGGCTTCGGCCTCGACCACTTCGCGGATGAGGTCGCGGTACTCCCGGTCGATGTCGATTACGTAGTCCGCGCCGTAGTACGCGGCGTCCGTCGGGTTTTCGACGATCTCTTGGTGCGGGATGCGGCGGCCCATCGCGTAGATGACGCGACGGAGGTCGTCTTCGGGGATGTCGGTGTCGGCGGCGACGGCCTCGATCTCGAACGAATGCATCATCACGTAGCGTCGGCCCGCTGCGGGGATGTGGCGGTTGTTTTCGCGGTTGATTGGGTACCTCTCGAAGCCTTGGTAGGCCGTTTCGCTCATCTGCACCCGAACGTAGGAGCCTGATTAACTTAAAGATTTATCAGAAGTGGGTGATTGTGGGTAGTCAAGTGAGACAGCCAACGCGGAGGACTACAGGCTGTTCCGGTGGGTAACGACGCGAAAACAGGCCATCAACCCGCCACCGGTACTCCCATCCCCGGCGTCACTCTACGTCGATCCCGGCCAACGCCCCGCTGATGGCACGACTGATTTCGAGATCGTACTCCGTGGGCGCATCCCACTCCCTCTCCGTGTAATCGTACCAGATGACCAGCACGTCCTCCGCGACCGCTTCACCACGGAAGTCCCGGACGACGACGTCGGCCTGCACCGTCCCCGCTCCCTCCGCCACGCGGGCGGCCTCCGCCTCGACGTCGTCACGGCCGGCCGCCAGCCCGTCAGCCATCTGCTGGACGCGCTCCCGGACGTCGACCGCTTCATCGTCGCCGGCGGGCAGCAGTTCGACGACATCCTCCCACGCCAGCCGTTCACCGCCTTCGTACGCCCACGTATCGACGTGTTCTGAGACTTCGACTCCGTCGACGCCCTGTACGTCACGGCGGCCAAGGACGGCCTCCAACGCCCGCACACGCGCCCGCTGAGCGTCCATATCAGCTTGGAGCAGAGCGTGACGATTCCGCCCGCCGTACTGCTTCACGTCCACGATCCGCACGGTGTAGAGTGCATCTTCCATTTCCGCGTCCGTCAGTCAGGGCGTGACCGGGATACGTCTTCATCGCCGCCGGATCCCGCCCATCACCCCGTCGTGTCAACCTGTAAAGCACGCCCTGTCGACAACTTTCCCTACCACCCACCGACGGCGGCGGCCTGAACTGGTGGGCACGACGTGTTAGAACGCTGGGGAAACCGGGCGTGGAGCCCGTGTAGGGGCGTCAGTACCCGCCTCGACCGCGCGGATGCCGGGGCGCACCCCGACTCCCGCCATCGTGACCGGGCCAGTCAGCCAGCGTCTGCAGGTGCCCCGTCGGCACGCCACTGTACTTGCGGATGTACGTCACCGCCGCGTCAGGTAGGTCGTACTCCCGGTTGCCCTTGCCCTCGATCACGCACCCCATATCCACGTGATTCAGCGCGATCAGCTCATACTCCCGTCCCGTCTCCGCGTCCGTGAGCGCGAACGTCGCCTTCCCCGTGCCGCCATCACCGGATCCCTCCGTCCACATCTTTTTAATCCGTACACTGAACCGCTCTTCCGCGGCTTTGCGCTCACGCCACTCCTCCACGCGCTCCTCGAAGGCGTCCACGATCTCCCGGCAGTCATCGTCCTCGAGGGCGGCCAGCACGCGGGCCGCCGTCACGCAGTCACCGTCCCTGACGCCCACGCCCTCCAGTTCGTCGACGTCGACGCCGTGCGTGCCCTCCCGACGCCCCGTGCTCCGGTACGTCATCGGCACGGCGTCCGACCGGTGGATCACCTTGTGCGCGATCTCCCGCTCTCCGCCGACGTCGGTGGGGAAGCCGGTGATTTCGTCCGTCGTCCCGTAGTCCGTCCGCCACGTACTGTGGCTTTTCTCCCACTCCTCGACTTCGTACGTCAGCTCCTCAAACGCCGCCGGCATCGTGATGTCGGTCGCGTTCGCTGTTCGCTCCACAGCATCGCCGTCAGCATCTCCGCCGTCTGTCGCGTCAGTATTCGTGTCGTTGGTGGTGTCACCTCCGTCGGTCACAAATCGGTCAAGACTGGCCTGTTCGTCTGCCATCAGCACTAGATGATCAGGGCCGATTTGATTTAAACGTTAACCAGAAGTGGGTGTCTGGCAGCCCGCCTATCTTACCAAACACTCGAACAATCCCGTCCGTTGGTTAGGTAAGACCCACCAACGGCCAGCAGCCGCTCACGCCCGCCTGACAGCCGTCACGATCCACACCGTCCAATCGGCCACGAACCATCAGCGACCGGCCAGCAGCCACCTGCACGCGCCCACGCATCCGCGCCGCCACCGTCGCCAGTCCGCGTCTTGCGCGTGCTGGAGTCGTTCACGCCGGCGTCTGCCGTCTGCCCGTACTGCCTGTTTTCGCCTGTCTCACGGGAGGACTACAGGGTATTCCGCCCCAATCCACTGCGAAACAAGCGCCGTCTCCCGCCACGCCGTCATCCTGACTAACGCCGCAACCGTCGGACGTCCTCCGGCAACCCCACCAGAATCACGACCACCGCGGGAGCGGCGCCCCCGACAGCCAACCACCCCGGCACTCCCTTCTCGACGATCTCTGGCACCATCAGCACGACGTACAGGGCGATGGCGACCGCCAGCCACGCCCCGTGCCGTCTGCTCACCCGTTTCGCGCGTTCGACCGTCTCCATACCCACGTGTTCGGCCGCCTGTGCCGTCAAATCACCGCCGCCGGCGTTCACTGCGGCCTCCCAGCGGACGCGACACGTCGTCTTCCACTCCTCTTGAGGGAAGTCCAGTCCTCTGCGTCCACGTAGACGGGCCGGGGTCGCCGTCTCCCGCCACGGATTCCGTCAGCGTCGCCGCCGTCTGTCCCGGCCTCGACCCTCTCTTTGCGGGAGCTGTCACACATCCCGCGCCGTCTGCCCGCATCCCGGATTCCCGCAAAGGGGTTGGTTTCCCTGCCATTCGCGTGGTCGCGGAACCCCGGTGGGGTTCCGCTCCCCTCCTTGGGGGAATCAGCCTATCCCTGCGGATGACCGGGTTCCTGCCTTCCTGTAGAGTGGTATGGCCCCCTACCCTCTCTGCGGGAGACAGGGTTCCCCTACCTTCCTGCAGAGGTGGGTTCCCCTTCCTTGCTTGCAATGGGAGTCCTGTCCTGTCCCGGTGGGGCTTCCCTGCCCCCCTCTCTTGTCACGCGGGTCTCCACTTGGAGAATGAGCCTGTTCCTGTGATTTCAATTTGCCCGGGGGCCAATTGGGTATAGTCGTCGCCGGTTCTCTGACATCAAATAATGTCGGTTTTGCGATATGATTTTACGTCAGTATCGGGTAGACCCGCGGTGCGAAAGTATGCCAGAAGTGACATTCGAAGGCGAATCGATCGACGAAATCAGTCAGTCCACGCTCCGGATCCTCCGACAGGAGGACGGGGGAATGACGACCGGGAAGATCGCTGAGGAGATGGGTGACCGCGAAGAGTACCGTGGCCGCGTCCACCACCGCGTGAAGCGGACGGCGAACGACGTGGGGAAGCTGAACCGGCTGGGGCTGGTGGAGAAGGTCGGTGAGCGTGAGCGCAGCGGTGACCGGAAGAACGCTCATCTGTACGGGTTGACCGATGAGGGCCGGGAGTTCGTCGACGGCAACGTGGGGGCGATGGTCGACGTCGTGCCTGCGTCGGACTTGGTGGAGGAGTTCCGTCGGATGCAGGACTACGTGGACGGCTTGGAGCAGCGCGTCGAACAGGCGGAACAGGTTGTGGACGGTCGTGGCGACACGATCACGGAGCACAGTAAGTTCATCAGCCGCGCCAAAGACGACTACGCGACGGAGAACTACGTCGATAACCAGATTGAGAATCTGTACATCGGAGAGTTGGACAGTCGGGTCAGTACGCTGGAAGAGCGGGTGGACGACCTCGAGGCAGAGGTGCAGGGGAACGCGGAACGACTGGACGAACTCGAAGAGAAGCAGGATCGGATGAACGACGTGATTAGCAAAATCCAGCAAGAGTTGGGCGCGGTGACGCGGATGGATGCCAGCGTGCATCAGCGCCTCAACCGATTGGAGGAGCTGCGGTTGCGGGAGCGCGTCGAAGTGTACGACCGGTTCGTAGAATGGCGCGACGGCAAGATGTCGGGGTGGAGCGTGCCGGAGGAGTACCGTGACTTGTTCGGCCTGTAACCGACCCGCCGTCGCCGGCGCGCCGGGTGGTTTTTCATCGGAAACGATGGGGGTGTGTCTAGTATGGTGTGCGGTTGAGGAGGATGTAGACCACGCTGGCGTACAGGGTGAGAGTGGCCGTGGGCGTGATTGCTGCGGGTGTCAGGGCGGGCCGGGGTGCGCCGTACGCGGCGAACCCGGCGGTGATGATGAGGAGCGTGAGCAGGGTGGGAGGGGTCAGTTGGCGGAGTCGTGTTCGGAGGCGTCGCATTCGTGTTGAGTGTCAGATTCACAACCTGAAGGGCGTGACGGGAGCGGGGGTGGGACAGCTGGTTATTCTTAATCCTATAATTAAGAACAGTATCTGCTGCGTGGAATGCTGCGGCTGCCCGGAATGTGGGGAATGAGGTTCACGCGACACGGCGTCGAATGCCGGGGAGTAGGCCCTGTTCAGGCAGGGGTTCACGGTAGAAGTGCTGGTGTTCCTCGAATGAGGTTCCGGGCGGGATGAAGAGGCGTGGGGTCGGCGGGTGTTAGGCGTCGATCTGGCGGTACTTCTCCAGCACTAGGTCGAAGTAGTCGTCCGTCATCAGCGTGGGGTCGTCCGTCCGGTAGAAGTCGTTGATGAGGTATTCAGCTTCGTCGTCGCTGAGGCCGTACACGGTTAGCGCAGCGGCGTCGATCTCCGCGCGGAGGCGGTCGCGTTCCTGTTTGCTGGTCGCCGCGTCGATGTCCAGTTCCTCACGGAGATCCTCAAACTGCGGGCCGTAGCAGCTGAGGCGCGCAGCGCGCTGCCAGATGTAGTCGAACCAGTCGTCACCTTCGGTGAGGCGGGGCATCTGCGATTCTTTGACCTTGTACATCACGACCGTGGAGTCGATCTTCGAGCGCATCAGGTAGCCGACCGGGAGGCTGTTCAACAGGCCCAGCGCGGCGAACATTTCCTTGTCGGTGAGCGTACGGTGGTAGATGTTGTGGAGCGGGAACTCTTCTAGTTCGTCGCGTGCAGCGGGTTTGGGTTCGAACCGGCTCACCGTGTGGAGCTTGTTGTGACAGACGACACCAGATGGGATGACCGCGCCAATCATCGTCCGTTCGTCGGTCGGGCGGGCGACGTCGCGGTACACGATCCGGGGCGCGCTGCAGTCGAGGAGGACGTCGTCGGGCGTGAGTTCGCGGCTACGGCGTTTCTGCAGGAGGTCGTTGACCGCACCCTTCATCGACGATCCACTGAGGTTGAGGTCGTGGTAAATCGCGTTCTTCAGGTCGCGTTGTTTCTTTTCGCGGATGCGTTGGCGGGCGTCATCGTCGCTACCGTCGTTGACGCTCCAGAACTCCGGTTTTTGAATGTCGATGTGGGTGTCGTCGTAGCTGTACTGGTAGACGTTCCGCCCGCCGTACACGGGGTAGTCGCCGTCGGCTTCGTTTTCGATGAACCGGTCGCGGTCGTTCGTCCGGTCTAGTTCGCGGTAGGGGTTGAGGAACCAGTCTTGAGTGTCGTCACTGATTATCGGGTGGTCGATAATCGTTTCGAGGATGTCGATCTGTTCGCGGCTGCGGATGTACGGGAAGACGAAGGATTCTGGGCTGAATTGATCCAGTAGATCGCGTTCAACGGTGATGGCGGCGTCGTCGAAATCGTTGAGGATGGTGGTGTCGCCGTGTTCGAACGCACCGTGGACAGTGTCGGTTTCGCCGCTGTTCCCGAACGCCATTATGCAGATGCGTTTCCGGTTGTCGACGTTGTCGAAGATGTCCCCATTGATGAACTGCGCCAGCGTGTGGAAGTCGGTGTTGTCGAGGAGGTGACGGCGGAGATCCTTCGCACTGGCACCCAGCCAGAGATTACCGGGCAGAACGAACGCGGTGTGGGAGTCGTCGCGTGCCAGCTCAAACGCGCGTTCGAGGAATAGGCGGGACAGATCGTCTTCGGCGCCAACCTTGCGGTCGAACACTTCGGGGTCTTGGAGGTCGTACGTGTCGCTGTTGCTGAAGTACGTCGACCGTTGATCCATCTGGCGGCGGAACTCCTCCCACGACTCTTCGATGTCATCGTCCTCGAGGAGCTCTTCGACGCGGGCGTCGGCTTCGGACGGTGGGAGCACGCGGAACCCGACGTCGTACCGATCGTCGAACCGGGCAAAGAACGTGTCGCGGTCGGCGGTGAGCCTGTCCCACGGCGGATTTGCGACGATGACGTCGAACCCACCTTCGGCGTACACTTCCGCGAATTCCACGACCCAGTGCATCGGGTCGTAGTCCGCGATTTCGTCAGCGGTGATGTCCTCAACGCCGGCTTCCGCGAAGTCGTCGCGGATCCGCTCATTCAGACCCTCTGCGTGGTCGCGGATCTTGTCCTCTGCTTCGTGGCGGGCTTCGAGCGCGGCTTCGTCATCGTCCGTACGCTTGTACTCTCTGACTTCCCGAATGACGTCCGCGTAGCGTCTGCGGACGGACTGCTGGTTCCATGACCCAATCGTGGTCTGCCCCTCCTCCTCCAACCCGATATACCCAATTAGTGAGTTGCCACTTCTGAGGTTGAAGCCGATATTCGGAAGGGTGAGCCAGTCTTCATCCTCCTGTTCCATTTTCCGCTGGAGGGTCGCCGTCTCTCCTTTCTCGAGGACGGAGAGCCAGAGTCGGAGTTTGCCGATCTGGACGGCCTGCGGCATGATGTCGACGCCGTAGATGTTGTTTAGAACCGTCCGTTTGGCCAGTGTGAAGGGTGCGGGCGTGGGGTCGGGTTTCCGTTCGTGTATGGCGCGTCGGATGCGGACGATGTCGTTGATAACGGAGGTGAGGAAGTGCCCGGAGCCGCACGCGGGGTCAATCGCGCGGAAGTCGTTCACCACGTCTAGCAGGTCGTCTTCGATCCCTTCGAGTTGCGGGAGGTCGTCGATGAACTGATACACGTCGTCGTACGCATCGATGTCGTCGTGTTCCCAGTCCATCAGGTAGTAGTAGTCGCCTTCTTCGTCGCCGGCGACTTCTTGGAAGCGTTCGAGGAGTGCGGGTGGAACGGTGCGTTCGCTGCAGAATCGGGTGATGGAGTCCGGGGTGTAGTACGCGCCCAGTTCCTTCTGTGACTGGCTGGAGAGCGTGATCTTGTTGATCGTCTTCTCGAACACGTTCCCGATAATGCTGGGGTCGAGGTCGTTGGGGCGGCCATCCGCGCTGAATGTGTAGTCTTCGAGCAGTTCGATGATTTCGATGAGTTCGTCGTCCCGGACATCGAATGGGTGTTCGTCGACCGGTTCTTGCCCCGATCCTTCGATTTCGGGGCGGAACAGGTCGGAATTGAGGTAGGGAATCCCCTCGAAGAGTTCGTGGTCAGCGCCAGCGTCGCGTTCGCTGGGACGGGTCGCCAGTACGTCGTAGAACAGGGGTTGGATGAATTGCTTGTACAGGGAGGTGTTCGGGTAGTACCCGTCCCGGTATTCATCCACGATTTTGTTCAACAGCCCCGGCTCTACCAGCCACTTGTCCTCAAGGAATTCGACGAAGATGAGGCGGTTGGTGAGCGTGACGGCGAACAGTTGCTGGTGTTCGACTGTGGCGTCGTCAGGCGGGAGGACGCCGTCGCTGATGAGCGACGTGCTAGAGGGATCGTCGGGGTCACCGAACACTGCCGACACGTATTCGTCATAGAATTCGTCGGTCAGATCTTTGCGCTGTGCGGCCAGCACCGCGGGGGCCTCCCGGATAACGTCGAAAAGGTTGTACCGCTCGAAGGCGGCGACAAATTCGTCGACGCGGTCGGTGTGCGCGCTGCCCAGTTGGGATTGTTCGGTGTCAAGATGGTGGAGGAACGCCGGAGTGAGGTCAACACTCACCAGTACGTCAGTGCCGTCCGTGTCCGGGTCGTACTTGACCAAGATCCACCGAATGCCATCGGTCGCAATTCCGTAGTCGGCACGGAATCGGCGGCGACTCAGCCAGTCCCGGACTTGGCCTAGACCGTGGTCGGAGTCGTCAAGACCCTTCCCGATTGGTTCTGCTTCGATCAGCAGCCGTTCGGATTCAGTGTCGATGTCATCAAGGCTGATGGAGTAGTCGGCCCGGAGTGCGCCGACACGGCCTTCTTCGCCTTCGCCCTTGACTTCACGGAGGCGATCGTCGAATCCTAAGACGTCCAGTAGTGGTTCGACGATTCGTTGGCGGGTGATGGGTTCGGGGTCGGCTTCGCCGCTGATGTCCCGGCCTTCGAGAACGTCTGTTGTGTCCCGGTTAGTGAGCAGTTCGTGAAGGCGGTCGGCGTCGATTTCGTTGGTGAGGCGGTCGACACTTTCGGCGATCGCGTCGTCGACCGCGTCCACGATGTCGTCCTCACTGGTGGGGTTGAGGGCGTCGAAGACGAAAGAACTCCGTGGAGCACGGGTTTGCATATAATAGGCGGATGCAGTCCCCCATGAAAATGGTATTGAATATCCTGTAGAACAGAAACCAGAATCGGGCGATGGCGCCACGGCGCTAATACCCCGTGTAGTTGGTGCCGGCCAGACTGCTTTCTGCGTGCTGGATGGCGGTGATGAGGTGGAACTGGGTGATCGTGTCCGTGTCGGGATCCTCCATCGCGCGGCGTGCGGCGTCGTCCGCGATCTGCTCGATGTCGGCGGCCACCAGCGGCGCGCGGAAGTGCTGGGGGTCGGTCTTGCTGGTGACGTGTTCCCAGTTGATGTCGTCGCTGGTGGGTCTGTCCTCGAGATGGGTTTGGAGGATGTCCCGTCGGGCCGCGTGATCCGGCGGGCCAACCTCAACCTGTTCATCCATCCGGCCGGCGCGTTTCAGGGCGTCGTCGACGGTGTCGGGCTTGTTCGTGGCGGCGACGACGACCACGTCTTCGCCCTGAATCCGGGTCATTCCCTGTAGGAGTTCGTTGACGGCCTGTTCTTGCGATTGGTGTACGTTTTCGCTGTTGTTGCGTTCGGGCGCGATCGCGTCGATTTCGTCGATGAACAGGATGCACGGCTGGATGTCGACAGCGCGGTCGAACAGGTCAGCGATCTTCCGGGCGGCTTCCCCGGTGTACTTACTGGTGAGCTGGCTGCCGTTCACGTCGAGGAAGGTGTGCCCGGTTTCCCCGGCCAGCGCCTTCGCGGTGTACGTCTTCCCGGTGCCCGGCGGGCCGTGGAGCAGGACGCCGTTCACCGTGGTCAGTCCGTACTCTTCGTAGCGTTCGGGGTTCTCCAAGGGGTCGATCACCTTCTGCTGGAGGGTTTGCTTGAGGTCGGTCATCCCGCCGACGTCGTCGAACGTGATGTCGGGCTGTTCCGCGATGTATTCGCTGGCTTGGTCTTCCCGGCGCTGCTCACGGACGTCTTCGAGCTGTTCGAAGAGGAGGTCGCGGGAGATTCGGGGCGTGTCGTCCCCGGTGGCGCGGTTGACGGCGGCGCGCTCCGCCCCTTCGACGACACGCGTGATTGCTGCGATGCTCATTCCCTCCGTGGCCCGCACGACGTCGTCGCGGTCGTCGGGATGGAGCTTGTCGAAGGGGACGGCGCTACGGTTGAGTTCCTGCTTGAGGACGGCCAGCCGCGTCTCCGCGTCGGGAAGGTCGACCTCGATCGTCGTGTCGAACCGGCCGGGGCGTTTCAGCGCGTCGTCCAGTTCCTCCGGCTTGTTGGTGGCGGCGATGACCAGCACGTCCGCGTCATCGTCGTCGTTGATTGTGGAGAGCTGTTCGAGGAGGGTGTTCACGGTCTGCTGCTGGGACTGCGTCATCTGCGCGTCCCCACCACGCTCCGGGGCGATGGCATCGATTTCGTCGATGAAGACGACGGCAGGCTGATTCTGGCGGGCGTCCTCGAACAGGCTGGTGAGGGCTTTGACGCCCCGACCCACCACGTCGGAGATGACGTCGCTGGTGTCGATCTGGTAGTAGTTGTGTTCGAGTTCGCCGGCGATCGCCTTCGAGATGTACGTCTTCCCGGTGCCGGGTGGGCCGTGGAGTAGCACGCCCGTGACCGGGTCGATGCCGTACTGGTCGTAGTCCGTGTCTTGGTAGGGATCGAGGACGTCCTGTCGGAGCTGCTGCTTCACGTCGGCCATCCCGGCCACGTCGTCAAACGTGACGTCGGGCGCGTCCGTGCCAGCGGTGGTGTCGTCGCTGGACGTCTGCGTGGGTGTGAGGCCGCCGTCGCTTGCCGTCGCGATCGTGTCGCTACCCGTGCCCGTCGTCGTGGCGGCGGTCGCCGGCGTGGACGTGGACGTCTGCGTGGGCTGGTACGCCACACGGGGCTTAGAGCCGGTGGCGGGGTAGGGCGCGGGATCGATGGTGAGCGCGGGCGGGATCCGGCGGTCGACTGCCTCGACCTTGCGGGAGAGCTGGTAGCCGGCGTACGCCACGGCAGCGATTCCGGCGGCCGCCGGGAGGAGATGACTGAGCGTGACGCCCGCGATGAGGGTGACCGTCGACCCGGCGGATGTGAGGCCGCCGCCGACGCTAAGGACGGGGATGGCCAGCATAAGCGGGACGCGGATGGCGACGTCGGCGGCGACGCGGACGGGTTCGGCGCCGTAGGTGTCGTTGGTCGTGTCGTGGAGGACGGTGGTGCTGAACAGGACGCCGACCATACCGGTGAGCATCACGGTGGAGGCGATCCCGATGCCGGCCACGTAGGCGGCGATGGCGGTGAGGGTGATCCCGGTGGAGAGGAGGAGGTTGAAGAGGACGCCAACGGTCGTGTTGCGGGAGTACGTCGTGGGGAGCGTCCACCACCATAGCCGTGTGGCGGCGGTCGCGATCGCGATGATGAGCACGTAATGCCCGCGGGTGAGCGCGGAGGCGATGTCGCCGGGCACAATCAGGGTGAGAGTGTCGGCGGTACCGGGAGTGAGCAGCAGGTGTACGACACCGACGTAGAGCAGCACGCTGAGTGTCCCCTTGACGGCGTGGTAGAGTTCGGGTTGTTCGGCAGCCATCGCTTTGGCGATGTCGGTGGTCGAATACGTCCGTGAGCGGGTGGTTTGGCCCATCTTCGATCGCGATCCATTCATGCGTTCCAGACGTAATAAATTTGATATTCAACGGGTTAGAGCCGGCGCTTGCTGCGAAAAAGTTGATGTCGTCTCTCCGGTAGAACCGGGAAGCAGAACCGCGCTGGTTAGCGGACGTTGAGGAGGTACTGGTACCGTCCGCAGGCACCGTCGTTGACGGCACCGGGATCGTACTCCGTGATCTTGTCGACGGCCTTGATGTTGAGGTCGACCAGCCAGACGTGCGGGTCGCCTTCCTCGACCGTCGGCGTGATCAACGGCGTGACGACGGGTTCGTCGATGACCGCGTCGTGGACGTCGTCAGCCATCCCGTCCGGTTCGTCGTGGACGGGTTCCACGCAAACGTCGGGGCCGACGTCGACGACGATCCGGTTGGGGCCCATCTCTTTGGTCAGGGCGTACCGTTCGTCGCCGTCCGGCTCTTGGTAGTGGAGCAGGGTCAGTTCCCCGTGCCCATACCGTTGGGCGCGGAACCGTGACTGGATGGCTTCGTGCGGTACTAGGTCTACGTCTTCTCCGACTACGTCTCCATAGACCAGCGCGTCGTACGTTGGGGGATTCGCTGTAGCCATTGACTGGCTGCGGCCATCTTCGACCGCACCAGTACTTGGCCGGCGGGTGCATTAAGGCCGTTTCCTTACCAAACAACCGCCGCCGTCTTGCGATTATGGTTTCCGAAATGTATGGTAAGACCACAGAGTTATACCTGCCTATCCTTATTCTTAAGAATAAGACTAAGGCTAAGAAGTGAGCAGTCTTTCGTCGAACTAGTCGGGTAGATCGTTGTGGAGGCCTACCCGTTCAAGTGAAGGATGACTTCAGCTCTGCCGTTGTGGCAGAGTGGGTCAAGGTGGGCGTTTTCAGACACCAGCACTTCTTCCGCAGGGACGCGGAAGCACCAGCCGTCGTCATACTGTTCCGCGTGAACGATGCCGTTCACGCCGCCGAACAGCGCAGCAACGACCTGCTCTGCTGCACGTTGAACGCCGCGCGTGTTCCGTGCCCGTGTCGCGATCCGGAACCGGTTGCCTGTAGCGGCGATGGTGGCCGGTCGGGCGTCGCCCAACAACTCCTGTTCGTCGAGGTTGGGGTAGCGCCGGACGATTACGTACCGTGGGACGTCATCGGCGTCCTCGAGGTCGTGAAGTTCGACGCGGCCCTCAATCGGCCCGCCGTGGATCGCGACCGCGACCGGGCGACGGAACCATTCGTCGTCGACGGCACTTCGCAACGGTTGGCCTTCAGCGAACGGCGGTTCTTCGTCGTCAGTGGGGTTTGCTTTGGGTGCGGCCATTATCTGGCCACCTTCCTGTAGCCGCGCGGGTGCATTAAGCACGTTTCCTTACCAAACAACCGCCGCAGTACGGTGTTTCTGTCTTTGAATCGTTAGGTAAGAACAGACGGAAATCAAGAAGCGGGCGTTTCGACCGGGGTTAGAAGATGCTCTTGTTCTCCAAGTCGATGATGTAGCGGTACCGGCGACCCATATCGACGTTCACCGGCTGGCCGTTCAGCGTGTGGTCTTTGATGTCCGCGGGATCGTATCCCGGAAGTATCTCTACGGCATCCATCTCGACCTCGACCAGCCAGTGCCGGACTTCGTTGACTCCGGGTTCGTAGTACCAGAGGCGTTCGTCGGGGTTAGGGGCCCGATCCAACCAGTCAGATGGGTGCTCCCACGGATACGTCGGGAGGCATCTGGAACGGAGGTGGAGTCCCTCTGGTGGGTCGATGACGACGTCGTCGTGGACGGCTTCTGCCAAGCCGTCCGGTTCGTCGTGGACTTGAACGACGTTGACCCGGACGCCTTCGTCGACGACCACGTGTTCGAGCCGTGAGCCTTCACTGGCTGCCGCGGTTCCGTAGGAGAGGACGTAGTGTTCATCCCCGTCCTTCCGCCGGTACCGCAGCAGCCGCAGCCCTTCGCTCCCGACGACGCCGTCGAACTCTTTCAGGACGGCGTCCGGTGTCGGGCGCGGGAGGTCGTCACCGATCTTGTCACCGATGCTGGGATCGTCGTAGCTGGGTAGGTTGCTCTCTGTAGCCATTGACTGGCTGCGGCCATCTTCGACCGCACCGGTACTTCGCCGGCGGATGCATTAAGGCCGGTTCCTTACCAAACACCCACCGTCGTCTGGTGGTTTTCTCTTTCAAAATGTATGGTAAGAACACGGAGTTATAACAGCTTATCCTCACCCTCAATCCTATGGTTAAGAATAGGGTTGAGAATAGGGTTAAGAATCAGTGAAGAGACGATCGACTGTACGGGAGAGCGTGCCAGCGTCGACGCTGCGCTCGAGGGTAGTAACCATCGACGGGGAGAGGTCAAACTGGGTCTGGCGGGCGGCACGGAGGTACGCGGCGGCGGCCACACGTCGTTCGCGATCGTCGACGTCATGCAGGGCGTCGATGAGGCCGTGCGCGTACGCTCGAACGCGGTCGGTGGGCGGGTGGCGGAGTTCATCAGAGAGAGTAGAGTGGAGGTCGTCGACCGCGTCGTGAGCAGCACTGGCGTCGAACGTGGCACGGGACGTAGTTCCGCCGTCAGCGGCCGGCGCGGAAGAGGTGGCTTCGACTTCAGCCGCGCAGGCGTTGCAGATGTGATACTGGAACGGGTTGGTGGTCGTGCGAATGCTGTCCGTGGAGAGTTTGACGAAGTCCCCGCACGCACAGATGACACCGCCGTCCGTACTGTCGCTGATCACGTGGTAGCTGTTCGTGAAGGAGTCGTGGACAAGGTAGTGCGGGGCGTCGGCGTGCTGCAGGGACGTCTGGCAGTCCGTATCGGTGGCGATCTCCGTGGCGTGGCGGCGGAGACGGTCGTTCATATACGTCTCGAGGGCATCTGTGACCGCGGTGCGGGTCACGTCGCCGTCGCGATGAGTGGCGGCGGCGTACAGGCTGGCTGCAGCGATGACGCGTTCGGCGTGATCGACGTCGCTGGTTGCTTCGAGCCGGGTCGCGATGTGGGTGGCGTCGAGGATAGTCTGCACGGAGAGCTCCAAGTCGTCAGCGGCCCGGACGATGGTGCGGAGGTAGTTCCGGGGAGCGGACTTCATAACATTGTTGACATAAACAACGACGGCGGAAAAGCGTGCAGCTGGAGCGGGTGCAAAGGACGTCGACGAACAACTCCCGCGACGAACCCCCGACGTTGGAACAGTCCTTCCACGGGTGGAACCGTCACGGGTGTTGTGACGGGGTGAGACAGTCCCTACCTACAGATAGTGTTTCACTCACGTTCTACACTACTGTAGGAAAGGGGGTTCTCCCCAGTGTAGCCACTAGAACAACAGGCGGACGCGGCGGGGCCGTGGTGGTTCGTGTGAGGTGTCCTAACCTTGGATCCCGGTTGGGCCGGTCTTAGCGGGTGTCATCGTGACGCTCTACCTCCTAGGGCGTCACCACGCCCGTGACGCCCGCAGTCTGGTTGCTCCCCGGCGTCGTCCGCTCCAGTCGGGCGATGATTCCTTCCTCGAGGACGAACCGCTTCCTCCCGCGCCGTTTCACGACCTTGCCGTACTCCCCGGCGAAATCGTTCAAGAACTTCAGCACCCGCGACCGCGTCTCCCTGTGCGGGCGTTCACCTTCGAGGCTGGCCATCACGGTCGCCAGTTCCGACGTCGTGATTGCGTGCCCGGCTGGGACTTTCTGCGTGTATTCCGGCAGGTTCATCGCGATCTTCCGGGCGCGTTGCTGGTTCTTCGACAGCTCACGCTCCGCGACGTTGTCGGGGAGTTGGACGATCTGTTCGAGGGCGGTCATTCCCGTCCCGGTACTCTCATCGTCGGCGTCTTCGTCCGGGGTTTCTTCGGTGGCGTCGGTGTTGACGTGTTTTTCGAGGGTGGCGATTGCTTCTTCGTTCGTGGTGACGCGGCGTTTCGTCCCGGCCTTGTCCTGTTCGTTTTCGTTGCGGTAGTTCGACAGCTCCGTCTCCAACTCCTCGATCCGGTCTTCTGCATCCGCCAGCTCCTGTTCCAGTTCCTTGACGTGTTCGAGGAGGTCGTCGCGTTCCGCGGAGAGGTCACCAACGATGTCTAGGAGGCCGTCGATGATCGTGTGGAGAGGGGAGTCCGCGTCAACGTCGACGTGTTTGAGGAGATCGCGGAGCTGGTCGATGTCCGATGCGTCCGCCGTGGGTTGCGTGTTTTCTGACATTGCTGTTGCTCATGGTGCCACCGGAACACTTCACTTGGCCGTGCCATCCCTCTGGCTGCCGCAGCGGTGGATGGCGTGAACGCGGAGCGGTCGAACAGGGTACAGGAATAGTACTGTCGGCTAGCGCCCAAAACGTGGTACGGGTGGAGCTGTATCACACCGCCCGGCACGTAGGGGGTACACTGCCGACGTCCCCGTGTTCGACATCCTCGATCACGCCGACCCAGCCGGCGGCAACCGGTCGATGGCGTGTCGCGGTGGCTACCGTGCTGTAGTTACGCACTCCACTTAATACTACAGGTAGCAACGTCTGACGCCCGTCACACGACCAAGATCCGCCTAACCGTAACCTTCATGCGGGTGCCGACTGAATTAGCACCCGTATCACACCGTCCGTCTGAGCTCCTGACTGGGGAAACCCGCAGGGGCGACACGACATTCAACCTCAGAGGGGAAACCCTCTGAGCAACGCTGTAAAGGAAGGGAACACCTTCCTGCTCATCGTACACCGGAACACGACACTTGGCCGTGTCCACGGTGCAGGCTTTTGTCCTGCACCCATCACTCACCTACCAAACAGCCAGCCGGCCGTCTACCAAAACAAGTGTCGCCAACGTCGGCGTGGTTAGATGTCCACGTCGCTGGCGTCGATCCGGTCGTCGACCTGATCCATTTTCCGGAGGCGCTCTTTCACCCGTTCCGGCGTCTCTGGCCCCATTTCCCCGGCCTCGACCGCGTCCATCTCCTGATTCATCCACGCTAGCACCAGCCGCTTCGCCTTCTCCCATTCTACCAGCATAGCCATCAACTGAGGATCCGTTCCAGCGTCGTCGAGGCGGCCCTTATCGTCAAGAGCGATCACAGCGGCTGCGGCGATGTCGAACCGGTCGAAGATTTCGTCTTCAGCGTCGACAGGAATCGTGATTTCGTCCAGCGGTGTGTCGGGTGGCGGGGCTTCGATTCGCTGGCTCATTGCCGTCAGGTTTGAGCGCCACCCAGTTAAGCATCCACCCCTGTCGTTTTCTGGGCGTGCTGAGGTCGTGTACGCCCGGATACTGGGATTGGCGGTTATAGAGAGAAGTCGGTGGGCGGAGATTGGTCACGCTTCTGCCGTCACGGCGTCGACATCGAACGGAACCCGGTCGCGATGCCGCCCGATGACCGTCGGGTTAATCCCGACCGCGTCCGCGACCGTGGCCTGACTCACCGCCCCATCGTCGCGCGCCGCGTAGTAGTACAGGACGGCGGCGGCCGTCCGCACGTCGATCTCTTCCGACCACTCCACGCCGTGTTCCTCGAGGAGGTCTTCGGCGCGGTCAAGACCACTATCAGCCCCGACGTCGTCGTGGATCCGCTCCATCAGGTCGCGAATGCTTTCCCGGCGCTGCTCCCGCTTGTCCTCCGACGTGACACCGGCCTCTGCTTGGATGTCCGTGTACAGGGCCGACACGGGCGGGCTGCTGACGTCGGCCGCATCGACGACATCGCCCTGCTTGATGGGAGCGGAGAGTTCGTCGATCGCGGCGTACAGCGCAGCAGCGGCGGCGACCTGCGGAGCGCGACCGTTCACGGCGTCCGGTGCGTTGTCGTATAGGGCGTGCGCCCGTGCAGTGACGTGGTCTTCGGCGTCAAGGGCGTCCCCAAACCGGTCGATGAAGGCGTGCGCGTCCCGGAGCTGGACGTCGATGGCGACGCGATCGACGACGCGGTCAGCCAGCCGGAACAAGCGGCCGGTATCCACGTCGACTACGTCCGCGATTTCGCGGGCGGCGATCGGACTGCCGGTCGCTCTAACGGCGGCGAACACGACCGCCGCGTACGTCTCCGGCTGGTCGGGGAGCTTCAACTGGTCGGGATCGGTGATGGTGTCTTCGAGCTGGTCGTAGATCTCTGCGGCGGCTTCGGCGTCGGCGTCGCTAACGGGGACGTCGGCGTCCCGGATCGTCTGGATCGTGTCGTGAAGCGTACTCTCACTCATCTAACGGGAACTACGCCACGTCGATATTTAAACCTTTATCGAAAGTGGGTGTATAGTGCGGACTTAAAAAACTACTGTTCCCGCCGGAAAGACGGTTTGCACGTCTTCTCACGGGTATTGTCGGGAATACCTTAACTATCTTGACAGATTAGAAACAGATGCGTTCCCGGTCAGGGAGCGTGCGTAGCTGTCAGGGTCAGGACAGTCGGGGGCCGTCCCCCGGAGTGCTTCTCTTCCACTTTTCACGTACAGTAGACCCCTCACTACCACGGCCTGCAGATACAGAGAAGCGTGTGATGGCCGCACCCGACGGCCGGTCAGCACCCGCGAACCCATTCGGGTGCTGCACGCGATCGTACACGCGGGACTGGTTTTAGACGTATCGACCGCGGGGGTCAGAGGAATCCGTCCCACGGTGTGGTGAGGACGACGTGGTCGAGGGGAACAGGCTGCCCGGACTGCTTACCGACCGCCGTCCACTTTCCGTTCACGTTGAACACGCGGTACCCGTTCGCCAGCTGGTACTCTTCGACGGTATCAGCTGGGACGTCGTCGGGGAACGCGGCCAGCTGTTCAGCACGCTGGGCCGGCCCGGCACCGGTGGTCTTGTTTTGGATGCGGGGTACGCCGGACGGCCGGGGGCGATGGCCGAATGCGTACGTCTCCCGCGCTCCGCCGACGGTGGCGGCCAGTACCGGAACTTCGCATAGACCGTGGACGGGCACGTACCGCGGGCCGTCGTCTTCGATCACCTCGATCACGTCGGATTGGATGGGGTCGGGCGTGGTGATCGGGATGCCGTCGTCGGTGGGTTCGTTTTCGATGACGCGGTAGAACACCCATTCGCGACCGGGGTCGTTGATTACTTCGAGATCGGACGTCGTCTCCATCAGCATCGCGCCTGCTCCGTCTGTGTCGGTGAACGTGTAATCGGATAGCGTTGCCATCATCGAAATATAATGAATCCTATATGTAAAAGAATTGACCTATGGGTGGTGGCCCGACCGGCCGCTGCCAGTGCTGGTCAACCGCTGTCGCCCACCGCGAACGGCACCCGCTCCCGATTCGTCCAGATCGATTGCGTACTCACGCCGGCGGCGTCCGCCACCTCTTCCTGCGACACGTCCACGCGGACGGCCTTGCAGGCGTAGTAGTAGAGGGCCGCCGCCGCAGTTGCCGCCTGTAACCCACGGAACCACGACGTGTCCTCCTCGAGGACGTCGACGGCCCGGTCGAACGCGACCGCTGGCACGCCCTGTTCACGGAGCTGGTCGTGGATTTGTTCAACGTTCTGCCGCACGGATTCCACGGTTGCTGGGGTGCGTTCCTTCTCCGTCGTGTGGATGTCCGCTGCCTCCTCGATGTCCACGTAGGCATCACGGAGTGCGGGCCCGCTGACACCGGCCACGTCCTCCACATCCCGGCGGCGGATCCCGGCGTCCTGTTCCCGAATTGCGGCGTACAGCGCAGCGGCAGCTGCCACACGCGGTGTCCTGTTGACTATCGCCCCTGATTCACGCCCGCGTTCGAGTAGGTCGTACGCCAGCCCGGCGACGCCCGGACTCACGCGGAGTTGTTCACAGTACCGTTCGAGGAATGCCTCCGGGTCGAGGCGGGAAACAGGCGTGTCCACCACGCCCGCGATCGCGTTCACCCGGCTGAGGAGATCGCCCACGGCCACCCCGACCGCGTCCGCGAACTCTCCCGCAGCGATCGCGTCACCTTCTGACCGTATGCCGGCGTACAGGCACGCGGCCAGCGTGTCGGGGTCGTGCGGGACGTGGCGGGCTTCACCGTCCACCCACTGGGACTGTAGCGTAGTGTACAGGTCGTGGGCGTGCTCTACCGCGTCCGTGGAGATGGTCACGCCAGCGTCCGCCGCCCGGTCGTGGACGTCACCGATGGTGGTGACGGGATCGGTCGTCATCGTTCGTCTGCTCTGCCGCGGTAGTCCCACGTGAGGCCGTCGCCGGTGCGTTTGACCATATAGACGTAAGGGCCGTGCGGGCAGCCGCCACAATCCTTCCCACAGGGCACCTTCTTGACGACACGTGTCCAGCCGGGTGACGCCTCTACGTCGACGTCGACGACTTCCTCATCGTCGTCGGCCAGTTCCTCTTCGTTGATTTCCGCCTGCAACTCTTCGATCCGCTCCCGGCTGTACTGGATGATGGCTTCGAGGCTGCGGACGTCTTGCCTGTCCAGCCCGTCGAGGATGTACTGCGGGATGTGTTCGCTGGGGTCGTCGAACTCCCCTGCGACCGGGGATTGCTCCGCGTCCGCGTGCTGTTCGGCGGTGGCGTCCGGGTCAGGGTCGGGGCCGCCCGTCATCTTACCAAACACGTCGAAGCCCGTTTCCTTCAAAGTTTGGTAAGAGGTTGGCCCCACCCCCGTCGGTTCCGATGAAAACACACCCCGTCTCTTGAATGAAAACCACCGTACGGCGAACCGACATCCGATACGCCACGACTGACCGGGTCGTGAATGAAAACCATCTCCGCCGGTTCCGGTGAACCCGGTGGTGTCAGACGAACGTCGTGCATAATCTTAAGAATATGGCTATGAATAGGTAGCCTGTGTGAATGAGCGACGACCAATTCGCGGCAGCCCTCGAAAAAGTGGACGCCGCACAACAAGAGTACGGCCAGCAGATCGGCCTCCGGGACGGACGGACGCCGTTCGCCAGCGAAAGCCTCCCGTCGGCACAGGTGTCGGTGCGCGTGAATCAAGACCTCCTGAAAGAGGTCGCATCGCACTTCATCAATCGTAGCGGGCACGTCTCTATCACGGACGAACCCGGCAGCGGGAAGAGTCATTTCCGCGACCTAGTGTACGACAGCCTCCAAAGCGGCGGGGCCAGCGACGATTTCGCGGTTGCGCGGATCCGTGAGATTGCGGACATCACGACGCGACGGCTGTACGTACGCGTCCTCGACGAACTCCAAGAAGCGGACGCCGTCGACGTACCCGACACCTACCCTCACGCGACGGACGACGTCCTCAGCGTCCTCGAGGACGTGAGCGACCAGTTGGAGGCGGAGGGGATGTGTTGCATCGTCCAGATTGACCAGCTCGAAGATGTCGCGTCGAACACGCGGACGTTCCGCGAACTCCTCAGCGGCCTCCAAGCGATCGGGGACTTAGGGGACGGCGAACCCACCTTCCTGCTGTTCCTGTTCGGCACGCCACGGGCATCAGAGCGGTTGGAGGAGCTCCGCGAAACGTTGGCGACGCGGTTCATCGCCAAGGACAGGGAGTTGGAGCGGTTCACGTACCCGGAGACTGCGGAACTGGTCGGTCGGTGGCTGTCGTGGGCACGGGGAGAGGAGTACGATGACGGCTACCCGATTGATCCGTTCACTAGCGGTGCGGTCGAGGCAATCGTGGAGCGCAGTGACGGAACACCCCGCTCCACCCGGCAGGAGTGCTTCCACGCATTCCGCGCCGGCGTCGAACAGTACGCGGACGGTGACGGTGTGGAGATCACGGCAGAGACGATCCGAACGTATGCTTGAGGTTATGATTAAGAATGAGTGAGAGCAATCCCTTCAGCGACGCGATGGATGAAGCAGCGGAAGAACAGGAACACGACGAAGACACGCCGGACGGCCCGGATAACGGCGATGGCGGGTTCGACGTCGACCAGTACTACGACCAGCTGGATACACGCGGGCAGCGTGACCACACGATCGGGATCGCGGTCACGGAGGAGATGAACCAGTTCTACAGCGAACTGAAGAAGGCCGACGACGTCGACGTCGATCCCGCCCAATCGATCCGGAACCACCTCGAGGACTTAGCCCGCCGTCATCCCGAAGTGTTCGAGAGGGCGATGCGGAAGTTGGAGATCGACCGCGAATACTGACTACTTCCGCTTGCCGTATCCCGGTGCCAGAAACGCCACAAATCCACGGAGCAGGCGGAAGAGGATCGGGAGGACGAACCACACGATACCCGCCAATACCAGCGCCATGAACGGCGTCGCGACGACGGTAAGGGCGTCGGGCCAGCCCTGCGCGGTCTGGTACGCGGTCAGACTCCCCGTGGTCGAGATGGTGACCCACCAGAGGAGGTCGCCAATCGTCTTGTTCTGGATGCGTTCGTTCAGTCCCATACTTGTAGGTATAGTTATGTTTTCATTCAACACGGAAAAGCGTGTAGCGACTCCGGGGTGCCCAGAAGAATACGGAAACCCGCCCTGAATCAAGAGCGGGACGTCAGCGATAACTCCACCTAAGCCCTGACCCCGTGACCGGGGCACTCAAACCCACGTCTGGCATCTCCGTAAAACTATCCCGAAACGGGCGAAAATGCCCTATACAAGCCTTAACGGTGGTGAACGGGTTTAATGAGGGATAGTCTCTACGCGTGCTGTATGGGTGACGGTGTTGACACAGACGACCGACGGGAGATCAACGAACTACTCTCCGAAATGGACGACGACACGCTCGAACGCGCTCACCTCGAACTTCGCCGCCTGACGCGCGACGTCGAGAACGATCCTCACCCCACGTACATCAACGGACGTCGAACAGTAGCCGACCTCAACCGACTCCTAGCTACCGTGATCCGGGACACGGACGACCTCACCACGATTAAACACGCATCGGCGGTGCTGGACGTCCTTCCACGCGCCTCGAAAGCATTAGAGCGATGGCAGGAAGACCTCCCGCCGGGTGACCGGAACAACTCCGGGGCCGGGCGGGATTAGTGACGGCAGTCGTACTGCTCCCGTGCCTCTTCCTCGAGGACGTGGTAGCAGTCGAAACAGGGCAGCGGGTCGTCCGCCGTTTCGCGGGGGCCGGGGCACCAGTCCCGGTCGCACGCCGTGTCGTCGGTGGTGATAAAGTTGGTTAGCGTAACGTTGCCTTCATCAGCGTGGGCGTTCTGCGTTGACATTGCTTGCTCACTTTCAAGGGGGCAAGCGCGGTCGCGTGTCCTTAGCACCCCTATCACGCGGCCTTTCTACAGGCGACCACCGCGCTTCCTTACCTACAGGTATGTATCCCCACCCCTGTAAAAACTTGGACTTTTGACATTTTCTAGAGTTCAACCGGGGACGGCACCGGCGTCGAACACGATAAAATGCTTAGAAGAGGCCGGTGAGCAGGCCGCGCGACGCACGACTGTCGTAATCGCTGTAATCAGCCCATTCGGGCCAGTCCGGATGACGGCCGACGTCCTGTTGGTGGTTCCCGGTCAGCTCCTGATACAGGGCGTACCAGACCTGCCGGGGCGGGTACGTCGGATCCACGTCCGCAACGCGGAACCCGTGCAGGGGCGTCCACACGACCCGCCACTCTCCACTGAACCCGTCGAACTGCCCGTTGGAATTGTACTCGAACTGGCCGGTGGCTTCCACGCGGTTACTATCCTCCGTCACTTCGTCGACATCGACGTCGACCCACGGCGACGCGATCGGTGTGTTCAACGCGGCGTCGTACTCCGTAATCGCTGCCGCACGCGCCCGGAGAACGTCCATTCGGGTGTCCGCGTCGACGTGCGCCAGTGCGTCGTACCACGGGATATTCCCGTCCCATTCCTCCTCTGGCTCGATGCCTTCGAGTTGGTCACCGATGGCCAGTTCGCCCGGGAGGTGCTGGCGGAAGTGAGTCACGGTCTGCATCTCCCCGTCGTCAAGGTAGACGTTAAGGCGGTTATTCCAGAGTCGGTGATTGACGGCGATTCCGTGGATGTTTTCGACGTGCTGTTCGAGGACGCTGGCAACCCGGTCGTCCAGCTCGACCGTGGATCCATCCTCGAGAGTGACTTCTCCAGCGTCGGCGTCGAACTCACCGCGGATTTCGTCTTCACCGTCATCGGGGGTGTACAGCACCACGACGCCGCCCGTGCGCAGCACGGCCGGGGTGAGCGTCGCGGTATCGGTGTGGACTGACTGTTCGGACTTGGTGACGATTTCGTATTGGTTCTTCATCACGTAATGTAACTAACATATTGAATGTTAAATACATTACCCAAAAGTGGGTAGGAGTGGGCGATACCCGACCGGCAGTCAGCACAAGAGATCGAACGGATCGAAACTGGGCACCCGGTCGTGCTGCACACGGATGATCTGGGTACTGACGCCAGCCGCGTCCGCGACATCCTCCTGCGTGACATCGACGTCAACCCCTGCCGCAGCCGCGACCCGGTAGTACAGGCACGCCGCCGCAACCTCTACCGTCATATCCGCCCACCAGTCATCACCGTGTTCGCTCAGCACCCGTTCAGCGGCCTCCACGCAGGACTCCGGGGCGCGACCGATCCGACTGTGGATCGTCTCCACGTGGTTGAGGACGTCTTCGGTTTGGCCGACGACACTGTGGTCGTGCCGGCCGCGGAGATGCGGGGAGCTGCTAACCCCGGCGGCGTCAAGGCACGCATCACGGACGTCCCGGCTGACGCCGGCGGCGGCGTCGTTGAGTGCATCGACCGTCACGTCCGCGTCTTCGATCACGCCGGCGGCGTGGATCGCGCTGGCGGCGACGACGTCTGCTTGGTGAGTGTCGGTCACGTCATCGTCCACTTCCTCGAGCAGGGTGATTGCCTGTTCCCGGATGTCACTGTCCATGCCGACCGCGTCGCAGATTCCAGCAATCTCAGAATGCATATCTGACATACGTTTGATACTATTCTTCTCACATCAAATAGAAATGTCGGTCTAAGGGGTGGTAGCGCCGGCTCCACGCTGTTTCACCGTCAGCGCGTCACACTACCCGGTTCGTATGCTTATCCTTATTCTTAACCATAGGCAGGCGGCGGGACGACCCACCCACCTAATACTTACGCCAAGCGACAAGTACAGCGACGACGACGCACGGACTGTGACTGAAACCGACCCTGACAAACTCGAACGCGCACGCGATGGGCTGGCCGACCTCCACGCGATGATAGAGGAGATCCGTGAGGAACACCCGATGCGTGAGACGACACGCCGCGCGGAGCGCGTCCTTCGCGGGCTGGACGCCGCCGAACTGGTGCTGGACGACTGGGAGGACTACGAACCAGTCCCGGACTCCCACCTGACCCACGACGACGTCCGTGACCGCCTCACCGAAATCGTCAACGACTGCAACAGGGTTGCCGATGATGACGCGGTGCGGGACGATCCGGACGTCCGCCCGTACGTGGAGATGGCGGAATTCATCTTGTTCAACGCGGTGGAGAGCGAACCCGAATCACCCGGTGGGGTGTACCGGGAGTCCCTCCGGCTGGCCGCACTGGCGCTTGAGCACGCACGGGACGCGACGGATGATTACACGGCTATGGAAGAGGTCGAGGAAGTCATCGTCGCGATCGACGACATCCAACGCGCCCTGTTCAACGCCGGCGATCTGGCCGCCGGGTAGAACCCGGCGCATAATCACGGCTGGAACGGTGAATATTCGGCACTACCCCCGGTGGTTGCGTCGCTGAAAACCCGTCGTCGCGTCGATCCTCCTGCCCTCCGGTGTGTTAGACGCCGTCCTGTCGGAACCGCTCTATCTCTACGCTGGTGATGTCGTCGTAGTCGTCGTCGGCCCCGACGTACGCGGTCGCGTCCCATTCGGCGGCGGTCGCTAGCGTATAGGCGTCACCCAGCGCGACGGTATGGTCGCGTTTGAACGCGGCCGCCTCCCGCCACACCGTTTCTGCGTCGACGACCGTGAACCAGTTCCGGATGCGGTCGACGTACGCGGACGCCTGTTCCGGGTCGTCGCGGGCGCACACGTACTCCACCTCCGTGCAGGTGACGGTGCTGATCGCGCCGTCGCGGTGGCCGGTTTCGACCTCCTCGAGGACGTCGTCCACGGTGTCGGCACCCGCTTCGTCCCAGTAGTACGCAATCAACGGTTCGGCGTCAACAACGATGTCGTCGACGGCCATCCGTCACTCCCCGTCCCCGCGGTCGCGTTCGAGCCGTTCGTCGCGCTCCCGGTCTTTCTCCCGGCTTTCGTCGAGGATGTCCGTTCCACGGCGGTCGCTACTGGCGGCGCCACGGAACTCCCGCAGCGACGGGACGGGTTCGACGACGATCTCCCCGTCTTCGTTTTCGTGGATTCGCACCTTGCCCGGCGTCGTGATTCCGTACTTTTCGCGCAACTGCTTGGGGATCGTCGCCTGCCCCTTTTCGGACACGCTCACGACACGCCCCTCTTCTCCGTTGTCCGATGCAGTATTACTCATACAAGTAATACTCCACGCGCTCTTACTTCACGGTTGCGGTTACGCTGACTTCGAGAGTACTGAGAGTGGTCAAAGAGGAAGGTAGCCCGCCGCCGCAACGATGATGACCGCGTCGTAGAGGCCGTGAATCAACGCGACCACTCCAAGATGACGGGTTCGGTGATACACGATTCCTAGAATGCCTCCACCAACAGCGACGCAGGCCACGTACACCACAACCGTGAGGTCGATACTGCCAAGCGGAACCGCGTGCAGCACGGCGAACACGATCGTGGAGACCCCGACACCCGTTCTCCAATCAGACGCCCGGGAAATCGCGTCCATCAGGATACCACGGAACAGTAGTTCCTCGACTGGCCCAATCAACAGGATCGCGACCAGCACACCGGCAATGACGGCGGACGGGGGAGAACCAGATGTGTGCGGCACCATCAGAGAGACCGGGATGTCGATGGTTGCGGCGATGGTCATACCCAGCCACGTCAGTGCATACATCCCCGTCACTGTCCCCACAATCACGGGAATATGCCGACGTCGAGGATGGACGCGGAAACTGTCAGTAAACCCGGCTGCGGTGGCGAACGCGATGCCAGCTGCGAATGCACACAGACACCCGCACGCCACCACCACGAACAAGCCGATGTCCCCGCCGGTGAGCCATCGGACAAAGGCCATCGTGCCGAACAGAGCGCCAAGCACGATGCCGACAACGGCAGCTGTCACGGCGGCGGCGCGGGGCCATCCCGGTTTCGTGACCGATTCGACCACTCTACTAAACATATTATATTTTACATTAATTACTTTACAATACAGCGGTATAATCGTATCGCGTCGCCGGGGGAGAGTCGCCTACAGATCGATGTCCGCGTTGGTGTCTAGTTCGAGTCCCACGTCCTCTTCGTCGAGGACGTCGTCCGGAATGCCCTCCGGCTCACTGGGCCAGCACGTGTCACAGTACTCCGCCGGTTCCGGCGCGTCGCTCCACGCGGTCAAGTCGTGCGTTCGGCGGTCGTCGCAGTCGTAGTCCGTGTACCCCCGGCCCGCGTGACGGTGGATGACGCCGTCCTCATCGACGATGACGTCGCCCTGCCACTCTCCCGTCTCCCACATAATCAGGTCGTGCTCTCGAAGGATGAACGGCGGGATGTACACGGCCTGCGTGCCGTCGCCCGTGCCGCTGGCGTCGGTGTTGCCGATCGGCTGGGTGTGCGCGATTTCGCCTTCGGCCAGTAGCCGCGCCAGCTTCCGCCCGTTGATTAGGCAGATGTACTCCAGCGCCGGGACGTACTCATCGTCGTTGCGGTGGCCGTCGGGGACGGGCGCGTGAACGCCGAACGCGTACGCAACAGGCGGTTCGACGGCGTCCATCCGGTGCGCCCGGACTAGCTTGTGGTACTCCGACTGGTTGCCGCCGCCCGTCCCGTAGCGAATCGAGAAGCCGGTCAGCTCATCCTCACGTCGTTCACGGACGCGCTGCGGGATCGATAGGGGAGGGTGGTCGCGGTCGATCACCAGCCAGTCCGTTCCCGCGATGTCGATCACGCGAAGCCCGCGCTGCAGCTCCGTTTCTTCGCCGCCGTCTGCGACGATGTTCTTCGTCGATTCTTCGGGGCAGACCACCACATCGGCGTCGTGGAACACGCCTTCGATCACGTCGCGGAACTGTTCGCGGAATGCTTCCGACCGGGTCATCTCAAGGGCCATATCCTCCTCACTCCGTACGCCGTCGACGGCGATGCCGTCGCCACGGGTGATGTTCTCCGTGTCGCTGTCAGCGTCGCCAGCGTCCGTGTCGAGGGTGGGGCGTTCGGCCGGCGGGAGGGCTAGGTACTCCCCCATAGACAGGCCGTCGACGACTTCGCGGTCGCGGTCGGCCCCCGCGTCAGGTTCCTCATCGGTGTCGGCGGGCTGGTCGTCGTCGCCAGCGTCCGGGGCGTCGCGTTCCGTGCTGGCACTCCCGCTCGAGCCGGTCGTTTCGTCGTACTCCGGGGGCTGGGCTAGCGGGTGGGTGTCGTTGGAGTTCTGTTCGGCGTCAGTGTCGTCAGAGCTGGTTTGCGTCTTGTCAGGGTCACCTCCTTTGTTAGCGGTGTTCTGGGTCATTGGTAGGTCGTCGGGTGCGGCGGGTGCGTGGTCTGTGTGCGTGCCGTGGTGGCACGTGTCTAGTACCAGATTCGCAGATAACTCTGCTAATCTGTGTATCTGATACCACGCGCCTGCCTTCACCTACAAATAGTTGCCTGTTTAACTTAAACCCTTCCCGATAGTGGATGAACCAAGTAGGCAAGCCTTTATATGGATATATGAAGGCAGATAGAACTGCTAATCAGCGGTGCTACTCCACCATACAGCACCCAAAATCCGTCCTCCTATTCGATCGAACTCCGAAAACGACCGCGAAACCCCCTGATTCGACCGTCTAAGACTGGGATGGCCGCCGAAAACACCCGAATAAACTCCATCTCGATATACACATTTCGCGCCCCCACCCGGTGACGGTGTCGCGGACTACTCCCCGTCGTCGTTCTCCTGCAGCGGCGGGGTAACGCCCGGCGGGTACGTCGCCTGTTCGCGCACCCGGTCACGGGACGCCCGCTTCTCCTGCTGCACCTGCTCTATGACGTCCGGGTGTTCGCTGGCGTACTCCACGGCGGCGTCGACGGCGTCGACGTCGAGGTTGAACAGGTGGGCGACCTGTTCGCGGTCGCCGTCGTGGGCTTCGAGCTGGCCGACGACGTGATGGACGCCGATCCGCCGCCCCCGGACGCGTGGCTGGCCGTCCATCACGTCCGCATCGCGGGCGATCTCCCCGCTCATACGGAGGTAATGGCCGTCTGCGGTCTTAACGATGGGTGGCTGACCGTACTGGAGCGTTCACGTGCGTGCCAGTCACGTGTTTTAAACAATCAGGTTCGTATCCTATCAGTATGGAACAAGACCCCAAACAACCGATTGTCGGCCAGTTCGCCCTCTGGGTCAGCGACCTCGATCTCCCCCGGTCGTACTGGCTGCTTCTACTGACCAATCACGGGGTGTACGACAGCGAAAACACCCGCATCCAGCGCCTCCTCAAGAAAGCAGAGGACGGTCTGGAGATGACTTCGATAATGGGGTCGATTATGGGTCGGCGCAGTCGGTTGGAGGTCACACTGGACTTCTTCATCTGGCTGTACGAAGAAGACGAAACGGTCTGTTTCCGAATGATGAGGTACATCTACGACGACTTCAAGGACGATGATGACTCTCCTGACCCCTATGACCACGTCGACCGGTTGGAGGAAATGGAGGAAGGGAACGGCAACGGGGAACTCCCCGCGATCGATCCGGACGACATCGTGCCGGCGACGCCGCGCGTGTTCGGCAGCAATCAGGAGGTCGAATTCTACGTCCGCACCAAGAATCGTGTCGCTCAGGCTTCTGAAGAGGTCTTCATCATCGACGCCTACGCCGACGAAGAATCCATCGTGTATCTCAAACAGGCCCCTGAAGACGTCGACAAGCGGATTCTGACACAGGGCCGGAAAGAGGATCTAACTGATGCTGCGGAGAAGCTAGTCCAGCACTCTGATCACCGGATCGAGGTGCGGCGGAGCAGTAAGTCGCACGACCGCCTCCTGTTCGTCGATAACCAGTGCTTCGCTGTCGGGAACTCACTCCACGCCGCCGGCAGCGATCCGACGTACGTGGTGGAGTTCGAGTCAACGGAGAAATTCCGCCAGCCGTGGGAAGACGTGTGGGACGACGCGGAAGAATACGCGGTCTTCGAGTAACCCTAAGCAAGTCGAGGAGGGGTGGTCGCTCATCGGTGCCGCCGATCGCGGCTACTCCTGACTGCAGTACTCATCCCGCCACTGCCACCGATCGTCGTCATCGATGTCCCCGCGCTCGATTTCATCAACGGTCGCGCAAAGGTCTTCGACGCCCCCACGAACGGCCTCCACGTCCCGGAACCTGTCCTTCATTCCGTCCTCAATCAGATCGTCCAGTGCCCGTTCAAGCGTCCGCTCTGCAGCCTCGAGTCGGGCAGTCACGTACCGTGGCCACGGATCACCGTGCTCTACACGGAGCAAAAGCGTGTGCGACGCTGCAACGCGGGCTGATGCGGATGGGTGTTCTGGCTCGAGGTCTTTCTGTATCTCTTCAAGTTCTTCGTATAGCCGCTGGGCGGTTGTGTCCACTTCTTCGCGACTGATTGGCACCATACCTCCCGTATCGGCGGCCACATTATTACCATTTTTCTTATGTATAGTGTCGGGCATTGGCGCTACAAGGGGGGTTTGAACGGATGGAGGCATGACATAATCACCGACCGTCGCGTAGCACGTACAGGTAGGAGAGAACCACCCCAATCACGCCCGCGCACACGCTGAACGCCAGCAAAGCGGCGTCCGTCCAATCCGCCACGAACTGTCCGGTCGCGTTGTACAGAGGGTCGCCTGCCTCGACCGTCGACGACCCCATAAGCGCGTTCATCCCCGCGAAACCCGCAAACAGGATGACCACAACCACGACGAACAGGAGGATCTGCCCCGACAAGTCACGTCCCCGACCGGTCATACCCACGTGTTGACCGCCGCCCGCCAAAGGTGTCCCGTCCGCACCCCTATCGGTTTCTTCTCCGGGTCAGTCAGCGTCGCCAACGATTCCCTCGAAGGATTCGACCGATGCATCGCGTTCCTCGAACACGGCCTGCACGACGCCGTCTGGCGTCCCCTCCCACGATAGGACATCGACAGTGGCCGCCCGCCGACAAAGGTGGAACGCGACGTTCTCCAACTCAACTAGATCCACGTCGACGTCGTCGCGGCCGGGATCGTCGGCGGCCCGTAGAGGTACTTTCGCCCGCACCCACGGGCCAAAATCCCCGTCACCGGCCGGCGCGACGTACGTGTCCGCGTGGTCGTCGCGAAGCCGGAGGACATCCCGACCGTCGGCCACGTGTTCCACGCCAGAATCGTTCGCGACGGCCCGTTCCGGGTTCCACGGCTGGCGGCCACCCATTCCGTCCAGCTGATCGTCGATCGTCCGCTCCAACCGGGCACGTTCAACGTCAAGGACATCGGCGGCGATCTCTGGGGCTGTTTCCCGGTCGAACAGCCCCGGTTCGTAGATCGTCTCCCACTTCCCTGTGAGGCTGGTGAGCTGGCGCGCTACCTGTGGTGGGAGGCAGACGCGGACGCTGGGGTGTTCGTTGCCGGTCGTCAGCCCCAGCCGCAGCTCCCCGTCGTCACCATAGCCGCGGTCGTCGACGCGCTCTACCCGGAGTTCGTGGCCGGCGTAGTAGTCGCTGAACCGGCTGGTGAGTCGGTGGACGTCGTCCTCGAGATGGTGGAGGTAGACGACGGCCCACACGTTCCCCTCCCGTTCGACGTGTTCGACGCAGCCTTCGATCTGATTCAGTATAGGATCGTCGACAAGACCGTCGTCGTGGGTGATTCGATGCTCTACCCGGCCGGCGTGCTGGCCGCCGCAAACCGGGCAGTCCTGTTCATCTGACATCGTGATTATGTATGTGGGATTAGAC
>NZ_AOIU01000019.1 GCF_000337455.1 Halosimplex carlsbadense 2-9-1 | reverse complement strand
CCGCGAGTACGTCGCCGACAGCGACGCCGCGGGGGCCATCGGTTCGGGCGAACCGCTCGCACGCGCGCTGGAGAAGATCAGCCGCGGCAACGAGCGCGCCAGCGAATCGGCGGTCGACGAGCAGGTCAACGCCCTGTGTATCTTCGGCGAGGAGCGCGGGCTCGCGCGGCTGTTCGCGACCCACCCGCCGATGGAGAAACGCATCGAGAAGCTGCGGAGCTGAAATGGACTACCGCACGCTGCTGGCCGCGGTCCTCGGCGTCGGTCTCGGCGCGGTCCTGATCGCGGCGCCGGAGGCGATCCTCCGCGCGCACACGGTCGGGCGCGTCCCGGGCGAGCGCGGCGGCGAGTACGGGACCGACGACGAGCCGGGCGACGGCGTTCGCCGGTTGATACGGGTCGTCGGCGGGGCGCTGGTGCTCGCGGGGCTGTACTTCGGCGCGGTCGCGGTCGGAACCGTGTGAGAAGGGAACCGACTCAGTCGTCGCCCTGGTCGTCGGTGATGACGACCTCGCCGTCCTCGACGACGACGTTGATGAGCGTCTTGGCGTCGTAGCCGGCGTCGGCGAGCTTGTTCGGGCCGTCGTCCTTCTTGATGACGCAGACGATGTCGACGATGTCGGCGCCGATCTCTTCGAGCGCGCCGGTGATCCCCGAGAGGGTGCCGCCGGTCGAGAGCACGTCGTCGAGGACGAGCACGCGGTCGCCCTCGTAGACATCGTTGACGTACATCTCCGACTCGGAGTAGCCGGTGACCTGCGAGAGCGCCACCTCGCCGTCGAGGCCGTACTGGCGCTTGCGGACGACGACGATTGGGATGTCGGTCATCAGGGAGACGGCGGTGGAGATGTGGATGCCCATCGCGGCCGGGGTGACGATCTTGTCGACGTTCTCCAGTTCGGCCTTGCGGATGATCTTGATGACAATCTCCCGGAGCAACTCGGGACGAAGCATCGGGACGCCGTCGCTGATCGGGTGGACGAAGTAGTGATACCCCTCTTTTTCGATGATCGGGGCGTCGAGCAACGACTGCTTGAGACGGTTCATGCCCGGGGAATGGCTATCCGGGGGCAAAAGCCTGACTAGCTACGCCGACGCCAGTAGGTCGGCGAGCCAGTCGGCGGCCGGCAGGACGTACGGGCCGTACTGGAAGTACACGAGCGCCGAGAGGACCAGGAGGTTCGTCCCGAGTGCGGCGGCGAGCCCGCCCGTGACGGCCGTCGCAGGGTCGAACCGCTCGTCGAGGGCGCTCCCGACCGCCGAGGCCGCGAACGCGGCGCCGACCACGAGCCCGACGACGGCGTGGAACTGGAAGGCGCCACCGCGACCGAACGACCCGACCGTGACGACGACGAAGATCAGCTGCGTTCCGAGGAGTACGCCGCCCAGGTAGGTCCACAGCGCCACGCGGCCGTGTTCGGCGATGACCCGGCGCATCCACCGCTGGCGGGCCAGCGCGTAGACGGCCAGAACGTACACC
>NZ_AOIU01000018.1 GCF_000337455.1 Halosimplex carlsbadense 2-9-1 | reverse complement strand
GGCGCCGGTACGGTCGCCGTAGGTGACCGTCGTGTTCGTGCCCTCGTCCGCGTTGCGGACCAGGAAGCTCTCGTCGGCCCCGACGGCGATCCGCCGGTCGTACTCCCGGGCGATCGCGCCCGAGCCGCCGGCCGTCCGCCGCTGCCACTCCAGCGTGTACGAGTGGTCCGAGAGATACGCGACGTGCCCGGCGTACAGTCCGCTGACGTTGATATCGCCCTCGGCGGAGATAGACGGGAACGCCCCCAGTCGCTCCCGGGGCGTCGCCGGCGGCGGCGCGTCCGTCGGGCCCAGGTCCGGCACCGGCGCGGGGGTGACCGTCTCGGCCGGCGTCGGCTGGCCTCCGCCGGCGAAGACGCTACAGCCGGCGAGGACGGTCAGCAGCGCGACAGCGGCGAGCAGCCGACCGGAGCCGGCCGGTCCCGACCCGCGAGTCCGGCCCATCTATCGTGTCCCCCCGTCGGTCGGGGTCGCAGTCCGCGGCGACGTGTCTGTCGCCGCGTCCGCGGTCGCGGTCGGGGACTGGGTGGTCGTGGTCGTTGCCCCCGGCGTCGCCGTCCCGCCGTCGTCGATCAGGTCGGCGACCCAGTCGGGGCGGGCCAGGTCGGTCTCGTCGACGCCGCGGTACTCCGACCGAAACGACACCGCGACGCGGTCGTCCGTGAGAGTGTACTCGTACTCGACGACGACCGCCCGCACGAGCCCCTCGGGGGTCACGTAGGCGGTCGCGGCGTAGTCCGTGATCGTCTGTTTCGCGTGCCCCTCGGCCAGGGTCCGCGGCGGCGCGGTGACGTGGACGCGGTAGTAGGTCCGCCCGTCCCGCGCGACCGTCGAGACGGCGGAGCCCTCGACCGGGAAGTAGCGACCGAGCGTCTGGCCCGTCCGCAGATAGTGCCGGTAGCTCGGCTCTCCGGTGCCGACGCGGTAGCCGGTCCCGTTCGACCGGGCACCGCGCACGTATCGCCCGGTGTCGTCGGCGTAGACGGTCCCGCCCACCATGCCGGTCATCCGGCGAGTGAGGCGGTAGGACCCGTCGTCGGCGACTCGCAGCCGCCGTTCCGCGACGTCGACGCTGACGTTCGACGCAGTCTCGCCGCCCACCGGAGCCGACCGGTCGACGCTGCGCCGGTAGTCCAGTCGCCAGGTGAACGACCGGTCGTCGAGCGCCGCGAAGTGCGCCCGGATCAGCGCCCCGGGCGAAACGCTCCCGTTGGCCGCGACCCCCGGTGGCGGCGACAGCGTCTCGGTGGGCGTGTCCGCCGGGACCGCCACCGGCGTCACTGTCTCGGCCGGGGTCGGTCCCGCGTCGTCGGGTGCGAGGGCGCTGCAGCCGGCGAGCGCCACCACGAACAGTGCGACCAACGCGAGCCATCGGGCCATTGGCGGCCGTTAGGACGAAGGACAGATAAACGGCGTGGCGAGGTGCGCGCCCGCCCGGCGGTCGCGTCGCGAGCGGCGCTCCGTCCGGGTCGGCGGACGGTCCCGAAAGGGACAAGCCGGCGGGGACGAATCGGCCACTGTGCGCATCGAGAACAGCTTCATTCCGGTCGACGGCGTGGGCGAGAAGACCGAGCGGTCGCTGTGGGAGGCCGGCGTCACCCACTGGGACGCCTTCGACCCGTCGGCCGTCGGCGCCCGGCAGGCCGAGAACATCGAGTCGTTCGTCGCCACGGCCGCCGAGCGCCTGGACGACGGCGACGCCGCCTTCTTCCGCGAGCGGTTCCCCTCCGGCAGCCACTGGCGCTGTTACGAGAACTTCCGCGAGGAGACCTGCTTCCTCGACATCGAGACCACCGGTCTCGACCAGCACCGACACGACGTGACGGTCGTCGGCCTCCACACCCCCGGCGAGACCGAGGTGCTGGTCGCCGACCGCGACCTGACCGGAGAGCGCCTCCAGCGCCGCCTCGACGACGCGAAACTGCTCGTCACCTTCAACGGCAAGCGCTTCGACGTGCCGTTCCTCGAAACCGCGTTCGACGTGGACGTCGAGGTCCCGCACGTCGACCTGATGTACCCCTGCCGGCGGCTGGGACTGACCGGCGGGCTGAAACGTATCGAGCGGGAGACGGGGATCGAGCGCGACCGCCCGGACCTGTCGGGCGAGGACGCCGTTCGCCTCTGGCGCGAGTACGAACGCGGCGACGACTCGTCGCTGGAGACGCTAATGTCGTACAACCGCGACGACACGGAGAACCTCCGCGCCCTCGCCGACCGCGTCACCGACCGCCTCGACAGCGACGTGTTCGTCGCGCGCGAGTGATCGACGGGGCTCCGGGTCCACGGCGCTCCAAGTCTACGGGGCTCCGGGTCCGAGAGCGCAGTTCGCCGGCACGAGCGGGGGGAGATGTGACCGGATCGCAAGCGGGATCTAAAGAAACTTAACGGTCCCTTACACACGGATAGGACATGGACGGCCCCTCCAAACGAGTCGCTCGCACGCTGTTCGCCGCCGTGTTGGTCCTCGCGGCGGGAGCGGTAGCGAGCAGCTACGCCACTGCGGAGCCGAACGTCGCGCGTACCCACGGGTCGCTCGCCGACGCGGGCGGGTCCGCACACGGCGCGACTGGCGTTGCGGATCCCGAGGCGTCGCCGACCGGCGTCTCCGCGGGCCCCGGCGAAACCGAGCTCACCGACCCCGGCGGCTCGCCCGACGGCGCGGCCAGCGAAGCCGACGGTCCCCTGCTCGTCGACCCCGCGGAACACGACCCCACCGACCTGACCGTCGTCGGCACGCAGGGGTTCTACGCCTCCGACGAGCAGGCCGAACTCGTCGCGTTCGACCGCTCGGGCGACGTGGCCTACTACGCGGACGACTACCGCGTGTACTTCGACGTGGACCCCGTGGAAAGCCGACCCTACACCGTCGAGTACCTGGCCTCGGAACACCGCGACGGCGAGGCCTGTGCGAACGTCAGCACCGACCGGTGTACGTACAACGTCTTCGAGCGCGCGAACCTGACAACTGGCGAGACCGAGACCGTCTACGGCGAACTCACCCCGAAGATCTACTCCGGCCGCTGGCACGACGTGGACCGCATCAACGAGAGCCACGTCGCCGTCGCGGACATCCTGCGCGACAGCGTCCGCGTGGTGAACGTGACCACCGACGAGACGGTCTACGAGTGGAACGCCTCCGCGTACTTCCCGGACGACGTGGGCGGCGCCGCCGGCGACTGGACGCACATCAACGACGTGGAGGTGCTGGCGGACGGTCGGTTCATGGTCAGCGTCCGCAACATGGACCGGGTCGTGTTCGTCGAGCCCGGTCAGGGCGTCGACGCGAACTGGACGCTCGGCGAGGAGGACAACTACGACGTCCTCTACGAGCAGCACAACCCCGACTACATCCCGGCCGAGCGGGGCGGCCCGGCCGTCACCGTCGCGGACTCGGAGAACAGCCGCGTGCTGGAGTACCAGCGCGTCGACCCCGAGACGGGCGAGGCGACGACGGCGGCCGACGGCGAGTGGCGCCGGTCGTGGGGCTGGCGCGACAGCCGCCTCCAGTGGCCCAGAGACGCCGACCGCCTCCCGAACGGGAACACGTTGGTCGTCGACACCCACGGCGACCGCGTCGCCGAGATCGCTCCCGACGGGAGCGTGAACTGGAGCCACACCGTCGGCATGCCCTACGACGTCGAGCGACTGGGCACCGGCGACGAGAGCGCGGACGGGGACAGCATGCGGTCGATCCGCGACGAGCGCGGCACGACCGCCGGCGGGCCGGGGTCGCGCTCGGGCGTCGGCGTCCCCCTGTTCCAGCCCGCCAGTCCGGACACCGGTTCCGACACCGTACCGCCGACCGGTCGGATAACCCACCCCAGCCGCAGCCCCGTCGAGACGGTCTGGGTGACGCTCAAGGGGCTGACCCCCAGCCTCGTCGTCAACGGCGCGCTGTACGCCGCGCCCTCCTGGGTCCGATTCACCGACCTGGCGTTCGTCGGCCTCGCCGTTCTGACCGCCGTCGCCTGGGGCGGAACCGAGCTGTACTGGTCCCGGTACACCCCCCTCGCGTTTCTCCGGGAACGACTGCGCCGCTCCCGCGACTCCTGACGACCCGCCCCCTTCTCACCCGCGCGCACCCGCCGACCAGCCGTCCGTCTCGCCCGTCCCCGCCGGTCGTATCCGATTCACAGAATACTACGAAATCAGTACGTTCAGATGAAGTACGCGTTCTTCGCACTTTTCGAAATTGTTGTTCAGTTCTTCGGAACGCGGCTTCAGAGTGCGATCGCTGCGCTGTACGGTGATTTTCGAAAATCAGAACTTCCCGCACGGGTGTCGAAAGGTCGTCCATCTTGGATAGTCGAGACGCCGATATCTCGACCCTGTGTATCCCTCTCGTGTGATATCTCCGGATTTCACCCGTGTTACCGTGCCCCTCCCCGCGGGATCGGTTCGATACCAGAATCCTTACACGACTTCCAAAGCCTATAATTCTAAATATTGACTACGGTTCGAGTAAACATCTGCAGGGCGTGCCGTAAACCGGCGGATCCAGTCGTCGGCCGTAGCGGGACTGGAGCGGGGGGTGACGTGGTGAGGGCGGACGGTGGCGGAAGAAGAGAGCCGCGGGGCGACGGAATCGAGGGGCGGGGTTAGACTTCGGTGACGCGCTGGTAGCTGTCGTCGAGCGCCTGTGCGTCCTCTTCGAGGAGGGCGACGACGACGTACTCGGCGTACTCGGAGACGTAGTCGACGAGGCGGGCGATGCGGTCGGAGTCGATCGCCTCGATGGAGTCCAGCAGAAGGAACGGGCAGGTCTCGTAGACGTCGTGGGTGAGATACCCCGCCAGGGCGAAGATGAGTCCGGTCACTTCGCGTTCGGACTCGCTGAGGTGGTCGATCGAGTCCTCGTAGGTCGTGCCGTCCTCGGTCGAGCGGACGACGTGGAGGTCGAAGACGGACTTCTCGACGCGGCGGCGGCCCTCCTTGACGCGCTCCTGCTTGCGCTCGATCCAGATCCGTTCGAGGTTCTCGTAGCCGAGCATCTCCAGCACCGACTCCATGTGTTCGTTGAACTGTTCGACTGCCTCCGTTTCGATGCGGTCGATCCGGGTGCGCAGGTCCTCGATCCGGTCCTGAAGCTCCTCGCGCTCGGCCTTGAGGTCGTCGCGACGGTCCAGCTCCGACTCGATACGCTCGATCTCTTCGGAGACGTCCTCCAGGTCGTCCTGGCGACGGCTGATCTCGAACTCCAGCTCGTTGGCCTCCCGATGCAGGTCCAGCAGGTCGCTCTGGGTCTCGTCCTGAAGGTCGTTGACCTCGCCTTCGAGGTCGTCGATGCGCTCCTCCAGGCGGTCGCGCTCGGCCTCGAGAGCATCGACGCGCTCGCGGCGCTGGGTGAGTTCGGACTCGGCGCGCCGGCGACGGTCGTCGAGCTGCGAGCGCTGGCGCTGTTGCTCCTGGTAGGTCGCCTTCTCGGTCTTCAGGTCGTCTATCTCCGACTGGAGGTCCTGGCGCTCGGAGAGCTTCGACTGGCGCAGGTCGCGGATGCGGTCGAGCGTCGTCTCCACGTCCGACTGGTCGACCTCGCTCCCGCAGGTCCAGCAGACTACCTGGTCGTCGACGAGGCGTTCGGTCAGCTCCTCGGCGTCGTCCTCGCCGCGGAGCGCGGCGACCACGTCCGAGCTGGTCCCCTCCAGCATCTCCTCGTTGAACTGGATCACCTTCTGCAGCTCGTTGACCGTCGAGTCCAGCGTCTGGCGCTGCTCGCGAAGTCGGTCGATGCGGTCCTCGACCTCGTTCACGTCGCCCGACACCTCCGCTGGGAGTTCGTCGAGCTCCGTCTCGACCTCCTCGATCTCCGACTCCAGCGCGTCGATGCTCTCGCGCTCGCTGTCGAGGTTGTAGCGCACGTCCTCCAGGTCCGAGCGCGCCTCGCGGAACGACTCCAGCGCGTCCTCCAGCTCCGCCTTCTGGTCGCGGGTCGTCCCCACGTCCTGGTCGGCGTCGTCGATCTGCTCTTTCTTTTCGGCGAGTTCCTCGCGTTTGTCCTCGATCTCCCGTTCGAGCGACTGGCGGCGCTCCTCCAGTTCCGGCAGCGTGGTGCGCAGGGACTTGAGGTCGTCGAGGCGCTGCTCGATATCGTCGCGCTCGCCCTGCAGCTGGTCGATCTCGGACTCGATAGCGGCCGTGTCCACCGGCCGCATGATGAGTTCCCGAAGGTTCTCGGTGCGTTCGACGGCTCGGCGGGCCTCGTTGGACTCCAGCAGAAAGACGAACAGGTCGGCGATCTCGGCCTCGTCCAGATAGGGGTCACCGTTCGTGACGACGGTCCCGCTCTGGCGTGTGAGCGTCCGCGTGTACGTCTCGTCGCCGACTGTCAGCTCGACTCGACCCTCGTCGGCGTCGCCCTTGAGCGAGACGTTGTCGCTACCGAGACCCGCCATGATGGCCTGCAACAGCGACGTACGGTTCGTCGCGTTACGACCCGTGAGGATCGTCACACCCGCCGAGAACGACACGTCAGTCGTGTCGATCCCCCCGACGTTCTCGACGGCGACGTCTACTTGCTTCGTCTTACTATCGGTCGCTCCCATGTGTACCGGTGGCCGTCAGCGGCGCATAAAAGTATTGCATCGTCCCTACCGTTTCACTCTCTCATCCGCCCAGACCACGCGGTCCCAGCGCCGTCGCGGCGGAATTACACACATACGAGTGTAATGCCTACTCGCCGACACGGCAGCGGCAGCCGCCCCGCTCGATGAGGTCGATCGGGTCCTCCTGGCGGCCGCACTCCTGGCAGACGACCTGCACGTCCGCGATCACGTCGACGGGCCCGATGTCCAACCGCTCGGTCGAGCGGAGGTTCTCGACGTTGCGCCGAGTGACCGCGTTCAATCGACTGGTGAGTCGCTGGATCGTCTCGACGGACTTCTCGCGCTGGTCAACGTCGTTACCGCCCTCGTACTCCGCGTTCCGGTAGTCCCGCAGGTAGGTGTGGACGGCGTAGTGGCTCACGAAGTCGCTCTGCAGGTCGTCGACATCGATCCCCTCGCGTTCGAGGCGGTTTCGGGCCTGGGTGCGCGCCCCCTCGGTCACGTCGTCGCCGGTGAGCAGGTCGTAGATGTTCTCCAGTTCCCCCTGCAACGTTACGACGCCCGCCTCGTCCATAGCGCTCTCCAACACTCGCCGGTTGAAGAAGTCCGCGAGGTCGCGCAGGCTCTGTCGTTCTCGGCCGTCCCCCGTCCACCGTCGCTCCAGCTCCCGGCCCAGATCCCCCAGGTCGTACTCGCGGACGACACGCTCTACCTTGTTGTCCGGGCGCTCGTCCTGTCGATTCGTCATGCACACCCGCTACCACGGACTCGCTGATAGGTCTTCCGTTCGTTTCCTCGCACGACCGCCCCTCTCCCGGACCCGGCTCCGGTTTTCGAACCGCTTACCGGTCCCGTTCCGCGCCACGGCAGCCCCTGCCGGTCCTCTCCCGACTCGCGACCGCTCGCACCGGACCCCCGGGCGCGGTTCCGCCACCGCACGGACCCGAACCCCAAATCCCGGGCCCCGAACCACATAAATGTAATTTTCACAGTGTCCAAGTATTTTTTATTATTTCTGTTTTACCAGTTTTCGAGTCCGATCCGTGTCTCCGCCTGTTGTCGCCGTCAGGTCGACGTTCGTCGTGAATCACTCGTCGTCGACGGTTCAACACGGTAATCCTACGTTCACGACGATATCACCGCCCTGTTCCCCAGATACGGCCTCTTTCGGCCGTTTCGCGCACACAGTCTCGACGGCCACCATAATGAAATCTGACTGCTTGTTCCCGTATAGTGTGTGAATTGATATAATAAGTATCGAGTTCGGTCGCGGTGTCGCGTGCGGTGGGACTGTCACAGTCGCGGTCGCCGGTGTCGCCGCCGCGACCCCGAACCGAGCGCGGCGCAGTCGGGTCGTTCCGGGCTCTCCTCGGTCGGGACTCGAGGTTGGGTCGGTAGACGTATCGACGCCGCCGCGGTCGGCCGGGGGATCGCTTCGGTCGGCGACGACGAGCGCGTTCGAGCGGTGACTGACTATCGGTCGGGCTCGGTCTGTTCCTCGTCGGGGCCCCAGATGTCGGGGTCGTCGGGGTCGCGGGCGTCCAGGTCCATCGGTCGGATCCAGACGAGCCACGCGGCGAGAACGATGCTTCCGTACCCGACCGGCCAGACGAGGGTCCCGAGGCCCTCGAACCCCGCGGACCGGACGAGCCCCGCGACCTGGCCGGTCAGGGCGATCCCGACGAACAGCGCGAGCGCGAGCGCGATATCTTCGCGGTCCATTACCCGTTGGTAAGACCGCTCCGAAGGTAAGCGGATCGGTCCCGCCAGGTTGGGTTCGCACCGTCCGACGCGGCGGGCGTCGAGCGCTCGGGACCCTATCCAAAACGACTTACTCGCCCCCGCCGTGGCTCCGGGCATGACTGCCGCGCGCGAGGTCGAACTGGAGGGCCACATCATCGATTCGGGGATGATGCAGGCCAGTTTCGGTATCATCATGGACATGGGCGGCTCCTTCGAGGTCGAGGAGTTCGCCATCGGGCGCGAGAAGACCGAGGAGTCCTACGCCCGCCTGCTCGTCGAAGCGCCCGACGAGGAGACGCTGCAGTCCATCGTCCACGAACTCCACCAGAACGGCGCCAACCCCTCGGACCCGAAAGACGCCACGCTCCAGCGCGCCCCCAAAGACAAGGTCGTCCCGTACGGCTTCTACTCCACCACGAACCACCCCACCGAGGTCCGCATCGACGGCGAGTGGGTCGACGTGGAGGACATCGAGATGGACTGCGCCGTGATCGTCGAGGACCGCGAGGGCGCGAACGGCGGCCCGCGCGCCCACACGAAGGTCCTCAGCGGCGTCGAGGAGGGCGACGCTGTCGTCACCGGCGAGACGGGCATCCGCGTCAGCCCGCCCGAGCGCCCGCGCGACCGCGAGGGCGCCTTCGGGTTCATGCAGGGCGGCGTCTCCTCCGAACGCCCCTCGGAGTCGACCATCCGCCAGGTCGGGGACGCCATCGACGAGACCAAACGCGAGGGCGGCGACGTACTCGCGGTGTGTGGGCCCGCGCTCATCCACTCGGGCGCCCGCGAGGACCTCGCTCGTCTCGTCCGCGAGGGCTTTATCGACATGCTCTCCATCGGCAACGGCTTCGCCGTCCACGATCTGGAGCGCGACCTGTACGGCACCTCGCTGGGCATGGACACCGAAAGCCTCGACCACCCGCGCAAGGGCCACAAACACCACATCTACACCATCTCGGAGATCATCCGCGAGGGCGGCATCCGCGAGGCCGTCGAGAGCGGCACCGTCGAGTCCGGCGTCATGTACGAGTGCGTCGAAAACGACGTGCCGTTCGTCATCGCCGGCTCGATCCGCGACGACGGGCCGCTTCCCGACACCATCACCGACTCGATGGAGGCACAGAACGCCATCCGCGAGCAGGCTCACGAGGCCGACCTGGTCCTCATGCTCTCGACGCTGCTGCACTCCGTGGCGGTCGGCAACTGCCTCCCGTCGACCACCCGCACCGTCTGCGTCGACATCAACCCCGCCACCGTCACCCAGCTGCTCGACCGCGGCAGCGACCAGGCCGTCGGCATGGTCACCGACATCGGTACCTTCGTGCCGATCCTGGCGGACCATCTCCTCGACGAGGAGTGAGCCGAGAGTCGGACACGGAATCGACTCGGTCGTCTATATAGCGATCATAGCGGATCTTAAGACGCGAGCGACCCCAGTTCCCCGGAATGCCCTCCCTGAATCGCAGGTCGCTTCTCGCGAGCGCGAGCGCCGCGTTCGTCGCCGCTGCCGGCTGTAGCGCGGCCGAATCGTCCCCGCAGCTCGCCCACTGGGTGACGGTGTATCTCGGCGAGCGCGAGGAGACCCACGAGGTATCGGTCACGGTCACCGACGAGGCCGGCGAGACGCTCTTCGAGAAGGAGTACAGCCTCTCGGACGACAACGAGGCCGACGAGGACGCCCCGTTCCCCGATTCGACCGAGCCCGAGACCGTCGTCGTGACCGTCGACGGGACCCGTTTCGAGCGCGACTGGCCGGGGTTCGAGCAACCGGAACTCCCCTGCGACGGCGACAATCGCTCCGGGATCGAGGTCTGGGTCGAGAACGACGAGAGCGGGTCCCCGGGAATCCGGATCGAGGCCGACTGCCAGTACGTCACGACGGAGTGAGCGCCGAGGGCGGCGGCCCGGAGAACAGCGTCTGACGCCGCTCAAATCTCGATTTAAGCATCCGCCGGGGATACTTACCGGCCGGCTGTAGGTGGTGGTGGAATGTGTGCAGACCGCCCATCCCGCGACCGGATCGAGGCGGACGGCCTACCCGAGTCCGTCCGCAGACAGCCCTCCCGCGTCACAACGGAGGTGACCGGATGAATCGCACCTACGGCACGGTCGGTGCCGTCGCGGTGGTCCTCGTGGCCGCCGTCGCCGCGGTGTCGGCCGGCGGCGTCCCGCTCGGCGGCGACGGCGCTCCGTCGGGGACCGACGCGCCCGGCATCAACTCGACGACCGTCGACCACGAGGGCGCGCACCTCTCACTGGAGGGCGCGCCGAACCAGACCGTCGCCGGCGAGACGGGCCTGGCGCCCGGCACAGAACTCGCGGTGCGGATCGTCTCCGATGACGCCGCGAACGCGTTCATCGTCTCGCGGACGGCGACCGTCGGCGAGGACGGCTCGTTCGCGGCGACCGTCGACCTCTCGGGCGTCTCCGATGACGCCGCGGCGTGGGCGACCGTCGTCCGGGACGGCGCCGAGCTGGCGAACGTGAGCACCCGCGTCGCCGCCGTCGAGGGCGTCACGCCGACCGACGCCGGGTCCGACTTGGAGTCCGGCACCGCCTTCGACTACGACGGCGACCGCCTCACGCTCGCCGCGCTCGAAAACGAGACGGTGCGCGGCGAGACCGACCTGTCACCGGGGACCGACGTGACGGTCCGCCTGTCGTCCACCTCGGGCGGGTCGCCGTTCCTCCTCCAGCGGACTGCGACCGTCGCCGACGACGGCACGTTCGCCGCCGAGGTCGACCTGGTCGGCGTCGCCAACGGGACCGCCTTCGAGGCGTCCGTCCGCCACGACGGTACGGCGGTCGCGTCCGCCGACGGCGTCGTGATCGGCGGGCACAACGAGGAGCCGTCGACCGACACGAGCGACGAGAACTGGACGAGGGCCCCCGTCACCGACACGAGCCCGGTCGCCGCGGAGAACCACAGCACGACCCTCGACTACGACGGTGACGCGCTGACGCTCGAATCCGCCGGCGGGCAGACGGTCGCCGGCGAGACGGACCTCTCGGCCGGGACCGACGTGACGCTGCGGCTCGAATCCAGCGGCGACGCGAGCCCGTTCCTCAAGAGCGCCACCGCCACCGTGACCGAGAACGGCCGGTTCAGCACCGCGGTGAACGTGACCGAGGTAGCGGCCGGCTCGACGTTCGAGGTCACCGTCCGTCACGACGGCGACACGATCGCGCTCGCAGACGGCGAGGTGGTCGAGTAACCCGGGCCGATCCGCTCGACGTGCTGTCAGACTTCCACGCTGCCCGTCCACTCTTCTCTCTCGGGTGATGGTTCCCCGTCACTCACGTTTCCCTTCGACGCGGATCGACCCGCAGCGACCGCGACTGCCGGCGCCGTTACCGCTCGGGCGTCCGGTACAGCAGGTCGTACTGGTGGGCGACGTAGGTCAGCTCGCCCGCCGCAAGCTGTTCGCGGCGTGTCGCCAGCCAGTCGTCGACGCCCTCGATCCCCTCGCCCGCGAGCGCTTCGGCGACGAAGCCGAGGATCCGGTCGAGGAAGTGGCGCTCGTCGGCGGGGTAGCGCCCGTCACGGGGGCGGACGACCCAGTCGGAGCCGTCGACGGCCAGAAGGTCGCCCTCGCGTCGGCCGAGCAGGTCGATCAGGTGCCGACCGGCGCGGGCGTCGCGGCCCTCGCGGGCGTCGATGGCGTCGTGGTAGGCCCGCTCGACCCGGTCGTCGGCGGGGTGGTCGGGCTGGAAGACGGTCCCGCCGTCGAAGGTGATCGGAAGGTACGCCAGGCCGCCGGGTGCAAGCGCGGTTTCGACGGTCTCGACCAGCGCGGGGAGCGGGACGAGGTCGGCGAACGCCTGCGCGACGAACAGGTCCGCGCCGCGCTCGTCGGCGAACGTCGACAGCGCGTCGCCCGTCTCGAATCGGGCGGTGAGACGGTCGACGGTGAGCCCCTCTGGCGTCGCCGCGACCGCGTGACCGCGACGGCGCAGTTCCCGCGGTCGGACGGCGCGGGCGAACGCGACGACGCCCGGGTCGCGGTCGATCCCTCGGTACTCGCCGCGGTCGACGCCCCACTCGACGAGGTTCGCGACGGTGACGCCGGTCCCGCAGCCGGCTTCGAGCACGCGCGGCGCGTCGGGGAGTTCCCCGAGCAGGCGGTCGCGGACGCGCCGGGAGCGCGCGCGGTCGTCGACCGAGCGCTTCGATTCCAGATACCGCGTCGCCGCGTGGGTCATCTGTCGGCGCCGTCGCTGGCCCCGTCGCCGCCCAGGTCGCGGCGGTGACTCGCCCAGGCGAAGTCGTCCTCCCAGATGCGGACGACCAGTTCGTCGGGATTGGGGTCGTCCAGCGCCGCGGCGACGCGGTCGCCGAACAGCCGCGCGAAGTGCTCGACGCTCGGGTTCAGCCCCTCGAACTCCGGCAGGTCGTTGAGCAGCGCGTCCCGATACCGGGCTTCGAGGTCGTCGAGGACCGCTTCGACGGCGTCGATGTCGACGAGATAGCCGTACTCCCCCAGACCGGGGCCGCCAAAGCGGAGTTCGACGGTGAAGACGTGGCTGTGGACCTCCCCTTCCGGGCCGGGGTCGGGCACGGTCAGGAAGTGCTGTGCGACGAACTCGCGTGTGACGGTCAACTCGTAGTCGTGGGGATGGCCTGTCATGGGTCTCGGTCGTGGCGTGGGAGTCTCGGTCTCAGTCGTACGTCAACAGCACCTGCAGCGGGTCGTCGTCGCGCTCGTCGAGCAGGCGATACGCCTCGGCGGCCTCGCCGAACGGGACGCGGTGGGAGATCAGCGATTCGGCGTCGAGCCCTCGGAGGCACTGGAGGGCGACATCCATCCGCCTGGGCTTGCTCCATCGACCCCGCGTCTCCGGGTCGAGCGTGCTGACCTGGCTCGACTCGACCGACACCCGGTCGCGGTGGAAGTCGGTACCCAGGTCGAGCGTCGCCGGCTTGTCGCCGTACCACGAGCCGACGACGACGCGGCTATCGTAGCCCGCAGCGTCGACCGCTTGGTCGAGCGCCTCGGGCTGACCCGACAGCTCGTACACCAGGTCCGCACCGCCGGGCTCGCCCCAGCCGTCGAGGACCGACGGCACCTCCGCCGGGTCGACGGCCACGTCGGCGCCGAGGTCGCGGGCTCGCTCGCGCCGGGCGGCGATGGGGTCGACCGCGACCAGCCGGTCCAGCGGGAACTCGGCGAGGCGGGCGACGGTACAGAGCCCGACGACGCCGGTGCCGAAGACGACGACGCGCTCGCCGACGCGAGGCCGGCCGTCGAGGACGAGCGACGTGGCCGTCTCGACCGAGGGCGCCATCGTCATCGCTTCGGGGCTCACGTCGTCGGGAACCGGAACGAGCGCGTCGGGAGCGGCGGCGAACCGGGTCTCGTGGGGGTTGAACCCGAAGACCGTGCGGTCGAGCCAGTCGTCGGCGACGGCCCCGCCGGTCGCGACCACGTCGCCGACGGCCGCGTAGCCGTACCGGACCGGGTAGGTCAGGTCGCCGTCGAGCGCCTCCAGCGTCTCGTCGGCGGGCGCGTCGGTCGGCGCCTCGCCGCGGTAGATGAGCAGCTCCGTCCCGGCGCTGATCCCGGAGGCCCGCGTCTCGACGACCGCCTCGTCGGGGTCGGGGTCGACGCTCGTCGGCCGCCGCTCGACCGTGCGCGGGGCCGTGAAGTACAGCGAGGTGCGCTCCATCAGTCGTCGGCCGCGACCCTGTCGACGCCCCGGATCCGGGTCCCGGTCTCTCGACAGACCTCCAGGGCCTCCTTGGCGTCGTCGCCCGCCGCGTGTGCGGTCGGGCCGCGGCCGACGCCGACCTGAAGTTCGATATCGCTCGCCTCGCGGACGTGCGTGATCGCCTCGTCGAAGGCCGCGGCGTCCAGGTCCGGGCAGACCGCGATCACGTTGTCGCCGCCGACGAAGTGGGCGACGCTGTCGTGGGCCTCGCGCAGGTGCGTCGCCAGCTCCAGCGTCGCGCGGCGCACCGCCAGCGTGGCGTCGGCCGCGTTGACGCGGTCGGTGAGCGACCCCGTCGCGTCGACCACGTCGAAGTGCGCGACCGTCACGCGTTCGCGGGCCTCGGCGGGCAGGTCACGCTCGGCGACCCCGAACACCTCGCGGCGGTCGTCGGCCTGCGCGCTGCCCGCGGCCTGTAGCTCCTCGGTCGCCGCCCCCAGCGCGTCGACCGGCGTCGTCGCCCGTCCCACCCCGACGCTGACGGTCACCGGATAGCGGTTCCGGACCCGGCGCTGGAACGCCCGGTGGCTCTCCGGGTCCCGGCCGTTAGTCACCGCGACCATGTTGTCGAAGCGACCGTAAAAGGCGTAGCCGTCGCGCTCGCCGACGAACGACGACAGCTCGGCGAACAGCTCCGCCTGTAGCGACTGGAGGTCGGTCTCGCGCCTGGGCGCCGGGGTTACCGTCCACGGGCCGTACTCGTCGATCTGGACGAGCGCCATCTGAATGGTGTCGGTCACTGAAATAGAGACCCTCAGGACTGACGGGTAATTATCTTTCCGGGCGGTCCGTCGCGATAGGTTCGATGTGTGTAGATCCCGCTAGAAGTCCCGATTGAGACGGCAGATGCTCTCTGAGTCCTGCGAGAGACTCAGCGCAAGTCTCGCAGGAGATCTCCGGCTGGCGTGTTTCGTCAGTTTCGGGTACTACACAAACCATAATAAGTTTTATTTGATATGAAATACATAACGGTGGATATGAATAGACGGGCGTATCTCGGTGCGGTGGCGGGGGTGAGTGCGACCACGGCGCTTACGGGATGTCTTCAGGGGGATGCGGTGTTGCACAAGACGCAGATCTCCGCCACCTCGCCGACCACGGAGTGGGAAGTAGAGCTAGAAGCGGGCGATCAGATGCGGCTCGAAGTGGAGAAGACAGATGAGAGCGGCGGCCGTATCCGTGGGTACGTTCGGCACGCCGAGACCGAAGAGGAGATTGCGACCACAACCGCCGACGATACCGATGAAACGTTCGAAGTCCCGACCACGGGAACGTACGTCGTTTCGGTCGATGCCCGAGGGGCCACAGGGGAAGTCATCCTTCGGGACATGGACTGAGTCGGAAGACGGCTGTTGATACCCGCTGAGATCGGCTGGCTCTGTGACCACAGCGCCGACTGCATCCCCGCTCTCTCGACGCCGCTCCTGCTCGGTACCAGATAGGTCTTCGGCCGAGGTGTCCCCTCGCTCCGCCGTCCCGAGCGCTACTGCTGAGGCGCGGGACGCGATCCGAGGTGCCCCGCGACGACCAGATAATCGCGGGCGAACACGGCCAGTGACGGCGCCAGAACCACGACGGCGACCGCGGCCACCGTCGCCGCGGGGACGACCGGCGCGAGCGCGACCGTGATGAAGGCCATCTGCATCCCGGCCAGCGGCCGGCGGAGTCGGCTCGGCGGGAGGTCGCCGACCGGCAGCCCGCGGCGTCGACGAACGGCACAGCCGGCCTTGTAGAGATAGCGGGCGGCCGACAGCGAGAGGTACCAGACCGGGAGCCGACCCCACGCGACCGCGACGACCGGGGCGACGAGGAACCCGAGCGTGTCGAACGCCATGTCGAGTCTGGCGCCGAGGACGGTCGTCCGGTCTCGGTGGCGGGCGAGCGCGCCGTCGACGAGGTCCAGCAGGCAGTTCGCCCCGTAGCAGACCGCGGGCGCCCAGCGGACGGCGTCGGTCGGCTCGACGGCGACGAACCCGGCGACGGCGGCGACGAGCCCGCCGCGAGCGAGCGTGACGCGGTTCGCGAGTCCGAGCGTCCCGTAGCGGCGAGCGGGGTCGTCGGGCGTCTCTCCGCCCGGCCCCTCCCCGTCGGGAAGCGCGCCGTCCGGCCGGTTGGCGTCGAGGTGGCGACGGCAGAACCAGAGGACGAACGCGGCGGCGCCCGCCGTCGGAAGCGCCCACTGGACGGCGACCGGCAGGGCGACACCGACCCGTCCGGACGGGACTCCGAGCGCGTCAACCCCGACGACCGCGCCGGCCAATCCGACCGCGAACGCGGCGACCGCACCGACCCATTCCCGGCGGAGCCCGACCGCGGTCGCCCCGCTCATCGCTCGAACTCCGGGTCTTCGAGCGCCGCCAGCCGCTCGCGGTCCGCGTCGGTCAGCTCGACGCGGGCGGCCGCGAGGTTCGCGACGACGTGGTCGGGCCGGTTGCTCGATGGAATCGGGACGACGCCGCGGTCGACCTGCCACGCCAGCGCCACCTGCGCCGGCGTCGCCTCACGCTCGTCGGCCACCGCCGCCAGCGCCGGCTCGTCGAGCAGCCCCGGCGCCGACAGCGGCGAGTGGGCCATCACCCGGATCCCGTGCTCGTGACACCACCGGACGAGGTCCGCCCGCGGCCGGAAGGGGTGCGATTCGACCTGGACGACCGCCGGAGGCACGTCGGCCGCGGCCGCGAGCCGCTCCAGTTGCTCGACGGTGACGTTACAGATCCCCAGCGTCCGCGCTAGCCCGCGCTCGTGCAGTCGTTCCATCCGCTCCCAGGTCTCCGTCAGCGACACCTCGACCGTCTCGGGCTCGCCGTCGGCGTCGGTCGGGAACGTCAGCCGCTCCTGTTCGGCGGGGGACTGCTCGGCCAGGTCGCGCAGTGGCCCCTGATAGGTCCAGGCCGTCGGCCAGTGGAGCATGTAGCAGTCGAGCGAGTCGACCCCGAGCGCCGCCAGCGTCCCCTCGCAGGCCTCGGCGACGTGTTCGTGGTTGGTGTTCCAGACCTTGCTCACCAGGAACAGGCCATCTCGGTCCGGCGTTCCGGGCTCGGCGAGTAGCTCGCCGATCCGCGACTCGTTGCCGTACAGCTCCGCCGAGTCGAGCAGGCGGTAGCCGGCGTCGAGCGCGGTCGCTATCGAGTCGATCCGGTCGACGTACTCGCCGTCGCGGTAGCGCGAACAGCCGAACCCGACCGGCGGGAGTCCCAGCGCCGCGTCCCGGCCGATGCCGTCGGTACGGTCGCCGAGACTCTCGTCGGACGGGCGAGACGACACCCTTTCGGCCGGCGGCCGAACCGGCGGCGACGAGGGGCGCTGCGGTTCCAGTCCGGCGGCGTCGACCGCGACCGGACCGCCGTCGCCGACGGCTCGCTCGACGGCGTTGCAGACGGCCACGACGTGGGTCGCCCGCCGGGCGCTCCCCCGCGGCCGCCGACCGCGTTCGACAGCTCCCGCGAGTCGGGCCGGCCCCTCGATGTAGCGCCGTTCGCGCCGTGGGGCCGGGTGGGGTGCGTCGACGTAGGGGCGGCCCGACCCACCGACGCGGACGGTGTCGCGCTCGGCCGCGAGCGCGCCGCTGTCGGCGAGGTAGAGCGACCCGTCGTCGCCGTGGAGTTCGAGGCTGTTGAACTCGCGGCTCCGGTGGGGCGCGTAGAGGCTGGCGGTCAGCCGGACGGTCGGCCCGCTCGCGAACGACAGCGTCGCTTCGACGTGGCTCTCGCGGTCGGGCTCGCGGCGCTCGCGGTCGGGCCAGGCGTCGAGCCCGTCGGCCACGCGAACGCGCTCGACCGGACCGAACCACGAGACGAGCAGGTTCAGCGGGTAGACGCCGCCGTCGTACAGCGGTCCGACCGAGAGAAAGGAGTCGGGCGCGTCGTGCCACTCGGTCACGCGACCGACGTGGGCGTGGGCGTAGCCGAGACGGACGGTCCCGAGACGGCCGTCGCCCACCAGTCCGGCGGCGTGTCGCTGGGCGTCACACCGATGGTTGATCGGCGCACAGCCCAGGGCGAGGTCGCGCCGTTCGGCTGTCGCGACCAGTTCGGCCGCCGCCTCGGCGTCGAGCGCCAGCGGCTTCTCACTGAAGACGTGACGGTCGGCTTCGAGGCACTGCCCCGTGACCGCGGCGTGGGCGCCGTGGCTGGTCAGATTGACGACCAGGGGCGCGTCCTCGGCGGACAGCAGCGCCGAGAGGTCGGTGTAGGCGCTCGCGTCGTGGTCGGCCGCCAGCGACTCGGCCCGTTCGGCGTCGAGGTCGCAGACGGCGGTCAGCGAGAGCGGCGACGACGCGAGGCCGTCGGCGTACTTCCGGGCGACCGCGCCGGCACCGACGAACGCACAGTCCATTGGCGGTCGTTCGGCCGAACCCTCATAAACGCATGGGAGCGGTTATCCCGGCCGAGTCCCAACGCCGCGCCATGGCACGGGTCGCTGTCCTCCACAACACGCTCGACTTCCAGGGCGGCGCCGACGCCGTCTGTCTCGCCGTCTGCGAGGCGCTCGCGCCCGTCCACGACGTGACGCTACTCACCGTCTCGGAGACGGACCCCGCCGCCCTCGCCGACCGCTTCGGGTTCGACCTCGGGGGCGTGACCGTCCGGATACCGCCCGCCGGCCGGTCGGTCGCGGCCGCGCTCTCGGCGGCGGCGCCACGCATCGGCCCGCAACTCGCCGCCCGGAGCGCACTCCTCCGGGAAGCCTTCGAGCGGGTCGCCGACCGCTTCGACTGCGCGGTGAGTACGGCGAACGAACTCGCGCTGTCGGTTCCCTCCGTACAGTACGTTCACTACCCCCAGTTTCACCTCGACCGGCTCCCCGACGGCGACCCCGGCCGGCTGAACGGGCTGTGGAGTCGACTCGCCGCACCGACGCGCGAGGCCCTCGCGGGCGGGGGCGTGACGCTGCTCGCCAACTCCTCGTGGACCGCCGACGTGGTCGCCGAGGCGTACGGCGTCCGCCCGAGCGTCCTCCACCCGCCCGTCGACCCCATCGACTGCGACCGCTCGTGGGCCGACCGCGAGGCGGGTATCGTCGCGGTCGGACGACTCGCCCCCGACAAGCGGGCCCTCGACGCGGTCCGTATCGTCGACGGCGTCCGCGAGCGCGGCCACGACTGCCACCTCCACATCGTCGGGTCGGCCCCGCGGGCCTATCGCGACTACGCCGACCGCGTCGCCGCTGCCGCGGCCGAACGCCCCTACGTCGGGCTGGAGCGGGACGTTTCGCGAGACCGCCTCGAACACCTGCTTTGTACCCATCGCTACGGCCTGAACACCAAGCCCGAGGAGCACTTCGGGATGTCCGTCGCCGAGTACGTCGCCGCCGGGATGGTCGCGTTCGCGCCCGACAGCGGCGGCCAGCGCGACGTGCTCGACGACCGCGAGGACCGCCTGTTCGACTCGGTCGAGACGGCGGTCGACCTGGTGAGCGACGCGATCGAGGCCGACGCGCGGCCGACGCTCGCCCGCGACCGATTCGCTCGCGAACGGTTCGCCGACGGCGTTCGCGAGGCGGTCGCCCCGACCGTAGATTGATAATGGCTCTTTCCTATGTGCCGCCATGGCAACTGATACCGCATCCGGGACCGCGGTCGAGGGGGAATCGCTCTCGGCGCTTCACTTCGCCGGGATCGCCCTGGCCGTCGTCTCGGGACTGCTCCATCTCTACCTCGGCGTCCTGTTCGTCGGCGACCCGCTCGGGTGGTCGTTCCTCTTCGCCGGCGTCGGCTTCCTCGCCGGCTCGGCCGCCGTCATCGCGAACTACCGCCGCCCGCTCGTCTACCTCCTCGGCATCCCCTTCACGCTCGGCCAGGTCGTCGCGTGGTACGTGATCAACGCCCCAAACTTCTCGGCGCTCGGGTTCGTCGACAAGACCGCACAGCTCGGCCTCGTCGCGCTGCTGGTGATCCTGTACCGCCGGGAGGCCTGAGCGACTGTTTTCGGCCCGTTCGCTCTCTGTTGGCTTCGGCGGTCTGATCCGACAGTGTTCAGTTCGTATTGCGGATTGAGCGGAAAGAACTTTTTCTCGCTGCAACTGAGATTAGTGCGTATGGATAATCCACAACGGTTATATCATCAGTTAGACACCCGAGTTCGAGGGCTCTCTCGTGTGTCATACGCTTTTTTCATGGGCCTCATCTCCGCTGTATGCATACTTGCTGTTGGACTCCTACTGTTTGAGGAACTGTTGATATGGGCAGTCCCGGTCGGCATCGGAATGGCTGTCCTCTACTACGTGCTTGACCCAAATAACGAGAACTGACATGAACTACATCTCCTGCACTGAGCATCCGGCGCGAAGCGCCGGTTCACGCGGACGAGGCCGAAGGCCGAGTCCGCGCCTTTTTCACCCATGTTTTTGACTCGGGGGGTCGCCGTCGGCGACCCCCCGAGCGAAAAAGATGGTCTCTAGACGCCCTCGACGGTCTCGCGGAAGGCGACGACGGACTCGTGGGCCGACTGAACCTGCTCGGTCACGTCCGAGTCTTCGAGGTCGTTGAGCGCGTTCTCGATGCGGGCGAGTCGACCGTGGTCGGGGTCGCGGTCGCGCGTGGCGAGGCTGTCGAGCTGGTCGGCGAGACTGGTCAGGCGCTCGGCCGCGTCGTCGTCGCTCGTCTCGTCGGCCGCCGATTCGAGGGTGTCGCTCGCGTCCGCGAGGTTCTCGCGTGTCATGCTCGACGCTTCTCGGCTCCCCCTCCTAATCCTTGCGGAGAACGTCTTCGGTCGCATTCAGGACTCCCCGTCGGCCTCGCGGTGCCGTTCGGCCTCGGCGTGGAAGGTGAAGAACCCGAGGAAGAACATACAGAGTGCGACGGGGAGCCACATGGTTGCGAAGCTATTCACGACTGGCCGGATCTGGTCCAGGCTCGCCTGCGGGACGCCGGGGACGGTCCCGTGGAGCGACCAGGCCAGCGACTGGAGGGCGCTCATCAGCCAGAACCGGCTGGCCCTGGCCAGCAGCCAGATCGCGAGCGCGAGCAGCGTCCCGGCCTGCCAGAACTCCCAGTCGGTCGGCAGCCAGCGGGGGATGGAGGGCATCTGTCAGCGTAGCCGTCGCTTCGGAGAACGACGGAATCAGTCTTGTGGGTCGCCAAGTCGTTCACGGAGGTGGTTTCGCGGTCGGCGACGACGAGGCGGTCAGTGAGCCGCTGCCGTAGCTCGCCCGTCGAAGACGCTCGCTAGTTCCCCCGGCGGCTGAAGTACGTCCGGAGGATGTCGCGGTCTTCGGAGAACTGCTCGTAGTCGGTTGGGTCCGGACTGGCGACGAGCAAGATCGCGCCGTCGTCGAGTTCTTCACGCTTCCAGGCGGGGGCGCTTAACAGCCACTCGCGACCGTATTCGACGACCAACTCCGGCCCGAACAGCGTCAGCCAGCTCACCTCGTTGATCCGGTTCTCCGCGAGGCTTTCGTCCGTGACGGGTTTGTCCGGTCCCCAGTCCTCACCGATGCCCCCGACGTGTTCCGTGTCCAGTCCGAACGCGTATCGACATTCAACTGTTGCAGCATACACTGTCTGTACAAACTTTAGAACCGTTGAGACCCGGGTTTCAACGTCTTCTCCGAGTGTCAAGTCGTGTGTGCTGATTTCGAGTTCGATCGCCTGGCGGGTTGGAAGCGTGTACCAATCACTGTCCGGACTATGCTCGAACAGGTGGACGCCGAATACGTCTTCCTCGATCTCTCGGGCCGCGTACACGTATTCATCGTCTCTGCCCCAATCGGCACGGTACTCCTGCTTGTTGTCGACCCTCTCTCGGATCGCTTCAAGTTGCGGCTCGCCTCTGTCTCCGGTGAGGACGAAACTCACCTCGATACTGTCGGCCATTGTTATTTGAACTCCCACGGCACCTGTATCGCGCTCCCGAAGTCGTTTTCCTCTAGGTATTCCCACGCTTTACTCGTAACCTTCTCATCGGATTTGGGTACTCGGGACAGCAGGCGAATCTCGGTGCTGCTAACACCGTCGGTCTGTCTCTGTAAGCCTTTCAGGAAGAGGGGTTTTTCTGGAGATCCGGAGTCCTGACTTCGCCCGATTTGGCCTCGTAATAGGCGGCTCTCCCACCGGTCTTGATCACGAACCCGTCGAACTCGGGATCAGAGGCGACCCCGTAGCTCAGTTCGCTTCTCACTTCGCCTTCCGAGAGACCAGTTTCCTCGGCGATCGCCTCGATATCGGTCTGACTCAGGGCATCGTAATCGAAGTCGTCGAGTTCGGCGTTCGGCTTGTACCCCGTCACGAGTTCGTCACCGGGTTCGAGGTCGTAGTCGAGTTAGATCGGGTATAATTCGGTCACGTGTTCGATGTCCTCACCGAGTCCCAGGTACGCGTTCGACGATGCCGCCAACTCCGGATTGACGGCCGCGACGAATTCGAGGTACTCTTCGGCAGACACCACGACCGCCTCGGAGAGCGCTTGGGCGCGGACGGTAACACTCGGTTCGAACGGGTCTCGTGTGTCCGGAGATTGGATGTTCTCTTTCGAATAGCAGAACGTTACGCTGATTTCGTCCCCGCTGGCGGGTTCGAGAACGATATAGAGCGGGCCGTTCCCAGCGGTGAACCAGCCTCGGTCTCCGTCGGCGCACTCGACCAGCGACTGGAGGAGGCCACCGAAGAAACTCGTCAGGTACTCTTTCATGCCTTCCCGCCCGTCACCTCCGACTAGTTCCGTGTCTTCGCCGCGCACTGTATCTATCCACCCGAGCGGATCGTCGGTGCCACGTTCGATCTGTTTGCGAAGCTCACCGTCGTACCGGGCGGTGATCTGGAAGCCCTCGTTTCGACACATTGTCTGTTCGTATCCAATTGAGGGCTCCGTTTCCCTCGGTACCTGAAGATGATTTGACTATTGTTTATAATTATGGTATGGATCCGGTCGGTACCGCCGGGATCTCATCTCGTCACAATACCTGTTTGATGTCGCTTCGCTGTGCCCTCAGTTCGACGGTGTCACCCACAGTGAGGTCACTGGGTGAACGTCTGAGACTGACGGTGAGGTCACCCACCCCGAAGTCGAGGTGTAGCTCCGTGGCGTCTTCGATGGTCTCCGTTTGGGTGAGTGTGCCCGAGTAGGTGTGTCCGTGCCAGCTGGTCGGATCGTCGGACGATGGTTTGACACTTTCTCTCAGTTCATCTACCCGAGTGATTTCGTCGACTAACACACCGATCTGCAGCCGCTGTTCGGTCCCGATCATCTCACGTGTTACCGCCGTGTTCGGGTCGAAGAGGCCGATAGTCGTCCTATCAAACAGCGTCGCTACTACTCGCTGGGAATACACGATGCCGTCGTATTCCCTCGTCGACTCCACGCGCTCGATTGTGACTTGGATTGGCATGTTACTCGAAGGGGTCAACGGCCGAATCCGGATACGTGTCGATGATCAACCCGTTTTCGCTCACGACCTGTCTGTGTATTGGCTGTCGTTCCCTCGGCCGTCGAAGTAGGTCCGGAGGATGTCGCGGTCTTCGGAGAACTGCTCGTAATCGGTTGGGTCGGGACTGGTGACAAGCAGGATTGCGCCGTCGTCGAGTTCTTCACGCTTCCAGGCAGGTGCGCGCAACAGCCACTCAAGACCGTATTCGGCGACCAACTCCGGCCCGAACAGCATCAGCCAGCTCACCTCGTTGATCCGGTTCTCCGCGAGACTTTCATCGGTCATCGGTTTGCCCAGCTCTCGGCCTTCGACGAGACTACCGACATGCTCCGTGTCGAGGCCGTACGCATACGCGACTGCTTCCGTAGCCGTGTATATCTGCAAGACGAGATCGAGGAGCAATTCAGTCCTCTCGCTGACATTGTCGTCAATCTCAAACTCGTCGACGAACACACGCAGCTCAACTCCAGTGGTCGACGGGAGCATGTAACTTCGGTTCGGACTACCGGACTCGTGGCCGGTAACGACTGAGGGAAACGTCGAGTTCTTCGTCTGCCTGACCAGCGATACTGAAGACGCTTCATCACGCCACTCGGCTCGATACCCATCTACGTCGGAAGTGGCCTTGATGATCGATTCTAAGACTGTTCGCTCATCGCCTTCGCTGACGATGAAATCGACAGGAAGTGTATCAACCATCAGTTCTCTGTCCCCCATTTCCGATGATCCGGAGATCGTCGAACGAGTTGTCTGTCCAGCACGCTTCGCCCCACGGCTCGTCAGTCGCGACGACGAGTGTCTTGTCCGCTCCGGCGTCGACCACTCGCCAGGGATCGTCGTCGAAGTATGAATCCACCCCACCCAGATCCGCGAGCAGCGACTCCGAGTAGATCGCTAACTCCGGGTGGGAGTCGACGTGTTCAGCGAGGGGCGTCCCGGATGGGATCACTTCGGCCCAACGCATCTCATCAAACAACGGGACGTAATCGGCGTCGAAGCGGACCGCAAGCTGTCGGAGCAGTTCGAGACCCCCGTCGAGCCGCTCGTGGTGGCTGTCGGGGTCGTTCCAGTTCGACGCGTGTAGGGCGGTGTCGAAGTTGACCGTCTGGGTGGGTCGGTAGTCGTCGTTCCCGGTCAGTAGCACTACCAGCACGTTCCGACTGTTGGCCCGTAATTTCGGGTCGTCCCCGTCACCGTCGACCCGCGAAAGTTCCAGTCCAGCGGCCTCGGCGGCGGCTCTCGTCGCGCGCTCGGGGTCTGAGATGTCCTGTCCGCCGATGATGGCGGACATGAGGGCAGTGTTGTTCATTTTGTCATGATACAGTTTTCAGTCTAAATATCTGCCGGGTGTTCGGACTGCCCTGTCCTCGACGCAGCTATACATCGTCGTGCGCGACGATTTCCACGTTGATATCGGTATCTATTGATGCATCCGTGTCCACGTCGAGTTGATCGATCACTGTCCGCTCAATGTCGTCCGCGTCGGCGCTGTCTCTGTCGGCGTCGAGATACGCTCGGTCGATGGCGACGACTACCTCGTCTTCACCTGCTGGCGCCTACCGAGAACCTCTGCTGTCGGAGATAGCCGGTGACGCTTGCGCTATCGATCCCGGGGTCGTGCCCACCCTTCTGGCGGCCTTAGACGGCCTCCCAGCCGGGGCGGTCCTCGGTACGGACGCTCCCCCGTTACTCGCTGTCATTTCCTCTACGGTCGAAGTACGTCCGGAGGATGTCGCGGTCTTCAGAGAACTGTTCGTAGTCGGTTGGGTCGGGACTGGCGACGAGCAAGATCGCACCGTCGTCGAGTTCCTGACGTTTCCAGGCAGGGGCGCGCAACAGCCACTCCCGACCGTATTCGGCGACCAACTCCGACCCGAACAGCATGAGCCAGCTTACCTCGTTGATCCGGTTCTCCCCGAGACTCTCGTCCGTGACCGGTTTGTCCGGTCCCCAGCCCTTACCAATACTCCCGACGTGTTCCGTGTCCAGTCCGAACGCGTAGATGTACTCATCGAGAACTCCCGATATTGATTCGATCATCTCTATCAGGAGATCAACCCGATTTTCTGTTTTGTCACCGATGGAGAACGAACCCGTACCGATCTCCATCTCGATTGCAGGCTCTGACGGTAGGGTATACCAGTCCGCATTCGCTTCATAGCCAATCAGTGCACAGCTGAAACTCGCCGGTTCAGCGTCGCGAATAACCCGTCCATAGTACTCGTGGCGGTCATCGCGTCGCGAGGATCTGTAATTGTCTAATCCGGAAAGCGAGTCGATCAGATCGACGTACGCTCCCTCCAGATCTTCGGTTGCGAACACAAATTCCACGAAGATGGAGTCTGTCATTTTTCTAGTTCCAGTCTCGTTCGAGAGCCTCGTCGATGGTTGGCTACCTTCGCCCGCAATTTCAGCCATATCCTCGATCCCCGCAGCAGATATCGCGGCTGATATCTCTGGCACAGTGGTCGACCGATTTTTCGACGTGTGGACGGTAGCGACGATTGATGGCTTGTTCATGTTTCCCCCGCTTGGTCGCTATCCCGGTCTGGATGGGCGTAGACGACCGCTAGTTCCCCCGCTTACCGGCGCCTTTCATCAGTTCGATGTCGTCGACGGGTAGCTCGGTGAGCGACTCGTCGAAGAGGGACCCGTCGGTACGGTCCTGCACGACGACCAGTTTCCGGACGAGCGAACCGTCTTCGAACGCCGCCCTCGCCTCGTTGACCAGGTCGTCGCCGTAGTGGTCGCGCCACGACGCTTCGTCGAGGGCCGCCTCGATCCAGTCGTCGGAGAGCACGCGCCCGGCCTCACGTTCGGGGACATCCGCTGCTGTAACTTCCGCACCGCCCGGATGGTAGATCCGACCGGCGATCACCGGGGTTCCGTCGTCGTCACGTTCCAACTCGAACAGCCCGACATCGCTCTTGAACGTCAGGTCGCTCAGGTCGATGTCGAGTTCCACGTCGTCCGCGGGGACATCTTCTCGCGTCAGCGCTGCGGGAACACGCTCGGAATCGATGGTGATGTCGAGCCCGTACCTTCGTGCGAGCAGGATATACGCACAGATCTCGTGGAGTACGAAGTGTTTGGGGTCGTCCGGCTCTGGACGGTTCCCGGCGTAGTAGTCGAATAATCCGTCGAGGGCTGCCTGTGCGTCGGCCTGTGACCTGTCGAGAAGCGCGTGGTAGTAGTCCGATATCGTCGTCCAGAACTGCCCGGGATCGTCGAGTCGTTGGATGCCCTCTTCGAGGTGTGCCAGCAGTTCCGGCGCTCGTTCGTGGTCGAGCGCGAACGCGGCGAGGGCTTTCGCCCCGTAGTAGTACGCGGGAAAGTCGGTGTAGTCGTCGGCGAACTCGTCGAGATAGCACTCGTCCATACCGAGCGCTTCGGTCGCGATCTCGGCGGTGAGGTGGTCGTCGCGACTCACCAGTGCGTCGCGGAGCGCGCGGGTGAACCGCTGTGGCTCGCCGCACCAATCACCGCGGGAGAGCATGTCTCGGCGCAGTCGATTCGCGTGGGCCTGTTCGAGATGGAACCGAGCGGCCTCCCGGAACCACTCTCGTGATTGGCGTGTCGCATCGAACAGTGCAGCAACTTTGGCTAACTTCTCGAAACTTCTAGCCGTGTTGTACAACGGGGTTGGGACGCTCTCGACGTCGATCAAATCCTCGTTCCAAGAGTAGTCCCGCCGTTCGAGCGCATCCAGTGCGTCCTCAAGATACCCCTCATGCGCTAATTTGTTCGTGTTCATCGGTGTTGTGAATAGTATGGTTGGTGGAATGGAACAGTTTCCTTGATCTGGGAGCGGGTGTTTACTTTGTTACTCGATTCGTTCGGATGAGGGTGATCTCATCGACCCGGCTTCCGAGATCGCCACCGATCGTCTCCACCGTCCCCGCGTCTTGCACGACGAGAGCTTCTCTGCGGTAATTTTTGTTTTCGATTGAGAGTCGGAGGTCCTTATATTCTCCCGAGACATCCAGATCGGCGCTCTCGATCTCGTCGCTGAACGCATCTTGGATCCATTCGGTTTCCATCTGTCTGGCTTTCCCGGAATCGAAATCAGTCTCGCGCGTGGAACTGAACCGACTGGCCTTGATCTCCTTGGCTTTGCCGGTGAATTTGACTTCGGTGACGACGTAGTTACCGTCGGGGTCTTTGGCGATGAGGTCGATCCCGGAGTCGCGCCCACCTTTCTGGCGGCCGTAGATGACATCCCAGCCGGGGCGGTCCTCGGTGCGGACGCTGACTTGTTACTCGCTGTCGTTCCCTCGGCGGTCGAAGTACGTCCGGAGAATGTCGCGGTCTTCTGAGAACTGCTCGTAGTCGGTTGGGTCGGGACTAGCGACGAGTAGGATCGCACCGTCGTCGAGTTCCTCGCGCTTCCAGGCGGGGGCGCTCAACAGCCACTCCCGACCGTATTCGGCGACCAACTCCGGTCCGAACAGCATCAGCCAACTTACTTCGTTGATCCGGTTCTCCGCGAGACTTTCATCGGTCATCGGTTTGCCCAGCTCTCGGCCTTCGACGAGACTCCCGATATGTTCTATGTCGAGCCCGTACCCAAAGATGCAGTCATCGAGAGCTGAATAAATGGTTTCGACGACCTCGAGCACTGTTTCGAGTTGTTGCTCTGGCGCGTCTCCGACTGTGAAAGTCTCAGACCCGACTTCGAGTTCGATCGCTGGTGCCGACGGTAGTGAGGACCAATCAGACCCCGCATCGTGACCTATCAAATCACAAATGAAATTCGCCACGTCTGCGCTACGGATGACGCTGGAGTGATGGTCCTTGCGTTCATTGTCATTTGGGATCTGATATCCGTCCGACTTCGACAGGGTTTCGACCAGCTCGGCGTACGGATCTGCTACGTCACCGGCGGAAAGTAGGAAAGATATTTCGATTGAATCAGTCATGTTATTGGCCCCAATCCCACTCGAGCTGCGATGAGTCGCCCCACTGTTTCTTATCGACGAAGTCCCATGCAACCCCTCGGACATCGCTATCAGAGCGGGGAAGCCGAGAGATGAGGCGCATCTCCGTCTGCGTAATATCGGCTTGACGTTCGAGACCCTTGAGGAACGTCGCCTTCTTTTTTATGTCGGCCGTAGAGACTCTTCCTGACTTCGCCTCGTAGTAGACTGCATTTTCTCCATCCATCACTACAAGTGAGTCGAATTCCGGGTCTGGATCTCCGCTCTGACCGTATTTGAGATACGTTTCGACTGTACTCTCAGAGAGGCCTGTGTCTTGGGCAATCGCCTCGATATCGGTCTGACTCAGGGAATCGTAATCGAAGTCGTCGAGTTCGGCGTTCGGTTTGTACCCCATCACGAGTTCGTCACCGGGTTCGAAGTCGTCGACGATACGCTGGTTAGCGATCCTGACTTCGTAGAGCGCTCCCTTGATATTGTCCCAGTTGCCGGTACCGTAGACATCGTCGGCTAACACACTCGAGAGCCCGTCCACCTGGTCGTTTCCGGTCAATGCGTCGATATCGCGGGTAATCTCGCCGATGGCTCCCGAGGAGATCCGTCCGTCGTCGTAGACCCTGGTGAGACTGCGCCGGACACCGTCGGCGAGATCATCGGGCACGTCGCCGTCGGTCTCGACGCGGTAGGTGAGGAACGAGTCGAGACGGTCGTCGTCCGCGTCGGCGAGGTCGTTGAGTAGCCGCTGTCCGCCAACGTCGCCGCTACGCTGGAGGTACTGTGCGGCTTCGCTACCGAGATCGTTGTCCTGTACGGTCTGAAGCGTGCTACGGTCCAGTCGTTCCCGGAGGTCGCTGTCGATCTGCCAGAGGTTGGACTCGAAGTCGGTCTGAATCGAACAGCGATCCTGGAGCCCGCCGCTGTAGAAGCGGTCGGCGCTCAGACCGGGCGCACCGAGACTGCTGACACTGGCGCTGACGCCGCCACAGTAGAAGTCCAGCGCGTCACGGACACCGTCGGAGTCGAGGGTGGCGGCGTTGCGCGCGGCGCGGCCGTCGCCGTCGATGGTCTGCGTGAGGTCCGCCCGTCTTGCCGCGTCGAGGTCGGCGTACGTCCCGGGGAGGCGGACGCGGACGGCCGGAGAGACGTCAGGCGCGGTGAAATCTTCGAGCACCGCGCGGTCCATGCGCTGGATGGTCTCGGCGGCCTCACCGTCGGCGCGCGCGAGCACGTCGCCCAGACGGCGCTGGTTCGCATCGGGCAAGGCGTCGAGGTCGGCGTCCGCCGCGCGACCCAACCGCCACAGCCGGACGGCCTGCCCGGCGGTGTCGGCCCGCCGGACGACGGGTCCGGCGGCGTCGTCGGCCGCCAGCAGGATGCGGGCGGTCGCGCGTGCCTTCGCGGCGTCGGTCGCGTCGCTGACTCGCGAGAGCGCACGGAGCGCGCCCGTACTGGCGAGGCGGTCGCTCAGGTCCTGTACGCGGTCGGCGCTTTTCAGCGTCGACTTGGCCCTGCTGGCGGCGCCGCCGCCGATGACGGCCTTGCTCAGGAACCCGGCCGCGTACCCCTTGTACCAGTTGGTCCTGAAGGTCTCGTAGAGATCGGGGTGTTCCTTCGAGTCCTGGGACCCGTAGGGGTTGTTCCGGGCCTGCTTCTGCTGGACGTCGGCGACCATCGCGGTGACGAGCGTCTCGGCGGCGCCCAGTCCCTGCTCGCTGACCAGGTCGTACAGCTGGGTGAGTCCCTAGTAGAGCTGCTCGGGCTCGTCGATGAGCGAGGAGACGTCCTTGAAGAACACGCCCAGGCTCGACGAGAACCCGGAGACCGTGCCGAACTTCTCGGCGACCACGGAGTCGATGATCGTCCCGGTGTAGAGCTCGCCCGCGACCGCGCTGTAGAAGTTCTCGCGCTGGACGCCGACGACTCGCTTCGGTTGTCGTTGCCGTCGGTCGCGCGAGTCTATTCGGGCGCGTGTTCAGCGGAGGAGACGGGACGCGTCGTCGGCGATCAGTAGCCGACGCCGAGGTGCGAGTGGACTTCCTCGCTCGCTTCGAGTTCGTCGGCCACGGCGATAGCGAAGTCCTCGCAGGTGATGTAGGAGTCGCCCTCGTCGTCGACGACGAGGTCGCCTTCGGCGGTGCGGTAGTCGCCGGTTCGCTCGCCGGGCTCGATGATCCCCGGCGGGGCGAGGTACGACCACTCGATATCGTCGGCCTCGCGAACGACCTCGAAGGCGTCGATGTGGGCCTGGGCGAGCGGGACGAGTTCGTCCGGGAAGTCCTCGGTCTCGATGAACTGGGTGTCCTCGGCGACGTAGAGGCTGCCGGCGCCGCCGACCCACAGCAGGCGGTCGGTCTCGCTGGCGCGGAGCCCGTCGAGGGTCGCGTCGGCCATCTCGACGAGGATGTCCAGGTCCGCGTCCTCGGCGGGGCCGAGCGCGGAGATGACGGCGTCGTGGTCCGCGGCCGCGTCGGCGATCTCGTCGGCGTCGGTCGCGTCGAGCGCGAGTGTGTCGAAGTCGTCGCCCGTCACGCCGTCGACCGCACCGCTGCGGGAGGTACCCGTGACCGCGTGGTCGCGGTCGAGGAGTTCGTCTGCGATACGCTGTCCGATCATGCCGCTCGCACCGAGTAGGAGTACGTTCATTGGTGGTGTCTTCGTGACTCGCGTCACGCGTCACTCATATCGATGGGCGCCACCCTCATAGGCGCTCCCGGACCCGAGAGTAATCGGGGGACGCGAGTGTAACCGGCCCGACGTTCGCGACCGACGACAGGGGTCCAGACATCGAGCGGACCGCTACTGATTGGTCGGAAAGCGGGAGAAGGGACGGGAGAACCCGGTTACAGGTCGGGCACGTCCGACGGCATGTCGAAGTCGTGGTAGTACTCGCCCTTCTCTTTCGAGAGGATGTCGAGCACGGCGGCGGCGCCGTCGCCGGCGGCGATGACGGCCTGCCACTTCTCGGCGCGACCCATCGCGCCGGTGGCGTAGACGCCCTCGACGGAGGTCTCCATGTCGACGGTCACGTCGACGACGTCCTCGTCGGTGAACGCACAGCCGAGGTCCTCGGCGAGGTCGCGGTCGCCGCCGGTCGCGAGCACGACGTAGTCGGCCGCGTACGCCTCGTCGTCGGTGTGGACCGCGAACCCGTCGCCGTCTTCCTCGACGGCCGTCACCTCGGCGTCTTCGAGGTCGGCGCCGCGGTCCTCGACCTGCCCGCGCGTGACTTCGAGGAACTCGTCGCCGCTGATGCTCCGGATCGCCGGGTAGTTGAACAGATGGGCCTTGTGCATCCACGACTCGTCGGTGTCGAAGACCACGGTGTCCAGGTCGTTTTTCGCCGCGTACAGTCCTGCGCTCAGGCCGGCGGGACCGCCGCCGACGACTGCTACGTCTACCATACACCTCAATGGCGGCCGCCGGGGGATAGGTTTTACTCTTCGGTAAAAGCGGGCAACACCGGCCGGTTCTCGGGCGGCCGACCAGGTCACCGAACGGGGGGTCGCGTGCGAGCGGACGGAAGCGACGCTCGTGACGGTGTTCAGTCCTCGGGGTGCTGGCGGTCGGCCGCTTCGAGGAGGACGACGGCGCCGCCGAGCAGCGCGAGGTTCTTCAGGAAGTTGATCTTGTTGCCCTGGCGCTCTTTGCCCTCCATCGTCCAGAAGTTGTGGATGGCCGGCGTCGTCCCGAGGAAGAAGACGATCAGCGCGCCGGCCGACGCACGGGGGTACTTCCACAGGGCGATGCCGAGGTTGGCGACGAACAGCATGCCCGTGACGAACGGGACCATCACGTCGGCCATCGGGACGCCGCTCTCCTCGGCGACCTCGACGCGTTTCTCGTTGTTGCGGAAGCCATCCAGCGCCATGTACGCGAGGACGCCGCTGTACAGCAGGCGGCCGAGCGCCGACGGTGGCGACGTGCTTTCGTCCCCCATTCAGATCGCCTCGATCCGACTGACGTTGGCGTCGACGCGGCCGACGGTCTCGTACTCGCCGCCGTCGGTCCGTCGCATGATACGACCGCGCACGTCGTCGCGGGCGTCGGGCACGTCGAACAGGCCCGACCCGCAGACGACGCTCCCCTCGTACACCGCCCAGTCCTCGATCACCTGATGGGGTTCGCCGGGGTACTCGACGCGTTCGAAGTCCCGGCCGAAGTTGGTCGACTCGAACAGCGCGACGCCGTGTTCGTCGTTCACCCACGCCGGCGGGGCCTCCTCGCCGCCGCAGAAGAACACCCGGCCGTCGTGGACGAACACCCGCCGGATGTACGAGAAGTCGTTGGCGCGGTCGAGTCGGTCCCACGACTCGCCGGCGTCGACGGTCCGCCAGAGGCCGCCCTCGCCGACGGCGTGGCCCAGCCCCAGATTTTCGAGATCGTGGTCGAGATAGCCAGTCGTCGCCAGCCACACGTCCTCGGAGAGGGGGAGGACCTGGTGTACGTCGTCGACGATAGTGTCGCGCCGATCCGTCCAGGTCTGGCCCCCGTCGTCGCTGAGGTGGATGCCGCCCGCTTCGACCCCAGCGATCAGTCGCTCGGGGCGGCCGGGCACCTGTTCCAGCGCCCGGAGCCGGGCGTAGTGGGGGTCGATCGGCGACTCCCAGTGACCTCGGGAGGGGAGGTCGCGAAACCCCTTCAGCTCGGACCACGTCTCGCCTCCATCCGTCGAGCGGAAGAGGTAGGGGTCGTTCGTCCCGGCGTAGAGCGCGTCGTCGGTCCCGAGGATCGACCACACCTCGCTGGTCCCGGCGTGCCAGAAGCGGTCGCCGATGGGCACCCCTAGATCCTCCCAGGTGTCGCCGCCGTCCGTCGACCGGAAAGCCCCCTCCGACGAGGCGACGAACACGCCCCCGAACGCGTCGAAGGTCTTCACCGCCGTCACGACGCCGCAGTCCAGTACCCGCTCGGTCGCGCCGTCCCCGAACGGGACGTCGTCCACCCGGTGCAGTCCCGCGTCTGTCCCGATCAACAATGGCATACAGTAGCACAAAAGGATCGGCCGCTCATAAAGGTTTACCAGGCTGTAAAACGCTAAGTGTGAGGCGAGCGAAGGGGTGTCAGAGCGGTCCCGACGCGACGAGCGGTGCCGGAGGACACCGAAAGACCACCATGACACGACCACAGGCCACGAGGCGGCCGACCGACGCGGCGTATCTCGACGACGCCGACCGGATCGACCCGCCGACCGAACTGCTGAACATGCCCTGGATCGACGCGCACAACCACGCACACACGCTGTCGTGGGCCGACCGCGAGCGCTACGCGCTGTCGGGCTGCGAGGGGATGATCATGGTCTCCTCGGGCTATCACTGGACCCCCTACAAGCCCGTCCGCGCCGAGGACGTGCGCTACCTCTGGGACGACGCCGTCAACCGCCGGGCGGCCATCGAGCGCGACCACTTCTTCGAAGCGAAACTCGGGCTGGGCGTCCACACCGGCGTCCGTATCGAGAACCCCGACGAACTGCTCGACGCGATGGCCGACTACTGCGAACTCGACGAGGTCGTCACCGTCGGCGAGACCGGCGTCACGCCCGCCCAGCACGCCGAAGCCTGGAACCTGGACGAGCAACGCGCCGTCGTCGAGGCCCAGATGGCGCTGGCGGCCGACCACGACCTGCCAGTCATCCTCCACACGCCCAACACCGGCACCGACTCGAAACGGGAGTACGTCCGGCCGCCCGGCGGCACGCCGGGCTACGAGAAGAACACCGGCCTCGGCCAGGCGCCGGTCATCGAGGGCGACAACCCCCATCTGGAGGCCGTGAAGATCGACGTGGCGGCCGCCAACGACGCCGGCCTCCCCGAGGAGCGCGTCGTCGCCTCCCACGCCGATCCGAACAACATCGAGTACGTCATGGACGAGACCGACTGCTACGCGAGTTTCACTATCGGCCACTCCTGGCTGGTCGGCGTCGACGCCGCCGACGTGGCGAACGCCATCGACCGCTGGGGCCCCGACCGGATCATGGTCGACACCGACTGCGCGAACGTCCTCAAGACCGACCCGTTCGCGCTCAAGCGGGCGATATTCGAGCTGTACCGCTACGGCATCGACCCCGACGACATCCGGCAGGTGGTCTGGGAGAACCCGCGCGACGTGTTCGACCTCGGGGCGTAGTCTCGCGCCCGACTCGGCCGACTCTCGACGCGAGCGACCGTCGGTTGGTCCGAAGCGGCGACTCCCCTCAACGGGACTCGTAGACGAACCGCTCGACCACTGCGGGATCCTCGCAGGTCCGTCCGCGACCGGTGGCGTAGGGGCCGACGGTGACGCCCAGGAACCCGTCGGCCACTTCCGTCGAGACGTACCGCGTCGACGCCGTCGCGAGTTCCTTCCCGTCGACGAGGAATCGGTACTGTTCGGCCTCGGCCGCCACCGCGAGGTCGACCCGCGCGTCGACCGGCGTGCGCGCGGCCACGTCCGTGGCGTCGCCGATCCGGAGCCGGACGACGGCCTCGCGGCGGCCGTCGCGTCGCGTGACGCCTAGCTGGTAGTGGTGGCGGTCGTTGGCGAAGACGGACAGGCCGGCTTCCTCGCCCTCGGCGGGGTCGAACGCGAGCGTCGCTTCGGCGCGACAGTCGAGTGCCGTCTGTCGTCGGCCAACGAACGTGGCGCCCGGTTCGTCCAGCGTCTCCGGCCCGCCGTGGAGGGCGAGGCCGTCCCCGTCCGTCTCGAAGCGCTCGCGGTCCGGGTGGCCGAGAAACTGCCACTCGACGCCGAGGTCGCCGTCGAACGTCGTCTCCGTGCGTTCGACCGCCGTCGACTCCCCCCGCCGCTCGCCGGGGAGCGGTGCCGTCATCTCCGTCTCGATGGGGTCTCCGCCGTTGACCACCGGCCACCCGTCCTCCCACGCGACGGGCGCGAGGAACGTCTCGCGGCCGAGGTGGTGGTACCGCGGCCACATGCTGTGCTGGCGGATGCCGAGGCAGACGAGCCACCACTGTCCGTTCCCGTCCCGCACGAGGTCGGCGTGGCCGACGGCCCGTATCTCGTCGCGCGGACGCCCCCAGTGGGTGAGAATCGGGTTGTCCGGGTGCGGTTCGTACGGTCCGGTCGGGTCGTCGGCCCGCGCCGCGACGACCATGTGGCCGGCGTGGGTGCCGCCCTCCGCGACGACCAGGTAGTAGGTCCCGTCGCGCTCGTAGACGTGTGGCGCCTCGGCGTAGGGGTCGCGATACCCTGTCCAGATTGTGTGGGGATCGCCGATTTCGCCAGTCTCCGGGTCGATCTCGGCCTGCTGGATGGGGGCGTCCGGGTCGTCGGCGTGGTAGGTGAAATAGCAGGTCCCATCCTCGAAGAACAGGTCGGGGTCGAACCCCGGCGCGTCGACCCAGGTCGGCTCGGACCACTCCATAGCGGGGTCCTCGGCGGTCACGACGAAGTGTCCGCCGTCGCTGACGTTCGTGGTGACGAGGTAGAAGGTCCCGTCGTGGTGGCGCAGCGTCGGCGCGAAGATGCCTCCCGAGGCGCCGGCGTTGTCCAGCGGAAGCTGAGATTCGCGGGTCAGCGCGTGACCGATCGGTTCCCAGTCGGCGAGGGTCCGGCTCCGGTACAGCGGGACGCCGGGGGCGTACCCGAAGGAACTGGTCGCCAGGTAGAACGTCTCGTCGACTCGGCAGACGGTCGGATCGGGGTGGAAACCCGGGAGGACGGGGTTCTCGTACTGCATGGAGTCGACCTCTTGTCGGGCAACAATCACGCTGTCGGTATCGGCAGTTCGTCGGCCGCGACGGTGTGCGACGCGGCGGACGCCCGACGCCGCTCGCGACTGCGATCAGACCGTCGCGAGGAACGTCCGGAGTTCCTCGGTCGCACGCTCGCGCTCGTCCCAGAAGACGGTGTGGCCCGCGTCCTCGACGTGGACGAGTCGGCCGTCAGAGAGGTTATCGGCTATCGCTCGCTCGCGCTCGCGCACCGCCTCCTCGGCGTCGGCCTTGAGGACCAGCGTCGGCGCCTCGATGTCGCCACAGACCTCGCGGTGGTCGAGCAGTCCGGCCTCGAAGACCCGCGTGACCTCGGGTCGGAGACGGCGCCTGGCGTCGGCGATGCGGTGGGCCAGGTCGGACTCGCTCGACTCGGCGAGTTCGCCGAGCCACGCCTCGTCCTCGAAGACCTGTTCGACGCTGGCGTCCTGCCACCGTGCGATCTGCTCCGCCAGACCCTCACCGCGCCCCTCGTCCTCAGACCCGCCGCCGGGGGCGTCCCTGCCCTCGACCATCCAGACGGGGTCTTCGAGGACGACGGCGCGCGGCCGGTCCGGACTGCGGACGGCGGCCGCCGCGACCGTGTCGGCGCCCATCGAGTGGCCGAACAGGATCGGGTTCTCGATCGCGAGCGCGTCGAGCAACCCGAGCAGGTCGGCCGCCCGCTCGGGAGCGCCGTACGACTCGTCCGGGGCGTCGGAACGGCCGTGGCCGCGAGCGTCGTACAGCACCACGTCGAAGTCGTCCGCCAGTTCGCGGGCGAGGTCGAGCCGACAGTACCCGTCGTCCGAGAAGCCGTGGGAGACGACGAACGGCGGCCCTCGCCCGCCGGTGCGACAGTAGTGTAACTCGATCCCGTTGGCCTCGACGGATCCGCGCTCCCAGCCGTCCGGGATCTCGGGACGTTCGTTCATTGTCCCGAAACTGTCGTTCGGGGCGTATAAAATACACGACACCGGCAGACGGTGGCAGTCTGGAGCGCCCCTGCAGGGCGGTCGGTCCGACCGGCCGGTGCTACTCGTCGCGACGCGAGACGCTGTCAGCTACGACCGCCGTCGACGCTCGGGGCGCCACGGGCGCTCACTCGTACGCGAAGTCGTTGGTGAGTTCGCCCAGCCCCTCGACGCCGACGGTCACCTCGTCGCCGTCCTCCAGCAGGACGGGCGGTTCGCGGTAGACGCCGACACCCGGCGGGGTCCCGGTGAAGAGCAGGTCGCCGGGTTTGAGCGTGAACGCCTGGCTGCAAAAGGAGACCAGTTCGTCGACGCCGAAGATGAACTCCTCGGTCGAGGAGTCCTGCAGGCGCTCGCCATTGACCTCCGTCCAGATGTCCAGGTCGTGGGGGTCGTCGACCTCGTCGGTCGTGACCAGATCCGGGCCCGTCGGCGCGAAGCCGTCGAGGCTCTTGCCGCGGATCCACTGGCCGTCGCCGTGCTGGAGGTCCCGGGCCGACACGTCGTTGCCGATCGTGAAGCCGGCGACGTGGTCCATCGCCTCCTCGGGGTCGACCCGGCGGGTCTCCTCGCCGATCACGACGACCAGCTCGGCCTCGTAGTCGACTTTTTCGGTCAGATCGGGGTCCCAGCGCACGGTGTTGCCGGGCCCGTTGACCGTCGTCGGGAACTTCGAGAAGAGGACGGGCGTGTCGGGGATCGGGTTGCCCCCCTCCTCGGCGTGGTCGCGGTAGTTCAGCCCGACGCAGACGACCTTTTCGGGGTCGCCCACCGGCGCGTGGCGGTCCAGGCCGTCGGGGTCGTACAGCCCCTCGCCCGTCTCTGTCGCGTGCTCGACGGCCAGCTCGGCCTTGCGCTCCCACTCCCAGGTCGCCAGCAGCTCGCCGGTCGTCCGCGGAATGTCCACGCCCGCGGCCGCGCCGGCCTCGGGGAGGGCGACGACGCCCTCGTCGGTTTCGATGCCACACCACGGCTGTTCGCCGTCCGCGCTGTATTGTCCTACTCTCATTGTCGTGTCGCGATCCGTGCTCGCGTCGCAAAGTCCGGTCGGTTCTCGCTCGGGAACGCCGCTGTGGTCGCGAGGGCGGTCCCGGTCATGCGTCGATGCCCGCCTCGTCGAGCAGGCGTTCGCCCGAGGCGACGAACCGGTCGAACTCCTCGTCGACGAGGGGATTGGTCAGTTCGCCGTCGCGCTTGACCACCTCGCCGTCGACCAGCACCGTGTCGATGTGGGAGGGGTCGGCCTGGAAGACGACGGTCTGGACCGGGTCGTGGTTCGGCGCGGTCGTGAAATCGTTCGTGCGGAGCAGCTGGATGTCCGCGCGCTTGCCGGGCGTGAGCGTCCCGATCTCCTCGTCCATCCCCAGCGCCTTCGCGCCCTCGATGGTCGCCATCTCCAGGGTGTCCCGGCAGGAGATGCTCACCTCGCCGACCTCCTCGTGGCCCTCGATGATCTCCTGGTTGTCGAACATGCGCTGGAGCTGGAGCCCGATGCGCATCTGACTCCCCATATCGCCGCTGACGGCCGAGCAGACGTCGACGCCCCACGCCGGCCGGCCGCCGGCGTCGAGGACCTTCCCGGTGACCGGGATACCGTGGCCCATCTGCATCTCGACCTCGGGCGTCGAGGAAAAGGAGACCCCGGCGTCGACCGCGTGCTGGACGTCTTCCTGGGAGAAGTGGTTCCCGTGGGCGACGTTCACGTCGGGACCGAGCATGCCCTCCAGACAGCCAAAGCCCTGGTAGTCGTCGCCGTAGTCCGAGGAGGGCCACAGCGCGGCGCCCATGTGGACCGTCGCGATGGCGTCCAGATCCCGCGCCAGTTCCAGGTCACTGCGGGCGGTCTCGTCGACGCAGAAGTCCGGTCCCCGGAGCCCGAGTCCCAGGCCGAGCAGGTCGTCGTCGCTGATCCGCTCGTCGTGGATCGCGCGGATGTTCTCTTCGGGGAGACCCACGTCGCTCTCGTACCACCACTTCGCCGAGTCGTCGCCCGGCGGGCCGTAGGTGTACACCGTGCGCAGTCCGGCGTCCTGCAGCGCGTCGACCGCCCGCTCGGCGTGTTCGAGCGTGTTGGGGTACGACCAGTCCAGCGCCGTCGTCGTCCCCGTGTGGAGCTTCTCGAAGGCGCCGAACAGACCGCCGAGGTACATATCTTCGGGCTGATAGAGCCCGGTGATGTTGCCGAGCATGTGGTCGAAGTACTCGCCCATGAGCGACCAGTCCCCGGCGATGCCCCGTACCTGAGTCTGGGCGAGGTGGATGTGGGAGTCGACGAACCCCGGCAGGACGATGTGGTCGCTGGCGTCGATCTCCTCGGCGTTCGACGCCGAGAGCCCGTGCCCGATCTCGACGATCTCGCCGTCCTCGACGAGCACGTCCGCCCCGTCCAGTTGCCCCACGTCCGGGTCGAGGGACACGACTGTCCCATTCCGAATGATCGTTCGTGTCATGTTCACCCGTACCGTTCGACCGAGCGGTCATAAGTTTACCGGGCAGTAAGACCGTGCGGTAAGTTCCTACGTCGTTCCCGGCGGTCCGTCGGCGTTGCGGCGAACCATCAATATAAATACGGGAGTGGATAGAGTGGAGGTATGGGCAGTACAGAGGAGACAGTCGGGTCGAAGGACACGCGGGAGGTCATCATGGAGGCGACCTTCCGCGCGCTGAGCGAGCACGGCTACAGCGACCTCCGGATGCGCGACATCGGCGACGAGATGGAGCTGACCCGGCAGGTCATCCACTACCACTTCGACGGGAAGTACGACTTGATGTCCTCGTTTCTGGAGTACGTCATCGACCAGTACGAGGGCAGCGTCGCGGTCGACGCCGGCGCCGACCTGCGGACCGAACTCGACGCCCGGGTCGAGCAGTGCCTGTTCGGTCCGGAGTTCGAGGAGTTCTCCCACTGGGACCGCATGAAGGTGTACCACGAGCTGTACGCCCACGCCCAGAACGACGAGCGCCACCGCGAGCTGTTCAACGAGCACTACGAGCGCATCCGAGGCAGCATCGTCGAGGTCGTCGAGGACGGCATCGACGAGGGGGTCTTCCGCGAGGTCGACCCGGAACTCGTGGGCCAGCTGATCACCGACGCCATCCACGCCGCCCGCGGCCGTCGCATCTCCCTGGGCCACGACGACGCCCCCGAACAGGCTCGCCGGGCCGTCGACGAGTACATCGTCGAGTCGCTGCTGGCCGACCGCGAGACCACCGACGACTGACCCCGTCCGCTCCTACCCGTCGTCTCCGTCTCCGCCCTCGTCCGCGCCGAACACGCCCATCGCTTCCAGTTCGTCCAGTCTCTCCTCGCTGTATCCCAGGTCGCGGAACACCTCCCGGTTGTGTTCGCCGAGCAGCGGCGGCGGTAGCTCGAAGCCGCTGTCGACGTTCTCGAACTTCAGCGGGTGTTCGACCACCGGAACCGCCCCGATCTCGGGGTGTTCGATCTCGCCGATCGCCCCCCTCGCTTCGACCTGCGGGTTGGTCAGCGCCTCCTCGACGCTGTAGACCGGGCCCGCGGGGACCCCGTTGTCCTCGGCGATGATCTCGATCCACTCGTCGGTCGTCTGCTCCGCGAGCGTGGCCTCGATCTCGGCCTCCAGCTCGTCCTGGTGTTCGACCCGGTCGCTGTTCTGGTCGAAACGGGGGTCGTCGGCCAACTCGGGGCGGTCGATCGCCTCGCAGAGCTCGCCCCAGAGCTTCTCGTTGAGGATACAGACGTTGATGTAGCCGTCTTCGGTCTCGAAGGTCTGGTACGGCGCGAGTACGGGGTCTTTCGTCCCCATCCGCTTGGGCGTCTCGTCGGCGAACACCTGCCCGGCCTGTTTCGTGAGCCACGGCAACACCGACTCTAACATCCCGAGATCGATGTACTCGCCCTCGCCGGTCAACTCCCGGCGGTAGAGCGCGCTCGTCGCGCCGAAGGCGGCCCACATCGCGGTGATCAGATCCGTCATCGGAAGCCCGACCTTGACCGGCTGGCGACCCTCCTCGCCGGTCACGTCCATGATCCCGCCCATCCCCTGAATCAGGAGATCGTAGCCCGACCGCTCGCGCCAGGGGCCGGTCTGGCCGAACGCCGAGATGGCGAGGTAGATCAGCTCGTCGTTGTGCTCGCTGAGGGTGTCGTAGTCGACCCCGAGGCGCTCGGCCGTCCCCGGCCGGAAGTTCTGGACGAAGATATCGGTCTCCTCGATCAGGTCGTACAGGGCGTCCAGCGCCTCGTCGTTCTTGAGGTCGAGTTCGACGCTGCGCTTGCCGTAGTTGACCGTCCAGTAGTAGGGCGACTCGCCCTCGATGAACGGCGGCCCCGTGTGGCGGATCGCGTCGCCGTACCCGGGCTGTTCGACCTTCACCACGTCGGCACCCAGGTTCGCCAGCATCGACGAGGAGAACCCGCCCGTCACGAACGTCGAGAGGTCGACGACCGTGATCCCGTCCAGTATCTTGCCATCGGCTACCATACCCGCCGTTGGGTTTACCGAGTGGTAAAACTACCGCCGACAGCGAGCGGTCCCACCGGCGGTGGACGCCCCGGACGGACGACGGCGTTCACGGCCGGGCCAGCAGCGGTCGTCCGGCGCGCCGTTCCCGGACGGCGAGCGCGCCCAGCGCGAGCCAGAAGACGACCTCCAGGAAGAAGGACGGCGACCAGAGGTAGTACCGGAAGAAGGCGCCCGGCGGGAGTGCGAGGGGGTCCGGCGGCACCGCGAGCGGCCAGACGAGAAAGAGCGCGTCGGTGGGGCGGCCGTTTATCACGATGTGGAAAGCGTCGAGGAAGAGATGCGAGGCCCAGCCGACCGCGAGCGCGAGGCCGGCGCGACCGGTCAGCGCGACGGCGACCGCCAGCGGCGCCAGCAGCGCCGTGTGCCCGACAGTGTGATAGAGGTCGACGACGCCCAGCGTCCCCAGCGGCTTGTCCACGAGGTCGGGCAGGGCCGCCCCGGCGACCAGCCACGCCGGCGCCAGCCGCGCGTACCGCCCCACCAGCGCCGCCGCGGCCAGGTGCGTCAGGAAGTACACGCTCACCCTTGGGACTACCCGCTCCTAATGGTTGCCGGGGAACGCCACCGGCAGCCGGTCCCCGAACCGTTCGAGCAGGACGAGCGCGAGCGCGAACCCCCCGACGCCGATGGCGACGCCGGCGACGGTGTCGCTGAGGTAGTGGGTACCGAGGTAGATCCGCGAGACGGCGACGAGCGCGGCCAGCCCGGTGACGGCCGCGAACGGCAGGCGCTCCGACCGGCGCGCGACCAGCGCGTACACCGTCGCGGCGGCGGCGTGGCCCGACGGGAACGAGTGGGGCGCCATCCCGGTGTCGCCCGTCAGACAGACCGGGCTCGGCGGGAACGGCCGCTGGACCGCGCCCATCAGCGCCACGACGACGAGCCCGGTCGGCACGAGCGCGACCCCGGCCAGGGCCAGCTCCCGCTTCCAGCCCGCCAGGTAGAACAGTCCGAGCAGGACCGCGACGCTGGCCGCCGATCCGATCCCCGTGACGGAAGTCATGAACTTCGTCACCAGCGGCTGTCGGACCGCCAGTACGAGGTCGACGGTCGCCCGGTCGACCGCCAGGACTGCGTCGACGGCGTCGGCCGCCAGTTGCTGTCCGATCGGTATCAGCAGTCCGTCCGCTGCGCCCGAGCGACCGCCGCGGGCGGCGACCGTCACGACCTGTCCGATGGTGTGAGAGATCGCTGTCATGGTGGATCGATGGTGCGCCGCCCGTCCGGGCGTCGACCGAGTCGCGACCCGCGCCGTCGGCGGACTCGCACGGCGAACTCTACGGCTGGCCCCACTTCGACCTGCCTATCCCGACCGGGAGCGGTACGCTATTGACAGGTCGGTCCGTCACCGCCGGTCATGGACGCCGAAGCGTTCCTCCGAACCGTCGACGTCGACGGGACGACCGGCCCCGACGGGCCGCGACTGGCCGCCGACGAACCCCACCCGGACGTGCAGTCGGTGCTGCGAACGCGCCGTCGGTTTCAGCCGGTCGCGCTGTCGACGCTCGGCGCTCGCGGCGCCCGTCTCCTGGAGCGACTCGGCCTGTGGCTGCAGGACGCCGACCCGCCGGCGGTGGGATCGGCGGTCGACCTGACGGCCCCCGGCCCGGACGGCGGGGTCCCGATTCGCCGCTACCGACCGACGAACACCGGCCCGTACCCGACGGTCGTCTTCTACCACGGCGGCGGGTTCGTGCTGGGCTCGCTCGACAGCCACGACCTGCTCTGTCGACACCTCACCGCCGAGAGCGGCTGTGAAGTCGTCTCCGTCGACTACCGGTTGGCGCCGGAACACCCGTTCCCGGCGGCGGTCGAGGACGCCTACGCAGCCGTCGAGTGGGCGGCCACCGGCCCCGATGCCCTCGACAGCGACGGACGGCTGGCCGTGGCGGGTGACAGCGCCGGCGGCGCCCTCGCCGCGGTGGTCTCGCTGATGGCCGCCGAGCGCGACGGTCCCGAGATCGACTACCAGAGCCTGATCTACCCCGCCGTGGGGATCCGCGACGACCACCGGTCGATGCGAGAACACGCCGGGTACGTCATCAGCGAGGACGATATCCGCTGGTTCGACCGCTGCTACTACGGCAGCGAGATACACCGGCGCAACCCCTACGCCGACCCCTCGCGAGCGGACGACCGCTCGGGCGTCCCGCCGGCGACGGTCGTGACGGCCGGGTTCGACCCGCTCCGCGACGGCGGGATCGCCTACGCCCGTCAGCTGGTCGGCGACGGCGTCTCGGTCCGCTTTCGCAACTACCCGGACATGGTCCACGGGTTCGTCGGCATGCTCTCGGAAAGCGAGGGCGTCGAGCGCGCTCACGAGGCCGTCGACGACATCGCGACGGACCTGCGACGGGCGTTCGGGGTCGACGACTGATACGGAGTATCGCAAGACATTCCGGGATCGACCGCACGACTGCGTGCGGTCGACCCGGTAAACGCTTGCAATACTCCGTATGAACCGGGTGCGTCCGCTCCGGCTCGCCGCCCGCCCGCTCAGAACCCGAACGCGCGCCGGTACTGGGGCGGACCGGTGACCTCGTCGGTGGCCTCCAGCGCGTCGGCGGCGCGCAGCCCGAAGTACGGGTCGCGGAGGAACTGCCGGCCGACGATGGCGAGGTCGGCGCGGCCGTTGGCAACGACCGCCTGGGCCTGTTCGGGCGTCGTGATCCCGCCGACGGTGCCGATCGCGATGTCGCTCTCGCTCCCCTCCCGGACCGTCTCGGCCAGCGGAAGCTGGTAGTTCGGGCCGACCTGTTCGGGCCACGATCCCGGCGCGATCCCGCCGCTGGACACGTCGACGAGGTCGGCGCCGATCCCGGCGAGTCGGTCGGCGAGGCGCGCGGACTGCTCGGCGGTCCACGACTCGCGGTCGTCGAACCAGTCGGTGCCGGAGATCCGGACGAACACGGGCTTGCCGTCGGGCCACACCTCCCGCACCGCCTCGGTGACCTCCCGCGTGAGGCGGGTGCGGCCCTCGAAGTCGCCGCCGTAGTCGCCCTCGCGGTGGTTGGTCACCGGCGAGAGGAACTCGTGGAGGAGGTACCCGTGGGCGGCGTGGACCTCCGCGACCTCGAAGCCGGCGTCGCGGGCGCGCTCGGCGGCGCTGCGGAACGAGTCGATGACCTGCTCGATGTCGCCCTGGTCCATCTCGCGTGTCGGCGGCCCGTCGACGCGCTCGCCGTCGTCCTCGTAGGGCCACGGCTCGCCGCTCGGGCCGATGACCTCCCAGCCGCCGTCGTCGGGGTACAGGGGACCGCTCCCCTCCCACGGCCGACTCTTCGAGGCCTTGCGACCGGCGTGAGCAAGCTGGATGCCCGGCACGGCGCCCTGTTCTTTCACGAAGCGCGTCGTCCGCGCGAGCGCGTCGGCCTGGTCGTCGTTCCAGATGCCCAGGTCTTCGGGGGTGATCCGGCCGCGCTTCTCGACGGCGGTGGCCTCGGCCATCACGAGGCCGGCGCCGCCCACCGCCCGCGAGCCGAGGTGGACGTGGTGCCACTCGGTCGCGCGCCCGTCGCGGGCTTCACAGGAGTACTGGCACATCGGCGAGACCATCAGCCGGTTCGGGACGGTCGTGTCCCGGAGTTCCAGCGGGTCGAACAGATCCGTCATCGCCCTCGCTAGCCGCTGGTCGCTGAAATACCGTCCGCCGAGCGCAACGTCCGCCGGTTTCTCGGATCGGGACCTACCGCACCCGCCAGAGCAGCGACCGGAGCCGGTAGGTCAGCGATCCCTCGTGGTAACCGTTCCAGCCGCTCATGCCGCCGAGCAGCGTCGCCGCATCGTATCCCTCGTCGGCGAGCAGCGCGGTGGCCTTCTTCGCGACGATGCCCATCTTGCACACGACGACCACGTCTCGGTCGTCCGGCACCTCGTCCAGTCGGTCCAGCAGCGCCTCGTCGTCACCCCGCCGTAGCTCGTCGTACACCGGGAGGTTCCGGCTGCCGTCGATCGCGTCCGACCGATAGGCCGCGGTCGGGCGGATGTCCAGGACGTGCGGACGCTCGGTCGATCCCGATTCGAGTCGCGCGGCGAGCTCCGACGGGCGGATGGCGCTCATCGGTTCGGACTTGTTCTGTACGGACAAAACTGGTGGGTCTCCGAACCCCGGCCGCGGTCGGCCGCCCGTCGGTCGGCGCCCGAGAGATCGACTGTCGGCGCTACCCGTCCCACTCCTCGCGGAGGACGGCGTACACCTCGCGGTCGACGTACTCGCCGTCGACGAAGTCGTCGTCGCGCTTGGTGCCCTCGCGGACGAACCCCAGTTTCTCGACGACTCGCTTGGAGGCCTCGTTGCCGGCGTGGACGGTCGCCGAGATCCGGTGGAGCCGACGCTCGTCGAAGCCGTGATCGACGACCAGCCGCGCCGCTTCGGTCGCGTAGCCGTTGCCCTGGCAGTCCGGGTGGACGGCGTAACCGAGGTTGGCCCAGCCGCGACGGTCGTCGATGGGGGCCAGGGACACGTCGCCGACCCGCTGGTCGCCGTCGCAGATCAGCAACTCCACGGCGTCGTCGCGTGCGATCCGATCCAGCAGGTCCGACTCGTAGGCCTCGCCGCTGGCCGGCGCGTCCGGGCCGGCGTACCCCCGGACGCGCGGGTGGTGTGACAGTTCCCGGAGGAACTCGGCGTCCTCGCGTTCGATGGTTCGCAGGTCGACCGTCTCGCCCTCGACGAAGACCGGTCCGGGCATGACTCGGCTGTCGGAAGCGATGGGCAAAAAATCGCCCGTTCGAACGGCCCTCGTCCGCCGTCAGGTCGTCGAGGGGGATTCGAGGTGCCAACCGGGGTCCCGGCCGGTCCGCTCGATGCGGTCGGACCGACACGCCGGGCAGAAGTCCGGTCTGGCGTCCGCGCTCCGGGGGACGTAGACCGCGCCGCCGCACTCCACGCACGCGTCGTCGGCGATCGTCACGCAGTCGCCACACACGTTGAAGTCGTCGACTGTCAGCTCGCGTAGGGGTTCGAGTTGTTTGTCCAGGGTGTACTCGTCGATGACCGCCTGACAGTTTTGGCACGGTTGCATTGCGATACATACCCACCCATGAGACTCCATCACAAAGTTCTACCGCCGTCGCGGTATTTCGCCGGCAACGCATCGCGGGGCGTGCTCTCGCGGGAGATACCGCGGCCGGAAACCATTTAGCCGCGGGCCACAGATGGAGGGTATGACGTACGATACCGTCGTATTCGACAACGACGGTGTCCTCGTGGGCCGAACGCAGTTCGACGTCCTCCAGGAGGCGACCGAGGAGACGTTCGCGCAGTTCGGTGTGTCCGACCCGGACCCCGACCACGTCGAGGACATGACGATCGGAGCGACGCCCGAACAAGTGAACAGCGTCTGCGATACCTACGGCTTCGAGCCGGCGCAGTTCTGGCGCGCCCGCGACAGCACGGTCTCGGGCGCACAGCAGGACGAAGCGCGCGCGGGACGGAAGACCCCCTACGGGGACATCGACACGGTGGCGGACCTCGACGTAGCGACGGGGATCGTCAGCTCGAACCAGCAGGAGACGGTGGATTTCCTGCTCGACCACTTCGACCTCGGGGCCCACTTCGACACCGCCTACGGCCGCGAGGCGACCGTCGAGAGCCTCACCCTCCGGAAGCCCCACCCCCACTACATCGAGCGGGCGCTCTCAGACCTGGATGCCGAGTCGGCGCTGTACGTCGGCGACAACGAGTCCGACATCCGGGCCGCCGAGAACGCCGGCATCGACTCGGCGTTCATCCGCCGCCCCCACCGCAGCGACTGGGACCTGAACGTCTGGCCGACGTGGGACATCGACTCGCTCGACCGTCTCCACGATATCTGCGGCTAACCCGCGGCGGGCCAACGCCGCCGTCTTGCGGTCGACGCCCCGCTCGGAGTGACTACGTCACCCACCGCGGCCGCGTCGGCACGTCGAAACGGTCGGTGACGACGAGCCCGGCGGCGAACACGCTCGCGAGCGCCACCGGCGCCCAGTTGCCGAAGGCGGCGTTGACGCCGCCCCAGAGGATCACGAAGCTCACCATGTCGTCGAGCATGAACGGACAGTCGTCCAGCCGCGCGAGCAGCGCCGCCCGGTCCAGCCCCCAGTCGAAAGCGCCGACGGCGAGGGTCGCCGAGAGGACCCAGCCGGCGTAGTTGCTCCAGGGGACGCCGTAGAAGGCGCCGCCGCCGTCGTACGCCCAGAACCCCAGCGCGACGGCGCCCGGGTCCAACACCAGGTCGATCCCGACCACCGTCGCGACGACGACCGGGAGGCGAACCCACGGCGAGCGCGCCAGATCGCCCAGCAACAGCAGGCAGAGCAGGTAGCTGTTGAGTACGAGCGGGAAGAAAAACACGGGCAGCGCGAGCGGGACGCCGCCGGCCATCGGGCCGAGGGCGACGCCGTACTCGAAGGCGCCGTAGGGCCACCCCGTCGTGACGCCGACGAACTCGATCCCGTACGCGTAGGCCGCGAGCGCGAGCAACGCCGCGGTCGCCTTCCGGTCGACCAGCGGCGCGACCCCCGCCACGAGCGGCAGGCGCATCACGGCGACGCCCACGAGGACGAGCCAGGGGTTGAACGCCAGCGCGTCGGGCACCCACGCGAGCGGATCCGCGAGCGCCGGCGGGAGCGCCTCGACCGCGGGGGCGAACCACCCGAGCGCGCTGGCGAGCAGGAGGACGGCGCCGGTGACGGGGAAGACGACGGCGATGGTGAAGCGGTTGGTCCGGACGAGCCGGTCGAGGCGGGCCTCGACGCTGTCGCGGTCGAGCGCGCCGGGCGCGGGCCAGCCGGACGACTCGACCCAGTCAGGCGCCATAGACGATCACCCAGAGGCCACCCATCGTCAGTAGCGTCCCGACGGCGGTGTTCAGGACGGGGAACCACCAGTAGGCGCGGTCGACCGACACGTCTGTCAGCGCGACGGCGGCGGTGAAGACCGGGTAGACGGCGAGCAGGCCGCCCCAGTAGGGGTGGACCGTCCAGAACACCGCGGCGGCGCTCGCCCAGACGACCGCGCAGTAGGCGTAGGTGGCCCCCTCGCCGAGGACGGTCGCGGTCGTCCGGATGCCGGCCGCGCGGTCCGGTCGGATGTCCGGGACGGCCGAGAACGTGTGCATCGCCATCGTCCACAGCCACGCGCCGACGACGGCCAGCGTCGGCGGGAACGCGCCGGCGACGGTCGCGTAGGCGACGACGCCCGGGAGGACGTACAGCCCGTTCGACAGCGAGTCGAGGAACGGTGTCGTCTTGAACCGGAACGGCGGCGCGCTGTACTGGACCGACAGCGCGAGGAAGGCCAGCATCGCGAAGACGGCCTCCGTCGGCAGGAGCGGCAGTATCGCGATCCCGAGGACGCCGCCCGCCAGCACCGCGGCGACGACGGCGCGGTCCCCCCGGTAACGCACTTCCTTGCCCTCCTTCTTCGGGTTCTCCTCGTCGATATCGGCGTCGAACACGTCGTTGACGCCGTAGAGGAAGACGTTCGCGGGGAGCAGGAAGTAGAGGGCGAGGCCGACCGTCAGCGGCGTGAACAGGTCGGCGGTCGTCGTCGCGGCGAAGACGGTCCCGACCATCGCCGGGCCGGCCAGATACAGCCAGAAGCGCGGCCGGGAGAGGCGCAGGAGATACCCGACGGTGGTGTCGGGGGGCGCGAGCGAGCCGAGGCGGGCGGTCAGCGAGGCCATCGCGTCGTCGGACATACTCGGTCGAGCGGCTTTAGTTCACGTCATCGACGAGCGCCTGTGCGGTGTGCTGACCGCTGATCAGGCACATCGGGACGCCGATCCCCGGCGTCGTGAACGACCCGGTGAAGTAGAGACCGTCGACGGCGTCCGAGCGGTTCGGCGGCCGCAGCAGCGCGGTCTGGCGGAGAGTGTGGGCGAGCCCCAGCGCCGTCCCTTGCGTCGCGTTGTAGCGGTCGACGAAGTCCGAGACGCAGAACTCCTCCTCGAAGACGATGCGGTCCCGGAGGTCGGTCCCTGCGTGCTCGGCCACGTCGTCGAGGATCTGCTCCCGGAAGCGCTCGCGCTGTGCGGGCGAGTCCTCCAGCCCGGGCGCGATGGGCACGAGGGCGAACAGGTTGCTGTGGCCCTCCGGCGCGACCGTGTCGTCGGTCTTCGAGGGGACACACAGGTAGTAGGCCGGCTCGTCCGGCCAGGCGGGGTCGTCGAAGATCTCCGCGAAGTGCGGGTCCCAGTCGTCCGGGAGCACCAGCGTGTGGTGGGCCAGTTCGGGCACGTCGCCCTCGACGCCGAGATAGAGGAGGTACGCCGAGGGGGCGTACGTGCGGTCGTCCCAGTAGCCGGCGTCGTACTGCCGCTCGTGTTCGGGCAGCAACTCCTGCTCGGCGTGGGCGTAGTCGGCGTTGACGACCACGCGGTCGGGTCGGCGCTCCTCGCCCGCTTCGTCGACGACGAGGAACCCGCGCTTGCGCCGGGTGATCTCGTCGACCTCGACGCCCGTCTCGAAGTCGACGCCGAGTTCACGGCAGAGGTCGACGAACGCGTCGACGACGATGCCGATGCCGCCCGGGTGGTTCCCCTCGTCGTCGGCCTCGTTCGCGACGGGGTAGTACACGCCCATGTTGAAGTCGACGTGGCTCATCATGTTGTACAGCGCCGGCGTGTTGCGGGGCGAGCCGCCCAGAAACACCAGCGTGTACTGCATGATCTGCTGGAGCTTGGGGTTCTCGAAGTAGTTGTCCACGTGGCCCTGCATCGAGCGCATGAGCTTGATCCCGATGGGCGCCGCGCGCATCACGTCGAGGTCCACCCAGTCCCGGAGCTTCGAGCGGTCCTCGTAGACGAACTTCTCCATCGCCGTCTCGTAGTGGCGTTCGCTGGTCGCGAGGTACTCGTCGAACGCCTCGCCCGCGCCGGGTTCGATGGACTCGAACAGCTCCCGGTTTTTCGACCGGTCGGCCGCGATGTCGATCTGTTCGCCGTCGCCCGCTGCGGGCCCTTCGTTCTTGAAGAAGATCCGGTAGTGGGGGTCGAGCCGCTCCAGTTCGTAGTAGTCGCTCGGGGCCTTCCCGAAGTGGCCGAAAAAGCGCTCGAACACGTCGGGCATGAGGTACCACGAGGGACCCATGTCGAAGCGGAAGCCCTCGGCTTCGAGGCGGCTGGCTCGGCCGCCCAGCTGGTCGTTTTTCTCCACGAGCGTCACGTCCGCGCCGGCGTCGGCGAGGTACGCCGCCGTCGAGAGGCCGCCGACGCCGCCGCCGACGACTGTCACCGACTCGCCGTCCGCCCGTCCCGATAGACCTGCCATTACACGGATATCGGGCCCGACCCGTGAAAAAGGGGGTGCCCAACCGGTGCGGTCTGTGGATCTCGCGGTGTTTCCCCTCGCCGCCCGCACCGTCGGTCCGCCGGGACGCTCATGACGGACCCGTCCCAACGGCGCGGTATGGACGGACAGACGGTCGTCGTCACGGGCGGCACGCGCGGGATCGGCAGGGCAACGGTCGAGGCGTTCGCCGACGCCGGCGCGCACGTGGTCACGTGCGCCCGCGACGCCGACGCGCTCGACGACCTGGCCGAAGCGGTCCGCGAGTCCGGCGGAGCGATCACGACCCAGCGAGCCGACGTGCGCGACGAGTTCGACGTCGAGCGGCTGGTCGAAACCGCCGCTCGCGAGGGCGGGACCGTCGACGTCGTCGTCGCGAACGCCGGCGTCTACCACGGCGACGCCGGCGAGACGCCGGTCGACCGCGAATCGTACGGGGCGTTCGACGACGCGGTGCGGACCAACGCTCGCGGCGTCTTCGCGACCTTCCGCGAGGCCCGCCCGCACCTCGCCGACGATGCGCGGTTGCTGGCGCTCTCCGGGGGGATCGCCCGCGATGCCCGCGAGGGGTTCGGCGCCTACGCCGTCTCGAAGGCCGCCGCCGAGGCCCTCGTCCGTCAGTTCGCCGCCGACACCGAGTGGCCCGCGGCCGTCGTCGACCCCGGCGCCGTCGCGACGGATCTCACGGGCGGCCGCGGCACCGACCCCGAGCGGGCCGCCGATCTCGTCCTGTGGGCAACTCGCGACGCCGACCCCGACCGACTCGACGGTTCGGTCCTCGACCGCCGCGCGATGCGCGAAGCCTGACGCCCGACAGCTACCCGCGCCCACCCGCTCTCGCCCTGCTCTCCGGCCGCTTTCGGTCCCGAGCGACAGTCTTATTAACAACAACCCCCGTGTTGCTAAACAATGAGTATTAACGAGTCTATGGATGTTAATAACGGAGGCGGGCGGCTCTCGCTGGTCGGCGGTGCGGGCGTCGCGGTCCTGGTGGGGCTGTCGGTCGCGGCGGTCTTGGCCGAGACGTGGAAAGTGCTGATCGTCGGGTGGGTGGCGTTCGCGGCGATGGCCGCCGGGACGTACCTCGGCGCGCGGGCGACGGAGACGGACCCCAAGCGGCTCGTCTGGGGCTACGGGCTCGCCAGCGGCGCGATGGTGACCAGTGCGGCGATGTTCCTCGTCCCGCAGGCTATCGGGATCGCCGGCAACGGCGGTATCGCGCCCCAGGTCGGCGGCATCGGCATCGCCGCGGGGATCGTCGTCGGGTACAGCGGCCACGTTATCGGCCATCGACTCACGCACCGCGACCTCCCGATGGACGTGACGACCGCCCAGATCACCGCCCACGCCCTCTCGGCCGGCCTGATAATCGGTCTCGTCTACGGCTCGATGCCGACGCTCGGCCTGCTGCTCGGGCTCGCCATCGTCTCGCACAAGGGCCCCGCGGGCTACGCCGCCGCCCGTCGCCTGCGTCGCAACGGCAAGCCCGTCTCCGCGCTCCTCCTCCCGGCCGCCGGCGTCGGCATCACCGCCATCCCGACGGCCGCGCTCCCGGTCCCCGAGATCGCGGCGCTCAACGCCGTCGTCTTCGGCTTCGCCGCCGGCATCTTCCTCCACGTGGCCATGGACTTCCTCCCCGTCTGCGACGCCGGCTCGGAGATCGACCAGGTGTGTTCGCTCCACGAGGAGTCCCACGAGCTGCTGGACCGACTGCGGGTCCACGCCGTCGGCAGCACCGTCGTCGGCGCCGCGGTCGTCGTCGTCGCCTGGGTCGCCGTCTCGCCCTGACCGGCGGACGGTCCCGCACGCTCGGCCCTTCGACCGCCACTACGCTTTTTTCGCCGTCGACACAAACCCGCGACATGGTCTCGCCCCCAGTCCATCGGCCGAGCGACCCGGACTACGGCCGTCGGGTCGGCTGGGGGCTCGCCCTCGTCACGCTCGGACTGTTGGCGCCGCTGCTCTATGCCCGAGCCGCCGGCCCGTCCGTCCTCTGGGCGCCGTCGCTCTACTGCGCGGCCGCGGACTGCCCGACGCTCGCCCAGTGGAGCGCGTACCTCCTCTCGATCCCCGTCACGCTCGGCGTGACCGTCTGCTGGTGGTCGGGCAGGGCACGCTCGCACGCGCTCGTCGGCGCGCAGTCGTGCGCGATGGCCGCGCTCGTCGGCTGGGCGTTCGTCGTCCCGGCCAGTCCGTGGGCCTGGATCGCCCTCGTCCCCGGCGGTTTCCTCGTCGCGAGCGGGACCTGCGGGCTGTTCGAACGGCGCTCGCACGACCGCGAGGGACTCCCGAGTCGCCTGGCGACCGTCGGCGGCGTCTCGGTGTTCGCGGGCTTCGCGGCCACGGCCCTGCTCGGGTACTGGTCGCTCGCCGCGCTCCCCTTCTTCGCCGTCGCCCTCGGCGCGTACCTACTGCTCGTTCGCGCCCCGCTGGGCTGGCTCCGGGCCCACGCCGTCTGGTTCCTCGCGGCGGCCCTGCTCGCGGTCCCGCCGTGGAGCTACGTCCGACCGGAGTCGATCGGCGTGACCGATATGGTCCCGCCGCCGGAGTCCCTTCCGCCGCAGCCGCCCGACGGCAGCCCCGTCTTCCTCGCCGACGAGGTGATCACCGCGTTCGTGCTCGTCGGCGTCGCGGCGATGGTCCTGGCCGCGGCCGCCGCACTGGTCTGGAGCCTCACCGACGAAGCCCCCGGACCGTCCGGCCTCGCGGCCGACGCCGCGGAGTGACCGGCGACGCCGTCGCTCGCGGGCGTCGCGCTCAGAGACACCGGTCTGCACGAGCGTTCGCGTCGACACCGTGTCTCAGACGGTCTCGACGCCGGTCACTTCGAACCGCGCGCCGCCGGCCTCGCTCTCGCGCACGTCGATGTCCCAGCCGTGGGACTCGGCGATGCCGGCGACGATGTTCAGCCCCAGGCCGGTGCCGTCGTCGGCACTGGAGAACCCGGCCTCGAACACCCGATCGCGTTCGTTCTCGGGGATCCCGGGCCCGTCGTCGGCGACGTAGAACCCGCCCTCGAAGTCGCCGATCGTGACCGTCAGGTCGCTGGCCCCGTCGGCGCTCGTCGCGCCGTGTTCCACCGCGTTGCGGACGCAGTTCTCCAGTAACTGCTGGAGCCGACCGGGGTCGGCCCGGACCGTCGCCGTCGCCTCGACTGCGAGCGTCGCCTCGGCCGTCTCGACGTGCGTCCAGCACTCCGCGGCCGCGTCGGCGAGGTCGACCGGTTCCGCCTCGGTCGCCCCCTCGCCCTCCCTCGCGAGCGTCAGGATGTCCTCGATCAGCGCCTCCATCCGGTCGTGGGACCGCCGGATGGCGGCGACGTGTTCCTCGTCGTAGTCCTCGGCGAGCAGTTCGAGCCGGCCCTGTGCGACGGTCAGCGGATTCCGCAGGTCGTGACTGACGATGCCCGCGAACCGTTCGAGGCGCTCGTTCTGCTGTTCGAGCACCTCCCGCTCCGCGCGGAGTTCGCGCTCCGAACGGATGCCGTCGAGCGCCGTGGTCGCGTGAACCGCGAACGTCCCGGCCAGCGTGACGTCCGTCCGTTCGAAGGCGTCGGGTTCGGTGGTCCCGACGAGGAGGACGCCGTGGTCGCCCAGCGGAAAGATCACTTCGCTCCGGATCGGCGTCTCCTCGGTGAGCCGCCCGGACACCGTCGAGACGTCGTCGTAGACCCGGCGTTCACCGTCTTCGAAGGCGTCCCACGCGAGCCCGCCGCCGCGCGGGATCGGCGGGACCTCGCCGAGCAGTCGCTCCGCCTCGTCCGTCCAGGCGACCGGGACGAGCGCCTCGCTCTCCTCGTCGTAGCGGTGGACCGCGTTGTTCGGCAGACCTACGACGTCCCGGACGGCCCTGACGGCCGTCTCGGCCACTGCCTCGAAGGTCGTCGCCTCCATGAGCTCGCGGACGGTGGTGTGGATCCCCTCGATGGCGTCCTCGTTGCCCCCGCGGTCGGTCTTGTCGAAGACGCTGCAGACGAGCCGCTCCCCGTCGGCCTTGGCGAGCGTGTGGTCCTCGACGAAGGTCGTACCGTCGGCTCGGACCCCGGTCGTCTCGCCGCGCCAGAACCCCGTCCCCTCGACGGCCGGCATCACGTCCGCCCTGACCGTCTCCAGCGCCCCGTCGGGGTACGTGACAGTGAACGACTCACCGACCATCTCCTCGGGCTCGTAGCCGTAGAGGTCGGCGTACGCTTCGTTGACGTAGCTGTAGGTCCCGTCCGCTTCGATGATTCCGATGCCTTCCTCGGCGTCGTCGATCGCCCGGAGGCGACGGCGACGGGCCCGCCCCTCGCGGGCGGACTCGACGGCGGCCTCGATCCGCTCGGTCAGCTCGGTCGAGCCGTCGGCGACGGTCCCTTTCCGGAGGTAGTCGGTGATATCCGCGGAGATCGCCTCGCTGGCCACTGCCTCGTTTCCCTCGTCAGTAAACAGGACGAAGGGGAGCTCCGGGTGGTCCGCTCTGACGGCTTCGAGGAGCGCGACGCCGTCGCGTCCCTCCAAGTCGTACTCGGAGACGACGCAGTCGAATTCGCCGTCGACGAGACGGTCCAGTCCCTCGTCGGGCCCGGACACCGCCTCGACGGTGAATCGCTCGTTCGCCGTCTCGACGGCGGCGACCCGTTCGACGGACTCTGGGTCGTCGTCGACGTGGAGGACCCGGATCGGGTTCGGTGACGACCGACTCATCAACGATTCAATGGACAGACTGGTTATAACGGTTTTGGGAGAGTATCAACCGAGAGAACGGTCTCGCTCGGATGCGCGAGACCGGACCCGGCGCCGAGTCGACCGACTCACTCCCGCTCGCGTTCGCGCTGGCGGTCGGCCGACAGGTCGATGCCCGCCCCGGCGGAGCCGGCCGGATCGACGCCGTCGGGCACCTCGACGCCCTCCGTCTCCAGCAGCCGTTCGAGTCGACGCTCGAACTCGGCGTCGCCGATCTCGCCGGCCGCGTAGCGCTCCCGGAGTCGGTGGAGGGCGTCGTCCTCGCCGTCCCGTTCGTCTTCCCGGGTCGCGTCGGTCGGTCGAGTCCGTCCGCGCCGTTCGCCGAGCCACTCGCGCAGGTCGACGTACTGGGAGAGGATTGCCAGCACCGGCACGAGAAAGAACCACCCGACGATGGCGACGACTGCGGGCGCATCCCCGCCGACGAAGATGGCTGCCAGCGCCGCCAGCGGGAGCGTCGCGACCGCGACGATCCCGACCAGCGCCTCCATGGGGTCGTCCACCTCCTCGCTCGGCTCGTCGCTCATGTCCGAGGCTACCGGCTGGGGCAGTATAATTTTCGGGGACGACCGCGGCCGGTCGACGACCCCAGCGGCGCGTCCCGCCGCCGAATCGAGGCGCGTCTCCCGCCCCCTGAAGGGCGATAGCGCTATGCTCGCAGCCGCCGTAGAGACGCCCATGCCCATCAGTATCGACCAGTTCGAGGAGACGCCCGAGCCCAAACTCCGCCCCCCGGCGGCGGGCACCGAGAACGCCGACCGCGTGCTCGCCCACCTCACCGAGCGCCGCGAGGAGGCGTTCACGCCCGCCGAGATCTGCGAGGGCACCGGCGTCCCCCGCGGCAGCGTCGGCGTCGTTCTCGCGCGCCTCGAAGACCGAGACCTGGTCCGCCACCGCGGCGCCTACTGGACGGTCGGTCCGGACGCGACCGCGCGATAACGGGACGCCGTCGGCGCCCGGTCGCCAGTCGAACGCAGTCGGCCGCCGCCTGCGTCACCCGAGCGCGCGAACGGCCGCCGTGAGGACGCCGAGCGGGTTCACGGCCGCGTCCGCGCCGGTGAGTTCCCTGCCGAGCGGGTCACCCACGACGCCCTCGCCCAGCGACGCGACGGGCGCTCGGCGCACCTGTAGTTCGACCGTCAGTCCCGCTTCGGTCAGCCGGTCGTCGGGTGCGACGCCGGGCGGGAGCGCGTCCCGGACGGTCCCGAGCGCCCGCAACGCGGTCAGCGAGGGCGCGTCGAGGACGAGCCTGTCGCCCTCGCTCCAGACGCGGTAGCTCCGCCCGCCGTTCTCGACGACCAGCTCGGCGTCGACGGCCAGCGCTGTCCCCGTCACTCCTCTTCGGTCGTGATACGCAGCGTGCCGTCGACGCGCCAGTGGGCGTGGTCGGCGCCCTCGCCCGCCTTGCTCGGCACGTCGACCTCCATGTCCTCGAACTCGTAGGTGATCGCCGCCCCTCTCCCTGTCAGTCGTTCGTAGAGGCCGATCGCCAGCTCGGGCCACGTCGTCGTCTCGTCGACCGTCGACTCCGCCGCTGTGGTATCGTTCGAACTCATCCCACGCCAGTTTTGGGCTGGTCTGACATATACCCTCGTACGGTTGCGCGACCCGGGCGGCCCCACGCACGTCGGCCCGGCGCCCCCAGGCTCCGCTGGACCGCTCGACTCAGTTGTACTCGCGCCAGCGGTGGCCACGCCCTTCGAACCCCGAAGATCCGCGACCAAACGGGAAGATTTCCCTCGGTTCGAAGCTACGTGACGCTCGGATCCGGTCTACCAGAGTACGCTCTCGACTTCTTGGGTCCGTTCGGCGAGAACCTCGCCGCTGCTTTCGTCGCGTATCTCGATTTCGGCCATGATCTTCTCCCCGTTTTCGACGATGTTGAGCGACTTCTCGTCGGAATAGACGAAGTTGGTCTCGCAATCTTCGATTTGACTTTGGGTCTGGCTGACTACTGTTTCACTGTCGGAACTCAGCAGTCTCAGGTGTAGCTCGTACTCCGTTTCCGCCTCACCGTCGTACTGGATGTGGGAGCGAAGATTCCAGCGCTCGACGTTAAACAGGGAGTCCGTGTACTCTATACTCAGATGACCGACATTTATTTGAGAGCTACTGCAGTCCGTGTTGGAGTTTAGATACTGACGAGCGGTGTAGTCGATGTCGAACGTCGACTCTCGGCCGACCTCACTGCTCCCGAACACCAGGTAGTAGAGTCCGGCGGGGACGGTGAAAGAGAACGTCTCCGTGTCGGTGACCGGCTCTTTACTGCCCTCGTCGATCGATTCGAACTCCTCCTCCTGCTGTAATTTGATATAGTTGTCCGCGTCGACGAGATACACGTTGAGGGGGACAGTCTCGTACCCCTCTTGCACGCTCAGATCTATCGTGTAGTCGACTTGCGCAGTGTGTGTCACGAGGAGGGGGAACGAACCCCGCCCGGCGTATTGGATGTCTTCTATCGACCCGGATTCATCGGGTTGTTCATAGGTACCCACGGTATAGATATCGTCGAACGACTCTATCACGCCCCCCGTGGTCGGCTCCGGGGTGCTGGTCGGCGTGCGGGTCGAATCCGAACCCGTCGAATCGTTCGAGCCACAGCCCGCTAACCCGCCCAGTGCGGCTAACGAGGTAGTCGAAATGAACTCACGTCGGCCCACTGCCCATTTATTCATTACTAGATAAATAGTCTATGATAATATAGTTCCCAGTGATCCCGTAGCTGTTGGCCGTTTGGCTGGTTATGCGGGCAATTCCGTTCGATCTCGCACCGCCTGTAGCGGTATCGGTTTCTGAAACTCGACCTTTACCGATCCGATCGAGACGAAGCTATGTGATCCAGGGCCCTCCTTCCGTGGCCTCGATCGGGACGGTCTGTCGACCGTCTCGAGACCAATGCCCGTCGAAAGTGTCGGTCTTCGGCGGCCTTAGTTGTACTCCCGCCAGCGGTGGCCACACTCCGTGCATTTGAAGAAGCGCGTCGGCGGCTCGTCGGCGGAGCCGGTCTGTTTGATGGTGTACCAGGCGACGCCGTTGCCGCAGTCGTCGCAGTTGACGCTCTTGTCCTTTGGCTTGCCCTCGAAGTTCGCGCCCTCCTCGGTCTCGACGACCTCTTCGCCCGACTGCTCGGCGGTGCTGACGAACTGGTCGGCCAGGTCGTCGTCCTTCCCGACGGTGGCGCCGCAGCTCTTGCAGACCATCTCGTCGCCGTCGGCGTGCATCATCGAACCGCAGTCGTCGCAGAACTGCATGGTACCACACCCGTTGACGGTCCGGGCGTAAGTATACCTCGCTCTCACCGGCCGGATCGTTCGGACCGCTCCGCCCGTCACCGCCCGCCTCGTCGCCACCCGTCAGGCGTCGTCTTCGAGCTCCCGCCGCTCGTCGACGACGGGACAGTTGCTCACCCGGACGCTGTCGACGCCGACGAACTCGAGGATGTCGGTTCCCTCGTGGCCGCAGGCCACGTCGGGCGGCGCCGAGAAGTGCTCACAGCCCTCGCAGTAGCCGTGTTTCGACACCGTGACGATATCGTCGTCCTCGTCGCTGTCCGAGCGGTCGCCGACGGCGTCGGCGCCCTCGCTTGCGTCGGGCTCGGCGGTGAGTCGGTCCCACACCTCGTCGGGGTCGATCCCCTCGGCGCCGGAGCGCTCGAAGGCGCTCGCCGACGACTCGAAGGGGTCCTCGTCGGACACGGTCACGTCCGCGAGCGGGCCATCGCCGCGCTCGTCGCCCCGGTCTTCCCGCTCGCTTCCGCCGCCGCGGTCGCCCATGTACTCGAAGGGGTCGGGGTCGGCCGCGTCGGTCGACTCCGACGCCGCGGAGTCGTCGGCCGACGCCGGTGTCGGGGACGCGTCGGCGTCCCCGGTCCCGCCGTCGTCGCTTCCCGTCGCAACGTCCCCGGCCGGGTCGTCGCCCAGCGATCCGAACGGGTCGCCCTCGCGGTCGCGGTACTCGTCGAACGAATCGAACGGGTCGCCGCGGGCGTCGTCGCCGTCCGGCTCGCCGGTATCGGGGTCGTCGCTCACGCTATCAGCTCCCGTCGGCCGCGTCGGGGACGTTCGTACGGTCGGTGTCGTCGCCGGCCTCGAGCTTGCGCGCGACGGTCAGCTTCGGCTTGCCGAACAGGCCGCCCGGCAGCGCCACGTCGCTGACGGTCGCGTCGCAGTGGGGGCATCTGGGCTCGTGCAACAGCGCGATGTCGACGGCCTGCGAGCAGTTCTCGCAGACCGCCCGGTCCACGTCGAGTTCCGCGGCGGTGGCTTTCAACCGGTCGATGGCGTCGGTGCCGGTCGAGCGGGCCTGCTCGGCCTCCCGGAGGTCGCTGACGACCCAGGCCACCGTCTGCAGGCGCTCCTCGACCTCGTCGAGCCGGTCGGTCGCCCGCTCGATCTCGCTCACGCGGTCGTCGAGCGCGTCGACGCGCCGTTCGGCGTCGTCGGCCGCGTCGGTGGCCTCGTCGACCCGCGATTCGAGGGCCGAGAGCGACGATTCCAGGTCGTCGACGGCCGTCGAGAGCGTCGCGAGTTCGCCGAACTCCGGGTGGGTGTGGTCGCCGTCGGCCTTGTCGTCGGCCTCCCGTTTCACCTGAACGACCCGGTCGCGCACGTCCTGTATCTTGTCGGTGAACTCCGCCTCGACGCGGTCGATCTCCGCCGACAGCCCCTCCTCGACGGCGTCGAGGTCCTCGCTCCCGTCGTCGACGCGGTCGGCGACGGCGTCGGCGATGTCGGGCAGTCGCTCGGCGATCACGTCCCGTACGTCGTCCTCGACGTCGGCGCCCACCGCGGCGGCCACGTCCTCGTCGCCGAACTCCTCGGCGGCGCGGTAAGATGCGAGTAACTGGACGACGACGGCCTCCCGGTCGACGCCCAGGTCGGCGGCCTTGCGGTCCAGCCAGGCCTCTACGTCCGCGGGCAGGGCCACGGACACGCCGGCGTCGTCCGACGACTCGCTCGCCATTACGTTCCTCTGGCGCGAGTAGGAAGTTAAGGGTTTGCCACCGATTCTCGAAAATCGAACTGAGATGAGCGGTCGAGACCGTCGTTCGTGGCTGATATCGCGAAAAACGCGGACGGGTTCCGGTTATCGGATCTTGCGTACGTCGCTGATGTCGAAGCCGCCGTCGCCGACCTCCGTCTCGAATTGGACGATGTTCTCGCTGTCGAGCGCCGAGAGGACGCCCCGGAACTGCTTGACTACGAGCGTTCGCGCGCGGGTGGAGCCGCCGCTGGCCCACTGGAACTCCAGGGTGCCGTCGACGCCGTCGACGAGCTGGCCGTACTCGGTCTGCGAGACGGTCTCCTGGTTGACGTGGACGAGGATGACGCCGTTCCACTGGTCGGCGCCCTTCTGGAGCCCCTTGACGAGGAAGGCCACGTCCGTCCAGTCGAGGTTCTGGTCGCGGCCGGCGGTGCTGACGAGGTCGCTGATCGAGTCGATGACGACCAGGTTTCCGGGCGCGTGTTCGCTCAGCCGGCTCCCCAGTTCGCCGAGGATGTCGTCTCGCTCCTGACGGGCCCGCATGTCGCGGATGTCGGCGGTCGCGTCGGCGTACCAGTCCCGGGGGACCGGGCTCTGGTGAAAGTACTGCTCGGAGAGGTCGTGATAGCGGACCGCCTCCATGCCGGCGTCGACGATCTCCGGCTCCATCGTGGCCCCGACCTCCCGGGCGAACCGCCGTTCGCCGGCGGTGAAGGAGATGAAGTGGACCTCTTCGGGCGGGTTCGCCTCGGCGGCCAGGTCGCCGTAGTAGAGGTCGTGTAACTCCGGGTCGGTCTCGGCGAGAGCGTTCAACAGCGTGCTCGTCTGGAGGAACTCCCGCGACCCCGCGCCGCCCTCGCCCGCCACGAGGACGACGCTGCCCGTCGGCGCCCCGCCGCCGAGGGTCGTGTCGAGCTGGCGGACCCCGAACGGTATCCGGTCCATGCGACCACTACTCGGCCCCGCCCGTTTACCAGTTGCCCCGCCATTCTCGCTCGCTGAAACGGCGGCTCGGCGCCTCCGACAGCCGTCAGGCGTCCGCGACCGTCGCACCGTCGGCCCGCGGGCGGGCGACGACGACGCGGCCCCCGCCCGCCGCGTCGGACAGCGCCGCTCGGGCCGCGTCGGCCACGTCCTCGGCGTAGTCGGCGTCGGTCAGCGCGTAGACGGTCGGTCCCCACGAGGACTGGCCCGCGCCGGCGACCGCCGGGTGGGTCGAGAGGGCGTCGATGATCGCCCCCGCGGGCGGCCGGTAGACGCCGCCCTGTTCGTCGGCGTACCACGCGCCGTTGAGCCGGCCGAGCCGGGCGACGGCGTCGCCGAACGCCGCCCGGTCGCCCGTCGCGGCCGCCGGGAGCAACTGCTGGGTGACCACCAGCGCGATGTCCTCGGCGATGCCGGGGTCTGCCCGCTCGACGACCGAACGCATGCTCTCGTCCTCCTCGTCGCCGCTCCGGCCGGGTCCCGCGTCCGGGATCGCGAGGACGAACCGCCAGGACTCGGGCAGGTCGTGGCGCGCGACGACCGGCGGGACGGCCCACTCGCCCTCCGCCGGCGGCGCCGTGGTGAACCGCTCTGTCGGGTGACCGCCGTCGACGACGAACCCGCCGGATTCGAAGGTCGCGACGCCGATGCCGCTGCGGCCGCCGCGGCCCAGCGCCGGGGCGCGCTCGCGCGGGTCGACGTCGCGGTCGTAGGCCCCGGCGACGGCGACGAGCGCGGCGAGCGCGAACTGGGTCCCGCTGCCCAGGCCGGCGTGGCGGGGCAGGCGCTCGTCGACGCTGACGGCCGCCCCGGGCACGTCGAGGTGGTCGACGACCCGCTCGACGTACGGCCGCGCCGCGTCGTCGTCGCAGTCGACGGCCTCGGCCCGTTCGGCGCGCAGGTCGAGTCGCGGTTCGGCGAGCGCGAGGCCGACGCCGCCGTAGAGGCGTTCGTGTGCCAGCGAGAGGTTCTGAAAGCCGACGTGGATGCGCCCGCCGACCGTGACCCGGGTCATACCCTCACTGAAGTCGCCCCGCTCCTACGGCCTTTCGACAGCGGCCGTCGTCGCCGGAGCCCGTGACGGCCCCGCTGGTGTCGCTGACGCCGACGGCGCCACCGGTGTCGGTGGCACCGACATCCTCGGGACTCCCGGGGCGAACCGGTGTCGCCGAGCCGCCGCGAACGGCGGTATCCGGTCGATAAGCCGCCATTTACAATCCGGTACGGCCGTCGTAGACGTGGGCATGAGTGAGCAGCGACCGCCCGGCGACGGCCGGGACGAGTCCGTTCGCGACAACCGCGGGGAGTCGGCGTCGCCGACGGCCGGGGGCGGTGACGACACCGATCTGTCCGTGACCGAGGCGACGACCGCCGGCCGCGAGTCGCCGCTGACCCCCCGGAGTTCGCCGTCCGGAACCGACAGCGGTGACCGCGAGAACGCAGCCAGCGACGAGGGCGACGAGCGCGACGCCGGCCGGCTGGCGGCCGCCCTCGAAGGCGCGACGACCGTCGAACCGTGGGCGCCCTCGTCGCCGAGAGGTCAGGAGACCGCGACCGTCCGCCGGCACCTCCGGCGCGACGAGTCGCTGCAGGCCGTCGACGCCGCCAGACTGCTCGGCGACCGCGGCGGCCGAGCGGCGGTCGGTCTCAGCGACGATCGGCTCCTGGCCGTCACCGACGACGGCCTGCTGAGCGTCGGTCTCGACCGGCTGTCGGCGGTCCGCAGCTCCGTCGACGCGACGGTAGGTCTGCGCGGCCGCGACGCCCGACTGCTCGGTGGCGCCGGCTATCTCTGCTCGGTGGTGGCGTTCCTCGGCGTCCTCGGGACGGCCGCCGACCCGCTGACGCCGTCGTTCACCCTGGCCGCCGTCGGGGGCGCGCTCGCCGCCGACCACGTCCGCCGGGAGGGCATCGCCCCGGACGGGGAGACGCTGACCGACCGACTCCGTCGGTTCGGCCCGCTCGCCTCCCTCGCCGACGCGCTCGCGGGACTCGAACGACGGGCTCGCGGTCGCGCGAGCGACGACCCGCTCAGTCGCTGGGGGGTGGCCGCGCTCGCCCTCGGACCGTTCGCGGCGCTGGTCGCGCTCGAAGGCACCGTTCTCCCGCCGCTGTTCGCGCTGGCGACCGTCGCGAGCTTCGCGCTGGTCGTCTACGCCGTCCGCAACGGCGACGAGTTCGACGGGATGGAGGCGGTCCGACGTCGCCGGCGGACGGTCACCGCGACGTTCGACGACGGCACCGTCCTCGCCCTCCGCACCCGCCCCGACTCGCCGCTGGACCGCGAACTCGCGGCCCGCGTCGGCGACCTGTCGAAGCCTTCGACGACTGCCGGGGACGACTGAACGAGCCGTTCGGCCGGTAAGAGAGCGACCCTCGACCGGCTCAGGCGAGCGGCAGCAGTTCCGTGGGGAGACTGCCGGGCAGGTCGTCGCGGTCGTGTTCGCCGTCGAAGTGCAGGTCCGGCCCGCGGGCGATCAGCCGCTTGGGGTTGACGTCCGGGTGGGTCGTGTAGTAGTGCTCCTTGATGTGGTCCATGTTCACCGTCTCGGCGACTCCCGGCGTCTGGTAGAGGTCCCGAAGGTACGGCCAGAGGTTGTCGTACTCGTGGATCGCCTTGACGTTGCACTTGAAGTGAGTGTGGTACACCTCGTCGAAGCGGACCAGCGTCGTGAACATGCAGATGTCCGCCTCCGTCAGCCGGTCGCCGGCGAGGTAGCGCTGGTCGGCCAGCACCTCGTCCCAGTGGTCTAACGCCGCGAACAGCTCGTCGACGGCCTCGTCGTAGGCCGCCTGCGACCCGGCGAAGCCCGCCCGATAGACGCCGTTGTTGATCGGCTCGTAGATGCCCTCGATGATCTCGTCCACTTCTTCCCGGTACCCTTCGGGGTACAGATCCACGTCGCGCTCGGCCACCTCGTCGAACTCGGTGTCGAGCATGCGCAGGATCTCCTCGGACTCGTTGTTGACGATGGTCTCCTCCCGTTTGTCCCAGAGGACGGGCACCGTCACGCGGCAGGTCGCGTCCGGGTCGGCCTCCTGGTAGACTTCCCGGAGGTAGTCGCTGCCGTTGAGGGTGTCGGGGGTGCAGCCCTCTTTGTCCGGGGTGAACTGCCAGCCGCCGTCGTCGCGGTAGGGGTCGACGATGTCGACCGAGATGGCGTCTTCGAGCCCCTTCAGCGACCGGATCAACAGGGTCCGGTGGGCCCAGGGGCAGGCGTAAGAGACGTAGAGGTGGTACCGGCCGGCCTCGGGCTGGAACCGCGCGTCGGGGTCGTCCGCGACGCGGTCGCGGAAGGTCGTCTCGCCGCGCTCGAACTCCCCGTCCTCGTTCGTGTATTCGTCGATGTCCGTCCGCCACTCGCCGTCGACGAGTTTGTTCATGGCTACCGATCCCTTGGGTCGCGAGCGGGAAAAGGGTCCCAGTGACACCCGGGTAACCGGACGGTCGTCCGGCCCACGGGACCGGCCGGATGCGAGTCCCGCGACCGACCCCGACGGCGCGGTGGTCCGTCACCGGTTCGTCCGGAAACGGTCGTCGGATCCGTACGGACCCCGGACGCGCGGCGGACCGACGCAAGCGTTTAGTATCACCCAATCGATGGTTACGCCAGTCACGCGCGGGGCGGGGGAATGAAACACGTAATCGAAGTCGAGAACGGGGACGCACAGGTGCTCACGGAGACGGGGAGCGGCGGCCTGATCGGTCGGGGGCTCTTGCACGACCGCCCGCTCGCCGAGTACGTCGAGCCGACCGAGACCCCGAGGTTCGTCGTCCGGAACAAGAAACGGGGGTTCACCGTCAAAGAGACCGACAGCACGGCGAGCGACGCCGGGGTCGAGGCGGGGCAGGTCGCGCCCGACCGCGACCACACCGCGGCGGCGCTGGTGACGGACGTTCGGGTGCTGTTCGCCGTCGGCCGCGCCGAGGGGGACCGCACGCGGTCGGTGGCGCTGGGCGACGTAGTCGACGCCCGCACGGAGGCGGGCCTGCGAAACGGAGCGCTCGTGCTCGACACCGTCGGCGGGGCGCAGTACCGGTTCCCGACGCGGGGTGACCTGGAGGCGGTCCGGGAGTTCGTCGACGCCGCCGCGGGCGTCTGGTCGCGCGCCGAGCGCCACCTCGAAGCCGCCGAGGAGACGCTCGAACGGGTCGAACGGGCCTTCGAGTCCGGCGACGCCGACGTGGTGCTGGCGGCGGTCGGCGACGTTCGTGGGACGCTCGACGACGCCCGCGAGGCGGCCGCGTCGCTCGACGGTGCCGCGGCGTCGGTCGACGACCGCATCGAAGGGTATGGCGGCCGGTTGCGGCTGTTCGAGCGCCGCGCCTACGTCGAGCAGGCCGAGCAGGCTCGCGAGCGGGGTCACACCCGCTGGGACGACGAGGCCTACGAGACGGCGGCCGACCACTTCGGGCGAGCGGCCGACAGCTACGCGGCGGCGCTGTCGGTCGACGCTGACCGGCCGAGCGACGAGCTGATCGAGCAGCGGCGGGCGAACCTCGACGCCGAGCGCGAGCGACTGGCCGCCTCGCCGCTCGAACGCGCCGAGCAGGCGGTCGAAGTCGCTCGGTCGACCGACGACATCGAGACCGTCGTCACGTGGTGGGAGCGAGCGCTGGAGCGGTACGAACGGCTCCGCGCGCTCGACTGGGGGCGCGACGACCCCCGTTTCGACGGCGACCGCGAGGCGGTCCGCGAGCGGCTCGCGACCGTCGCCGAGCGGCTGATCGAGGCGCGCTGTGAGCGGGCTCGGCGGGCGCTCGACGCCGCCGACGGGGCGCCGCCCGCCGCGGCCGCGGCCGCCTGCGACCGCGCCGAGTCGTCGCTCGACGACGCCCGCGCGGTCGCCCGCGAACGGGTCCCCGACGCGCTCGATACCGTCGAGGAACTCGACGGACGGCTCGCCGACCGTCGGGCCGAATCGTCCGCGACCGAGCGCGACGGCACCGCCGATACCGACGCCGAGACCGTGGTCGTCCCGCCCGAGGAGACCGACGGCGGATCGGGCGAGGGCGGCGAGGCCGACGCGAGCGCCGAACCCGACGGCGAGTCGGCGGCCGACGATACCGAGGTCGGCGGCGGGACCGACCCTGCGGACGGCGGGTGGACGCTCGCCGGCGACGAGACGGACGACGAATGGCTGACCGCCGAGCGAGCCGCGACGCCGACCGACGCCGAGAGAGTCGATGACGTAGACGGTGGCGACGCCAGGGGCGGCGCGGCCGACCGCGATACGGGCGGCGCGTTCGACGATGGCGAGGGCGACGCGGCCGACGAGTGGACGCCCGCGACGCTGGGAGCGCTCGACGCCGACGGGTTCAGGCGGCTCGTCGCGGACTGCTTCGGCGCGACCGGGTGGACGGCGGACGCCGCCGACGGCGGCGCGGTGGACCTGCGCGCGACGGCCCCGGGGCCTGCGGACGTGCGCGCGGGCGTACTGACCGTTCACGCGGACGCCGCGGTGACGGTCGACGGGTCGGTGGTCGAGCGGTTCGCCGCCGCGGTCGAACGCGACGCGGACCTCGACGCGGCGGTGGTTGTCGCCGGCGCGGCACTCCCCACGGAATCGCGCGAGCGTGCCGACGAAGCCGGCGTGACGGTGGTCAGCCCCGACGCGCTGGTCGACGAACTCGACGGACACGACGTCTCGGTCCCCGACGACGGGGCCGAGCGGTGAGGTCCCCCGACGAGCGGGGCGCAGAGTGCCAGGCGTTCGCACGAGGTCGGGTGGGTTCGAAGGCTTTATCCACCCGCTCGGACTCGTTTACGGCAAGACTATGTCGGACAAACCTGCCTCGATGTACCGGGACATCGACAAGCCCGCGTACACCCGACGAGAGTACATCACGGGTATTCCCGGTTCGAAGATCGCACAGCACCAGATGGGCGACAAGAACACCCAAGGCGACGACTACCCGGTCCAGATCAGCCTCATCGTCGAGGAGTCGGTCCAGTTGCGCCACGGCTCGATGGAGGCCTCTCGCCTCTCGGCCAACCGCCACCTGATCAAGGAGCTCGGCGAGGGCAACTACAAGATGGTCCTCCGGAAGTTCCCCCACCAGGTCATCCGGGAGAACAAGCAGGCGACCGGCGCGGGTGCGGACCGCGTCTCCGACGGCATGCGCCAGGCGTTCGGCAAGATCGTCGGCACCGCCGCGCGCATCCAGGCCGGCGAGCGCCTGTTCACCGCCTACTGCGACGTCGACCAGGCCGAGGAAGTCAAGGAAGCCTACCGCCGCGCGTACAACAAGATCACCCCGCCGTGCCGCATCAAGGTCGAACGCGGCGACGAGCTGCTGATCCGGTAACGCGGTTTCCTCTCGGTTTTCCCCGTCAGCGACCGGCGGGTCTCTCCGTCGTCCCGTCACCCCTCCTCGGCGAGTCTGACGGTCAACACCGGTACGTCGGCGGTACGGACGACTTTCTCGGTGACGCTCCCCAGCAGGTACCGGTCCAGTCCGCGCCGTCCGTGCGTGCCCATCACGACCGCGTCGACGCCCGCCTCCTCGGCGTCCGCCAGTATCTCCCTGTACGGTTCCCCTTCGCGCACCTCGCCGGTCGCCTCGACGCCGCGGTCGACGACCGTCTCGACCGTCTCCGCGACGACCTCCTCGCTCGCGGCCCGCAGCGACTCGACCGTCGTCCCCTCCGCCGCCCCGCTGCCGAGGTACGTCGTGTCGACGACGTACAGGACGCGCAGCGTCGCGTCCATCGCCGTCGCCAGCGTCAGCGCGTGCTCCAGCGCCGCGTCCGCCCCGTCGCTCCCGTCCGTCGGGTAGAGTATCTCGTCGTACACACGAGCAGGTTCGTCCCGGAGGGTCCTCCCGGTTGCCCACTTTCCCGCTCATATGGGGCCGAATAAACGCTTATGCCGAATTATTTTCGACAATCTTCCGACACAGGACCGACATCTGATCGAACGTCTGCCATCGCGGAAGCGGTTCTGTCGCCATCGTTCGGCAGGCCGGCAGTCAGCGGTCGGCGGGTTTTTGTCGGGACATCCCGACTGGCAGGTATGCGCAGGCTGGCGGTCGCGACGAACGCGGAGACGTACGAGCGGATGCGGGCGCCCCTCGCCGACCGCGGTATCGGGGTCGAGCACGTCCGCTCGCGCGAGCGGACGGTCGCGCTCACCGACCCGCCCTGGGGTGAGTTCGACGCCGGCTTCGTCTTCCCGCCGCGACTGATGGAGGGCGGCGTCGCCGACGCCGCCCTGGGCGTCCCGTGGGTCAACGACCGCGAGGCGATCCTCCGCTCGCGCAACAAAGCGGGCGCCATCGCCCGTCTCGCCGCCGCCGACGTGCCGGTCCCCGAGACGGTCATGGTGTCGAACCCCGTCGACGAATCGGAGCTGGTCGACGCCGTCGAGCGCCTCGATCCCCCGGTCGTCGTCAAGCCCAACTCCACGACCCGCGGCGTGGGCGTCGCGAAAGCGGGCGACCTGGACTCGCTGCTCGGCGTCGTCGACTACCTCGACCTGGTTCACGACTTCCGGGCGACCGGCGACAAGTCCTTTCTCGTTCAGGAGTACCTCGACGGCGCGACCGACTACCGCGTGATGGTGCTGGACGGCGAGTACGTCGGCGCGGTCGAGCGCCGGCTCCCCGACGACGCGCTCGCCGCCGGCCAGTGGAAGCACAACGTCCACCGCGGCGCCGAGGCCAGCCGCGTCGACCTGGACCCCGAACTCCGGGAGTTGGCCGAGCGGACCGCCGACGTACTGGACATCCCCTTCCTCGGCGTCGACCTGCTCGTGACCGACGAGCGGGCGGTCGTCAACGAGACCAACGCCCGTCCCACTATCGACGACGCCGACAAGTACGCCGACGGGTTCTGGGACGACCTGGCCGACCTGGTCCGCAGGACGGCCGACGCCTAATCAGCGTTCGCTCCGGAGCTCATCGGCGACCCGCTCCAGCTCGGCGAACTCCTCGTCGGAGTAGGCGATGACGCGCACGTCCGAGAGCGTCTCGGGGTCGTAGTCGGCGACGGTCTCGCAGACGATCCGCGCCCCCTCGGCGAACCCGAAGTCGGCGACCCCGGTACCGAGGACCGGTATCACGACCGACTCACAGTCGATCTCGTCGGCGGCGGCGAGCGCGTTCCGGGTCGCGTCGGTGATCGACGTCTCGGTCGCGCGGCCGTCGCCGGAGTGGGGCATCGCGGCGGCGTGGATCACGTGGTCGGCGTCGAGTTCGTAGGCGTCCGTCACGGCCGCCTCGCCCAGGTCGACCGGCCCCTTCGAGATCGCTTCCTCGTTGATCGGCCCGCCCGCGGCCCGGCGGAGCGCGCCCGCGACGCCGCTGCCCATCCGCAGGCTCGTCCCCGCCGCGTTGACCAGCGCGTCGGCCGACTGGGCGGCGATATCGCCCCGAACGGTGTCGAACTCCATACGCGACGGTCCGAGCGCGAGCGGCTAAAAGGCGTTCCCGAGCCGTGGGGCGTGCGAACCCGGTAGGCTAAAGGGCTGTCATCCGGAACCGCTAGACGCGAGGGCCTGTATCTCAGTCTGGTTAGAGAGAGCGGCTCATAACCGCTTCGTCCCTGGTTCAAATCCGGGCGGGCCCATCGATTCTGCGAGGAGCGGACGCGACGAGCGAATCGTGTCCGCGCACGGATTTGAACGAGACCTGACGTGCGCAGCGGAGCGAGCACGTCAGGGTGTGGTTCACAATCCGGGCGGGCCTCCTCAGCTTCGAGAGAACGCGGCCGCCTCCGATCTCTTTCGACCGCCGCATCCGGCCGAGATCACTTGTATGACTCCCCGGGCGCCTCCGCGGCGGCTTCCGCCAGCCGGATCCGGGCCCCGCGTTCGGAGTCGGCGAGCGACAGGGTGTCGTCGTCCTCGTCGTAGGTGACGACCCCCGCGGATTCCAGCGGGGGGACGTGTTCCTTTGCGAGCTCGGCCCGGACCGTGTCGAGGGTGATCGCGTCGGGGGTCTCGCCGTCGCTGGCGGCTTCGAAGCGGGCGGCTTCGTTGACCAGCAACACCATGCCTCGCTCCCCATCCGACCGTTCGAGGAGCGTGCGGACGACCAGCCGAGCGAGCGGATGGTCGAGCCCGTCGCCGCGATCCCGTGACACCCGATCGTCCCCTTGCGATCCAATCCTGCGGTAGATGGGCGTCAGGCGGTACTAACGGTATCTCTGCGACCGATCCGGTTACTCGACGGTGACCGACCCGACCATGCCCGCTGCTTCGTGGGGGATACAGGCGTACTCGTGAGTCCCGGTCGTCTCGAAGGTGTGGACGTACGACTGGCCGGACTGGACGGCGCCGTCGCCGGCTCCCCAGCCCTCACGCGCGGCCGGCTCGGAGTCGAAGCCGCCGGAGGCCCAGTACTCCGCCCCATCGGGGAGCGACCCTTCGGCGGCAGTGACGCTGTGGGCCTCGCCGCCGGTGTGGGTCCAGGCCACGGTGTCGCCCTGGGAGACGGTCAGCGCCGCCGGTTCGAAGGCGACGGCGGTCATGTCGACGACGTAGTCGGCGTCGTCGGGGACGCCCTCGACGACGTTCGGCCCGCCCTGGAGACTCGACTCGCCGCCGCTCTCGCTCCCGCCGCCGTGACCGCCGCTAGTTGACCCCGCGAGCCGCAGGTCCAGCGGGAGTTCCTCGACGCTGTCGACGAGCGCGAACTGGGCGTAGAGTGCGGCGTCGGCGAACGCGTCGGCTGCGGCCGCCACGTCGCCGCCCTCTTCGAACGCGGCGATGTAGGCGTCGAGTTCCGCCTCGAAGGTCTCGTAGGCGGAGGTGCTGGCCTCCTCCAGTAACTCGTGGACGCGCGCGTTCTCGAAGTGCGCGAAGGCGTCCTGCAGGACCGTCGCGCCGGCGCCGCCGGTCGAGCCGCCGGCGTGCTCGACGATGGCGTAGGCTGATTTCAGCGCCTCGGCGCCGAAGGACTTGCTCGCCGGGTACACGTCCTCGCCGTCGCCCGCGGCCGAGGACACCACGCCGAGGCGCTCCTCGAAGGACTCGTACACCGATTCGTCGGCGTCCTCCAGCGCCTCGTGATAGCCGCCGGCGCCGGCCTCGAAGTGTTCGAAGGCGCCCTGTGCGATGGCCTCCGCACGGCCGTCGTTCCCGAGGGCGTCGAGGACGGCGGCGTCGAACCCGCGGGCGCCCACGTACGCGGCCTCGGCGCCGCTGGCGGTGGCGGTCGAGCCGGCCTGTATCTCGAACGCCAGTAGCGCGGACTGGACGCCCTCGTAGTGGGTCGAGACGGCGTCGTCGTCGGTGTTCTCGAAGGCGGTGATCAGCCCCGAGAGATGCTCCTCCTCGAAGCTGTGGTACAGCTCCTCGCTGGTCGACTCCAGGGCCTCGTGGAGGCCGAGTTCGTCGGCCTCGAAGCGCTCGAACAGGCCCTGAGCGAGGGTCGCGGCGACGTCGTTCTGCCCCAGGCGGTACAGCTCTCGGGCGTCCGCGAAGCGGGCGCGGGAGAACGCGGCCGCCAGCAGGGGTGCGTTCGAGCCGGCGAGCGCGTCGACCCCAGTGACGAGGTTCTCGTCGACAGTCGCGGCGGCGTCGTCGATTTCCGAGGAGTTCCCGTTCTCGATGGCCGACCGGAGCGCGGCGAGCCCGGACTCGAAGCCCTCGTAAGCCTCGTCGTCGGCTTCCTCCAGCGCCTCGTGGGCGCGGGCGCCTTCGAAGTGGGCGAAGATGTCGCCGGCCATCGTCGCGGCGCGGTCGGTCTCGCCGCGGGCGGCCAGCCGGTGGGCGTCGGCGGCCCGAGCGCGATAGAGCGTCAGCGCCGCGGCGTGGGCGTAGTCTGTCGAGGGGCCGCCCGCCGCGGCCAGGGCGGCGCCGTCCCAGCCGCGGGCCTGGATGGCGGCGACGTGGCCGGTGCCGGCGACCGCCTCGCTGTCCGCGAGCGCGTAGCTGCCGTCGACCGTGGCCTGGTAGGCGGCTTCGGCCTCCGCGCGGACCGACTCGGCGTCCTCGCTGCCGGCCGAACTCGCGACGGCCTCGAGGCTCCCCTCGAACGCCTCGTACGAGTCGGCGTCGACGGATTCGAGCGCGTCGTGGACCGCGGTTTCCTCGAAGCGCCCGAGAACGGACTCGGCGGCGGCCTGCGCGCCACCGAAGTGACCGGCCCCCGCGAGCGCCGCGGCGTCGAGCGTCGCGGCCCCGAGCAGCTGCAGATCGAAGGCGCGGGCAGCCGACTCGCCGACCAGTTCGCGCTGTGCGGTGGCGAGGTGTTCGCTGGCGAGTCCCGCCTCCTCGCGAGTCCGTTCGACGTCGCCGGCCTCCAGCCCGGCGCTCCGTAGCTCGCCCAGCGCCTCTTCGAAGCCCTCGTAGCTCGACTCGCTGGTCGATTCGAGGGTCTCGTGGGCGCCGTACTCGCCGCTGGCCCCTTCGAAGCGACCGAACGTCGACTGCGCGACCGAGGCGCCCGCGTCGTGTGCGCCGGCGAGGCCCAGCGCCTGGGCGTCCCAGACCCGAGCGCGCATAGCGTTCCACTCGGCGGCGACGGCCACGTCCACCGACCCCCCCGATCCGTCACTGTCGTCGGTCGGTGAATCGCCCTCGCCGGCCGCCTCGTCGAACTCGTTCTCTCCGTCCGATTCCGTCTCCGCCGGCGCGTCCGTCTCGTCGCCGCCCGAGAGCCCGTCGCATCCCGCGAGCCCGAGCGTCGCGAGCGCCGCTCCTGTTGCCAGTACGTCGCGTCTTCGCTGTTGCATCGTTATTTAGGCCTACCTAAAGTGTGATAAGGGCGTCGAAATTTAGGCAGGCCTAAACACATTCGGATAGATGGAGGGCGGGCGACCGGAATCGCTCGGTCGCATCAGAGCCGGTCGGTGGTTCGCGGAGCCGCCGACGTTTCGTATAGCGTCACGCGGTGTATGGATGGGGCGGCCCGGTAGAGAGGGCCGTCGCTGTGGGCGTGTGTCTGTGGCTCTCAGCGGCGAACATGGCAGAAAGCGTGTCGGGGAAGCTTCAGGCGATCTGGTCGCGGTACTCGTCGGCCGACAGCAGGTCGTCGAGGTCGGACTCGTCGCTCAGTTCGACCTCGACCAGCCAGCCGTCGCCGTAGGGGTCTTCGTTGATCAGTTCCGGCCGGTCGACCAGGTCGTCGTTGACGGCGGTGACGGTGCCGGAGACGGGGGCGTAGATGTCGGAGACGGCCTTGATCGACTCGACGACGCCGAAGTCCTCGCCCGCGGTGAGTTCCTCGCCCTCGCTCGGGGGGTCGACGAAGACAACGTCGCCGAGTTCGTCCTGGGCGAAATCGGAGATGCCGATCCGTGCCGTAGCGTCGTCGACCCGCGCCCACTCGTGGGAGTCGAGATAGCGCAGGTCGTCGGGAACGTCGAAGCTCATCTATCGAGGAATGGGGTCGCGGTGGTACGTGCTTTCTTCGGTTCGCCCCGCACCGAGACGCGGATCGATTCGTCGAGTCCGACCTCGACGGGGAGATAGGCCAGCCCGATCCCCCGGCCGAGCGTCGGGCTCATCGTTCCGCTCGTAATCTCGCCCAGGGAGTCGCCGTCGGTCGACTCGACGGCGTAGCCCGACCGGGGAACGCCGCGGTCGACCAGTTCGATCCCCCGGAGCTTCTCGTCGACGCCCTCCACGTCGGCCCCTTCCAGCGCGTCCCGGCCGACGAACTCGCTGTCCAGGTCGACGGCGAAGCCGATACCTGCTTCGTAGGGGTTGCGGGGGTTCTCCTCGGGGTCGAAGTCCTGTCCCGAGAGCAGAAACCCCATCTCCAGGCGAAGGGTGTCTCGGGCGCCCAGGCCGCAGGGCTGACACTCCAGGGCCGACCAGACCGTTTCGGCCTCGTCCCAGGGGTAGATCAACTCGTAGCCGGACTCGCCGGTGTAACCGGTCCGGGAGACCAGCGTCTCGACGCCCGCGACCGCCCCGACCGTCGACTCGAACCGGCCCAGCTCACCGAGGTCGGCGTCCGTCTCACCGGCGAGCAGGTTTCGGGCGTCTCGACCCTGGAGCGCGACCATCGCGAACGACTCCGTGCGGTTCCGGACCGTCGCGTCGAGTTCCCAGGCGTCGCGGTGGTCGATCCAGCGCTCGGTCATCTCGTCGTCGTGGCCGGCGTTGGGGACGACGAGGTAGTCGGCGTCGACCGACCACGCCTCGGGCGGGCGGTAGACGACGGTGTCGTCGAGCATCGCGCCGCGGTCGTCGGTGATCGCGGCGTAGTTCGACTCGCCGGGGTCCAGATCGGCGATATCGTTGGTCACCAGCCGGTTGGTGAGCCGGCGGGCGTCCGGGCCGGTAACGGTCAGTTGGCCCATGTGAGACACGTCGAAGCGCCCCACCGATTCGCGGACCGCCTCGTGTTCCGCCCGGATGGAGTCGAACTCGACGGGCATCTCCCACCCACCGAACTCGGTCAGCGTCGCGCCACTCGCCTCGTGAGCGTCCGCGAGCGGCGGCTGTCTGAGCGTCATATCCCGATTTCCGCCCGCCAGCGACGTAACGTTGTCGTCGCCCGCGTGCGCGCTCGCGAGCCACGACCTCGACGGCGGTGTCCGCGGCGTCTGACGCCTTCAACCGAATAGCGCTATATAGAATGAATACCGAGCCGCGCGTTCGGACGCTCGCGACGGTTGTCGTCGGGGGCGACTCGCGGCGAACGGTCGGTTGCCGGTCGGTTTCGCACAGTTTCCGACCCGGAAACTGTGATCCCTTTTATATGACCGTTCCGGCTGTCGTGTCGAACGCGATGGTCCTCGAACCGCTTCCACGAGAGAACGCCCTCCCGCCCGGTGAACCACCGGGCGGCGCACCGCGCGCGGTCCCGGGGGTGACGCCGTGAGCCGCTTCGACCGCCCCTTCCGGTTCGTCACCGAACACAACCTGGTCGTGCTCCTGCTCATGCTGCTGGTGACCGGCGGCGTCGTCGCCGGAATCAGTCAGTTGGAGACCCAGAGCCAGATGAACGGCTCCAGCGCGGTGGGCGACACGGAGGTCGCACAGAAACTCGACTACATCCGGGCGAACTACGGGACGAACGACAGCGAGTCGAACGCCACGACAGTCAGTCCCGCGCCCGTCTACGTCCGCAGCGACGACAACGCCCTCTCGAAGGCCGCACTGCTGGACTCGCTGTCGTTCCAGCAGCGCGCGCTCGACAACGAATCGGTCGCCGCGGCCCTCGGCGACCGCGAGCCGTTCGGCGTCTCGAACCTGGTCGCCGCGCGACTGGCGGGGAGTTCCGACGCGAGCCTCGCCGACCAGGTCGCCGCGCTCGAATCGGCGAGCGCGAGCGAGGTCGAACGGGCCGTCGAGGCGACGCTCACCGAGGGCGCCTCGGCGGTCGCGTTGCTCCCCAGGGACTACGGGCCGGGGACGGCGACCGCCGAGAGCCGGCGGATGCTGTTCAGATTCGAGAGCGCCGACGCCGGCGACACCGCGGCCGAGCGGCGCACCGCCGCGACCGCGGCGCTGTACGAGGCGACCCAGGACCGCTCGGGTCCGGAGTACTTCACGCTCGGCGAGCACGCGGTCGCCGAGTCCAACGCCAACTACAGCCAGCAGATGATCGAGCTGATCCTCCCGGTCGCACTGTTGGCCATCCTCGGCGTGCTCGCCTTCTCCTACCGTGACCTGGTGGACGTGATAGTCGGGTTCACCGGCGTCGTCCTGTCTGTGCTGTGGATGTTCGGCATCCTCGGCTGGATGGGGATCCCCGCCGGGTTCACGCTCATTATCGGTCCCGTCCTCATCGTCGGCCTCAGCGTCGACTACGGGCTGCACGTGTTCATGCGCTACCGTGAGGAGCGCGGCGAGGCCGACGATATCCGCGAGCCGATGGCCCGCGGGCTCTCCTCGGTCGCGGTCGCGCTCGGGCTGGTGACGCTGACCGCCGCGGTCGGGTTCATGTCGAACGTCACCAACGAGTTCGCGCTCATCAGGGACCTCTCGGTCGGGATCACGCTGGGCGTCGTCTCGACGTTCGTCGTCTCGCTGACGCTCGTCCCGGCGCTGAAGGTGACTGCCGACCGCCTGCTCGAGCGCGTCGGTCTCGACCGCCGCAAGCAGCCCCTCGGCGAGACGCGCCTGCTCGAACCGTTCCTCGGGAGCGGCGTCCGCATCGCCAAACGGGCCGCGCCCGTCGTGATCGTCCTCGCGCTGGTCGCCGGGTCCGCCGGCGCCGTCGCCTGGACGGACCTGGACCGCCAATCGGTCCAGCAGAACCAGGACGACATCGCCGACTGGAAGCAGGATCTGCCCGGCCCGCTGGGCTGGGAGACGAGCGAGTTCGATAGCCTCGCCGACTACGTCGACGACAACTACCGCGCCGCCGACGAGGACGCGCGGAGCCGCTCACAGGTGCTGCTGGAGGGAGACGTGACCTCGCCGGCCGCACTCGCCGCGGTGGAGACAGTCCACGACCGCGCGGGCGAGGAGCGCGCCGTCTTCCAGCGGTCGGGTTCGGTCCCGCTGCGGTCGCCGCTGTCGGTCATGGAGTCGGTCGCTGCCGGGGACGACGAGTTCGGGGCGACGCTCGCCGAGGCCGACACCGACGGCGACGGCGTCCCGGACCGGAACGTCGCCGGCGTCTACGACGCGCTGTACGCCGCCGCGCCGGAGCAGGCGAGTCGAGTGGTCGAACGGACTGATGGTGAGTACCGCTCGCTGCGCGTCGTGGTCCCGATCGCCGGGAGCGCGACCATCGCCGAGCAGGCCGACGCCATGGGGGCCGTCGCCGGCGACGTGAGCGCCGACGGTGTCGACGCCATCGCGGTCGGCACCGGGACGCTCAACGAGGCCGAGCTGTCCCAGACCACCGACAGCATCCTGACGACGCTGCTCGTCGCGCTCGCGGCCGTCGGCGTCCTGCTGACGCTCGTCTACCGGGTCGCCACCGGGAGCGCGACCCTCGGCGCGGTCACGGCTGTCCCCATCGTCCTCGTGACCGCGCTGGTCGTCGGCGCGATGTACCTGCTCGCGATCCCGCTGACGCTGCTGACTTCGCTGTTGCTCAGCCTCGTCATCGGGCTCGGCATCGACTACAACATCCACGTCAGCGACCGGTTCGCCCAGGAACTGGAACGCGGCCAGACCGTGACGGGCGCGCTGCGGACGGCGGTCACCGGCACCGGCGGCGCGCTGTTGGGTAGCACGCTCACCTCCGTCGGGGCCTTCAGCGCGCTCCTGCTCCACCCGCACCCGCAGATCACGAGCTTCGGGGCGCTCGTCGTCGTCGCCCTCTCGCTGTCGTTCGTCGTCGCCGTGTTCGTTCTGCCCAGCCTGCTGCTGGTGTGGGCCGACTACGGCAGCGTCGACGCCGTCCGCAGCGAGTCGGCCGCACACGGGGGGGGCGATGGCGCAGGACTGACCGGGCGCCTTCCCGGACTATCGGGCCGTTCGCTCCCGTTCAGTCCCGGCGCAGGCGCGCGACCGCACCGGCGACCAGCGCGGCCACTGCGCCGGCTGCGAGGACGGTTCTGAGCGGCGACGGCCCGGAGCCCGAGGTGGGCGTCCCGAGTACGCTGTCGCCGTTCGAGCCCGATTCGGTGTCGGCGCCGTCGCTGCCGTCGGTATCGTCACCGTCGGTGCCGTCGGCCCCATCGCCGCCGGGCGACGCGCCGTCAGCGCCGTCGGCCTCGGTCGCGGTCGGCGACGCGGCGACGGCGTCCATGTCCTCCTCGGGGATCAGCCGCGTGCTCTCGAACCCGGTGAGGTAGTCGTAGCAGGCCTCGATGTCGGCGGTGTCGAAGTCGGCACCGCCGGTCGATTGGACGGCCCCGCCCGCGCCGGCGTCGGCCATCGTCGGCCCGCTCGACTCGTCGCCCGTGCCGACCCGCTCCACGTCGTAGGGCTGGTACGGCGAGTACACTTCCCAGACCACCTCGCCGTCGGGCGTCACCTCGACGATACGGTGGGCCCGCCGGTCGGCGATCAGCGTGTTGCCGTTGGGCAGTCGGTCGGCGTCGCGGGGCTCGTTCAGCCGCCCGCCCCGCAGGACCCACGTCCGGTTCCACGAGTCGCCCTCGCGCTCGTACTCGACGACGCGGTCGTTGAGGCTGTCGGCGACGAGGACAGTCGCCGACCCGTCCTCGCTTTCGAGGTAGTCGGGGTTGTGTTGCTCGTGGAGGATCGTCGTGTTGTCGTCCTCGCCGAGTTCCCAGACGACGTCCTTCGTCTCGCGGTCGATGGCGACCACCTTGTCGAAGTTGCGGACCGAGACCATGATCACGCCGTCGCGGATCTGCTCGACGTCGTTGTTGTGAGTCCAGTCGCCGCCGAACTCGCCGCCGCCCGACTGCGGGTAGTGCTCGCTGTCGTTGGCGAAGTAGTACTCCCAGGTGACCGCCTCCTGGGTGAGGTTGTAGATCAGGACGCGGTCCTCGCCGTCCTGGCTCATGTCGTTCATGAGCAGTTCGTCGCCGTTGATCAGGTCGACGTCGTGGGTGTCGAAGGCGTTCTCGAAGCGGCGCTCGGAGCGGTGTTCGCCCGTCGCGGGGTCGATCTCTTCGATCAGCGTGTCGCGGTTGTCGGTCGTCGACTGGAGGACGTTGCCGTTGTCGAGCACGTCGATGTCGTAGCTCCACCAGCGGCCGGCGTCGCTGTCGTTGTGGACGCCGACGATCGACCCGTTCGGTCGGGCGCCGACGACCATCGCCGAGGTCTTGTCGCCGCCGCGGGCGCCCTGGATCGAGAACAGGGTCGTGCGGTCGGGCGTTCGTTCCATCGTGCCGACACAGGGGTTCGACGCCTGCTGGAGGTCGGTCGCCCCGACGGCGACGCCGGGCGCGGCGCCCGCGCCGAAACGGTCGCCGGTGCCCGCGACGCCGCCCGTGGCGCCGGCGACCGGGACCGCCAACAGGAGCGCGACCAACAGGATAGAGAGGACGGTTCTGCGCATCTGCCACGAGTATCGACCGAGGCCGTTAACTCGGTTACGACTCCTGGCGGACCGCCACCGACGGTGACCCGCGGTACCGCTACGGCGGTCCGCGCCACCGCTGCGGCGGCCTCGATACCGTTACCGCGACCCACCGTAGAACTCGACCAGCCGTCGCGTGTGCGGATGACTCGGCTCGTCGAGCAGCCGCTCGGTCGGTCCGGCTTCGACGACGTGGCCGTCGTGCAGCACCGCCAGCCGGTCCGCGAGCGCCGCCAGCGCCGGCAGTTCGGCCCCGAGCGCGACGACCGTCGGAGACTCGGGTCCGTCCCCGTCGGCACCGCCCGTGTCGGTGCCGAGTCCGACCGCCGATTCGAACCTGTCGAGGCGGTCGCCGCGAACGAGGTGGCCGACCGCGGCCCGACAGTCGTCGACGACCAGCACTGCGGGGCCGGCCAGCGCCGCGCGGGCGAGGGCCGCGAGTTGAGTCGCGGCGGCGTTGAGCTGCCGGGGGCGCGCGTCGAGCACGCGGTCGGCGTCCAGCCCGAGCGCCGAGAGCAGTCGCTCCGCCCGGGCTTCGTCCGTTCCGGTCGCCCGGAGGGCCGGCTGGAACTGCCCGCGGTCCGTCGACGTGGAGTCGAACCCGCCGGCGTCGCCGGTGGCGACCGCGACCGTTTCGCGGCGGAACCGCTCGCGCTCGTCGTCGGCGAGGTCGAAGACCGAGACGGGGTCGCCGTCGACGGGGCGGTAGCTGACCGACCCGGAGACCTGCGCGGGGGCCGAGAGCCCGGCGACCAGCGACCGCGCCAGCGTCGTCTTCCCGCTCGCGCCCTCGCCGAGGACCGCCAGTCGCTCGCCCCGTGCGACCGAGAGGTCGAGTCGGTCGAGTACCTCGTCGCTCCCGTACGCGACCGAGAGGCGTTCGACGGTGAGGACCGAGTCGTCCGGGTCGTCGCGGGGCGCGTCGACTGGCGGGGTGGCCATCGTGGCGCGACGTTCGGGTCTCTGCCATCTATGGCTTCCGGCAGTTCCTCGAAGCGTCACGCCTATACTCGACGGTGGGGAATCGCGGGTATGTGCAGGCTGGGGCGGCTGTTCGGCGGCGACGAGTCGGCCAGCGGGGACGATCCGAGCGACGGGAACGGCGCGGGCCCGACCGGGACCGCCCGCGACGCTCGCGGGCACGACCAGCCGCGGGTGGGGCTGTTCGTCGACGGGCCGAACGTCCTGCGCGACGAGTTCGACGTCGACCTCGACGACGTGCGGGCCGCCGCCGAGCGCTACGGCCACCTCGCATTCGGCAGACTCTATCTCAACGAGAACGCGCCGGCGGGGCTGATCCAGGCCGCCGAGGCGCGGGGGTTCGAGGTCGTCTCGACCAGCGGTGACGTGGACGTGAAACTCGGCGTCGACGCGACGGCGGCGACCGTCGAGGAGGCCATCGACGTGCTCGTCGTCGCCTCCCGCGACACGGACTTCAAGCCGGTGCTGGAGGCGGCTGCCGAGCGCGGGCTGGCGACCATCGCCGTCGCGCCCGGCGAGCACGGTCGCTCGGACGCGCTCCGCAACACCGCCCACGAGTCGATCACGCTGGAGTAGGGCCTCGCCCGGTGCGACCCGACCTGGTCCCGCCCGACTGTCCCCGCTCCGCGGCCGCCGGTGGCACGGTCAAGAGTTAACTCCGCCGGCACGGATCGGTCGGTATGCGCAGGATCGACGGTCGGAAGCTCGCGGTCGGGTTGGTCGTGGCGCTACTGGTCGGACTCCTCCTGGGATACGGCCTCGCGGTAGTGCTCTGAGGCGGGCGGCCGCCGCGCGTTCAGCCCGTGATAATCGGGGGCGAGTCTTTAACCGGGCGAACGGGAATCGTCGGACATGCTCCGGATCGACGGGCGGGTGATCGCCGCGTCCGTGCTCGGCGTGTTCCTCGTCGGCGCCCTCCTCGGGTTCGTCGTCGGCGGCGGGAGCGGCACGCCAGGTGGCCCGGCGACGCCTACCGACGCCCGCCCGGGTGCCGCGCCGACTCCGACCCCCACGCCCTCGCCCGTTCCGACGGCGACGCTCACCGCGACCGGCACGCCGGCGCCCGCGGGGACCGAGTTCGGGACGCTGACGCCCACGCAGACAGCTACTCGGACGGCGGCGGTTCCGAGGCCGACGGCGACCGCCGCTCCGACCCCACCGCCCGAGCCGACGCCCGTCCAGACGCGGACGCCGATGCTGATCCGCCGATTCGACACAGAGGCGATCGAGAACGAACTCCGGCGACTGATCAACGACTGGCGCGACGACCGGGGGCTCGACCCGTTCGCCAATCCCGACGGGACAGTCGTGCGGAAACTCGACCGGATGGCCGCGGCCCACAGCGTCGACATGGCCGACGTCGGCGAGACGATCCACCGGATCGACGACCGCTCCAGCGCGCAGCGCTATCGCGCCGCCGAGCTCTTCGAGACCTGCCAGTTCAAGAAGCGCGGCGCCCAGTACATCGTGACGCCGACCCGCAACCGCCTGGAGGTCCTGGGCAAGACCTACGCCGGGACGACCTACCGCGGGCCGAACGGCACCCGCTACAACGAAGACGAGTCGGCGGTCGCCCGCGCCGTCTTCGAGAACTGGCGGACCAACTCGGTGTTCCGCGAGCGCCTCGCCTACGCCAACGCCACCCGGATCGGCATCGGTATCGAGACTACCGAGGACAACGAGGTGTACGTGACCGGCAACGTCTGCGGGGTCTACGGGTCGGACTGACGGCGCGGCGCCCGCGGACTGACGCGGCGGCGACCGCGGACCGCCGACGCGACGACAGCGATCGGTTTTTTCGAGCGCGCGCCGGAGACACGGATATGAACGCCGAGATCGACGGCCCCGTCCTCGACGACCACATGCACCTAGACCCCGTCCACGGCCGCGGCGTCGAGGCCGCCCGGGAGTTCGCCGACAGCGGCGGCACGCACCTGCTCGTCGTCAACAAACCGTCCTGGCACCTCCTCGATTCGCTGCCCGAGGACGCCGACGACTTCCGCGAGATGTTCGACCTCACCGTCGACGTCGTCGAGCGAGCGAGCGACGAACTCCCGGGGCGGGCCTGGCCGGTGCTGGGCGTCCACCCCGGCCTGGTCTCGCAACTGGTCGACGACGGGATGGACCCCGACTCCGCCCGGGACCTGATGCAGACGGGGCTCGACACCGCCGCGGAGTACGTCGCCGACGGGCCGGCGCTGGCGCTGAAGTCCGGCCGTCCCCACTACGACGTGTCCGACGCCGTCTGGGCGGCCTCCAACGACGTGATGAAACGCGGGTTCGAGCTGGCCGCCGAGACGGGCTGTGCCATCCAGTTGCACGCCGAAAGTAGCGAGGACTTCACAGAGGTCGCCGAGTGGGCCGAAACTCGGGGGCTCGACCCGGAGCGCGTCGTCAAGCACTACTCGGGCGGTCGGCTGGAGGGTATCACCAAGAGCGTCATCTCGCACAAGGACGAGCTGGAGCTCGCGGTCGACGAGGACGAACCGTTCATGATGGAGACGGACTTCATCGACGACCCCGAGCGGCCGGGCGCGGTGCTGGGCGTCGGGACGGTCCCCTCGCGGGTGCGCTGGCTGCGCGAACAGGGGTACGACGAGGCGATCGAGCGCGCGCACGTCGACACGCCCGCGGCGGTCTACGGCATCGACACCGAAGCGACGCTGGAGTAGGCGGACCGTCTCACAGCAGGTTCAGCCACTGCTGGCCCGCCATCCACAGGAAGAGAGCGCCGCCCGCGAGGAATATCGCGAACGTGTATCGGGCAATGGTCACCCGCCAGTCGGTCGGTTCGACGTCGTTCCACGACCGGGTGCTCCCGACGGCGTCGAGGCGCTCGCGCCACAGCGCGACCGTGTACGGCTGGAGTACGCCGAACAGGCCGACCGCGAAGAGTACGGCACCGACCAGCGTGGCGCTGGCCGCCGCGGCGACAGTCATCCGGGCACCGGTTCGTTTCGCCGTCCGGTCGACTCCCGAGTCCGCGGACGCTCACCCGTGGACCGACAGATTCGCTGTCGCATACGTTACGCTCCGCCGCTGACACGATAACTGCATCGGGTTCGCGAGGGACCGGTTGGAGTCGACATTTACGGTTCCCGGGGCGAAACAGCCGGTATGGACCAGCGCTGTCCCGACTGCGGCGTGTCGATGGAGGAAGTCGAGTTCGGTATGAGCGACGCCTGGAACCCCCACATCAGGACCGGCGAGAAGCGCAAGGGGTTGCTCGGGAAGCTCGGCATGGGCGAGACCGAGGACGTGACGACACTGCTGTGTCCCGAGTGCGGCCTGTTGCGGTTCTACGCCGACATCGAGGACGAGACGGAGAGCTACTGAGAGGACTCCGGAGCAGTGGCGGTGTGATCGCGGTGTCGCGGCGGTGTGATCACGGTTTCGTGGCCGTGTGACCGCGGTGTGGTTGCGGCGGCCGGGAGCGCGTGCCCGCGCGACGGCGCGGGCCGCGCGAGCCGGGGAAGGGCAGGCTCGCCGAAGCGGTGGATTCGCCTCTATCCGGCGCCAGCGGCGCCGGTTCACCGAACGCGAGCGAACGGAGTGAGCGAGTCGTTCGGCTTTTTTCGCCCACGTTTTTTGGCCGGGGGTGCCCGCAGCGCGCCTTTGGCGCGCGAGGACGCCCCCGGCGAAAAAAGGTGGGTCGAAAGCCATATGACCGGAGCGACGAACGACGTTGTATGAGCAATCAGCCGGGGGAGTACTACACGCCCGAACGCTGGCAGAACTGGCTGGACAGGATCGACGAGGAGGACCTCGAACCGGAGGACGACGACACGGCGCAACTGCTCTGGAACATGCAGGACGACACGGCCATCGCCGTCGTCAAGGTCGTCTCCGACTTCGAGGAGGGCGTCCTCGACGAGGAGGAGGCCCTCTCGGAGATCGAGGACATGCGCGAGGTCGTCCTCGCCGAGCCCGAGTTCGACGACGAACAGGCGCTGATGCTCGTCGACAGCGTCCAGACCTCCCTCGTCTGCGTCTTTTACGCCGCCGAGGAGTTCGTCGTCGGCGGCACCGCCGAGGACGCGCCCATCGGCGAGTACGTCGGCGCCGCGGCCGACGCCGAGGCCGAGGAGGACCTGGACACCGCGCTGTCGTACTGCGTCCAGGCGGGGACGCTCGTCATCGACGGCGCCGAGTTCGACCCGTCGATGGCCGAGGAGATCGAACCCGGCCTCGTCGTCCAGTGGGTCAACGGCCTCGATAGCCTCCAGACCGCGATGAAAGACCCCGAAGTCGTCGAAGAGGAAGACGCGTAGTCGTTCCCCAGGCGGTGTCGTCCCCGCCGTCGCGGCCCGCGCGGCCGCCGTCGGCAGCCCCCGGCGCGAGCGTGCGGTCGTTATCAGGGTGGAAAATCGGGGACACAGGTTTTTGCACGGTGGGAGGGTAGTCCGGCGACATGGAGCCGTGGGACGACAGAGGACAGTCCATCCAGATCGGGGCCGTCCTGATCTTCGCGGCGCTGATCCTCCTGTTGTCGCTTTACCAGGCGACGATCGTCCCACAGCAGAACGAACAGGTCGAGTTCGACCACAACCAGCAGGTCCGGGGCGACCTGCTGGATCTGCGCAACGCCGTCACGTCGATGTTCGGCGAGTCGGCGAGTCGGTCGGTGTCGATCCAGCTGGGGACGACCTATCCCTCGCGGGTGCTGGCGGTGAACCCACCGCCGGTGTCGGGGTTGCTTCGGACGGTCGGGACCGCCGACGGGAGCGTGTACTTCGGGCTAGCCAACGCCGTAGCACTAGACAGCGAGACCGACGACTTCTGGAACGGAACCGGTCCGATCCGCGAGTATTCGACGGGCGCAGTCGTCTACCGGCCCAGCTACAACGAGTACGGTCAGCCGCCGCGGACGGTGTACGATTCGACGGTGCTGTACGACGACTTCACCTTTGAGGAGGCGACGATCACGCGGAGCGAACAGGCGCTCGTCTCCGGGTCGACCATCTCGCTGGTAGCGCTGAACGGGTCGCTTCAGCGGTCGGCGTCCGGTGCGACGGCCGTCGACGTGCGGTCAGTGAACGCGTCCAGTACGACGGTGTCGGTGAAAAACAAGACCAACGGCCCGCTCACGATCCAGTTCTCGACCCGGCTGTCTCGGTCGACGTGGGAGGGACTGCTCGAAGACGAGTCGAACTTCATCCGCGTGCGGTCGGTGGGAACAGGTCCCGGTGAGTTCGAGACGCTGGCGATTGACCTGAAACCCGGCACCTACGATCTGCGGATGGCGAAGGTTGGGGTCGGGACGCGAGTGACCGGAACGGACCCCGCGTACATGACCGACGTGGCCGCGGACGGGTCGACGGTCCCGGAGGATGGTTCGGTCCGGCTGACCGTCGAAGTACGGGACGAGTACAACAACCCCGTCGCGGGCGTCGACGTGACCGGCTCACCGTCGGACGGCACCCTCGCAGAGACCGAACTGACGACCGGCGGCGACGGGCGGGTGTCGTTCGTCTACGAGGCGCCCGGGAACGTCGGCTCGACGATGGACGTGCCCGTCGAGTTCAGCTTCAGGGCCGGCCCGACTACGCCGTTCGACCCCGACGACCCGGAGGACATCGAGGCCGTCGTCTCGGTGCAGAACACGCAGGGCTCCGGGCCGTCGGGCGGCGGCTCGGCACCGTATTCGGTGACGTGGGACTCGCCGACCGCTTCGGAGGGCGGCACGTACCTCTCCTCGTGCGACGACGCCGACTGCACGTGGGACGTGGGGAGCGACGGCGACGACACGCTCGATCTCTCGGCGGTCGTCGCGGACGCAATCGACGGCACTGCCGTCGAGGGTGCGGACGTGGACTTCGCGGTCAACGATAGCAGCGTCGCGACGCTCACCTCGGCGGCGACCGAGTCCGACACCTCGGACGGGTCCGGGTCGGTCGAGACGACCCTGACGGCGGGCGATTCGGGGACTGTCCGCGTCTACGCCGTCTCCGGCGGCGCGAGCGACACGCTCAACGTCACGATCCCGAACCGGCCTCCGAGCGCCGCGTTCACGGTCTCTCCGACCAGCCCCGCGGACGGCGAACAGGTTACGTTCGACGCGAGCGGGTCCAGCGACCCCGACGGGTCGATCGCGAGCTACGAGTGGGACTTCGGAGACGGGTCCACTGCGTCGGGCGAATCCGTGACCCACAGCTACGGTAGCACCGGGACGTACACGGCGACGCTGACGCTCACCGACGACAGCGGCGCGACGAGCGTACTGGAGCGTGACATCACGGTCGGACCAGGCGACACCACGGCGCCGTCGATCGCCTCGGCGACGCTCCCGGGGACACCGATAGACGACACCGAGGCGAACAACAACGTCCAGCGGACGCTCACGCTCACCTTCGACGAGGCGATGGACCAGAGCGTCGCCCCCGCGGTCTCGTTCACGAACGTCGGCGCCTCGTCGGTGACCGCCGGGAGCGGGACGTGGGTCGACTCGACGACCTACGAGGTCCCGCTGACGTTCTCCGACAACGACGTCGACGAGACGGTCGACGTGGGAGTGTCGAACGCTCGGGACACCGCGGGCAACGAGATGGCGGCGGAGACGGCACTGTCGTTCGTCATCGACACGCAGGCGCCGGGCGACCCCAACGGCGTGCGGATCGAACCCGACACGATCAACACCGGCAACGATGGCAGCGTCGACGTGGTTGTCGTGAATCCGGACACGGTCCGCGGCGACGAGACGGCCGTGGTCACGCTCGAAGACGAGGACGGCGCGACGGTGACCGCGAGCGCGCCCATCACGACGGGCGCCGGCGCGGAAACGACGGTCACCGTCGACGCGTCGTCGCTGGCCGACGGCACGGTCACCCCGACGGCGTACGTCAGAGACGACGTGGGCAACACCGGCGGCTCGGTGTCCAACGATGCCACCGAGAAGGAAACGACGGTCCCGTCGATCACTGGCTTCGACGCCGCGAACACCGGTGGGAACGTGATCGACGTCTCCTTCGACTCCGACGAGGACCTCGACACCATCGCCGTCGAGATCACCGACAGCGACGGGACGGTGGTGGCGACGCTCACCGAGAGCGACTTCGCCGGGAGCGGGGCTGGCACCTACAGTGCGTCGTACACCGCGAGCGACGGCGGTTCGTATACGGCGACGCTCACGACCGCCGAGGACGCCGCCGGCAACGACGGTGCGACCGGGCAGAGCGACTCAGTCACGATCTCGGCGTTCCAGGGGATCGTGGACGACTTCGAGGACAGCGCGGATCTATCGGGCACCGCCAACTGGTCGCGGGTGAACGCCGATGCGAGCACGGTCTTCGTCGACGACGACGCCGGGACCGCGAACTCGGGGACGCGAGCGGTCCACATCGCGGACATCGTCTCGAACGGCGGGATCGTCTCGAAGACGCTGGACACGACCGCGCTGTCGGACGTGACGGTGAGCGCGGCGGTGCGGCAGGGCGACCCGGACGGCGACACGCCGAACGCGGGCGAGGACCTGCTCTTCCAGTACCGGGACGCGAACGGAAACTGGGTGACGAGCGAGACTGTGACGGCCACGAACAGTCTCGAAGACTACCAGCGATACGCGTTCACGATCGACGACGCCGGCGCCCTCCACTCGAACTTCGCCGTCAGGGTCGTCCAGGAATCGACGAACGGGTTTGAGGACTCCTGGTTCGTCGACGACGTCTGCGTCGTGGCCGCGAGCGGGGACTGCCCGTTCGGCGGGTCGGCCTCCGGGTCGCTCGCCTACAACGACGACGCGGAGGCGGTCGACGGACCGGACGGCGACGCGACCGCCGGTGGGGTGGAGTTCTCGCTCGCCAACCAGTACGGAGACGACGTCGAGGTCCAGTCGGTCACCGTCGACTACCCGGGTGCGAACGCGCGACTCAACGACGACGTGACGCCGAACGACGAGCCGCAGCGGACCGAGGTATACGTGGCCGGAGCTACCAGCGACGGCTGGGTCGACGTCGACGGAGGCGTGGATCTGCCGGCCGCGTTCGACATGGACGCCGACGGGTTCAGCAACAACGGCAACCCTGTGACCTCCGGCGGGTCGTCGTTCTCGGTCTATCTGTACGAGTTCGTCGACGGTGGGGGCAACAGGCTGGACATGGATGGCGAGACGATCACGGTCGAGGTAACGTATTCGGTCGGCGGGGGAGCGAGCCAGACGGAGTCGTACACGATCACCGTCGGCGGGGGCGGCGGGAACTCACCCCCGCTCGTGCAGAGCGGGATCCGGTACGACGGCGGTCTCACGACGACCACCAGTGACAGCGCCGTGCAGTTCGACGTTACGAACGTCGACAGTTCGGACGCACGAGTCCTGGCCGTTTCGGTCACCGCAGGCAACGGTGTGGGCCAGCGCGTCTACAACGACGAGCCGGACGAGATCAACATCCCCGGTTCCCCGGACGGATACGAAGACGTGGACGGGAACCCGACGGCCAACTCGCTCACCGCCGACGGGAGCCGGATCGCGCTCGACCAGACCGCCGTGATCGGACCGTCGACCGGCTCGTCGGTATTCATCGGACAGTTCGGGACGACCTCCGGGAACTCGCACACCCAGTACGACTTCACCGGTCTGACGAGAGTCACGTCTTCCGACAGCTGGGACGTTCGGGTCGTACTCGAGCTCCAGGGGCGACAGGATGTCACCTTCTACTTCCGAGAGTCGTAGTCGGTCGTCCTCGTTCGCGTTCGAGCGAACACTCCCCGATACCTGTATCGACGAGTGTCGATACCCTAGTCGACAGGCACTTGTAGGAGTCTCACGGAGTTCGAGATATGACATCGGTCGGTATCGACGCGGTGGAGATCCGGACGGGGAAGCTCAGGCTGGACCTGCCGGAGACGTTCGCGCCGGCGCAGGACAAGGACCCGGGCTACTATACGAAGGGGCTCGGCCTCACGGCGAGTTCGTTCCCGGACGTCTACGAGGACATCGTCACGATGGGGGCCAACGCCGCCCACGCGCTGATGGAGCGCAAAGACCTCGAACCCGAGGATATCGGCCGCATCGACGTGGCCACCGAGTCGGCGTTCGACAACTCCAAGCCCGTCTCTACCTACATCGCGGGCTGTCTCGAACAGGTCTACGACGGTGACTTCCACCACGCTAACAAGGGCGAACGCAAGTTCGCCTGTATCTCGGGGACACAGAGCCTCGACGACGCGTACAACTGGATCCGCGCGGGTCGCAACCGCGGCCGCTCGGCGCTCGTGATCACGACCGACACGGCGCTGTACGCCCGGAACGACCCCGGCGAGGCCACGCAAGGTGCGGGCGCGGTCGCGCTGCTGGTCAGCGAGGACCCCGACGTGGTCGAACTCTCGACCGAGCAGGGCTACGGCAGCGCCGACGAGACCGACTTCCTCAAACCCCAGCAGCAGTTCCCGAGCGTCGACGGCAAGCGATCCGTGCAGGTGTACCTCGCGCGGATGCGCGAGGCCGTCACCGACTTCGAGTCGGTCGCGGGGAAGATCCACCCCGACGACGCGGCGCTGCTCCCCTTCCACACGCCGTACCCCGGAATGGTCCGCAAGGCCGCCGCGCTCGCGTTCCGGCACGTCAGCCGCGACACGGAGATCGAGGAGGAACTCGCCGCCGAGATCGGCCGCCAGCCCCGCCGCGAGGCGTTCGACAGCGAGGAGGCGTTCCGCGAGGCCGCCGCCGACTACACCGACGATCTGACCGACACCGACACCTACCGCGAGTGGTACGCCGAGACCGTCGATCCCACCCTGACCATCTCCCGCGAGGTCGGCAACTGGTACACCGGCTCGGTCCACGTGGCCCGCCTCTCCGGGCTGAAAGCCGCCTACGAGGACGACATCGACATGACCGGCGAGACACTGCTCGTCGGTTCCTACGGCTCGGGCGCCCAGGCGGAGATCCACGCCGAGACCGTCCAGTCGGGCTGGGCCGACGAGATCGAAGCCATCGACGTCGACGAGCAGCTGGCGGCCCGCTACGAGCTGACCTTCGAGGAGTACGAGGACGTGCACGACGTACACAACCACGACGAGGACGCCGGCGTCGCCGACGTGGACCAGTTCACCGCCCCCGAAGCCGAGTTCGTCTTCGACGGCTGGGGCCGGATGGGCGAGCGCAAGTACACCTACGTCGAGTAACGACAGAGGCGGCGGGGTCGGCCGCGCTCGACGACCCCGGTTCCCCGCAGTTTGATAGTGGTCAGGCCGAAACGGATAGCCGTGAGTAACTGGCTGTTTCCGGACCGCGACGAGCCCACCGGCCCGGGGGACGACGCGGTCGACCCGACCGACCCGGAGGTGGACCCCGCGGAGACGGACCTGGACCCGGATTCGGTCGACGTCGATCCCCTCGACGCAGAGGCCGTCGACCCGGGGACCAGCGTTCTGGTCGCCGGGCCGCCGATGACCGGCAAGCGGCGGGTGTTGTTCGACCTCGTCGGCGGCTCGGAGAGCCGGACGGGCGCGTTCGTCACGACGAAGAAACCGGCGCGGAAGATGGCTACCTGGTTCGCCGCGACGCGGCCCGACCCCGACGAGTGGCGACTGTCGTTCGTCGACTGTACCGGGAGCGCGGGCCGCGAGCGTCGGACCCGGACGCGGGAGATCGAGGACCTGCGCGTCGTCTCCAGCCCCGGCGACCTCACCGGCGTCGGCATCGAACTGACCGGAATCCTCCGCGAGTGGCACCACGACGCGGTGGCGGACCCGCGGGTCGGCTTGCACTCGCTGTCGACGCTGCTGATGTACACGGACGTGAAGCGCGTCTACCAGTTCCTCCACGTCGTGACCACGCGCGTCGCCAGCGTCGACGGCGTCGGAGTCTTCACCCTCGACGTGAGCCCCGGCGGGTCGACCCACGACGCGCTCAAACAGCTATTCGACGCCCTGGTCGAGGTCCGCCCCGGCGACGACGGCTCGGAGTTCCGCGTGCGCGGCGGCGACTTCGGTCCGCGCTCGTGGACTGAGTTTTAGATCGGTTCTCGGTTGGTGGATGGTGTGTCCTCTGGTGTTCGTTGTGTCGTCACTGCTCGCTTATCGGTGGGTCCGGGTCACGAGTCGCGGAATGGAGTTGGACGACAGCGGCCGCACTCACCGGGGACAGCACGCGATGGAAGCGCTCGGCGCGCTCGCTCACGAGGACACCAGGACAGCACGACACCGCAGACTGCCACACACCTCCCCAGCCGCTTCTTTCACTCGCTACGCTCGCTCAGTCATCCACTGTCAGAGCACGCTCTGACAAACCTTCGTTCACACGTGCACGAAGACAGCGAGGGACCGGAGGTCCCTCGCTACTCACGAGGAAGACGAGACTCGCGACAGCGCGCGCCACTGCGGTTGGTCAGTCGCTGTTCTGCACTGAGCATCCGGCGCCGAAGGCGCCGGTTCACCGAACTCGCGCTCTGCGCGAGTTCGGCCTTTTTCACCCATGTTTTTGCCGTCCGGGTTCCCGCAGGCGCGCTCCGCGCGCCGAGGAAACCCGGGCGGGAAAAAGATGGTCTCTAGAAGTATTCGTCCACGATCGCGTCCAGCGAGTCGCTCTCGCGGTCGAAGGTGAAGACGAGGCCGGACCACTCGCGGACGGGGAAGTGGGCGACGACGACGGCGTCGTACCAGCGGACGGTGGCGTCGAGGCTGCCGAAGTCGAACAGCGCGCCCTCCTCGGTGGGGTCGCCCAGCCCCTTCATCACGAGGGTCTCGACGCGCTCGTCGAGTTCGGCCGCGCTGAACTGCGCCGCGATGTCGTCGCGGAGGTAGACGACCTCGTGGTCGTCGCCGCCGTAGCGGACCGCCGCGCGGAGCGCGCCCTCGTCGCTCTCCCGGATCCCGTCGACGATCTCCCTGCCCTCGTCGCTGGCGTCGTCGAGGTCGTCCTCGATGTCGTCGAGTTCCTCCGCCGGAGCGTCGGTCATACGACGGGCCACGGCGGCGACGCTGATAAAGACTCCCCGCCGGTTCCGCGCGGTGATAGCCACGTCGACGGTGAGCCCGCCCGCCGGATCGAGACCGAACCACTCAAGCGCGATTCGGCCGACGATTCGCCCACAATGGGCACGCCGCTTCCCTCGCGCGCCGAGCAGACCGAGGAGGTCGTCGAACGGCTCTGGGAGGAGTACCCCGACGCCACCATCTCGCTGAACTTCTCCAACAGACTCGAACTGCTGGTCGCGGTGATGCTGTCGGCGCAGTGTACCGACGAGCGGGTGAACAAGGAGACCGAGGACCTCTTCGAGAAGTACCAGTCCGCCGAAGACTACGCCGAGGCGGACGTCGAGGAACTCTCCGAGGACATCGGCTCGATCACCTATCACAACAGCAAGGCGGACTACCTCAAGACCTCCGGGCAGATCATCGTCGACGAACACGACGGCGAGGTGCCGGACACGATGGAAGAACTGACCGAGCTGAAGGGCGTCGGCCGGAAGACGGCGAACGTCATCCTCCAGCACGGCTACGACCTGGTCGAGGGCATCGTCGTCGACACGCACGTCCAGCGGCTCTCCCGCCGGCTGGGGATCACCGAGGAGGAGCGCCCCGAAGCCATCGAGGAGGACCTGCTGCCGGTCGTCCCGGAAGACGAGTGGAAGTGGTACACGCACCTGCTGATCAGCCACGGGCGGGCGGTGTGTACGGCGCGCAACCCCGACTGTAGCGAGTGCGTCTTGGCGGATATCTGCCCGTCGGCGAAGGGCGACTCGGACGTGGACCTGGCGAGCGGCGAGGCCTGGGACGCCTGATCGGTCGGCGGGTTCGCCGGGGGTTCGTGACGGTGGAGTGGCCCGGCCGCGACGTTCGGCCGGCGAGCGGGCCGCTCGCGGGACCCTCAGAGCACGAGGAGGAACAGTGGGTACGACCCCGCCACCGCGAGCGACGGCGTGAGGACCCACATGGTCGCGATGCGCTTGACTGCGGCGGGGTCGAACAGGCTCCTGCGGTCCAGTTCCGGCGGCTCTTTCTCGCCGATGTCCGGGACGTCGGGGACCTCGTCGGTGGGCGAGTCGGACGGGCCCTCGCCGCGGGCGATGTCGCCGACCGTCGGACCCGTGGGGGCCTCTTCGGCCCGGGAGGCGACGAGCGCGCCGGTCGAGACTTCGAGGTCGGAGTCCTCTCGGGGTTCGGGCGTCGCGAGTTCGACGACGGTCGCGGCGCGGCTCGCGCGACCCCAGCCGAGGCCGATGATACAGCAGGTCGTGCTGACGGCGAGACTCGCCGGGATGCCCAGGTACGACAGCACCGTGATGAGCGTCCCGCCGACGACGGAGACGATGAGCGCCGCCAGGATCGGGAGCTCGGTGATGTCGTCGCCGACGGTGTCGAGCGTCCGCCGCGCGATGGTGAACCCGCCCAGCCCGAACGCGAACACGGCGAGGAGCACGCCCTGGTCGACGGTGAGCGGTCCCTGCGCGCCCACGAGCGGCGCGACGGCGTTGGCGGCGTTGGACGCCCCCGCGGAGAACCCCATGTAACAGGCGATCACGACGACCGCGGCGGAGCCGACGATGTCGCGGCCCGACGCGTTCTCGTTGAAGCGCGGTCGCGGGACGGTCCCGGAGCGGTCCAGCCGGACCAGGTGCGACTCGAACCGCGTGAACGCGATGCGACGGTCGAGGTACGGGTAGAGGTAGCGACCGATGAGCGCTCCGCAGCCGAACCCGACCAGCGGAGCGACGATCCACGCCGAGAGGATGGTGAACATCAGCGCCTCGTTGAGCGTCCCGGTCGCGAGACCGAGGCCCACGATGGCGCCGACGGCCGTCATCGAGGTCGACGCGGGCACGCCGTAGAGGTTCGAGACGAGCAGCGCCGTGCCGGTGAAAAAGAGGACGCCGACGCTGGCGACGGGTGAGAACTGCGAGGCGGGCACGATGCTGCTGCTCATCGTGTCGATGACGTTCCGGCCGACGGTCCACGCGCCGACGAGTGCGAAGGACGTGAACAGCGTCGCCGCCGTCGCCTTGCGCACGAGGCGACTCCCGACCGCGGGGCCGAAGGCGACTCCGGTCGAGGAACCACCGATGTTGAATCCGACGAACACAGCGACGAGGACGCCCGCCACCGCGAAGAGCGAGAGCATGGTCGTACCTGCCGATCAAGAGCCAGTCACTTAAAACGGTGCTCGGCGCGGCCGCCGTCGAGTCCCGACTCGATCCCCCGCTCGCGCCAGTCGTCTGGAAAGCGCGGTCTCTCGCTACGAGTTCACGTCTTCGAGGTGGTCCGAGACCACGACGCGCCCCTTGGGAGTGAGCTTGGGGCCGTCTTCGCCGTCAACGACGAGTTCGTCCGACCGGAGGTCGTTGAGGACCATCGTCAGCTGGCTGCTCTCCATGTCGAGGACGTTCGCCAGCGAGACGCCCGGCCCGGTCGAGTAGACGGCCACGAGCAGCTCGACCTGTTCCTCCGAGAGGGTCACGTCTTCGAGGTCGGCCATCAGGTCGCTGTACTCCAGGCGGAGATAGCGGCCGAGAATCGACATCTTCCGCGGGGAGTCCATCGCGGCCAGCGACAGCGCGGCCTGGCCGTCCTTGAGGTGGCGTACCGCCAGGACGGCCTGGTCGCTGCCGTTGATCTCGCGGGACGTTCGCTCGAAGTCACTGACCGTCGAGAGGTCGACGTCGACGGTGTCGTCGGCGCGTCGGAACCGGACGGTCCCCGGCTTGAGGAACAGTTTCGCGGGGACGAACTCCTCGCCGGTGACGCGGCCGCCGACTCGGGCGGGGTGTTTGACGGTCACGTCGGTGCCGTTGCAGACGGCCTTGAACAGGACGGTGGTGAACTTCTCGATCTTGTCGTCGTCGGCCTCGACGGCGGCGACCATGCGGTTTCCCCCCTTCTCGAAGGCGACCGTCACCGTCGAGTCGAAGAAGTCGCCCAGGTCGTCGGGCACCTGCCCGACGGCGACATCGAAGATCGAGGACAGCGGGATGGTCACCTTCCCCTCGTCGGCGGCGAGGACGAGCCGCTTCTCGCTGAGGAGGATCCGGCCTTTCACCGGCTCGGCACGGGCCGAGGCCTCCGAGTTGAAAGTAGCGACGAAATCCGCAATGACTGATTCCGACATAGGCGGCGTTAGCAGTCACTTTCGCCCCACGAATATTGAGCGTTTCGTGCCAGTATCAACGGCGAGAACGGTCGAGTCCAGTCGTTCGACAGGTCGGATACTACCTCACGAGGTGTCGGTGCGGGCCGAGCGGGCGTACCGGGCTGCGAGCAGTACGGCCCCGGCCAGTCCGGCCGCGACGCAGGCGCCGTAGACGAGCCCGAACGCGTCCACCAGGAACGGGTTGCCCGCAAGCGGGAAGAACGGAGCAACGTCGTGGTACAGCGCGGCGTCGAGGAGGACGTGCGACCACGCGCCGGCGAGCGCCCCCGCGGCGACGGCGGCCGTCCCGACCGTCGCGTCCGGACGTACGCGGTCGGCCAGTCCACCGAGGCGAGCCGGTAGCGACAGCGCGGCGCCGGCCACCAGCGTCGCGACGACGGTCGCGCCGAGGAACGTCGTGAGGGGGCCATGGACCGGTCCGCCGAGCGGGCCGAAGACGACCAGCGCCGCCCGCACGTCGATCACGACGCTGGCGACCAACAGCGTCGGGAGGTCCAGCCGGCGGGGTGCGAGCCCGCTCAGGAGCAGCGCCGGGCCGAGGTGGAAGGGTGTGAACGGCATGGGAGGTGTGCGGTGTCGGAGCGGCGGGGAACCAGCGTCGGCGGGAGTCAGTCGGCGTCGGGGTACTGCGGCCGGCGGGCCGACTCGTCGCTCCCCCCGACGAACGGGAGCGCGACGCGGGCGGCCGGCCGTTCCGCGCCGTCGACGCGGACCGTCAGGTCGCTGGCCGCGTCGCCCGCCGTCGCGTCGCTGTCGACGGCGGCGAGTGCGACCGGTTCGGTCCGGGTCGGACTGTCGGCGGCGCGGGTCACCTCGCCGACGGCGGCGTCGCCGTCGAACACCGCCGCGCCGGCCGCCGGAACGCGTTGCACGTCGCTCTCGCCGTCGGCGTCCTCTGCGTCGCCGCCCGCGTCGACGACCAGTCCGACGAGTCGCTTGCTCGGCCGCCCGCGGTTCTCGACGCGGGAGACGACCTCCTGGCCGACGTAACACCCCTTTTCGAAGTCCAAGGCGTTGCGGACGCCGCAGACGTTGGGGATCCGGCCCGACAACTCGGTCTCGAACAGCGGCGTGCCGGCTTCGAGCGTCAGCGTCTCCCAGGTGTGGTATCCGAAGGGCGCGGCGGCTTGCCCGCGGTTTTCGAGGGTGTCGAACACGTCTGCGGCCTCGCTCGCGGCACAGACTACCTCGTAGCCCTCCTCGCCGGCCAGGCCGTCGTCGCGGATCACGGTGACGCCGGCGTCGGCCATCGTTCCGCGGACGAACGAAAGGGGGCGGTCGGGCGAGGGGGCCTTGTTGAGGACGCTCGCGATCTTCTCGGTAGCCTGCGGGCCGTAGACGCCGAAGACGCCGAAGTCGTCGGAGGCGTCGGTGATTTCGACGTCCTGGATGAACGTCTTCGAGCGCCAGTCCTCGGCGACCCGTTCGTGCTCGGAAGGCGGGAGGAAGACGAGCAAGCGGTCGCCGGCGGCCGCGTTGTAGACGTACATGTCCGTCTCGATTCCCCCCTGAGGGTCCAGCAGGAGAGCGTAGCAGCCCTCGCCGTCCTCGCGCGGGACGCGGTTCGAGACGGCGTTGTCGACGAACGCGACGCGGTCGTCGCCCTCGACCGTGAGAACGCCGTGGCCCCGTTCGGTGACGCCGACGACGTTGCGAACGGCGGCGTGGGTCCGGGCGGGCCGGCCGTAGTGGGCCACTACCCGGCGGTCGCCGCGTTCCTCGAACGTCGCGCCGTGGTCCGCGTGGACCGACTCGATGACCGTCATTGCCCCGATTTGGGAGCGGTGTCGGGTTACGTCTTGCGGAGCGGGGAACGGTGTCGACGCCGTCGAGGACGGCGCCGCTTAGATCACCGCGTCGCGCCGGCGCGGTACTGCCCGTGGGCGACGCCGATCGCCAGACAGATCAGCCCGAAGACGATCATCGAGGGGGCGACCATCATCAGGATCGTGTCGGTACCCATCGGGATCGGCGCGCCGATCAGTCCGCCGATGCCGACGGCGATCAGGACGACGAACACCGCGGCCGTCTTCGGCAGGTCGAGTTCCATGGCAGGGGGTTAGGAACCGCTCTCAATCAGCGTTACGGGGATTCTCACCGGTCACGCGGGACCCGAACGCCGGTCGACCGACCTCACCCGCGCAGCATCGACTTGAGCTGTTCGACCGAGAAGACGCTGGTCGGGCGGTCCATGTGGACGCCGATCTCGCCGGAGAACGCCCGGAGGCCGACTCGCTGGACGGGTTCGGGCAGCGAGTACGCCCGCCGGATCCAGTGGCCGAGTTCGATCTCGCGTTCGAGGTCGTCGCGCCAGGCGCGCTCGTAGCCGGACAGCGTGGCCGGGTCGCGCGGGTCGATCTGCCGGGCGGCGTGGTCGGCGGCGGTCATCCCGTAGCGGATGCCGCCGCCGGTGAACGGCTTGGTCTGGGCGGCGGCGTCACCGATCAGGAACGCCCGGCGGCTCGTCACCGAATCGGGCGGGCCGACGGGGATGAGCCCCGAACACCGGCGGTCGGTTTCGACGCCGTAGTCGGCAGTGAACCGGTCGAACCGCTCGCGTACGTCCGCGCTCGGCGGGGTCGCGAGCCCGTACTCGACGCCCGCCTCTCCCCGCGGGATCCGCCAGGCGAAAAACTCCGGAACGGTGAGGTGGACGTCGACGAAGTCGGTGTCGTCGTCCTCGTCGCTGAACCCGAGGACGCCGTGGAGCAACTCGTCGGGTTCGGCCATGTCGAGTTCGCGCCGGACCCGGGATTTCGGCCCGTCACAGCCGGCGACCATCCGCGCCTCGTGGGTCTCGACGCCGTCCGGGCCACGCACCTCGACTTCGACGCGGTCGCGGAACTCGGAGACGCCGACGACGGTGTGGTGCTCCCGGAGGTCGACGCCCGCTTCCCGCGCGGCGTCGGCGAGTTCCCGGTCGAGACCGACGCGGTCGATGACGTTCGACACCTGTTCGTCCTTGTAGAAGGGGTAGGACGTGGCCGGGAACTCGCCGGCGCGGTCGGCACCGTTCGACTCGTCGCGGTCCGCGAGGCGGTGGCGGGGGGCGTGACCGTTCGAACGGGGGTCTCCCGGCGGGTCGCCGCGTGGGCCGCCGAGGTGGAAGCGGGCGCCGTGGACGACGTTCTGCAGGAGCCGCTCGCGGGCGCCGTCCGGTGTGAACTCCCAGACGTCGGTGGAGACGTGGCCCGAGCAGGCCAGAGGCTCGCCGACCTCGCCCTGTTCGAAGGCGAGCACGTCGTACCCCGCCTCGGCGGCGCGGCGGGCGAACCGCGAGCCCGCGGGACCACAGCCCACGACGACGAAATCGTGCATACGACCCCTGTGGCGCGTCGTGATAAAGTATCTTTCAGTCCGACCGGCGCCGTCCCGCCCACGGGGGTCCGCCACCGGTCTCGTTCTCCCCCACGCGTGGGTTTATCGCCGCGGTCCGCCTATCGCCGTCATGGAGTGGCTCAACGAACCGGCGTCCTGGGACCACTCGGCGGACCGGCTCACCGTCGAGGCGGACGGAGAGACCGACTTCTGGCGGGTCACGAAACACGGCTTCGTCGCGGACGACGGGCACTTCTTCCACCGCGACGTGGCCGGGGACTTCACCGCGACGGTCGAAGTCGCCGGCGAGTACGGGACGCTGTACGACCAGGCGGGACTGATGGTCCGTGAGGACGCCGAGACCTGGCTGAAATGCGGCGTCGAGTACGTCGACGGCGTCCAGCAGGTCGGCGCCGTCGTGACCAGAGGCGTCTCCGACTGGTCGAAGTCGCCCCTGAACGACGACCCCGAGTCGGTGTGGGTCCGGGTCGAGCGCACCGGTTCGACCGTCGAGGTGTCGTTCTCCCGCGACGGCGACGACTACGTGATGATCCGTCAGGCGTCCCTGAGCGAGGCCGAGCGGCTCCGGGTCGGACCGATGGCGGCCGCACCGAAAGGCGACGGGTTCCGGACCACCTTCGAGGGATTCAGCGTCGAGACCGAGTGACCACCTCCCGGCTCGCACGCGTGAGCGGGTGCGAGTGCCCGTCCGCGGGGCCGGCGTCGACCCTGTTTGCCGGCGGTACCGACGCTGTTTGCTGGTGGGCTTATATCGGACCGGTCCACAGACACGGTCATGAGCGAGTATCAACCGGGCGTCTGCAACATCGGGCGCGACGAGCGGCGCAAGCGGCGGACGCTGGGTGCGGCCTCCTTTCTCGCGGCGGCGGCGTACGCCGGTGTCGTCCTCGGGACGGGCCGGCCCGCCGGGCTCCTGCTGGGGTCGTTCCCGCTGCTGTTCGGCGGGTTCATGGGCGTCGTCCAGGACCGGATGGGCTTCTGCGCGGGCTTCGGCGCGCTGGCCCGCTACGACCTCTCGGGGTCGGGCGGTAGCGCCGGGTCGGTCGCCGAGGCCGAAGCCGTCAAACAGGACCGGATCAAGGCGTTCCAGGTGATCGCCGTCGCGGCGGCCGCGGCCGTCGTGACGACGATGGTCGTCTACGGCGTGGGCGCGGCGCTGTAAGCGGCGCGAACGAGCGGTCGCGCCCGTCCGCGCCCGCTCACACCACGGCCAGCCCGTGGGGCGTCTGGGCCTCGTAGGCGTCGGGCCACTCCAGAGGGACGCGCCCCCACGAGGCGCCGGCGTCGACCGAGCGGTACAGCCCGCGGTTGTTCAGTGCGAACAGGACCGACCCCCCGCTCGCGGCGAGGAGCGACCGGACGGTGCCCTCGGGCTCGGGGAGGCCGTTCATCGCGAGGTGCCACTCAGTCGGTTCGTCTCCGCCCGCGTTCGTGGTACGGTAGACGGACGCCTCGGCGGCCGAGACGCTGTGTGCGCTCCGGGCGCCGCTGGCGGCGGAGACCACGACGGTGTCGGGGTCGGCGCGCGGGACGGCCAGTCCCCAGACGTAGCCGTGGTCGAGCCCCTCCTGCGGGTACGCCCAGGTGTCGCCGCCGTCCTCGGACTGTGCGTAGCCGTCGCCGGCGGCGGTGTAGACCCGACCCTCGGCGTCGGGGTGAGTGGCGAGCGTGTGGTTGTCGTAGCGGGCGCCCTCGGGGCGGTCCCGCCAGAAGTCGGCGCCGTCGGTTTCGCCGTCGAGACTCGCCAGCGCGTCCGCTGTCACCACGAGCGCACCGGCCTCGATGGCGACGTACAGACGCTCGGGGTCGTGCGGGTCCGGTTCCAGCCAGCGGACGTGGTGGGTGTGGGGCCGCGGCGGGAACGACCACTCGGACTCCGAGGGGAGGTCGGTCAGCGGCGGCAGGGCCGTCCAGGCGTCACCGCCGTCGGTGGATCGGTAGACGGCCGACGGTTCGGTGCCGGCCCACACGGTGTCGGGATCATGGGGGCTGACAGCCACCGCGGTCACGCGGTCGTCGATATCGGGTGCGACGCGTTCCCAGGTCGCTCCCGCGTCGGTCGTCCGGCGGATCCCGGACCCGACGGTGCCGACGAACGCGCGGTCCGGTCGCTCCGGGTTCGCGGCGACCGATTGGAGATCGCGTCCCGCGAGCGCCTCGCGGGCGGTCCAGTCGTCGCCGTCACCGCGGACGACGAGCAGGCGGTCGTCGAGCGCGGCGTAGGCGGTGGTGTCGGGCATGTTCGAACGGAGGGCCGGGAGGCTCTTGAACGATCGCTGAAATCGAGTTCAGGAACGTCGATGTGGCGGGAACGGAGCGGCGATCGAACCGTTCCGAGCCGAGCGAGAGCGCTATCGCGTAAAACGCGGGCCGCAGCGAGTTTCAGTCGTCGTCGGCTCGCGGCGCCTGCTCGACCTCGCCGTCGGCGTCGGCAGTGACGACGCGGTCGCCCCGGGGCCCCTCTAGGTCCACGTCGGGCAGCAGGTCACGGAGGTACTTCCCGGTGTAGGATTCGTCGGTGCGGGCCACGTCCTCCGGCGTCCCTTCGCCGACGAGCTGGCCGCCCGCTTCGCCGCCTTCGGGACCGAGGTCGACGATGTGGTCGGCGTTCTTCACGAGGTCGAGTTCGTGCTCGATGACGACGACGGTGTTGCCGTCGTCGGTCAGGCGGTGGAGCACGTCGATGAGCTTGCGCTCGTCGTGGGGGTGCAGCCCCGTGGTCGGCTCGTCGAGGAGATACAGCGTCTCGCCGGAGTCTTTCTTCCCCAGCTCCTCGGCGAGCTTCACCCGTTGCGCCTCCCCGCCCGACAGCGTCGTCGAGGGCTGGCCCAGTTGCATGTAGTCCAGGCCGACGTCCTTCAGGAGTTTCAGCCGGCGCCGGATCTGGCTGTGGCCCTCGAAGAAGTCGTAGGCCTCGTCGATGCTCATGTCGAGCACGTCCGCGATGGTGGCGTCCTTGTAGGTCACGTCCAGCGTCTCGCGGTTGTAGCGGGCGCCGCCACACTCCTCGCATGGCACCTGCACGTCCGACAGGAAGTTCATCTCGATGGTGACGGTGCCCTGGCCACCACACTCCTCGCAGCGGCCGCCCTTGACGTTGAACGAGAACCGGCCCTTCTCGTAGCCCCGCTGCTTGGCGAGGTTCGTCTCGGCGAACAGCTCGCGGATGTGGTCGAAAACGTTCGTGTAGGTCGCGGGGTTCGACCGCGGGGTGCGGCCGATGGGCGACTGGTCGATCAGCCGCACCGTCTCGATGGCGTCGAGGCCGGAGAGGCCGTCGTGCTCGCCGGGGTTCACGTCGGAGTTGCCGTGCATCTCGCGGGCCAGCGCCTTGTACAGCACGTCGTGCATCAGCGTGGACTTGCCGGAGCCCGAGACGCCCGTGATGGCGGTGAAACAGCCGATCGGGAGGTCCACGTCCAGGTCCTTCAGGTTGTGCTGGCGGGCGCCCTCGATGGTGAGGTGGCCGTCTGGGTCGCGCCGTTCCGCGGGGACCGGGATGGCCTTCTCGCCGGAGAGGTAGTCGCCGGTCGTGGACTCGTCGGTGTCGATCACCTCGTCGAAGTCGCCGTTGACGACGACCTCGCCGCCGCGCTTGCCGGGGCCGGGCCCCATGTCGACGATGGTGTCCGCCCGCCGCATCGTCTCGGTGTCGTGTTCGACGACGAGCAGGGTGTTCCCGAGGTCGCGCAGTTCGGCGAGCGTGTTCAGCAGGCGGTCGTTGTCGCGCTGGTGCAGCCCGATAGAGGGCTCGTCGAGGACGTACAGCACGCCCACGAGCCCGCTGCCGATCTGGGTCGCCAGGCGGATGCGCTGGCTCTCGCCGCCCGAGAGCGTGGCGGCCTCCCGGTCGAGCGTGAGGTAGTCGAGGCCGACCTCGCACATGAACCCGAGCCGGGCGCGGATCTCCTTCAAGATCTCCTCGGCGATCTTCGTGTCGCGGGGGCCGAGCGTGCGTTCGAGGTTCTCGAAGTGCTCCAGGGCGTCGCCGATGGAGAGTCGATTCACCTCGGTGACGGCGGTGCCGTCGACGAGGACGGCCCTCGACTCGGCTTTCAGGCGAGTCCCGTCACAGGCGGGGCACCTCGTGGTCGCCATGTACTCCTCGATGTGCTCGCGGGCCCGGTCCGAGTCGGTCTCGACGTGGCGCCGTTCGAGGTTGGGGATGACGCCCTCGAAGCGCTCGGTCTTCTCGCGAGTCCCGTTCTTGGTCCGCCACTCGAAGTGGACGCGCGAGTCGGTGCCGTAGAGGAACTGCCGGCGGATCGACTCGTCCAGCTCCTCGAAGGGCGTCGACAGCGAGACGCCGAAGTGCTCGGCGACGTTGTCGAGCTGTCGCGAGTAGTAGGTCCGGTCGTAGCTCCAGGGCTCGAAGACGTGCTTCAGGGGTTTCGAGGGGTCCTGGATCACCAGGTCCTCGCTGACTTCCTTGGTTTCGCCGAGGCCCTCGCACTCCGGACAGGCGCCGTAGGGGCTGTTGAACGAGAACGACCGGGTCTCGATCTCGCTGATGTCGACGTTGCAGTGCGTACACGCCAGATCCTCGGAGAACTCGACGACGAGGCGGTCGGCGTCGCCGTCGTCCCCGTCACCGCTGGCGTCCTCGCCGGCGTCGCCCAGGTCACCGACCGACCGCGACTCGGCGCCGCCCAGTTCCACGTCCTCGGGCGGGTCGGGGACGGCGACCTTGATGATGCCGTCGCTCTCTTCCAGCGCCGTCTCGACGGAGTCGGTGATCCGGGAGCGGGCCTCCGGACTCACCTTCACGCGGTCGACGACCACGTCGATGGTGTGGTCGTAGTTCTCGTCCAGGTCCGGCCGGTCGAGCGAGAGGTCGTGCTGTTCGCCGTCGACCTCGACGCGAGCGTACCCCTCGGCGACGAGGTCGTCGAAGAGGTCCTCGAAGGCGCCCTTCTGGTCGCGGACGACCGGTGCGAGGACCTTCGCGCGGGTGCCCTCCGGGAGTTCGAGCACGCGGTCGACCATGTGCTGGGCGGACTGCTCGCCCACTTCGCGCCCACACTCCGGGCAGTGGGGGACGCCGACGCGGGCGTACAGCAGGCGCAGGTAGTCGTGGAGTTCGGTGACGGTGCCGACGGTCGAGCGGGGGTTGTTGGCGGCGTTCTTCTGGTCGATAGAGATTGCCGGCGACAGCCCCTCGACGTTCTCGACTTTCGGCTTGTCCATCTGGCCGAGGAAGTTCCGGGCGTAGGCCGACAGCGACTCGATGTAGCGCCGTTGCCCTTCCGCGTAGACGGTGTCGAACGCGAGCGAGGACTTCCCCGACCCCGACAGCCCCGTGACGACCGTCAGTTCCTCCCGTGGGATCGTTACGTCGACGTCCTTGAGGTTGTGTTCCTCTGCCCCGCGGACCTCGATGACGTCTTTGCTCATCTATCCTTCGCCAAGGCTCGGTGGTGTGAAACGCTGTCGGTTTCGCGGTCCGCCGAGTCGCCGGTTTCCCGGGCGGTCGAACCGCCCGCTCAGTTCCCGGACTCGCTTCCCAGGTTCGACCGGATGCGTGCGACGACGTGGTCGGCCTCGCCGTCGGTCAGACAGATCGGACTCACGGTGAAGACCCCGCCGTCGACTCCGTCGGCGCCGACGAACACGCGCGGGTCCTCCCGTCTGAGCGCGAGGACGAGGGCGGCGGCCGAGCGACCGGCCGTCTCCGCGTCGACGGTCACGCTCACCGTCGGTGCGACCGACTTCGCGCCGTCCTCGATCGTCGTCGAGAGGCCGTCGAGGCCGTCGAGATCCGCGGCGACTCGCTCGGCGCGCTCGCGCCACTCCCGGCCGAGCGCCTCGTGGTCCTCCGCCAGGAAGGCGTCCAGGGCGGCCAGCAGGCCGACGAGTTCCTCTTTGCCGACCTTGAGCGGGCGGCCGACGCCCTGTCTGGGCACCCCGTCGAACCGGTCGGCGTCGAGCAGGCGCTCGGGCGGGTCCCAGACCGACGCGGTGGCGTGGGTGTCGAGGTGCTGTGCGGCGACCGACTCGATCAGGTCGGCGCGGCCGGCAAGGATACCGGTGGTCTGGGGCCCGCGGATCCCCTTGCCGCCGCTGAACGCGACCAGATCCGCGCCCTGGTCGGTGAACCACGAGAGGTTCGACTTCGGCGGGAGTTCCGCCGCGGCGTCGACGATCACGGGCACGCCGTGGTCGTGGGCGATCTCACAGATTTCGGCCAGCGGCGGTCCCTCGTAGGCCTTGTAGACGTGGGCGACGGCGGCGGTGTCCTCGCCGATGGCGTCGGTGTACTCCCAGGGCTCGACGTTGCGGGCGCCGGTGCCGAGGGTCGCGTCGTTGGTCCCGACGTCGACGATGGTCGCCCCTGCCGTACGGAGCGCGTGGTCGTAGCCGGTGCGGTGGGTGCGGGGCATCACGATCTCGTCGGCGACGCCCTCGGTGTCGGGCAGGCGAGCCATCGTCCCCGGGTCCGTGCCGGCGATGCTCGCGGCGGCGGCCAGCAGGAGCGCGCCCGCCGCGCCGTTGGTGACGTACCCGGCTTCGGCGCCGGTCACCTCGGCGATGCGGTCGCTCGCGGCCGCCTGCAGATCCGAGAGGCGGACGAACGCCTCGGCGGCCCGGTCCATCGCCTCGCGGGCTTCGGGGCGGATGCGACTGCCGCCGATCCGCGTCTTGGTCCCCGCGGCGTTGACGACCGTCGAGACGCCCAGTTCCTCGTAGACGGAGCCGTCTGTCATGGTATCGGGTTCGCGGCTGTCCCGGTTAAAGTCGCGGACAGCGGTTCGCAGTCCGGTCGCGGAACGAACGTGGAGGTTCGCAACCGTTTCCCGCTCACGGAGCGACCTGCGGACGTGACCGACCCCAGTCTCCTCGTCGTCGGCGCCCACCCCGACGACTGCGCGATCAAAGCCGGCGGCATCGCCGCGACGTACGTCGAGGCCGACCGCGACGTGACTTTCCTCTCCGTGACCGACGGGAGCGCGGGCCATCACGAGGACGACCGCGAGACCGTCGCCGCCCGCCGCAAGCGCGAGACCGAAGCCGTCGCCGAGACGCTCGGGATCGACTACGAGGTGTTCGACGTCCCCGACGGGGAACTCGAACCCGCGCTCGAACACCGCAACCGGCTGACCCGCTTCGTCCGCGAGGTCGACCCCGACCTCGTACTCGGTCCCCGTCCGAACGACTACCACCCGGACCACCGCTACGCCGCCGAGTTGCTCCGCGACACGGCCTACATGCTGATCGTCCCGAACGTCTGTCCCGACACGCCGCCGATGGACGACAACCCCGTGTTCGGCTACGTCGCCGACGGCTTCCGCAAGCCCGCGCCGTTCGAACCGGACGTAGTGCTGGACGTGTCCGACGTGGCCGACCGGAAGCTCGACGCGCTCGACTGCCACGAGTCGCAGATGTACGAGTGGCTCCCCTACACCTTCGGCGTCCTCGAGGAGGTGCCCGACGGCGACGCCGCCCGACGCGAGTGGCTCGCCGAGGCGGGACTCGACCACTTCTCGGCGAACACCGAGGTGAACGTCGCCGACCGCTTCCGGGCGGAACTAAAGGAGCGATACGGCGACGAGCGGGGCACGGCGGTCGACCACGCCGAGGCCGTCGAAGTCTCCGAGTACGGCGCCCCGTTGACCGACGAGCGCCGCGAACGGCTGTTTTTCTTCTGACCCGGCGAGCACGGCGGCCGGACGGGCCGGCGGCGACCTACTGACACCGATGTTTAAATACCAGGGGTAGAACAGTTAGGGCACACATGGCTGGGAGCTACGATATCGCGGGGATCGAACTGAGAGACGACAGCTACACGGTCGAACAGTCGCTGATCCGGAACAAGTACAAGGCGACGGACGCGGCGGGCAACGTCGTCCTGCGCGGCAAGCAGAAGATGCTGAAGATGAAAGAGGAGTTCCCGTTCACGGACGGGAACGACAACGATGTGTTCACCGTCAAGGCCGGCGGCATCATCGACGTGGCCGGCAACTACGTCCTCTCGGACGCCCAGACGGGCGAGGATCTGGTCGTCCTCGACAACGACTACTCGCTCCTGCAGGACACCTGGAAGATCCGCGACGCGCGCGACGAGTCGAAGATCGCCGAGATCAACTCCCGGGGCGCGCTGGTCACGCTCGCTCGGAACCTCCTGCCGTTCGGCGAGATCATCCCGCACAAGTACGAGATCACCGACCTCGACGGCGACCACGTCGGCTCCATCGAGGGGCAGTTCTCGCTGAAGGACCGCTACGAGATCACCATCGACGACGCCAGCAACGTCCCGAAAGAACCGATCATCGCTGCGGCGATGGTCATCGACGCGATCCAGGGTAACTGACGCCCGGTCTCCCCGCACGGATGCGGGGTTCGGGGTCGTCGCGTCGGGCGGGGCGCGCCAGAGGACACCGCGGAGCGACGGAGCCGTCGTGATCGCGAGCGGTCACTCCCCGTCGGCGTCGCGCTTCCACTCCTGTTCCTGCCGGCGCTCGGCGACGTGGTGGCGGCCGTCGGCGAGGTCGGTGCGCGCGCGGTCGGCCAGGCCGCTCACGTCGGCCATGAAATCGCGCTCGAACGACGACAGCACGTCGTAGGACCAGCGGTCCTCGTCGACGACGCCACGGGGGAGGTGGTCGTCGCGGATCTCGTCCGCGAACTCATCGTGGCCGCTCTCGCGGAGCAGCTGTTCGGCCTCGGCGAGGTGCTCCATCGCGTGGCCGGTGTTGTGGTGGAACGCGACGAGCTTGCCGTGGGCCCGGCGGAGCCACTCCACCCCGAGTTCGATCTCGTGCAGTGCGTCGACTTCCCGCTCGGTCAGGTCGTCGCCCGGCCGGTCGCCGTCGGTTGCCATGTTGTACCATACCGATCGCGCGGAGAAAGGCCTGTTGCCGGCAGTCGTCAGGCGTAGGCGGCGAACTCCTCGCCGAAGACGACGAAGTACGCGACCCCGACGACGCCGACGACGGTGGCGACGGAGAAGGCGAGTTCCGGTCCGGCGGTCAGCACCTCCAGCGGGCCGGCGGGCAGGTCGACCGTCCAGTCGCTGTCGTAGAGGTAGCCCCCCAGGGCGGCACTGGGGATGACGATCGCGTTCCGGAGGAGGTAGTAGGCGCCGGTGACGCGGCCGCCGGCGTCGCGCTCGGCGGGACCGACGATGAGCGCCTTGTGGGAGGGGAGCCCCGCGAAGCGCAGCCCGGAGAACGCGAACAGGGCGGTGACGACCAGCGGGTCGGCCGGGGCGAATATCAACAGCACCGGGAAGACCGCGTAGACGGTGAACCCGAGCGCGACGACGGGCTTGAGGCCGACGCGCTCGGCGGCGATGGCCGTGGGCGCCATCGAGACCAGCGCGACGACCATCTCGACGCCCAGCAAGACGCCGAAGAACACGGCCGGGTTGAGGTAGACCCCGAACAGGGTCACGTCGAGTTCCCAGATGCGGGTGATCACGAGGATGAAGAAGCCGTACACCATGCCGTTGGCGAAGCGGACGAGCGTGTCGGCGACGAGCAGCGGCCGGAGCACCGCGGGCAGATCGGCCAGGTCGCTCCGGATCTGGGAGACGCCTTCGAACTCCGTTCCGAACGAGTCGGCGTCGGACTCGTAACTGACGTGCTGGATCGCCGTGGCGACGACGCCGAAGACGACCGCGACGCCGAGGACGTACAGGAAGCCCGGGAGGATGTCCGACTCGCTCCCCCCGCCGACGAGAAAGAGGAGGCCGGCCGCCAGCAGCGGGCCGATCAGGAAGGCGCTCCGGCGGAACGTCTCCGTGCTGGCGAACCCGCGGGCCAGCCGGTCGTCGGGGACGCTCTGCTTGACGATGGCGAAGGTCGCCCCCAGCCCGAACGACTTCCACGCCTGGGCGAGGACGAGGCCGACGAAGATCCACAGCCACGGTTCGAGGACGAGGGCTCCGAGGTCGAGCGGTCCGACGAGCGGCGCGACCAGCCAGAACAGGAACCCCAGCGTCGAGAGGAGGCCGAACAGCGTCAGGGCGTAGCGGGACCCGACGCGGTCGGAGAAGACGCCGCCCGCGTAGGGGTAGACCGCGCTGATGATATTGCCAAAGGAGCCGTAGAGGCCGACGACGAACGGGGAGGCGCCGAGGACGACCAGGTACTCCGAGAGGTAGCGGCCGGTCATCTGAAAGCCGAGGCTGAAGGCGAACATCGCCAGCGAGAGGACCAGTACGTCCCGCTCCAGCGAGAAGAACTGCCGCACCGTCGACCGGACGCTCGGCGACTCCGTTGCCATGGTCCGAGGTTCACTCCACCGGACCTAAACCCCGGCGACGCGGCGACGATTTCCGGTATACGCTCCCCTGCGTGACGTTCTCGACCGATCGGCTATATAGTTCGTCGAGGTGAGTCGGCGGCGGTCCGACGCCGGTCGCGGTCGGGCGAACTTCGGCGATCACTCGCCGCGGCGCCGGGCGGCCAGTGCGCCGACGAGGAGCGCGACGAGCGCGCCCGCGACGCCGAAGCCCGGACCCAAGCCGCCGGAGGTTTCGGTCGGCGTCCCGGTGGCCGTGGCGGAGGCGGTCGCAGTGGCCGTCGCGGTCGACGCGCCGCCCGACCCGACGCCCTCGACGGTTATCTCGGCCGTTCGTCCGTCGGCCTCGGCGGAAATAGTGACGTTCCCGGCGCTCTCGACGGGGACGCTACGGACGCCGTCGGCGTCGGTCTCGCCGACGGACGTGCCGGCCCGGCTGACGGCCGCACCGGGGACGGGGTTGCCGTACTCGTCGGTGACGGTCACACGGACCGTCTCGCCGACGACGACGCGGTCGTTGTCGGCGCGGAGGCTGACGGCGGGAGTCCGCTGGATGGTCGCGTTGAGCGCGGTCTCGGACTCGCGGACGCTGAGCCGCTCGGTGACCGACTCGTAGCCGGGCTTGGTGACCGTGACCTCGTAGGCGTCGTTGACGGGCATGCTCACGCTGACGGTGCCGGTCCCCTGGGTGGTCACGTCGGCGACGCCCGGGACCGTGACGTTCGCGTTCGTCACCGCCCGCGGCGGGTCGAAGTGGTCGTCGCTGACGTCGAAGGTGACCAGCACCGACTCCTGGCGGATCCCCATCGTCTGCTCGACCTGCCCGTCGACGGTCAGCGTCGTCCGGTTGCGCAGATACCCCTCCTTGAACGTGATGAGCGTGTAGTTGCCCTGCTCGATCTCGGGCGTCGTGAACGTCCCGTCGGCGGCCGTCCGCTCGTTGATCACCGGCTGGCCGTCGTGGAACATGCGCACGATAGCGTTGTCGAGCGGCCCCTCGGCCCCTTCGACGGTGACCGTCGCTCGACCGTCCCGAGCGACTTCGATCGTCACGTCGCCTTCGCTGGCGTTTTCGACGACGTACGGCTGGTTGCGGACGTAGTTCGGGTGGTCCACCCGGATAGCCACGTCGGCTCCTTCGTCCACGTCGACGAACGCCTTACCGTTGCCGGCGGTAGTGCGGTTGACCGGGCCGCCGCCGTCCCACGTGGCCGACAGCTGCGCGTCACTCAGTGGGTTTCCGCCCTCGTCGACGACGGTGACGGTGAGTGTGACGCTGTCAGACGACTGCGCGCCGACGCCCCCGACGAACGACGCGCTGGCGACGAACACCGCGAACGCGATCGTGGCCGCCCTCGTGTGTGCCCGTGGCATGGCTGGACCCTCGGCTGGCCACCTCATATCTCTGTCGGCATCTCACCGTCGTCCCGTCCCGCGCATCCGCGGGCCCGCAGCTCCCCGGCGTTCCCACCGGGTACCCCGTTCGGCGGCGAAACAGCGGTCAGCGGCCGTCCCCGAGCTGGTCGACCAGCGCCTCGACCTCCTCGCGACTCGCGGTCGTCATCGACCCCGGGATCGTCCGGGCCAGCGTCGCGCTCGCCACGCCGTGGGTCAGCGCCTCGCTCGCGCCCGCGCCGGAGAGGACCCGTTCGAGGAAGGCGCCCGCAAACGCCTCGTGCTGGCCGGCCGGGTCGACCGCGTCGACCTCGATCCCGTCTTGCTCGTGGATCACGCCGTCGCTACAGACCAGCGCCCCGCGGTCGCTGCGCGTGATCACGACCGTGTCGAACGACCGCTTCGAGGCGAGCGCGTGGGCGAACGTCCGCGGTTCGTCGGTCCGGTCGAAGATCGTCCGGGCCTGGTCCTCGTTGGCGATCAGCACGTCGACGGCGTCGAACACGCCGTCGAGCGTCTCGCGGGCCGCCTCGACAGACCAGAGCCCGGGCTGGAAGTCCAGATCCATCGCGACCAGGCCGTTGCCCGCCGCCCGGAGGACCGCCTCGGCGGTCTCGACGATGTCGCCCGACAGCGAGAGCGTGCTGCCGGCGACGAAGGTGGCGTCGGCCCGCTGGATCCGGTCCATCGGCAACTCGCCGGGCGTCACCGACGCCGCGGCGGCCCGGTCGCGGTCCTGGACCAGTCGGTCGGTCCGCGGCGCCGGCGCCTGCTCGTCGAACTGGAGTCCCTGCCGACCCTTCTCGGCCCACGCGATCTCGGTGTCGACGCCGTGGGCGTGCAGCGACCGTTCGACCCGCCGGCCCAGCGGCGAGTCCGGCAGCTTCGACAGCCAGGTCGCGTCGGCCCCCATGGCGCTCGCCGCGACGGCGACGTTGCTCTCCGTGCCCGATACCCGCATCCGCACGTCCTCCGCCGTCTCCAGCCGCTCCTCGCCGGCCGGCGACAGCCGCAGCGAGGTCTCCCCGAACGTTACCAGCTCTGTCATACCCCTCCGATCGGTAGCATCCGGTTTAGTTCATTTGGCGTTCGCTGGCGATCGTGTCCGTGTGATCGAAGCGGGTCGTCGGCCCCTCTATCGTGTGCGAGAGCGACCGTGACCGCCGACTCGACCGTGACCGCGAACGAATGAGTGGTTGCGGTCGCGGAGAGCGGTCGCCAGAGCGAGTGTCGCATCGCCGCAGATCGCCGCAAAAACAGACGCTCAGTCCCGTCGACCGCCGTGACCGGGGTAGTCCCGCTCGAAGCGGGCCTCGATCTCGTCGCGGTCGAACTCGACGACGACGGGGCGGCCGTGGGGGCAAGCCCACGGGTTCTCGCAGTCGTCGAGCCGTTCGAGGAGATCCGTCACCGACCCCTCCGTCAGCGAGGTGTTGCCGGTGATCGAGGGGTAACAGGCGAGATCCGACAGCAACTCGTCGGCGGCGGCCTCGACGGTTTCAGCGGCCGACCCCTCGCCCTCGACGAACGCGGCCAGCGCGTCCCGCAGCAGGTCGGGATCGGCCGTGTCGGCAACCAGCGAGGGGACGGTCCGCACTTCCACCGTCCGGTCGCCGACGCGCTCGGCGCGGAATCCGAGCGTCGAGAGCGCCTCGCCGTAAGTCTCGAACAGCTCCGCCTCCCGCGCCGTCAGCGAGAGTTCGACGGGCTGGGCGAGCGCCTGCGTCGTCGTCTCGCCGGCGAAGCGCTCGCGCAGCCGCTCGTAGTTGATCCGCTCGTCGGCGGCGTGCTGGTCGACCATGACCAGCCCCTCCTCGGTCTCGGCGAGGACGTACGTCCCGTGGAGCTGACCGAGCACCCGCATCGACGGCAACGAGTCGAACGCCGACGCCTCGTCCGCGGCGGCCTCGACCGGCTCCCCGTCGCCGAGTCGCGCCTGGTCGTGCCCACCGGCGAACTTGCGGGCGCGGTCCTCACCGTCGGTCGGCGGCGTCGGATCCGCCGAACCCCCGTCGTCGGACGAGGCCGGTGTCGGTCCCGCGTCGGCGACGGGCTCCGAAGCCGCTTCGTCGTCGATCACGTCGGTGGTCGCCCGGCGTTCGTCCGTCACGGCCTCTGGGCTCGAAGCCGCGTCCGCATCGCTTCCGACTTCGCCGCCTTCGGGACTGGATTCCGTCGAGGGATCGGTCTCTGCGGGGGGCGTCGAGCGGGGCGAGGGCGCGGACGGGTCCGAGGAGAACGTCGGTCCCGTCGTGGAGGGGGCGGCCGAGTCGACCGTCCCGTCGGCGTCCGGTTCGTGCGCTTCGGCGGTCGCTTCGCCGTCGCCCGCCGACGTAGTCGCGTCGGCCGGTTCCGTCGTACCCGACGACCCCTCCGGGCTGGCCGGCTCGTCGGTGGGACCGCCGCCCGCTCCGTCGTCGGGTTCACTGCTTTCGGGGGCGATCTCGGCCTGCTCGGGGGCGGACTTGCCGCGAGGGGCGCCGCTACGGAGCAAGCCATCCTCGAGCAGCGCGGACTCGACGGCGGCCTCGATCTGTTCGCGAACGCCTTCCTCGTCGGCGAAGCGGACCTCCAGCTTCCGCGGGTGGACGTTCACGTCCACGTCGCCGGCGGGTACGTCGAGGAAGAGGACGGCGAAGGGGTAGCGGTCGGGCGCGAGCTGGTGGCCGTAGGCCTCGATGACGGCGTCGCGGACCGCGCCGGCGGTGACGTACCGGCCGTTGACGTACGTCGACAGGTACTCCCGGGTGCTCCGGGTGGTTTCGGGGTGGCTCACCAGCCCGGACACCCCGCCGAGCGGGCCGTCGGGCAGGGCGGCGTCTCCGTCGTCGCCGCTCTCGCCACCGCCCTCACCGCCGGCCGAGACCTCGACCATCGACTCGGCGACCTCGCGGCCGTAGACGGACATGACGGCCTCGCGGCGGTCGTTCTGTCCCGTGGTCGCGAACGTCTCGCGGCCGTCGTGGGTCAGCGAGACGGCGATATCCGGGTTGGCGAGCGCGTAACTCGTGACGACGGTGTTGACGTGGGCGAACTCGGTGCCGTCCTGCTTGAGGTACTTCCGGCGGGCGGGAACGTTGAAAAAGAGGTCGTCGACCTCGATCGTCGTGCCCTCCGGGCAGCCCGCGGGCTCGACGCTCGTCACCTCGCCACCTTCGACGGTAAGTTCCGTCCCGCGACGGCTGTCGACGTCGCGGTCGCTCCGTGGGCGGGTCGTGATCGTCAGCCGCGAGACGGCGCCGACCGCGTGCAGCGCCTCGCCGCGGAAGCCCAGCGTCCCGACGCCCGATTCGAGGTCGTCGATGTCGCGGATCTTGGATGTAGTGTGTTCCTCGACGGCGCGACGGACTTCGGTCTCGGTCATGCCGATGCCGTCGTCGGCGACGGTGACGCCGTCCTTGCCGCCGCGCTCGACGGTCACCTCGACGCGGGTGGCGTCGGCGTCGAGGCTGTTCTCGACGAGTTCCTTCACGACCGACGAGGGGCGCTCGACCACCTCGCCGGCGGCGATGCGCTCGACGGTCGCCTCGTCGAGCCGGCGTATATCGACCATCACCACCCCGTCCGTGCGGACCCCTCAAAACAGTCCCGGAGCGCGGGCCGGACCGCAGTCGGGTACGGACCCGACCGCTCGACCGATCACTCGCCGTCGCCGTCTTCGGTCTCGCCGGTCCACTCGGCGGCCTCGTGGTTCGCGACCGCGCGCTCGACGGCCGATTCCAGCGACCTGAAGTGCATCTCCTCGACGGCGCCGTCGGGAGTGTACCAGCAGAAGTCGTCGTGTTTCTCGCCCAGTTCCACGTCGCGGCTGCGAGCCTGGACGCGGTAGAGGACCGCGTACACCGGCTCGTCGCCGCTTCCCCAGATGTCGGTCACCGTCTTGATCGGCTCCTCGACGGTCGCGTGGAGACCCACCCGCTCGTAGAGCGTCCGCCGGAGCGCCGCTTCCGGGTCCGCCTCCGCCTCGATCCGTCCCCCCGGAAACGTCCACGGACGCAGCCCGCTCGTCACGAGCAACACGTCACCGCCCGGGCCGAAGACGATCCCCCGCTGGGTCACGTGTCCTCTGAAGTACGATTCGCCCATGGTATGGGGATTTCGTCGTACCACCGTCAACGTTTCCCTCCGGACCATCGCCGAGGCGGACCGCCGCTCGGTCGCGGCCGCCACCGGTGTCGAACGTCGCCTTCCGAGGTCTCATAATAATAACGACCATTCACTCAAAAGGTACGGATTCTGTACTATCTCGGGCGGACGTCGCTCCGGTGGAAGAGGTATGACCAAAACCCATACGTCGGTTCGCTCGGAGGGTCGGCTATGGACGACGACGCCGCCCGCATGGACATCGGACTCGTCGGGCTGGGCGAGCACGGGGAGACCCACGCGGAGTTTCTGGAGGAGCTGGGCCACACCGTCCACGCGGTGGACCTGGACCCGCGGGCGAAAGAGCGCTTTCGGGACCGCTACGACGCGACGATGTACGAGGGCCTGGACGAGCTGTTCGGCGCCGGGATGGACGCGGCGATCATCTCGACGCCCAACAAGTTCCACGAGACCGCGGCGCTGAAGGCCTTCGACGCCGGGCTGGACGTGCTGATCGAGAAGCCGCTGGCCCACGACCTCGCCAGCGCCGAGCGCATCGTCGAGCGGGCCGAGGAGACCGAGAACATCTGCATGTGCGGCTACTTCCACCGCTTTCGCAATCGCTGTCGGCTGGCGAAGGCCTACGTCGAGAGCGGGCGCCTCGGCGAGGTCACGCACGTCGACGCCCGCTACATGCGCAGACGCGGGGTTCCGGGGCGCGGGACGTGGTACACCTCCCGGGAGATCGCCGGCGGCGGCGCGCTCATCGACGTGGGGTCGTTCGTCGTCGACCTCGTGCTCGACTTCTACGACTGGCCGGAGCTGGAACAGGTGATCGCGACCACCCGCTCGGACTTCGGCGACCGCGAGGACTACGCCTACCTCGAGATGTGGGGCGAGGACGACGAGGCGAAGATGTACGACGTGGAGGACTCGGTGACGGCCTTCTGCGAGTTCGAGGGCGGCAGGACCGCCCACCTCGAAGTCGCGTGGGCGGCCAACGCCCGTCGCCGCCACGAGTACAACATCCGCGGCACCGAGGCCGGGGTCTCGCTGGACGTGACGACGCCGCTGGAGTCGGTCGACCCGCTGGGGCGCAACCACCGCGAGTTCCGGCTGTACGAGGCCCGCAGCGACGTGGTCGACCACTACGTCGACAGCGAACTCGTCCCGCCCGCCAACGACCCGTTCCGCGACGAACTCGCGACGTTCCTCGCGGCCGTCGAGACCGGCGAGTCGCCCGACCGCTGCACCGCCGAGGAGGCGCTGGCCGTCCAGCGCGTCGTCGACCGGATCTACGAGGCCGCCGGCCGCGGGCGGGTCTGAGTCGGCGGGACACGGTTAAGTGCCGGCCGCGACAGCGACACACATGAGCGACGGTGACACCGGAAGGGGCGGCGACCGGATCGCCTCGGTCGGGACGGCGTTCCGGGTCCTCGAAGCGGTGCGCGAGCGCGACAGCGTCGGCGTGACCGAACTCGCGGAGGCGCTGGACCTCCCGAAGAGCACCGTCCACCACTACCTCGCGACGCTGGCCGACGGCGGCTATCTCGCCGCCGAAGACGGCCGCTATCGGCTCGGACTCGGACTGTTCACGCTCGGCGCGACCGCGCGGACGGGCGAGCGGCTGTTCCACGTGGCCAAGCCGAACGTCGACCGACTGGCCGAAGCGACGGGCGAGCAGGCGCGCCTCGTCGTCGTCCGCGACGGCCGCGCGATCACCCTCTATCAGGCGACCGGCGACGCGGTCGACGACCCGCCGACCTACGCCGGCACCGTCGAAGACCTCCACTGCACGGCGGCGGGGAAGGCGTACCTCGCCGAACTGCCCGACGAGCGCCTCGACGAGTTCCTCGCGGACCACCCGCTGCCCCGGCGGACCGCGAACACCGTCACCGACCCGGACGAGCTTCGCGCCGCCCTCTCGGCCGTCCGCGACCGCGGCGTCGCCTTCGACGACGAGGAACGCGACGAGGGCGTCCGGTGCGTCGCCTCGGCCGTCTCGGACCGCTCGGGCGAACTGCTCGGCGCCATCAGCGTCTCCGCCCCCCTCGACCGGATGCCCGACGACCGGTTCCGCTCGGAGATCCCGTCCCGACTCCGCAACGTCGTCGGCGTCGTCGAGTTCAACACCACCTACTCCGAGTGGTCCGACGCGCTGTAGCTCCGTCCGCCCCCGCTCGACTGCCCTGCCCGGCGCCCCGCTTGCCCCCTCATCTACCCCCCCAGACTCGGCTGCCCCATCCCCGACACGACACCCCCAGCCCCGCGTAGCCCCAGCCGACGCCCTCGATGCGGTCGCCTGTCACCCTGGTCGAGGTGCTGAGGGCGACCCGCGCGGGCACGGATCGACGGGCATGCTGAGGGCAGATATGTCATATTTGGGTATATAATTCAAATACGTCACTATCGCGACCGAATGGGCGACGTCGCGTCGTCAGTTCGCGGTCCCGGGGCGCGAGTCAGGCCCGGCGGTGCCAGACCGCCATCGCGCCCGGGTCGCGGTTGTCCCAGGCGTAGTACGGGACCAGTTCGAGGTCGGTTTCTTCCCGCTCGGTGTCCTCGACCGGGCGATACAGCTCCCCGTCCCAGCCGTCGCGGTCCGACACCGTCGCGTCGGCTTCGAGGACCGTCGCACCGTCCAGCGCGTCCGCCTCGCCGGCCGTGCGGAGCGTCGCGTCGTCGTCCAGCGCGTAGTCGTGCAGCGGCCGCTCGTTGTCGACCGCCTCGGCGCAGTAGACGAGCGGGCCGCGCCGGACGGCCACCCGACCCGCGTCGGCCTCGACCGCGGGGTGAGCCGCCACCAACTCGGATTGCATCTCGAACGTCAGTTCGACCCACTGGCCGTTCCACTCGCGCTCGACGCGGACGAAGCCGCTCCCGTCGTGGGACACCTCGTCGCCGTCGACGGTGACCGTCGCCTCGTCCGCCCATTCGGGGATCCGGAGGTTGACCGGGACGGCCCCGTCGGCGTCGACCTCGATGGCCACTTCGCCGTCCCACGGGAGGGCGCTCTCCTGGTCGAGTTCGACAGCGGTCCCTTCGACCGTCGTCGAGAGGTCGCTGCCGACGTACTGGGTGACGTACAGCTCGCCGCCGGTCGTCGAGTAGACGTACTGGCCGAGCGAGGCGAACAGCCGGGCGGCGTTGGGCGGACAGCACGCGCAGGTGAACCAGCCGCTGCGGTGGTGGTCGCCGTCGCTGGCGAGGGGATTGACGTAGAAGAACTCCTCGCCGTCCATCCCGACGCCGGCGAGAAAGCCGTTGTAGAGGGTTCGCTCGATCAGGTCGGCGTAGGCGGGGTCGGGCTCCAGCTCGAACAGGCGCTGGTTCCAGAAGACGCTCCCGACGGCCGCACAGGTCTCGGCGTAGGCCGACTCGTTCGGGAGGTCGTAGTCCTCGGTGAACCCCTCGTGTCTGTGCGCGGAACCGATCCCGCCGGTGACGTACGTGCGCTTGTCGGTCATGTTCGCCCACAGTCGGTCGAGCGCGGCGCGCAGCTCCGCGTCGCCGCGCTCGGCGACCAGGTCGGCGACGCCGGCGTAGAGATACATCGCGCGCACCGAGTGGCCCTCGACGGCCTCCTGCTCGCGCACGGGCGCCTGGGCCTGGGCGTACGTGCCGACGTACTCGCCGTCCTCGTCGAGAAGGAGGCTCCCGCCGCCCTCGGCGGGGACGAGCGCCCCGTCGTCCCACGACGCGCCGCCGATCTCCTCGGAATGGTCGAGTTCCCACGCCAGCCGGTCGTCGTGACCTCGGAGGTCGACGAAATACCGAGCGAGGTCGAGATATCGCTCCTCGCCCGTGACGCGGTACAGTCGTACGAGGGCGAGTTCGATCCCCTCGTGACCCGGCACGCCGTCGATCTCGTCGCCGAAGACCTCGTCGACGTGGTCGGCGAAGTCGACGGCCACGTCGAGCAGGGACTCCTCGCCGGTGGCCTCGTGGTGGGCGACCGCGGCCTCGATCAGGTGGCCGGCGCAGTACAGCTCGTGCATGATGTTGAGGTTCGTCCACTTGTGTTCGGGCTCGACGAGCTGAAAGTAGGTGTCGAGGTAGCCCGACACCTCCTGAGCGCCGGCGACCAGGTCGATCACCTCGTCGACCCGCTCGCGCAAATCGGGGTCGTCGGCCTTCGCGAGTTCGTAGCTGGCCGCCTCGATCCACTTGTAGGCGTCCGTGTCCTGGAACCACATCCCCTGGAAGCCGCCCGACTCCCCGTCGATGGCTCGGCGGAAGTTCTCCAGGGTCCCCGACTCCTTTAGCTGCTCGTACTGGTACTCGACGGTCACGTCGCGGTTGCGGTCGATCCACGGCGACCAGAAGTCGTCGTCGATGGCGACCTCGTCGACGCCGACGGTGTACTGGCTCGGCATACAGGTACCGGAGGATGCGTCACCGGGCGGAATAATTCTACTGGTCGATCTGGGCCGAGTGTGGCGTCGACGGGATCGAGATCGACGTGGTCGACGGCGACGACCGGGCACAGAGACGTCCGAACCGCCAGTGCCCTCACTCGACGGCGATTCCGGCGACGGTCCCGGGTTCGAGCTCGGCGGTGACGGTGCCGTCGCCGTCGACGCTCACGTCGAGGTCGTCGGCGGTGAACTCCTCGGCGTTGTCCGCGTCGACGACCAGGTCGGCGTCCTGGCCCTCGAAGAGCACCGACGCCTCGACGTCGTCGGCGGTGGTGTCCTCGACGGTGAACTCGACGGTGTGGGCGGCGCGGGTGTCGAGGTTCGTCGCGGTGACGTACACCTCGCCGTCGTCGTCGACGGAGGCCGACGCTCCGACGAGGGGAAGCTCCCCGTCGTCGACTTCGCGGGTCGGGGTGTCGATGGAGGTGGTGACGGCCTCGTTGCCCTTGTGGGGGGCGTACAGGTCGTAGACGCGGTAGGTCGGGCGCGCGAAGGCGTCGTCGCCCTGCGTCTCGACGAGACACTGGAGGACGTTGACCGTCTGGGCGATGTTGGACATCGTCATCACGTCGGCGTGGTCGTTGAAGATGTCGAGTACCGCGGCGGCCGACAGCGCGTCCAGCACCGTGCCGGGCTGTTCGAGGCCGGTTGCGGGGTCGGCCTCGGTGTGCCAGGCGCCCCACTCGTCGACGATGACGCCCACGTTTTCGGTCGAGGCGGTCGCCTCGATGGTCCCGGCGATGCGCTCGACGTGGTCGTCCAGCGCGAGCGCGCCGGCGAGGAACTGGTCGTAGTCGTCGTCGTCACCGTCGAGGATCGACATCGTCCGTCCGTAGTAGTGATGCAGGGTGAGATGGTCCATCTGCAGGTCGGACAGCCAGATACCGTCGACCATGTCCTCCATGAACCGGCGGTTCCACTCATGATTCGAGAAGCCACAGCCGATGAGTTCGAGGCCGTCGTCGAGCAACTGCCCGTCCATCGAGCCGATGTAGGTGGCGAACTGACGGTACTCGCCGGCGTACTGTTCGGGCCCCATGTTGCCGCCACAGCCCCAGTTCTCGTTGCCGATGCCCCAGTAACGCACGCCGTAGGGGTCTTCGTGGCCGTTCTCGCGGCGGCGGTCGGCGAGTTCGGTGTCGCCGTCGTAGTTGCAGTACTCGACCCAGTCGGTGGCTTCCTGCGGATCACCGGACCCGACGTTCACGGCCAGATACGGGTCGGTGCCGAGGCGCTCGCAGAGCCCCAGGAACTCGTCGGTGCCGAAGCGATTGGACTCCTCGGGGACCATCTCGCGGCCCTGCCCCCAGAAGAGGTTGCGCCGCCGGGGGCGCTCCTCGACGGGGCCGACGCCGTCTTCCCACTGGTAGTCGTCGGCGAAACAGCCGCCGGGCCAGCGGAGGACGGGCATCTCCAGGTCCTCGAGCAGGTCCACTACGTCCTCGCGGAACCCCTCGGCCTCGACGGAGTCGTCCGTGTAGATGCCGTCGTAGATACACCGACCGAGGTGTTCGGCGAAGTGCCCGTGCAGTTCGGGTTCGATACGGTCGATACCAGCCTCTGTGTGGACTGTCACGTGGGCGTTTGCCATACAGGCGTATGATATTCGATAGCGGTAGCATAAAACGATCGGTCGATGGAGCCGAGAGGGCGCCCGCGGCGGTCGGAGATGGGTCTCCGTCCGGGCCGAAGCGTCACCGTTCGGGCCGGGGCGTCTCCGTCCGGGTCGGTGGCTCCTGCCCCGACGTTGCGTGTCTCCCGGGTCGCAGGTGGAATCGGGCCGGCCGCTTACAGCTGCTCGACGGTGTTGGTGAGGACGCCGATGTCCTCGATCTCGATGCTGATCACGTCGTCTTCCTCGAGGGACACGTCGTCGGGAACCATGATCGACGTGCCCGTCAGCAGGACGCTCGCCTCGGGGACCTCGTTGTAGCGAGTGTAGTAGTCGACCAGTTCCTCGCAGCTCCGGACCAGCTCGGCGGTCGAGGTTTCCTCCTCGAAGACCGTCTCGCCGTCGCGCTCGATCGACATGTGCATCTCCAGGTCGAGCGGGTCGCCGACCGTCTCGCCGGTGGCGATGCAGGGGCCGATGGCGCAGTTCTTGGCGTAGATCTTGCTCTGGGGCAGGTACAGGAGGTTCTCCCGCTCGATCGAGCGGCTACACATGTCGTTGCCGACGGTGAACCCGACGATCTCCTCGTCGTAGAGGACGATCGTCATCTCCGGCTCGGGGGCGTCCCACTCGGAGTCGCCGCGGATCCCGACGCGGTCGTTCGGGCCGACGGTCCGGCTCGGAGTCGCCTTGAAGTACACCTCCGGCCGGTCGCCCTCGTAAGCCTCCAGGTAGGACTCGGCGAGCCCGCCCTCCTCCTGGCGGGCCTCCTGGCTGATGGAGTATGTGACGCCGGCCGCCCAGACTTCGTCGGGGTCGATCGGGCGAACGAGGTCGTCCTCGACCGACTCGAGTTCGATCGTCGGCGCTTCCCCTATCAGCCCGCGGGCCACGTCGTCGACCGTCCTGTCGGTCAGCGACGCGGCCGACGCGAGTTCGAGAAACGACGTCGGCTCGGCTTCGGTCTCCGAGAGATCGTACGCAGCCGAGTCGTCCGCTGCGATCAGTGAGACGGAGCCGCCCCCATCGCTACGATAGTAACGCATACTCCCCCATCGTGAGTTCTAGATTATAAACCTTGTTATCGAATCGGTTTCACTTTCGGCGGATCGGCGGCCGGGCACGATACGTCGGCCCGCTGGGTGGTCGGTCGATCCGGCCGCGCCGTCCGACGATATCGGACGAAGTGATACGGGACGGCGAGGCGAGTCGCTCAGGTGTGCTGGAGGTTGACTTCGATGATGTTCGCGGTGCTGAGCACCTCGGAGGGGATCGCCTCCTCGAAGCGCTGGCCGTTCATCCGACTTTTCGGCGCGGAGACGCTGACACCGCCGACGACGCTATCGTCGGTCGTGATGGGCGCGGCGACGCAGCGGACACCGTCGACGCGCTCCTCGTCGTCGATCGCGTAACCGCGCTCGCGGATACCCTCAAGTTCCGCCTCCAGCGTGTCGCGGTCGGTGATCGTCTCGGCGGTCACCGGTTCGAGGCCGTGCTCCTCGACGATGGCGTCGCGCTTCTCCGGCGATAGCTCTGCGAGGATCGCTTTACCCATCGCCGTCGTGTGCAGGTCGACCTCCATCCCCTCGTAGGTGTCCAGATACACCGATTGGGAGCCCTTGACCTTGTAGAGGAAGATGCCCCGTCCGTTCTCCTCGACCATCAGGTTCGCGTGCTCGCCGGTGTCGCTCGCCAGCTCCCTGACTTCGGCTTCGGCCACCTGAAACAGCTGCGAGCGCGCGCGTGCCCGACCCCCGAGGTTGAGAAAGCGGACGCTCACGCGGAACTCCCGTCCGTCCTTGACGAGATAGCCCGCGTCCGCGAGCGTCTTCAGGTGGTCGTGGACCGTGCTCTGGGGCTTCTCGAACTGCTCGACGACCTCCGAGAGCGTCGCGCCGCCCATGCCGTGGACCGCTTCGACGATATCGAGACTCGTCGCGGTCGATTTGATGGGCGGGTCGCGTTCGGCGTGCATACCGATCCTACGGAACCGAGACCTCATTAATTATCCGGCATCGTCGGATAGTCCGCGCGTCGTGGTGACGCATCACGGACCGGTGGATTTAATATATTGCTCGGGGGCTACCCAACTATGTCGGACGTAGAAATCACCGACGTCGAGACGCACCTGGTAGCCAACCCGTGGAAGCCCTGGGTCTTCGTCCGCCTGCACACCGACGCGGGCGTGACGGGGCTGGCCGAGGCGACGACACACGACAAGCCCCGCACGGTCGCGGCGGCCATCGAGGAGATGTCCGATTTCTTCGTCGGCCGGGACCCCTTCGACACGGAGTCGCTCTGGCTGGAGATGTACCGCGACGAGTGGTTCTCGAAGAACGTCATCAACACCACCGTCGTCTCGGCGGTCGACATGGCCTGCTGGGACATCAAGGGCAAAGTGCTGGACACGCCGGTCTACGACCTGCTGGGCGGGCCGGTCCACGGCAAAGAGCTGCGCGCCTACGCCAACGGCTGGTACACCGACGCCGACGGCGAGCCGGAGGGCTTCGCCCGGGCCGCCGAGCGCGTCGTCGACGACGGCTACGACGCGATGAAGTTCGACCCGTTCGGGACCGCCTGGCAGTCGATGACCACCGAGGAGAAAAATCACGCCGTCGACATCGTCGGCGCCGTCCGCGAGGCCGTCGGTCCGGACGTCGAGCTGCTCATCGAGTGTCACGGTCGCTTTTCGGCGGCGCAGGCGGTCGACATCGCGAAGAAGCTCGACCAGTTCGACCCGGCCTGGTACGAGGAGCCGTGCCCGCCGGACTCGATCAACAGCCTCGCCGAGGTCGCCCGGAAATCCCCCATCCCGGTCGTCACCGGCGAGCGCCACATGACCAAGTACGACTTCTACGAGCTGGTCACCCGCACCGACATCGACGTGTTCCAGCCCGACCTGATGAACACCGGCGGCATCACCGAGGGCAAAAAGATCGCGGGCCTCGCCGAGGCCGACCACGTCGACATCGCGCCGCACAACCCGCAGGGACCGGTCGCCGGCGCCATCTACTCCCATTTCTGCACCTCCATCCCGAACTTCCGCATCCAGGAGATGTTCCAGACCTACGACGAGGACTGGGTCGACGAACTGCTGGAGGACCCGCTGAAGGTCGAGGACGGCTACGTCCAGGTCCCCGAAGGACCCGGCTTCGGTATCGAACTCGACATGGACGTCGTCGAGGAGCACGAGTACACCGAGGACGCGGTCCACACCATCGACCTCTGGGAGGACGACTGGGAGAAGCGCGCCGACGAACTGCGGTAACTCGCGGTTCTCCGGCTCGCTCTCGGATACATCGGCCGTCCGTCCCGATTCCGTAGCAAACTGCGACACTCGCTTTTACTCGACGTTCACCGTCTCGCCCGATTCGGCAGCCTCGTGGATCGCGGCGATCGTCTCCATGTCCACGAGCCCGTGCTCGCCGTCGGCGTGGAGAGGTTCCGCAGCGAGCACTCGCTGGGCGAAGTACTCGAACTCCTCGGCCATCTGGTCGACGCCCTCCGTGTCGAATTCGACCGTCTCCCCGTCTCGCTCGACCGTCAGCTGCGTCTCCATGTGGAAGGCGGGTTCGAGGACGACCCGGCCATCGGTGCCGACGACCTCCAGGCGCGTGTGGTCGGCGCCGCGCTGAGAGGAGGAACAGGCGGCGTGGGTGCCGTCGTCGAAGACGACCGAGAACGTCGCCACCTGGTCGGGCACCTCGCTGAACGCCTCGTGGGGGGAATCCATCGTCGATTGAACGCGGACGGGGTCGGCGTCGAGGAGGAATCGCGCGGTGTTGAGCGGGTAGATCCCCAGGTCCATCACGGAGGTGCCGTAGCCCGTCAGATCGGGGTTCAGCCGCCACTGGTCGGGGTCGTCGATCATCTCCAGGAGCGGCTGGGAGTTCTCCCCGTTGACGAGGACGGGCTCGCCGATGGCACCGTCGCGGATCAACTCGCGCGCCCGCCGGACCGCGGGCTCGGTGTGCATCCGGTAGGCGACCATCAGCGGTACGTCCGCCTCCTCGCAGGCGGCGACGAGGCGCTCGGCGCGCTCGACCGTCGCCTCCATCGGTTTCTCGCAGAGCACGGCTTTCCCGTGTTCGGCGGCCGCCTCGACGTGTTCGAGGTGGGTCGCGTTGGGCGTGCAGACGTAGACGGCGTCGTAGCCGTCGGAAGCCTCGCCGTCGGCGAACTCGTCGTACGTCAGCCCGTGTTCGACGGTTTCGTACTCGCGGCGAACGCGGTCGGTCTTCTCGGTCGAACCACTGACGACGGTCGTCGTCACGCAGTGCTCTGTCGTCTCGATCGCGGGCAGGACGAACTCCGTCGTCCACCACCCGACGCCGACGAGCGCGAATCGCAGCCGGTCGTCCGTATCCGTTCGCCAGTCTCTCGGCTCGTAGTCGAAGAGCGAACTCGACATGACGTACGAGCCTCCGCCGCGAGTGGACATAACTGTGTCTCTCCTCGCTCCTCCGGTCGTCCGTCCCGCCCCGTCCGGTTATATCGGACTGCTCTGTTCCAGCGCCCGTGAGGCTGGTTCCGAGATTACACAGATAGAACCGTAATTTCGGTACCGTCTCGGACCGGTACGGACGAACACGGGCGTGAACCCCCATTCATAGCTCCCGGGTGGCGCTCTTCCGGCGTCGTCCGGCCGATCCATCGGCGGCCAACACGTCCGGCGACGGTACGTGCAGGGACCAGCGTACGCCCGAGCGGCTCGAACCGTCGCGTATCGAGCCTTCGAAACGTCCTTCCGATTATATCGGTCAAGTGTGGTCCGGGGTCGAATAGCGCTCCGAACAGCGACGACTACCCCGTCCGTTTCATACCCTGAAACGATTTGCGTCGCGAGCGCGAGATCGTGAGGGTCGGATGTCGAGAAATTACAGCGATAGAATCGGAAGGGATCGCCGCTGTGCTGGTTTCGGGGCGCGCACGCGGTCCGTCTGGACTGGATCGGGACGGGTGGTTTCCCGCGCTTATTTCACAGTGTGAAACGGACCGTGTCGTCCGGCGGGCCGGACGGGTGAGAGCGACCGACCCGCACACTGTTGTGTGCAAAAATTTATGTACTATCCGTGGAACGGTGAGACGTATGCGGGATAGTACCAACCTGCGCGATCAGCTGTCACGTCGTCAGTACGCACAGTTGCTGGCCGGAATTGGGACGGTGGGCCTGGCCGGGTGTCCGTCGGGAGGCGGAACGGATTCGACGGACGAGCCGGGGGAGACGGACGACGCCGCGGTGACACCGACCGCGACGCCGACCGGTGAGACGGAGGCCCCGCCCGACACCGACGCCGACACCGACAGCCCGACGCCGCTGGGCGAGCCCGCAACCGACGTGGTCCGGGTATTTCAGGCCAACTCCCCCGACGTATTCGACGCGAACGTCTGGGCGCCCCAGGACAACACGACCGGGGTCGCGTTCATGACGGACCTCCAGGCGGTGCGGAACGTCCACACCCGCCAGATGGCCTACAGCGGCGTCGAGTTCGAGACGCCCTGGAAGCCCCGGACCGACAGCGTCTCGGTCATGACCTGGTACAGCGGGTACGAAGTCGACGCGCCCTACGACGTCTACGAGTCCCATGACGACCGGGCGACCTACTGGAACGGCGACCCGCTCGACGCCGACGCTCGGGAGACGCACTTCCACGTCGACTACTTCCAGGCGGGCAACAAGTTCACCGAGGACACCGCCTTCACGCAGGAGGCGGCCAGCCAGTGGGAGTACCACTGGTGGAACACCGACGGGAGCGACGGGCTCCCGGACGACGCCCAGGCCCAGCACATCCTGGCGTCGCAGGCCGCGCCCAACGACGGCGACATGCCGATCCACCCCGACTTCACGCAGCCGTACCTCGAACAGTATCGGGACGCCGGGACCGCGGACGCCGTCTCGGCGGTGACCGACGACCTGGTGAGCGACCGCATCTCGCTGCAGCGGCTGCTGGAGAACGGCTGGGGCAGCGGTCCCTACGAGATCCGCTCCGAGGACGGCATCGGGTCGGCGGAGCTCACGTTGCATCTGCGCGACGAGGCCGCCGCCGAGGCGGGCGACACGGTCGTCGCCCATCCCAACGCCGCGAACACGAACGTCCCGAAACTGGCGATCCAGTGGGGGGACGGCGAACGCCGCCAGACGCTGGCGAGCAACGGCGCGATCGACCTCAACGGCAACATCGTCGCGCCGAACGGCCTCTACTCGCGGGAGACGCTGCCCGACCACATGCAGGAGTTGACCCGGTGGCTCCGCTCGGAGGGCGGCGACAAGTGGCGGCTCAACTGGAACAACCCGCACCTCCAGAACCTCTGGGTGCGTCGGGCGCTGGTCGCCGCCGTCGACTGGACGGCGGCCGGCGCGAACGGCTGGGGCGACGCGCGGTCGGTCCCCATCGAGAACCACACGTACATGCTCGACGCCCAGTCGCAGTCGGTGTTCTCCGGCGAGTTCCTCGATAGCCTCCACTCGTGGCCGATGGAGTCCGACACCGAGGCGGCCGCCGAGTACCTCCGACGGGGCGGCTACAGCAAGCAGGGCGACCAGTGGGTCGATCCCAACGGGAACCCCGCGGCGATCGACGTCATCTTCCCCTCCGCTATCGCCGACTACGCCGGCGCCGCCCAGACGATCCGGGCGAACCTGGCCGAGATCGGGTTCGGCATCAACTTCTCCAGTCAGGGGTGGTCGACCTGGTCGAACAACCTCAGGGCCGACAACGGCCTCAACTACGACAGCTCCATCTTCTGGCACGGCTACGGCGAGCCGTTCGGCTACTACAACTCCAGCGCCGGCTGGGTCTCCGGGTCCCTCGTGATGGGCAAGGCCGGCGCCCCGGCCCAGCGGGTCGACCCCGATACGGAGGTGGACGCCCAGGGCAAGCCCCTGCAAGTCGAGATTCCCTCGGAAGTCGGCGCCATCGAGGCGCCCGACGAGGCGGGGATCGACCCCGACCTCTCGGACGGCGAGGAGATCAACCTCGCCGGCATCGTCCGCGAGATCCGCGAGCCCGGCAAATCCGAAGCGGAGATCCAGGAGCTGTACCGCAAGTGCGCCCGGTACTACAACTACTACCTCCCGCACTTCGTGTTCCACCAGTACAACTGGGGCGCCTGGGGCAACGTCCGGGACTTCGAGTGGCCCGACCCCGGCCACCGCGGCTTCGACTTCGAGCGCGGCTTCGGCATCAGCACCGCCATGATCCTCGGCGGCCTCGTCGAGGCCAGCTACGACACCGGGTTCCAGCCGCCGGAGTGAACTCGCGGCCCCGTCGAACCCCGCCGACCCGACACCGGATTCCGGTCGGCCCGACAGCGCACCGCCGACGAACCCGCCCGATCCCCGGTCGCACGCGACCGCCGGATCGTCACTCGGACCCGGTCGACTGCGGTCTCGATCACGGCGGAACCGGGTCCCGAACCGCTCCTTGTTACTATCTCCGAACAGCGACTGTTTTTATCATAAGTTCGTTAAGTGTTCGAAATATCCAGATTAGACTCACTTCGGCGTATTTTCGCCACGAAAACGCGTATCGGCCTCTTTAGACCTTCTGAACGGCCTCAAAGAGTAAAGAGTAGATGCCACGTCCACTACGACCATTTGGTGCCCACATAGGAATTATGAGGCCAAAAACGCTTTTGAGCGTATAATTCGGGAACTTTGGATGCTCACGGATCTCTCGCTAGATCTCGTAGTAATGAATTCGACATGTATTTTAATCCGGTAGGAAATCGGCTAGCGTCAGTGTGGATCAGCCGCCGTAGTCGCGGCCGGCGGCGGCGGTGTCGAGGTCGCGTTCCTCGGCGTCGATGCCGATTTCGTCGAGGGCGGCGCGCATGTGTTTCGAGGCGACGAACTCGGCGCCGTCGTCGACGCGGTGGGCGTGGGCGCGAGCGAGCACCTCGCCCCGGCGGTCGTCGGGGATCGCGAACTTGTCGGCGACCAGTTCGACGGTCAGGCCGTTGTTGTCCGCGGTGTACAGCGCGTGGAACGCGCCGCGGTCGTACTCGTCGGCTGGGTAGCCGGCGTCGCGGAGTCCCTCCCGGATGTCGGCGACGCGCCGGTGGTCGATCCGGTAGGCGACGTGGTGGACGTCGCCCCGGTCGGCCTCGAGGTCGTCGGTCGACTCGCGCTCCTCGGAGACGAACGCCGTGAGCAGTCGGCCGTCCCCGGTGTCGAAGTAGAGGTGGGTCAACTCGCTGCGGTCGAGATTGGGTTGTCGGAGCACGAGGGGCATGCCGAGGATGTCGCGGTAGAACTCGACGGTGTCTTCGACGCTCGTTCCCTCGATGGTGATGTGATCGGTGCCCTGAACGCCGACGACGCTGTCGGATCGCTCGGCGTCCACGGGCGGCTCTGAGGTGTCGGTCACGACGTGCGAGGGTACGGGTGAACCGGCAAATACCTTCGGAACGCCGGGCGACCGGACGACCGACCGGGCGCGTCTGCTATCGGTCGTCCCCCTCGAAGCGCTCGAACGCGCCGACGACGACGGCGACGGCCTCGCGCTCGGGCACGTCGCGGACCGAGTATTCGGTCGGGTAGGCACCGGCGCTCCGGTAGGTGTCGGGCTGTGCGATCGTCCGGCGGACCGTCCCGGTGTGGTTCCGAAGGAACTCACGCGTGACCATCGGTTCGACGAACGAGAGTTCGCCAAAGCCGTCACCGCCGTCGGCGACCCCCCAGATGAGCGTGTTCGTGAACGCCCCGCCGTCGTGCTCGGGCGCACTCGGGTCGAACAGGTGCTCGCCCATGTCAGTGATGACTCGCGCGGACTCGTCGGGCGGTCGCACGTACCCCTCCGGGACGTACCGTTCGGGGAGCGAGTACTCGGGCGCTCGCGGCCCGTCGATCTCGTCGACCGCCTCGGGCGGGCGCATGTGGAAGTGCACGTCGAAGTGCGGGACGGTCCAGACGCCCGCCGGTGGGTGACCCCCGGGGTTCCAGTTGAACCCGAGGAAGGTGATCGGCGTGTCCGGAGCCGACGGGAACGGCACGAAAAACTGCAGCGACCACTTCGTGTGGATCGCCGCCGCACCCCCCTTCGAGCCGTACTTGTCGTCGAACTCCCCCTCGCCGGCCGATTCGAGCGTCCCTGCCGACGGAAGCCCACGGAGCGCGTCCCGCTCCAGCAGGACACCGTGCGAATCCGTTCCCCCCGACGGGTCGGCCGTCGTGAACGTCGTCACCGTCCCCTCGCCGAGATCCACTTCCCTCCCCCACTCGGTCCGCTGCTCCGGCGGGAACGCGCGCTCGGCCGTCTCCGCCGGTGTCTCACTCCCGCTCGATACTGTCCGTGTCGCCGCCTCGGTCGCCGTCTCCGTGTCGCTCGACGCCGTTCCGCCGGCACAGCCGGCCGCCAGCGCGGCCGTCCCGACCGCGCCCGTCCGCCGGAGAATCCCGCGTCTGGTCCATTCGCGTGTCCCGTCGGTGTCGTTCGTCATCGGTTGTCACACCGATAGACTGTACGATCGATAGACATAAATTCGCTGTCGTGACGAGAGTGCCACCGGGGAACTCGCCGAGACGGGGGACTTAAGCGCCGATCCGCACAACGTGCGGGTATGACGGCCGAAAGCGAGCGGGGAGACCGGCAGTTCGCGTTCGACTACGCCCCCGGTGAACTCCGGTGCCGTCGGGGTGCGGCCGGGGATCTGAGCGAGTTGCTCGGTGCCCGCGACTGCGACGACGCGCTCGTGGTCACCGGTGCGAACGTCGGCGCCAACCGCGACGTGATGGACCCCGTCGAGGCCGGCCTGGGCGACCGTCTCGCCGGCGTCTTCGACGAGACGACGCCCGAGAAGTACCTGAAGACAGGACTCGACGCGGCAGAGCGCGTCCGCGAAGCGGGGATCGACGCCGTCGTCGCGGTCGGGAGCGGCAGCAGTCTCGACGTGGCGAAGGTCGCCAGCGCGCTCTCGTCGCACGACGACCTCCGGACGGTCGCCGAGCAGTCGATCGACGAGGGTGGGGTCGAAGTCGGCGAGGACCGCGACCCGGTGCCGATCGTCGCCGTCCCGACGACGCTGGCCGGCGCCGACCTCTCGGTCATCGCCGGCGTGAGCCTCTCGCTGGACCCCGGAGGCGTTCCCGACGACGAAATCCCCAACGGCTCGGTCGGCGACCGCCGGCTGATGCCGACCGCACTGGTCTACGACCTGGCGCTGTTCGAGACGACGCCGAAGGGCGTCCTCTGCGCTTCCGCGATGAACGGCTTCGACAAGGCCGTCGAGTGTCTCTACTCGCCGTATCGCACGCCCGTCACCGACGGGACCGCGATGCGCGCCCTGTCGCTCATGAGCTCGGGCTTCGAGACGCTGCCCGACGACGACATGGACGAGGAGAAGCTCTACGAGGCGGTCGCGGGCGTCGTCCTCGCGCAGTACGGCATCTCGACGCCCGACGCCTATCGCGCCTCGGTGATCCACGCCTTCGGCCACGGCTTCTCGCACGACTACGACGCCCACCAGGGCACCGTCCACGGCATCCTCGCACCGCACGTCCTCCGGTACGTCTTCGACGAGGTCGACGGCCGCCGCGGACTGCTCGCCGAGGCCTTCGACGTGGACGGCCAGGGCGCGACCGGCGAGGAACTCGCCGAGCGCGTGATCGAAGCCGTGGCAGCCGTCAGCGACGACCTGGAACTGCCCGACCGGCTCCGCGAACTCGACGGTCTCTCGCGCGAGGACTTCCCCGCCATCGCCGCCGAGATCCGCGAGGACAGTCTGATGGACGCCGCGCCGGAGGGCCTGAATCCTACGACAGAGGACATCGAGGGCGTTCTCGACGACGCTTGGTGATCAGAGGTAGTGGCGCGCGCTGTCGTCTCGGAATCGCCTGCGATTCCGAGGGCCGTCAGAGCTTGCTCTGACGTTGGCGCGCTCTCGTGCGCGCGACGGCACCGTGCGAGGGATGAGCGAGCCGAAGGCGAGCGAATCGGCTGGGGAGGTTCGTGGCTGTTTGCGGTGCCGTGCGGGGTGGTCGCGGTGCAGTTCCTGGCGGACTGAAAGGGCGAGACGCGCTCGCGTCCAGTTTAGTCGTCTGAGTGGGCCACTATCCGAGGTCGCGAAGCGACCGAGGATATCCCGCGCAGCGACCGCGAGCGCGTCGAGGGCTTTCATCGCTCGCTGTCCACAGTGAGTGCGGTCGTACCATCAGCTAGCGAGCGGGTCGAGGGCTTTCAGCGGTGTCCGTCGACTACTCCACGAAGGGGCCGCGCTGGACGATCGGCTCGCCGTGGGGTTCGCCGGCGATGGCAGCCAGGCGAACGCCATCGTCGCTCTCGACGGTGACGCGCGTCCCGTCGCCGATCCGCTCCAGCGCCGCGAACTCCTCGACGCCGAACGGCTCGCCGTCGACGGTTCCCGAGCCCTCGATCCCGTACAGGAAACCGGACCAACCCGCGGGCGGGTCCCAGGTCCACGACCCCTCGACCGTCACGTCGAGGTAGGTCACGTCGGTCGCGAGTTCGATCGGCGACCCCTCGCCGACGACGGTCGTCACCGTCGCGTCCCCGGCGTCTTCGGTCGGCAACTCCTCGGCGCTCACGTTCGCGAATCCGGGGTCGTCCTCTTTCCGGTCGCGGGGGAGGTTCACCCACAGCTGGAGGCCGTTGCAGGCCGCGCCGTCGGCCGGGAGTTCGGAGTGCTCGATGCCGCTCCCGGTCGTGATACGCATCGCGTCGCCCGGATAGGCGGTGTGGGATTCGCCCAGCGAGTCCTCGTGGACCATCCCGCCCTCGACCATGTACGAGACGATCTCGAACCCGCGGTGGGGATGGGTGTCGAAGCCCTGGTCGGCCGCGATGAAGAAGCGCTCGAAGACGACGAACGGATCGAGGTGGTCCCGCACCGGCGTCGGCATCACCCGATTCCCGCGCATCCCGCCCTGATGTGTGATGTCCGTCGTAGCCTGTACCTCGACGTCGCCGTCCGTGTCGTCGTCCACACTCATTTACCGCTTGGTAAAACCCGGGCGAACTAATACTCGGCGGTCGACGGCGAATCGTATTCAATACTATAAGATTTTTTAGGTAATGATGTACGCATCGTGAAGTTGTCTCTTGAATGCCGATCCGTTTACCTGCTCACGTATCGGTAGTTTATGATTGTACGAGTCATGGAATGAATCGAACGACAGCGACCGCACTCACCGGGGACAGCAAGCGATGAAAGCCCTCGGCGCGCTCGCTTGGAGTTGTTCTGACCGCATTCGGCAGTGAGCGTTGAAAGCCCTCGACGCGCTCGCGGTCGCTGAGACGGGATATCCGCGCTCTCGGCACCGCCCGCGCGGATAGTGCCCGCTCAGGCGACCACGCGAACGCGAGCGCGCCTCGCCCTTTCAGTCCACCAGGAACTGCACCGCGCCAGCAACCGCAACCAGCCACACACCTCCCCAGCCGATTGCGCTTCTCGCTCACGGCGTTCGCTTCGATGCTCATCCCTCGCCCGATGCCGTCGCGTCTGGCGAGAGCGAAGCTCTCGCTGACCCTCGCTCGCTTCGTCTTCGCGCGGCAACGCCGCGCGAACCGTCCGAGGGACCTTCGCTCCCTCGCTACTCACGAGGAAGACGAGACTCGCGACAGCGCGCGCCACGGTGGATTGCTACGTCCATTCGCTGAATCTACCGAACGAAGCTATAATATTCAAGATCTTACCTATTATAAAAATATTATACGTTCTCGAACGGGGCGCGAACTTCCGGGAGCCGCGGACTTACCTCGGGGGCGGCCGGGCGGGTAGCCATGAACGCCGACGGAAGTTCGCTGCCGCGGTGGCGCGGGTTCAATCTCCAGGCGAAGTTCATGGCCGACGACGAGGAGCGCTTCCGCGAGGAAGACTTCGAGTGGATGGCCGAGTGGGGCTTCGACTTCGCGCGACTGCCGATGGACTACCGCTGCTGGACGGGCGACGGCTGGCTCGACTTCGACGAGGACGCCCTCGAAGAGATCGACGAAGCGGTGGAGTACGGGCGCGAACACGGCGTCCACGTCAACCTCAACTTCCATCGCGGGCCGGGATTCACGGTCGCCGACCCGCCCGAGGAGACGGACCTGTGGACCGATTCCGAGACCCGGGACGTGTTCGCCGAGCACTGGCGTCGGTTCGCCGAGCGCTACGAGGGGATCTCCAGCGAGGAGGTGAGTTTCGACCTGATCAACGAGCCCGCCGAGACGAGCCACGGCGCCTACGCCGACGTGGTCCGCGACACCGTCGAAGCGATCCACGAGGTCGACCCCGACCGGCTCGTCGTCGCCGACGGGATGCGCTACGGCCGGGAGCCGGTGTTCGAACTCGCCGACACCGAGTGCGCCCAGTCGACCCGCGGGTACGACCCGTTCCCGCTCACGCACCACGAGGCCGAGTGGACCGACGTGAATCTCGACGAACCGCCGACCTGGCCCTACCTCGACGGCGCGGGGAAGGTCCACGACCGCGAGTGGCTGCGTGCGACCCGGATCGCCCAGTGGGAGCGGCTGGAGTCGATGGGCGTCGGGGTCCACGTCGGCGAGTGGGGCGTCTACAACCACACGCCCCACGACGTGACCCTCTCGTGGATGGAAGACGCCCTCTCGCTGTGGGAGGAAGCCGGCTGGGGCTGGGCGCTGTGGAACTTCCGCGGTCCCTTCGGCGTCCTCGACAGCGAGCGGTCGGACGTCGACTACGAGGACTGGCACGGCCACGACCTGGATCGGGAGATGCTGGAACTCCTTCGGGAGTACTGACTCGCGGACCGAATTTCCCCGGCCGGTAGCTATTTTCGCCGGTCCGCCCACCACCGGCCATGAGCATCGACCGCGTGGCCGTGACCGGCGGCAACGGGACGATCGGCGAGGCCATCCTCCGAGAGTTCGCCGACGCCGGCTACGAGACCGCCGACCTCTCCCGCGGCGACCGTCGCGAGGACGTGGCCGACAGCTACCGCACCACCGACCTGCTCGACGCCGGCGAGACCTACGGCTCGCTCGCAGCGAGCGGTGCCGACGCGGTCGTCCACATGGGCACGCTCCCCACGCCTGTCAGCCACCCCGAACACGTCACCTTCGAGAGCAACGCGATGTCGACCTACCACGTCCTCGAAGCCGCCACGGAACTCGGCCTGGAGGCCGTCGTCCTCCCCTCCAGCATCAACGTCATGGGCGCCGACTACCAGGACGCCCCAACGGACGTGCGCTATCTCCCCGTCGACGAGGACCACCCGCTCACGCCGCGGGACCCCTACGCGCTCGGCAAGCACACCACCGAGGTCCTCGGCGACGGCTTCGGCCGCCGCCCGGACGCGCCGCAGGTCGCTTCGCTTCGGTACCCCTGGGTCGCGACCGACGATCGACTCCGCGAGCGGATCGCCGGGACCGACCGCTCGCTGGAGGCGATCCGCAGGAGCGAGCGCTCGACGCTCTTCTCGTACCTCCACGTCGCCGACGCGGCGACGATCGCCCGCCGCGCCGTCGAGGCCGACCTCGACGGCCACGAGGCGTTCTGGGCCGTCGCGGCCGACACCTGCGCCGACGCCCCCTCGGAGCGGCTCGCTGCCGAGTGCTACCCCGACGCCGAAGTCCGCGGCTCGCTCGACGGTCACGAGTCGCTGATCTCGACGGACAAGGCCCGGGAGCTGCTCGGCTGGGAACCCGAGCACAGCTGGCGGGACTACTGAGTCGCCGTCACGAGCCCGTGCGAGCGGCCCGGAGCGGCCGCTGGGAGAACGAGGTCGGAGAAATCGAGCCGCGGAAATCGAGCCGCGGAGGTCGAAGACTACCGTGCGCTACCGGTCGGCGGCGGCCGCGGCGGTTCCGGTCTCGCTGCCGGATGCGCTCGAATCGCCACCGGAGCCACCGGCCGAGCCGCCCGCGGAGCTCCCGCCGGAGTCGGAGCCACCGCCGACGACGCCGCCCTCGTCGGGTTCACCGGAGCCGTCGGTCGCGTTCGTCGACTCGACGACCTCGACGGGGACGGTGATCGGGTCGGGGACGGAGTAGGGGGTGCCGTCCTCGTCGACGACCCACTCGACGCGGAAGGTGACGGTGTTGTTGCCCGTCGAGACGGTCTCCTCGCCGAAGCGGTCGGTCTCGATCCGCAGGGTCCCGACCTCGACCGACCCGTTGGCGGTCGACCCGTCGAAGGCGGTCGCGGAGGTGCTCGCCTCGTCGCGGCCGACACCGGCACCTATCGAGATGCTGGAGGCGTTGATGCGGAGGTCAAGCCGCGGCCGGATAGCCGGATCGCCCGTCCGGTTGGCCGACAGCGAGAGCGCGGAGATGCCGTTTTCGACGTCGGTCAGCGTGACGTTCGCCGCCGTCGTCCCGTCGGTGGGAACCGTCAGCGAACTCCGGTTGAGCGAGAGACCGATCTCGCGGTCCGTGTCCTGGGCGACGACGAGTCGCCCGGAGACGGCTCCACCGGCCTCGCGAGTGTCGACGCTCGCGACGGTGACCTCGTAGAGACCGGCATCGAACGCGGCCGCGGAGACGTTCAGACGGAGTTCGTCGACGTCGCCGACTTCGATGCGGGCGACCTGGCGGCCGTCGACCGTCTCGACGCCGTCGAAGCCGTCGACGGTCTCGAAGGCGTCGCGGAGTTCGCCGGTCGAAACGGACTCGCCGTTCGAGTCAGTCGCCGAGGCGTGGAGGACGTAGTTCGTGCGCTGGGAGTGCAGCGACATCGAGACGCCGTTCTCGCCGGCGGCCGCGTCGACGAACGTCCGGTTGGTTTCGAGGCGGAAGAAGTCCTGACTGCGAAGGTCGAACGCGGCGGCCGACCGGTCACCGGTGTCGACGGCCTCCCCGTCGTCGAGGACGACCGGATCGCCGTCGGCGTTCCGGAGGACGTACTCCCCGGCGGGGAGCGTCGCCGATTCGAGGACCGCCTCGCCGTCCGCGAGGTCGACCCGGCGGACGACGTGGGGGTCGAACTCGTCGCGCTCGCCGGGCAGGGCGAGGAGTTCGTAGGGCTCGTCGCCGGCGCTCGGGTCGGCAAAGCGGAGGTTCTGCCCGCGGTAGACCGTCTCGTTGGCGGTCGGTCCCGCGTCGGCCTCGAAGGTGTACTCGCCGTCGTCGCGGCGGGGCACGTCGACGGTCGTCGTATTCACCGTGTAGTTCCCGGCGAGCGCGTCGCCGATGCCGGCCAGCGTGACGGTGTCCTCGCCGAAGTGGGTCGCGGTCACCGAGCCGGTGAACGCGGCGGATTCGACGAAGCGCTGGGCGCCGTCGGCGCCGACGCCACGGAGCCGGACCTCCGTCTCGTCGTCGAGCGAGTACCCGCCTCGTTCGACCAGAAGGACGCCGCCGTCGCGGGCGGCGACACCCTGAACGTTCGCGCGGGCGTCGACGCCGTAGACGCGGCTCCAGCGGGTGACCCCGTCGTCGTCGAGGCGGCTGACCCAGGCGTTCGAGCTGAACTCGCCGCCGAAGGAGCTCTGAGTGCCCGCGAGGAGGACGCCGCCGTCGTCGGTCGTGACCGCGCCGGCGACGCGCTGGTCGACGTTCCCGCGGACCGTCGTGTTGAGTTCGACCGCGCCCGAGGCGCTGGTCCGCAGTACCCACGGGTTCGAGTAGCCGGTCGTCCCGGCGACGAGGAACCCGTCGTCGGTCGCGCGGAGCGTCGTCGGCTCGGCGTCGATGTCGTAGGTATCGGTCCAGATGGCGTCACCGCCGGTCAGTTCGGCCAGGCGGACGCCCTCTCCGTCGGGCAGCGCGTGGGCGATCGCGACGCCCTGGTCGGTCGCGCGGAGCGTCTCGCCGGTCGACCCGACGCTCGCGTAGCCGCTCGTGTCGAGGTCGTAGCGCCAGGTCAGGTCACCGTCGTCGGTGAGGTGGACGACCTCGGTGGTCGTCTCCGGCGGGTACGAGTCGGCCTGCGTCGGTCGCGTCGAGACGACCGCGTACACGTCGCCGTCGGAGCCGACTTCGATCTCGGCGATCTGGGTCGTCGCGTTCGCGGTCGAGAACGTCCGCTGCCAGACTGTGCGGTCGTCCTCGACGCGCACGATGGAGCCGTTGACCGTCTCGGGGACGGCGCGGACGCTGTAGTTCTCGGGCAGCACCACGCCGCCCGCGATCGTCGCGTCGTCGGTCTTCTCGATCGCCGTCGGGACGACGTCCCCGTACGGGCTGTTCGACTGAGTGTCGGCCGCGAGCGCATCCGAATCGGTGGACGCGTCCGCCGCTGCCGACGAACTGGAGGGCCCTGCGGCGGCCACACCGGCCGGCACCACGGCGACGAGGGTACCGACGACGACCAGTGCGGCCAGCAAGCAGGCTGTCGCTGTTCGTTCGCGAGGCATGTGCCCGGACAGACTCACCCACGTACCGAGTAGGTACCGCTTGCTCAAATAGCGCCTTTAGTCACCGCTTCGCACGCCCGCACCGGGTGCCCGGGCGAGCGACGGCGGAGCGCTCGTCTCGGCGGACGACTGCGACCCGCCCACCGGCGCCCAGGCGCCCGACGTTTTTACCCGTCGGGAGCGTAGGTGGGTACGTGCCAGTGGGATTCGAGCCCTCCGAGATTCCGTGTTACGAGGACGCCGACGAACGCGACGCCGCCTACGAGCGCGCCGAGCGCGAAGGGACGCCCTTCTTCGCCGTCGAGCGCTACGACGAGGGGTACGCCGTGACCTACGACCTGCTGCCCGCAGGGTGGGAGCTCTCGAAGCCCGCGCGGAAGGAACTCGACGAACGGCTCACACGCGAACTCGAGGCGGTCGTCGGCGACGAGTCGATCCCGACGAGCGAGGTGAGCAAGAGCGTCGGCGACTCGCTGGGGAATATCTCGCTGTTCGAGCGCAAGCGGACGGCCCGACGAGTCGCGGCCGTCGCCGCGCGCATCGCCCTCGACGAGAGTAACTGGGTCGAGGCCTCACCGCCCGAGGACGCAACCGGCGCAGAGTTCCGGCGGAACTGAACGGCTCGCGACGTGACCGGGGCGCGGCAGACGCTACTCCTCGCCGAGCGCGTCCTCGGCCCACGCTGCCGGGACGGCGAGCAACTGGTCGTCCGCCGTCAGGTCGTCGTTCGTCGCGAAGACGATCCCGTCGCCGCCCTCGACCGCCATCGGACCGCCCGAGACGTCGTCCCAGTGGTCGGTGACTTCGTCGGGGACGGCCAGGAATCGATCGTCGTCGACCGCCGTGCTGGCGACGTAGGTGACGCCGTGGCCGCCCTCGATCGGATCGAACCGTCCCGAGACGACCACCCGTCCGTCGTCGCGAACGCCCCAGTGGACCTCCCCGCCGAGCGGGAGGTACTCCCGATTGAACGCCTCCTGCGGGACCGGTACCTCGCTGCTGTGCTCGTCGAACGCGGCCTCGCCAAGCCGGTCGGAGGCGACCGATTCGGTGGGCTCGGCGTCGTCAGTTCGGCTCTCGTCGGACTCGACGTCGTCGACCGCGCCACCGGTTTCGCTCGCGTCGAGTGTCGCGTCGGTCCCCGTCTCGCTCTCGTCGGTCCCATCGACCGCGTCGTCGATGTCGGGGGCGGTGTCGACCACGTCCGAGGCCGCCTCGCCGCCGACGTGGTCGGTCCCGTTTCCCGACTCTCCCACGGCGTCGATGTCGGGGCCGGTGTCGACCACGTCTGACTGGTCGATGTCGATGCGCTCGCCGGTCGGCTCGCGGCCGGCCCGACGCTGGACGGCTGCCACCGCCAGCAGCGCGCCGCCGACGACCACCCGACCGACGCCCCGGGCGCGTTCGCCGGCGCGAAGCGATCGGAGTCCCCGGAGAACGGCTGCGCCGCCGAGGACGCCCGCCAGCGTCCCCGACTTCGCGTACTCCCGGACGCGCGAGGCGACCCCCGACGCTCGCTCGCCCTCGCCGTCGGACCGGCTCGATTGCTCGTCGCGCTCCCGCTCGGCCGTGCCGTAGCTCGTGTCTTCCCGGCTCATATCACGCCGTTGGAGCGCCGGTCGTAAATCCTCGCGGCCGGCGCCAGCGCGGGGTGGGTCAGTCCGACGCCGCCGGCTCCGGACCGCCGCCGTCACTGAGTTCGACCGCGCCGTTCCGCACGACGGGCGGGTGCCGGAACGCCGCCGTCGACGCCGCGTCGAGCGGTCGGCGCATCCGGATCGCACCCATGCGTCGGCCGCTCTCGAAGGAGGAGTCGGACTCGGTCTCGAAGCCCAGTTCGTCGTAGACGTGCCGGGCGGCGCGGTTGGACGGTTGGACGACGAGCGAGAGCGCGTCGCGGTCGGCGACGGCCGCCGCCGCGAGGACGTGTTTGCTCAGCTCGGACCCGAGCCCGCGGTCCTGGTAGTCCTGGTGGACGAAGACGGCGAACTCCGGTTCGGCCGCGTCGGTCGGCGTGTACAGCGCGTGGCCGACCGGTCCGTCCTCGCCCGTCACGACGAAGTTACAGCCGTCTTCGAGGCAGTCGTCGATCCAGTCTTCCAGCCGCGGGCGGTGGCGCGGCGGCAGTCCCTGGGCCTGCTCGCCCGGTGCGAAGTCGTCGTACATCTCGATCAGCGCCTCGCGGTCGTCGTCCGTCGCCGGCCGGACCACCCAGGCCTCGCCGGTTCGGTCGACGAAGCGCGGACAGCGCGGCGGGCAGTGCGCCGACCCCTCGCACTCCTCGGGCGCCCAGTACGTACACGTCCCGTCGGCGTCGGTCATAGACGAACGTCGCACCCACATCGGGGTAAAATGGGGACCGCGCTCTCAGTCGCTGGGAACGGGTCCGGTTCGGACCGCTGCCGTCCGGGACCCTCTATCGGGCCACCGCGTAGCAGTCGCCGCCGCTCGTGAACGTGAAGACGGTGTCGCCGGCGACGGCGGGCGCGCCGGGGGAACCGCCGAAGACCATGTCGCCGCCCATCACCCGGTTCCGAAACGGGCGGCGCCACCGCGGGGTGCCGTCCGCGCGGGCGACGGCGAGCAGTCCGTCGCCGTGGCCGACGTACACCGTGTCGTCGGTCACTGCGAGGTCGCCGAAACCGCGCTCGCCGTAGTGGTCGGTGGCGGTTTCGACGCTCGCGCCCGCTTGCGCCGGAGAGCGACGCCACAGTTCGGTCCCGTCGGCCGCTCGGCGCGCGACGAGGTCGCCCCCAGAGAGGTAGACCGTCCCGCCGGTGACCGCCGCCGAAAACTCCGTCTCGGGCGGTGCGATAGTCTCCCACCGTCGTTCGCCCGTCGCAGCGTCCAGCGCGGCGAAGGACCCCGGGGCCGTCTGGGCGTACACCGTCCCGTCGGCGACGGTCGGCGGACCGCGCGGCTCACCCGTGGTCGACCGGTGCCACAGGTCCGCTCCTCCGGGACCGAGCTTTCGGATCCCGGTCGGTTGGGCGACGTAAACGCCGGTTTCGTTGACGGCGACTCGACCCGTCTCGGCGTCGAGGCGCGTCTGCCACTCGACGGCTCCGTCGGCGAGTCCCACGGCCGTGACGCCCGGGTCGACGGGACCGCCCGAGAGGTAGACGACCCCGTCGCGAACCGTCGGTCGCGCCCATCCCCCCGGCACGTCGGTCGTCTCCCACAGTTCCGTCCCGTCCGCCGCGTCGTAAGCGACCGCGCCGACCTCGTCTTCGACGGGCTCGTCGAACAGTTCGCCGACGACGACGACGCCGTCGGTCACGACCGGTACCGTCGGGAACGTCGCGTCCGGACGACGGTCCCACCGGTAGCTCCCGTCGGCCCGGTCCAGCGCGTGGACGCCGTCGGCGCTCGGGACGAACACCGAATCCGTCGAGAGCACGACGGCGGAACTGATGTCCGGTGGGTCGACGGTGCTCACCCACCGGTCCGTGCCGGACTCGTCGGTCACCGTCCCCGAGACGTACCCGCTGTGGCGCGCGTCCCGCTGGTGCATCGGGACGGATCCGTCGCCGCCGGCCTCGGAACTGACCTCGTTTCGCGCCAGTTCGTCCGGGCCGCCGAGCCGTCGCAGTCGGGCACAGCCCGCCGCGAACCCGACCGCACCCACCCCCAGCGAGCGCAACAGCGCGCGGCGTCTCCGCATGGCCGTCACCAGACGGGCGGTTGTGAAAAAACCGCCCGGCAGATACCGGTGCAGGCGCCGGCCGACTGACTCGGCCGGCCGTCGTTCGGCGGTCGTTTGACCCTCCAGAAGGCCCTTTCCGATACCGCCTGTGGGTCCGACCATGCCCACTCGACGCCGAACGCTCGCGCTCGCCGCGGGACTGGTCACCTCGCTGACGGGCTGTCTCGGCGACGGCGATGGCTCGAACGGGACCGACCCACCAGCGGGTGACGCCCCGCGGACCGGGACGGACGGCGCGGCGCCGACACCCGCACCCTCCGCGACGCCCACGCCGGGGCCCGAGGGGACGCCGACCGTCGCCGGCACCGCGGAACCGAACCGAACCGCCGACCGCGTCACCGCGGTCCCGCCGGCGACCGTCACTCGCGTCTCCGAGGACCTCCCCGACTGGACCGCCGACCGCTGGATCGACACCGACTACGCGCAGGTCCTCGGCATCGACGCGGGCGACGGCCGGCTCTACGTCACGATGGGCGACGAGGACGGACCGTCCGCCGTCGCCGCGCTGTCCCCCGGCGGCCCGGAGTTCGACTGGGTGCAGTCGTTCGCGGGTGAGCCCACGGCGGGCTCACACCACGACCCGACCGGCACCGCCGACATCTGGGGCGTCACCGTCGACGACGGAGCGGTCTACAGCGTCCACGGCCGCGCGGAGTCCTACGAGTGGACCGCGCTCCACGCGCTCGACCCGGGGACCGGGACGCAGCGCTGGTCGTTCGAGCGCGAGCGGTACCTCGGGGTCGCCGGGTTCCTCGACGGCGCTGTCGTCGTCCGGGCCACGGAGTTCTTCGAGCCCGAGCACAGTCACGACACCCCCGAGGAGCCGCTGGAGACGACGGTGTACGCCGTCGACCCCGGTGGCGGCGACTCGCAGTGGTCGGCGTCGGTCGCGGGGATGGACGCCCTCGCGGTCGGGTCCGACGCGGTCTACGTCGCCACCGGCCGAACGCTGTCGGCGTACGGCTCCGGGGGCGAACTGCGGTGGGAGCGTGACCTCCCCGCTACCGTTCGGCTGGCGACGGTCCTCGGCGACACCGTCGTCTGCTCGGTCGGCGAGCGTGCCGACGACTCCTCGCTCGTCGGCGTCTCGGCCGACGGTGCGAACCGGTGGACGGTCCCGCTGTCGACGCGATGGGCCCTCCCGGTCGGCGACCGAGTGTACGTCGGAAACGACTCCGTGGCGGCGGTGACCGCCGACGGGACCGTCGCCTGGCGCGTCCCTGCCCCCGCCCACGACCCACTGCTGGCCCCCGACGGGAGCCGGCTGTACACGCGGACGAACGTCCGGATGAACGCCGTCGACGCCTACGCCCTCCCCGGTGGCGACCGCCCGTACCGGTTCGTCACCCCCTCCGACAACGGCTGGCCGGTCGCCGCCACGAGCGAGACGCTCGTCGCCGAGGCGATCACCCCCAAAAAGGCCGACTTCACCAGCCTGTTCGCCGTCGACGCCGCGACCGGCGAGCCCCGAGCGGTCTACCGGCCGAGCGCCTCGGTGATGACGGTGTTGGGATTCGACAAAAGCGTCTACGCCGGCTTCGGAGACGGCCGCCTCGGCGTGTTCGGCGGCGTCGGGTGACGGCCACCGGTCGGTGGCGGCCGTCGGAGGGGTCGTCCGGTCGAGCAGGAGGCCCCGGTCACGGGGTCGCCGGATCCGCGTCCGATCCCGGCCTCAGTGGGCGGTCACCCGGAGGATGAGGACGTCGCGGAGGTCGGGATAGTCGTAGCCGTTGATGTCGGCGACGGGGACGACGGTGTTGCGTTCGACGTCGCCGACGCCCTTGGCCCGCTGGCGCGGGGCCTGGTGGTCGCCCACGCCGGGTTCCTGGTTGATCTCGGTGCCGGCGTCCCACAGGGCGACACGGTCATTCACGTTGCCGTTCGTCGGCTGCCCGTCGGCGAACAGCGCCAGCCCCGACGGCCCCCCGAGCGAGTAGAACAGGTCGTTCGACTGGACGAACATCGTCACCAGCGACAGCGAGAGCGAGCGGTCGCTGTCGTAGGACTCGGTCTCGAACTCGTAGGTCCCCCCGGGCAGGAGCGGGCCGGGCCCGTCGGCACCGATCGGTACGGCGCGTTTCCCCGCTTCGACGACGCTGTCGCGGTCCCGCAGGCTCGACACCAGTCGCCCGGGACTGCCGTCTTCGGCGAGCGATTCGAGCCCGTTGTCGCGTGCGAGCTCGCCGCGGGAGTAGATCGGCTCGTCCTCGCGGTGGACCGCGTAGACGACGGGCGAGAGCGGGACGGGCTTGCTGTCGTCGCCCCCCTCGAGGCTGGTCGAGAGCGTGTTTCCGTTCGAGTGGTTCTCCATGTGGACGGTGAAGTAGTGGTCGGACTGCCCCCCAACGTCCGCCGCGGCCGTCGTTCCGAACCCGAGCGCGCCGACCATCGTAGCCCCCGTCACCGCGACGAACGACCGTCGCGAAACGCCGTCGGTTTCCGTACTCTGCCGCTCGTTCGAAGTTCCGTCTGTGCCTGTCATCGAAATCACTGTGGTCGGACCACATCCTCCGGTGGGGTGGAGCGTCGGATGAAAATTTTTCAGTGTTAAAACAAATTCGGATCCGAAATAATTGTAACTCTGGTCAAACTCTGTACTAATTTCGCCGGGGACGGTAGGGGGATCGGACTCGCGGCCGACCGTCTCGCCGACTGCTCGATCACGTCGCGGACGCGCCGCGAGAAGTACTACCGACCGCCAATCGTCCTGGGCATCGTCCTCGCCGAGCGCGGTGAGCTCGTGATAGTGAGTCGCAAAGAGGGTCTTGGCCCACACCCCTGTTCCAACTCGACAGGTACACAGTTTCCCTGACCAACTGACAGGCCGTTTCGGGACCGAAACCGGATTCTTCGGTCCGCACTATAGTTTCACGACTGGACGTTTCGGCCGGTATAAACAGTCTCTAGGGGAACTACCGGTCGTGTGTGATCTTCCTAGTATTTAGTACAACATTTTGATATTTATCTTTGTTCTAAATTAGGAGTGAATCACACTCGCCTGAATAATGCTTTTCCGAATCCATGACGTATGTTATTAAAGGTCGTGGAAAATGGGGACTCACCGAGATGGGGTCACAGTAAACCGATCGTTCGATCCGGAGAACAAGGATCCGAGTAGGGTCATTCTCGAGGGATTAGCCGAGATCAAGAACACTACACCACCAAAGCTCGACCTCCAATTATACGATTATGTGGACAAGAAGGCACTGAATACGATAGTCACTCAGAATCCTGATGTAACCGTTGTGCTCACGATAGACGGATGTTCGATCACAGTCTCCGGTGGAGAAGTTGTTATAGCACTCGAATAACTCCGAGCTGTTCTATCGGTCGTAACCGCTCTATAGTAACGGTATAACTCTCCGCCCGAAAATTGGTGCTGTATGCAGTGGACCACCTCAGCGAAATTTCTGTCGAAAGACTCCAAGACGCCCTCGTAGCGCCGAGGGAAAAAGCCGATACAGCGGTTGTTAGCATCGTTTGTGCACAGGAACGCCGGAACGCAAACCGAACTCGCAGAGTGGCACGACACCGGTGAAAAACGATCTCCAGTTGACTCATGTGACTTGATACTGACGAGCCGTTTGAGCAAGCCAATCCTAATGTCATAATTTCTTAAAGAGTTAGAATATACCGGAATACAAATATTTCGAGCGCACGGTTCACGGACCACCCAAAGAGGTCGGGATCGACGCGTGAGCGTGGACGCCGGCGCTCGTCCAGGGGGGTTTCTGGAAGAAACCTACGGCGTCGAGTACTCCTACCCGAGTTGCTGGCGGTTATTGAAAGAAGTGGAACGGAGTTATCAAAAGCTCCCGTCGTACGGTCATTAAATCCGAAGAATCTGACCAGAAAGAGTTCCACGACGAGACTAAAGTAGAAATCGGGTGGAAATAGACACCACAATAGTCTGTATCGATCGGACGAGGAAATCCGTGCAGTTCGAGTCGCGTGCCGCGTGGTCTCTGCGTGATACGCGGCCGAGGGCCGAACTCTCCGGCCAACGCGACGGGCGTGTCTACTCGGCGTGATTATCGAAGACGGAGAACGCTTTTTCTCACGGTTCACTAAGTACGTCACTGCCGATTCTGTACAAAATATAGACGTTACATTATGAAAAGAATTCAAATAGGTTCCGATCACCGTGCTGGATGATGCCCCGTACTTCCAGATGTCGGCTGTTACGGGCTAGACGGCTCATGCCGACCTCGCCCTCGCCGTGTTACCGGCACATCTGCGGAACTCGATCCTGTCAAAGAATGCCGAAAAAACAGCGTTAACGCGCTCTCAGCAGCGGTTCTTTGACTCGCTTGAGCAACTGACCACCGCGATCGAGACTGCTCTCGACCGGTTTTCGCTGCAAAAGTGGGTGAATAGTTCTAATGGCAGCGATAGAGTACCGCTCATTCAGCGTGCGCTCCAAGCGTCGCGTCGGCAGTGTCGGCAAGCCACTGGTGGATATCGTCACGGCCCCACTCCAGCGGCGAGAGGATGCTCTCGACGGCGCGGACGGGTCGGGTCTCGTAGTAGGGGGCGTCGTAGCGGTAGTGTTCAGATGAGACGATTCCATGCGAAGGCGAACGATCTGAGCCAGTCGTCAGCGGTTGCTGGACCGACGTGACTGTAACTATTTGAGAACGAGTCTGTTTGTCGTTTTACCTCGCAAAAGACACGTTCGGCACTGTTACGATTTCCCTGGTGTTCGTATGTGAAATCGAGACCGTGTCGACGACACGCTTCTTTCAGCGGGGTAGCATCGTCGACGAGAAACATGGCGTCGTCGGCATCCTGTTCCTCGCGGAGTTCGCCGAAAAATATCTCCGCGAGAGCGTTTGTTCTCGCCGTTTCAAGCTTTGTATGGAGTAATTGGTTTGATTCTGGATCGACAGCGGCGTACAGCCATACTGTTGGCCGTCGATTCGGATCACGGTTTCGTCGACCGCGGTGTGATGCGGAGAACGACCAGATTCTGGCTGTAGATCGGCCTTGTGAATCTAATTGTGAACGGTTGATCGAGCTCTCTCGACACCGAATACCTCAAGAAGCGAAACAGTATCCGAAATCGAAAGTTCTGCAAGATCCAGTTGAATACTGAGCTTCATCAGCAGCTGCGGTGTCGCTTCACGTTCAACAAACGCTAAGCCGATCTCGCTCAAGCATCCACCGAGGCGGTCGTTTTCGGGCATATACACTCAGAAAACGAACCGCCTCACCCTTCGTCCTTATCTGAACACCGCCGAAGGCTCGCGCAGAACCCATATACGGCTGAGAGACTAGCAGTTGGTAATGGACGATTCACCTGGGGCACAGACACAGCCCCGTATCCACACAGCGCCGCGAACGGACGTGTCGCAAGATCAGGGCAAGTTCCGGATCCACCTCAACTTCCCCGGCCGGGCAGTTCCCGACCACGACGACCACGGTTACGGGCCGCTCGCGACGGTCGTCGAGTCGTTCATGGACCCCGACACGCTGATCCGGATGCACCAGCACCGCAACGAGGAGATCATCTCCTGGGTTCCAGACGGGGTAATGCGCCACGACGACCGACAGGACAACACCCTCGTGACCGGCCCCGAGCACCTGATGGTGATGAACGCCGGCAGCGGCTTCTGGCACTCCGAAGAGACGCTGGCAGACGACCCGCCGCTCAGGATGCTTCAGATCTTCGTCCGGCCCCACAGCCTCGACCTCGAACCGGGCATCCAGCACGAGCCGGTTCCCGACCCCGTCGCCAACGAGTGGCGCCACTTATTCGGGCCCGAGGGCACCGATGCGCCGCTGTACGTCCGCAATGATGTCGATTTCTATGACTGTCGCCTGGAGGCCGGTGCGACGACCACGCTTCCGTCTCGGTCTGGCTGGCACACCTATCTGTACGTCTTCGAGGGCGCCGTCGATGTCGGCGAGGACTCTCTCGGGTACACTGAGAGCGCACTCGTGATTGGCGACGGCGATGTCCCTGTCACCGCGACCGAGGATTCGACCGTCGTTGCATTCACCGTCAACCCGGACGCCCCGGTCACGCGCCAGGGCACGATCGGCCGCTAACACACGGACGAACGTCCCACCGGTCGTCTGGTTCCGCCCCTGAGCGGGTGCGGGCTCTATCGAGCGCTCTCACAGTCAGGTAACCCATTCAGTTGGAATCGAGTTCGAAGTCCGCGATGATCGGTGCGTGGTCGCTCCGCTCGAATCCCGAATGGTCGTAGTAACACTGTGTCGCCGGTAACTCTGTCGAGGCGAACAGGTGGTCGAACCGCTTGCTCTGCCAGCTCGTGTCCGCGACTTCGAGGTCGCCGTACCCGTGTTGCTGGCGAAAGACGTCTCGGTGTCGCAGTTCAGCTGACATCAGCGTCGCTGTCTTCGAGTTGCTCCTGCCAGTTCTGGACTTTGGCCATCAGTTCGACGGGTGGCGTCTCGTTGACGTCGATATCACCGAGTTCGTCGAGAATGGCTTCGGTCTCCGGATCGAGCGACTGCCCGTCCGAATCGGTCGCCGGCACCTCCATCTGGCTCCCGTCGGTCGCGACCTGCTGGGAGCTGTTGGACTCCTCGGAGACGAGCTCACCCGACCCGAGGTCGAAGACGACCTGTTCGGTCCCGCCGCCGTCGGCCACGTCGCTCCCCCGGACTTCGATCGCTTTCTCCTCGCGGAGTCTGTCGAGCACGTCCCGCGAGCGGTCGACGACCGGCTCGGGGACACCAGCCAGGTCCGCAACGTGGACCCCGTAGGACCGATTGGTCGGGCCGTCCTCTACGGTCCGCAGGAAGGTCACGTCACCGTCGCGCTCGTCGGCCGCGACGTGGACGTTCTCCACCGTCGGGAGCTCTTCGCCGAGCGCGGTGAGCTCGTGATAGTGGGTCGCAAAGAGGGTCTTGGCCTGGATCCGGTTGGCGAGATACTCAGTCGCGGCCCACGCGATGGAGATGCCGTCGTAGGTGGCGGTCCCGCGGCCCACCTCGTCGAGGATCACCAGCGACTCCTCGGTCGCCGAGTGGAGAATGTTCGACAGCTCCTGCATCTCGACCATGAACGTCGAACGGCCCTGGGCCAGCTCGTCGAGCGCACCGACGCGCGTGTAGATGCCGTCGACCAGTCCGACTCGCGCCGACCGGGCGGGGACGAAGCTCCCGACCTGCGCGAGCAGCGTGATCAGCGCCGCCTGGCGCATGTACGTCGACTTCCCGCTCATGTTCGGGCCGGTGACGATCAGGAACTGCCGCTCGTCGTCCATGGAGAGGTCGTTCGGGACGAACTGCGTCGTCTGCTCGACGACCGGATGCCGGCCCTGGTCGACGGACAGCTCGCGCCCGTCGGACAGTTCCGGCCGCGTCCAGTCGTTGCGGACGGCGTGGGCCGCCAGGCTCGCCAGCGCGTCGCACTCGGCGAGCGCCCGTCCCGTCTCCTGGAGGAGTTGGGCGCGGGCCGCCACCCGGTCGCGCAGCCGCTCGAAGATCGCCCGCTCCATCTCGTGGCGACGTTCCTCCAGCCGGAGGATCTCCCGCTCGCGCTCCACCAGTTCGTCGATGACGTACCGCTCGGAGTTCTTGAGCGTCTTTATCTGCTCGTACTCCGCGGGCACCTGGTCGGTCTCGCTCTTGCCGACCTGGATGTAGTAGCCGTCGGTCTTGTTGCGGTCGACCGAGAGGTGCGTGATGCCCGTCCGCCGCTTCTCCCGCTCTGGCAACGTCTCGATCCAGTCCAGCGCGGCCTCGTGGTCGTCGACGATCTCGTCCAGTTCGGGGTCGAACCCCGTCCGGATCAGTCCGCCCTGGGTCACGGTCCCGGGCGGGTCTTCGACGAGCGCCTCGTCCAGGTCGGCCGCGAGTTCGGCCGCCGCGTCCCTGTCCGGCCGCTCCAGCACCTCGGCCAGCGGCGAGTCGGCGAGGCGCTCGGCCTCGGCGACCAGTTCGGCGACCGCGGGCAACAGCGCGAGCGTCTCCTGAACCGCCCGCAGGTCGCGAGCGTCGGCGCTCCCCGAGGCGGCCTTCGAGGCCAGCCGTTCCAGGTCGTAGGCGTCGCCCAGCGTCTCGCGCAGCTGGTCGCGGGCCATCGCGGCCTTCGCTAACGCCGCAACCGCTGACTGGCGGCGAGTCAGTTCCTCGCGCGAGCGGCGCGGGCGCTGGAGCCACTCCCGGAGCAGGCGCCCGCCGGCGCTGGTGACGGTGTGGTCGACCGTATCGAACAGCGACCCCGACCGCTCGCCCTGCATCGTCTCCGTGAGTTCGAGGTTGCGCTGGGTCGTCGCGTCGAGGTCGACGTACGCCGACTCGTCGAACGACTGGAGCCGGGTCATCGACGCCAGCACGCCCGCGCCCGTCTCGTCGACGTAGGAGATCACGGCGCCCGCCGCCCGGACCGCCGCTTCCGCGTCGGCGATCCCGACGCTCTCCAGCGTTTCGCCGCCGAACTGCTCGCGCACGCGGTGGCGCGCCCGACCCGGCGCGAACGCTTCCGTCGTGTGCAGCGACAGCGAGGCGTCCGTGCGCTCGCGCACCTCGTCGAGGAAGTCGTCGTCCGAACGGATCTCCGGGCCGGGCAGCACCTCGGCGGGGTCGAACTTGTACAGCTCCGTCAGCGCCGCGCTCGTCGCGTCGGCGCCCGACTGCTCGGTGACGAGGAACTGTCCCGTCGTCACGTCCGCGACGGCGATGCCGTAGGTCGCGTCGTCGCTCCCGCCCGACCCGCCGTCGCCGCCGCCTTCGCGGACCACCGCCGCGAGGTACTGCGCGTCGTCGTCGCTCGTTTCGAGGTGGGTGCCCGGCGTCACGATCCGGGTGATCTCGCGGGCGTGGCCGTCGTCGGTCTCGTACTGGTCGGCGACGGCCACGCGGTAGCCGCGTTCGACCAGCGCGGAGAGATACGGCGTCAGGTCGTCCAGCGGCACGCCGGCCATCGGATAGGAAGAACCGTGCGACCCTTTCTGGGACACCTTGAGGTCCAGCTCGTCGGCGACGAGCTCGGCGTCCTCCGCGAAGAACTCGTAGAAGTCGCCGCACTGCATCGCGAGAATGTCGGCGTCGGTCTCCTCCTTGAGCGAGAGGAACTCCCCGACGATACCCGTCGCCTCTGTCATACAGGGAGGTGTGTCCGAACCCGGGTAAAAGGCTACGGGTCCGGAGCGGAAGTGAACGAGTCCGGTGGCGTTCCCGCCGGCCCTACTCGTACGCCACGCCCGCCCCGTCCAGTTCCCCTTTCAGCGCCTCCGCCGCGGCCTCGAAGCCCTCCGGGCCGCTGTAGCCGTAGTCCGACCCGGCGAACGCCAGATGGGGCTCCAGCGAGAGCGCGCCGTCGAACCCGCGCTCGTGCAGCGCCGCCACGGTCTCGCCGATGCGGCCGTCGCCCTCGCCGGCCGGTCGGATCGCCCCGCGCTCGCCGAACTCGGCGTCCTTGACATGGACCTGTTCGACGTACTCGACGACCTGCAGCAGCGCGTCGGGGTACGGTCGCACGCCGATCTCCAGGTAGTTCGCCGGGTCGAAGACCGCCCGGAAGTAGGGCGAGTCGACGGTCGTCAGGAGATCACGCATCCGCCCAGGCGTGTCGCCGTAGATGTCCTTCTCGTTCTCCAGAAGGAGCGTCACGCCGGCGTCCTCGGCCTTCTCGACGGCGATGCGTGTCCGGCGCAGGACCTCCTCGCGGTAGTCGGCGGGGTCGTCGCCGTCGGGCACGTAGTAGGAGAACACGCGCACGCCGTCAGTGTCGAAGCGGTTCGCGAGTTCGAGCGCCCGCTCCAGTCGATCCATATGCGGTTCGAACTCGTCTTCGATCCCGATCTTGCCGATCGGCGACCCGATGGAGGTAACCGAGAACCCGCGGTCGTCCAGCGTCGCTTCGAGGTCGTCCAGCCGGTTTTCCGAGAGGTCCAGCGCGTTCTCCGACCAGACGCCACGGAGATCGAGGTGGGAGATGTCGAGGGATTCGAGCGTCGACAGCTGGTCGTCGAGGTCGTCGGCGATCTCGTCGGCGAACCCGCTGATCGGCAGGGGAGCGGACATGGCTCGCCGATCGGTACGCGGGACCGTCTGTCTTGCGTCCGCGGAGAGGGGTGCCAGTAGTGCCCTACTCGATCCGCACCGGCTCGCCCCGCTCGGCCGAGTCGTAGATGGCCTCGATGATCGCGACGGCCTTCCGGGCCTCGTTCGCGTCGAGCATGTACGGCTCGCCGCTGGCGCGAGCGTCGAGGAAGTCCGCGATGTTGCGCCGGTGGTTAGCGTAGTCGATGCTCATCGGGTCGGCCGCGCCGCCGCCCGACTCCGTCTCGCCGAACTCCTCGCGGACCGCCTCGTCGCCGTCGCGCTCCTCGCGGAACCGCCAGGTGACGAGTTCGTCCTCCACGACCTCGGCGGTGCCGTCCCGACCGGCGACCTGGAGTCGCTTCAGCGACCCCGGATACATCGAGGTGGCGCCGAGGATCTGCCCGAGCGTGCCGTCGCGGTAGCGGAGGACGGCCACCGCCGAGTCCTCGACCTCGACGATGTCGTCGTCGTGGGCCCGGCGGGCGGTGTAGGCGAACACCTCCTCGACGGGGTTTCCGTCCGACTCACCGCCGGCGCCCGCCGCGCTCGCGATCCACTGGACGGCGTCGACCCCGTGGATGGACTGGTTCATCAGCGCGCCGCCGCCGTCGAGTTCCTCGGTGCCCTGCCAGGCGCCGTCGTAGTAGTCGTCGTCGCGCCACCACGGGACGTAGGCGTTGGCGACCGAGAGCCCGCCGAAGCGGCCTTCACTGGCGGCCTCGCGCAACTGGCGGACGACGGGATTGTACCGCTGGTTGAAGATCCCGCCCAGCCGGGTCCCCGCCTCGTCGGCGGCGGCGACCATCTCGTCGATCCGGTCGGTGGTGATTTCGAGGGGCTTCTCGCAGAGTACGTCGACACCGCGGTCGGCGGCGGCCAGCGCGGGTTCGAGGTGGGCGCCGCTGGGCGTGCAGACCGAGAGCACGTCGACGGTCTCGGCGTCGAGCATCGCCTCGGTGTCGGCGTACCAGGCGCAGTCGTACTCCGCGGCGAACTCGCGGCCGCGGTCTTCGGTCCGGCAGGACCCGGCCACGAGTTCCGCGCCGTCGATGTCGGCGATCGACTCGGCGTGCATCGCCGCGACCGCGCCGATCCCGGCGATCGCGATGCGCTCGCTCATGTCCCGCGGGTTCGCGATCACCGGGCAAAAAACCACGCAAGCGGGCGAACCGTTCCCCGACCGGGTCGCCGTTCCAGCCTCCGTCGAGCGAGCCGTCCTCCGACGGGTAGCCGCCACCTACCGGACCGAAGGCGGGCCGTTTTTACCTCTTCCGCCGGTCGAATCGGGACGAACAGATGGCCCTCCTCGATCCGGTCCGGCGGGCGAAGCGCCAGGTCACAGCGGACCTGCGCGCCGACCCGTACCTCCCTTACATCCTGCTGGCCGCCCTCCTGCTGTCGTCCTTTTGGGTCTGGCACCGGCTGCCCAACTTCGCGACGCGGGACGAGCGGTGGCGCGTCGTCGACCCGGTCGAGGTGCTTGCGACCGTCCTCGACGACCCACGGCTCGGCTCGGTCTCCGAGGGCGTCGGCTACTGGCGGACCTACGGCTCGGCGATGTACCTCGCCGCCCTCGCCCTGATCCCGGTGCTGGTCGTCGCCCTCGCGACGGACGCGCTGCCCGCGTTCACGGACATGGGTCGCCACCTCAACGTGGGCTTCTGGACCCACTGGCTTCGGACGCCCGGGTGGATCTGGACCTGGAGCGTCCTGCTCGTCCGACTGGCCAACGTCGCGATGGCTGTCGGCTGTGTCTACGTCGTCTACCGCATCGGAACGACGCTCCGCGACCGCGCGACCGGCCGGCTGGCCGCGGCCCTGCTGACTGTCACCTGGGCGGTCCTCATCCTCGCCCACGAGGGCGGCGAGGACGTCCCGTCGCTGTTTTTCCTCCTGCTGTCGCTGTACTTCGCGATCCGCTACGTCGAGACGGGCGCCGACCGGCTGTTCTACTGGGGCGCCCTGTTCGGTGGCGTCTCCATCGCGTTCAAGCTCTCCGGTGGCGTGAGCGCGGTGATGCTCGGCGTCGCCCACCTCCAGCGCGCCCGCCGTTCGGAGGACGGGTTCGTGAGCGGAGCCGTCCGCCCGCGATTCCTCGCGACGGGCGCCCTGATCGGGGCGGGGACCATCGTCGCGGGCTACCCGACGCTCGTCTTCGGCGCCCCGGCGGAGTTCGGGGCCCGGCTCGCCCGCGCGTTCGGGTCGAAGTCCCAACCGCACGGCTGGCTCGTCCAGCCGAGCTGGTGGTGGATCCTCCGGAGCTACCTCCACGGCGTCGGCCTCCCGCTGGCCGTGGCCCTCGCCGGCGGCGCGCTCGCGGCCCTGCGGCGGGTCCGCGAGGACTCGCTGCCCGCAGACGGGCTGCGGCTGGCGCTGGTCGGCGTCGGCGTCTACCTCGCGGTGTTCTCCTCGTGGCGCTACGTCCGCACCCACCACCTCCTCCCGGTCGTCGCGCTGCTGGTCGTCGTCCTCGCGGTGGTGCTCGCCCGCCTGCGCGACCGCCGGCCCGCGGTCGGCCGGGCGGTCGTCGCCGTCCTGCTCGTCACCAGCGCGGTGTACGCCGGCGCCGGGACGCTCGCCTACGCCTCCCAGCCCCGCGACCAGGCGGTCGACTACCTGCGGAGCGAGGCGGGCGCGAACGACACTATCGAGACCTACACCTTCGACCCCCAGGACGCCGCCGTCCCCCACACCGACCGCGTCGACCCCCGCTTCGGCGTCAGTGCCGACACCTTCGAGTTTCGCTGTCCGGAGTACGTCGTCCTCAACTACCACAACTCGATCCTCTATCTCGCCCCCGACAGCTGGGGCAAGCGGGCCGAAACCCTGTCGAACGACGCGGTCGAGGGCCACGTCCGCGCCCTGCTCGACGAGGACACCTACCCCTACGAGATAGCCGGCGAGTACGGTCGAACACCGCGGTTCCTCGACGAGAAGGGGCGCGCGCCGATGTACCAGCGGCTCCTCAGGGTGAGCGTCCGCCCGCGGACGATGCAGTACGGCGACCCCCAGGACATGGGCGTCGACCAGTACACCGTCGTCCTCCGGCGGACCGGTCCCTGCGAGACGTGACTCCTCCGCCCGGTCGCCCGACCGTCGACGGCCGGACCGCCGAACACCGACCCGTCGCGGCGAGTGTGCGCGGTCACCGCTATAACGGGGTTTAAGCGGGCTCGTTCGCTAGCGGCGGGTACATGAGCGACAGCGAGTACGACGTAGTCGTGGTCGGCGGCGGGCCGGCGGGGCTGACCGCCGCGCTCTACACGACGCGGCTGGGCCTCGACACCGCGCTGGTCGACCGCGGCGGCGGCCGCGCCGCGATGATGCAGGACACCCACAACGTCATCGGCGTCACCGAGGAGACCGGCGGCGTCGAGTTCCTCGAAACCGCCAAGGAGCAGGTCGAATCCTACGGCGCCGACGTACACCGGGACTTCGTCGAAGGAGTCGAACGCGTCGACGACGGGTCGTTCAGAATCGACGGCAGCGACGCGGAATACGGCGCCGACCAGGTGGTCCTGGCGACGGGCTTCTCGGACGTGCGACCGGACCCGCCGCTGCCGCCGACGGGCCGCGGCCTCCACTACTGCCTACACTGCGACGCCTACATGTTCGTCGACGAACCGGTGTACGTGATGGGTACGGGCGATTCGGCCGCCTACGTCGCGATGATCATGCTGAACTTCACCGACGACGTGGACGTGCTCACTCGCGGCGACGAGCCCGAGTGGAGCGCGGACACGGCGGAGATGGTGGACAACCACCCCGTCGACGTGGTCGAGGCGGAGATCACCGCCTCGAATCGCGACGACGGCGGCTGGCTGGAATCGTTCGAGTTCGACGACGGCACGGTCCGGGAGTACCGCGGCGGCTTCCCGATGCTCGGCTCGGAGTACAACACCGACCTCCACGAGTCGCTGGGCTGTGAACTCACCGACGACGGCACCGTCGAGGTAGACGACCACGGTCGTACCAGCGTCGACGGCGTCTACGCCGTCGGCGACGTGACCCCCGGCCACAACCAGATCCCCGTCGCAATGGGTCAGGGCGCCAAGGCCGGCATCGCCATCCACATGGACGCCCGGCCGTTCCCGCGCTCGACGGAGGCCATCGACGAACTCGGCCCGGTTTCCTCGGGCGACGTGCCCGCCGTCTCCCAGGAGTTGCTCGCGACGGCGGTCGCACACGAGGGCCACGCCGCCGGGCCGCGGATCGAGGCCGCCGAGGAGCCCGAGAGCGGCGACGAGCAGCCCGCGGACGACGACTGACGACGCCGGCAACGCGGTTTCACAGCGAGTGCAGGCGCCGTCAGTCGATCCCGTAGACGTGGTCGACGCCGAGGTAGACGAACCACACCATCCAGACGGTGAAGATGACGAGCCACGCCCCGTACTGGACGTAGGGATGGGGGACGAGGACGTAGGCGACGACGAGGAGCGCGACGGCGCTGACCGCGGCGGCCACGTTGTACCGCGTCGGCGCCAGGGCGTCCGCGAGCAGGTCGCGCATCGGACCGTTCGTTCGGTCCCGGGCCACATTACTGTTGGCGCGGGAGCGCGACGGCGGTCACTGCCCCTGCGCGTCGACAACCAGGTCGAGCAACTCCCGCACGTCGCGCTGGCGTTCGATCCGATAGTCCGCGGCGGTCTCGCGTTCGCCGACGAGGACGCCGAGCCCGTCGCCACGCTCGCGCAGGGCTTCGAACGCGTCCTCGTCGGTCACGTCGTCGCCGACGTAGAGGGGGAGCCAGCCGTCGGGCGCCGCCTCGGCCAACTGCTCGACGGCGCGGCCCTTGTCCCACTCGACGGCGGGGCGGACCTCGCGGATGGCCTTGCCGTCGCGGATCTCCATGGCGGGGCCGTCAGCGGTCGTCTCCTCGACAGTGTCCCGGACGACGCGCTCGACTTCGGGGGTCCGGTCGTCGGGCACCCCGCGGACGTGGACCGTCGCGGTCAGCCCCTTGTCCTCGATCTCGACGCCGGGGACGTGCGCGAGGCGGTCGCCGAGGCGGTCGCAGACCCGCGAGACGGCGTCGCGGCTCTCGCGGGCGTCGGGCGCGACCGAGCGCCGGTCGTCGACCCGGCGTTCGAGGCCGTGGTTGCCGGCGTAGGCGATCCCGTCGACGGCGATGCGGTCGCGCAGGTCGGCCAGTTCCCGGCCGCTGACGACGGCGACGCGGACGGAGTCGCGGTCGCGGAGGGCGACGACGCGCTCGCGGAGCGCCGGGGGCATGGCGGCGGCGTCGGGGTCGTCGACGATGGGTGCGAGCACCCCGTCGAAGTCGAGGCAGCAGACGACGCCCGGCGCGGTGGCCAGGCGGTCGGCGACGGTCTCGCGGGCGAGCCACAGCGGCAGCGCGTCAGTGGTCTGCACGGGTGGGCACACCCCCGTCGGCGCTGGCGACGCCGGCGACCGCGCTGAGCACGTCAGCGAGCCACGAATCGAGGTCGTCGTCCTCGATCCCGTCGGCCAGCGCGTTGGCGCGACGGCGGCGCTCGCGCTCGGGCATCGACAGCGCGTCGTCGAGCGCGGCGGCGAAGCCGTTCGTGTCGTGAGGGCGGACGGAGACGGCCCACTCGCCGAGGGTGTCGTGGACGCCGGCCTGGTCGCTGAGGACGAGCACGCCCGGGTCGTCGGCCCCCGCGGCGACGTACTCCTGGGCGACGAGGTTCATCCCGTCGCGGACGGGGCTGACGACCCCCAGGTCGGCCTCGCGGTACAGCCCCGCCAGGCCCTCGTTGGAGATCATGTCCGTCGTGTAGACGACGGGGCGCCAGTCGTCGGTCGCGAAGCGGTCGTTGACCCGGTCGACGGCCGCCTCGACGCGCTCCTGGTAGTCGGCGTAGGCGGGGATGGCCGAGCGGCTCTCGGTGCCGATCTGGACGAACGTGAGTTCGCCGCGGTACCGTGGGTTGTCGGCGAACAGCCGCTCGAAGGCGTCGAGTCGCTGGACGACGCCCTTGGTGTAGTCGAGGCGGTCGACGCCGACGGCGAGCCGGGTGTCGCGGTCGATGCCGCGGTTTTTCCGGAAGGCCGCGCGGAAGCCGGCCGCCTCCGCGCTTCCGGCCTGCTCGCGGATGCGGTCGGCCGGGACGCCCATCGGCGCGGCCCTGACGGTCGTGGTCCGGCCGCGGTACTCGACGGTTCCGGCGTCGACGTCGACGGCCGCCCCGTCGAGCCCGCGGTCGGCGCTTCGCAGGAAGTTCTCGCAGTAGCGCGGGACGTGGAAGACGAGCAGGTCGTTGCCGAGCAGGCCGTCGAGGAGCGCGTCGCGGTTCGGACAGGCCCGGAACGTGTCCCAGCTGGGCCAGGGGATGTGCCAGGTGTGGGCGAGCGTGGGGCCGGCGCCGGCCCGCTCGCGGAGCTGTCGAGGCGCGAGCGCGAGGTGGTAGTCGTGGAGCCAGACGAGCGGGTCACCGTCGGCGTCGGTCGCGGCGGCGGCCATCGCGTCGGCGAACTGCTCGTTGACCCGGCGGTAGTCCGCCCAGGCGTCGCCGCAGCTCTCGACGGTGGCCAGCGCGGCGTGACACAGCGGCCACAGCACCTGGTTGGACAGCTCGTAGTAGTACCCCTGAACCTCGTCCCCGTCGAGCCACAGCCGACGGAGGGTGTAGGTCCCGCCGGCGTCGCCGTCGGGCGGGACCGCGACGGTGTCGTCGCCGTCGACGACCGCGGCGTCGGCCTCGCCGTCACCCCAGGCGATCCAGGTGCCGTCGACGCGACGCATGACCTCGTCGAGGCCGGCGGTCAGCCCCCCGGCCGGCCGGTCGACCGTCACCTCGCCGTCGTCGCCGTAGTCGTGTCTGTACGGTTGTCGGTTCGAAGCGACGACGAGCCCGTCGCCCGCCGCCGACAGGAGCCGGTCGAAGTCGGCTTCGACCCGGTCCGCACGCAGGTGTGTGTTCGGCATGTCGAGCTATCCGACCTTCCCCCGCCAGGGGGGTATGGCCGCGGCTTGCACCTGCGGGTGGACGACCCGTCGTCTCCGGGTCCGGGAGGGTGGTAGGCGTTCTCTAGTCGGCCTTTGCGGCGGAGGTATCGTCGGCGTCGCTCGCTGCCGCGTCGGCCCGACGACGGATGTTCCGCACCCGCTCGGGGATCGGGGGGTGGGTGTAGTGGAACGTCTCGTAGAGGGGGTGGGGGAAGGGGTTCGAGAGGTTCTCGCTGGCGAGGCGAGTGAGCGCGCCGACCATCGGTTCGCCGTCGCCCATCACTTCGACGGCGAAGGCGTCGGCCTCGCGCTCGTGGGCCAGCGAAAGCCGGTTCTCGATCGGGCTCGTGAGTCGAGAGAGCGGCTGTAAGACGAGCGCGGCCAGCAGGAGCCCGGCGTAGACGGGTTTGCCCGCGCCGGTCGCCAGGCCGAACATGTCGTACAGCCACGGCCCCGTCACGAGCTGGTAGGCGACGAACAGGAGAACCCCCATCTGGAGGGCCGAACTCCCGACGCGCTTCCAGATGTGAGCCTTCTTCCAGTGGGCGAGTTCGTGGGCCAGCACTCCCTGGAGCTCGTCGGTCTCCATCTGCTCGACCAGCGTGTCGAACAGCACGACGCGCTTGGTCGCGCCGAAGCCGACGAAGTAGGCGTTGGAGTGGCCGCTGCGCCGGCTGGCGTCCATCACGTAGATCTGCGAGCACTCGAAGCCCGCGCGGTCGAACACATCGGTGACGGCGTCGTGCAACTCGCCCTCTTCGACGGGCTCGAAATCGTTGAACAGCGGTGCGATCACCCGGGGGTAGACCACCATCATCGAGAGCGAGAACGCGACGAACAGCGCCCAGGCACCCAGCCACCACAGGTTCTGGAACGACTCGACGACCCACAGCACCGCCGCGGCGATGGCCGCGGTGAACACCAGCGCGACTGCGAGCCCGACGAGTTTGTCCCGGAGCCACAGCCGCGGCGACTGCTCGTTGAATCCGAAGATCTCCTCGACGACGAACGTGTCGAACAGATCGAAAGGGATCGAGGTGATCTGGAGGGCGACGACGACGCCGAGGAAGAAGACGACGCCCGAGGGCACGGTGCCGAGCCCCAGCGACTCGACGGCGGCGACGGCGTCGGCCAGCAGCCCGGCGTAGAGGACGACCAAGAGTAGCGCGAGGCCGATCCACGCCTCCAGCTGTGAGGCGCCGGTCGTCGCGCGCTGGTAGCCCAGCAGCTCGTCGGTGTCGTCGACGTCGAGCCGGTCGTCGAACCACTCGGCTTCGCGGGTGACCGCCTCGGCGCCGTAGCGGACGTTCAGCGCCGCCAGCCAGGTGAAAAACGCCTCCGTCCCGACCAGCAGGGCGAGGAAGGCGACGTGAAATGCGAGCATGTGACTCGCTACGGAACCGTCCCATTAAATCCCCTCGCTGCCGACCGCGCCGACACGCCGCGACCGGCTCGACGGCGTTGCAGCCGGGTCGCGAATTCCGACCGTTCGATGGGGTGAGCGAGTCGTTCGCGTCAGGTTCCGATTCTGGTGACAGGAGTGGGTTGCTCCTATCCAAAGGAAGCCTTATGCAACAACAACACGACTAGAACAATGACTAATGAGCAACAAGGAGCCGAACCCGCAGACACGGAAGCGCAACCGTGACTGGTGGCCGAACACGCTCGATCTGAGCATCCTCGACCAGAACGCCCGCGACAGCGGGCCCTACGGGGACGACTTCGACTACGCGGAGGCGTTTCAGGAACTCGACCTCGACGAGGTGAAATCGGACATCGAGGAGGTCATCACGACCTCCGAGGACTGGTGGCCGGCCGACTACGGTCACTACGGGCCGTTCATGATCCGGATGGCGTGGCACAGCGCCGGCACGTACCGCTCGTACGACGGTCGCGGCGGCGCGGCCGGCGGCCAACAGCGGTTCGCCCCGCTCAACAGCTGGCCCGACAACGCGAACCTCGACAAGGCGCGGCGCCTGCTCCAGCCGGTCAAGCAGAAGTACGGCCGTAACCTCTCGTGGGCCGACCTGATCGTCCTGGCGGGCAACGTCGCCATCGAGTCGATGGGCTTCAAGACGTTCGGCTTCGGCGGCGGCCGCGAGGACGACTTCGAACCCGACGAGTCCGTCGACTGGGGCCCCGAACAGGAGTGGGAGGCCGACGACCGCTTCGAGGAGGCCGGCGAGATCCAGGAGGGCCTGGGCGCCTCCGTCATGGGGCTCATCTACGTGAATCCCGAGGGGCCGAAAGGCCAGCCCGACCCGATGGCCTCCGCGAAGAACATCCGCCAGACGTTCTCCCGGATGGCGATGGACGACAGGCAGACGGCCGCGCTGATCGCCGGCGGCCACACCTTCGGAAAGGTCCACGGCGCCGACGACCCCGACGAGCACCACGAACCGGAGCCCGAAGCCGCCCCCATCGAGAACATGGGGCTGGGGTGGCAGACCGACGGCACGAAGGGCGGCGAGATGATCACCAGCGGTATCGAGGGCCCGTGGACCCAGGACCCGACCTGGTGGGACATGGGCTACGTCGACAACCTCCTCGACTACGAGTGGGAACCGGAGAAAGGCCCCGGCGGCGCCTGGCAGTGGACGCCCAAGGAGGGCGAGGGCGTCGAGTCGGCCCCGGACGCCTCGGACCCCGACGAGGAGGTCACTCCCATGATGCTCACGACGGACATCGCGCTCAAGCGCGATCCCGACTACCGCGAGATCATGGAGGACTTCCAGGAGAGCCCGATGGAGTTCGGGATGGCCTTCGCGGAAGCGTGGTACAAGCTGACGCACCGCGACATGGGCCCGCCCGAGCGGCTCCTCGGGCCGGAGGTCCCCGACGAGACGAAGATCTGGCAGGACCCGCTGCCGGATCGGGACTACGAACTGGTCGACGACGAGCAGGTCGCCGAGCTCGAGGCCGAGATCCTCGACAGCGACCTGTCGCGGTCCCAGCTCGTCAAGACCGCCTGGGCCTCGGCGTCGACCTACCGCGATAGCGACAAGCGCGGCGGCGCCAACGGCGCCCGCGTCCGCCTCGAACCCCAGCGGAGCTGGGCGGTCAACGAGCCCGAGCAGCTGGAGACGGCGCTCGAGACCTACGAGTCGATCCAGGCCGAGTTCAACGACCGCGACGACGACACGCGCGTCTCGCTGGCTGACCTCATCGTGCTGGGTGGCAACGCGGCCGTCGAGCAGGCCGCCGCCGACGCCGGCTACGACGTGGACGTACCGTTCGAACCCGGCCGAGTGGACGCGACGGCCCAGCAGACCGACGTCGACTCCTTCGAGGCGCTCAAGCCGAAGGCCGACGGATTCCGCAACTACATCGGCGACGGCGTCGACCGCCCGGCCGAGGAGCTGCTGGTCGACAAGGCCGACCTGCTGGACCTGACCGTCGAAGAGATGACGGCGCTGGTCGGCGGCATGCGCGCGCTGGGCGCGACCTACGACGACTCGAACCTGGGCGTGTTCACCGACGAGCCCGGCACGCTGACCAACGACTTCTTCGAGAACCTGCTCGACATGGGCACCAAGTGGGAGCCCGCCGACGGCCTCGACCAGGTCTACGAGGGCCGCGACCGCGACACGGGCGAGCTGGAGTGGGAGGGGACCCGCTTCGACCTCGTCTTCGGGTCGAACTCCCGGCTGCGCGCGGTTTCCGAGGTGTACGGCTCCGAGGACGGCGAGGAGGAGCTCGTCGAAGACTTCGTCGACGCCTGGAGCGCGGTCATGCGCGCCGACCGCTTCGACCTGGAGTGACGCCGCGCCGAACGGACTGACTGCCGCGGGGTTTTCGCTCCAGTTTTCTCCGCCGTCGCCCGGTCCGATGCGATTTTGCGCTCGCTCGCGTACCGCCGATCGTGAGCGACACGCTCCACTGCGAGACCTGCGAGCGGTCGGTGCCCCGCACCGAGGCGATTCGCAGCGAGAGGATAGCGGACCCGGACCCGACGAACCGGCAGTGGTTGTGCTGTCCCGGTTGCGGTCGAAAGCTGAAGACGGTGTTCGTCGCACGCGAGAAACTGCAGTGACCACCGAGGGAGCACAACCGGCCACGGGCGGTTCGAACCCCACGTGTCCTTCCGCCTTCCCCACCCCTTAGTGGACGGACGCCTCAGAACGGACTGGTATGACTGACGACGTACACAACGAGAGCGACACGTTCGACATCGGCGGGGAGTTGACCGTCCACCGGCTGGGTTTCGGTGCGATGCGCCTGACAGGCGAGGATATCATCGGCCGACCGGACGACGAGCAAGCGGCCCGGGAGGTCGTCCACCGCGCGACCGAACTTGGCGTCGACTTCGTCGACACGGCCGACTCCTACGGCCCGGGGGTCAGCGAGCGCATCCTGAACGAGGCGCTGGCCGAGGTCGACGCCGACCCGGTGGTCGCCTCGAAGGCCGGCCTCCTGCGCCACCGCGAGGGCGAGTGGCCGACGCACGGCGACCCGCAGTTCCTCCACAACCAGGTCCTCGCGAGCCTCGATCGGCTGGGCGTCGACTCCATCGATCTGTATCAGTTCCACCGCCCGGACCCCGACACGGACTTCGAGGACTCCGTCCACGCCTTCGCCGAGATGAAAGACGCCGGCCAGATCGACCACGTCGGCCTGTCGAACGTCTCCGTCGAGCAGCTGGATCTGGCCCGCGACATCGTCGACATCGCGACGGTCCAGAACCAGTACAACGTCGCCTACCGCGGCGACGAGGACGTACTCGCCGCCTGCGAGGAGTACGACGTGGGCTTCATCCCCTGGGGACCGCTGTACACCGTCGACGACGACGGGGTCGGCGGCGTCCTCGACGAAGTCGGCGAGGCCCACGATGCGTCCCGCCGGCAAGTCGCGCTCGCGTGGCTGCTCCACCACTCGGACGTGACCCTGCCGATCCCGGGCACCTCCAGCGTCGACCACCTCGAATCGAACGTCGCCGCCTCGCAGGTCGAGTTGACCGACGAGGACATGGCGACGCTGAACGGCATCGACCCGCAGTAGCGGCGTCGCTGGTCGGTTTTCCCGTTTTCGACGGACACCGCGAGCGACGGCGCCGTCGCTCGTCGGTGTGAGAGTGGTAGAATTCGGAGTCAGCCCGTCGCTGACGCCGTAGTCGGAGTCAGCGACTTACAGTCGGGTGAGGTTCGACGCGCGCGGGCCCTTGTCGGCCTGCTCGATGTCGAACTCCACTTCCTCGCCTTCTTCGAGGTCGGGGCCGCCGATGTCTTCCATGTGGAAGAACACGTCCTCGTCCTCGTCCTCGGCGTCGATGAAGCCGTAGCCGCCAGTGTCGTTGAAGAAGTCGACCTTACCTTTCGCCATTGTTACAGGCGCTCCAGGTTGGTCGCTCGCGGACCCTTGTCGGCCTGCTCGATGTCGAACTCGACTTCCTGACCCTCTTCGAGGTCGGGGCCGCCGACGTCTTCCATGTGGAAGAACACGTCGTCGTCCTCGTCCTCGGCGTCGATGAAGCCGTAGCCGCCAGTGTCGTTGAAGAAGTCGACTTTACCGGAGGCCATTAGAGGCGCTCCAGGTTGGTCGCTCGCGGGCCCTTGTCGGCCTGCTCAATGTCGAACTCCACTTCCTGTCCCTCTTCGAGGTCCGGACCGCCCACGTCCTCCATGTGGAAGAAAACGTCGTCGTCAGCGTCCTCAGTCTCGATGAAACCGTAACCGCCCGTGTCGTTGAAGAAATCAACCTTACCGGATGCCATTGCAAACATAGAGATGAGCGGGGGACGTATAGGACTTCCGAGAGAGTCGTTACCACGACACGTCGCGTTCGTGAGAGGTTCTCGACGGCTGACAGCCCGCCGCTATCGGCCGTCGGAAGGGCGCGGGCGAGGGGTTTTAGTCCGGGGGCACGCAGGTTCGTGTGATGAGCGATGTCGCCGAACCGCTGTCCGTCGGCGCCACCCGGTCGGAGTCGTCGTGGTTCGCGGTGGCGTTCGACCGCTCGGGGTTCGACCACGCCGCGGTCTTCGACGAGGTCGGGGACCTGTGGGTTCGCTACGAGGAACGCGCCGACCGCGTCCTCGTGGACGTACCGGTCGGACTCGTCGAGGAAGGCGAGGAGGGCCGCCGCTGTGACGACCTCGCGCGGCGCGTGCTGGGTGCGATGAGCGGAGCGGTCGTCACCCCGCCGGTCAGGGAGGCGACGCGCAAACGGCGCTACCCCGCCGCCCAGCGCGTCAACGAGCGCAAGGCCGGCCGGGGCATCTCCGAGCGGGCGTTCGCGATGAGTGACGGGATCGTCGCCGTCGACGAGCTCCTCCAGAACGTCCCCGAGGCCCGGGCGGCGTTCGCGGCTTCGCACCCGGAGGTCTGCTTTCGCGCGTTCGCGGGCGAGCCGCTCGAACACGACACGGCCTACGCCGCGGGCTACGCCGAGCGGATGCGGACGCTCGCGCAGCACGACCGCGACGCGCCGCCCGTCGTCCAGGCCGCCGCCGCGGCCACCGAAGGGTACGAAGTCGCCGTCGCCGACGTGCTCGACGCGGTCGCGCTGGCCTACACCGCCGCCCCGGGCGACGGAGAGCTGCGGACGCTTCCCGCGGACCCGCCGACCGACGCCGCCGGGCTCCCGATGGCTATCACCTACCGGGCCGACGCCCCGCTCGTAGCGGAGTGAGGGGGAACAACGCGTCGCGCCCGGGATGGCGTCCCGATCGCTTTTCCAACCGCCGTGCAAATCTGTCGTATGGACTACACCTGGCAGTACTACGACCTGCTCTTGCTCGGGGTAGTCGCAAGCATGGGCGCGGGCGCCGCGGTGGCGGCGCTCACGCTGGTTGCGGCGACCACGTCGGTGTTCGCGGCCGGGCTCGTCGCCGTCGCGCTCATCGGCCACGGCCTGTTCGTCAACGGCCCCGTCGGCGGCGCCGAGGACCTCACCGACGTGGTCGAGGCGCTGAACTGAGCCGCCGAGAAACCTACGGGGCCGCCAACAGAGATATCGTATCGGCGAGTCAACGGGAGGAGTATGGAGCACGAGATCTCCCACAGGCCCTCGTACGCACAGTTGACCCTCGACCTCGGACCGGGCGAATCCGTCCGGTCCGAAGCGGGCGCGATGGTGAGCAAGTCCCCGTCGGTCGACGTGGAGACTAACGCCGAGGGCGGCATCTTCAAGTCCATTTCGCGGTCGCTGTTCGGCGGCGAATCGTTCTTCATGAACACCTTCTCGGCGCCCGACGGCGGACAGATCCAGCTGGCACCGGCCCTGTCGGGCGACGTGCAACACCACGACCTCGACGAGGAGACGCTGTACGTCCAGTCGTCGTCGTTCCTGGCCTCGGACCCGACGGTCGAGGTGGACACCGAGTTCGGCGGCGCGAAGACGTTTTTCGGCGGCGAGGGTCTCTTTCTGCTGCGGCTGGAGGGAACGGGCCCAGCCTTCCTGTCGAGCTACGGCGCCATCGACGAACACGAGGTGACGAGCGACGAGTCGTTCGTCGTCGACACGGGCCACATCGTCGCCTTCGAGGAGAGCCTCTCGTTCGACGTGCGGAAGGTCGGCGGGCTGAAATCGACCCTGTTCAGCGGCGAGGGGCTGGTCTGCGAGTTCTCCGGCGAGGGGACCGTCTGGACCCAGACCCGCAGCCCCGACGCGTTCCTCTCGTGGCTCATCCCGAAGATACCCCAGCGCAACACGACAACGACGACGAACTGAACGCGCTCGCGGGCAGGCGAGCCATGCGCGCGACCGGACGAGAGCCGCCAGATCTCACACAATCGTTATGACAGGTCCGTTCGAACGGACTGCCATGAGCGAACGAGCCGAGCTCGATTCGGAGTCGCTGGCGTCGCGCGTCGTGGTGGCCGGCGTGGTCGAACTGTCCGTGCGCGACGAGACGCCGGCCCACGCCGGCGAGATTCGACGGGCGTGCAACGATGCGATGGACGCCGTCGACGGCGACGTACTCGGCACGGTCGCCGAGGCCGAGGTGGCCCGGACGCTGAACGAACTCGAAGCCGACGGCGTCGTCGAGGGCGTGCGCGACGACACCTCCGCCACCGGCAAGGGGCGGCCGAACTATCGGCTGGTTCCCCCCGCCGACGCGATCCGCGCGGCGCTCGCCGACGACGACCGCACCGCCGGGCTGGCCGACCGGATCGAATCGTTCGACTCCTGACCGCCGCTCGAAGGGACCGCTCCGCCTGACCGACTCCGAGCCGGCTGACTCCCGACTGCCGACCGGCACAAAGCCCATGTGTCCCCGAGCGGACTCCCTCCGGTGTATGCTCCAGGCAGAACTCGAAGTGTGTACGGACTGTGGCGTAGTGCATATGGAAGGCGGTCCGGCGCCGACGAACGTCAGCGAGTGTTCGGCCTGCGGCAGTCGCGTCGACGACGTCGAACTCGACGACCTCGTGGGCCTGTAGGGCGCGACCCGGTGACCGTGTGTCCCGGGCGACGAACCCCGATCAGTCGAGTACGCGGCGCCGTTCGGTGAACGTCGCGTTTCCGCCGTCCCACCGGACGGTCGTCTTGATGCGGACGCGGCCGTCGTTTCGAGCGACGCGGAGCAGTTCGGGCAGCGAGAGCTCGATCCTGGCGGTCCGCTCGGCCGACGCGTTCGCCGAGAGGTTCCCGAAGCTGTAGTTTCGGCCCCAGATCCGGCTGTCGCTCGCGTAGATCCGCGTCTGCGCGGTGACGTTCCGGAGCGTCTCGGTCCCGTTGTTCGTGACGTTTGCCGTCACCCGGCGACAGCGGTCGCCGCAGTTTCGGATCTCCTGCACGTCGAGGGCGACCGCGTCCGTCCCGTTCGCCCGCGGCGTCTCGCTCTCGTTCGGGACTCGCGGAGTGGGAGAGGCCGCGTCCGAGTCGGCGCCGTCGGCGGGCGGCTCACCGGGGCCCGCGAAGCCGGCGGCGGCGACCCCCGCCCAGGCGAGCGACGCGGCGAGCGCGAGCGCGACGGCGGTCGATATCGGCGACGATGTGGACGTGTCAGCGGCGGTTTCCCGGTCGGAGCGGGTCACACTGGGGTTCGGACGCGGCCGTGCAAGAGCTACCGGCCGGCATCGCCAGGGTGGCCGCGAGTCGCTCGCGCGTCGAGACCGAGACCGGGAACTTCTCCACGGAGTCGACCCAACCGGCGAGCGATGACCGACCACGCGAACCGCGGGTATCGCCGGATGTTCGGCGACGACTTCTCCGTCGGCCTGTTCTTCCCGATCACGACGGCCGACGGGCCGATCCCGCCGCTGGGAGAGCAGACCGACCTCGCCGCCTACGCCGAAGACCTGGGTTTCGACGCGCTGTGGTTTCGCGACGTGCCGCTGTTCTGGCCGCGGTTCGACGACGCCGGGCAGGTGTACGACCCCTGGGTGTTCCTCTCGCACGTCGCCGCCAACACCGACGACGTGGCGCTGGCGACGGGGAGTATCGTCCTGCCGCTGCGCCACCCGTTGCACGTCGCGAAGGCCGCGGCGTCGGTCGACCGCCTCTCTGACGGGCGGCTCGTCCTCGGCGTCGCCAGCGGCGACCGCCCGCCCGAGTACGCCGCCTTCGGCGTCGACGAGGAGGGGACCGACGAACTGTTCCGCGAGTCCGTCCGGACGCTACGAACGGTCTGGGCCGAGGAGTACCCCGAGATCGAAACGCCGTTCGGGAGCCTCGACGGGTCGATGGATCTCCTGCCGAAGCCGACGACCGAGACGCTCCCGCTGCTGGTGACCGGCCACGCGGGCCAGTCGCTGTCGTGGATCGGCGAGCGCGGCGACGGCTGGGTGTACTACCAGCGCACCGCCGAGGACGTGGCCGAGCAGGTCGACGACTGGCGAGCGGTCGCGGGCGAGAAACCGTACGTGCAGGTGCTCCACGTCGCGCTCGCCGAGGACCCGACCGCCGGACCGGAGCGCATCCACCAGGGGTACGCCGCCGGGACCGACTGGCTGGTCGAGCACGTCCGGGACCTGCGCGACGCGGGCGTCGACCACGTCATGGTGAACGTCCGCCAGACCGATCCCGACCGGGACGTGCGGGCGGTGCTCGACCAGTTCGCCGACGGGGTGCTGGCCGGCCTCTGAGCGAGCGGGCCACCGTCCCAGGAGCCCTCCGGCTGGAATCCCGGCTGCTCCGGTCCAGTCTGCCGCTACGGACACGCTTTTTCCCGCGTATCGAGTCCCTGGGATAGAACCGCCATGACGCTCACACCCGAGAAGCGCGACCGGTTGGAGAACCTCCACAGCGCCCTGATCAACGACATCACCGACGAGATGGGTATCGACGACAACGTCATCCCCGGCACCCGCATCCGCCCCGTCTGGTCGAAAGAACCGACGGTCGGGACCGCACACACCGCCCAGCGCGTCGATATCGGGTACGCCGAGGGCGAGTGGGATCCCGAGGACGACGACGACGGCGAAGACGAGGCCGTCGAGGACGACCGCGACGCCGAGGACATCGACTTCTTCCAGTATCTCGAGGCCACCGACGAGGGCGACTTCGTCGTCATGGCCGCGCCCAAAGACACCGAGGTCGGGCTGTGGGGCGAGCTCCTGAGTACGATCGTCCAGGAGAACGGCGCCACGGGCGCGCTCATCGACGGCCCGACGCGGGACTCGACGATGATCGAGCAACACGAGTTCCCCGTCTGGTCGGACGGTCACAGCGCCATCGAGTCGTTCGGTCGCGTCAGTTTTCGTGAATGGGACGTGCCCGTCGAGGTCCACGACGTGACCATCGCGCCGGGCGACGTGATCTTCGCCGACTACCAGTCGATCGCGGTCATCGACCCCGACATCGTCGACGAGGTGCTCGAACGCGGTGAGGAGGAGCTCGAACAGGAAAACAACGTCCGCTCGGACATCCGCGACGGCGACAGCGTCTACGATGTGTGGGACCGCTACGGGACGCTCTGAACCGCAGGCCCGAGAAGCGCCTTCCCGGGACCGCTACTGCAAGTATCCAAGCTGTTCGAGCCGCGCCTTGCGCTCGGCGCCGATGGAGACGGATTCGCGGTCGCCCGCGGCGTCGACGGAGTCGAGCCAGTCGTCGAGCGCGTCGGTCAGGTCGGCGACGCGGTCGGGGCGCGCGTCGGCCACGTCGCTCGTCTCGCCCGGGTCGGCGTCGAGGTCGTACAGCCGTTCGGTGCCGTCGGAGCCGCGGACGAGCTTGTGGTCGTCGGTCCGGATGGCCCGGAGCGACCGGTCGTAGGTCCGGAGATGGTCGGGCACCCGACCCAGGTTGCGCTCCAGGGCGGCCATCGACGGCTGGGGCGCCACGTACTCGCTGACGACGAACTCCCGGGCCGGGACGTCGGCGTCGGGGTGAAAGGACGTGCCGTGGAACCGCTCGCGAGCCTCGGGGGCGTCGATACCGGCGGCGTCCAGCAGCGTCGGCGGCAGGTCCAGCAGGCTCACGAGGTCCGTCAGGTCCGACCCGCCGGTGAACGCGCCGCCGTGGAGCACGAGCGGGACCCGAACGAGCGTGTCGTAGAGGCAGTACTGGTGGTCCATCATGCCGTGGTCGCCGACGTTCTCCCCGTGGTCGGCGGTGACGACCAGGAGCGTGTCCTCCCACTCGCCGGCGGCCTGCAGGGCGGTCCGGAGCGCGGCCAGCTGCTCGTCGAAGTAGGTGATCTCGCCCCGATACAGCGCCCGGAGGAGTCCGAGGTCGCGCTCCGAGAGGTCCAGATCGCCGGCCATGAACTCCCAGGGCTTCTGGGGTACGTCCATCGCCTCCTCGTAAGTGGCGCCCTCGGGGAGGTGCCGTTCCGTCGTCTCGCGGGGCGGTCGGTACTCCAGGTGCGGTTCGAGGTAGTTGATCAGCAGGAAGAAGGGGTCCTCGCGCGAGCGGTCTGCGAACCAGTCGGCGATCCACGAGGTGGACCGCTCGGCGCCGTCGTCCGAGCGGTCGCGGACGAACTGCCGGTACAGCGTGTTGGCCGCGTTGACGAGAGGGTTCCCGTCGAACAGTTTCCGAGCGACGAGCCGGGCGCGGTTCCGTTCGGTCTCGTCGACGAGTTCAGAGAGCGCGTTGTCGGACTGGACGAGTTGCCACATCTGACGGAACTCCTCGAAGCCGCGGTCGAAGCCCGACTCGGCGCTGAGCCAGGTGTTGTTGGAGACGCAGACGGTCTCGTAGCCGGCGGCGCGGAACGGTTCGGGCAGGACGGGCAGTCGGTCGTCGAGACGCTCGTGGTCGGCGTGGGCCCCGTGTTCCGAGGGCGGCGTGCCGGTCAGCAGCGAGGCGTGGGAGGGGAGCGTCCACGGGGCCGCCGAGACGGCCTGCGTGGCCCTGGTCCCCGACGTTGCGAGCTCTGCGAGGGTCGGCGCGACCTGCGAGTCGTACGCGTCGTCGACTCGCGTGGTATCGGCCACGACGACGACGACGTTCGGCTGTGCGGCCATTGTCGCCCGGACTTGTCGGGGGACACCGATAGCAATTGGCCGCTTACTCCCACGGGTTGGCACCGTTTCGTCGCCCCAGCGGCTCGCGTTCGGTACCGACGGCTTACCGGTGGCCGGTTCGAGTCCGCCGCGCGCTCCCGATCGAGCCCGCGCAGCCGCCGTGTCGGGTAAGACCGGCTTACGTGGGTACCCGTCGCCGCGATCTATGGCCCCCAGTCGGTGATACGGCCCGTCCGGAGCTGTCGAACGGCGATCACGTGAGTCAGACGCTCCAGCGTGTGAGCCGTGGGATCGAAGAGCCGCAGTCGAGCGCCGCGCCGGTGAGCCGTCGCCCGTTCGCCGCGGGTGAGAGGCGGCGGGTACAAGGGGGCGGAGTGCGTTGTGAACGTATGGACTCGACGCAGTCGGACGACGGCAACGGCCGTATCGCACGCCTGGTTCTCGCCGCCGGCCTCGGCGCGGCCGCGCTCTGGTCGCTCCGGAAGGGGAAACGCCTCCGCGGCGCCCTCGCGGGCGTCGGCGCCGTCGCGCTCGGCTACAGCGCGACGAGCGACGACAGTAGCGTGACCGAACCGCTCGCCGAGGAGTTCGAGATCGACGCGACGGAGAGCGACGACGCCGAGACCGACGAGAGCGAGAGCGACCACCTCCGCTGTGCGGCCTGCGGCGAACCCATCGTTGCCGGCCAGGTCCGTTCACCCAACGAAGACGGCGAAACCGTCCACGAGCGCTGTCTCGAAGCGACAGCCTGAGCCGCTGGCACCCTTCTCCGCGTTCCGTCTCACCGGCCGACAGCCGCGGCACTCTCAGGTTCGAACGACACCGAAACCGGTCCCCACGGTCCTGTAGAGTCGACAGAGAAACCGCTCGAACGACCCGTTCGACGCCGATCCCGACAGCGAGCGCTAGGTGTAGCCGGGACTCGCGGATCGAGGCACGCGAAGATATCGGTGTTGGTTCGAGAGAAACAGGGAGAGCCTAGGCCGGGATTTGAACCCGGGCTCTCGTCCTTACCAAGGACGCGCTTTACCTCTAAGCTACCCAGGCGCGTTTCCGAGTTGCCGCGATTCGTCTTTAGGCGTTTCGATCTCACCCCCGCTGTGCGGGCGAGCCACACGGTCAGTCGGGGACGGCGCGGCGGCCGCTCAGATCCGTTCGGCGAGCGCCGCCGGCGTCCCGTCGGAGAACAGCGACTCCGCGAGGGGGAGCCGACCGTCCGTGCGGCCGAGCGCCCCGACGTGGCTCCGCAGGGACTCGGTGACCGACCCGCCGGCGGCGGTGGTGCCCGCGACGGCGGCGAGTTCGAACACGTCGCCCTCGAGATTGGCGTCGAGGCGGTCGTCGCCGGTGGTCCGACGGCGGGTCTGGTCGCCGCCGAACGAGCGAACGACGGCGACGGCTTCGCCGGCGGCCTCCGTTCGGGCGAGCAGGTAGAACCCGCGGGCGACCATCACGTCGGCGACGAGGATGTCCATGTCCGCGTCGTCGGCGTCGGCTCTCGCGGTCGGACCGGACGCAACGGCGTCGGTCACCGCCACGTCGCCACCGTCGGTCCGTTCCCGCTGGTCGCTCCCCGACGAGCCCCCGCTCGCTTCGCTCTCGGGGATACCGTCGGTCAGTTCGTCTTCGCGCTCCCACGGCGGGTCCCGGGAGAGCGAGCGGGTGAGGCGTAGTCCCTCGTAAATGAGTTGCACGCCGGCCCCGCGGTCGGCGACGGCGTCGGTGTCGGTCGACCGGGCGTCCGTCGCCCCGCCAGCGACTGCGCGGGCGCTCAACACCGTCAGTACGCCCGGTGCCATCGACCCGTCTTCGAGGCGTTCACGGATCCGCTCGCGGAGGCGGTCGGGCTCGACGTCGCCCACGGCCTCCAGCGCGGCCCCGCGGACCGCCGCGGCTTCCTCCATTGGCGTCAGCTAGCGGTGGGAAGGGCAAAGACCTTTGGAAACGACTTACGGACGAACACCCATGGTGACGCCTGCGACGGCGGATCCGTCGGCCACGGAGCGATCCGCCACCGGGACGGAGGCCCGCCCGTGATCGAAAGCGACACCGACGGCGACGTGTGCCTCCTCACGTTCGACCGACCCGACCGCCGCAACGCGCTCACGCCGGCCGCCCTCGACGACCTCGAATCCGCCGTCGACGGCGCCGACGCGCCCGTCGTCCTCCTCCGCGGCGCCGGCTCGGCCTTCTGCGCCGGCGCCGACCTCGACGCGGTCGTCGACCTCCCCGACCGCGAGGCCGCCGAAGCGTTCGCTCGCCGCGGCCAGCGCGTCGCGCGGACCGTCGCCGAGAGCGGGTCGGTCGTCGTCGCGGGGGTCGACGGCGCGGCCCGCGGCGGCGGCGTCGAACTCGCGCTGGCCTGCGACGTGCGCGTCGCGACGCCCGCGGGGACGTTCGCCGAATCCGGCGCTGCCATCGGTCTCCTTGGCGCCTGGGGCGGGACCGTCCGACTGCCGGAGGTCGTCGGCCTCGGCGACGCGATGGACGTCGCGCTTTCGGGTCGGGTCCTCGACGCCGACGAGGCCAACCGGATGGGACTCGTCTCCCGCGTCGTCGACGACCCGCGGGCGGTCGCCGAGGAGATCGCCGCCAACGACCCGGCGGCGCTCCGCGCGATCAAGGAACGCCTGCGCGACGACGGCGACCGCGCCGACCGGGAGCGCCGCGAGGCCGAGGCGTTCGCCGACCTGCACGCCGACTTCGAGCGGTAGGCGAGTCGCGGCGACCGGCGGTCGAACGACGGCCCGGCGGCAGTCGAGTAGGAACGCGCGCGCTACTGTTACAACCGAAACCTTCGAAAGCGCTGACCACTCATAGGAGGCTAATGCCGGACTGCGACTACTGCGGGGCGACGTTCGACGGCGAGGACGCCTACCTCGACCACCTCGCCGCCGACCACGAGGGGGAACTGGGATCGATCGACAGACGGCGAGTCGCCGAGCGCGACCCCGACGACGACGGCGGCTTCCGGGTCGGCCCCGCCGTCCTCGTCGGACTGCTCGCGGTCGCGGGCGGACTGGTCGTCTACGTCACCTTCCTCATGGGCGGGTCAGGTGGGACCGCCGCCGCGAGCGGCCTGCCCGACAGCGGCGATCAGTCGGTCGTCTCGCAGGTCCAGACCGAGGAGTCGAACGGCCTCGACCACCGCGAACAGGGGACCGAGATCGGCTACGAGCGCGTCCCGCCGACCAGCGGCGCTCACTGGGGCGGTACGTGGGAGACCGCCGGCTTCTACACCGACCAGGTGCCCCTGGAGTCGCTCGTCCACTCTCTCGAACACGGCGCCGTCGTGGTCTACTACGACTCCGAAGCGCTGACCCCCGAAGCCGAGGAGAACCTCCGCGGCTGGGCGACCAACCAGAGCGACAACTGGCGGAGCTTCATCGCCGTCCCGCACCCGAACGAGGACCCCGAGTCGGCGTACGTCCTCACCGCGTGGACCAAGCGGCTGACGATGGACGAGTACGACGACTCGATGGTCCGCGCGTTCACCGCCGAGTACCTCGGTCGCGGCCCCGAGAACCCGGTGCGGTAGCGCTCGACCCGAAAAGAGACCGTTCTTCCCGAGTTAGTACAGCGGTTCGGGCCCCGGCGGCGCCGCACGCTTGTGCTCGCTCCCCTCGTAGAGCCCGCGGACCCGCTCGATCGTCTCCGCATCCACGCCGATGTGGTCTGCCGTCGCCGAGACCGACAGCGGGCCGTCGACGTGCAGCGCGAGGATCGAATCGAGCGTGTCGTAGTCCATCCCGAGTTCGCCCTCGTCGGTCTGGTCGACCCACATGCCGGCGCTGGCCTCCTTCCCGGCCAGGTCGTCGGGCACGCCGACGTGACGGGCGAGCTGTCGGACCTGCTGTTTGTAGAGGTTCGCGATCGGGTGACAGTCCACGGCGCCGTCGCCGTACTTCGTGAAGTAGCCCACCAGCGCCTCCGTCCGGTTGCCCGTCCCGACCACCAGCCCGCCCTCGGTGTTAGCCACGAGGTAGTTCAGCACCGCCCGAATACGGACGTAGAGATTGCCGGTCGCCATCCGGTCCTCGTCGGCGTCGGGGAAGGCGTCGAGGAAGGCGTCGGCGATGGGCGTGATCTCCACCACGTCGTACTCCACGTCGAGCAGTTCGCTCGCCACTCGCTCGGCGTCGCTCATGTTCGACTCGCGGTTGACCTCGCTGGGCATCACCAGCGCGTGGACGTTCTCGGCGCCCACGGCCTCGACGGCCAGATGCGAGGTGAGCGTGCTGTCGATCCCGCCGGAGAGGCCCATCACCACGCGGTCGGCGCCGGCAGCCTCGTACTGCGCCGCGATGAAGTCGGTGATGTGTTCGCGATGCGCGTCGAGCTCTTCGGTCGAGAGGGACATGTCGAGCTGGTTCGTCGCTCGAACGAGTTCCTCTGTCGTAGCCATACCAATTGTTTGTACGAGTGCGACTAATACCCTCGTGTCGGCGCGGATCGGTGACCGTCCGTCCACTCGACCGAAGCGCTACGTTCAAGTGATCGGGACTGCCACTTTCGGGCGAAGGGAGCGCCGTTGGTGAGCAGTCCCCCGGACTGCGAGCCGCGGGGCGAACGACGTGAGCGCCGTTGGTCCAGTGGTAGGACATTAGCTTCCCAAGCTAATAGCCCGGGTTCAATTCCCGGACGGCGCAGTTTTCCCGGAGCGAACGGCGAGCGGCGCGTTTCATCGCGCCGCCCACTGCTCCGGGCGTCTGCGGTCACGGGAGTTGAAGTAGACGAGTCGCAGCCCGCACAGGGAGCGAAGCGACCGAGCAGGACCGTCTCGGCGTGGTTCAATTCCCGGACGGCGCATGCGACCACGTTTTTCACCGGATGATCCGTCCCAGCGGTCGTACCCGCGCTCGACAACGGATCACGTCCACTTCCCCGACACTTGGGTTTAAGCCGTTTCGAACGAAAGACCGCTCCAATGGCTGCACGTGACGAGGTTCTGGTAGTCGGTCGGCCGGACAGCGCCGCCCGGGCGGTCGCCGACGACCTCGCGGCGGTCGAGGGGCCGACCGTCGACACGACGACCGCGGCGGACCCGACCGCGGTCGACCCGGACGGCGCCGACTGCGTCGTCTGGGTCGGTCCGGCGACGGCCGACGGGCTCGCGACCCTCGTGGAACGGGCGGGCGGTCCGGACGGGACCCCGGTCGTACTCGTCGGCGACGGGCGTCTCGGGCCGGGCGCGGCCTTCGACGCCGGTGTCGCCGACTTCGTGCGCGCGGGCGACGGCGACGGGACCGTCCTGGCGCGGCGGATCGAGCGGCTACTGGCGGACGGAGCGGACGGGCTCGCGGGCGGTCCCACGGCGGCGGACGGGAGCGGGGAACGAGCGGCGACGGAGCGGAGCGGCGACGGCGCGGACTCGCTCCGGGCGACGCCGCCCGGAGCGAACGCCGAGCGGGTCCTCGAACGCGTCGACGCCGCGGTCATGGGGATCGACGACGACTGGCGGATCACCTATCTGAACGGCCCGGCGGCCGAGGCGCTGGGCGAGCCGGCCGACGCCGCCGTGGGCGAGATCGTCTGGGAGGCGCTCCCGGAGATCGAGGGGAGCGTCTTCGAGCGGAAGTACCGCGAGGCGCTCGCGACCCAGGAGGTCCGGACGTTCGAGGCGCGATACGAGCCGGAGGACCGCTGGCTGGACGTGTCGGTCTTCCCCGCCACGGACGGGTTGTCGGTGTACGTCAGCGACGTGACCGAGCAGAAGCGGACGAAAGCGGAGCTGGAGCGCAACGAGCGGGCGCTGCGGGACCTCCAGCGGCTGGCCTCCTCGCGGGACCGGTCGTTCGACGAGAAGCTGGAGCGGGCGCTGGCGGTCGGCTGCGAGCGACTCGACCTGCCGCTGGGGTACATGACCAGGATCGACGGCGACACCCAGACGGTCGTCGCCGCCCACGGGCAGGCGGACGTCGAGCCCGGGACCACCCAGCCCGTCGCGGAGAGCTACTGCCGGCGGACCGTCGATACCGACGGGCTGCTCGCGCTCGAACACGCCGCCGCGGAGGGGTGGGACGACGACCCGGCCTACGAGCACCACGACGTCGAGTGTTACCTCGGCGGGAAACTGCTGGTCGGCGGCGAGCTGTACGGGACCCTCTGTTTCGGCGCCACCGACGCCCGCGACGCGCCCTTTACCGACGCCGAGGAGACGTTCATCGAACTGCTCATCGAGTGGGTCAGCTACGAGCTCGAACGGCGCGACCGCGAGCGGGACCTGGGCCGCTACGAGACCATCGTCCGCTCGGTCGACGACGGCGTCTACGCGCTCGACGACGAGGGCCGGTTCACGTTCGTCAACCCCGGGATGTGTCGGATCACCGGCTACGACGCCGACGACCTCGTCGGCGAACACGTCTCGGTCGTCAAGGACGACGACGCGACGGGAGCGGCCGTCGACGCACTGCTCGCGGGCGAGGCGACCGAGCGGACCGTCGAGTCGGTCGTCCAGCGCGAGCGCGGCCCGCCGGTGCCCTGCGAGGACAGCCTGACGGCCCTGACCGGCGACGAGGGCGCGGCCCGCGGCGTCGTCGGCGTCGTCCGCGACGTGACCGAGCAGAAGGCCCATCGGGAGATGCTCTCGGAGCTGGTCACCTCCTCGCGGTCGCTCATGCAGGCCCGCGACCGGGAGGAGGTCGCCGAGATGGCCGCCCAGGCGATCCGGGACGTGCTCGGGTTCGAGCTGAACACCGTCCGCCTGTTCGACCGGGAGACCGACCGGCTCGAACCCGCGGGGACGACCGACGCGGTCGCCGACCGGGGCGTCCTGACCCCGACCTACGACGTGGACGAGGGCGGGCCCGGCCGCGCGTTCGTCGACGGCGAGATGGTCGTCGTCTCCGACACCGCGACTCTCGACGACGACTACCCCCACGACATCGTCCGCTCGGCGCTGCACATCCCGATGGGCGTCCACGGCACCATCAGCATCGGCGCCGAGACGGTCGACGCCTTCTCGAACACGGACCGGCAGGCCGTGCAGCTGCTGGCGACCAGCGCCGCCGCCGCCGCCAACCGCGCCAAGCGCGAACAGGAGGTCCGCGAGGCCCGCCAGCGGGTCGACACGCTCGTCGACCGGATCAACGGCCTCATCCAGAACACCGTCGAGGTGCTCGTCCAGGCCGGGACCCGGGCGGAGCTCGAAGCCGGTGTCGTCGAGCAGCTCGTCGTGACCGACCCATACGCGTTCGCCTGGATCGGCCAGCCCGACCTGGCCGCCGAGCGTATCGAGGCCACCGCCTGGGCTGGCGACGTACCCGACCTCGCCGACGCCGTCGCGGACCTGTCGCTGGACCGCTCGGCCGCTCGCGACGCAGCCGACCCCGCCGCGCTCGCGCTCGACGACGAGACCATCCACATCGTGGGCGACCTCGCCGACGCGCCCGAGGGCAGCGTCCACGCGGCCGCCCACGAGGCCGGCCTCGGGTCGATGATCGCCGTCCCGCTCACCTACAAGGACGCCAGTTACGGCGTCCTCTGCGTCTACGCGCCCGCACTCGACGCCGTCGCCGACCGCGAGCAGGTCGTCATCGACGCGCTCGGGCGAGCCGTCGCAAACGCCGTCAACGCCATCGAGAGCGGGCGGATCCTCTCGACGGACCGGGTCGTCGAACTGGAGTTCACCGTCCGTGACGCCGACCTCCTGTTCAACCGCCTCTCCGCACAGACCGAGGCGACCTACGAACTCACGGGCTCGGTCCACGAGGCCGACGGGAGTATCCGGCTGTACGTCACCGCCAGCGGCGCCGACGCCGAGGACATCGAGGCCACGCTCGCGGGCGCCGACGGCGTCGAGGCGTCGAGCGTCATCGCCGACCACGACGGCGACGTGCTGTTCGAGGCGGTCGTCGACGACTCGCTGGTCGAGTTGCTGGCCGACCACGGCGCGGTCACCCGGTCGGTCGTCGCCGAGGACGGGCTCGTCCGCTACACGATCGAACTCCCCTACGAGGCCGAAGCGCGGGAGGTGTTCGAACTCGTCTCCGACCGCTACCGCGGCACCGATCTGGTGGGGTACCACGAGCACGAGCGCCCCGTCCGGACCCGCCAGGAGTTCCGCGAGGCCGTCACCGACCGGTTCACCGACCGCCAGGAGACCGCCATCCGCACCGCCTACCTCGGCGGCTTCTTCGAGTGGCCCCGCGACGTGGACGGCGACGACCTGGCCGGCTCGATGGACATCTCTCGCCCCACCTACCACCAGCACCTCCGCGCCGCCCAGCGGAAGGTGTTCGACGAGCTGTTCGACCCACACTCCGGACGGTGAGGGCGGCGTTCGGGACAGGAGCGGGTCGCTGTCGACACCCACATTTATGCGCCGGTCGGGCGTCGGTTCACGTATGAGCGACGTAGACGAGGAGACCGACCTGGGTTTCGGCCAGGCGGTCTTCGACGACGAGGGGAACCGACTGGGGACCGTCCGCGGGTTCGACGAACACGGCTTCTACGTGACGACCGAGGACGGGATCGCCGGGATGGGCCAGCACCTCGCGACGACCGCCGACAGCGGCGAGGCAGAGCTGATGTGGCGCTGCTGGGACTGCGGCGAGATGGGCGACATCGAGGCGATCCCCGAGACCTGCCCGGCCTGCGGCGCCGAGCGCGAGAGCATCTACTACTGGACCGAGGACTGAGCCGGGCGTGCGCGTCCTCGTCTTCGGCGCCGGCAGCCTCGGGAGCCTCCTCGGCGGGCTGCTCGCGCGCGCCCACGACGTGACGCTGGTCGGACGCGACCCGCACGTCGAACGGGTCCGCGCCGAGGGGCTCCGAGTCACCGGTGAGTACACGGCGCACGTCGAGCCGGCGGCGACGACTGCGGTGCCCGCCGAGCGGTTCGACCTCGCACTCGTCGCCGTCAAGGCCTTCGACACACCGGCCGCGGCCGCGGCGCTCGACGCGGCGGACCCGGACGCGGTCCTCTCGGTCCAGAACGGCCTGGACAACGAGCGGACGCTGGCGAGCGCGCTCGACGCGGAGGTACTCGCGGGCACCTCCACGTACGGCGCGCGGCTGACCGAACCGGGGACCGTCGACTGTACCGGTCGCGGCGACGTGGCGCTCGGGCCGCCCGACGGCGGGGAGTCGGCGGTCGCCGAGTCGGTCGGCGCGGCCCTGCGCGCCGCGGATATCGAGACGACCGTCGCCGCGGATATGCCGCGACGGTGCTGGGAGAAGCTGGCGGTCAACGCGGGGATCAACGCCGTGACCGCGCTGGCACGCGTCGAGAACGGCGCGCTGGTCGACGGGGCGGCGGGCGAACCGGCGCGCCGCGCGGCGGCGGAAGTCGCGCGAGTCGCCCGCGAGCGGGGGATCGAGCTGTCCGACGACGCGGCCGTCGGCGCGGTCGAACGGGTGGCGACGGCGACGAGCGCCAATCGGTCGTCGATGCTACAGGACGTCGAGGCCGGCGAGCGGACGGAGATCGACGCGATCAGCGGCGCAGTCGTCGACCGCGCCGACGCGGCAGTGCCCGTCAACGAGACGCTGGCGGCGCTGATTCGAGGGTGGGAACGCGAGCGCGGGTTGCGATAGGGGGGCGAGGAGTGCGGTGGGGGTTCGGACTGCGACGGCGCGGCGAAACGTGAGTTCGCGACCGCTCAGTCGCCGACGGCGAGCGCACGCGGTTCGAGGGCGGCGTTGCCGTTCGGTCGGTCGGGCGTGCGGTCGCTGAAGAAGACGGTCTCGCTGCCGTAGTGGCGCAGGCGGTAGACATCGGAGTCGTACCCGTCCATCGCGGGCGCCAGGTCACCCTCCAGGGAGTTCGGCGCGATGACGACCAGCGGGTCGACCTCGCCGTTCTGGAGTTGCTGGACTGCGGTCTCCTCGTCCTGGATGCAGTCGCCCTCGGCGCCGTAGGCGTCGACGTACCACTGCAGCGGGAGCGTCTCGCTGATGCTGGAACAGAGCGGTTCGATCCCGCCGTCCCGCGGGCTGTCGCGGACGTAGCTGCTCCCGACGAACAACACGTCGACTCCCTCGTGGTCGGCCGCGTGGTCCTGCAGCACGGCCATCGAGGGGCGGAAGTCGTCCGCCGGCTGGGCGTACTGGACGAGTTCGTTGTCCTCGGTGGTGTCGTTCATGTAGACGTACCAGCCCGCCGAACCGGCCATGTAGCCGGCGATCAGCAGGAGGGCGAACGCGGTGACGCCGAACCTGACCGAACCGGTGTGGACCGAGTCGCGGGCGCGGTCGACGACCAGCGCGATGCCGACGCCGGCGGGGATCGCCAGCGGGACGAGCGCGTTGACGGCGATCCACGCGTTGGCGATGTCGGTCCCGAGCGGGTAGCCGATGATGGAGACGAAGCCCCAGTAGGCACAGAAGAGGACGACGGCCCGGGAGCGGACGCGGCCCCACCGCTCGGCGAGGAAGCCGACGACCGCCATCATCGTCAGCGCGAGCGCCGACTGGGCGATCGCGTGGACCTCCTGGCCGAGGAAACAGAGGTAGGCGTCGATGATGTTGTCCTGCCGACAGCCGGCGTCGGTCGTCCCGCCGAACCAGTAGCTGTACCCCTCGACCACGTCGTCGAGCGTCCGGTCGAACAGGTCGGGGAACAGCGTCGGGTTGGTGACCGCCTGCCAGAAGCCCACCGCGGCCGCGTCGGGCGACCGCGGGGCGTAGAAGTACAGCGTGACCGCCAGGAAGAGGACGACCGCGACCGCGCCGTGCCAGAGGAAGTCGGCGACGTAGTCACCGAGCGACCGGGTGCGGGCGTCGAGGCGCTCGCGCGCCCAGTCGAAGCCCGAGCGGTCGCCGCCGGTCCGGAACAGCGCCTGGTCGAGCAACAGGGCGCTCGCGCCGACCCACACGAGCAGGTACACCGCGGCGTTCTCCTTGGCGGTGAACGCCAGCGCGATGAAGGCGACCGACCCGTAGACGTACCACACCGACCGCTCGTCGTAGGCGCGCACGAGCAGGCCGAAGGCGACGAACGCGAACGCCGCGGCGATCAGCGTGCTCCGGAAAAAGCGAGAGTAGTACAGCAGGAGCGGACTGAAGGCGAGGAAGAACGCGGTCCCGACGATCTCGTCGCCGTCGAGGTGCTCACGGAAGAGCAGCGCCGCCAGTGGGAGGAACGCACCGACCAGCGCCACGAACAGCCGCATCGTGAAGTCGTTGGCGCCGAGCGCGTCGAAGAGGAACTTGTTGACGTGCTGGACGAGCGGCCCGTGGATGATGTAGCGGTACTCGAACTGGCCGGTCTCGAGGAAGTAGTTCGACCACCAGGCGACGCGGCCCTCGTCGTAGTGGGCGACGCGCGCACCGAGGAGGGCGAGGCGAGCGAGCAGGCCGCCGGCGACGACGGCGAGAACCCAGCGGGTCGTCCGGTCGATGCCGTCGAATCGACCGGTCGAGTCGGCGGGGTCCGGGGGGTCGCGGTCGGTCGCTGCGGGCTCGCGGGCGGGGTCGACCGAGTCGCCGTCGGCGCCGGTCTCGGGCCCAGGGGACTCCCCCGTGTCACCTGACCCGGCGGCGTCGGACTCGGAATCGGAACGACTCATGTCCGCCGTGTCGCCCCCTCACGATTTTAACTCTTGGATCTCCAACGGGTCACTCCTCCTCGTCGTCGGGCGACTTCACGACCGTGCCGACCGTCTTGTCGAGCGCCTTGCCGGCCAGGTCGTCAGGCGTCGTGACGTGCTCCTCGATGGCGATCATCAGCCCCGCCGCGACCAGCAGGCCGGCGCCGACGGTCGGCTGACCCCGCGCCAGCAGGAACTCCAGCCCCAGCAACGCGACCGGGATCGCGAACACCAGCGTCGTCCCCAGCCCGACCATCCCGAGAATACTCCGCGCCATGCACCCCGGTACCGCCCCGACCGGCAAAAGCCCCGCGCTCCGTGCGCCCGACGCAGATCCGGTGACGGTCCCATTTCACATCCGGGAACGATAACCCTTTTGCGACGATCGGCCTAAGCGTCGGGTATGTTCACCGGGATCGTCGAGGAGACGGGCGAGATCGTCGATATCGAGGACAGCGACGCCGGTCGTCGGCTCCGGATCGCGACGGGCTTCGAGGACCTGACGGGCGGCCAGAGCATCAGCGTCGACGGCGCCTGCCTCACTGTCGAGGACCACGCCGACGGCGAGTGGTTCTCGGTCTTCCTGGCCGCCGAGACCCTGGAGCGGACGACTTTCGACTCGGCGACCGAGGGGCAAGCGGTCAACCTGGAGCGAGCGCTGGCGGCCGACGAGCGCTTCGACGGCCACGTCGTCCAGGGTCACGTCGACGGCACGACGGAGATCGTCGACATCGAACGAGTGGGCGAGGACTGGGCGTACACCTTCGATCTCCCGCCCGGACTCGAACAGTACGTCGTCGAGAAGGGGTCGGTCGCCCTCGACGGGATCAGCCTGACCGTCGCCGCCCTCGACGACGCCGGCGGGACGTTCTCGGTGGCGATCATCCCGACGACCTACCACGAGACGACGCTCTCGGCGAAGGAACCGGGCGATCCCGTCCACGTCGAGGTGGACGTGTTCGCCAAGTACGTCGAGCGGATGCTCGGGATGGCCGACCGCGACGCCGAGGCCGGCGCGGACGTGGCCGCGGTGCGAGAAGCGCTCGGCGAGTATCGGTAGTCCCGGTGCGGAGCGGGGACGGCGACCGCTCAGCCGTCGAACTCGGTCATGTCGGCGCGTTCGCCGTCGGGCGCCTCGTCGGTGGCTTCGTGGTAGGCCTGCCGATACCGGGAGATCTTCCGGATCAGCAGGAGGCCGAAGATCCCGTCGTAGACGATGATGAACCCGAAGAAGGCGACGAACCACGGGATCCCCGTGACGCCGGCGATGACGCCCGGAAGGAAGCTCGACAGCGTGTTGTACGTCGCGTGGACGAGCGTGGCGATCAGCAGTCCCTTGACGACGATGGGGCCCGCGCGGTCGCGGTTGAACTTCGCCAGGCCGAGGTAGTAGCCGGCGAACGCGGAGTAGATGACGTGACCCGGCCCCGCCAGCGCGCGGACGGCCGTGATACCGCTGCCGGTGACGACGAGGTTGAACGTGTCCGCGATGCCCTCCGTCTGGCCGACGATGTAGATGGCGTTCTCGATGGTCGCGAAGCCCAGCCCGGCCATCGCGCCGTAGACCGCGCCGTCGACGACCGCGTCGAACTCCGACGTCCGGTAGGCGTACAGCCTGACCGCCAGCAGCTTCACCGTCTCCTCGACCGGCCCGACGATCAGGAAGAAATAGAGGATCTGGGTCCCCCAGAACAGCAGTCCCAGACTCTCCAGCGAGACGCTGACGAGGGTGTTCACGACACCGGCGAACCCGGCGAACAGCACGCCCAGCAGGAACGTGCCGACGAGCAACTCCAGCGGCTCGGAACTCGTCACGTCGGCGTACCAGACGTACGCCGCCAGCCCCAGCGCCGGCACCGCCGACAGCACGGTGAAGGTGCCGACGAACGGGTTCGTGACCGTTCCGAGCCCGCCGAGGATCACCTGCGCCCCGAGGATGACCAGCGCCAGCACCACGACGAACAGCCGCAGTGCCGACACCCCGGTCGTGTACGCGAACACCGACAGTTTGTCCAGCACCGACCGCGGCTCCCACGTCGCCACCTCGTAGAGGTCGCGCTCGCCGTCGGAGCGCGCCTCGACCGGGTCCCGGCTCTCTGACATGGGTCGACTGTCGGCCCCGTCGCCCCTAACAGTTTGGCACCCGCCGACCACCGCCCGCTCGCGTCCGGATCCCCTCTCCGTCGGCAACCGCCCTTATATTACCTAGATTTGGTTTAATACATCATACGTCATTGAGGGGTAGGGTTATTGCTTCGAATCCGGGAGTGAGCGGCAATGACACGAGTCAGCACCAGCCGCGGGATGCTCTACTCCGCGCCGCCGGGCGAAGACGCCGACGAGGAACCGACAGCCGAGGAGTCGGCCGACGACTGAACCGGGCGCGCTCGTCCCGGCCGAATCGCCGCCAGGCAACGCCTGCGGAGAGCGAGAGCTTTTTCGCCGCACGTTCGATAGGGGTAGTATGACCACCAGGGCGGGCGTCGTTGCCGTTCAGGGCGACGTGAGCGAACACGCCGACGCCATCCGACGAGCCGCCGCCAGCCACGGCGTCGAGGCCGACGTCGTCGAGATCCGCCAGTCCGGCGTCGTCCCCGACTGTGACATCCTCCTCCTCCCGGGCGGCGAGTCGACGGCCATCTCCCGACACCTCCACCGCGAGGGCATCGCCCCCGAGATCGAGGCCCACGTCGCCGACGGCAAGCCCGTGCTGGCGACCTGTGCCGGCCTCATCGTCGCCGCCGCGGACCCCAACGACGACCGCGTCGACTCGCTGGGACTGGTCGACGTGACCGTCGAGCGCAACGCCTTCGGCCGCCAGGCCGACAGCTTCGAAGCGCCACTGGACGTGACCGGCCTCGACGAGCCGTTCCCGGCGGTGTTCATCCGCGCGCCCGTCATCGATTCGGTGGGGGACGTGGAGGTGCTGGCCGAGTGGGACGGCCGCGCCGTCGCGGTCCGGGACGGCCCCGTCGTCGCGACCTCGTTCCACCCCGAACTGACCGACGACGCGCGGATTCACGACCTGGCGTTTTTCGAGGGCGAGGTCGACTAGTGAGGGACCGACGGTCCCTCATACCATGCGAACGGGCGGCGAAGTCGCCCGTGAGCAGACGCAGGGAGCGACCTCGGGCGAGCGAGCGGCGAACGAAGTGAGCCGCGAGCGCGGAGCCGTTCTCAGGTCGTGACAATCCCAGCCGGCGGTTTATCGCTGGAGCGGCTTGGTTCACACGAGGGGTCGAACCATGATCGATACGACACACCTGCTCCAGCACGGACCACACCACGGATCGGGCGGGGGGTCGATGGGCGCCGCGGGCGGGGGCGGCTGGATGGGATTCGGGCTCCCCTGGGGGCTGCTGTGGGTCGCCCTCTCGGTCGCGCTGTTCGCCGTCGCCCTGTACCTGCTCGCGACGCGAGTCGACGGGGCGGTCGGGACGGCACCGGCCGACGCGACCGAGGGCGTCGACCCGATGACGACCCTCGAACGGCGCTACGCCCGCGGCGAGATCGACGACGAAGCCTTCGAAGAACGCCGGATCCGGCTCGCCGAGCGCGACCGGCGGTGAGCGAGCTGCCGGAGCGGTCGCCAGCGAGCGGGACCATCGTCGCGGCTCCGAGCGCGAACCCGAGGGGACTTACCGGAGCGCATCGACAGCCCGGGTAATGACCGACGACGTGCTCGACGAGGTGTTCGCCGTCATCGAGGACCGGAAGGCCGAACTGCCCGACGACTCCTACACCGCCTCGCTGTTCACCCACGAGAAAGGCGAGAACGCCGTGCTGGAGAAGCTCGGCGAGGAGACCACGGAGTTGCTGCTGGCCGCCAAGGACGACGACCGCGAGGAGATCGCTCACGAATCGGCCGACATCGTCTACCACCTGCTCGTCCTGCTCGCCATGAAGGACATGGATCTCGAAGACCTGCGCGAGGAGTTGTCCGAGCGGCGGTAGGATCGAGTGAACGGCGTCGTTCACCGAGCAGTCGCCCGCACAGTGGACCGCCACCCACCGCGACCGCATCTACTGTCTCCACTGCGACCGCAGGCTCGATCGGGACCGCGAACAGCGTGAAAGCCCCGACCGTCTGCACTCCCGCCCGCACAGGCTGGCCACTCGGGAGAAACGGGCGAGGGCTTTCACGCGGTTCGCGGTGGCAGATCCCACGGTCGTCGCGGTCCTCACGACGGTTCCGTACCCGCTTCTCGGGAGGGGTCCGACGCTAACTCTTACTCCCGCGACTCGAACCGGTGGCGGACGACCTCGCTGTCGTCGTCCCACTCGAACTCGTCGTGTACCCTGTTCAGCCGCTCCCGATACGCCTCGATATCCTCCGATCCCTCGCGCTGGGCGTCCTCGTCGGTCAGATCGCCCAGCGTGCGGTGAGTCACGTCGGTCACCTCGAAAGTGGTTCCGTCGATCTCGAAGGTGTCGCCCTCGTCGGCGTACTTGTGCCCGCGGTGCATCTGGGTGACGCGGCCGGCGGCGGCCATGCTCTGGACGTGCTCGTTCGGCAGGACCTCGCCGGCGTCGATCTCGGCCATGTCGGCCCTCGGGTCGGCAGCGGCAAAAACGTGACTTCCGGGACTCGGTCTCAGTCGGCGAGGACCGCGCCGATCGCGCCGCCGACGGCGCTGTCGAGGGCGAAGACGAACGCGATGACGAGACCCGCGACGACCACGCTGAGCCCGCCGAACAGGCCGCCGATTGGGCCGCCGAGGACGCCGCCGAGCAGGCCGGCGATGGGGGCGGTGACGAGGACGAGCACCAGTCCGCCCAGGGCGCCGGCGAGCAGGCCGTGCCAGAGGCCGCTGCCGAGGCCGCCACCGGCGAGGTAGCCGGCGACGAACCCGGCGATCAGCCCGGCGCCGATGTGGCCGATCACCGGGACGAGAAAGGCTACGAGTCCCGCGACGATACCGGCGACGAATCCCCAGACGACTGCGCTCCAGTCGGTCATGGATGACATAGGGGTCCGGCGTTGATATGCGATCCGCTGGGGTCCGCAGGTCGGAGCGGCAAGTGGCGAGCGGCGAGCGCCGTCGGCCGCGCTCGCGGGCTGTGGCGGACTCACACGGGCGTCGGCGAGTAAACGGCCTTTTACGCGCCGGCCGTGTATCGGGGGTCAATGAGCCAACCGTTCGAGGACCTGCAGACGACGCCGACCGCCGAGGAGCTGGTGGACAAGGCGTTCTCGCGGGCCGCACGCGCGGGGCGGGCCAAGGACGGCCTCGACGCCCAGCAGTCGATGCTCCAGACCGCTTCCAATATCGCGTCCGACAACCTGGAGAACGTCGTCACCGGCTGGCCCGACTTCGACGACCTCGACCCGTTCTACCGCGAACTCGCCGACGCCGTCATCGCCTCCAACACCACCGGCGACGACGCCCCCGACATCGGCGGCATCGACGCCGTCCGCCAGCACCTCTCGGAGGTCGGCTGGGCGAGCCGCAAGACCGCCGACATCCGCCGCGAGTACGCCGAACGCCTCGCCAACAGCGACATCGACACCGCGACGAAGATCCGCAAGCAGGCGTTCGCTCGCATCGCCGACGTGGTCGAGGAGGTAGAGGACGACCTCGCCGCCGTCGGCGCCGCCCGAGACGACCTGAAGACCCTGCCCGACATCCGCCCGGACGTGCCGACCATCGTCGTCGCCGGCTACCCCAACGTCGGCAAGTCCACCTTCGTCAACGCCGTCACGAACGCCCGCAACGAGACCGCGTCGTACCCGTTCACCACGACGGAGATCCGAGTGGGCCACTTCGACGACGGCCACATCCGCTACCAGATCGTCGACACGCCGGGACTGCTCGACCGGGCGCCCGAGGAGCGCAACGACGTGGAATCGCAGGCCGCGAGCGCGCTCGAACACCTCGCCGACGGGGTCCTGGTACTCGTCGACGCCAGCGGGGAGTGTGGCTACCCCCTGGACACGCAGTTGGCGCTTCGCGACGACCTCGAAGCGCGCTTCGACGTGCCCGTCCTCACCGTCTGCAACAAGGCCGACCGCTCGCGGGACGTGGAGGCCGACCTCTACATGAGCGTCACCGAGGACGAGAACGTCGACGGCGTCCTCGACGCCGCGGTCGAGGCGGTCGACCACGAGCCGGAACTGCCCTACGACGGGTCCTGACGGCGGAGCTACTCACGGCGGGTCCCGACACCGGGACCGCGTCGCTGGTCTCGGCGTTCGCAGACCGCCAACCACGGGTATCGGCGTGAGAAGGTGCCATAGAACAGTTCGCCAAGTAGCTGTTTTCAGGACTGTCGCGGATGAACGCCCTGTTCAGTGCGTATGCTTATTTTTCGGTTGTTATCTCCCGCTCCTGAGTTGTAATGGAGCCGTCTTCATTTACGGCTACTGCAAAACCCCATTCAAATTGTGTTCCTTGCTCGGTACTGTTTGGGTCTTTTGGGTCAAGATAGTAGGATTCAATAAAATCGAACGTCTTTGCTGGCCAACACTCCTCGTTGTCCTCTGCGTTCAACACCGCGTACTTGGCCGTCAAGGATTCACCGGGCGAGAACTGTTGGCCATCAATCCTTGGTAATACTTGGGGAGTTCCGTTCCAACATCCATTTTCTCGTGTACCGGGGAGTTCTTCATTAAGAACAAGAGTACTTCCAGATGTTGTCGCTTGTGCCGTTGCAAATGGAAATGAATCATTCGTGATCGTGAGGATATGCGGATTATTGCCGGTGTTTGTCACCTTGATCTGTATCACAGGTGGTCGGTCAGCGGTCGGAGTTGTATTGACAACACTTGCGTTAAAACGAAATGGCTGGTCGGGCCATCAGACTGAAAAGTACTACACCCGGAGAGCGTCCCGAGAAACAACGCCCCGAAGCTGGCGACTAACTGGCGTCGATACATAGTGGGACTGTGTTCAGAGAATGGTATGTATCTTGTCTGTACTGAGCGAATCGAGGGAGCGAAGAACGGGTATGTGGACCATACAACTTCTTCGGGGTGAACGAACGCCACCGGGAGGACCGGTGGCGTCCGCGAGTCCGGTCGGACTCGCGGGCTCGTCGGGCGCGGTGCCCGACGGTGGAGAACGGAAGCGTCAGCGGGTGGGGAGAGTGCCCGACGCCGTGGGACCGAGGAGGGGCGTCGGGCGGTGGGTGTCAGAGGGGATCGGTGAGGGGCGGTCGCGTCAGCCGTCGCTCTCGTAGACGACGGTGACGGAGGCGCTGACGCTGACCGGACCGCTGTTGATCGAGGTGCTCGCGTCGCCACCGGCGGCCATCGCGGCCGTCTCGACGGCGTAGGGTCGCGCGCCGTACTCGGTGGTCGAGACGCGGTCGACGCCGCTGATCGAGAGGTCCTCGGCGGCGGCGATGGTGCTGGCCTCACCGCGGGCGGACTCCATCGCCTCGGCCAGGGCCTCCTGGCGCAGGTCCTCGCGCCTGTCGGCCGAGAGAGTGAACTCGATGCCGTCGACCTCGTTGGCGCCGTTGGTCACGGCGGTGTCGACGACCTGGCCGACGGTGTCGGGCTCGTCGACGGTGATGGCGAAGGCGTGGACCGCGCGGTAGGTCGGCTCCTCGCTCTCGGCGCCGCCGTAGCGGCGGTTCGTCGAGATGTCGTAGTGAGCCGTCCGGATCTGACCGTCGTCGATACCGATCTCCGAAAGCGCCGAGCGCATCGAGCTGGCGTTGGTCGACAGGTCAGACCGGACGGTCTCGATGTCGTCGCCCGTCGCGACGACGCCGACGCGGACCACCGCGCGGTCGGCCTCGGCCTGGACCTGCCCGGAGGCCCCGACGGTGATCGTGTCGTTCCCGTTCGCCTGCGCGGACTGCTGAGCCGCGACCGGCGAGCCGCCGGCCGCGAACGCGGCGCCGACGCCCGCCGTCGCCAACAGCGCCGCGACGACGGCCACGCCGGCGAGTGTGAGTCGTGAGTTCATGCACTCGTCCAATGGCCCCCCTATCAAATAGCGACGACGTTAACTCAAACGCGCCTTTGAGGGATCGAAATCGACCGAATGACACGCGTCAGACGGTGGCTCACGAGTCAGAGCGACCGGCCGGACGGTGACAGCGGCCTGTCAGGCGGAGTCGGTGACGACGTACCGGACTTGCGTCTCGACCTCCCGGCCGATGGCCCGTTCGACGTGCCGGTCGATCCGTTCGGCCAGCGGTGGGTAGTCGGGGCCTTCGACGCCGACGGTCGCGGTGATCCCGACGGGGTGGCGAAAGAGCGGGCCGCCGCTGCGGTTGACCTCCATCGAGAGCACCTCGGCGGAGACCTCGGACTCGTTGAGCGCGGCGTTGGTCGCCTCCTGAATCCGTTCCTCGGTCGTGGCGCCCTGAAAGGAGTCGTAGGTGACGCCGCCGAGGAACAGCGATAGCGCTACGATGGCGACGGCGAGGATACCGACGCGGCGGAGCGTCGCGCCGCGGGCCTCCTCCAGCTGGAACCAGTTGGTCGGGCGGTAGCCGCTGTAGCGCAACACGACCAGCGCGGCGAGGTTGATCGAGAGGAGGTTCACCAGCACGAGGACGCCCGACCCCAGCGAGACGACGGGCTTCATCCACGCGATGCCGATGCCGACCGTCGCCGCCGGCGGGATCAGCGCGACGGCGATCATCACGCCGACCAGCGCCGATGAGACGCCCGCCGTCAGCGAGAGCGACCCCGCGATCCCCGCACCGAGGGCGACGACTAGCGAGAGGAAGTCGGGGTAGAGCCGGCTGCGGACCTGCGGGATCGTCGTCACGTCGGTAAACGGTGGGATGAGGTGGACGGTCTTGACGATCCAGGCGAAGACGGCGGCGCTGGCGACCGAGACGAGGACGCCGACGACCTGCAGTTTCACCCCCGTGGCGAAGAGGTCGTCGTCGACGACCACCGTCCCGACGCTGGCGGCCATCGCCGGGCCGATCAGCGGGGCGATCACCATCGACCCGACGATGACCGCGGGGGAGTCGAGCAGCAGTCCCGCCGTCGCGATGACGGCGCTGACGACCGTCATCATCAGGTAGATCGGCGTCGACAGCACTAGGTCCTCGGCGGCGGCGACGAGTTCCTCGCGGGCGATGCGGTCGCCGTTTTCCTCCTCGGCGTAGCGCTCCTTCAGCGCCTCGAAGTCGTCGGAGACGACCGTCTCCGCGTCGAGGACGACCGTGTACGTGCTCTCGTCGATACCGGCGGCCCGGAGCGTATCCAGTACCGGCTCGACGGCGTTGGTGGGTAGCGGGACGTACGCGACGGCGGCGTACTCCCGACCGCTGGTCTCGTCCGTGACGATGTAGTCGACCTCCTCGTCGTCGAGCGCCCGCGTGACGGTCTCGCGCTTGCCCGTCGGGATCGTGATCTGGACGAGACGCACGTCCCGGGAATGGACCAGGACGGTGAAATACGCTCGGGATCGACGTCCGACGATCCTACGGTGTCCTCGGTCGCGTAATCGAAGTTTCCAAGAGCGTCGGGCGGGTCCGTCACAGTATGAGCACGGACGACGCCGACGGAGACGGCACGAACTCGGACCGGGAACGGTTCGGGGACGTGCCCGACCAGTACGACCCCGACGCGGTGGAAGAGCGGGTGTTCGACTACTGGGACGCCGTCGACGCCTACGAGCGGACCGTGGAGCACCGCGCCGACGGCGAGGACTACTTCTTCGTCGACGGCCCGCCCTACACCTCGGGGTCGGCCCACATGGGCACTACCTGGAACAAGACGCTGAAGGACTGTTACCTCCGCTATCTCCGCATGCAGGGGTACGACGTGACCGACCGGCCGGGCTACGACATGCACGGCCTGCCCATCGAGACCCGCGTCGAGGAACGGCTGGACTTCGAGAACAAGAAAGACATCGAGGCGTTCGGCGAGGACGCCTTCATCGAGGAGTGCAAGGCCTACGCCGACGAGCAACTGGAAGGGCTCCAGAGCGACTTCCAGTCCTTTGGCGTCTGGATGGACTGGGACGACCCCTACAAGACGGTCGAGCCAGAGTACATGGAGGCGGCGTGGTGGGGCTTCGAGCAGGCCCATCAGCGCGGCCTCGTCGAGCAGGGCCAGCGTTCCATCTCCCAGTGTCCCCGCTGTGAGACCGCCATCGCCAACAACGAGGTCGAGTACGAGGACGTCGAGGATCCGTCGGTCTACGTGAAGTTCGACCTGCGCGAGGCCGACCACGGGGAGGCCTCGGAACGCGCGAGCGGGGACGGAGGACCCGCGAGCGGCGGCCGCGAGGGGAGCCTCGTCATCTGGACGACGACGCCGTGGACGATCCCCGCCAACACGTTCGTCGCGGTCGACGGCGAGGGCGAGTACGTCGGCGTCGACGCCGAGCGCGACGGGGAGACCGAACGGCTCTACGTCGCGAAACCCAAAGTCGAATCCGTCCTCTCGACCGGTCGCTACGACGACTACGAGGTCGTCGAGGAGCTGACCGGCGAGGATCTCGTGGGGTGGAGCTACGAACATCCGCTCCGGGAGGAGGTCCCCGAGGCGCCCGACAGCGAGGGCGCCCTGGAGGTGTACACCGGCGACTACGTCGACACCGAGGGCGACGGCACCGGTCTCGTCCACTCCGCACCGGGCCACGGTGAAGAGGACTTCGACCGAGGCACGGAACTCGGGCTGGACATCTTCTGTCCCGTCGGCGCCGACGGCGTCTACGGCGAGTCCGCCGGCGCCTACGCCGGCGAGTTCGTCAAGGACGCGGACCGGGCGATCATCGACGACCTCGACGCGAACGGTGCGCTGCTTGCCGAGGAGACGACCACCCACAGCTACGGCCACTGCTGGCGCTGTGACACGGGGATCATCCAGATCGTCACCGACCAGTGGTTCATCACGGTCACCGACATCAAAGAGGAACTCCTCGAAAACATCGAGGACTCGGAGTGGCACCCCCAGTGGGCGCGCGACAACCGCTTCCGCGACTTCGTCGAGGACGCACCGGACTGGAACGTCTCCCGCCAGCGCTACTGGGGCATCCCGATCCCGATCTGGATCCCGGAAGAGTGGAGCGGCGAAATGAGCGACGCCGTCGTCGTCGGCGACCGCGAGGAACTGGCCGACCGCGTCGACCAGGCGATCGACCCCGATGACGTGGACCTGCACAAGGACACCGTCGACGACCTCACCATCACCGAGGACGGCGTCACCTACGAGCGCGTCCCCGACGTGTTCGACGTGTGGCTCGACTCCTCGGTCGCGACGTGGGGGACGCTGAACTACCCCGAGGACGACAGCCGCTTCGACGAGCTGTGGCCCGCCGACCTCATCATGGAGGCCCACGACCAGACCCGCGGGTGGTTCTGGTCCCAGCTGGGCATGTCGACCGCGGCGACCGGCGAGATTCCGTACAAACAGGTCCTGATGCACGGCTACGCCAACATGCCGGACGGCCGCGGCATGTCCAAATCGAAGGGTATCCTCGTCGACCCCCACGAGGTCATCGAGGAGTACGGCGTCGACCCGATGCGGCTGTTCCTCCTCTCCGTGACCGCCCAGGGCGAGGACATGAACTTCTCCTGGGACGAGACGCAGGAGATGCAACGGCGGCTCAACATCCTCTGGAACGTCGCCCGGTTCCCGCTGCCGTACATGCGCGCCGACGACTTCGACCCCGACGCGGTCGCCCTCGCGGACGTCGAGGACGACCTCGAACTCGTCGACGAGTGGGTCCTCTCGCGGCTCCAGACCGTCGAGGCCGAGATGACCGACGCGATGGAGGACTTCGAGAACGACCGCGCCGTCAACGCGCTGATCGACTTCGTCGTCGAGGACGTGTCCCGCTTTTACATCCAGGTCGTCCGCGAGCGCATGTGGGACGAGGCGGACTCGCCGAGCAAGCGGGCGGCCTACGCCACCCTCTACACCGTCCTCGAAGAGGTCGCCGCGCTGTTCGCGCCGTTCACGCCCTTCGTCGCCGAGGAAGTGTACGGCTCGCTGACCGGCGACGCCGGTCATCCGACGGTCCACATGTGCGACTGGCCAGAGCCCGAAGACCGCTGGCGCGACGTGGGGCTGGAGGGCGACATCGAGGTCGTCCGCGCCGTCGAGGAAGCGGGCTCGAACGCCCGCCAGCAGGCCGAGCGGAAACTGCGCTGGCCGGTCAAACGTGTCGTCGTCGACGTGGACGACGCGGGCGACGAGGCCGACGCCACCGACGTGGCCGGCACCGTCGAACTCCGCGCCGACATCCTGGCCGACCGGCTCAACGCCCGCGGGATCGAAGTGGTGGGTCCCGACGGCGAGTGGGGCGAACTCACCTACTCCGCCGAGGCCGACATGAGCCTCCTCGGCCCCGAGTTCGGCGACGACGCCGGCCGCGTCATGGGCGCGCTCAACGACGCCCGCGTCGCCGAGCCGACCGTCGAGGCGCTCGAATCGGCCGTCGCCGCCGCACTCGACGAGTCCGTGGATCTGGACGAAGAGATGGTGGAGTTCGTCCGCCACACGCCCGACGGCGTCGCCGGCGCCGAGTTCGCCGCCCTCGACAGCGAGGGCGTCGTCTACGTCGATACGACGCTCACCGAGGGTATCGAGAGCGAGGGGTACGCCCGCGAGGTCGTCCGCCGCGTCCAGGAGATGCGCAAGGAACTCGATCTGGACATGGAGGCCAGTATTCGGCTGGAGTACGAGGTTCGCGACGACCGCGTCGCCGACCTCGTCGCCGAACACGCCGATCTCATCGCCGACGAGGTGCGCGCGACCGAGGTCGGCGAGGTCGCCGGCGGCCACCGCAAGACCTGGGAGGTCGAGGGGATCGAAGTCGAGATCGCGATCACTCCTGTCGCCGCTGCGGAAGCGTCAGACTGAGCGGACTACCCGCGCCGTTTCACCGTCCTTCTCCCCCGTTCCTGTGATCGAACCATCACTTTGATTGGGCGGACGGCCGAAGCCGCCCGTATGAACGCGGACCGCATCCAGTTCTGGGGAGCCGCCGTGACGACGGCCTGTGCGGCGCTGCTCGTCGGGCTCGCGGGCTGGGCGCTCGTCGCGGTCGACCCGACGGGACTCGGGCGCGCCGCGTACGTCGGCCTCGGTGCCACGAACGCCGTCGCAGTGGCCGCGAGCGGACTCGTGGTCCGCCAGCGACTGACCGGTCGCGGCGACGTGGACGAGGCGATCGCGCGCACCGGGTGTATCGCCTGTCTCGTGAGCGGGACGTTTCTGCCCACTGCCGCGGCCGTCGACGAACCCGACTGGCGCCTCCTCTTTCTCGGTCTCGGACTGGTGCTGGCTCTGGTCGGGGTCGCGATCGCCGCCGTCGCACCGCGAGCGGTCCGCGCCCGGCTCGGCCTCGACGCCGGCTGGCCGAACTGAGCGGCCGGTGGGCGAGCGCTTTCACGCGTTCACGGTCTCAGTCACGAGAGCGGTCGAGGGCGCTAACGACTCGCTGTCGGGTCGCTCGTGTCCGTCGTCATCGGTTCCGACTCGTCGACCGCAACGTACAGGGCGAACCCCGACGACCGACGTACCATGTCACCGACGGTCCACGCGCTGCGCAACGAGATCCGCGTCTCGGTCGGCCGCTTCGAGCGCGAGGTGTCGAGTTCGTTCACCAAAGAAGCCCTCTCGGCCGTCTGCGACGCCGTCGACGCCGACGTGGACACCGACGGTCGCCCGTCGAAGCCGGCGATGCGGGCGGCGATCCGCGAAGCCGTCGACGGGCTCGACGGCGAGAGCGAAGCCGGCGGCGACAGCTTCAGGAAAGCGGATCTGCAGGCGATCGCGGAAGCGCTCAGGGACGACGAGCAGTAGCCGCCCGGCGGCCGCCGCCGCTCAGAACTCCCGGACCATGACGAGGGCGTCCTCGCCGTTGGAGTAGTACCGCGGCAGCGTCCCGTGGTGTTCGAAGCCGAACCCGCGGTACAGCCGCTTGGCCGTCTCGTTGGACTCCCGCACTTCGAGTTTCACCGAGCCGACGTTCTCGGTCGCGAGGACGGTCAGCGCCTGCTGGAGCAGCCGGCGGCCGACCCCCTGGCTGCGACACGCCTCGGCGACGGCGATGTCCTTGATATGTCCGAGCGACTCGCCGTGGTTGGGGACCACGTCGGCGACGACGTAGCCGACGACGCGGCCGTCGTCGCCGACCGTCGCCGTCTCGCGGGAGTCGGCGTCGTCGCGAACCTGCGCGACCAGGAAGCCCGGCTCGTCGAGGAAGCGCTCGAACGCCGAGAACGGCCACGGCTGTGGGAACGCCTCCTGTTCGATGTGGAAGACGGCGAGCAGGTCGGCCCGTTCGGCTTCCCGAACGTGTACGTCCGAGCCCGATCCCTCGTCCGCTGGGACGGTCGTCACTGTCGCCGGATAGGTGGTGGGCCTACAAATGTCTACTGCCGGCGGGCGAACCCCCGGTCGGTACGTCGCACTGCGGGGCGAACGCAGCCACCCGGGACTCGACCGATCGATCACGAAAAACCACGTGACCCTGGTGCGACCGGAAAATTCTTATTGGCTACACACCCAGCACGGAACGCACCCGAAACGGGTGCCACCCCACCCTCCCCACCCCACCCACTCTCTTTCCGTTTCCGTATCCGACCGAACGCCCGAACCGTCAGAGCCAGTTCCGACTCACGTACTCCAGCGTCACGTCCGATCGGTCGAGATACTTGGCCATCTCGTGGACGGCGTCGCCGACTTCGCTGCTCGAAAGCGTCTGATCGCGCTGGAAGAGGACGCCCGGAACCCGGTCGAGATCGATCGTGGTGAAGAAATCGTCGTCCTGAGTCAGCACGAGACGATCCGTCTCGTCCGCGTAGGCCGCGATATCGCCGTCCGCTGCTCCCAGCCCCAGCTCCGGTACGTCGCCGACCCACTCGACGTCGTGGCCGAGCTTCCGGAGGTAGCGGATCGCGGCCTTCTCGACGTTCTCGTCGGCGAGCAGGCGATACGCCATCAGTCGCGAACGTCGTCCGGGTCCGTCGTCAGGTTCCGGTGGTCCTCGACGGCCGCCTCACGCTCGCGCTCTACCGTTCGCATCTCCTCCCGGTTGTCGTGATAATACGTGAGCGCCCTGTACACGTCCGCCACGTCGAGGTCGTGGCGGTCCGCGACCGTCCGCGGGTCGAGCCCGCGGTCCTCGACCTGCGTCTTGATGAACCGGACGGTCGTCCGTCGCCCTTCGAGATGGGGCTCGTCGTGGAGTTCGCGGACGATACGCCTCGCGACCTGGCTCATACGCTCACTTGCTCGCCACCGTACTTGAACCTCCGGCTCGGTAGCACAGCCGCTGATCGGATAGCACGCGAAAAAATTCGAGGTGTGTCGAGCCGATCAGTCGTCGGCGGTCGCGGCGCCGTCGTCGGACTCGTACTGCTGTTTGACGTGGGTGAGCTTGCCGCCGTCGGCGAGGATCTCGCGCTCGCGCTCGGAGGCGTCGAGGTTGGCAGTCGCCTCCCAGTCGTCGTCGATCCGGATGGTGATGTCTTCCTGACCGGAGCGGACGGCTTCGGCGACGTCGTCGACGATCTCGACGGAGTCGCCCTGGTCGATCTCCTCGTAGGTGTCCTCGTCGATCGTCAGCGGGACGATGCCGAAGTTGAAGAGGTTCGCCTTGTGGATGCGGGCGAAGCTCTGGGCGAGGACGGCGTCGATGCCGAGGTACATCGGGCACAGGGCCGCGTGCTCGCGCGAGGAGCCCTGGCCGTAGTTCTCACCGGCGAGCAGGAGCCCGCCGTCGTTCTCGAGCGCGCGCTCGGGGAACGTCTCGTCCACGCGGGTGAGCGTGAACTCCGAGAGCTTCGGGATGTTCGACCGGTACATCAGCACGTCCGCGTTGGCCGGGCTGATGTGGTCGGTCGTGATGTTGTCGGGCATCTTCAGCAGCACGTCGCCCGAGAGATCGGCCGGGAGCGGGTCCTTCAGCGGCACGTCGCCGATGTTCGGGCCCTTGATGAGCTCGTCGTCGACGGCCTCGTCGGGCGTGATGAGGTCGGAGCTGCTGACGCCGACGTAGTTGTCGCCGAGTTCGAAGCCGGGGTCCTCCAGGTCGCCCATCTCGTCGGCCAGGTCGCGCGGGTCGACGATCTCGCCTTTGAGCGCCGCGGCGGTGGCGACCTCCGGCGAACAGAGGAAGACGGAGTCGTCCTCGATACCGGAGCGACCCTCGAAGTTGCGGTTGAAGGTGCGCAGCGAGACCGAGTCCGAAGCGGGCACGTGGCCGTTGCCGATACACGCGCCGCAGGTCGCCTCGGAGAAGTTGACGCCGGCGGCCATCATCTCCGCGGTCCAGCCCTCGCGGGCCAGCATCTCCGAAGCCTGCTTGGAGCCGGGCGCGACGATCATCTCGGTCGTCTTGTTGATCTCCCGGTCCTCCAGCATCTTCGCGGCCGGGAGGATGTCCTCGTAGGCGCCGTTCGTACAGGAGCCGATCATCACCTGGTCGACGTCGGTCCCCTCGACCTCGCGGACGGGGACGACCTTGTCGGGCATCGACGGCTCGGCGATGAGCGGTTCGAGGTCCGACAGATCGACCACGATCTCGTCGTGGTACTCGGCGTCCTCGTCGGGCGCGACCGCCTCGTAGTCCTCGGGGCGGCCGACCGCGTCGAGGTACTCCTCGGTCTTCTCGTCGGTCGGGAAGATCGAGGAGGTGGCGCCCAGTTCGGTGCCCATGTTGGTGATGGTCGTCCGCTCGGGCACCGAGAGGCTCTCGACGCCGGGGCCGGTGTACTCGAAGATCTTGCCGACGCCGCCCTTCACGGAGAGGCGTCGCAGCAGCTCGAGGATGACGTCCTTGGCGGTGGCCCACTCGGGGAGCTCACCCTCCAGGCGAACGTTGACGACCTCGGGCATGTCGATGTAGTAGGCGCCCCCGCCCATCGCGACGGCGACGTCGAGGCCGCCGGCGCCGATGGCGAGTTCGCCCATTCCGCCGGGCGTCGGCGTGTGGGAGTCCGAACCGAGCATCGTCTTGCCCGGCGCGGCGAAGTTCTCCTTGTGGACGTTGTGGCAGATACCGTTGCCCGGGCGCGAGAAGTGCGCGCCGAACTTGCCCGCCGCCGAACGCAGGAAGCGGTGGTCGTCCGTGTTCTTGAAGTCGAACTGGTAGGTCTGGTGGTCGCAGTACTGCGCGGCGACTTCGGTCTGGACGTTGTCCAGATCGAGCGCGTCGAACTGCAGCCAGACGAGCGTTCCCGTGGTGTCCTGTGTGAGAACCTGATCGATCTCGATCCCGATCTCCTCGCCGGGCTCAAGTTCGCCCTCGACGAGGTGGTCGTCGAGGATCTTTTCGGTGAGTGTCTGTCCCATAACGTCCCACAATGGCACACGAGCGGATATAAAACCCGCGAGTCGCTTCGAGTGTTGCCAGTTGACACCCCTTCGCCGTCTTGCGTTTTCGACCATCGTCGTTCACTGTCACGACTAACGTCGCCGTCGGCCGTTCGGCTTGGGTGAACGGACCGCTGGCCCGGCAGTCGCGGGGTCCGTCTCTCGGAGGCTGGGCGGGCGGCGACGGCGGGAGCGAAACGGCTATGCGCGCGAGGTGTCCACGGCCGGTATGTTCAGGAGCGGGCGGTTCGTCGCCGACGCCCTCGGCGACGTGGACGACGAGCAGGTACAGCCCAACGGCGTCGACCTCCGCCTCGGCGGCGTCTACGAACAGGTCGAACCCGGGCGGATCGGCACCGACGGCAAGACCGTCGGCGACCGCCGCGAACTCGACCCCGACGAGGAGGACGGGACCGAGGTCTACCGACTGGACGCCGGCGGCTACGTCGTCGGCTACGCCGACACCGTCCGAATTCCGGAGGGTCACGTCGGCTTCCTCTACCCGCGGTCGTCGCTGCTGCGCAACTCCTGTATGCTCGACACCGCGGTCTGGGACGCCGGCTACGAGGGCCGTGGGGAGGGGTTGCTGGAGGTGTACCACCCCGTCGAACTCGAAGCCGGCGCCCGGATCGCCCAGCTAGTCCTCGCGGAGGCGAACCACGCCGATAGCTACGACGGCACCTATCAGCGCGAAGGCATCGAGTGAACGTGTGGGCTTTCGCCTCGCGACCGCTGTACCCCCGGTCGGCCCCGGCGGCACGGTTCGGACCGGGTCCGGTCGCGGACTCGCTCGCAGTCCGGCACTTTCCGGGGTCGCAGGCACGCCGACTGTATCCGCCCCTGGTTTAAAGGCCCTTGTTCAACCAGGCCGAAAAGTTAATCGAAGCTGTGGAGAATGGTACAAACGGTGTTGGGGGGAGCCAACCGGACCGTGCCTCTGACATTCAACTTCCGGACGACGCCTCCAACACCGGTGTATCGGGGCGTTCCCCGATTTCTCTCGAAAGTCGTTCGTCCGCCCGTGACCCGTTCGTCCCCGACGAGTTCGTACGGTCCCGATCCGGACAGTGGTGAGTCCGCCGACCGGGCCGTGAAAAACGCCTCCCTCGACGTCCGGGTCGTCGCTCCGAGTCGGTAGACGGGACGGGGCAGTTCTTTCAGAGCGTGAAACCGCAGTCGTAGTACTATATACCGCTCCGGTGTCGTACGGGGTATGCCAGCCAGCGAGGACCTGTACGTACTCGCCCCAGGGGAGGGCGAGGACGAGAGCGACGGGTGGGTCAGTCCACGACCAGTCGACGAGGCCGTGCGCGCGGCCGTCGCGGACGCGACAGACACCGATCCGGACGAGATAGACGACGCCGAGTCGTACGTCGACCTCGCCGAGATCGCGGCCCTGCTCGACGGCGACGGCGAGGACGACTCGCTGACGTTCGCGGTCGAGAGCCACGACGTCACCATCGACGGCGGGGGCCACGTCACTGTCGACGCCGAGTGAGCGGCGGGAGGCGAGCCGACCCACTGCGCGGCCCCGTCCGACAGTGCGAACAGCGGCGGGACAGGCCTAACCCGCCGGGGCGTGAACCCGTCGGTATGACGCGCCTGGCGCTGATCGCCCACGACGACGAGAAGCCCGAGATGATCGACCTCGCGGAGACCTACGAGTCGCTGCTCTCGACGTTCGACCTCATCGGGACCGGTACCACCGGCAAGCGGGTCGCCGAGGCGACCGGCCTGACGGTCGAACGCAAGGAGTCGGGACCGATCGGCGGCGACGCCCAGATCGCCGCCGAGGTCGCCGAGGACCGGCTCGACGGGATCATCTTCCTCCGGGATCCGCTGACCGCCCAGCCCCACGAGCCGGACATCAGCGCCCTGTTGCGGATCTGCGACGTACACGACACGCCGCTGGCGACGACGCGGACGACCGCCGAGTACGTCCTCAACGGGCTCGCGGCCGACACGGAGACGATGGACTGAGAGAGAACGAGATCGCGGCCGGAGAGGCCGGCCGCGGGCGAAGACGGGGACGGAAGCGAGTGGAGGGCCGACAGCGGGCAGGGGTGGGTTCGGAAGGCACTCCCTGCTACGCACCCCCTATATAAACCCCTTCGCGAGACTCAAACAGCCGTTGTACCTATCGGTCGCGGACGCGGATCGGCCGCGCCGTCGGCGGTTCCCGCGAGGACAAGACCTAACAGCCGGCCGCGCTTCGGGGCGAACATGAACGATTCGTCCCTGCGAGCGCCGGCCGAGACCGCGGTCAGACAGTGTATGGATCTCGGGAGCGAGGAGTCCTGTGCGGTGATCACCGACGAGAAGCGCCAGGCGATCGGCGAGGCGCTGTACGGCGTCGCGAGTGAGATCACCGACGACGCCGCGATCGTCCGCTACCCGCCAGGCGACCAACACGGCGCGGAACCGCCGGAACCCGTCGCGGCCGCGATGGCCGGCGCCGACGTGGTACTCGCACCGACCACGAAGAGCCTGAGCCACACCCAGGCCCGGACCGACGCTAACGACGCCGGCGCCCGAGTCGCGACGCTCCCAGGGATCACCGACGGCGTCTTCCTGATGGGGCTGGACGCCGACTACGAGTCGATCGCAGCCGAGTCCGAGCGCCTGCTCGACCAGGTCGCCGGCTGCGAGCAAGTTCGCGTGACGACCGAACTCGGCACGGACATCACCTTCGAGCTCGGCGACCGCGAGTGGGAACTCGACACCGGCATCGTCCACGAGCCCGGACAGATGTCGAACCTCCCGGCCGGAGAGATATTCGTCAGCCCCACGGACGCGAACGGCCGCTTCGTCGTCGACGGGACGATGATGCCCCACGGGAAGCTCGACGACGGCCAGACGCTCGAATTCGAGGTCGAAGACGGCTACGTCACCGACATCTCTGACGACGCCGTCCGCGCGGACGTGGAGGCCGCGGCCGAGGAGGTGGGCGACGACGCCTACAACCTCGCGGAGCTGGGTATCGGCTCGAACCTCGCCGTCGAGGACCTCGTCGGGTCGGTCCTGCTGGACGAGAAGGCCGCCGGCACCGTCCACATCGCCATCGGCGACGACCACGGCATCGGCGGCGACACCACCGCACCGATCCACTTAGACGGGATACTCACCGGACCGACGGTGTACGCCGACGGGGAGGTCGTCGACCTCCCGTCCGTCGAAGGAGGAACGTAGCGACCCGTGAGGCGGTGAGGCGATCGAACTGCCGTCGTCAGAGTAACGCCACTCAGGCGCTCTCAGCCCCGGTTTCCGCCCGTCCCGTCTCGCCGGGATAGAGCCAGTCCGTCCGGACGAACAGGACGGCGGCGACCGCGAACCACGGGAGGATACCGATCAGGCCCACGGGCGTCGGGCCGACTACGAGGTTGGGGACCGCGGTGGCGAACAGCGTCGCGAGCCCGGCGCTCCCGTTTATCATCGCGTGGCCGACGACCGCGGGGAAGACGCTCGCGCTCCGGAGCGTGATCCACCCGAGGAACACCCCCAATCCAACCGTCGCGACCGTCATGGCGAGCAGCCCGAGCCACGGCGCGCCGGTGTAGTCCAGGCCGTAGTTGTGCCCCATCGCGATGACCGGCCAGTGCCAGACGCCCCAGACGACGCCGTGGACGACCAGCGCCCGCCGCCAGCCCAGCGGTTCGAGCTTCGGTAACAGGTAGGCGCGCCAGCCGAACTCCTCGCCGAAGGTGGCGGCGCTGTTCAACAGCGGTGCGGCCACGAGCGCCTGGACGAGCTGCACCGCGAGGAACGCCGACGGCGAGAGGGGGATCTCCTGACCGGTCTGGGCCTCGACCGTCGCGAGCAGGTCCGCGACCGCCGCCATCCCGCCGAACCGACCCGGGAAGACGAGGAAGTACAGGGCCGCACCGGCGAGGATCAACACTAGCGGCCCGGTCCAGCCAAGAACCCAGGGGAGCGGGCGCGTCCGAACGCGCAGGAGCATCTCGCCGCGGTCGAACCCCTCGTCGGTGAGCCACCGAGTCGCGACGTGGCCGACAGCGGGGCCCCACATGTACGGACCGGCCAGCAGGACCAGCCACAGCGGGATCCCCAGCGCCAGCGTCGGTCCGGCGCCGATACCCCCCAGCGCGTAGATGACGCCCGCCGTCGCCCACGACACCGCGAACGTGACGCCGAGGAAGACGCCGAGGCGGCGTCGCTGGAGCCGTCCGCCCGCACCGGGTTCGGTCCCCCACTCGCCGCTCGAGTCCCCCGACTCTGTTCCCATGTCGCGTTCGTTCGACGCGGACCATCGTGAATATTCGCTCCGTACCGAGTTCACCGAGGTCGAATCCGTCCCCTTCGTCGGGCTCGGACGAGGCGACCGGCCCCGGGAGCGCGCTCGCGAGCCGACTCAGCGGACTTTTACGCGCTGGGGGGCAACGACGGGGTATGACCGAGTCCGCAGAGCGGGTCGCCGTCGCCTGCCCGTCGTGTTCGCCCTCGCTGGAGACCGTGCACGAGGTGCTCACGACCGGCGGCGGCCACGCCACGATCCGCTGTACAGAGTGTGGCCACACCCACAAACAGCAACTGGAATCGACCACCGAGTACGAGCGCGACGTGGTGGTCTCCCAGGACGGCGAATCGTTCACCGCCACCGCCGACGTGCCCGAGGGCGAACAGCTCGCCGTCGGCGAGGAGTTCCTCCTCGACACCGAGGAGGCGATCGTGACCGCCCGGATCACCAGCCTCGAACTCGACGGCGAGCGCCGCGTCGAGGAGACGACCGCCGAGGACGTGGAGACCATCTGGACGCGTGCGGTCGGTAACGTCAGCGTCGCTCTGACGCTGCACCCCAAGGACGGCACCCACGACGAGACGGAATCGATGACCGTCCAGGTGCCCGGCGACTACGAGTTTGTCGTCGGCGAGACCGACGAGCTCGGCGGCGAGGAGTTCACGATCGAGGGGATCCACATCCGCGACGACGCCGTCGGTTACGACTACGACAAGCTCGACTTCGACGGCGACGGCGCCTTCGCGAAGGACATCAAACGGCTGTACGCTCGCGACGAGTCCTCGTCGGCCTGGTCGGCGTGGTAGCGTGACTTCGCGACCGGCCGCGAGCGGCTGACCGAGCGCCTCGACGCGGCCGGCCGCGTCGACGACGAGCCGTCCGCGAGGCCGTCACCGGGTGCGAGCGTCCGGACGAGGCGAATCGGTCCGCGTGATTCATAACTGTCGAGACCCGACCGATCGGCATGGACCCAGCGGTGTTGCGCGACGACATGGTCGACAGCCTGGAACACGAGAGCAAGGGCTGTCTCCGGAGCGAGGCCCTCTCCGTCGCGATGCGAGAGGTGCCCCGCGAGGCGTTCGTCGCGGAGGACCGGGGCGCCTACGCCGACCGACCGTTCGAGCGGCTGGGGACCCGCGTCCTCGCGCCGAGCACCGTCGCCAGACTCCTCGAAGCGCTCGACGTGCGCGAGGGTGACTCTACCCTCGTCGTCGGCGCCGGCGTCGGCTACACCGCCGCCGTCGTGGCCGAGCTCGCTGACGACGAACACGTCCACGCGATCGACATCACGCGCCGGCTGGTCATCGAGGCGAGAGGGAACCTCGCCGAAGCGGGCTACGGCGGCGTACTCGTCGACCGCCGCGACGGCGCCGACGGACTCCCCGAGTACGCCCCGTTCGACCGCATCCTGTTAGAGGCGGCGGCCGTCAGCCCGCCTGCGGCGCTGGTCGACCAACTCGCCGAGGGCGGTCGACTGGTCATGCCCCACGGCGCCGGTGAGCAACACATCGCGGTCGTCGAGGACGGCGAGGTCGCCGAGCGACTCGGCAGCGTCGCCTTCCAGCCCATGCTGGTCGAGGGCGAACAGGCCGACACGGTCGAGCGCAACCGCACCCGCCGCGAGGACCGCGAGTTCGCCCGCCGCAACGCCGAGGGTCGCACCGGCTGGGAGCAGGAGTGGATCGACTGGGACGACGCCGTCCGGCGCTGAGCAGTCGCGACGGCTATCCGCCCGCCACGACCAGCACCTCGGTGTTCCCGCGTTCGTCGGCGTACTGTCCGCCCGCGGGCGGCTTCACGTCGAACTGTATCGTCCCCTCGTCCTGATTCGGACCGAGCGACGGCGACAGCGCCAGCGTCGCGGTCCCGTTCGTATCCGTCCGCGCCGTGGTGACGGAGCCGAGCGTGGCCGTTCCGCCGGTGGCGACGACGGTCGCGTTGGCGACGCGGTCGCCCTGCGGGCCGACGACCTCGACGGTGACGTCGGTGCTGGCCTCGTCGATCACCTCTGGCGTCGGTTTCACGTCGAGTTCGGTGACGCCGAGCGTCTGGATGCCGCCGAGCGTGTTCATCATCACGCTCAGGCTGGCGACCCCGACGACCAGGGCGATGACGAGTCTGATGGGCAGTCCCTCGATGGCGCGTTCGTCTCCCGCGAGCGCTCTTGGCTCCATGGGCGGCTCTGGTCCCGTTTCCGGTCATAAACGCTCGTGCGAAGGTTTTCCACGGAGCGGGCGGCCAACTTCGCGGCCGTCGATCCCCGGTCGGTCGAACGGCGGTCCGCGAGCGTCGAATGGAAACACACGAGTAGCGGCCGACAGTCGGTCGGGGCGAATGGCCGACGACCACGCGTTGACCCGTCTGGAACCGCTCGTCCTCATCGCCGTGGGCGGATTCGCGGGTGCGGCGTTGCGGCACGCGGTGGCGCTCGCGCTCCCCGGCGCGTTCCCGTGGGGGACGCTCGCCGCCAACGGCCTCGGGAGCTTCGCGCTCGGGGTCGTCCTGTACGAGCGCCACTTCGCCGACGCCCTCAGCGCGGAGACGCGGCTGGTCGTCGGCACCGGGTTCCTCTCTTCGTTCACGACCTACAGCACGTTCGCCGTCGAGACGACGCAACTGGCGGGATCGGCGGGACCGGCTCTGGCGGGATCGGCCGGACCGACGCTGGCGGCCGCCAACGTCGCCGCGAACTACGCGGTGGGTCTGGCGGGCGTCCTCTGTGGCCGCTGGCTCGCGAGGTGGGCGTCGTGAACCCGGTCGTCCTCGTCGGCCTCGGCGGCGTCGCGGGCGCGCTCGCCCGACACCTCCTCGGCGAGCGCATCGACGCCCGTACCGGCGACACGCTGGCGGTGAACGTTCTGGGGAGCTTCGCGCTCGGGGCGCTCCTGGCGGCGCCGGTCGGGGACGCCGCGGTGCTCGCGCTCGGGACCGGGTTCTGCGGCGCGTTCACGACGTTCTCGACGTTCGCCTTCGAGACGGTCCGGCTGTTCGAAACCGGCCAGCGCCGCCGAGCGCTGGGCAACGCGGCGGTCAACCTGGTCGGCGCGCTGGCGGCCGTCTGGGTGGGGTCGACGCTCGCGTCGGCGGTGTGGTGACCGGCGAAAACGGGACGGCACGGCGACCGAACGTGGCCGTCGACCGGTCGGGCTACTCGCTGAGCGCGTAGAGTGTGCCGTCCTGGCTGCCGATGTAGACGCGACCGCCGGCGAGGATGGGTGCGGCCTCCTCGATGTTGTTGCTCGTGGCGAACGACCACTCCAGGTCGCCGGTGTCGGCGGTGACGGCGTAGACAGTGCCGTCGCGGGCGCCGACGTAGACGGTGCCGTCGGCGACGACCGGCGGGGCGGTGACGCCGCCGCTGGGTTCGGTGACCCGCCACAGTTCCCGGCCGTCGCTGACATCGAAGGCGAACAGCGTCCCGCCGCGAGTGCCGGCGAACACGCGGTTCTCGGTGACGGCCGGCGTCGCCGCGAACGCATCCCCTCGGGAGACCTCCCAGCCGGTGCTACCGCGGACGTTGACCTGCGTGATCCTGTTGTTCTCGCTGGTGACGAACAGGCGCCGGTCCCGGTGGGCGACGCCGTTTGCGCTGGCGCCGAGGTCGGTCGTCCACTCGAGACCCCCCGAGGCGGAGACGGCGTACAGTTCGTGGTCGGCGCTCGTCGCGTAGACCGTGCCGTCGGCGTAGACTGGCGGGGCGGTGATCGCGCCGTAGGTGTTCTGGTCCCACTCCAGGCCGCCGTCGAGGGCGTCGAACTTGTAGAAGCGGCTGCTGGTCGACCCGACGTAGACGCCCCGGTCGACGACGGCGGGCGCCGTGTAGTCCTCGGTCGATCCAGGGTCCCACTCCCAGAACACCGAACCGTCGTCGGTGTTCAGCGCGTAGAACACGCCGTTGGTCGTCCCGACGTAGACGAACCCGCGGTCGACCGCCGCCGCGCTGGTAACCGGCGCGGTCGTGTCCTTCGACCACTTCGTCTCGCCGGTGACGGGGTTCAGCGCGTGGAACGACCCGTCGTCGTCGCCGGAGCCGCCCGCGCCGATGTACAGCGTCCCGTCGGCCAGGACCGGCGTCGCGTTCACCGCGTCCTGGTCGAACTCCGTGCGCCAGTCGACGGTGACGCTCTCGTGTGGACCGATCGCCGCCGAGTGGTGACCCCAGCGTTCGTCGTTGCGCATGACGGTCGGCCACGACGCGAGCGACGACGCGTCCGGCGTCGCTGTCGCCGTCGGCTCCGGCGTGTCCGTCGGCGTGGCCGTCGGTGTGTCGGTCGGTTCCGCCGTGTCGGTCGGTGTCGCCGCGGTCGGCGCGTCGGTCGGCGTGTCCGTCGGCGTCTCTGTGCCCGCGTCCCCCGGTGTCGTCGTCGCGTCGCCGTCCGAGCCACAGCCGCTCAGCCCGGCGGCCGACGCGCCCAGCACGGTCGCCAGGAACTGACGACGACTCGCCCGATTCCGTGCCATGGCCGGGCTATCGGTAAACTGCGGCATATGTCCTTGGGTTCGTTCGATCCCGACCCGCCGCCGTCGGCTCCCCGCCGAGCCGACCGCACCGCTCGGCGCCCCGATTTTGTGTGCAAAGGTTTCGCATACCAATAGACCTATATGCAGGTGTGGTATAGCATAGCATGTATGGCGTCCGCACCGAGCACCGACGACATGTTCGACGAGTTCCTAACCGATCGTGGACACGACGTCGAGGAAGCGGGCTGGGAAGAGAACTACAACAAGAAGCAGTGCCCCGACTGTGGAGGACTCCACGACTCGGCCGCCACAGACTGCTCGGTATGCGGCTGGTCCCCAGCGTAACGTCGCCTGAACACGTTTCTCCGCGGTTTCGCCGTCCGTAGCTCAGCGACCGCGAGCGCACCGAAGGCTTTCAACGCTTGTTGTTGACTGCGGTCGCTGTCCCTCAACTTCCTTTCGCCCCAGCACAACCAGAAACCACTGCTACACTCGCACGCGGATCGACCGCTGCGTCCGAGTGGCCACGCAACTCTTGAGGGGTCGACGCGTAGGCCCCGATCATGGCGGACTCGCCGCTCAAACAGCGGTTCGTGCTCGACACGTCCGTGTTCATCACCGAGGCGATTCGCGACGACGGCCAGGGCCTGGAAGGGGCGTGTCTCGAACTGCTGGAACTCGTCGCCGACGCGAAGCTCGCGCTGAACATCTCCTGTTACATGCCGCCGACGATCGACGAGGAGCTGACCCAGATGCTTCGCGACCGGGACGTGGACGAGGAGGTGTTCGCCAAACTGGACACCTGGATCATCACGAAGGCGCCCGCGCGCTACGAGGTGCAGGTCCCGGCTCACATCGTCTACCAGTTCGTCGACGAGATGTCCGACCGGGTCAACCGCGGCCTGCGCGTCGCCGAGAAGGCCGTCCGCGAGGCCGAACAGTCCTCGACCGACACCGTCGACGACCACGACCACATGACCGAGGTCGACAGGGTCATCTCGGACCTGCGCGACGAGTACCGCCGCGCGCTCCGCCAGGGCGTGCTCGACTCCCGCGAGGACTTCGACCTCCTCATCTTGGCGCGCGAGCTGGAGGCGGGCGTCGTCACCGAGGACCAGGGCATCGTCGGCTGGGCCGACGACTTCGGCCTGCGATACCTCCCGGGCCGGAACTTCCCGGCGCTGTTGCGCGAGTACCTCGTCGCCAGCGGGCACGAGGACTACGTGAACGTGAACTGATCCGCCCTGGGCCCGCGGCGGCTGCCGAGGAGAGGCCCGCGTTCGGGCGTAGCCGTGGCCGTCGAACAGTCGGACACCGCTCAGTACGAGTTCAACACGATCGAGAGGGCGTACAGCAACGCGAAGAACACGCCGAGGCCAGCGAGGAACGCGACGACCGTCCTGACGACTGACGACCCGGTGAACCCCGACACTTCCTCCGCCTCCTCGGTCCGGCTGGCCGCTTCGCTCTTGGCCACCGCGTCTGGGGCACTCGCGCCGGTGGCCTTCGATCCGGTCCCCCTGTCGCCGGTATCTTCGCCGCCGGTTCCGTCCATACGACTACGACATAACTGCGCGGCGATAAGTCTTCTGCGCCGGGGGGAGACCGACCGCGCGCCTCGACCGGAGAGAGGTGGATTGATACGCGGGGGTGACCTACCGGCGGGCAATGGCCGACGAGGACAGCGACGACGGGACGGCAGCGGTCGAGGGCCCGCTCTGGACCGAGACGCACGCCCCGGCGCTCGGCGACCTGCCACAGCCGAACGTCCGCGAACACCTCCAGAGCGTCGTCTCCGAGCCGATGAACCTGCTCGTCCACGGGCCGAAGGGCGCCGGCAAGACCGCTGCGGTCCGCGCGCTGGCCGCCGAACTCCACGACGACCCCGAGGCCGATCTCGTGGAGATCAACGTCGCCGACTTCTTCGACATGACGAAAAAGGAGGTCAGCGAGGACGACCGGTTCTCACGGTTCATCGACAGCAAGCGCCGCCGGGAGTCCTCGAAGGCGGACCTCATCAACCACGTCCTCAAGGAGTCGGCGAGCTACCAGCCGGTTTCGGGCAACTACAAGACGGTCCTGCTGGACAACGCCGAGGGCGTCCGCGAGGACTTCCAACAGGCGCTCCGTCGGGTGATGGAGCAGTACTACGAGGCGACGCAGTTCGTCATCGCGACCCGCCAGCCCTCGGCACTGATCCCGCCGATCCGCTCGCGGTGTTTCCCCGTCGCCGTCCGCAAGCCGACCCACGACGAGACCGTCGCCGTGCTGGAGGACATCGTCGACGCGGAGGGCGCCGACTACGACGACGAGGGCATCGAGTACGTCGCGGGCTACGCCGACGGTGACCTCCGGGAGGCGATCCTGGCCGCCCAGACCACCCACGAACAGGAGGGCGAGATCACGATGAACACCGCCTACGAGGTGCTGGGGTCGCTGGGCGCCGACGAGCGGGTCCAGGAGATGGTCACCGCCGCCGAAGCCGGCGAGTTCACCGACGCCCGGAAGACGCTGGACGACCTGCTCGTCGACGAGGGCCACAGCGGCGAGGAGGTGCTGGAGGACGTGTTGACCGTCGCCCGTTCGCGGTACTCCGGTGCCGCCCTGGCGCGAGTCCACCGGCTGGCCGGCGAGATCGACGTCGACCTGCACGAGGGCACGAACGACCGCATCCACGTCTCGCATCTGCTTGCCGAACTCGGCGAGATGCACACGTAGCGGGCCAGTTTTCGAAGCGGGCGGCCCTCACTCGACCACGATCTCGAAGCGGGCGCCGCCGCCTTCGCTCTCGGTCACCGAGACCGTCCAGCCGTGGGCGTCGACGATCTCCGAAACGATGCCGAGCCCGAGCCCGGTTCCGTCGTCGCTCGTGGTGTGGCCCAGCTCGAATATCTCGTCGCGCTCGGATTCGGGGATGCCAGGGCCGTCGTCCTCGACGAAAAAGCCCCGTCCGTCGGGCAGGTCGCCGACGCGGACGGTCACGTCTGACGGGCCGTGGTCGACCGCGTTCCGGAAGCAGTTCTCGAACAGCTGGCGGAGCCGCGAGGGGTCGGCCGCGAGCGCGAGGTCGCCGTCGACGGCGAACGTCGCCGCCGGCGCGTCGGTCGTCGTCCACGCCTCCTCGGCGACGGCGGCGAGGTCGACGACTTCGGTCTCCTCGACGGCCGTGCCCTCGCGCGCGAGCGTGAGCATGTCGTCGACGAGGTCCGACATGCGGTCGACCGACCGCCGCATCGGCTCGACCTGGTCGGCCAGCGACTCCCCGTCGGCCAACGCACCGTCGTCGACGGCGCTCTCTTCGAGATGGCTCAGTCGCCCGTCGAGCACCTGGATCGGGTTCCGCAGGTCGTGGCTGACGATGCTCGCGAACTCTTCGAGCCGTTCGTTCTTCCGCTCGAGTTCGCGCTTGCGCCGGCGGCGCTCGGTCACGTCGCGCATCACCACCGCGACGTTGCGTCGCTCGTCGAGGATCATCGGCTTGACGTTCGTCTCGGCGTAGCGCCGCTCGCCGTCGGGCCGCTCGACGACGACCGTCTCCGTCCGTTCGTCCAGCGCTTCGTCGGTCACCGCGTCGTCGAGGGTCGCGTTCGGTCCGGTCTCGACCGCGTCGTCGGTCCCGTCGTCGACCGCCGCCTCGCGGAGGTCCTCCGGCGGGTCGTCGCCGCCGGTCCAGTCGGCGGCGTCGGTCTCGCTCTCCGCCGCGAGTACCCGTTCGATCTGTGACTCGATCTGGTCTCTGGTCGCCGGGGGGAGCGCGTCGAGTTCGGCGATGTGTCGCCAGTGGATATCGTCGCGGTCGACGCCGAACTCCTCGCAGAGGGCGTCGTTGACGTAGATGATGTGCCCCTCCGAGAGCACCAGCGCCGGGTCGGGCGTCGCGTGAAAGAGCGAGGCGAACCGCTCCTCGGCGCGCTCATACGAGCGGGCCAGATCCGTCGACAGCGACCGCCGCGAGAGGAGGTTCTCCAGCCGCCGGAAGAGGACGGCCTTCTCGACGGGGATCTGGACCACGTCGTCGACGACGTACAGCCCGTCGATGCTCTCCCAGCTCTCGGGGTCGAGCCCCTCGCTCAGCGGCTCCTCGGTCACCAGCACGACCGGCGCGAACACCGGGTCGGCGCGGTCCTTCCACGTCCGCAGTCGCTCGCGGTTGGCGGCGAACCCCTCCGGGTCGACCAGACAGAGGTCCGTGGCGGCGAACGGTCCCTCGCCGTCGCCGCCCCCGGCGGTTCCCTCGTCGTCGAGACCGCTCAGGACCTCGTAGGTGTCGCCGAGCCACTCGGCGAGCAGCTCGCGGTTTCGGTCGTGGGCCACGAGCACGCGGACGCGGTCGGGCGGGCCGTCGGTACTCGACACCGTCACTCCTCCGCGTCGACGAACTCCGGCGCACCGCGGAGGACCCCGCGCAACCCGGTCAGCGGGTCGCCGACCGCGATGCCGTCCTCGGTGATCCGGAACTCCCGGAGCGTGCGTTCGAAGTCGCCGACGCGCTTTTTCAGGACGCCCGCGACCTTCCGGAGTTCCCCCTCCATCTCCAGATAGGAGAGGAAGACGACGTTGTCGGCGAGGTAGCTGATACCGGAGTTGGTCGCCTGGAAATCGCCGGTGACGGTGTCGATCTCGTCGACCAGGATCACCGTGACGCCCATGTTCTTCAGGTACCGCCCCAGCGCGTGGAGTTCGCGGACCAGGTCGTCGTCCTCGCCCTGCATCGAGAGCTTGTAGCCCCGGGCGCCGTCGATCATGACGACGCGCGTCTCGTGCTCCTCGACCTCGCGACGGACTCGCTGGGCGAACTCCTGGGGCGAGGTCGTCAGCGGTTCGACCGCCTCGACGACGAGGGCCCCCTCCTCGCGCAGCGACGATATCGGCATGCCGACGGCCTCCGAGCGGTGTTCGAAGGTGTCGACCGACTCCTCCAGCAGGAAGACCGCCGAACGCTCGCCGCGGTCGGCCGCCTCGCGGAGGAACTGGGTGCCCGTGGTCGTCTTGCCGACCCCAGTGGGACCGCTGACGACGGTGATCGTCCCGCGCTCGATGCCGCCGCCGAGCAGCTCGTCGAACGCGGGGATGCCCGAGGGGATGGGTTCGGTGTCGAAGCCGACGCCGTGAGCCGACGGGACCAGTTGCGGGTAGACGTGGACGCCGTCGCCGTGGATGGCCATCCCGTGGGGACCGGCCCGCTTGTCCGACGCGCGGAACTTCGGGACGGTCAGCCGGCGGCGGTCGTTCTCGTAGGCGAGCTCGACGATGCCGTCGCTCATGAACTGCAGGTCGTCGTCCGGGGCGTCGGGAGTCGTCTGGGAGGTGAAGAGGACCGTCGCGTCGTGCTCTTCGAGGAATCGGGTAAAGGAGATGATCTGCTTGCGGAACTGGTAGTCGTCGCCGGTCAGGTAGCGAAACTGCGTGACCGGGTCGACGAACACCCGGTCGGGGTCGCGCTCGGCGACGCGCTCGGCGATCTGCTCGGTGAGGTCGTCGCCCTCGACTTCGTCCGCCCCGAAGACGCTGTAGGACTGGTCCTCGGCGAAAAAGTCCGAGGAGGGCGACAGGTCGAGCACGTCCACACCGTCGAGCGAGAAGCCCAGCGACGCGGCGTTGGCGCGCACGTCGGCCTCGTCCTCTTCGAGGTTGATGAACAGGCTCCGCTCGCCGGCCGCGGCGCCCGCCGAGACGAAGTGGAAACCGAGGATGGTCTTGCCCGACCCCGGCTGCCCGCGGACGAGGTAGCTCCGTCCCTCGATCAGCCCCCCCTCTAGCACTTCGTCGAGGCCGGACACCCCGGTTGTCACCCGCGCGAGTGAAGGAACGTCTGCAGTCATTGGAAGCGTATTCGACCGTGCCCGTATCAACCTACCGCGCACATTTCGGATCCTGATACCGAGTAACCGGACCGCCGCGGCGGTCCGGTCGACTCACGAGCGGTCCCGTTCTAACCCGTGGCGGACGCTCCGGAGGACGCTCACGCCGGAGCCGCCGAGTATCAGGACCCAGAACGCGACCGCGACGACGGCCTCGAACTCGCCCGGCGGCGCACGAGCGACGTCGACGACCAGCCACACGGCGAGCGCGAGCGCGCCCACGCTGAACAGCACTAACCCGGCCAGTACTGGCCGGGTTCGGGCGATCCGGTGGAAGAATTCCCGGGCCCGGTCCGAAACGTACGGGACCAGCAGCAGGAGCGCCGTGGCGCTGTAGAGCGCGACCGGACCCCAGCCGCCGGCGTCGGTGACACCGCCGAGAAAGAGCGTGTCGTACGCGCCGAGCGCGGCGGCGAACGCCGCGAGCAGCCCCGCTATCAGTCGTGAGTGCCGTCGGTCGGGCACGCTCGAACTCTCGGCCGGACGTGATAAACGAGTGTCAATTCGGCCGTCGTCTCGACCCCGTATCCGTACTCGTTCGGGTCAGGGCGTCGGTTCGGGCGTCGATCGGTGACGGTTCGGGCCGTGTACTCGGTCCGCGGCGGGCGCGGCCGCTACTGGCGGGTTCGAAATCCTTTTACCCGCTTCGGGGGGAGTATTGGGCAACGAACCATGGACATCGACATCATCGAGGAAGACGAGAACCCGATGTTGCATCGGACGGACGTGCGCTTCGAGATGACCCACGACGAGGCGACGCCCTCGCGGCTCTCCGTGCGCGACTCGCTGGCGGCCAAGCTCAACAAGGACGCCGAGGAAGTCGTCGTCCACGAGCTGGACACCAAGTTCGGCATGCGCAAGACCGTCGGCTACGCGAAGGTCTACGACGACGCCGACTACGCCCGCGACGTCGAGCAGGACCACATGCTCGAACGCAACAAGATCGTCGCCGACGAGGCCGAAGAGGCCGAGGAGGCCTAGATGCCCCGCCACGAGTTCTACGACGAGGACGGCACCACCGACCGCGAGCAGTGTCCCCGCTGTGGCGACACCTTCCTCGCCGACCACGGCGACCGCAAGCACTGTGGAAAGTGCGGCTACACCGAGTGGGAGTAGGCCCCGACTTCTCCGCCGTTTTCACCGCCGCGTAGCGCCCCGTTCGTTCGTCTCGGAGCCGCTCTCCTGCCGGTCGGCGCTCGACAGAAAATTGATAGCCGAGACGCCGGACGTTCCGTTCGAATGACCGGTCCATCCACGCGAGAGCGAGCGTCCGGCGGCGGCTCGACGGTTCGGGGCGTCGGACATTGATCGGGACCACCGGAGCGGCGTCGACACCGTACCTTTGAGTGACACATTCATCACGCCGGCACTCCAAGGTCGAACGGGGAGACACCCAATGGCAAACTTCGACGGTAAGACAGCGATAGTGACGGGGGCGAGCGGCGGCATCGGCGAGGCGGCGGCGAAACGGTTCGCCGAGGAAGGCGCGTCGGTGGTCGTCGCGGACCTGAAGATCGAGGAGGGAGAGGCGACCGTCGCGGACATCGAGGACGCGGGCGGGGAGGCGACGTTCGTCGAGACGGACGTGAGCGACCCCGCCGACGCCGGCGCGATGGTCGACGCTGCGGTCGACGAGTACGGCGGGCTGGACTTCGCGTTCAACAACGCCGGTATCGAGGGCGAGCGCGCGGCGACGAGCGACCAGCCGGTCGACAACTTCGAGCGAGTGATCGGCGTGAACCTGAAGGGCGTGTTCCTCGGGATGCGCGCGGAGATCCCGGTCATGCTCGAAGACGGAGGCGGGGCGGTCGTCAACACGTCGTCGATCGCCGGACAGGTCGGGTTCCCGGAGATCAGCCCCTACGCCGCCAGCAAGTTCGGCGTGATCGGACTGACCAAGACCGCGGCGCTGGAGTACAGCGGCGAGGGCGTCCGCGTCAACGCGGTGTGTCCGGGCGTCATCGACACGCCGATGGTCGCACAGTCGCGCGAGGACGATCCCGAGTCCATCGAGCAGGCCACCGCCGCGACGCCGGTCGGACGGCTCGGCGAACCCGAAGAGATCGGCGACGCCGCCGTCTGGCTCTGTTCCGAGGACGCGTCGTTCGTCACCGGCGAGGCGATGACGGTCGACGGCGGATACACGAGTCAGTAGCCGCCGGCCGTCCCGGACGGACCGGTGCGGTCGGCCCAGACCGAAGTGGTCTTTTCGCTGGCCGGCCGACCCGGGAACGAGCGATGGTCTCGACCGCATCGGAGTCCGACGATATCCGGCGCGTCCTCGGCATCGAGGGGACCGCCTGGGCGGCCAGCGCCGCCGTCTACGAGGTCGAGACCGACGACGTGTTCATCGAGAGCAACCCCTACCAGCCGGAGAGCGGCGGCATCCACCCCCGCGAGGCCGCCGAGCACATGAGCGAGGCCGTCCCGAGCGTCGTCGAGACGGCACTCGCCGAGGCCCGCGAGCGGGCGGCCGAGGAGGGTCGCAACGCCGACGCCGCGCCCATCGACGCCGTGGCCTTCTCCCGCGGTCCCGGTCTCGGCCCGTGCCTGCGGATCGTCGGGACGGCGGCCCGGGCGGTCGCCCAGCGCTTCGACGTGCCGCTGGTCGGGGTCAACCACATGGTCGCCCACCTGGAGGTCGGTCGCCACTACTCGGGCTTCGACCGACCGGTGTGTCTCAACGCCAGCGGCGCTAACGCCCACGTCCTCGCCTATCGGAACGGTCGCTATCGCGTGCTGGGCGAGACGATGGACACCGGCGTCGGCAACGCCCTGGACAAGTTCACGCGCCACGTCGGCTGGTCTCACCCCGGCGGGCCGAAGGTCGAATCACACGCGAGAGACGGCGAGTACGTCGACCTACCGTACGTCGTCAAGGGGATGGACTTCTCCTTCTCGGGGATCATGAGCGCGGCGAAAGACGAGTACGACTCGGGAACGCCGGTCGAGGACGTGTGTCGCGGCCTGGAGGAGACCGTCTTCGCGATGCTGACGGAAGTGAGCGAGCGGGCGCTGTCGCTGACCGGCCGCGAGGAACTCGTCCTGGGCGGCGGCGTCGGCCAGAACGACCGCCTCCAGGGAATGCTCCGGGAGATGTGCGAGCAACGCGGCGCCGAGCTGTACGTTCCCGAGGACCGGTTCCTGCGGGACAACGCCGGCATGATCGCGGTGCTGGGCGCGAAGATGGCCGCCGCGGGCGACACGCTCGCGGTGGCGGAGTCGGCCATCGACTCGGACTTCCGGCCCGACGAGGTGGCGGTGAGCTGGCGGGCCGACGAGTCCGAGCCGGCGCCCGCGCCTGCGACGCGCGTCGACGCCGGTGACGCGGCCGAACAACGGGGCGCCGAGGCGACCGTCTCGATCGAGGGCGACCGGGTCGTCAAACGGCGAGTGCCCCGCTCCTATCGCCACCCCGCGCTGGACGAGCGACTGCGCCGCGAGCGGACGCGGATCGAGGCGCGGCTCACCAGCGAGGCGCGCCGCTGTGGCGTCCCGACGCCGCTCGTGCTCGACGTGGACACCGCCGAGTCGACGATCGGCTTCCAGCGCGTCGGCGACCGCGACCTCGACGCCGAACTGACCGTCGACCGGGCCCGGGCGGTCGGGCGATACCTCGCGACGATCCACGACGCCGGGTTCGTCCACGGCGACCCGACGACGCGGAACGTCCGCGTCGGCTCGGGCGACGGAGACGCGGACCGCGTCTTCCTCATCGACTTCGGCCTCGGCTACCACACGGGCCACGAGGAGGACCACGCGATGGACCTGCACGTCTTCGCCCAGAGCCTCGCCGGGACGGCCGACGACGCCGATCGGTTGCAGGCGGCCGCCGAGGAGGCCTACCGCGCGACCAGCGAGCGCGACGGGACTGTACTCGACCGCCTCCGGGCGATCGAGGGACGGGGCCGGTACCAGTGACTGACGGGGTCACGCCGGGTCGTGTGGGCGGGCGTTTACCCCGACCGACCGCGTTCCTGTTGTCCGACACCAATGAGTTTTAAATAGTCGTCGGCGAACATACGAACACTATGGACCGACCACTGGTGGTCTACGACGACGAGAACACGGAACTGCTCGAGGAGGCAGGGGAGATCGCGTCGGGCGTCGACGCCAAGCTGATCGTCCTCTCGCTGATGACCGCGGACGAGTTCAGGGAGGCCCGCGAGGCGCTCGACGTGGTCGCCCAGGAGGAACACACCGCATACGACGACAGCGTCGTCATCGACGCGGCCAAGAAACAGGCCCGCGAGACGGCCAAGGACATGTTCGACGACGATGTCGACTACCGCGTCATCGGGGCGCGGATCGGCGACGGCGAGAGCGAGGCCGACCGCATCCTCGAAGTCGCCGACGACAACGGGGTCGACCACGTGTTCATCACGGGTCAGAAGCGCTCGCCGACCGGGAAGGCTGTCTTCGGCGACCGCGTCCAGTCGATCATTCTCAACTTCGACGGTCCGGTGACGAGCCTGCTCGCCTGACAGGCGGGAGCCTGCTCGGCTAACGGAAGACTTACTCCGTCCGGCACGCTGGCCGGACACGATGGACGACCAGCAGCCCTGGCGGCGGCGGACCCTCCTCCGGCACGCCGGGACGAGTGCGCTCGCACTGGCGACGCTCGGCGCCGCCGGCACCGGCGCCGCATCGACAGTCCCCGAGAGCGGCGCGCCCGGCGACCGCTCGGACGACCAGAGCGGCCGCGCCGGCGCTGATTCCGGCCCTTCGGCCGCGCTTGCCCTGCAATCGACCGGGTCGGCCGGGCCGACGCGGTGGCCGCAGTTCCAGGCGGACCCGGTCAACAGCGGGTTCACGGACGCGCTCGGCCCCGCCGAGGCGTCGACCGCCTGGACGTTCGACACCGGTTCGACCGGTCGGGCGACGGTCACGGCGACGGCGGCGACGGGGACGCCCGCCGGCGGCGTCTCCGACGACCCGACCGACAACGTCGTCTCCTCGCCCGCGGTCGCCGACGGCACCGTCTACGTCGGCAGCAACGACGGCCACCTCTACGCCATCGACGCCGCGAGCGGCGAGGAGGAGTGGGCCTACGGGACCGGGTCGGGTCCCGACTCCAGGGAGGAAGTGATGTCCTCGCCCGCGGTCGTCGACGGCACCGTCTACGTCGGGAGCCACGATTCCCGGCTTCACGCCGTCGACGCCGACAGCGGCGAAGCGGAGTGGACGTTCGAGACCGACGGTGCCGTCTTCGCCTCGCCGACCTACCGCGACGGGACGCTCTACGTGGGCAGCCAGGCGGGGACGATGTACGCGGTCGACACGGCCGGCGAGGAGGTCTGGAGCGCGTCGGTCGCCGACCGCGTCGACTCGACGGCGGCCGTCATCGACGGGACGGTGTACGTCGGTCGCTGGAACGGCGACCGCACCGGCAGCGTCGTCGCGCTCGACGCCGCCAGCGGGGAGGAAATCCGGACCTACGCGGCCCGCGGCGAGGTCGCCTGCTCGCCGACGGTCCGCGATGGCGTCGTCTACTTCGGCGATTACACCGGCGTGATCTACGCCGTCGACACCGGCACGGCCGAGCTCGTCTGGGGCCGCCAGCTCGGCGGGCCGGTGCTCTCCTCGCCGGTCGCCGTCGAGGGAACCGTCTACGTGGGGAGCTTCGGCGAGAGCTTCTGGGCGCTCGACGCCGCCAACGGCGACATCGAGTGGTCCTACGCGACGGGCGGCCGGATCTACAGCTCGCCCGCAGTGACCGACGACACCGTCTACGTCGGCAGCCAGGACGCGAGCCTCTACGCGATCGACCGCGAGAGCGGGCAGGAGCGGTTCGCCGTCGAGACCGACGGCGACGTGCTCTCCTCGCCCGCGGTGACCGCCGGCGCCGTCTTCGTCGGTAGCAGTGACAGCTTCGTCTACGCCCTCGGCGACCCGTCCGGCGGCGAGTCCGTGAGCGCGACCCCGCCCGGCGGGAGCGACGGATCGCCGTCCGGGACCGACGGCCCCGACGGGACTACGTCCGGTGACGGCCCCGGCTTCGGCGCCGTCGGCGCGCTGACCGGGCTGGGCCTCGGCGCCTGGCGTCGGGTGCGGGCCGGGAGCCCCGAGGCCGGACCGGACGCGGACGACTGACGGCGGGGCGGCCGGTCGCGGTCGGAATCCCGATCTGGCAGGATCGATCGACGTTCCGGACCGATTGCGCCGCGACCCCGGCGCGGTCCCGCCGCTTGCGGTGGAAAACGACTTAACGGGGCCGCCCGTATCCTGGCACATGGTCGACAAGCCCACTTCGGGTTCGCTGTTCGGCATTCCGTACAACTTCGAGCAGCCCAGTCTCAAGCGGATGCTCTCGACGTACTGGCAGCCCGGCGAGGGAATGCTCGTCGAGAAGCCCTTCGGCGTCGGCTACACGCTCAACCTCGCCTCCTGGCGTTCGTGGGTCGTCCTCGCCGTCGCCGGGGCGCTGTGGTGGCAGCAAAACCAGAGCGCCGGCGAGGCGGAGTTCGACGACGAAGCCGACGAGGACCCGGTCGAAGTCGTCGTCGAGGACTGACGCCCTTCTGCGGTTCGTTCGCGTCCGCGACCGACGGACAACCGCGTCCCGATCGACGCGACTTTGCCCGCCCGAGCGTAGCCTTCGGGTATGACCGTCACGTTCGTCACCACGAATCCGGGGAAGGTCAACGAGGCCCGGGAGTACCTCGCCGAACCGGTCGAACAGCTCGATTTCGACACGCCGGAGATCCAGCACGCCGACCTGGGCGCTATCGCCGCCCACAAAGCGCGGGCGGCATACGAGCACACCGACGAGCCGGTGTTCGTCGACGACGCCGGCCTGTTCGTCGACGCCTTCGACGGGTTCCCCGGCCCCTACTCCTCGTACGTCCACGACACCGTCGGCGTCGAGCGCGTCTGGCGACTCACCAGCGAGGAGGACGACCGCGCCGCCAGTTTCCGCGGCGTCGTTGCCTACTGCGACGGCGAGGACTTCGAAGCGACGCCCGAACCGGTCGACCGCGATGACCGCCGCGGCCAGGACCTCTCGGCCGACGAGCGCGCCGCGGCGACGACCGACGAGCAGGTCCGGACGGACGAGGGGGACGGCGAGGCGCCCCCCGTCAAACTCTTCTACGGCGTCGTCCCGGGCGAGATCGTCGCGCCGCGCGGCGACGGCGGCTTCGGCTACGACCCCATCTTCGAGTACGACGACCGCACCTTCGCCGAGATGGACCCCGACGAGAAGAACGCCGTCTCCCACCGCGGCCGGGCGCTGGCGAAGTTCGCCGACTGGCTCGCCGAGCGCGACACGACGGAGTGAGCGGCGGCCGGGCCGCCCGGCTCCGCGCCGCCGCCGGCTACGCCCGCGGGTCCCGGTCGGGACCGGGATATTCTCCGCCTTCGACCGCTTCGTACAACGATTCGGCGTCGAAGACGGTCGCGAAGGCCCGCGGGGACCTGACGCTCGTCTCGACGCGACCGCGGATCGCCGCGCCCGCGGCGGCCGACCCGAGAGAGTCGTCGAAGCTGAGGACGTGCATCGCGCCGCCGTGCAGCGCCGAGGCCAGCGCCGGATGGTCCCCCTCGGGATGGTCGACTGGCTCCCGGAGCGCCTCGACTCGCTCGCGCCAGTCGACTGCGATTTCGGGGTCGGCCAGGTCGGCGATCACCGCCTCGGCGTCGTCGAGTAACGGGTCGCTGGCGACGAGCGTGACCCACGAGTGGACTCGGACGGCGTCGAGCGCGTCGCGGGCGTCGCCGCCGACGAGCAGGTCCGCCGCGAGCACGTCGGCGTCGGCGACGATCCGGGCGGGACTCGACTCTGTCACGGCACCTCACCCGACTCCGCTCGACGGTCCCGAAGCGCCGACCGTACCGCCTCGCTCGTCACTTCGTAGCCGGCGGCGCGGTCGAAGAGGTCGTCCCACGTCATGCCCGAGTCGACGGGTCTCGGGCGGGTAAAACGTGTGGGTCGTCCCCGCGACTGGCGTCGGTCGACCACACAACCCGGCGTCAGCCGCTCGTCTGACGGGGCTTTACGTCGACCGGTGGCGGATGGTCAGGCGGGCGCGCAGCGACGGCCTCGTTTCCCATCCTCCCCACGGCGCGCCCACCTATCCATTCCAAGGCGCCCGGCGACCGCGGCCACGCGGTCGCATCGTTTCCGCGACGCCGAGCCCCGGCGCTGTCGGACAGTGACGACATCGATAGTATGACCGCCAGCGACGGTCCTCTCAGGCGGCGGCCGCCTCGTCGCCGCGGAGGAACGCCCGGATCTCGGGAAGGTCGGCGGGCGCGGCCATCAGCGCCACGTCGTCCCCCGCCTCGATGGCGGTCTGGGGCAGCGGGATCTCCATCGGGGCGTCCGCCCGGCCGTGCGCGTAGATGTGTGCGTCGCCCTGCAGGTCCACCTCGACGACGCGGCGGCCGATCAGCGGCGACCCCTCGGGGATGGTAACCGTCGCCACGGAGAGTTCCTCCGTCAGGTCGGCGAGGACGTTGAAGTCGCCGCCCAGCAGCGCGGTCTTGGCGCCGGCGGCGCCCAGTCGCTCGGGGTAGATGATCTCGTCGACGTCCTCGGCGTACTTCTCGTAGATCTCCTGGCGGTAGTCCTCGTCGATGCGCAGGGCCGTCCGCAGTCCGTGGTGTTTGCCGAGCATGCACGCCGAGAAGTTGGTGTTGAGATCGCCCGTCAGCGCGCCGACCGCGTCGGCGTCGGCGATACCGGCCTCCATCAGCGTGGACTCGTCGGCGCCGTCCCCCTCGACGACGGTGAACCCCTCCTCGCGGGCGCGTTCGACCTTGTTCGGGTCGTTGTCGACGATCACGAGGTCGTGGCCCTCGCTCTGGAGGATGCGAGCGGTCCGCATCCCGACGCGACCGAATCCGACGATGACGAACTTCATGAGGTACGGTACCACGTCCGGCCACAAAACTGTGTTCCCGTTCACCGCGGCCTCGCGGCGGGGTCGCCGCCCGTCGAATCGACCCCCTCGCCGTCGGCCGCGTCCGGACGGTCGGTCCCGAAGCGCGCGACGGCGACGCCCGCGACCGCCGCCACCGTCGCGACCGCGGCCGTCGAGAGGAGTCGCCCCGGGACCGCGACGGCGAGCGCGGCGAGGCTCGACCCGGACGGAGTCGCCGCGAGGACCGCCGTCGCCGGCAGCCAGGCGACCCAGAAGCCCGCGAAACCGCCGAGCACGACGACGGCGGCGAACCGCCGCGAGGGGGCCTCGACGCCGAGGCGGCGGACCGCGAGATAGCCGAGTGCCAGGCCGCCCGCGAGGAGGACGAGGTCCGAGGCGAGTCGGGTGAGCTGGAGGTAGGTGACGAGTGTCGACCCGATCGACCAGCTCTGCGGGAGGAACGCCGGGAGTCCGACGCCCTCGGTCGTCGCCACCAACACGTCGACCGCCGCGTCCAGCGCGACGCCGAGCCCGGTCACGACCGCCGCGGCCGGACCGAGCGAAAGCGACCGCCGAACCGACGGCGCGCTGGCGGGGTCGGGCCGGCCGAGCGACGCCAGCCCCGCCCCGGCGAGCGCGCTCACCGCGACGAAGCCCGGGACACCGACCAGCGCCGTCGCGGCGGTCAGGACCGTATCGAACGGATTCCCGCCATCGCCGGCGACCAGCACCAGGACGGTCAGGACGACCGCGCCCGCGCCGCCGGCCAGCACCGCGCCGACGTAGCGGAGATACGATTCGAACACGTCGCGGTGACCGGCCTCCCGGTAGCCGAGCGCGAGCGCGCCGGCCAGCACCGCGGTCGTACCGACGACGCTCCCGGCCTGCAGGTAGACGGTCGCGGTGAACTCGGGCGGTCCGAGGCTCGGGAGCCAGTCGGGGACCCCGCCGGCGAGGACGGCCGACGGCGCGTACAGCACGGCGAACGCGAGCGCCGACAGGCCGGCCGGGAGGGCCACGGTGCGGAGGGCACGTCGCATGGCGGCGCTTCGGGCGTCCGAGGCAAAAAAGTAGCGCGTTCGACAGGATCGATCCGCCTCCGTGGCACCCAAGGGCGTCGCGGGCCAACGGTCGAATATGGCACGGCAGATCACCGTCACTGGCATGAGTTGCGGCGGCTGCGAACAGTCGGTCGAGGACGCGCTGGAAGCTATCGGGGGCGTCGAGTCGGCGACGGCCAACCGGGAGACCGAGACGGCGACCGTCGAGGGCGACGCGGACACCGACGACCTCCTCGCCGCGGTCGAAGACGCCGGCTACGAGGCGTCGGCCTGAGAAGAGCGGACGTTTCGCAGACGGGACCGGTCAGTCGTCGAGCGCGACCGACGCGAGCAGCGCTTCGAGCTGGATGCGCTCGTTGGCGCCGGTCGTGATCCGGTACTCCGTCTCGCCGATGCGGTCGAGCAGGCGAACGGCGGCCTCGTCGTCGAGGTCGAACTCCCACACCGAGCGGTGCAGCTGGTCGATCACGTCGCCGCCGGCGATGCCCTCCTCGGTCAGCAGGCGGTCGAGCGTCGACCGCGCGGCGGTGAAGTCGCCGGCCAGCGCCTGGTCGACCATCTCCTTGATCTCCTCGGGCTTGGCGGTCGAAGTGAGCGCGTAGACGGCCTCCTCGTCGACCACGTCGCCCGTCACGGAGGCGGCCTGCAGTGCGTTGATCGCCTTGCGCATGTCGCCGTCGGCGGCGTAGACCAGCGCGTCGAGGCCGTCGTCGGTGAACTCGATACCCTCCTCGCCCGCGATGTGGCGCATCTCCTCGGCGACCGCCTCGTCCGACAGCGGTGCGAAGCGAAAGACCGCACACCGGGACTGGATCGGGTCGATGATCTGGCTGGAGTAGTTACACGAGAGGATGAAGCGGACGTTGTTCGAGAACTGTTCCATCGTCCGACGGAGCGCTCCCTGCGCGTCGGAGGTGAGCGCGTCGGCCTCGTCGAGAAAGATGATCCGGTACTCGTAGCCGCCGAAGGAAGTCCGCGCGAAGTTCTTGATGCGGTCGCGCACCACGTCGATGCCGCGCTCGTCGGAGGCGTTGAGTTCGAGGAAGTTGTCCCGCCAGTCGTCGCCGTACAGTTCGCGTGCGATGGCCGTCGCGCTGGTCGTCTTCCCGATACCGGCCGGGCCCGAGAACATGAAGTGGCTGAGGTCGTTGCGGTCGACGTAGCTCTGGAGGCGCTCGACGATGTCCTCCTGTCCGACGATCTCGTCGAGGGTCTGGGGGCGGTACTTCTCGATCCAGACCTCTTCACGTCCCGCCCGCGACCCCGAGTCCGTGTCGGCCTCGCTCATGCCCGGAGGGTAGCGACCGCCGCCCGTAAACCTACCGAGTGGCCCCCGACCGGCGACCGCGTGAAAGCGCCTAGCAATTATCTGGCTGACATCTTTATCGCCTCGTCGGGCGTAGAATCGGGCGATGAAGCGAATAGCAACGGCCGTCGTGGTACTGATCGTCGTCCTGTCGGTGCTACCCGGGGTGGCGGCCGCCGCGACGCGAACGGGTGGGACCGTCGTCGTCGGGGCGGGCGAGACCGTCGACGAGGACCTGCAGGCGTTCGGCGGGACCGTCGTCGTGCGGGGGACGGTGAACGGCGACCTGCAGGCGTTCGGCGGGTCGGTCGTCGTCGAGGGCACCGTGACCGGCGACGTGGAAGCCACCGCCGGGAGCGTCCAGATCCTGGGCGAGGTCGGCGGCGACGTGACCGCCGCGGGCGGCGCCGTCGATATCGGCGACGGCGCGCAGATCGACGGCGCACTCGAAGCCGGCGCCGGGAGCATCGCCGTCGACGGGACGGTGCTGGGCGACGCGCGCCTCGGCGCCGACACGATCCGTCTCGGTGACGACGCCCGGATCGGCGGCGATCTGACCTACGACGGCGACCTCGTGCGTGCTGACGGTGCCGTGGTCGACGGGGCCGTCACCCTGGACGAGGGGATGAACGTCGGCGCGAACGAGGACTTCGCGATCCCCGGGGCAGTATTCACAGTCTACGGGGTGTTCGTCGCGCTGCTGGAGACTCCAGATCGGAAGAGCGTCGTGTAGG
>NZ_AOIU01000017.1 GCF_000337455.1 Halosimplex carlsbadense 2-9-1 | reverse complement strand
CGCGTCGTCTTCGGCGCTCGCGGACAGGCCGTCACCGTCCAGATCCTCGTCCCCGTCGCCCACGCCGTCGTCGTCGGTGTCGGCCGTCGTCGGGTCGAACGCGCCGACCTGGACCTCGAACCCGTCGTCGAGGCCATCGCCGTCCGTGTCGGCGACGAACGGGTCCGAACCGGCCTGCCGTTCGAACAGCGTGACCGCGCGGTCGTCGTCGTAGTCCTCTACCCCGTCGAGAATGCCGTTGTTCGCTTCGTCGGCGTCCGTTCGCGGCGAGTCGCTGTCAGGATCTAACGGGTCCGTTCCGGCGACGTTTCGTTCGTAGCGATCCGATAGCCGGTCGCCGTCGAGTAGCAGGGTCTCCCGTGCGCGGTCAGTCGCGCCCTTCGACTGCGTCGCCGCCCCGCCCGTCACGACGACCGTGATGTTCGCGGTCGCTGTGTCGAGTTCGACCGGCAGTCGGAGCGTCGTGTTCTCTAACGGTGCGGTCTCGGCCGTCCGGATCGGCCGGTCGTATCGGGTGTCCCCGTTGACGAGTACCGAGACGTTCTCGAGTCGCCACGGCCGCA
>NZ_AOIU01000016.1 GCF_000337455.1 Halosimplex carlsbadense 2-9-1 | reverse complement strand
GGTCGTGTTCATCGTCTCCCCTGTCCGGGTGTTCACAGCCTCTAAAATTTCAAACTGCGACCCATATGTGGAGAGGTCAACAATCGTGCCGTTGGCCCCATCTTGAACAGCCATGTAGAAGGTTCCATTATAATCTGAAAATCGGTATGTCTGACCAGTATCCCAGCCACCAGATGCGTCATCTCCGGTGTAGAACAATGTTCCATTAAGCACCGTCGGATTGCCCGAGCCGTCTCCGACTGCAATAGTGTGCGATGCATTGATATCCCCGGAAGCACCGGTTGACGCGAGCATGGCCGCGCCCTGACCGTAGTATCCAGACTTTTTGAGAGATGTGGATGCCTCAGCCCCGATAGTGGATGGGTCCATCATCGCAAGGTCTGACGAGTTTATTTCGCCTGCTTGGTACTGGCTGGACACCTCATCAACGTAGGGGTCCATATTCGCAAGCACTTGTTGGGTCTGCTCTTGGGTTTCGTCGAGCAGATAGGTGTCGTTCTGGTCGTTCGCCCAAGAGCCGAGCGACCCATAATCCTGTGACTCGAAGATTCGTGTCTCCTCGGACGAGTTTGGTTCGACGGCAACAACCCGGATAGGAGATGCTTTTGGTGGGTCTGACGACCCCCCCGGATGGAAACGGGAGCCGGATGGGAGAGTCC
>NZ_AOIU01000015.1 GCF_000337455.1 Halosimplex carlsbadense 2-9-1 | reverse complement strand
GTGGATCCGTCGGTGACTCGCTGGCCCGCTCCCCAGCCGCCCCGTCGCCACGTGGATCCGTCGGTGACTCGCTGGCCCGCTCCCCAGCCGCCCCGTCGCCACGGTCCCGCGGTCAGACCGTCACGACGATCGGGACCGGGGTGAAACACAGGGCGCCGAGCGCGAGCGCGAGCGCGCCGACCGCCTGCCGCCGCCGGTCGACGGGCGCGTCGTCCAGCGGCGTCGCGGTTCCGGCGCGACCGATCAGGAGCGTCAACAGCCCCCAGAGCACCCAGACGCCCACCGCCTGCCCGTCGGCGAAGACCAGCAGCGCCGCCGCGAGCCCGAACAGCGCGAGCGGCAGGACGTACCGCAGCGCCGCGACCCGCTCGCCGACGAGCGCCCGGGAGACGTGCGCCCCGTCGAGCTGTCCGACCGGCAGGAGGTTGAGGAACGTGACGAACGCGCCC
>NZ_AOIU01000014.1 GCF_000337455.1 Halosimplex carlsbadense 2-9-1 | reverse complement strand
GACTGTCTAGTAACAACATAGGTGACCGCAAATCCGCAAGGACTCGTACGGTCACTGAATCCTGCCCAGTGCGGGTATCTGAACACCTCGTACAAGAGGACGAAGGACCCGTCAACGGCGGGGGTAACTATGACCCTCTTAAGGTAGCGTAGTACCTTGCCGCTTCAGTAGCGGCTTGCATGAATGGATAAACGAGAGCGCCACTGTCCCAACGTTGGACCCGGTGAACTGTACGTTCCAGTGCGGAGTCTGGAGACCCCCAAGGGGAAGCGAAGACCCTATAGAGCTTTACTGCAGGCTGTCGCTGAGACGTGGTCG
>NZ_AOIU01000013.1 GCF_000337455.1 Halosimplex carlsbadense 2-9-1 | reverse complement strand
CCGTTCCGATCGTCCTCGTGGTGGTCGCGATCACCATCGTCGGCATCCCACTGGCGTTCGCCGGGAGCGTCGCGTTCGGCCTGCTCGTCTGGCTGGGCACCATCTACGGCCGGTTCATCCTCGGGACGTGGCTGCTCTCGTTGGCCGATATCGAGAACCGCTGGGCCGCCCTGCTCGTCGGCGTCCTCGCGGTCGCGGTCCTGCGACTCGTCCCGGTCCTCGGCGCGCTCACCCGCTTCGTCGTCTTCCTGCTCGGGTTCGGCGCGCTGGTCGCCGTCCTCGTCGACGGCTACCGCGACCGCCGCGACCGCCGCGAGCGGGCGCCCCGTGCGCCCGAAGCGGACGACACCGAGGCCGAACCCGCCGACTGATCTGACTCCGCATCGCGGACCGAGCGGTCCTCGGACGACACGCTCAAGCCCGCGCGGACGGATCGGCCGGTATGCGCGTCACCGTCGCCGTCGCCGGCGAGGACACCCGCGAGGTCGAAGTCGACGACGGGGCCACCTACGCCGACCTGCTCGACCCGCTGCCCTACGGCGCCCACGAGGTGTCCGTCCTCGTCGACGGCCGCCCCGTCCCCGAGGACGCCCCCGTCGAGGCCGAGCGGGTCGAGGTGTTGCGGCTCGTAAAGGGCGGATGATCCCGGGAGCGACGGGCGCGACCCGTCCTCGTCCGCTTACGCAGTGTTCTTGAGGACGCGACGAGTATCGAGAAGCGATGAGTGGCACAGAGCCCGCGCCGGCGTTCGAGTTGCCCAACGTCGGACCGGGACCGGACCCCTGTTCGCTGGCGACGCTGGCGCGGAACGAGTCGTTCGTCGTCCTCCTCTTTCACCACGACGACGCGTGCCACGACTGCCGCGCCCAGGCCAAGAAGGCCGGCGACCGCTACGCCGCCCTGCGCGCTCGCGACGCCGTCGCCGTCTCCGTCCTCCCGATCGGGCGCGAAGGGGCCGAGTGGTGGCAGGAGCAGTTCGACCTCCCCCACCCGCTGCTGGTCGACCCCGAGGGGACCGCCGGGGCCGACTACGACCAGCCCGTCCGCCTCCCGATGTTCGCGGAACTCCCGATATTCGGGCGCCTGCCCGCGGTCGCTATCGTCGACACGCGCGGCGCCGAGCCCGAGATCGTCTGGACCTACCGCGGCAAGTCCACCTGGGACCACCCCTCGATGACGACCGTCCTCGAAGGACTGGATAGCGTCCGGGAGTGAACGCGATGGGCGCCCCGAGCGAGCGATGCGCGACGTGACCGTCCGCCCGGCGACGGCCGCCGACGTGACCGGCATCCTCGGCGTCCTCGACGCCGCTGCACTCGAAACCGGGGCAGACCGCGTCCGCGCGAGCGTCGCCAGGGGCGACGCGTTCGTCGCGGTTCGAGGGGAAACCGAGGGTGGAGCCGACGGCGGGACGGTCCTCGGTGCGCTCGTGCTAGTCGAACCCGACGAAGCGTCCGAAGGAGACAGCGACGGCCCCGAGACCACCGAAATCGATGCCATCGCGGTTCGGCGGCGCCGTCGCGGCCAGGGGATCGGCCGGGCGCTGGTCGCGGCGGCCGCCGAGCGGGACGACCGACTGGCCGCCGAGTTCGACGCGGGCGTCCGCCCGTTCTACGCGTCGCTGGGGTTCGAAATCGAACCTATCGAGGATGCGGAACGCGACCGCTACTGGGGCGTGTCCCGCGACGCGACGCCGCGGGACGACGAGTGAGAGAGCGCCCGCCGTTCAGACCAGCGGCTCGACCAGTTCGCGGCCGGCCACTAGCAGTTCGTCGACCCGCTCCTGCGAGCCGCCTTCGGCGTAGACCCGGAGCTTCGGTTCCGTCCCGCTCGGGCGCATCAGCAGCCAGGTGTCGTCGGCGAGGAAGACTTTGAAGCCGTCGACCGTCGACACGTTCTCCACCTCGGAGCCGGCGAGTTCGTCGGGCAGGGCGTCCTCCAGATCCGAGAGCACCGGCTCCTTGCGCTCGTCGGGGCAGTCGACGCTGACCCGGTCCTGGACGATGTCGCCGTGGCGGTCCAGCAGGGCGTCCACGCGGTCGTCGTAGGGTTCGGCGGCGACGATGGCCGCGGCGAGGACGGCGACGGCGACGCCGTCCTTGTTGCGGAGGTGGGTCGTGATACCGAACCCGCCGCTCTCCTCGCCGCCCAGCAGCGCGTCGTGGTCGGCCATTGCCTGTGCGACCCACTTGAACCCGACCGCCGTCTCGTGGACCGCCTGACCGTGGTCCTCGGCGACGCGGTCGACGATGCTACTGGTCGAAACGGTCCGGACCACGTCGCCGCTCGTTTCGGCCGACGAGTCCCAGAACTCGCCGTCGAGCAGCGCCTCGTAGGTCGCTGCGAAGAAGAAGTTGGGATCGAGAACCCCCCGGTCGGGCGTGACGACGGCGATCCGGTCGGCGTCGCCGTCGTTGGCGATCCCCAGGTCCGCGTCCGACTCGGCGACGCGGTCGGCGAGGTCGCCGAGGAGGGCGGCGGTGGGCTCGGGCGAGTCGCCGCCGAACTCCGGGTCGCGGTCGCAGCGGATGCGGTCCACGTCGGCGCCGGCCCGGTCGAGGAGGTCGTCGGTGACGCCGCGGCCGCTGCCGTGCATCGCGTCGTAGACGACCGACAGCCCCGACAGGTCGGCGCCGACGGCGTCGAACACGCGGTCGGTGTACGGCCCCACGAGGTCGACCTCTTCGACGTCCCCCCACTGCTCGTCGGGGAGCGGGTCGGGCTCGGCGAGCCGGTCGGCGAGCGAGTCGGTGACGGCTGGGAGGGCGGGCGCGCCGCCGGCCGGGAGGAACTTCACGCCGTTGTACTCGGGGGGGTTGTGGGAGGCGGTGACCATCAGGCCGCCCGCGAGGTCGCGCTCGCGGACGGTCCAGGCGACGGCCGGCGTCGGCAGGTCGCGGGGCGGGACGAGCACGTCGAAGCCGTTGGCGGCGAGGACCCGGGCGAGCTCCTCGGCGAACCCGCGGGACGTCTCGCGGGCGTCGTAGCCGACGGCGACGGTGCCGACTCCGCCCTCGGCGTCTGAGTCGTCGGACTCCTCTCGCAAGTGCGTCGCGACCGCCTGGCCGACCATGCGGACGCGCGGCTCGGTGAACTCGTCGAGCGTGGCGCGCCAGCCGTCCGTGCCGAACTCGATGGCGTCGGCGTCTGCGTCAGCGTTCATGCCCGTAGGCACCGCTCCCTGGCGGAAAAAGGTGTGTGCGTGGCGTGCTACCACGCGTGTCGCGGCAGGTGTGGGCGGCCTCTCGGCGGAGGCTCACCGGGCGTCGTCGGCCAGTAGAGGGGCAGGCAGGTCGACCGACTCGGGGACGCCCCCCTCGGCGACGAGGCGCTCTTTGGCGGCCCGCGACCCGTCCTTGATCTCGTACTCGCGGGACATCGCGGCGGACTTCGAATCGAACCCCTCGACGTGAAGGAGTTCGACCGGCGTCCGGCCGCGGGTGTACTTGGCGCCCGCGCCCTCGTCGTGTTCGCGGACGCGGCGCGCTACGTCGGTGGTGTACCCGGTGTAGAAGGTATCGTCGGCACAGCGCAGAAGGTAGACGAAATGGTCGGGATCGGCGGTCCGCGGGTCGGTCATAGGGCTATGCGGGGACTACGCTTCGGGGGCGCGCTCTCTCGCGACCTCGGCGATTCCCGCGTTCGCCGAGCAGCTCGGACAGGCGTGAACCGCTCCGGTCTCGTCGGCGAAGACGCGAGCGAACTGGTCGGAGACGTGCGCACCGCAGTGATTACACGTTGGCATGCGTTTGTCCCGGCTGTCAACCGGTACCAGTACCTTGGCGCGCCCCGGATATAACGGGTGTACCAACGCTGTTTGGTGTCACCCGTGTAACCGGGTGAGAAGCGCCAGAACGGCCGTCTTCGGCTCACCGGCCGGCCCGCGCGGCGTCGATCCGCCGTGCGATCAGGCCGGCCTGCGCGCCCGCCGTGAAGCCGGCGTCGACGTTGACGACCGAGAGGGCCGTACACGACTGGATCATCCCCGAGAGCGCGGCCTCGCCCTCGCCGGCGTGGCCGTACCCCGTGGAGACCGGGAGCCCGATGATCGGCACGTCGACCAGCCCCGCCAGGACCGTCGGGAGCGCGCCCTCACGGCCGGCGGCGACGACGAGTACGTCCTGGTGGCGCAGGAGTTCGAGCGAGTCCACCACGCGCGCGAGGGACGCGACCCCCACGTCGTCGACCCGTTCGACCGTCGCACCCATCTCGCGGGCGATGGCGGCGGCCTCCCCCGCGGGGACCGCGTCGGAGGTCCCCGCCGTCACGACCCCGACGGCTGCGTCCAGGTCCGGTCGCTCGAAACCGGGCGTCGTCGCGACGACGACGCCGGAGCGGCCGTCGGCGTCGACGGTCGCGTCCGGGTGGTCGGCGGCCAGCACGTCGCGGACGGCGTCCTCGACGGCGTCGTCGGCCCGCGTCACGACCGCTCGGCCGGTCGTCTCGACGGACGTCGAGGCCAGCGCCGCCACCTCCGACGGCGTCTTGCCCGCCGCCAGCACCGCCTCGGGGACGCCGCTCCGGGTCGTCCGGGCCGCGTCGAACCGCCCGGCATCGCCGGTGGCGTACCCCGCGAGTTCCGCCTCGGCCTCGGCGGGCGAAACGTCCCCCGCCGCGACCGCTTCGAGTAGTTCGCGCATACACCCCCTGAACGTTCGACCCACTTGACCGTCCCTCTTTTCGGCCGTGGCCGCCCGCTCCGCTGGTACCGCTGACACCGACCTCTCAACCACGCCGAAGCGCGCGCGAGCGGCCCCACACCTCCGAACGGGCCGATTTCCACGCGGTCAGACGGCACCGCTCCCAAAAGATACTTAAACTCCCGTCGCTCGCAGGCCCCGACCGGGCCGGAGCGGCGCTCAGACCCCCGACAAAGCCGGCGAGACTGCGCATAATTGATAAGGTTTATAAGCCATCCATCTGTTCACGTGACTTGTATGGCAGACCTCATTGTCAAGAACTCGGTCAAGGAAGCGCTCGAAGACATGAACGTCTCCCGCGACTTTTACGACGCCCTCGACGAGGAAGTAGAGGAGCTCCTCGACGAAGCGCAGCGACGCGCCGAGGCCAACGACCGGAAGACGGTTCAGCCGCGCGACCTGTAAGGTCGACGGAACAACGAATTTTTTCGGGGGGGAGCGACGTCACGGCTCGAAGACCGTCACGTCAGACTCCGTCCCGAGACACACTTCGTCGGCGAAGTCGACGAACAGCCCGTGCTCTACGACGCCCGGCAGGGCCGACAGGTCCGCCGCCAGTCCGGTCGGGGCGGGCATCGCACCGAACTCGCAGTCGAGGATCAGGTTGCCGTTGTCCGAGACGACGGGGCCGCTCTTGCGGTCCGCTCGTCTGAGTTCCGGTCGGCCGCCGAGTCGCCGGACCGCGTCGGCGACGGGCGTCCGCGCGTCCGGCAGCACTTCGACCGGCACCGGGTCGTCGAGCACGTCGACCTCTTTGGTGGGATCGGCGACGACGAGCAACCGGTCGGCGGCCGCGTCGACGATCTTCTCGCGGGCGTGGGCGCCACCGCCGCCCTTGAGGAGGTCCCGGCCGGCGATCTGGTCGGCGCCGTCGATCGCCAGGGTCACGTCGGCCTCGTCGAGCGTCGTCAACGGGATCCCGGCGTCGACGGCGATCTCTCGGGCCTGAAAGGACGTGGGAACGCCCTCGACGTCGAGGCCCGCGTCGACCTCGCGGCCGAGCGCTCTGATGGCGTGGGCCGCCGTGCTACCGCTCCCGAGACCGACGACCGTCCCGTCTTCGACCGCTTCGACCGCGCGCTCGCCCGCGCGGCGCTTGGCCGCCTCGCGCTCGCTCTGGTTCATACCCGACCCATCGCCCGTGGCACGCAAAAACGCTACCGACCGCGGGTCGACCACCGGCCGGCCGGCGCCCGGCGACGCACCGCGACCGACCCGCCGGCCGCGCTCACCCGCCCCAGCCGCCGCGCACGTCGCCGTCGACCCGGTCGCGCCAGGTCTCGAACTTCGTCGCGCAGTCCGGGTTCTCCGCCGTGTGGTCGACGAACCCCGCACCCGGCGACGCGAGCGCCTCGCCGCAGAACGGGCACCGCTCGGGATCGTTCCAGGAATCTGTCGCTGCCATATCTCGACCGACCGCCACGATCGATATAAAGATTGTCGGCAAACACTCTAGGTCAGGTGTGTGCTAATATATTTCCCTTATATTTTCTCGACCAGAAACGATTATCTCGGATTCGAGTCCCAGGCCTGCGTGAACAGTTCACAAAGACGTGACAGAGGGCCACAAAACACCGGAACCGAGACCTTATATTCTCAATTCAGAATAATAGGAACGTTTATACCGGAGAATCGTCTGTACTCCGGTAATGGCGACGCAGCAGCACACAGCCGTCGGGGCGTATCGGTGTCCCGATTGCGACGGTCGGATCACGTTCGAACACCAGTCCTGGGAGTGCGGCGACTGCGGTCACGCGCCGCGCCACGGCGCCGACTGACCGGGACACGTCGAAGACGCACAGCCACCCGCCCGCGCGGCGAGTCACTGGATACTGTCAGGCATCCACCCTTCTCCCGTCGACCACACCGCAGCGACGGTGATCCGCTCGCGTCGACGGCCGATCTTTTTGGTCCGACCGCACGACGGTGGAGTATGTTCGGAACCAGCGGCATCCGGGGACCCGTCGGCGAAGACGTGACTGCCGAGCTCGCGCTCTCGGTGGCGCGTGCGGTGGGGGTCGATGCCGACCGCGTCGTCGTCGGCCGCGACGCTCGCGAGAGCGGCCGCCTGCTCGTCGACGCCTTCACCGCCGGGCTCAGGGAGTCGGGGACCGACGTGGTCGACCTCGGTCTGGCCGCGACGCCGACGGTCGCCCGGAGCGTCGCCGCGGAGGACGCCGACGCCGGCGTCTCCGTCACCGCCTCGCACAACCCCGCGCCCGACAACGGTATTAAACTCTGGCAGCCCTCGGGGCAGGCGTTCGACGGCCCCCTCCAGGACACGATCACCGAGCGCGTCCGTGAGGACGTCACTGACCTCCGCCCGTGGGACGACCTCGGCGACCGCGTCCGGCGTGACGCCGCCGAGCGCCACGTCGACGCCCTCGTCGACGCCGTGAGGATCGACGGCCCGCTCTCGGTCGTCGTCGACCTCGGTAACGGTGCGGGTGGCGTCGCCGTCGACGCGCTCCAGCGACTCGGTTGCGAAGTCGAGACGCTCAACGCCCAGCCCGACGGTTCCTTTCCGGGCCGACCCAGCGAGCCGACCGCCGAGAACTGCGAGTCCCTCGCGACGCTCGTCGCCGAAAGCGACGCCGATCTGGGGATCGCCCACGACGGCGACGCCGACCGGATGCGCTGCGTCGCCGCGGACGGCACCTACCTCTCGGGCGACGTGACCCTCGCGCTGCTGGCTCGCGAAGCGGCGAGCCCCGGCGAGCGCGTCGCCGCCCCCGTCGACACCAGCCTCGCGGTCGACGACCACCTCGCCGAGATCGACGTGTCCGTCGAGCGCACGCGGGTGGGCGACGTGTACGTCGCCGAACGGGCCAGCGAGCCGGGCGTGGCTTTCGGCGGTGAACCCAGCGGCGCCTGGATCTGGCCCGCGGAGACGCTCTGTCCCGACGGCCCGCTCGCGGCCTGCAAGGTCGCCGCCCTCGCGGCCGAGCGGCCGCTGGCCGACCGGCTCGCCGCGGTCGAGACCTACCCGATCCGCCGGGACGCCGTCGAGACCGACGAGAAGGACGCGGTGATGGAACGGGTCAGCGAGCGCGTCCTCGCGGAGTACGACGAGGTGACCACGTTGGACGGCGTCCGCGTCGACCTGGGCGACGCGTGGTTCCTCCTCCGGGCCAGCGGCACCCAGCCGATCGTTCGGATCACCGCCGAGGCCCGCGACGCCGACCGCGCCGAGGCGGTCTTCGCCGAGGCGCGAAACCTGCTGGTCGACGCCGTCGAGGCCTGACCGGCCCGCGCCAGGCGTTCTGGGCAGTCGCTCGACAGGGAATCAGAGACAGGAGAAGCGTCCTGGCAGCGTCCCGGGCGGGTCCCCCCGAACCCGCCAGGCCGCCTCCCCCCGATAGTTCACGACGATGCAGGACCCTAGCCGCGGCGGGTCGAGCGCGCCTCGCGGACGTCGGCCCCGTCGCGGATCTTGTCCTCGCACTGAGGACAGACGCGCGGCGACTCGACACCGTTGGGCGTGAACACCCGTGCGTAGTCTGCGGTAACGAAGGAACCGCAGTTCTGGCATTCCGGCATACGGTATATCCCTTCGAGTACTGGACCTTAATGGTTGGTGATTTGGTAGTAGCACGCACACCCCGCCGAATCCCGGCGTGACGGCGTCAGAATCGAATCCACGCGGCGAGCCTGGCGGGATCTCTGATCCAGACATACAGAACGCATCATTTATTTACAGAACGATAGTGTCGGATCGAAGAACACGATTCACCGTCGGAACCCGCTCGTGCGACTCGCAGTCGGGGCTATCGGGACCCGATCGCGTGCGACCGCACCAGAGCGGTACGGTTATTACCGAGAGGCGGGTGAGACCCGACAACCGGACGGCATCTCCGGGGGTCGTCGCATGGATCTGGACTCACTCGAACTCACTCGCCCGCTGGTCGCCCGCCTCTGCGTAGTCGCCCTCGTCGCGATACTGCTGATCCCGTCGGGGGTCTCCGCGCTCACGCACGAACCGGTCGAACTCCAGCAGGGCGCCATCGACGAGCCCGCGAACGGCACCACGGTCATCGCCGTTCAGGGGTTCAAGGGCCGCGGCCAGAACAGCTCCAAGAAGCCCGCGCGACTCGTCGGCGTCGGGCCCGAGGGCGATCTGGAGTGGAACTACGAGCCCCAGGACGACGTGACGTGGTTCTACGACGTGGACCCGCTCGACGACGGCACCCTGCTGGTCACCGGCGTCACCCGCGGCGGGACGACCGTCTTCAAGTACGACCCCGCCAGTAACAGCCGCGTCTGGACCGAACGCCTCGACGCCGACGACACCCACGACGTGGACCTGATCAACGGCGACGAGTTGCTCGTCGCCAACATGCGCAACTACAACGAGACGACCGAGACCAACGACGACCGCATCTTCGTCTACAACCGGACGACCGACGAGACGGTCTGGGAGTACCGCTTCGAGCGCATCTACGACCGCGGTGACACCAGCGGCGGCAACGGCGGCTACACCGGCGACTGGACCCACGTCAACGACATCGACAAACTCGACGACGGCCGGTACATGGCCTCGCCGCGCAACATGGACGAGGTCGTCGTCATCAACCGCTCGACCAAGGAGGTCGACCTGTCGCTGGGCACGCCGGGCGACCACAGCGTCATCTACGAGCAGCACAACCCTAACTACCTCGAGAGCGAGGACGGCACCCCGACGATCCTCGTCGCCGACAGCGAGAACGACCGCGTCGTCGAGTACGAGCACGCGGGCGGCGAGGGGCGCAACGCCACCTGGAACCGCACCTGGAACCTCGGCGCCGACGGCAACCTCAACTGGCCCCGCGACGCCGACCGGCTTCCGAACGGTAACACGCTCGTCACCGACTCGCTCAACCACCGCGTCATGGAGGTCACGCCCGAGGGCGAGGTCGTCTGGGAGTACTACGCCCCGTGGGGCACCTACGAGGCCGAACGCGTCTACCTGGGCGACGAACCCGGCGGCCCCGCGATCACCGACCAGAACGCAAGCGGCGCCTACGGCCTGAACGGCAGCGCCGCGCTCACCCCCGGTGCGACCGAGCGGGCGACCTTCGCCTCGTGGCTCCACACCACGTTCGACGGCACGCTCGTCTCGGCGCAGGTCGACTGGTTCGCCGAACGGTGGGCGCACATCGCCCCCTGGGTCCGGCCCGTCTGGATGGACCCCTGGGCGTTCGTCGCCCTGCTCGGCGCCGCGGTCGTCACGCTCGGCTGGGCCGGCGGCGAGGCGGTGTATCACCGGCGCTGGATCGGGGGCCGCCTCCGCGCCGGCTACGACCGCCTGCGCCCGTCAGCCGGCGAGTCGAGTCGATCGGACGACTGACGGCGCCGCGGCTCCTGAAAGTATTTACCGACGCGTCGGAAGTGTCTTCCGTGAAGAACGTCGGACGACGCCGCGCGCTCGCCGTCTTCGGGAGCGCGCTCGTCGGCGGGTGCGTGACGGACTTCGGATTCACCGACGACGAGCGCCGGCCGCGGACGCCGGAATCCATCGAGTGGACCGTCGAGGACGGTCCGGCCGACGTGACCGCCGACTCCGACGAGCGACCGGCGCCCGGCTCGTGGCCGATGGCCGGCTACGACCCCGCCGGGACCGCAGCGGCGCCGGCCGAGAACGCGCCCGAACGGGTTCCGCTCGAACGGACGTGGTCGGAATCGACCGGTCAGAACAGCCCGACAACGCCGGTCGTCGCCGACGGGACGCTCCTCGTGGTGACCACCCGCCACGACGCGGCGCTGTCCGCGTTCGACCCGGCGGACGGCACGGAGCGATGGTCCGTGACGCACGACGATATCAGCCACGTGACGCCCGCGATCGACGACGGGGCCGGGTTCGCTCCCTGGGAGAACGACGGGACCGGCTCGCACCTCAGCGCGGTGGGCCTCTCCGACAGCGAGCGCAGATGGCGCCGGACGCTCCCCGCCTCGGTGTCGGCTTCCCCGGTGATCGCGGGCGACACCGTCTTCACCGGCCACGAGTTCGACCCGACCGCGCTCGCGGTAGACGCCGAGTCGGGCGAACTCGGCGTTCGACTCGCGCTCTCGGACCCGGGTACTGCGGTCCGGTGTGTCGCGGTGGCCGACGGTCGCGCGTACGTCGGCGCGGCGGGGTCGAACAGCGACTACACGAACCTCGGGTGGGTTCTGGCCCTCGACCCGGACGCGGGCGCGGTGGAATGGGTCTATCCGACGGGCGGGCCGGTCGCGGACCTCGCGGTCCGCGGCGGAACCGTCTACCTGACCGACGGCAGCGAGGTCAGCGCCCTCGACGCGGACGACGGCGAGGTCGAGTGGACAACCCGCGACCGGGACGGCCCCGTCGGCGCGGAGTCACTCGCCGTCACCGGAGACACGGTCGTCGCGGGGGCGTACGAGCGAGTGACGGCGTTCGGCGCGTCGTCCGGCGACCGGCTGTGGAGTGTCCCCGTCAGCGGGCAGAACGTACTCGCCTGCGCCGGCGACACGGTGTTCGCGGCCGGCCCGGTGGCCGACGAGGACACGGACGCGCTCGCGGCCGTCGCGCTCGCCGACGGGACCGAGCGATCGCGGCGGGCCCTCGACGCGGAGCCGACCGGCGGGACCGTCGCCGCCGGGTCCGTCTTCGTCGCGACCGAATACGGGACGCTCCACCGCTTCGGAACCGGCTGAGGCCCGGAGCACGGTCCGAAACCGCGCAGAGCGGTACGCAGTGGCGCCGCCCCTCAGAAGTCGGCCTCGACCGAGCCGTCCTCGGAGAGGTCGACGACGCCGTCGAACCGCGCGCGGAAGTCCTCCAGTTCGTCGTCGTCGTGGACGCCCTTCGCCAGATGGAACAGGCCGACTGCGTCGTGTTCCGCCAGCAGTTCGAGGATGGCGTCGACGGCCTCGGCGGCCCGTTCGGCGTCGGAGTAGTACACCATCTCCGTCACCGAGTCGAGGCTGACCCGGCGCTTGCCCTCGGTCGATTCGAGGAACACGCGCGTCTCGTCGACGATGCCGTCGAGGTCGTCCGGCGCGGAGACGTACTTGACGTTCTCGGACTGGCGGCGGGTGTAGCCCCGTTCGACCGACAGCGCGTCGAGGATCGTCGCGCGGTCCTCGTCGACCTCGTAGTGTTCGAGCTTCTGGCGCACTTCTCGCGCGGTGGTCCGCGTCGAGATGACCAGCATCTCGTCGGTGTCGGTGCTGAGAAACTCCGTGTCGATGCGGTCGGTCTCGCCCGTACTCGGATGCAGCAGGAGGATGCCCGTCCCGCCGGGTACCGTGTCCGGCGTGTTCTCGATGGCGAGCTGGTAATCCATGTACAGGGAAGTGGCTGGAATCGTCTTAAGCGTGGCCTTCCGCCCCATCTGTTCTCCAGCCGGGGCCGCGGCGGTCGGCATTGCGGTGCGATTGCGGCGCCGTGCGGGACGGTGCTGTGCTGTGTGGGGCGGTTACGGTGCTGTTGCGGTGCGGGGCGTTCTGGTGTCCGCGCGAGTGACAGCGACCGCCAGCGGGTCGAGGGCTGTCAGTGCCGACCCGACTCGTTCAGTCGCCGCGTTGCCAGGCGCTCGGCTCCATGCCGATGGCTTTGACGACCGGGCGATACAGCATGACGATGACGACGACGACGGCGAGTTCCAGCCAGAACCCGAGTTCGCCGACGGCGGCGCGGACGACGCCGAGGATGATCGTGACGATGACGACGATGACGAGGTAGTGCGCGACGAGTTCGAGGATCTGATCCCTGTCCATGCCGGTGCTACGGTCCCGGGGGTCAAAAGCGGCGGTTTCGCGGCCGACGCGTCCGCGCCGGTCCTGTCAGTTAGCACTTACACCAGCGTGTCGGGTCGGGTCGAGAGGTACTCGAAGACGGCGCCGAGGCCGATCCCGTAGACCCAGTGGGCGACGAGCGTGACGGCGAGATAGCCGACCAGCGCGAGGCCGGCGTAGCCGTCGTAGAACGCGAAGACGAACCCGGTCCACAGCGCCGTCCCGAAGTAGATGCCGTGGACGGGGTCCCGACCGCCGGGCAGGTAGTCCTTGAGCGAGGCGAACAGCAACGGCCACGGGAACATCCCGGCGAGGACGAAGATGACGTACCCGGCGGTGACCGGCGGCAACAGCCCCTCCAGACCGACCATCTCGGTGACCGTCGCGAACGACGCCCGCGTGAACACGTCGAAGCTCTCGCCGATGAGCAGGACGACCGTCATCAGCGTCGTCCCGACGAGCCCCCCGGCCGCCCCGACGACACCGTCCGCGACGATCCCGAACAGTCGGTCGAAGTCGTCGTCGACCACCGTCGGATCCTCGAACTCCTCCCCCTCGATCCCCTGTTCTTCCAGCTCGCGTGTGTCTGCCATGAGATCACGTACCAACCCGACGGGCAAAAACCCGGCGGCGAATATAGCATGGACCGAACCAGTTCGTCCAGCTGAAAAAGCGGAGTGTCAACACGCCACAAGCAATAAGGCCGGGTGGATCGTTGGTGATCGAATATGGTAGATGTTGGTGGCGCAGTGGTCGGCGACACCGTCCTGGCGGGGACCAGCGGGATCCGGGCGCCGGCGGAGGTGTTCAACAGCATCTTCGTCGCCTTTCTCGGACTGGGGACGCTGGTCGGGGTCGTCGTCATCTCGTACACGCTGTACAACGCCTACAAGTACCGCTACCGCGAGGACGAGGACCCCGCGCCCGACGTGGACAGGCCCGAGGTGGGGGAACTGCCGGAAGGCGGGGGCAAGGGCAAGAAGTTGTTCCTGTCGTTCGGCATCAGCGCGTTCATCGTCCTCTCGCTCGTGATCTGGACGTACGCGTCGCTGTTGTACGTCGAGGGCAAGCCGACGGAAGTTCAGCAGAACGGGGGTGACGTGATGACGGTAGAGGTCGACGGGTTCCGGTTCGGCTGGCAGTTCACCTATCCCAACGGCGCCCAGGCGAGCACGCTCCGGGTCCCCGCAGACACGGTGATAAACCTCTCGGTGACGTCACAGGACGTGTTCCACAACTTCGGCATACCGGAGCTTCGAGCGAAGGCCGACGCGATCCCCGGCCAGACCACGAACGCGTGGTTCGTCGCCGACGAGCCCGGCACCTACCAGGCCAACTGCTACGAGATCTGCGGCGAGGGCCACTCAGGCATGACCGCCGACGTGGTCGTGATGAACGGGTCGGCCTTCGAGGAGTGGTACGCGGCCACCGAGCCGGCGAACGCCAGCGCGTCCGATTCGACGGCCGGTAACGGAACCGAAGCGGCCGTTTCGGCGCCGGGCGCCCTCGTCCCCGCTCGCGCGGGAGGTGTGCCGTGAGCCACAGTGAGGCCGGCGGCCACGAGTTCCCGCCGATGAGTTCGGTCAAGCGCTGGTTCGTCACGACCAACCACAAGGACATCGGCATCCTGTACACGATCACCGCCCTCTTTTTCCTCGTCCTCGGGGGCGTGCTCGCGATGCTGATGCGCGTCCAGCTGTGGAGCCCCGGCGCGGGGATTCTCAGCGCCGGCGCCTACAACCAGGCCGTCTCCGCCCACGGCCTGCTGATGGTCTTCTGGTTCATCTCTCCCTTCGCATTCGGGTTCGCGAACTATCTCGTCCCGCTACAGATCGGCGCCGACGACCTCGCCTTCCCGCGGCTGAACGCGATGAGCTACTGGGCGTACCTCTTTTCGGGCCTGCTGTTCGTCGCGTCGTTCTTCCAGGGCGGCACGTTCGACGGCGGCTGGACGATGTACGCGCCGCTCAACCTCCCCACCTACATGCCGAACATCGGCGGCACGACCGTCGTCCTGGCGCTGATCATGTTCATCGCCGCGGTGACGATGGGCTCGGTCAACTTCCTGACGACGATGTACCGCATGCGCGCCGAGGGGCTGCGGATGCGCGACCTGCCGATATTCTCGATGTCGATCCTGCTGACGGTGTGGATGATGCTGTTCGCCTTCGCGGCGCTGCTGGCGGCGCTGATGATCCTCGCCGCCGAACACCTCTTCGGCGTGACCTACTTCTCGGCGGAGGGCGGGACCCTGCTGTGGACCCACCTGTTCTGGTTCTTCGGCCACCCCGAGGTGTACATCGTCTTCTTCCCCGCGCTGGGGATCATGGCCGAGTGCTTCCAGACGTTCACCGGCCAGCGCATCGTCGGCCGCAAGTGGTTCGTCCTCGCGATGGTGCTCGTCGCCCTGCAGAGCTTCGTCGTCTGGATGCACCACATGTTCCTCACCGGGATCAACCTGGAGATCAAGACCCTGTTCATGGTCACGACCATCGGCATCTCGCTCCCCTTCGACCTGATGGTCTTCTCGCTGATCTACACGATGATCAAGGGCCGCATTCGATTCACGACGCCGTTCCTCTTCTCGCTCGGTGCCCTGATCCTCTTCATCATCGGCGGGATCACCGGCGTCTTCCTCGGCGCGGTCGTACTCGACTACGAGTTCCGGGGCACCTACTGGGTCGTCGCGCACTTTCACTACGTGATGGTCGGGGGCGCGACCGGCCTCTTTGCGGGCATCTACTACTGGTTCCCGAAGATGACCGGCCGGATGTACGACGAGTTCCTCGGCAAGGTCCACTTCGTCACGTACTTCGTCGGCTTCAACCTGCTGTACTTCCCGCTGTTCGTCGCCTGGGAGACCCCGCGGCGGGTGTTCGACTACGCGCCCGGCCTCACCAGTTGGCACCAGATCGCCTCGATCGGCGGGTTCATCCTCGGCGCCTCCTTCCTCGTCATGTTCTACAACCTGTTCAAGAGCATCGCCGTCGGCGAGGAGGTCGGCGACAACCCCTGGGAGTACTCCACCACCGCCGAGTGGGCGGTCTCCTCGCCGCCGCCGCTGGAGAACTTCCCCGGGAAACCGAGCTACACCGGTGGAACGCTCTCCTTCCGCGACGAGCCCGAACTGACCGCCGACGGGAGCGGCGACGACGAGCCGACCGGCGCACCCTCGACGGACGGTGGTACCGCGTCGACCGACGGGGGGACGACTACCGACCGCGGGAGCGTCCGCGCTGAGGGCGCGACCGCCGGCGGGACCGGCCTGGTCGGCGGGTCCGGAACGGCGACGCCGGCCGCGGCCGGCACGGGGACCGCTCACGGCGGCGAGCGCCACGCCGACCACGCGAGCTTCTGGCCGTTCGTCGTCTGCTTCGCCGGTTTCCTCACCTTTCTCGGCGTCTCGGGGATCCAGAGCGGCGGCGCGTACCTCGGGCTGGCCGCGGTCGGCGCCGTCCTGAGCGCCGTCGGGTTCGTCGGCCTCGCAAACGAACCGTTCTACGTGCCCGAGCCCACGGTCGCCGAGCAGTGGCCGTTCGGCGGCGTCGAGAACATGAAACTCGGGATGTGGACGTTCCTCGCGTCCGACGTGGTCCTCTTTGGCGGGTTCATCGGCTCGTACCTGTTCCTCCGGGTCGCCAACGGCTGGATCCACTGGCACCACGAGTTCATCCCCGAGGCCCACGTCACGTTCCCCGGCCTCGTCAACACGTACCTGCTGCTGGCGAGCAGTTTCGCGGTCGTCCTCTCGCTGGTCGCGGCCCACAGGAACTCCAGTCGGGGCGTCGTCGCCAGCCTCTCGCTGACGTGGCTACTGGGCGTCGGCTTCCTGATCAACAAGGGTCTGGAGTGGCAGCACCTGTTTCACATCTCGACGGAGGCGTTCCCGAACGGCTGGAACGTCGGGACGAACGTCGCCTCCTCGACGTTCTACCTCACGACGGGACTGCACGGCGCCCACGTCATCGTCGGCCTGATCATGCTGCTGTACATGATCCCGAAGGCCTGGCGGGGCGCGTACCTCGACGACGACTCCGGCATCGAGTACTTCGGGCTGTACTGGCACTTCGTCGACATCGTCTGGCTGTTCCTGTTCCCGCTGTTCTACATCCTGTAAAACAATGGCACGACTCAAACTGTACACCGGAATATTCGTCGTACTGATGGCCCTGTCGACGACGCAGGCGGTCGTCGAGCGGACGGGCATGGTCGACTTCGACGCCCCCGGGACCTACTGGACGGCGTTCGGGCTCATCCTCGTCCTGTCGTTCGTCAAGGCGGCGTTCGTCGCGACCTACTACATGCACCTCCGGTGGGAGCCCCGGTCGGTCACCTACCTGTTCCTCGGCGGGCTGTTCGCCGCGCTCGCGCTGACGACTGCCGCGGCCTACTCGATCCTGTAGGTCGGGCTGTTTTCGATCGTATGCACCGCCGTCCGAACCCGCCCGGCTCCGATCGCCAGCGTTTATCCGCTCGACGCAGTCTGTCCGTCCAGTCATGTCAGAGGCTGGCTCGGCGGATCCGGGGGCGGGGAGCGCGGACGGCGGCTCGGGGTCGCGGCTCGCAGCGCTGGTCGCCACCTGGCCCCGTCGGGTCGGTGTCGCGCTCGGGGGACTGGTCGGTCTGTTGGTCGTGCTGTACCTGCTCGGAATCCTCGGTGTGCCCGCGGTCGGGCTCGAAGACCCTGGCGACTGGGGCGAGGTCACCGACGAGCGGACCGAGATAGTCACGACGGTCTGGGTGAGCAAGCCCAATCCCGTCGGCGTCTCGCTGGGCGAGTCCGTCAGCGCAGAGTACGACATCGTCCTCAACGACGTGCTCCTGGCCGAAGGGAGCAAGTCCGACATCCGGATACCGAGAGGCAATAGCACGACCGAGCTGCGCACGGACCTGATCAACGACCGCCTGGCCGACTGGTGGGTCGCCTACGTCCGTGCCAACGAGACGGTCACCCTCGACGCGAACGCGACGCTGCGGGTGAACACGTTCGTCGGCGCGAGCCACGACGTGCGCCGCCAGCGGACGATGCTGAACGAGTCGACGCCGGTCGTCGACGCCATGTCGGCCGCGGTCAACGAGACGGCCGGCACCTACACGCGGTCGGTGGGTGCCGGCGAGACCGGCGACGACCTCCTCGACGAGAGCCCGCTGGGCGGCAGCGACGGTGTCACGGTCGGCTACGAGGTCCGCCGCGGCTGGGCCACCTGGGGCGAGGTCTCCGAGTCGGAGACGACCGTGGTCTTCCACATGCTCGTTCACAATCCCGGCGACGTGCCCGTCCCGTCGTCGCCGGACGGCGTCGGCGTCAGCGTCGACATGAACGACGTGCGCACGTTCGAGGCCGAGAGCGGCGACCTCTCGGCGGAGAGCCTCGGCCCCGACGCCGTCATCGCACCGGGCGAAACCGAGGAAGTCACCTACCGCGTGACGATGGACAACGAGCGGGTCGACGACTGGTTCACCAGCCACGTCAGCGCCGAGGCCGGCCCCGGCGCGGAGGCGACGGCGGTCAACGCGCAGTTTCAGGTGGTCTTCGAGAACCCGGCCACCGGCGGCGAGATCCGCCTGCCGCGCGACTCGCCGGTCGGCTACGACTGCTCGTTCCGGACGGCCATCCTCGTCGACGGGCAGACGAGTGCGTCGACCTGTGAGCCGCCGAGCGTTCCCTCCGGACCCTGAGGGGCGGCCGCCTGTCGCCGGCCGCCCGCCCGGTCACTCCGCCGTGTCGTCGCGCCCGTTCCCCAGCGACGGGAACCCCGGTCGCCAGTACAGCAGCGCGACCGACGCGAGGAAGGCGACCGTCGAGATGTCCACGGAGTAGGCGATGGCGGTCGACATCAGCGTGACCCAGCCGCCGAGGACGCCCGTGAGAGCCGAGGCGAAGATGGGGAACGAACAGCTGAGACAGGAGACGAACCCCAGGGTTCCGGAGGCGACGACGCCGCTGGCGTCGACGAGAGCGGCGTAGACGAGATAGGTGAGTCCCAGGTAGCCGATCACGCGGTAGGGGACGAACGAAACGTAGAACGCCCGGGTGATCAGGCGGACCCGCCCCCAGCCGGGCGAGCCGGCGCCGACGCTCACTCCGAGGATCCCGTCGGGGATGGGGTGGTGGCCGCCGACGGTCAGCCCCACCAGACCGGCCCAGTTGGCGAGCAACAGGAAGTAGCCGGCGGCGAGCGCGCCGGCGAGGAGGTGCCGACGCGGCGGGGCCGACGGGATCGGCGTGCGGTAGGCGGCGACGAGGACGGCGTTGATCCAGACGAACGGGTAGAGGACGTAGCGCGGGACGGTGACGGTCCCCGGCGTCGCGAGGAAGTAGCCGACGACGAGGACGAGTTCGAGCGCGACCGCGGCGGCCAGCAGCCCCGCGCCGGCCGGCCAGGTGCGTGCGGTCCGGTGAGCCGAGTGGGCCATCCGGTCACCCGGTCGTGACGAGCAGGACGGTGATCGCGACGACGGCGAGCAGCCCGGTCGCGACTGCGCTGCCGGCGGCCGCCTGCGCGCTCGGGCGCCCGTTGTCTCGCATCGCGACGTAGACGCCCGCGACGAGGAAGGCGGCGACCAGCGCGACGACCGCGCCGATGACGACCGGCCCGGTGATCGCCCCGCCGGCGTAGGCCATCGCGCCGAACATGAACCCGAGCACGAGCGCGATGTAGGCGACCGTCCACGTGCTCGTCCGCCCGGCGATCTCGGCCAGCCCCGAGGCCGGTCGCTCGCCGGCGGCGACCTCGGCGGCGACTCGCGGGACGTAGTGACGCCACCGGCGCGACCGGAGGACGAACAGGACGACCCCGACCCCGAGCAGCCCCATCAGTACCGTACTCGCGAGGTAGGTCGTGTTTGCCATGGTACGTTACTACACGACACTTTCCATCCAGCGTTTATAATTATTCTTTTAATCAAACCGAGAGGAACGCCGGTTCCACCGCGCGGCGGCGACGCCGACACCCTTTTTCGGGGCGCCGACACAGAAGGGACCATGACCGACGGACCCGAAGCGGGCGAGGGCGACGCGGACGACGTGGGGTCGACCGAGGGGGACGCCGAACCGCCGGAACAGACGACCGATGCACAGCCGGCCGACGACGGCACAGGGGCCGACGACGCCGAGTCGGCGGACACCCCGGTCGGCACCGACGCGGCGGACCCTGCCGGCGGCGCACCCGATCCGGATCTGCCGCCGGACGTGGCCAAGTACGACCGCTTCAAGAAGATCGACGGCGGCACCTACGACCGCGCCAACGACTTCCTCCGCGAGCGCACCTACATCACCGCCCGCGAGTGGGCCATCGCGCGGCTCTGCGCGGACTTCCGCACCGAGACCGGCGTCGAGATGACGAAGATCGGCGAGAACCTCCCCGAACTCGTCCCCTTTATGACCGACACCTACACCCCCCAGGCGGTCAATCAGGCCCGCGCGTCCTTCGAGGAGAAGGTCCGCAAGGCCGGCGCGACCTTCCTGTACGGGGCGATGTGTGACTTCTTCACCGCCGAGGAGCTGGACGACGTGATGTACGAGGCCACGGAGGTCGCGAAGTTCCTACTGGAAGTCGAGGGCGTCGAACTCTCCGTCGAGGAGGAGCTGGCGGCCGAGGACGAGATCTCCGAGGTGATGCGCGAGGTGCGCGAACACTCCGCGGCGCTGCGCCACGACGAGGTGGAGTGTCCCGACTGCGGCCACCACTTCGAGGCCACCGCCGCCGACGCCGTCGACGACGACTGATGGACGGCGCGGACGAATCCTCGGTGTGACACCCGGACCTGCTCGACCGCGGACCCTCAGGCGGAATCGACCTCGGGGAAGAACGGGTCGAACGCCTCGTGTTCGACGGTGACGACGGTATCGTCCTGGAGCGGCCTGACGTGCGTGTACAGTCCGTACTCGCGAGCGGCGTCGACGAGCGCCTCCCGGTCGGACTCGTCGTAGTAGAGCGGCACGATGCCGACGGTCTCCCGGTCTGCCGCTTCGAGGGCGACGACGAGGTAGACGACGCCCGAGCCGGTCGCCGCGAAGACGGTGCACTCCTCGATGGATCGGTCCGCCATCGCCGCCTGGAACGCCTCGAACTCGTCGCCGGGGACGACAACGTCGAACCCGAGTCGGCGCGGTTCGGGCTCGGACTCGCCGGTCTGTTCGGCCGCGGTCCGCGGCTCGCCGGTCAGGACGGTCACGTCGCCGGGGTGGACGGTGACGGCGGTCCAGCCCGCCTCGCGGTAGTCCGACGCCGTCGCGTGCATGTCCTCGACGACCGCTCTCCAGTCCGCCGTCACCCGATGGAAGGGGTTCTCCGCCGGGTCGGCCGGCCCCTTGTCGCGCATGTCTCGATCGGTCAGTCGCTCGTCGCAAAAGAGCGCACGACCGTTCGACGCGGTATGCGGCGTCTACCGGTCGTCGGGTCCGGGGCGACCGGCCCGTCGCTCGCTCAGACCGCCGCCGCGACCACCGAGACGCCGACCATGACGCCGGCACCGAAGCCGGCGATGCGGGCCATCGCTCGCCGCGAGTCCGCCTCCGTCCAGTCGCTCCCGGTGTCGAGGGTCCGTTGTGCGGCCTCGATCGAGCGACCGGCGAGGACGGAGCCGGACCAGCCGAGCACGCCGAATCCCAGACCGAGCGCGCCGAGCGCGAACGCCGTCGCCTCGCTGGCGCGGGCGTCGCCGCTCCACACCGTGAGCACACTCATCGCGGCCGACCCGGCGACGACTCCGACGGCGGCCGCAGTGGCGACGAGGCGCGCTCGCGGACGGACCCAGCGCCACAGGTCGTCGCTGCCGTCTACGGACCGACCGTCGGTGCCGTCCACGGGTCCGCCGTCGGCGACCCGGTGCCTACCACCGCTGGCAGCCCCGGGGCCGGTTCCGGGAGCGGCGTCGGTTCGGGCCATCAGTCGACGGCCTCCCGCATGCGCGGGTCCAGCGCGTCTCGCATCCCGTCGCCGAGCAGGTTGAACCCGAGGACGGTGACCGCGAGGAGCAGTCCGGGGAAAAACGAGAGCCACCACTTCCCCGTGAGCAGGCCGTTGTCGACGCCCCGGGAGAGCATCAGTCCCCACGAGGGCGTCCCGGCCTGCGCGCCGAAGCCGAGGAACGACAACGCCGCGAGGTCGATGATCGCGAGCCCGAAGTTCAGCGTCGACTGGACGGTGACTGGCGCGAGCGTGTTCGGCAGGACGTGACGGGCGAGGACCCGGGGGTCGGCCGCCCCGAGCGCCACCGTCGCGTCGACGTACTCATCTTCTAACACTGTGAGCGCGGCCCCGCGGACGACCCGTGCGAACCGCGGCGTGTACACGAGCGTCAGCGCGGCGACCGCCCGCCAGAGCCCGAGTTCGCGCGGGAAGATAGCCACGAGGGCGAGCGCGAGGAGCAGCGACGGGAACGCCAGTAGCACGTCCATCGTCCGCATGACGACGTTGTCCGTCACGTCGCCGTAGTACGCGGCGACGATACCGAGCGAGACGCCCAGCACCGTCGAGACGCTGACGGTGATCGTCCCGAACTTCAGCGCCAGCCAGGCCCCGTACAGACACCGCTTGTAGATGTCGCGGGCCGCGGAGTCGGTCCCGAAGAGGTGCTGGTTCCAGGCGGCCGGCCCGAGCCAGCCCGGCGGCGTCCGGTCGGCGACTTCGGTCCCGAGCCTGGACTGGGTGAGCGCGCTCAGGTCGTAGCCGAACCGGGCGTACAGCGCGACGGCGACCATCCCGACGATTATCGCCAGTCCGACCACTGCGAGCCGGTTCGACAGCAGGTCCGAGAGGAACGGCGAGGCGCGCAGTCGACCGACGAACCCGCGCGTCTGTCGCCGGTCGACCGCACCGTCGGCGTCTGCGGCCGGTGGCGAGGCGGCGTCGGACTCGGAGTCTGTCGGTGTGTCGGCGCTCATAATTGTACAGCGCCGAAACCCACCCGTATAGGGGTGGGAGGAAGCGCGTTCACTTGACGATACAACCACCGTGCTGTGGTATTCTGACTCCCCCACAGTATATTAATCCTTAAGTACATGATATTTATTGTGATGTTGTATGGAGGTCCGTCGAACTGTCCCCGTGAAACTCAACGTGGTCGGTGGCGACGCGGACCTTCTTCGTGAGACGATCCATCAGTTTCTCCACGCTGCAAACTACGTTGTCGACGCAGCCTACGACGGTGAATGGGTCGAAACGCGCAAGTCGGCACTCCACGAGGAGACGTACGCCGATGTACGCGACCGAACTGAGTTGCATAGCAACCACGTTCAGTCGGCTCGCGATCGTGCCGTGGACGCACTCAAGAGCGTTGTCGCAAAGTGGTCTAAGGGTGAGTCCGCCACCCTGCCCACGTTCACGACGCCGTTTTGCGAGTACAACCAACGCAATGCGACCTTTCACAACGACCACGCGACGCTGGCGACTGTCGATGGGCGCGTCACCGTCGAGTACGTCTTCCCCGACGAGAACCGTGACACGCCCCACTCGGAGTACCTGCGTTCCGATGAGTGGGAGACGACCGGCGCAACACTCCACTATCGCAACGGTTCGTTCTACCTCCACGTCCGAACAAAGGCGAACGTGGACGTTCCCAACCGACCCGAGAACGGAACGGTTCTTGGGGTCGACCTCGGGATCGAGAACCTCGCCGTCACGTCGACGGGGCAGTTCTGGTCTGCTGACGAACTCAACCACTGGCGACAGGAGTACGTCGAGCGCCGGCAGTCCCTCCAGAAGTGTGGGACGCGTTGGGCACACGAGAACATCCAGAGTGTTGGTCGAAAAGAGGCTGGTCGGTTCGGACAACACCTCCACTGTGTCGCGAACGAGATCGTTGAGGAAGCTGTCGAGACCAACTGCTCGCACATCGCATTTGAGAACCTGACGGGTATCCGAGAACGGATGACAAACCTTCGTCGGTTCCACGAGTGGGCGTTCCGACGGCTCTACGACTACGTCTCCTACAAGGCCGAGGAGCGGGGTATCTCTGTCGAGCAGGTGAGCCCGAACTACACAAGCCAGCGGTGCTCGACGTGTGGGTTCACACACGAGCAGAACCGGCCGTCCCAGGAGCTGTTCTGCTGCCAGGACTGTGGGTACGAGAACCACGCTGACTACAACGCTGCCAAGAACATCGGTCTGAAACTCCTTCGCGACCAGACTGGGAGCGAGGGAGGCGCACCCGTAGGCGTGCGCTTGAACACCGGGATGCTGAACGCGAACGGGGTAGTTCCCGTACCGGATTCGGTTAGAGCGGGAGTCCATGGTGAAAGCCCACGGCTTTAGCCGTGGGTTAGCTTACTGCTGGATCCGTGGGTCGAGGTAGCCGTAGGTGATGTCGACGACGAGCGTGACGAGCGTGAACAGGAGCGCGAAGGTGAGGACGGTCCCCTGGACGACCGGGTAGTCCGACGACCCGATGGCGCGGACGATGGTCAGCCCCATCCCGTTGATCCCGAAGACGGTCTCGGTGAGGACCGCCCCGCCGAGCAGCGTCCCGAACTGGATGCCGATGATGGTGACGACGGGGATGAGCGCGTTCCGGAACCCGTGTTTCATCACGGTGATCTTCGCGCCCTGGCCCTTCGCGCGCGCAGTTCGCATGTAGTCTTGCCGGACGACTTCGAGCATCGACGAGCGCATCATCCGGGAGATGAGCGCGGTCGAGTAGATGCCGATGACCAGCGCCGGCATCAGCAGGTGCCGCGCCGCCGAGACGAACGCGTCGAACCGCCCGAGCAGGAGCGTGTCGACGGTTATCATCCCGGTCAGCGGTAGCTGTCGCCCCAGGAGCGTCCAGTGGTCCGGGAGGAACAGCGTCGACTCGATCCGACCGCTGGTCGGGAGGACGCCGAGGTACGTGGCGAACAGGAGGATCAACAGCGGTCCGGACCAGAAGATGGGGATCGAGATGCCCGACAGCGCACCGACGCGCGTGAGGTGGTCGGTCGCGGAGTCCTGTTTGACCGCCGAGAGGACGCCGAGGGGGATGCCGATGAAGATGCCCGCCAGTTGCCCGTACACCGCGAGTTCGAGCGTGACCGGCAACCGGTCGGCGATGACCGAGCGGACCGGCGCGCCCTGGCTGATGCTGTAGGACTCCCCGAAGTCGAAGCGGGCCGCGTCCGTGAGGAAGTCGACGTACTGCACGTACAGCGGCCGCGTCAGGCCGAGCTCTCGGCGGACCTGGTTCACCTGCTCCGTCGAGGCCCGTTGCCCGGCGATGATCCGCGCCGGGTCGCCCGGTGCGAGGTGGAGGATGGCGAAGACGAGCGTCGCCACTCCGAACAGCACCGGGACGAGCAGGAGGAGCCGCTTGACGACGAACCTGAGCGAGGCCATGGCTGGAGTGCGAGGGGAGCCCTACTGGATCTCGACCGTGTTGAGGTAGGGGCCGCCGACCGAGCTGACGGTGTAGGAGTCCTCGACGACGGCCTCGTTGATCGCTCGCAGCGTCTCGGCGTAGTCGACGAACACCCACGGTGCCTCGTCGTGAGCGATCCGGTTGGCCTCCACGTACATCGACTCGCGCTCGCCCTCGTCGTAGGTCTGCTGGGCCTCGCGGACGATCTCCATGTAGTCGGTGTTGGCCCACGCGGAGACGTTGAGGGTGCTGTACCCCTCGGTGTCGAAGCTCACCCAGTCCTGCCCGTCGGGGACGGCGTCCATCGAGACCTTCGGGTCCAACAGGACGTAGAGGAAGTTGTCGGGGTCGGCGTTGTCGGTGTACCACCCGAGGAAGCAGGCGTCGTGTCTGCCCTGGTCAGTGTAGTCGAGGTACGGGCTGAACGTCGAGAACTGGTTGATGTTCACCGACAGCCCGATGTCCTCCAGGTCGGACTTGACCTGGTTCGCGGTCTGGATCGGACTCGGGTTGTACCCCCGCGGGTTCGAGAACGTCGCGAGTTCGAACTCGAAGCCGTCGCCGTAGCCCGCTTCTTCGAGGAGCGACTGGGCCTGGTCCTTGTCCTGCGGATACGGTTCGAGGTCGTCGTTGTGACCCAGCACGTCCGGCGGGAGCGGCTGGTCGGCCTGCGTGGCGAAGCCCTGGTAGATCTGGTCGACGATCGCCTCGGTGTTGACGGCGTGAGACACGGCCCGCCTGACGCGGCGGTCGCGGAACTCCTCGCGGCGGGCCATGTTGAACGCCATGTACCCGACGTTGATACCGTTCTTCCGGAGCAGCGTCGCCGAACCGCTACTGTCGGCCCGCTGGAACCCGTCGGAGTCCAGGTTGTCGGTGACGTGCGAGTCACCGTTTATGACGTCCTGGACGCGGGTGCTGTTCTCCTGGATGGTCTTGAAGACGACGTTCGCGACGTTGGGACCGTCGCCCCAGAACTCCTCGTTGGCCGTCAGCCGGATGCGGCTGTTGGGGTTGTCGAGCTGGTCGAAAGCGAACGGCCCGGTGCCGACCGGTTGGGTTCCGAGCGAGACCTGATCGTCGCCGCTGGCACCCATCTCCTCGATCTGCGCCTTCGAGAGGACGGCCGCCGCGAACATCGCGAGGTTGCGCAGGAACGGCGCGTACTGCTGCTGGAGTTCGATCGTCAGCGAGTAGTCCTCGCTGTCGTCGACGCTCTCGATCCAGTTGCCCAGCGTGAACGGCCCGTACCCCGACCGGTTCTCGTCGCCGAGATAGTAATCGTAGTCCGACTGCGTGAACCGCTGGTAGGTCGCCTTGAAGTCACTCGCGGTGAACTCCTCGCCGTTGTGGAACGTGACCCCTTCGCGGAGTTCGAGGGTCGCGGTCGTGCCGTCGAGCGAGTAGTCCGTCGCCAGCGCGTCTTCGAGTTGCCCCCCGCTCCCCGGTGCGAACTGGATCAGCGTGTCGAAGACCTGGTTCGTGACCTTCGCCACCTCGCCGCTGGTCGTCTGTTGGGGGTCGTAGTTCTCGGGATGGTCCCCGCGGGCGTACACCAGCGTCCCGCTCACGTCTCCACCCCCGCCATCGTCGGGCTCCGTCTGTTCCGTGTCGCCGTCACCGTCGTCAGTACCGTCGCCGCCGTCACCTCCGTCACCATCACCGCCGTCGGCGCCGTCACCGGGCTCGGTCGTCTGTGCGCCATCGCCACCGCCACCACAGCCCGCGACTGTTACCGTCGCCGCCGTCGACCCGGCCAGCGTCAGGAACTTCCGCCTGTCGATGGATCTTTCCGGAGACATGATCACAACTGCTCCCAGAAGGGTTATACTTCCCCACGATGCTCCACACACAGGTACACAAACGCTACACTGAGTAACGATCGGTTACTGGACGAGACTGCGAGAGGAGTACGCGGGGAGCGGCTCACGTCGGTTTCAGCGACCGGCTTCGTCGCCGGGCTGGTCGTACCAGTGGCACGCGGCAGGGTGGCTGTCGGTCTGGAGCACCGGATGGCGTCGCTCACAGACGCTCTCGAAGCGGCTGCGGAGGACGCGCTCGGCGGCCGCCCACTCCTCGGCGGCCAGGTGCTCGAACGACGCCGCGACGACGGCGCGGTTTCGCCCGGTGAGGTCGGTCTCGAACGTCGCCTCGAACATCGTCTCGACGAAGGCCGACAGGGATGCCGGCCGGTCGGCGACCGCCGGATCGTCCCCCGATCGCGGGCTGCCAGCCCCGGTGTCGGTGCCGGGAGTCCCGCCGTCGGTCGTGGCGCGAGCGTCCGCGGCGGCGGTCTTCCACATCGCGTCGACGTTGATCGACCGCTCTGCGACCCGCTGGCGGTAGTCCATCACCTCGCGGTAGGACGCCTGGTCGATCTCGATATCGTCGGACGGGATGATCTCCGGACAGCGGGTCCGAAATCGACACCCCGACGGCGGGTCCGCGGGGTCGGGCACGTCGCCTTGCAGGAGGATGCGGTCCGCCGTGGTCGACGGGTCCGGTTCGGGGATCGCCGACAGGAGTGACCGCGTGTAGGGGTGTTTCGGGTCCGCGAACAGCTCGTCCGTCTCGGCGATCTCGACGATCTCGCCGAGGTACATCACGGCGACCCGGTCGCAGATGTGCCGGACGACGGAGAGATCGTGGGCGATGAACAGGTAGGTCAACCCGAACTCCCCCTGGAGGTCCTCCAGCAGGTTGATGATCTGTGCCTGCACCGATACGTCGAGCGCGCTGACCGGTTCGTCGCAGACGATGAAGTCCGGGTCGACGGCGAGCGCGCGGGCGATGCCCACCCGCTGTCGCTGGCCGCCGGAGAGTTCGTGCGGGTAGCGGTCGAACTGGTCGGGGTCGAGTCCGACCGCGTCCATGAGTTCTAGCACGCGGTCGCGCCGCTGTTCGCGACGCGAGCCGTCTGGCTCGGGCTCGGGGAGGTCGTGGATCGTCAGGGGTTCGGCGATGGTCTTCCCGACCGTCATCCGCGGGTCGAGACTCGACAGCGGGTCCTGAAATATCATCTGCATATCGCGGCGCTTGCGCCGTAAGCCGGACTTGTCCAGGTCGGCGAGGTCCTCGCCCGCGAAGACGACCCGGCCGTCGGTCGGTTCGAGCAGCCGCAGGAGCGTCCGGCCCGTCGTCGACTTCCCACACCCGGACTCGCCGACCAGTCCGAGCGTCTCGCCCTCGTACACGTCGAAGGAGACGCCGTCGACGGCGCGGATCCTCGCGTGCTCGCGGCCCAGATACTCGTCGAGCAGGTCGTCGGCCTGCGAGAAGTGCTTCGCGAGCCCCTCGACAGACAGCAGTCGGCGGTCGGTCCGCGTGGACGCCGTCGCCGAGACGCCGGCGGTCTCCCCGCCGTACTCGCTCGTGTCGAACGATTCGAGGATACACTTCGCCCGGTGGTCGGTCTGGTCCGGGCCGTGCTGGAGGTACGGTATCTCTCCGTGGCGGCACTCCGGCTGGACCCACGGACACCGCGGCGCGAAGTGGCACCCGTCGGGCATGTCGACGAGGCTGGGAACCGACCCTTCGATCGGGGTGAGACGGCCCGTGTCCTCGCGGGGGATCGACTCCAGGAGCGCGTACGTGTACGGGTGCGAGGGGGTCTCGAATATCTCGTCGACGGGCCCCTCCTCGACGATCTCGCCGGCGTACATGACGGCGACGCGGTCGCAGACCTCCGCGACGACACCGAGGTCGTGAGTGATGAACAGGACGGCCATCCCGAGGGCTCGCTGGAGGCCGTCGATCAGGTCGAGGATCTGCGCCTGGATGGTCACGTCGAGCGCCGTCGTCGGTTCGTCGGCGATGAGGAGTTGCGGGCGACAGGCCAGGGCGATCGCCACGAGGACGCGCTGGCGCATCCCACCGGAGAACTCGTGGGGGTAGTCGTCGACGCGCGAGGCCGGTTCGGGGATGCCGACCTGGTCGAGCATGTCGATGGTGTCCGCGAGCACCTGCTCGTCCACGTCGCCGCCGATCCGCGGGAGGACCTCGCGGACGCCGTTGACCCACGAATCCGAGCGCTTGCGACCGTACCGGTGGAGTCGCAGGCTCTCCGCGATCTGTTCGCCGACGGTGATCGCGGGGTTGAGCGACGTCATCGGGTCCTGGAAGATCATCCCCATGTCCCCGCCGCGAATGTCGCGCATGGCCGACTCCGGCGCCGCCGTCAGGTCGACGTAGCCGTCGGCGACCGAAACCCAGCCGTCGCCCGATTCCGGGAGCGCACGCTCGGGCGCCTCGCGGACGAGGTGGCGAGCGAGTGTGGTGTCGTCGAGCGAGCGGTCCACGTCGACGGTCGGGGCGAGCGCGCCGCGGTCGACCGTCGCGTCCGTCAGGTGGAGGAACGTGCCGCTGGAGTGCCTGCCGGCCGGCCTCGCACCGCTCGCGTCGGACTCGACGGCGACGCCGCTCGAATAGCGACGAGCGAGTCGTCGGACGGCGTCGACCGCACCGAACCGGACGGTTCCGCCGGCGATACGGCCGGGGTCCTCGATCAGGTCCATCGTCGAGAGCGCGGTCACGGACTTGCCCGACCCCGACTCGCCGACGAGTCCGACCGTCTCGCCGCTGGCGACGGTCAGGTCGATCCCGTCGACCGCTTTGACCACCCCGCGGTCGGTGTCGAAGTGCGTCCGCAGCCCGTCTATCGAGAGGAGGTCGCTCATTCGAACACCCTTGGTCGATCAGTCTAAAAGTTATAACACGGTTACCGGGGGAGGACGCCGGTGAGAGCTGGTGTGACGGGACGGAAAGAGACGGCGGCGGACCGGGCGAACGCGGTGGGCGACGCCGACGCGATGCACTGCTGAACGTTTTTCACCCGCCCGAACCGATCGCCGGGTATGGACGCCGCCCGACGCGTGGTCCTCCTCGAATGCGGTATGGGGGCGCTCTGGATCGCCCTCGGTGCCCTGAACGTCGGCGTCGCGGGCCTGCGAGAGGCGTGGTGGCTCGCGCTCGTGGCGGCGGTCGTGACAGTCGCCGTCGCGTACGTCGACGAACACGACCTGTTCGGCTGGGACGACTGGCGGCGGTACGCCGCGGCCATCGTCTGCGTCGTCGCCGCCACGGTCGCGGTCGGACTCGTCGTCGTCGCGACGGAACTGGTCGTGTTGACGGTCGTGAGCGCCGCGCTCGCGGGGATGGGTGTCGGACTGCTGTCCTATCGGTTCGTCTACGGTATCGTTCGACCGGTGCCGAAGTCGCGACGCGACGCTGCGGAGGAACGAACGGTCTGAGTCGCGCTCAGTGGCCGTCGTCGCCGGGGCGCTCCTCGACGACCTCGGCGGCGAGGTCGGCGATGGACTCGGTCTCCTCGCCGCGGGTGAGCCGGTCGGACTCGCGTTCGCGGCCGTCGCCGGCGTTTTCTGCAGCGGTGCGGACGTTCCGTCCGACGGCGTCGCCGAAGCTCTCGCTCTCCCCGCCGGGCCGGCCGTCGGAGTCGCGCTCGTAGACGACCGTTCCGCGGACGAGCGTGAGCTGAGGGAACACGGCCTCGCGGCCCTCGAAGGGCGTCCAGTCGCACTTGGTGTGCAGGCGGTCGGCGCGGACCGGGTGGGTCTTCCCGGGGTCGACGAGGACGAGGTCTGCGTCCATGCCCTCCGCCACGCGGCCTTTGTTCGGGAGGGCGAACACCTCGGCGGGGTTGGCGGCGGTGAGGTCGCGGACGCGCTCGTAGGTCAGGTCGCCCGTGCGGGCGTCGGCCAGAAGCAGCGGCAGCGCCGTCTCGACGCCCGGAACGCCGGAGGGTGCGTCCCAGATCTCGGCGTCTTTCTCGTCGGCGGTGTGGGGGGCGTGGTCGGTGGCGACCATGTCGACGGTGCCGTCGACGACGCGGTCGTAGACGCGCTGGCGGCGCTTCTCGCGGCGCAGCGGCGGGTTCATCCGGCCGTGTGTGCCCAGTTCGCGTAGGTCGTTGCGCGAGAGGTACATGTGGTGGGGCGTGACCTCGCAGGTCATGCCCGCGTCGGCGGCGATGTCGATACCCCTCGGTGTGGACGTGTGAGCGACGTGGATAGTCGTGTCGCGCTCGGCGGCGACTTCGCAGGCGCGGGCGACGGCGGCGGCCTCGGCGCGGGCGGTGCGGTAGGCGCTCCAGGCGTCGGCGTCGTCGCGCTCCTGTGCGGAGACGTTGAACAGGCTGGCGTCCTCTGCGTGGACGGTGACGGTCACGTCGCGGGCGTCGGCCTCCGCGAGAGCGTCGAGAAAGAGCGGTTCCTCGATACCCATGTTGCCAGTGGAGTCCGCCAGGAACACCTCTCCCAGGGCGAAGACGTCGCGGTCGAGCAGCGAGTCGGGGTCCCAGTCGGCGGTGACGCCGCCGTTGAGGCCGAAGTCGACGAGCGACTCGGCGGCGAGGGTCGCCTTCTCGTCGAAGGCGGCGCCGTCGACGGTCGGCGGCGAGGTGTTGGGCTGGTCGACGACGGTGGTCACGCCGCCGGCGGCGGCGCTGGTCGAGCCCGTCGTCCAGTCCTCCTTGTGCGAGTCGCCGGGCTCGCGGAAGTGGACGTGCGCGTCGATCATCCCCGGGAGCAGGCGCTTGCCGGTCGCGTCGACCGTCCGCTCGTCCTCCCCGAGGCCCAGATCCTCCCCGACCGCGGCGACAGACTCGCCCGACACGCGGACGTCCCGCCGGCGGCCGTCCGCGAGCGTCGCGTTCCGGAACAGCATACCCCACCTCAAACGCCCGGTACCCTAAGTTCACTGGTTTTCTGCAGACTCGATGCCACGTGTTCGGCGGTAAGCGGAGCTTAGCCGGCCCGTTCTATCGACGCGGAGGCCGGCTCCCCTTCGACCAGCGCCCGCTCGACCGCTTCGACGACCGCGTCCGGCTCGCCCTCGCCCCCGGCACCGGCCACGCTCCCGACGGTCTCCGGGTCGAACGGCACGTCCAGCGCTTCGTAGACCGGAGCGAGAACAGCCGCGATCTCGGCGTGGTCGCGGACGAGGAGCACGCCCGCGACGACGGCCGCGTCGGCGCGCACCCGCTGGGCCAGGCCCGCGAGTTTCCGCGCGCGCCCGTCACAGTCGGCCTGGACCGAGTGGGTGCCCGGGCAGAACGACTCGGCCGGCTCGCCCTCGCGGGCGTCGACATCCAGCGATTTCAGGGCGTCGAGCAGGTCGGCCGTCGCCGCGTCGTAGCGCTCGGTCAGTCCCGACCGTGGGTCCTCGACCGGCGTCACGCGCGCGAAGGCGACCGTCGACCCGGAGTAGGCGACTGCGCGACCGCCCACGTCGCGCTCGACCGTCGGGAAGCCGCGCTCCCCGGCGACTGCGCGGGCCTCGTCGTACCGCTCGGCGCGGGCGTCGCGGCGGCCGAAGGCGACCTGTCGGTGGGGTCGCCAGACCCGCACCGCGGGCTCGCGGTCGGCGGCGACGCGCTCGACCAGCCGCTCCGAGACCGCGCGGTCGGCGTCGACGGCGTCGGCCCGGCCGCGATAGACGCGCATAGTTTCGTCTCGGGCGCGAGCGAGAAAACCGCGGCGGTCGACGGAGCGAGAGCGTCATGTGTCTTCTCTCCTAACCTCCGCCGATGACCGTCACGCTGTCAGCCGACGCGCTCGCCCCGTTCCGACGGTTCTCCCTCTACAACTCCCCCTTCGACGCCCACGACCGCGGCTGTGCGGTCGACCTCTATCCGGGCGACGTCGACGGCGACACGCTCCGGCCGAACCCCGAGGACGGCCCCCGGATCGACGCGCCCTCGCCCGTCGCCGGCGAAGTCGTCGAGACCCGGACGGTCCGGGCGCCCTCGCAGCCCTACGCCGCCGACGACGACCACCTGATTCTCCTCGACACGGGCGAGCACGTCGCACGGGTGCTGCACGTCGAGCCCGGCGTTTCGGCGGGCGACCGCGTCGCCGTGGGGGACTCGCTGGGCAGGCTCGTCCGCGCCGGCTTCTTCGCCCCCTGGGTCGCCAACCACCTCCACCTCGGGTTCCGCGAGCGCGGTGCGAACCACCACCGCGCCGCGGGCTCGCTGCCGCTCGAACTCGACCACTCCGTCCCCGTGGACGCCCTCGACTGGGACGGCACCGGCACCGTCGTCGCCGCGGGCGATACCTACGCCGTCCTCGATACGCCTGCGCATTCGGCACCGGGCGAGCGATTCGCCGGGCTCGCCGCGACCGACGCCGACGGCGAGCCGCTGGGCGTCCTCGACGGCGGCCTCCCGCACTACGACGGCGGCGGCCTCCTGAGGGCGGAGTCGCCCGACGACGAGCGCGACGTGTTCCTCTGCGGCGAGCGCGTCGGCCGTGCGGACGGACGGACCGTCAACTGGACCGCTCCGACCGTGCTGGCCAACGGCGATCCGATTCGGGGGATCGCGCTCGCGCTCGGTCGCGACCACGTCGGTGTCAAGCTCGTCGGCGAGTCGATCGGTCTCCCTGTCGGGACCGACGTTCGCGTCGATATCCGGTCGTGACTGGGTCTCCGTCAGGGTGGTCGCGTGGGGGGTCGGTCCCGGATGCGACGACCCCGGTTCGGCTGCCACAGCCGTCGCTACCCTGCACCCCGTTGCCGGGCCGGCCCGCACGGTAGCTCTCCGGAACTCGCCAGAATGTCCGTCCGTCCCTCGCGGAATTTGGGTGAGAGTGGGGCCGAAAGCAGCGCCGAAGTCGGAAAAGTAACTTTATTCGACAGGTCTTCGACTCGGCGTATGGAACGGAGAACGTTCCTCTCAGCAAGCGGTGCGTCGGTCCTCGCGTTCGCGGCCGCTCGCGACTTCGCCTCCCACGTCTCGAACGGTCCGAAAACTGTCGTCAAGGAGTACTACCGCCGCGCGGCCGCGGCCGAAACCGCGCGTGCGTTCGCGTCGTCGGTCCCGGAACTCGCACACAGCGCCTCGCCCCTCCCGAAGGCCGCGGAGGACATACCGCGGACCCTCGACGGGGCCTTGAACCAGGAAGTCGCCGAGATCGAGGTCGTCGCGGAGGACATCGACGCGCAGGCGGTTCGGGAGGTGTCGGACTTCTTCGCCGGGTCGGTGAGCGACGAGGCGGTCAAGACGATCGCCGAGGACAACGCGGTCGTCGCAGTCGCGCTCGAAACGGACGAGGTCGTCGGTAGGACGTTCGCGAAGGAATGGCTCGTCGCGCCGGAGGACGGCGAGTGGCGGCTGGTCTGGTTCGGCGAGCGGGACAGTCCCGAGGCCGCAGTCCGGGAGTTTTTCCGTCAGGTCGCGCTGGCCGAGACGTTCGAAGCGCTCGATGAGCCCGTCGCGGACCTCTCGCACAGCGCCTCCCCGCTGGTGAACGTCGCCGAGTACACGCCCTGGTACTTCCGCGGTCTCAGACGGCAAGAACTCGACCGGACCGAAGTCGTCACCGAGGACGTCGAGTCCGCAGCGATCGCGAGTGAGTTCACCTCGTTCGTCAGCTGGACGTCGAGGGACGCGATCGAGGACATCGCAGGGGAGAACGCGGTCGTCGCGACGTCGTTGAGCGACGACCAGCTGGGCATCGAGACGTTCGAACAGCGGTGGCTTGTCGCACCCGAATACGGGGAGTGGCGAGTGGTCTGGTTCTAACGGACTGCCGGGCAGAGACGTCAGCGGACGGGTGGGGACCCGTCGACCGCCTTCTCGAAGCGGAGCAGTTCGTACTCGCCCTCGGTCCGGTGGTCGGTGCCCTCGTAGCCCCGCGATCGGTAGAACCGGACGGCCGACCGCTGGCGCTGGGCCGTCCAGAGGAACACGCGGTCGAGGCCGCGCTCGCGGGCCGCGTCCTCCAGACCGGCGACGACGCGGTCGCCGTGTCCCTCGCGTTGGTGGTCGACGTGGACCGCGATCCGCAGGAGTTCGCCGGCACCTGCCGGGAGCTCCTCGTCCTCGACGGCGAGACCGCCCATCGCGACGACTTCCCCGTCGGATTCCACGACGAGGAACTCCCCACCCGTGTCGAGGTAGTTCGCCTCGATATCGCGGATATCGTCGTTGTCCGGCACGTCTTCGGGGTTCGAACCCGCATCGCGAAGCGCGCTCCGGTGGAGGTCCCAGACGGCGTCGCGGTCCCGAGGCTCGTACCGGCGGAGTCGTCCGGGATCGGTGTCGGAGGCCATTCAGACGAACTCGATCCCGTCGAGCGGCGTCACCTCGCCGAACAGGAAGTCGGCGTGTTCCAGCGCGTACTCGCGGTGGTCCTCCTCGATGTGGCCGACGGCGTCCTCGACCAGCACCGGCCGGTAGTCGCGCAGGCCCGCGCTGGAGGCCGTGTGCAACACGCAGACGTTCGCGAGCGTCCCGCAGATCACCAGGTCGTCGATCCCGTGGGCGTCCAGCCACCCCTCCAGTTGCGTCTCGTAGAAGGCGTCGTAGGTGTGTTTCACGACGACGAGGTCGTCGTCGCGGGGTTCGAGCCCGTCGACGACCTCCGCCTCCCACGAGCCTTCGACGACGTGCTCGCCCCAGCGGTCGAACTCGTCGTAGTAGTGGGCGTCTTCGAACTGCTCGGGGGGGTGTACGTCGCGGGTCCAGACGACCTCGGCGCCCGCTTGACGGGCCGCCGACACCGCCTCGCCAACCGGTTCGATGGCGTCCTCGCTGCCCGGCGCGTGGAGGCTGCCGTCCGGATGGCAGAAGCCGTTCTGCATGTCCACCGCGACGACCGCCGCGCTGTCGGCGTCGAGTTGCATGGCCGGCCGTAGGGGCGGCCGAAGCAAAAGCCCTGCTGGGACGGATCCGAGCGGGAGGCGGCTGGTACCCCGAGGAGCTACCAGGGCTCGTCTTTCGCGCCGATGAGGTAGGCGATACCGTTGGTGACGACGTGCAACAGCGGGGTGACGATCAGGACCGTCGCCAGTACCGGGGCCGTGAACGTCGCGGTCACCCACTCGAAGTCGAGGACGGCGGCGAACGCGAGCGCGCCGACGACGAAGTCGAGCTGGTCGAGGCCGGGGAACGGGGCGCCGCGCTCGCGGCCGCTGCGCCGTTTGACGAACGAGGCGCCGATGTCGCCGACCATCGCGCCCAGCGCCAGCCCCACGGCGGCCGCGAGCGGGAACTCCACCGCGGGGACCCCGAGCAGGTCCGCGACCGGCCCCGACGCGGCGTTCAGAACGAGCGCGAGCGCGACGCCGGCGGCGGTCCCGGCGCCAGTGCCGCGCCAGGTCTTCCCGTCGCCGAGGACGCGCCGGCCGCCCCAGGTGCGCCCGCCGTCGATGGGGCGGCCGCCGCCGGCCAGCACCGCCGCGTTGTTCGGCACGTACGCGGGCAACATCGCCCACAGCGCCGTCGTCACCACCGTGACCAGGTCCATACCGACGCCGACAGCCCCGTGGTTCTTAAGTCGTCGTGGTTCGCCCCGCCGGTGGCTTTCCGGCGCTCGGCGTCCGCGCCCGATCCGGCACCGCCGCCGGCGCCGCCGTCGTCGCCGGACGCGACGCCGATATCCCTTTCACACTGTCGGCGATACGTACTAGCATGCTTCCGCCGATAGCGAGTCGCTTCGTCGCCGGTGAGACGGCCCCGGTCGCGCTGGAACACGCCCGCGAGACCAACGACCGCGGGGTCGGGGTGATCCTGAATTTGCTCGGCGAGCACTACGCCGAGCGCGAACCGGCCGACGCGGACGCCGAGACCTACTGCGACCTCATCGACGACCTGGCGCGGACGGACCTGCGAGCCTGCATTTCGGTCAAGCCCTCACAGCTCGGCCTCGACGTGGGCGAAGCGGTCTTCCGGGAGAACCTCGCCCGAGTCGCCGAGCGGGCGGACGAACACGGGGAGTTCGTCTGGATCGACATGGAGGACCACACGACCACCGACGCGACGCTCGACGCGTTCGAGCACCACGCGCAGGGGACCGACGGCGCCGTCGGCGTCTGCGTCCAGGCGAATCTCAGACGCACGCGCGAGGACCTCGAACGCCTGGCCGACCTGCCGGGGAAGGTCCGGCTGGTGAAAGGCGCCTACGACCCGCCCGCCGAGGTGGCCTACCGGGAGAAATCGCGGGTGAACGAGTCGTATCGGGACTGTCTCCGGTACATGTTCGAGGCGTTCGACGACGGGGTCGCCGTGGGGAGTCACGACCCGGCGATGATCGCGCTGGCCGAGGAGTTGCACGAGGAACACGGGACCCCCTACGAGGTGCAGATGCTGATGGGCGTCCGCGAAGACGCCCAGACCGAACTGGCCGAGGGCTGTGAGGTGTGGCAGTACGCCCCCTACGGCTCGAAGTGGGTGTCGTACTTCTACCGGCGAGTGCTCGAACGGAAGGAGAACCTCGCGTTCGCGCTGCGGGCGGTCGTGGCCGGGNACGGCTCGAAGTGGGTGTCGTACTTCTACCGGCGAGTGCTCGAACGGAAGGAGAACCTCGCGTTCGCGCTGCGGGCGGTCGTGGCCGGGTGAGCGTCGGCGCCGTCTGCGGAGGGGCACCGCCGGGTGGTGTCACCGTCTACCGTTCCTGTCCGCGTCCTGAAGGGACACGCTTACTACGTTCCGGCGGGCAGATATCCGCAGATGAGTTCGGCATCCTGGAAGCGCGATTTCGCCAGCGGGCTGGTGATCCTCGTGCCGTTGCTGGTGACGGCATACATCATCGTCTGGATCTACACTGCGCTGGCGGGGCTCCCGTTGCCGGTCGACAGCCACAACGTCACGGTCGGGACCGGCGACGTGGATGTCGGCAGTCCGCTTCGGGTCCTTCTGACGCTCGTCATCTTCGTCCTGGTCGTCTTCTCGCTGGGCTATCTGATGCGGACCACCTTTGGCGACGTCATCGAGAGCGGGATCGACCGCGTCATGAACCAGCTCCCCGGGCTCCGCGTCGTCTACAACGCCTCGAAGATGGCGGTCGAGACGGTCGTCTCCGGCGCCGACGAGCTTCAGGAACCGGTCAAGATCGAGACCTGGCAGGGGATGCGGATGACCGCGTTCAAGACCGGCAAATCCACCGAGGACGGCCGCGACGTGCTCTTTCTCCCGACCGCGCCGAACATCACCACGGGCTTCGTCGTCGAGGTCGACCCCGACTCCTACGAAGAGACCGACGAACGCGTCGAAGAGGCGCTGACGCGCGTCCTCAGCGCCGGGTTCGGCGAGGCCGAGCAGACCTCGATCCCCGTCGACGTCGCTGCGGACGGTGACGGTGACGACGAGACGTAGGAACCGCTCGCGGGGGAAAGCGGCGACCGAACCGGCGGAGCGGCGGCCGAACGGACGACGGCGTGAGTGGAAGCGGGGTCGGGCCGTGCGGTGGGGGTTCAGCTGAGGTGGGCGGCGATGTCGGCTTCGGTGATGATCCCGACGGTCTCGCCGTCTTCGACGACGAGGACGGCGTCGTTGTGGTTGAGGTAATCGTTGATCTCGTCGATGGTCGCGTCGGGCTCGACGGTCGCGATGGACTCGCGTTTGACCTCGTCGACGGGGTAGTCGCCGACGTTGTCGGCCTCCGAGTCGTCCGAGCGCTGGCGGATGTCCGAGTGGCTGATCAGTCCCAGGGGCGTGCCGTCGCGGACGACCGGCACCTGCGAGAACCCCGGTTCGTCCATCAGTTCCTGGGTCTCGTGGACCGAGTCGTCGGGCCTGACGCTCACGATCGGCGAGGTCATCAGGTCCTCCGCGCGCAGAATGGCCCCCTCGGCCTCCTGCAGGGCGTTGACGATCCGCCGCAGCGTCGACAGCCGCGGGTCCACGTCCCCGCCCTCGATCCGCGCGATCAGCGGCTGGGATACGTCCGCCCTGTCGGCCAGGTCGCTCTGCGTCAACCCCAAGTCGTTCCGCCGCTCCCGCAAGTCCGCCGGCGTCGGTAATTCCATACCCTCGATAACCAGAGGTAATATAAAAAACCTACGCCGGCGCGCACGGTGGAATTCGGCCGGATCCGACCGCCGACCGGCCGTTTCCGGGTGAAGCGGGCGGACATCGAGGGACGGCGACCACGCTCGCTCGGAGTCGCTCGTCGGGCGAGCGGGGTGTCGGTTCCGGAGTCTGTAAGTGCGTACGGGGCCCAATCGGGGGTATGACAGAGGACGCGGACGGGGGCGGCTGGGTGTCGCTCTTCTCGGGCGGGAAGGACTCTTCGTGGGCGCTGTATCGGGCGCTCGAACGCGGGCTCCCGGTCGAGCGGCTCGTGACCGTCCACCCGGAGGGCGACTCCTACATGTACCACGTGCCGGCGACGCGGCTGGCGAGCCTGGCCGCCGAGAGCATCGGGATCCCGCTGGTCGAGGTCGAACCCGACGACTTCGCCGCGAGCGAGACGGTGGACTCGGGTGCGCAGGGCGACGCTGAACTCGAACCGCTGGAGGCCGCACTGCGTGACCTCGCCGACGAACTCCCGGGCGGGCTCGCGGGCGTTACCGCCGGCGCGGTCGAGAGCGAGTATCAGACCACCCGGATCGAGGCGATGGCCGACCGGCTCGACGCCGAGGTGTTCGCGCCGCTGTGGCAACGGGACCCACGGGAGCTCGCCGACGAGATGCTGGCGGCGGGGTTCGAGATCCGGATCATCCGCGTCGCCGCCGGCGGCCTCGACGAGTCCTGGCTCGGACGCCGCCTCGACGCCGACGCTCTCGACGAACTCGAAGCCCTCAACGAGAGGTACGGCGTCCATATCCTCGGCGAGGGCGGCGAGTTCGAGACGCTGGTGACCGACGGACCGCACATGGAACGGGCGATCGAACTGGACCACGAGACCGAGTGGGACGGGACCCGCGGAACGCTGCGGATCGAAGATGCGCGGTTGGCGTGACCGTTCGGCGCCGCAGGCGATGACGGTCATTCAAGGGTCTTGGCGCCGATCGGACCCGTGTGAACCGGGAGCGACTGGAGTCGGAACTCGAACGCTTCGAGGGTGACGCGGACGCGCGGCGGGTGGTCGCCCGGCAGGCGCGGGACCTGGCGGACTCGGGGCGAATCGCCGAGGACCTGGGGTTCGAACTCACCGTCGACGCGGTGCTCGAGAACCTCGCCGACGCGCCGGCGGACCACTCGCTGGTCGAGCGATGGAACTGGTGGATCGGGTCGCTAGAACTGTCTCACGGCGGCTACGAACAGTTTCAGGTGCGGGTGTACTGACCCTCGCGCGCCGGTCCAGCCCGGGCCGGCGCGAGGGTCTAGAATACGCTCAGTCCGTGCGACTCTCGTGCGTGCTCGAGGAGGTCCTCTGTGGTTCCGAACTGTTTCCCACAGCTGCACGTGTGGTATATCGGAGTCGCGTCCGACGTGGACTGGCGTGTTGCCATACGAGCACTATCGCACCGGACGTTAATAATTGTTTACCCGGTATGTGTTGACGAGGCATACGACCAGTGCGAACGCCCCCCACTCGGCGGCCGGGGGGGGATCCGACGGCGAAACCGTACACCGCTTCCGGGACCGGTGGAGCTAACCGATGGAGGGCCGACGGGGCGGACATGACACGCGTGCTCGTGCTCGGGGAAAACACCTTCCCGTTCCACGCTATCGACGAGAAGCGCGACGCCTTCGCGGCCGCGCTGGAGGGGTACGACGTGACGATCACGACCGACCGCGACGCGCTGACCGGCGAGTACGACGTGCTCGTCGACTACCTCACCGACTCGACGCTCACCGACGACCAGCGCGACGCGCTGGTCGGGCACGTCGAGTCGGGCGGCGGCTACGTCGGCGTCCACTGCGCCTCCGACCTCACCTCGACCGCGGCCGACGACCCCGACGAGCTGCTCGACCCCCGCGAGGAGCCGTTCCCGGAACTGCGCGAGTTGATCGGCGGTCACTTCCTCACCCACCCCGAGCAGTCGGAGTTCGGCGTCGACATCGTCGGCGAACACGCCGTCACCGACGGCGTCAAGGACTTCACCGTCTTCGACGAACCGTACCAGGTCGAGGTGGACGACGACGTGACCGTGCTCGCGACGATGGACCACCCCGACCTCAAGGAGTACCCCGTCGTCTGGACCAACGAGGACGCGGGTCGGGTCGCGTACATCTCGCTGGGACACACCGACGACGCGCTCGCAGACGACTCGTTCGTGACGCTGTTGCGCAACGCCGTCGACTGGGCGGACGCGAGCTGAGCGGCGACGAGGCCGTCCGACCCCGCTCCGGCTATCAGTCCGCCGGATTGACGTACAGCCCGTAGCGGTAGTACTCCTCGCCGAGCGCGAGATACAGCCCGTTCTCGGCGCGAGAATCGGCCTCGGTACCGACGTTCAGCAGATCGCTCAACCCCAGATCCGCGAGCAACTCGCGATACCCCTCCGAGAGCGGCGTCGTCTCCTCGTAGCTGTCGCGGGACAGCATCAGGCGCTGGTCCTCCGAGAGGGTCTCGGGGTCGAGCCGCGCGTCGACCATCTCGCCGTCGAGCGCGCGCTCGAATCCGGCCTCGGAGTCGGCGACCGGGGTCGCGACGCCGGTTCTGGCCGGCTCGGCGAACGTTCGGCGCTCGACGGAGACTTCGAGGACGGTCCCGTTGTACTCGACGTGGTCGTGCAGCGGGTCCGGCGCCAGCCCGCTCTGGGACCCTTCGTACCCCCGGCGGTAGACGTAGCCGCCCGCTTCGACCACGCCGCCGGGAGCGGTCCCGCCCATCTGGCGGTGGCGCGCGGCGACGTACGCGATCTTGACCGCGCGCTGGTCCAACCGCGTGAGCGCCGGGAACCGCACGCGCTCCGGCGGATCTTCCAGTTCGTCGAGCCGTCCGACCCACTTCAGCCGGAGGACCGGCCGCTCGATCCGTTCGAGGCCGGTCGTCACGACCGACAGTCGGTAGTACGTCCCGTCGCGCTCGACGTACTCGCCGTCGGGGACGGGCCGATAGCCGTGGGTGGTCGGCCGCTCGCCCGCGACCGCGGCCTCGACGTTCGCCGCGTAGTCGGCGGTCCACGACCGCGGCTCCTCGGGCGGTTCCCACAGCGCCAGGGGCGCCAGTGACGTGCCGACCCGGTCGGCGTCGAGCGTGTAGGTCAGCTGCTGTTCGCCGGAGAGCCCCTCGACGGCGGCACAGCCCGACAGGGCGGTGCCGGCGGCCGCGCCGGCGGCTGCGAGGAACTCGCGACGGGGGAGGGAGGTCATCGTCGGATATCGGCGAGTCCGGGACAAGTGTTTTCGGGTCCGCGAGCGGCCGTCCGCCGGTCACCAGTCGGCGACGCTGCCGTCCTCGCGCCGGACGGTCGGGAGGTGGCTGCGCTCGTACTCGTAGGACAGCGCGGCCTCGCGGTCGACGTCGATACCCAGCCCCGGTTCGTCGGGGACGTCGAGCCCGCCGACGGACTCCTCGAGCGTCGCGCCGCCGGAAAACACGTCGTCGATGGGGGCGCCGTAGACCGCCGCGTGGTCGGTGAACTCCTGGACGCCGAAGTTCGGGACGGCGAGGTCGACGTGGACGCTGGCGGCCTGACCCACCGGCGAGAGGTCCGGTGGCCCGTGGAAGGCCGTCTCGACGTAGTGGTGTTCGGCGACGGCCGCGAGCTTCCGCGCGGCCGTGATCCCGCCGACGTGCGAGAGGTCGACCCGCAGGAAGTCGACCAGTTCGTCCTCGATCAGCGGGCGCATCTCCCAGGGGTTCGTGAACAGCTCCCCCATCGCCAGCGGCGCGGTCGTCGCCGCCCGCAACCGCTCGAACGCGTCGCGGTTCTCCGGCCGAAGCGGGTCTTCGAGGAAGTACAGGTCGGCCGATTCGAGCCCGGTAGCGACTCGTCTGGCCTCCCGGGGGGTCGCCCGACCGTGGATATCGACGATCAGCTCCGGAGCGGGGCCGAGTCGCTCGCGCACCTCGCCGACACCGTCGATGACGCGGTCGAGGTTCAGGTACTCGCCCGCCGGGTCGCCGACGTTGACCCGGACGTGGTCGAACCCGCGCTCGGCCGCGGCCTCGCAGTTGGCGACGATAGCGTCGACGTCGTCGTCCCCGCAGTGCGTGTAGGCGGTCGCGTACTCGCGGGTCCGACCGCCGAGCAGGTCATAGACGGGCGCGCCGGCCGCTTTCCCTTTCAGGTCCCACAGGGCCATGTCGACGCCCGAGAGCGCGCTGTTGAGGACCGGCCCGCCGCGCCAGTAGGTCCCCCGGAAGAGGTACTGCCAGACGTCTTCGACGCGTGTGGCGTCGCGGCCTTCCAGCTCGGGCGCGACGTGGTGGTCGAGCGCGGCCTCGACGGCCTTCTCGCGGCCGTTGAGCGTGGCGTCGCCCCAGCCGACGAGTCCGTCGGCCGTCTCGACGCGCACGAGGACGTAGTTGCGTCCCGGTCGCGTCAGCACGGCGTCGACGTGTCTGATCTCCATACCGGCGGATCGGTCGGTCCCGCCATGAAGAGACGCCTCTCGGCGAGCCGTTCCGGGACGCGCGGTGGGCGGGCGAACGCAGCCACTGAACCCCCGTTCGCTCGGGAGACGATGGTTACAAGCCGCCGCCGGCCGACGCTTCCGACATGGATTCACAGGAGTTCGTCGAGTCAGTTCGCGACGAGGCGGCGACGCCGCTGTCGCGGCTCGGCTCGTCGAAGGCGCTGTACGCCGACACCGAGGGCGAGATGGACGACGACGCGGTGCTGGGGGCCGTGGCCGACCGTGCGCATTTCGCCGCCGAAAACTTCGACGGCTGGGCCGACGAGGAGTCGGGCGAGGTGAGCGAGCTGTTCGCCGATGCCGCGGCGACCGAGCGCGACCACGCCGAGGCGGCCGCCGACGAGCGCGGCGAGTACGACCCCGGCGAGCAACCGGCGGTCGTCACCCACCTCGGGGGCGTCTCCGGGACCGCCGAGCGACTGGGCGCGTTCGTCGGCTGGGCGCTCGCGGCGGGCAACAACGCCGACCAGGTCGTCGGCTACTTCGTCGGCCAGGCCAGCCCTCGCACCGCGAGCACGTTCCGCGCGTTCGGCGACGACTACGACGAGTACGTCGAGCGCGCGAGCGACCTGCTCGCCGACGCCTGCGAGAGCGCGGACGACTGGGACGACGCGGTCGCCGCCGCCGCCGGCGCCGTCGAGGCCGACTACGAAGCCTACTTCGAGACGCTCGAAGCGCTGGGCGTCAACCCGAAGCCGGTCTGTTAGTTCCACCGGCCCCGCGCAGCTCCGGCGCTCGGCGGTGAACGCTCGTGCTGTGCGTTCACGTCGTATGAACAACTATTTTCACGGGGGGAGTTCACAGGAGGTGTGTGCGACGGGTCCTGGCGATGGCGTTGCTGGGCATGATACTCGTCGCGGGCGTCAGCGCGCTTGGGGCCAAGTCAGCCGACGCTCGCGACGGACCTGCGGCGACGCCGACGGGCGAGACGGGCGAGCCGTCCCCGCTCGGGGGCGGGGACGCGAGCGGCGTGCTTCTCGAGAAGCTCGAACAGCTCGTCCCCTCGGCCGGCGAGATCGCTAACGAGAGCGACGGGGCGAGCGGGTCGAACGCGGCCGGCGAGAGCGACTCCGGCTCGGAGAGCGGTCAGCCCGCCGCCGAGAACGACACCGCCGACGCCCTGGACTCCGACGGCGACGGCCTCGCCGACGAGCGCGAACTCGAACTCGGCACCGACCCCTTCGATCCCGACACCGACGCCGACGGCCTCGCGGACGGCCGCGAGATCGATCTCGGTACCGACCCGCTGAACCCCGACACCGACGGCGACGGCGTCTCGGACGCCAGGGAACTCGAACGGGGCACGAGCCCGCGGTCGGTCGACGCCGACGCCGACGGCCTCACCGACGAACGCGAACTCGAACTCGGCACCGACCCCTTCGACCCCGACACCGACGGCGACGGCCTCGGCGACCGGCGCGAGGTCGAACTCGGCACCGACCCCACGGTCGCCGACACGGACGGTGACAGGCTCCTCGACGGCTGGGAACACCGCGGGGAGACGCCGTCGGGCGCGGCTCTCCCCGGGAGCGACCCCCTGGCGATGGACCTGTACGTCCAGGTCGACTACGCCCGCGGCGTCGAGGCCCCCTCGCCCGCGTTCTACGACTACGTCGAGTCCGAGTTCGCGGAGATGCCGGTCCGGGCGCGGACGGAGACCGGCATCGACGTTCACGTGCGCGGGGGCGGGCGGATCAACGGGACCGCCGTCTTCACGGGCGAGAACTTCCGGACGATCAAGGCCGACCACTACCGCGACCGGCTGGGGCCGCGCGCCGGCGCGTACCACCAGGTCGTCCTGACCCACTTCGCCGACGACGCGGTCGGCTACGGTTCGGTCGGCGGGCGCTTCACGCTGGTCGACGCGGGGGCCGCGGACCCGACCCAGCGCCACGTCGTCGTCCACGAACTGCTCCACAACGTCGTCGGCCGCATCGACGCACCGGGGGCCTGCCAGCACGACGCCCACCACTACTGCAAGGGCGGCTGGCTCACCCCGGAGATCACCCCCGGCGAGGACGAGTACCTCCCGGGCCCGCTGGCCGACGAGATCGAGCGACAGGGATTCCGGCCGTAGGACGACCGTGCGACCCCATCGACCGCACCGCCGTGGCACCCCCGGTGTCTCACCCCCGCGGCTGGGGTTGCGGTCGCGTCCCCGCACCCGACTGGCCCTGCCCGGGTGCCGACAGTCCCGCTTGCGGTGTCACCCCCTCGGGCAGCACGTACCACAGCCGGTCGTGGGGCACGAATCCGACCTGCTGGGAGTCGGTCGTGTCGTACCGTTCCCGTTCCTGCTGATTTTCCGTCCCGTAGAGGACCAGTCCGTACTCGTTGACCTCGTACCTGGCGCAGTCGACGACCGTCCCGTCCGTGCAGTACACCTGCATGTCCGCGCGCTACGAACCCGACGCCGTTGAACCTGCGGCCGGCGTTCGCCGCCGGGGCGGGACCGGCGGGGTTGCCGGTCGCGTTTTCGTGGTCCCTCCGTCCGTTCACGGGCGCTACGCGCCCGTTCGCATGGTATGCGGGACCTCGGGTCCCGCACTGGTCGCGCCTCGCCTCGTTCGGACCGCGCTGCTCGCGGGTCACTTCGTTCCCCGCTCGCTTCTCCGTGGTCCTCCCTTCGGTCGGACCACGCTTCTCAAGTCCGTCCGACCCTATCCCCGAGTAATGAGCGACACCGAGGGGCCCCTGTCGCCGGACAGGCCGGACGCCGAGAGCGAGTTCCGCGTCGACGCGCCGTTCGAGCCGGCGGGCGACCAGCCCGAGGCGATCGAGCAGCTCGCCGCGGGGTTCGACGAGGGGATGGCCGAACAGACGCTGCTCGGCGTGACGGGGTCGGGCAAGACCAACACCGTCTCCTGGGTCGTCGAGGAAACCCAGATGCCGACGCTGGTCATCGCCCACAACAAGACGCTGGCCGCCCAGCTCTACGAGGAGTTCCGCGAACTCTTTCCCGACAACGCCGTCGAGTACTTCGTCTCGTACTACGACTACTACCAGCCCGAGGCCTACGTCGAGCAGACGGACAAGTACATCGAGAAAGACGCCTCGATCAACGACGAGATCGACCGCCTGCGCCACTCCGCCACGCGCTCGCTGCTGACCCGCGACGACGTGATCGTCGTCGCCTCGGTGTCGGCCATCTACGGCCTCGGCGACCCGCAGAACTACGTCGACATGAGCCTCGAACTCGAAGTCGGCCAGTCGATCGACCGCGACGAAGTCCTCAAGCGCCTCGTCGACCTGAACTACGAGCGCAACGACGTGGACTTCACGCAGGGCACCTTCCGGGTGCGGGGCGACACGCTCGAAATCTACCCGATGTACGGCCGCTACGCCGTCCGAGTCGAGTTCTGGGGCGACGAGATCGACCGCATGCTGAAAGTCGACCCGCTGGAGGGCGAGGTGCAGTCGAGCGAGCCCGCCGTGTTGATCCACCCCGCGGAACACTACTCGATCCCCGAACAGCGTCTCCAGCGCGCCATCGCGGAGATCGAGGACCTCAAAGAGGAGCGAGTCCGGTACTTCGAGCGCAACGGGAACCACGTCGCCGCCCAGCGCATCGACGAGCGGACCACCTTCGACCTGGAGATGATGCGCGAGACGGGCTACTGCTCGGGCATCGAGAACTACTCCGTCCACCTCTCTGAACGGGAGAGCGGCGACGCGCCGTACACCCTACTGGACTACTTCCCCGAGGACTTCCTCACGGTCATCGACGAGTCCCACCAGACGATCCCCCAGATCAAGGGCCAGTTCGCCGGTGACCGCTCCCGCAAGGAGTCGCTGATCGACAACGGATTCCGGCTCCCGACGGCCTACGACAACCGCCCGCTCACCTTCGAGGAGTTCGAGGAGAAGACCGACAACACCCTCTACGTGAGCGCGACGCCCGCCGACTACGAGCGCGACCGAAGCGAGCAGATCGTCGAACAGATCGTCCGGCCCACCCATCTGGTCGACCCCGCCGTCGAGGTGTCGCCGGCGGAGGGCCAGATCGACGACCTGCTCGACCGGATCGACGACCGGGTCGAGCGGGAGGAACGCGTCCTCGTGACCACCCTCACCAAGCGGATGGCCGAGGACCTCACCGAGTACCTCGAAGAGGCCGGCGTCGCCGTCGAGTACATGCACGACGAGACGGACACCCTCGAACGACACGAACTCATCCGGTCGCTCCGGCTGGGCGACATCGACGTGCTCGTCGGGATCAACCTCCTCCGGGAGGGACTGGACATCCCGGAGGTGTCGCTGGTCGCCATCCTCGACGCCGACCAGGAGGGCTTTCTCCGCTCGGAGACGACCTTGGTCCAGACGATGGGCCGGGCAGCGCGGAACGTCAACGGCGAGGTGGTGCTGTACGCCGACGACCCCAGCGACGCGATGGAGTCGGCCATCGCCGAGACCAATCGCCGCCGGGAGATCCAGGAGGAGTACAACGAGACGCACGGGTTCACCCCGACGACCATCGACAAGGAGATCGGCGAGTCCTCGCTGCCCGGGTCGAAGACCGACACCGACGGTGCCTCCTCGCTCGCCCCCGACGACGACGAGGAGGCCGCCCGCGCCATCGAACGGCTGCAGGAGCGCATGGAGGACGCCGCAGACAACCTGGAGTTCGAACTCGCCGCCGACATCCGCGACCGCATCCACGAACTCCGCGAGGAGTACGACCTGGCCGGCGGGGCGGACGAGGAGGGCGTCGTCCCCGAACCCGTCGACGAGTTCTAGGGGCCGGCGCCTCGCTCCCAGTGCCGCCCGGTACCGTTCTCCACCGCCGTCGTTCCACACCGGACGCCCCTCGTTGCACCATATACAACTGAAATTGTCTTAGTGCAAGCGGTGTTGGAAACCTTTATTCGGGACGCGTCAGACAGGATAGAACGCACCGCGAGCGGCCGTATTCGGCGATTTCGGGCGGGATCGCCCGGGTAGCCGGGCGGCCGCGTGTGCCGCTTTGCCACCGAACAGTGGCGACACTACCATGAGTACGCTGACAGCGCAGTCGACGATCCGCTCCGTTCTGGAGCGCGCACGCACAGGCCACGAAGACATCATCGGCGACGAAACCGTCGACGACCTCGTCGAATCGGTCGAGCGGTCGCTGTACGACGGCGTCGACGCCGACGAGCGCGACGAGGGCATCGTCGGAGAGCTGACCGCCCGCATCGAGCGCCACCCCGCCTACGACGACGCGGCCGCCCGCGTCGCCCGCCGGAAACACTTCCGGGCGGTCACCGGCGAGAACCCGCCCGGCGACAGTTGGGCGCTGCCCGCCGACGAGGACGGCCGCGTCACCGACGACGCCGACCTCGACGACGACTACGCCGACGCCTACCGCGAGTCGTTCGTCGATGGGATCGAACGGGGAGTCCGCGCCGATATCGTCGACGAGCGGCTCCTGACCTACGACCTGGACGAGATGGCCGCGGCGATCCGACCCGAGCGCGACGAGCGTTTCGACCACATCGCCGTCGACACGCTCGCCCAGCGGTACTTCCTTGACGCCGACGGCGACCCGCTGGAACTTCCCCAGGCGTTCTGGATGCGCGTCGCGATGGGGATCGCCCTGCGCGAGCCCGTCGACGACCGCGCCGCGTACGCGAAAGAGTTCTACGAACTGCTGTCGACGCTACGGTTCGTCCACTCCTCGCCGACCCTGTTCCACGCGGGCACCACGCACCCCCAGCTCGCCTCCTGTTACGTCACGACCGTCCCGGACGACCTGGAGGGCATTTTCGACGCCTACAAATCCCACGCCAAGCTCTCGAAGTGGTCCGGCGGCCTGGGCACCGACTGGACGCCCGTGCGGGCGTCTGGCTCGCTCATCGAGTCGACCGGCGTCGAATCGACCGGTACTGTGCCCTTCCTCAAGATCTCCAACGACGTGACCGCCGCGATCAATCGCTCGGGCAAACGCCGCGGCGCCGCCTGCGCCTACATGGAGCCGTGGCACCTCGACTACCCAGACTTCCTCGACCTGAAGCGCAACACCGGCGACGAGCGCCGGCGCACCCACGACATGAACACCGCCGCGTGGGTGCCGGACCTGTTCATGAAGCGCGTGCGGGCGGACGAGCAGTGGACGCTCTTCTCGCCCGACGAGGTCCCGGACCTCCACGAGGCCTACGGCGAGGAGTTCGAGCAGCTGTACCGCGAGTACGAGCGGAAGGCCGAGGCGGGCGAACTACGGCAGTACGAGCGCGTCGACGCCGCGGACCTGTGGCGCGACACCCTCACCCGGCTGTTCGAGACCGGCCACCCCTGGATCACGTTCAAGGACGCCTGCAACGTCCGCTCGCCCCAGGACCACGCCGGTACGATCCGCTCGTCGAACCTCTGTACGGAGATCACGCTCAACACCTCGACCGACGAGACCGCGGTCTGTAACCTCGGCTCGGTCAACCTCTCGGAGCACGTCGACGAGGACGGCATCCAGCGCGAGAAGCTCGAAGCCACCGTCGAGACGGCGATGCGGATGCTCGACAACGTCGTCGACCTGAACTTCTACCCGACGGACCGCTCGGAGGAGTCGAACATGACCCACCGGCCCATCGGCCTCGGGATGATGGGCTTCCACGAAGCGCTGATCGACCAGCGGATCCCGATGAACGGCGAGGAGGCCGTCGACTTCGCCGACGAGGTCACGGAGTTCGTCGCCTACAACGCCGTCCTGACCTCCTCGAAACTCGCCGCCGAACGGGGCACCTACGACAGCTACGAGGGCTCGAAGTGGGACCGCGGCCTGCTCCCGCAGGACACCGTCGACCTCCTCGAAGACGAGCGCGGCCGAGAAGTCGGCGTGACCGCCGAGGAACGCCTCGACTGGGAGCACGTCCGGGAGCACGTCGCCGAACACGGGATGCGCAACTCGAACACGATGGCCGTCGCGCCGACCGCAACGATCTCGACCATCGCCGGGACCTCCGCCTCCATCGAGCCGCTCTATTCGAACCTCTACGTCAAGTCCAACATGAGCGGCGACTTCACGGTCGTCAACGACGACCTGGTCGCCGACCTCGAAGGGCGAGACCTGTGGACCGACGAGGTCCGCGACCGGATCAAGTTCCACGACGGCTCCGTCCAGGAGATCGGCGAGATCCCAGAGGAGCTGCGCGAGCTCTATCGGACCGCTTTCGAGGTCGACCCGCGCCACCAGCTCCGCCTCTCGGCGGCCAGGGGCGTCTGGATCGACCAGAGCCAGAGCCACAACGTCTTCTTCCCCGAAACGGACGGGAGTCTCCTCGCGGACGTGTACGAGACCGCCTGGGATCTGGGCCTGAAGACGACCTACTACCTGCGGACGCTGGGCGCCAGCCAGTTCGAGAAGTCCACGCTGGACATGAGCGAGTACGGCCGCACCCAGACCAAAGAGCGCGGCGGCGACGTGGCGGACGGCGACGGGGGCGCGAGCGGCGAGTCCGCAGACGCCGAGGGGGACCGCGACGGCGGCGACCTGCCGAGCGTCGAGGACCCGACCTGCGACGCCTGCCAGTGAGTACCGACCCGCGAACGACCATCAGGAGCAACACACGATGCCGATAACCTACACGACGGACGACGACACGCACGACCCGAACAAGATCCTGCCGATGGACTACGAGTGGGCCCGCGAGTACTACCAGTCGGGCGTCGCCAACAACTGGACGCCCGAGGAGATCCCCATGGGCGAGGACGTCAAACAGTACGAGGACGGCACGCTCACCGAGGCCGAGCGGGACCTCGTCGAGTGGAACCTCGGCTTCTTCTCGACGGCGGAGTCGCTGACGGCCAACAACATCGTCCTCGCGGTGTACGACTACGTCACCGCCCCGGAGTGTCGCCAGTATCTCCTCCGGCAGGCCTACGAGGAGGCCGTCCACACGGACACGTTCATCTACTGTTGTGACTCGCTGGGGTTCGATCCGGAGTACCTCTACGGGATGTACGACCGCATCCCGGCGATCGAGGCCAAAGACGACTTCGTCGTCGACCTGACCCGCGTCGTCGACGACCCCGAGTTCACCATCGACGACGAGGCGGACGTGCGCGCGTTCCTCCGGGACCTGATCGGCTTCTACGTGATCATGGAGGGCATCTTCTTCTACGCCGGCTTCGCGATGATGCTCGGGCTGAAACGACAGAACAAGCTGACGGGCATCGGCCAGCAGTTCGAGTACATCATGCGCGACGAGTCGCTGCACCTGGGGTTCGGCGTCGACCTGATCGACCAGGTTCGGACCGAGACCGACGCCTGGACCGACGACTTCGAGGCGGAGGTCGTCGAGCTGATCCGCGAGGCCGTCGACCTGGAGCGGCGCTACGCTCGCGAGGCCTGCCCCGAGGAGATCCTGGGGATGGGACCGGAACAGTTCGCCGAGTACGTCGAGTACGTCGCCGACCGGCGGTGTTCACAGCTCGACCTGCCGGAGCAGTACGGGACCGCGAACCCGTTCGACTGGATGTCCGAGGCCGCCGACCTCAACAAGGAGAAGAACTTCTTCGAGACGCAGGTCACCGAGTATCAGAGCGGCGGGCAACTGGAGTGGTGACGAGCGTCGACAGTCGACGGGCGAAGCTGTCCGACCGGCGTCGACAGTCGACGGGCGAGGGGGCCTCCCGGCCCAGGGTCGTTCGGTCGCCTGCGCTCGCAAGCGTCATGCGACAAGATATTTGACGGGGCCGGACGACTCCCCAGCAGAGGTCCGCTGGATGGACGATACCACCCCGCACTCAGACACGACACGCCCCGCGCCGACGCGGCGGCGCTTCCTCGCCGGCCTGACCGCGGCCGGCGTGGCTGGTTCGACCCTCTCCGCCGTCGCCGGCGAACAGTTGCCAGCCGACCGCGCCCCCGCGGACCGCGCGGCGGACGCGGCCGCCTCCGAGACGTGGCCCATGTTCGCCTTCGACGACGGAAACACCGGATACAGCGGTGCGAACGCACCGAGCAACGGTATCGGAGTCCGGTGGGACAGGGCGATCGACGCGACCGGCGAACCGACGTTCGACGACATCAACGCGTACGTTCGGAGTTCCGACGGGAGTCTCTACGCGCTCGACCGCGCCACCGGGGAGACCCGGTGGCGCTACAGGACCGACGGCGACGGCGACGCTCCGGCCGCGGCCGCCGTCTCCGACGGCACCGCCTTCATGGACGACGGCGCGGCGGTGCTGGCCGTCCGGACCGCCTCGCAGGCCCGGTACTGGCGCAGCGAACTCGACGGCGTCGTCTCGGCGCCGGTCACCGTGACCGACTCGCGCGTCCTCGTCGGCACGGACGCGGGGACCGCCTACTCGCTGAGCCGCGACGGCGGGGCCGAGCGCTGGTCGTTCGACGCCGGCGACTCGATCGCGGCTCCCGCTCGCGGGAAGGATCGCGTCTTCGTCGCCAACGCCGCCGGGACCGTCTTCGCCCGCGATCCGGTCGACGGGAGAGCGCGCTGGCAGTTCGACGCCGACGCGCGAACCGAGGACGTGGTGCCGGTCGTCAGCGGCGACCGGGTGTACATCGGTGACGACGACGGGACGATGTACGCGCTCGACAGGACCGACGGGAGGGTACGGTGGCGGGTGAACCTGAACAGCGCGGTCGTCGGCGGGCCCGCCGTCACGTCTAACACTCTCTTCGTACCGACGGCCGACGGGACGCTCCACGCGCTGAACACGACCCGCGGGAGCGAGCGCTGGTCGGTGGACCTGGGATCGTCGGCGAGTCGCAAGCCGATCGTCACCGACGACGCCGTCTACATCGCCACCGAGGAGGACATCGTCTACGCCCGCTCCCGGGCCGACGGCGACGAGGCCTGGCGTGCGGACCTGCCCGTCAACGACCCCTCGATCTCGGTGGTCGACGGGCTGGTCGCGGTCGTCGGCGGCCTCTACGTCGCCGTCGAGACCGGCTCGGAGAACGCGCTCGACCGCGGGTCGTTCGACGCGGTGACGACCCGGTGGACCTACGAGACCGACGGCACCGCGGCGGGATCGCCCGCGCTGACGGACGACGCGCTCTACACCGTCGACGACGCGCAGGTCTGTTACGCGCTCGACCCGACCGAGAGCGGCGAGCGGTGGCGGTACGAGACCGACGCCGACCTGACCGGCCCGGTCGCCGACGGCGACGGCGTCTATCTCGGGGCCGGCGACGGCACCGTCCGCGCCCTGGAAGCCGCCGACGGGACCGAACGATGGACCTTCGCGCCCGACGACGACGGGAGTGAACCGTTCCCTGCGCCACCGGTCCGCTGGTCGGATCTGGTCGTCGCCATGGATTCCGGCGGGCGACTGTACGGGATCGACCGCGCGGAGGGGAGCGAGCGATGGGTCGGTAACGTGGACAGTGGCGGAACCAGCCCGGCCGTGGGCGGCGACCGCATCTACGCGAGTTCGCCCAGCGGCGTCGTCTCGGCGTTCGACGCCGCGAGCGGCGAGGAGCTGTGGGGCTTCCGCGTGGGCACGACCATCGCCGCCCCGGCGGCCACCGCCGACACCGTCTATGTCGGCGACCGCGACGGCCGCTTCCACGCGCTGAACGTCGAGAGCGGAAACAAGGCGACCGAGCGCTGGTCGACGGACCTCGACGGAGCGGTCAGGGCGGCGCCGACCGTCGCCGGTGACACCGTCTACGTCGGGACGGTCGGCGGGTCACTCTACGCCTTCGACCTGGAGGGCAACCGCCGATGGCGGGCCGAGGCCGGCGGAGCGATCCGCGCCAGACCCGGCGTCGCCGGCGACCTCGTGACGGTCGGCAGCGAGAACGAGAGTGTCTACGCCTTCGACGCGGCCGACGGGAGCGAGCGGTGGGCCTACGATACCGCCGCGCCGCTGCGGACGACCGCCGCCTTCGGCAACGACACCGTCTACGTCGCCAGCGCCGAGATCGCCGCGCTCGACCCTCCCAACACCGTTCAGACGCCCACGCCGACGGCCACACCGAGCGACACCTCGACGCCGACGGCCACCCCGAACGACACCTCGACGCCGACGGCCACCCCGAACGACACCTCGACGCCGACGGCCACCCCGAACGACACCTCGACGCCGACTGCCACGCAGACGGACACGCCCGCTGGGACGCCGACCGAGACACCGACGGCGACGCCGACCGAGGCACCCGCCGGCACCACTCCGACCGGAACGCCGACGCCCACGACGACGGCCGGCGGTACGACCGAGCCGACCGCGACGCCGACCGACGCGCCGACGCCCACGACGACCGCCGGGGCCGGTGCCGGTAGCGGCGGTGGCGGTGGTAGCGGCGGCCCGCTGGACGGACTCGATATCGAACCCGACTGGCTCCCCTACGCCGGCGCGGGAGCCGTCGCCGCGGTCGCCGCGCTCGGCGCCGCGGTCAAGCGCTTCGGCGGTGGCGGCAACGGCGGCACCGGCGGCACCGGCGGCACCGGCGGCAAACAGGCCGACGCCCTGAACTGGGGCGGCGGTCTCGACGACGACGATAACTGACTCGACGAGGAATTTCTCACCGCTCGCCGGCCCCGAGCCCCTGCTATCCCGTCACTGAACCAGTTCCATATCGCGAATAGCGATTTATCGCGGCGTGCGAAACGGGGCGGATGGGGGTCGAGGGCAGAGCGAGACGTTCGGATTCAGACCGCGTCAGCGGTCGGTTCGCGGTCGCAGGCGACCGAATCATCGACCGAGAGCGTCGCGGGGGCGCCGGGGACGCGGGTGTTGACCATCAGGCGGTAGAAGTGGTCGTACCAGTCGCGGTCGACCCACTCGGGCAGGGTCGCTCGGCGGCGCTCGATCAACCGCTCGCGGAAGCCGTCGTCGGGCTCGCCGGTCTCGGGGTCGCGAGTCGGGACTACGCAGCGCTGACAGGGGTTGACGCCGGCGAACTCGACACCGCCGACCGAGAAGGGAACTGTCGACTCCCGGTCGGCGTACAGCCGGTCCTCCCAGAAAGCGGGCGCGTCGACGACGAGGTTCGGGCGGAAACGCCGCCGGAGTTCTGCGGCGTCGACAGACGGGCGACCGGACTCGCCGTCGAACCACCCTGCGACGGCTTCGAGCGTCCCCGTCGAGACGAGCGTCGGCCCGCCCGCCGACGTGTCGTCAGGGTAGCCCTGCTCGTCGTCGCGTCGGACGGTCACGTCGTAGCCGAAGCAGTCCTCGAACCACGCTTCGAGCCCCCCGCGGTCGTCCTCGGGGTCGAACTGTGCCCACTCGTCGCTCCCCCGCTCGCGCAGGCGGAGTTCGTCGCGCTCGAAGTCGTACTCGGAGCGGACCCGGTGGATCCGGCGCTCGTTTTTCCCGTTGACGTAGTCGCCGTCGGCGTCGAACAGCGCGTATCGGCGGTCGGGCGCGATGGCGCCCGAATCGGTCAGCCGGACCGATTCGACGGGTTCGGGGTCGAGCGACTTGACGGGGTAGACCCGGATCTCCGAGAGCGTTGGCATACCTCACGTTGGCGGCGCCCGCCCCTTCAGGTTGCGGTTGGCGCGACGCCTGCCGGCGGCCGACGCCCGAAGCGGTATGTCAGGGCGGTCACGACTCGCCGACGAACGCCGTCAGGACCGCCGACTCGGCCCGCCGCAGGAGTTCGCCCGCCGTACTGGGTGCGCAGTCCAGCTCCGCCGCGACGTCGGCGACCGAGCCCGACCGGTCCACGTCGTAGTAGCCGACGGCGACGGCGGCCTCCAGCGCCTCCCGCTGGCGGTCGGTCACCCCCGCGGGCTCGGACCAGCGGCGGAACTCGCGAACTCGCACGACTGCGGTATCGAAGGCCCCGTTCAGGTCGCCGTAGAACTCGGCGAGGGCCTCGGGTTCGCCGACCGCGTCGAACCGCGCGACGCCCGACGCCCGGAACGAGATCGGCGGCACGAAGGCGGCCCGGGCGTCGGCGACCGCCTCTAGCGCGGCGTCCGGGAGTTCGTACGCGGACTGGCGGACGAACGCGTAGGTTCCATCGTCGGCGGCGACCAGTTGCGTCCCCGTCGCCGAGTCGATCGCACCGAGCGCCGCGTTCACCGCCGCCGGCTCCCCGTCGAACCAGGTGAGGGTGGTCACGTCCGCCGTCGGGCCCCAGATCAGCACGTCCGCCCGCGACACCGGTCCGTCACCCATCAGTTGTCGGTGGAGCGGGTGAGCCGCCTCGGGCGGGTACGTCGTCTCGAAGGTGACCTGCCGCATCGATCGCCACTCGGGACCCTGTATAAAAGACCGCACTGATCCGGGACAACGACCGAGGGACCGGCGCGACTACGATCGATCGATGAACCACTCGTCGCCCGCCCCGGAGCGTACCGACGGGACCGACACCGCGACGCCTGAAACCGGCGGCACTCGCGCCGCGCCGGCGACGGTAGACGCGGACGAGGGCCCGCGAACGGTCGAATACGGGGCGGCCGGGCGGCGGCTGGCCTACGTCGAGTACGGGACGGCCGACGGCGATCCGGCCGTCTTCCTCCACGGGACGCCGGGCTCGCGACGGCTGGGCGCACTGCTCCATTCGGCCGCTCGGGAGGCCGACGTTCGGGTGATCGCGCCGGACCGGCCGGGGTTCGGCCGGTCGACCGACTGGTCGGGGCGCAGACCGGGCGACGCGGCCGCCTGGGTCGAACCCCTCCTCGCGGACGCCGGGGTCGAGGAGACGCGCGTCGTCGCGTTCTCCGGCGGCGCGGCCGACGCGCTCGCGCTCGGGGCCGCCCGACCGGACCTGGTCGACCGGATCGACCTCGTCTCCGGGGCCGTGCCGCCGTCGGTCGCCGCGGCGACGCCGCGACTCCAGCGCGTCCTGGGCCGACTGGCGGCGACCACGCCGCGACTCCTCGGGGCGGCCCTCCGAGGGCAGGTCCGACTGGCCGAGCGGGTCGGACCGTCGGCGGTTCTCGCACAGTACACCGACGACCCCGGCGATGTACCGGTCGAAGTAGCCGAAATCGTCGGTTCGGACTTCCTCGAAGCCCTCGACCGATCGCGTAACGGCCCGGTCACCGAACTCGCCTGGGTCCGCGACGGCTGGGGCGTCTCGCCGGCGGAGGTGACGGTGCCGGTCGACCTGTGGCACGGCGGCGACGACGCGAACGTGCCGGTGGAAGACGCCGAGCGCCTGCGCGACCGGTTGCCCGACGCCGGTCTGACCGCCTTCGACGGCGACCACCTGACGACGCTGCTGGACGCTCGGTCGCGCGCGCTCGATACCGCGCCCCGGGATTGATTGGCCCGGCGGACCACCGGAGGGTATGGTCGACGCGAGTCACGAGACGGCCGTCGTCGACGGTCACCGGATCCACTTCCTGGCCGCCGGCGACCCGGCGAATCCGCCGCTCGTGCTGTTGCACGGCGGGATCGTCGACGCCGCGGGCGTGAGCTGGGGGGCAGTCATCGAGCCGCTCGCCCGACAGTGCCGCGTCGTCGCCCCCGACCTGCTGGGGTACGGCCGCAGCGCCAAGCCCGACGTGACCTACTCGCTCGACACCCACGTCGACGTGGTCGCCGAGTTCGTCGAGACGATCGGCCTCGACCGTCCCGCCGTCGCCGGCATCTCGATGGGCGGCGGCGCCGCGCTGGGACTCGCACTCCGGTCGCCCGAGCGCGTCGACCGGCTCGTCCTGCTCGACAGCTACGGGCTCGGGACGGAACTCGCCAACGGCGAGTTCACCCGGCTGCTGTCGAAACAGGGGGCGACCAACAGGCTCGCCATCGCGCTCATGCGGCGGAGCCGCGGGTTCACGAAGGCCAGTCTGGGGAACATCGTCCACGACACCGACCGCCTCTCGGCCGACGCGGTCGACGCCGTCTGGGCGGAGGCCAAGCGCCCCGGCGTCGGCAAGGCCTACCGGCGCTTCCGCGCCGCGGAAGTCGGCCCCGAGGGCTACCGGACCGACTTCACCGAGCGACTGGACGACCTCGACGTTCCGACGCTGTTGCTCCACGGCGAGTACGACGAGGTGTTCCCCCACCGCTGGAGCGAACGGGCGGCGGCCCGACTTCCAGAGGGGGAGTTTCGACTGCTGGAGGACTGCGCCCACTGGGCGCCCCGCGAGCGACCGGACACCGTGGTCGAACAGCTCGAAACGTTTCTGTGACGGAACGGCCCGTACGGCTCCGTCTCGTCTCCGGGTGGATCTGGGTGCGAACGTGAGGAGTCACTTCGACTCCGCATAAATCATATTCCGCGATAGGAAACAACTGCGTGCGACCGACGGAGCTCCGGAGAGTAGCATGGTTTTCCCCGAGATCATTTGTCGATCGGCGATGACCGAATTGGTTGTGAACCGAAGCAGAAGACAGCACCAGACGAGATAGTGATTCTGTGGCGTCTGTTCTCCGAAGGCCTCTACTGCCAGTGATCGCCAAAAATGACAATTTGAATGTCGTTTGGAGATGTAGTATCTAAATTTTATCAAGATTTATTTACCAGTAGCTTGTCTTGGGAGTGTAATGTCAGACGATGATGACATCAGTAGAAGAAGTGTCTTGAAACGAGTCGGAGCGACCGGTGCAGTGTTGGCGGCCGGGACCGGTACGGCCGTTCCCAGTTCGGCGTCGTCGGCGCCGAGGATGGATATCACCGTCTGGAATCGCAGAGACGTCTCCCCGTTCGATATCTGGCCTATTCGACAGGCAGTCGAAGAGTTTCTGAGCTATCTGGACAGCAACGGCGTCATCGACGGGTACGCGGCCAGAGTCCCGCAGCAAACGCTGTACGAACGGTATCACGATAAAGAGTACTGTGATTCTGGTGCAGGTACTGATGAATGCGATATCGAATCCAACAGCGAAAGCTCTCCTTGCGATGAGAGTTGGTTAATGAACGCCGTGGAGGCGCTCAAAACAGACAAAGCGAATGATCCGAGCGGCGGTGATCAGATCGGGGATAACGTGCTGACAGCCGATGTTCACTTGTTCGTGACCTCCACCAGTGATTTTGCGAACGTGGTAGGGACGGATAAAGATAGACACGCTTACGAACACGGTCCTGCGTTCGCGTACGTCGGTACTGAGGGTGGCTACGGTGAGTACGCCAATGACGGTGACTTGGAACGGATCAAGAACGCGGCGATCCAAGAGATCGGTCACGCGTTGATGAACCCGATTCTGGTTCCGGAGATCGATGGGATCGCGAACCGGCACGAAGAGCATGCGCTGGGGAAGATCCGCAGTGACGGGTCGGCAACGCCGATGATGACGTTCTACGAAGGTGACGACACCTATCCCTGCGGAGACGAGGCGAACCTCGCCGGCAAAGGGGAGTGCTCGAAATCGCGCTACGACAGCTGGGACGGTACCCAGAGTCAGCAGATCTCGGACTGCACGCTCGAAGTCATGAAGCAAACCTGGAACCCGGACTGACGCGGACCCGTTCGGTAATCCGGGCTCGCCACGGCCACCCCGAAAGAGGCCTCGGAGCGCCATCGTGGTTCTCGTCCGGCGGGTTTCCTCCGAGGAACGTCCGCACCGGTAGCAGCCCACCTTCCCACCGAGTCGGCGTTCCGTCCGTGGAGCCGGACAGTTCCGTAGTGCCTAGATCGGGTTCCGTGACTGGCCGTGACGAATGAAACGTGGCGGGAAGCGGCTACAGCGTGTCCAGAAACGCGTCGAGAGCGCCGCTCTCGGGGTGACAGTGGCAGTAGGTCCCGAGCGTGCGGTACTCGGTGAGGCCGTCGCGGCCGTCGGCGATACCCTCGCCGCGTTCCACGTCGAAGGCGAAGCGGGCGTCGCTGGCGGTATCGGCCGTCGAGTAGTGGAACTCGTGGCCGCGGAGGGTCCCGCCGGCCGACGCGGTGAGGGTGTCCCCCCGGGCGCGTACTTCAACGTGGTCGAGCGCCTGATATCGGTCGTGCATCGCCACGTCGGCGGGCAGGACGCCGGCCATCTCGTAGGTGTCGCCGTCGGTCGTCGTCAGCGACTCGGAGAGCGCCATCAGCCCGCCGCACTCGCCGAGGACGGGGAGGCCGTCGGCGGCGCGGTCAGCCAGCGTATCGAGCGCGGGACCGTCAGCGAGGTCGGCGGCGAAGCGCTCGGGGTAGCCGCCGGGCAGGTACACGCCGTCGCAGTCGGGCAGGTCCTCGCCGTCGGCGGGCGCGAACGGGACCAGTTCGCCCCGCTCGCGGATCCGTTCGAGCGTCGCCGGGTAGACGAAACAGAAGGCGTCGTCGCGCGCGACGGCGACGCGGGGGCCGGCCGCGTCCCCGCTACGCGGGCCGCTGGGACCCCTCACACCGCCGGACGCTTCGGGACGGGGCGGCTCTCGGGCCACCGCTCGGAGGCGGTCGACCCTGAGGTGCTCGGCGGCGGCATCGAGCGCGTCCTCGCCGAGCGGCGATTCCTCGCCCATGTGGAGGCCGAGGTGGCGATCCGGAATTTCGAGGGCGTCGTCGGGCGAGGTCCGACCGAAGTAGGTCAGGCCGTCGGGCAGCGCCTCGCGGATCCCGTCGGCGTGGCGGCCGCCGTGGGCGCGCTGGGCGATCACGCCCGCCACGTCGATGTCGCGGCCGGCGTGGGCCGCGTACTCGCGGAAGCCGACGGCGGTGGCGGCGACGCTCTCCATCCCGGCGCTGGCGTCGACGACCAGGACGACCGGGAGGTCGAGCGTCTCGGCGACCATGGCCGTCGAGGAGGCGTCGCCGTCGTACAGCCCCATGACGCCCTCGACGACGCAGATTGCGGGGGACCTCGTCCCCCGAGCGGACGGGCCGTGGCCGTCCGTGCCCTCGCCGCGCCGGTAGTTGCGCCGCAGGCCGTCCTCGCCCTGGAGCCAGCGGTCGAGCGTCCGCGAAGGGCGACCCGCGACGCGCTCGTGGTGGCTCGGGTCGATGAAGTCGGGACCCGCCTTGGCGGGCCGGACGGACACGCCCTCGCGGTCGAGGGCCCGAATCGTCGCGAGGGTCGCGACGGTCTTGCCGACGCCTGAACTCGTCCCGGCGAGGACGAACCCCTTCATCCGTCGCCCCCGGTCGGTTCCGCCTCTCCGGCGTCGGTCGGCCCGTCCGCCGCCCGGACGACCAGTACGGACAGATCCGAGAACGGCGTGTCGTCCGGCCCGTTCCCACCGGCGCGGGTCGCCAGGTCGCCCAGCGTCGTCGGGGTTACCGTCTCGTCGTCGTAGGTGAGTCGCTCGTAAACGATCGCGGTCAGCGACTCATCGGCCCCGGCGTCGCACAGGTCGGCGGCCACGTCGCCGGGCATCAGGTCGTAGGGACGCGGGAGCACCAGCAGGTGGCGGTCACCGACGGCGGCCCGCAGTCGCTCGCGGTCGGCAGCCAGGTCGCCGCGCTTGTGGAGGGTGACGAAAGTCGACGCCTCCATCGGCGTCCGAGCGCGACTCGCGGCGACCTGAAGCGCGGAGATCCCGGGCACCACGCGGACGGGGGGGTCGACGGCCCGTTCGATCCGGCCGAGGAACTGGTAGCCCGAGAAGTTGGGGTCGCCCATCAGGACCGCCGTCCCCGCGGCGCCGTCGGCGACCCGGTCGCCGAACGCCCGCAACGTCTCGCTCTGGTCGTCGTAGCCGCAGGCGAGGGCCGTCCCCTCGATCCGGTCGCGGACGTGGTCGACCACCGTCTCGAAGCCCACGACGGCGTCGGCCTCCCAGATCGCTCGCTCCGCGCGCGGGGAGAGGTACTCCGGGTTTCCGGGGCCGATACCGACGGCGTGGACCGGCTCCGCGGCCTCGGTCCGATCGGCCGCCGCGTCCGGCGGTTCGGGCGCCGCAGCGGCGACGGCCTCGGGCGGACGGTCGTCGTCGGTCGAGGATGTGTCCGTCACGATATCGGGTCCACGAGGGGCGGACCGTTGACCGTTTCGGACGGTCCGACGGCACAGTCAGTAGATCCGCCGCGTGAAGAAGACGAGAGTCCCCAGGACCAGCAGGCCGATCCCCCAGTAGAGGGAAGGATACGGCAGATATTCGAGCAGGAGCGTGACGATGCCGGAGCTGATGAGCGACCAGCCGATGGTCGTTCGGTACGCCATGGACGGCCGTCGGCGCCCGCGCCGATAGTTACCCGCCGGTTTCGAGCGTAGCGCGAACCTACCGGTCGATCCGGAGTCTGCGGCAACCTAGGTAGCGCGGCCGTCGAACGGTGGAAGGGACACCGTGGCGACGCCGACGCGGTCGAGGAGGAACCGACAACCGGACGACCCGGACACGGTCTCCCGTCAGCTACTCGCGGGGACAGCCCGTTGCTGGCCGGTTTTCCCGCAGATCCAGGAACCGACGAGGCCGCCGACGAGACCCGGGACCGCGGGGATACCGATGACGGCGGCGCTGAAGACGACGAACAGCAGCGTCTCCGCGGGAGCGAACGACCACGCTTCGGCGAAGCTCTCGGCGCTGGTGCGTATCGCGGGGGCGATCCAGACGTAGCCGGCGAGGCCGCCGATCAGGCCGGCCCTGAGACTCGCAGCGCTCACGTCGGCCGAGTAGCGGCGGGCGAGGAAGCCGGCGACCAGTCCGCCGACGACGACCATGTTGAACGAGAAGGAGTCGCTCGCCACGGAACTCCAGTAGGCGGCGAGTGTGAGCGGCATCGACACCACACCGCCGACGAGGGCGTACTGCCAGGTCCGCGAGAGCGAACCGGGCGGGCGGCCGGAACCGGGACCAGTTCGGGACATGCACTATCGGTTGACACTACTGCGCGCGCCGGCATAAATCACGCGCCGCTCGACGGGTGCGGATCCGTCGACCCACGCTCACAGCCGCTCGGCGAGCGTACCGGCGGTCTTGGCCCCGACGCCGTCGACGCGCTCCAGTTCGTCTCGCGACGCAGAGCGGACGTTCTCGACGCTGCCGAACCGCCGGAGGAGTCGCTTTCGCGTCTCGGGGCCGACCCCGTCGATGTCGTCCAGCACCGTGGACACGTCGTCCCGCAGGGTCTGGTGGTACTGGACGGCGAAGCGGTGGGCCTCGTCGCGGGCGCGCTGGAGGAGGTGCAGATGCCCGGCGTCGTCGGGCCAGTCGTACACGCTCGTCGGGGTCACCACGAGCTCCTCGTCTTTGGCGAGGGCGACCGCCGGCACGTCCCAGCCCGCGGCGGCCAGGGCGTCCCGCGCCGCGCCGAGTTGGCCCTCGCCGCCGTCGATGAGCAGCAGGTCGGGGTCGGGCCGCTCGTCGCGCCCCTCGACGGCGCGGTCGGCGCGCCACCGAACCAGCGACCGCATGTTCGCGTAGTCGTCGTTCTCGTCGTCGAGTTTCTTCCGGCGGTAGTCGGCCTTTGCGGGCTCGCCGTCGACGAAGGTCACGTCGCTGCCGACCGCGGATTTCCCCTGGGCGTGGCTCACGTCGAAGGCTTCGACCCGCTCGACTCGCGAGTCGAGGCCGAGCGCGTCCGCGAGTGCGCGCCCCTCGTCGTCCCGACGGTCCCGGCGGCGGGCGTTCTTCAGCGCCAGGTCCACCAGCGTCGCCTCGCGGCCGGCGCCGGGCACTCGCAGGGCGACGCCTTCCCGCTCCAGCCACGCCTCCAGATCCGCGTCGTCGGGGTGGTCCGAGCAGAGGACGGCGTCGGGCAACTCGCGCTCGGCGTAGAACTGGGCGACGAACGCGGCGAGCACCGCGCCCGCGCGTTCGCCCTCGGGCGCGTCGAGCGTGTGGCGCTCGCGGTCGACGAGCTTGCCGTCCTCGCTGTGGAGCCGCGCGACGGTCGCCCGTTCGCCCTCGACGGCGACGCCGAGCACGTCCACCGCGCGCTCGCGGTCGGACTCCTCGTGGCGGCCCTCGCTGGCGACGGCGTCGCCCGCCTCGCCGTGGATCACCTCGACGGCGTCGAGTCGGTCGCGGAGGTTCGCCGCCCGCTCGAACTCCCGGTCGCCCGCCGCCGCTTCCATCTCCCGTCGGATCGGGTCGGCCAGCGCGCCCGTCTCGCCCTCGAAGAAGCGCTCGACCGCCTCGGCGTCGCCCAGATACCCCTCGGCGTCCACGTCGGTCTCGGGGACACAGGGTCCCGAACAGAGGCCGATGTCGTGGTCGAGACACGGCCGGTCGCGGTTGGCGAACTTGTGGTCCGAACAGCCCCGCAGACCGTAGGTCTCTCGGACGGCCTTGACGACGGTCTCCAGGCGGCCCTTGTCGGTGAACGGGCCGAAGACGGTCGCGCCTGGCGCGGGGTCGCGGGTGATCTCGATTCGGGGGAACTCGTGGGCAGTCAGCTGGACCAGCGGGTAGGACTTGTCGTCTTTCAGCCGGACGTTGTAGCGCGGGCGGTGGCGCTTGATCAGGTTCGCTTCCAGCAGCAGTGCCTGGGTCTCCGTGTCGGTGACCGCCACCTCGACGGACTCGGCCTCGGCGACCATCCGCCGGATGCGCTCGCTCCTGGGGTCGGCGTACGACCGGACGCGGCTCCGGAGGTCGACCGCCTTCCCGACGTAGAGCACCCGTTCGTACGAGTCGGTCTCGGCGAGATCGGTGTCGGAGGAGGTGAAACCGCCCATCCGGCTCTCACCGTCGGGACTGGCGTCGTCGCCGTCGTTCGGGCTCCGCTCGCCAGTTCCGTGGCCTCGCTTTGCTCGGCCACGCGACTCGCGGGCGAGGAACTGGTAGACGCCGGGCTCGGCGGGCAGGTCGCCGGCTCGGCCCCGGACCGCGTCGGGATCCATCGCTCGCCGGTAGCGACTCGGTGGATTTGAACCCTGCGTCCGCGGGCCGGTGCGTACTCGGTGTAGAGCGTGACGGTATCGTTGCGATAGCGGGCTCGCCTATGCACCAGATTTAAGCCCCATAACCGTCGAACCTAGAGGTGACGCTTCGTCTTGGAGGGCCGAAGCGTCAGCGGGGACCAATTCAGAGCGGGAATTCGGCTGGTTTTTCGGCCGATTCCTTCGCTCTGTTCGACAACGCTTGCTCGGAGAGGGCGGAGTCTGTCGATTCGTTCGCGAACGAACTGAGCACAGGCTCGGAAGCGGAGCGAAGCGGCTGTTTCGGTGAGCGATGCGGCCAGCAGGGCGACGGGGAGCGACCCGCCGGTTCCCACAGGCACTTGCGGCCGCCGGCCGTGCGGTCCGCATGGAGTACACGACACTCGGTAGCACGGGGACCTCGGTCAGTCGGATCTGTCTCGGCTGTATGAGCTTCAGCGAGTCGGGTGAGGGCTGGAACGTCGACCGCGAGACGGCGACGGAGATCGTCGACCGCGCGGTCGAACTCGGCGTGAACTTCTTCGACACGGCGAACGTGTACAACGCCGGCGAGTCCGAGTCGATCCTCGGCGACGCCCTCGCCGAGCACGACCGCGACGAGCAGGTGATCGCCACGAAGGTCCGGTTCCCCGGCGCCGACGACCACCGCAACGCCGCGGGCCTCTCCCGGAAGACCATCGAGCAGGAACTCGACGCCTCGCTCGACCGGCTGGGCGTCGACACGGCCGACCTCTACCAGATCCACCGGTGGGACCCGGACACCCCGATCGAGACCACGCTTCGAACGCTGGACGACGCGGTGCGCCGCGAGAAGGTCCGGTACCTGGGTGCCTCCTCGATGTGGGCCTACCAGTTCGCCGAAGCGCTACACGCCAGCGACCGGCTGGGCCTCGACCGCTTCGAGACGATGCAGAACCACTACAACCTCGTCTACCGCGAGGAGGAACGGGAGATGCTCCCGCTATGCGAGGAGAAGGGGGTGGGCGCCATCCCGTGGAGTCCGCTGGCCCGGGGCTACCTCGCGCGGCCGGACGACGAGTTCGAGTCCACCGAACGCGGTGCGAACGACGCCGACGAGCGGGGCGAGCGGATCGACGAGCACTACCGCGCCGGCGGCGGCGTCACGGTCAACGAGCGGTGCGAGGAACTCGCGGCGGAGAAAGGCGTCTCGATGGCCCAGATCGCGCTGTCGTGGCTGTGCCACCAGCCCGCCGTCGACGCGCCGATCCTCGGCGTCTCCAGCGTCGAGCACCTCGAAGACGCGGTCGAAGCCGTCGAGGTCGACCTCTCGGAGTCCGATCTGGAGTACCTCGAAGCACCGAACGAACCCGTCGGCGTCACCGGGCACTGATCCCACGCCGGTCCGTGACCCCACCGGTCACGACCCGCGCGGCGGACGCCCGGTCGCCGGTGGTCTCCGTCCTCGCTCCGGACCGTCGGGACTCACCGACCGCCGAGCGGGTCCGCACTGTCACAGTCGGATCCGCCGGTCGCGCCCGACGGTGCGCCGCCCCGCTCGTCGGGGGCCGTCCCGTCGGAGCCGGGCCCGCCACTGTCGTCCGGCGACCCGTCGAACAGGACGACTTCGAGGTCGGCGACCGCGCCGTCGATCGTGTCGTCGTCGGCCGGGACGCGGATCGGGTCGGCGTCGCCGGCGACGCCGACTTCGAGCACGCGGTCGCGGGTCAGCAGGTAGACGGCGAAGACGAAGACGGCGAACAGCACGAGGAAGGCGCCGATCAGCCGCGCGAACTCGTCGATGCGGGCGATCAGCGAGAGGAACCGCTGGAGGATCGAGAGCAGTCCGCCCATCCCGAGCCGGCCGGCGCCGGCCCCCGCGAAGGCGTCGGTCGGGACGAACGACCCGAAGTCGACGAAGACGCCCACTGCGAGCAGGGCGAGCCCGTAGACGGCGAGCCGGGTGCCCTGCCGGAGGAGGGTGGTCTCGCCCTCGTGGCCGGCGCGTACGGCGGCGACGTTCGGCAGCTCGACGGCGCGGTAGTTCTCCCCGTCGCGGTCGGGCGTGAACGCCAGCAGGCGGTGGGTGGTGACGACGACCCGAGTGCCTTCGCCCAGTTCGACCCGCTCGCGAACCGACTCGCCGTCGAAGCACAGGTCCTCGACCGACCCGGCCCACGCGCGCCCACCCGTCCCCCGGACGCTATCGAGCAGTCCGCGGAGTCGGGACATATCTCCCCCTGTCTCGCGGTGGGTCTTGAAACTGTGGCCCGGAGTCTCGCGACTGATAAGCGCGGATTTCCCGCGGCAGGCACTGCATAACTACGTGGACGAGCGCGCGAGCGCGACGCATGCTCGACGCCTTCCGGCGAGGGGCGGTCGCGATGGCCTGTCGCTGGGCGCTGGTCGTCGCGGTCACCGGCGTCGAGGCGGCGGCGCTGTCGGTGTGGCTGGCGCTGCTCGCCGACGCGAGCCCCGCGTCTCGGGAAGCAGCCGTCGGCGTGGTCGTGCTCGCCGCCGCCTTCCTCGTCGGCCAGTTCCTGGTCGACCTGGCAGTCAACGGATCCGCGGTCGGGTTCCCGCTGGGGCGGACGCTCGGCGTCGCCCTCAGCGAGACCGCAGTCTGGACGGGGTGGCTGGCCGTCGTCGCCGCCCTCGGCGACCCGCGCGGCGCGTTGGTCGGCGGCGTCGCCCTCGCCGTCGCGCTCGCGGCCCAGCACACCGCCGAGGTCGACGCCCTCCGCGGGGCGCCGCTTGGGTCGCGACTCGTCGATCCCAGCACCGTCGGCTACAGCCTCGTCACCGCCGCCGGGGCGACCGCCTGGCTCGCCCTGGAGGCGGGATTCGCGAGCGCCGGACCGCTGGCCGACCTCCCTGGGAGTGCCAGTCTCGCGCCCGAAACTCTCGGGCTCGTCGTGCTCGTCGTCGCGTTACTGGTCGAACACGTCGCCGGCGTCGCGGTCGCGCGCCGCGAGTGCGCCGAGCGGACGGCCCCGGCCTGGTTCCGCTCGCGGTCGTCCACGTGAGCGCGGCGGGCCGAACGCGTCCGGGAGACGCGACCGTCCGCGACTGTCGGATCCGCTGGCTACAAACCCGCGCGCGCCCCACGGGGAGGTATGAGCGACGACACGGTCAGGTGCTGGCTGGTCGACCGGATCTCCCGCGACGAGAACCTCGTCACGCTGGTGTACGCCACCCCCGACGGGGAGCGCCACCTCACCAAACAGCTGTCCTTCCAGTTGCTCTCGCGCAAACCCACGACGGCCGCCGTCGACGTCGACCCCGAGAAACTGGAGCCGACGGCCGACGACGAGCGCGAGCGCTACGCGACCCAGGCCCAGTCGATGGCCGACTCCCACGACCCCGACGACGAGGTCTGATCCCGGCCGTCGGCGTCGGCTCGCGACGCTCGCCGTCCGCGGCGCTGACGCTCGCACGGAGCGCCCGAAAGGTGGGTTTCGGATGTATGAAAACCTAAATCGGAGGGCGCGAAAGGCCCGGCCATGCCAGCGATCGAACTCGACGGCGTGACGAAACGCTTCGACGACGTCACCGCCTTGCGGGGGGTCGACATGACCGTCGAGGACGGGGACGTGTTCGGGTTTCTGGGGCCCAACGGCGCCGGCAAGACGACGACGATCGACATCCTCCTCGATTTCGTCCGCCCGACCGCTGGCTCCGCCGACGTGTTGGGCATGGACGCCCGCGAGGAGTCGGAGGCCATTCGGGAGCGACTCGGGGTGCTCCCGGAGGGCTACGACCTGTACGACCGGCTGACCGGGCGCCACCACATCGAGTTCGTCGGCGAGGCCAAGCGGGCCGACCCCGACCCCGAGGCCATCGCCGACCGCGTCGGCCTCGACTCCGAGGATCTGGACCGGAAAGTCGAGGGCTACTCCCGGGGGATGGCCCAGCGGCTCGCGCTGGGGATGGCGCTCGTCGGCGAACCCGATCTCCTGATCCTCGACGAGCCCTCCAGCGGACTGGACCCCAACGGCGCGCGCCTGATGCGCCAGATCGTCCGCGAGGAGAACGAGCGCGGCGCGACCGTCTTCTTCTCGTCGCACATCCTCGGGCAGGTCGAGTCCGTCTGCGACCGCGTCGCCATCCTCCAGGACGGCGAAGTGATCGCCGTCGACACCGTCGAGGGGCTGCGCGAAGCGACCGACACCGGGACCCGCCTGGTCGTCAGCGTCGACCCCGGCGAGGCCGAGGCGGCCGCCGACGCCGCCCGCGAGGTCGACGCCGTCGAGCACGCCACGGTCGAAGGGGACGACCTCGTCGTCACCGTGGACAGCGACGCGAAGATGACCGTCCTCACGGCCATCGAGGACGCCGGGATCGCGGTCGACGACTTCGAGACCGAGGAGGCGTCGCTGGAGGACCTGTTCGCCGCCTACACCGACGCTGCGACCGACGCCACCCCGGCGGCGACCGCCGGCGGGGCAAGCGATGCGGAAGTGAACGACGACGAGGAGAATACCGGGGCCGACGACGCTGAGGGAGGTGCGGACCGATGAGCGCAGACACCGGAAGCGACGGCAGCGGTCTCGACGGCGCACTCCGGGACGCCTTCGACTGGTACCCGGTCGCCAAGAAGGAGTTCCGCGACGCCATCCGGTCGAAGGGGCTGTGGGTCCTATCCTTCCTGTTCACGGCGCTGTTCGTCATCCCGGCCGCGCGCAACTGGTGGACGCTCCGCAACGCCCAGCAGGTGCCGCGGCGCCTGCAGGAGTTCGGGCTGCAGGTGGCGATCTCCCGGCCGTACCTGGACATCGTCACGCTGCTGGTGCCCATCGTCGTCGTCTTCGCGGCCTACGCGGCCGTCTCCGACGAGCGCACCAGCGGGTCGCTGAAGGTCCTCCTGTCGCTACCGTTCTCCCGCCGCGACGTGATCGTCGGGAAAGTCGTGGGTCGCAGCGCCGTCGTCGGCGTCCCGCTGCTCGCGGCGCTCGGCCTGACGGGCCTGTTTTTCGCCGTCTCGCCGTTCACGTTCAAGGCCGGCGTCTTCGCCTGGTTCGTCCTGTACACCGTCGCCTTCACCGTGGTGTTCACTGCCGTCGTCGTCAGCATCTCCGGCGCGATGTCGACGAACCTCCGGTCGCTGGCCGGCGCCGGCATCGTCTACTTCTACCTCTCGTTCGGCTGGAACGCCCTCGCGAACTCGATCGGCGACGTGCTGGCCCAGTTTGCCGGGATCGAGGGCGCGCTGCGCTGGCAGATCGTCCTGTTCGTCAAGCTGCTGAGCCCGACCCAGGCGTACAAGACGTTGACTAACTCGATGCTCGGCGAGGGCGCGGGCGCCGCGACGACCGCCCGCTACGGCATGTTCCAGCAGGGCCAGGAAGCTATGGGGACCATCTGCGGCGACGTGCTCGGCGGCAACCCGCAGGTCCGCCAGACGATGTTCGGCAACCAGACCGTCTGCCAGACCGGTGGCTCCGGCCTCCCGTTCTACTTCTCGGACCCGGCCGTGTTCGCGAGCTTCCTCGTCTGGATCGGACTGGCCGCCGCGATCAGCTACTACACCTTCGACCGCGTGGACCTGTAGCCACCGGGGCCTCGACTGGCCTCAATCCTCGACATCGACGCCGTACTCACGTAGTTTCGACTCGAACGCCTCGACGCCGTCGAGGATCGGCACGTCGTTGTCGTCGGCGTCGTCGCGCTTGGTCTGGCCGGGGTTCGATCCGGTCACGAGGAAGTCGGTGTTGCTGGAGACGCTGCTGGTCGCGGAACCCCCGGCTCGCTCGACCAGATCCTGGGCATCGCTGCGGGTGTAGCCGTCGAGCGAGCCGGTGAAGACGAAGGTCAGCCCGTCGAGGGCGTCGCCGGTCGTCGTCTCCGCTTCCCGTGGGTCGACGTGGGCGAGCAGACGGTCGAGCACGTCGCGGTTGGCCTCGCTGTCGAAGAAGTCCCGAATTTCGTGGGCGACGGTCGGGCCCACGTCCGCGACGGCCTGCAGGTCGTCCTCGTCGGCCTCGCGGACGGCGTCGAACGTGCCGAAGTGGCGGGCCAGCGAGGCGGCGACGGTCTCGCCGACCTCGGGGATGCCGATGGCGGTGAGGAAATCCGCCAGCGGCGGCTCGCGGGCGTCGTCGAGTTCGGCGAGCAGATTCTCGGCGCTCTTCTCGCCCCACCCCTCCAGGTCGGTCAGGTCGTCGACGGTCAGTTCGTAGAGGTCGGCCACGTCGTCGACGAGGTCGGCGTCGAGCAGCTGCTGGACGCGCTCTTCGCCGACGCCCTCGACATCGAGGCCCTTGCGGGAGGCGTAGTGCTGGACGGACCGCTCGCGCTGGGCGCGACAGCCCAGCCCGCCCGAACAGAAGGCCATCGGACCGTCGCGCTCGACGGCGCTCCCGCAGACGGGACACGTCGCGGGGAACTCGAAGTGGCCGTCGCCGTCGGCCTCCGTGACTTCCGCCACCTCTGGGATCACGTCGCCCGCGCGGCGGACGCGCACCTCGTCGCCCACGTCGACGCCCAGTCGCTCGATCTCGGCGGGGTTGTGCAGCGAGGCCCGCGAGACGGTGACGCCGCCGACCTCGACGGGGTCCATCAGCGCCACGGGGGTCAGCCGGCCGGTCCGGCCGACCTGGACGACCACGTCGCGGACCGTCGTGTGCTCGCTGCGGGCGGGGAACTTGTAGGCGAACGCCCAGCGGGGCGCCCGCGAGGTGGTGCCCAGTTCGTCGCAGGCGTCGGTGTCGTTCACGGAGATCACGACGCCGTCGATCTCGTAGTCGAGGTCGTCCCGTTCGTCCAGCCGGGCGTCGCGGTAGTCGACGGCGGCCTCGATATCACCTACGACCTGGGTCCGGTCGCAGACGCGCAGGCCCCACTCGGGGAAGGTCTCGTGCATCTCCCAGCGGGTGTCGAACTCCCACCCGTCGAGCACGTCGAAGAAGAACACGGAGAGCGGCCGTTCGGCCGTCACGGAGGGGTCCAGTTGGCGGAGCGTCCCGGCGGCGGCGTTACGGGGGTTGGCGAAGGGGTCGTCGCCCCGTTCGACCAACTCGCGGTTGTACGCCTGGAAGGCGGGCTTGGGCATGTACACCTCGCCGCGGACGGCGAGGAACTCGGGGTAGTCGCCGCGCAGGCGCTGGGGGACGCTGGGGATGGTCCGGACGTTCTCGGTCACGTCGTCGCCGACCGTGCCGTCGCCCCGCGTCGCGGCGCGCTCGAAGACGCCGTCCTCGTAGACCACCTCGACCGACAGGCCGTCGAACTTCGGCTCGCAGTAGTACTCGATCTCCCCGTCCCAGTCCGCCGAGTCGAGCCCCTCGCCCACGCGACGGTCGAACTCGCGGACCTCCTCGGCCTCGCCGCCCTGGTCGATCGACCGCATCGGCGCGACGTGTTCCACGTCCGGGAGTTCGTCGCGGGGCGCGCCGCCGACCCGCCGGGTCGGGCTGTCGGCCGTCTGGATGCCGAACGCCTCTTCGAGGTCCCGCAGTCGCGAAAAGAGGGCGTCGTACGTTCGGTCGTCGATCTCCGGGTCGTTCTCGACGTAGTAGCGCTGGTCGTGATAGCGGACCGCCTCGCGGAGGGCCTCGGCCTGGGCCTCGGCGTCGGCCTCGGTCAGTTCCTCGACCGGGTCGAAGTCGGTCGGCGGCTCGGCGAGATAGGAGTTGTCCGCCGGTGCGTCGGCCGCGTCGTCGCTCATTGGCCGACCTTCGCGCCGGCACCCTCTTTGAACCGTCGGTACGAGGCCGCCGCTCCGCGAGTTAGGTCCCGAACGCGGTCAGTCCCCGGCGTCCACTTTCCAGGTCGTGCTCGACGAGCGACCCCACTGTTCGATGGTCACCTCGTCGGTGCGGTCGGCGAGGATTCCCATGTTGATCCCGACCTCCTTGCTGGACAGGTCGAGTTCGTCGGCGACGTGTTTGGCCTTCAGATAGGCGGTCCCGTCGACCCGGTCGCACAGATACGAGAGGAGTCGCGACTGGGTCTCCGACAGCGAGGGTCGCGTGAGCGACCGGTCCCGGCGGGCTGGCGTGGGCATGGCCGAGCGAACGGCGCGCCACCACATCGTTATGCGCCGTATTCCGCCGTCAATCGTCGCTCAACACGCCCTCGGCGACAGCCATGTCGTCGACGTCGGGGTCGTCGGCGGTCGACCGGAGGACGAACCGCTTGCGGACGAGGTCGGCGGCGTAGAGCGCCGTCCCGGCGATGATCATGGTGTCGCCGGGGAGGCGCGCCCAGAACAGGTTCTGGACGATGGGTCGGTTGTAGAAGGCGAGACTCCGCCCGGCGTCGTAGCTGCCGGTGAAGATGGCCTCCAGCTGGAGGAAGCCGACGGGCAGGACGGAGACGAACACCATCAGCGCGAGCCCGACGTTCCACAGCCAGAACGCGCCGCGCAGCCAGGAGCCGTCCCACCGCTCGGGCCGGATGGCGATCCGGAGCATGTAGGTGACCATCCCCAGCGCGAGGAAGCCGAAGGCCCCGAACATCGCCGCGTGGGCGTGGCCGACCGTGAGGTAGGTGCCGTGCTCGTAGTAGTTGATCAGCGGGAGGTTGATGAAAAAGCCCAGCACGCCGGCGCCGACGAAGTTCCAGACGCCGCTCGCGACGATGAACATGAACGGCAGTTTGTACGGGAACGTCTCGCCGGCGCCGGCCATCGCGCGGTACTGGCCGAGCGCCTCGTAGAGGATGAAGACCAGCGGGATCAGCTCCAGCGTCGAGAAGACGCTGCCGATGGGCACCCACAGGTCAGGCATGCCGATCCACCAGTAGTGATGGGAGACGCCGATGACGCCGGTGGACATCACCAACAGCGCCTGGAGCATGACGGCCTTCTCGGCGCTGCGGCGGGTGAGCAGGTTCATCGACACCAGGGTGAGCCCGATGATGGCGACGATGAAGAACTCGAAGGCCCCCTCGACCCACATGTGGACGACCCACCAGCGCCAGAACTCCGTGACGGCGATGTTGGTCTCGGGGGTGAAGAGGAAACCCGCAGTGAACAGCAGGGCGATGGAGCCGCCGGCGTAGAGGATCATGTGCGCGAGCCCGTAGACGGGTTCGCGGTCGAGCATGGGCTTGAGTCCGCGGATCGACAGGGCGGCCCACGTGAGGAAGCCGACGAGCAGGCCGACCTGCCAGACCTTGCCGACTTCGAGGTACTCCAGGCCCTCGTTGCCGATCAGCCACCACAGCGCGCCGTCGAGATAGCCCTGCGCGCCCAGCCAGATGCCCGCCATACCGCCGACGGTGACGACGACGACCGCGCCGAGCAGGCCGTTGACGAACGTCGACTGCCGCTTCGGCTCGTGACCGGTCAGCAGCGGCGGGAGGAACAGCCCGGCGCCGAGCCACGTCGCGGCGATCCAGAGGATCCCCAGGTCGATGTGCCAGGTCTTCGCCAGCGCGAACGGGAGCAACTGGAGGATGTGGACGCCGAAGATCTCCTCGATCCCGAAGAAGCCGGCGCGTTCGATGTAGAAGTGCGCGAGGAGCCCGCCGAGGAGGACTTGCGCCAAGAAGAGCCCGGCGGCGACCGGAATAAAGCGGAGCGCGGCTCGCTGGCTGGGGAAGACGCTCACGTCGCCGGGGTCGGGGACGGAGATCCCCTCGGCGGAGGGTTCGGGGAGTTCGACGGACTTGTAGAGCCAGATGCCGGCGCCGGCGCCGCCGACGAGCAGGACCATGGCGACGACGCTCCAGGTCATCGCGGCGGCGGTGGCGTCGTTGCCGGCGGCGGGCTGGTAGGGCCAGTCGTTCGTGTAGGAGTGGTCACCGGCCGGCCGGTCGGTGTGGGAGAACCACGCCGTCCACAGCGCGAAGTCGGCGAACTGTCGGGCCTCGGTCTCGTCGTCGATCATGTTCGCCGGGACGCCGCGGGCGTGGTCGCCCTCGTGGTAGCGCTCGACGTATTCTTCCTTGGTCTGCTCGTGGGCGTACACCTCGGCGGCGGAGTACTGGATCGCGCCGCCCTCGTAGCCCTCGTCGAGGTCCGACTGCACCACGTCGCCGACCGCGGCCTGTTCGGCGGAGTCGAGAACGCCGTACTCGCTCCCGTAGCGGTCGCGGGCGTAGAACTCGCGCATGTGCTCGACTTTCAGGTCGAGCGTGTCGGCGGTGTAGTCGGCGCCGTAGTAGGCCCCGTTACCCAGGATCGACCCGTGGTTCATCAGCCCGTCGCGCTGGAAGGCCTTCTTGCCCTCGCGGATATCGGTGCCCGTCATCACCGTCTCGCCGTCGGGACCGACGACGTCCTCGGGGATCGGCGGCGCCTCCTGATAGGCCAGCCAGGCGCCGCCGGCCATCACCACCAGGTTGAACACGAAGGCCGCCGCCAGTAGCTTCGCGATCGTCGAACGCTTGAGTTCCATGTGCGGCGGTCCGATCCGCTCCCTTAGGTGCCTCTCCCCGACTCTCGCTGGTCGATAAGCGACGCGAACGTGTTCGTCCGGGTATCGGAGTCCCGTCCTGGCGACCGTCGGCGGGACCGGTGGTCCGGACGTCCGGCGCTCCCGTCTCGGCGAGCCGTCCGGTCACGTCGCCCGCTCGATATAGCCTCGCCAGACGAGCGTCCCGAGGACGGACCCTGCGGCGTACACCGCGATCAGGGTCCACGGCTGTGACTGGACGAGGATCAGCCACAGGACGACGAACGCGCCGACGACGAGCCCGACGAACCACATCAGGTACCGCCCGCTCTCGGTCTCGACCTTGAGTTCCATCCCCGTCGCCAGCCGGATCCCGATCATCGAGAGCGTCAGGACAGACCAGGTGGCCACCGGCAGTCCGAGGACGGTGATCGCGCTTGCGTCGAGCCGGTCGGTCGACGAGATGATCAGTGACCAGCCGAGCAGACCGATCGCGCTCCAGACGACGCTCCGCCAGAGTTCCTCGCCGACGATCTGCTTCGGTCCCACATTCATTATGCCCGATAGTGTTTTACAACGTACAAGAAACTGCTGGTGTTTACGGGGTTGGAGCCGGTCGGAGCGGTGGCGAATCCGGTTCCCGTCGCCTGGACACCGACCGCTGTGTGCGACCGACGAGACCCGTCGAGGTGCGGTACCGGACTTACAGCCCGGCCACGTCTTCGATGGCGTCGGTGAGTTCCTGAATGCTTTCGAGGTCGTGCTCGCCCATGTGGCCGATGCGGAACGTTTTCTCGCCCAGTTGCGAACCGTAGCCGTTGGAGAACACGAAGTCGTACTCCTCGGAGACCTGTTCGATGGTCGCGGCCACGTCGATGTCCTGGGTGTTCTCGATGCACGAGACGGTCTGGGAGCGATAGCCCTCCTCGGCGAACAGGTCGAAGTGCTCGCGGGCCCAGTCGTGGACGTACTCGGTCATCTCCCGGTGGCGCTGGTCGCGGCCCTGGTGGCCCTCTTCGAGCATGTACTTCATCTGCTTGCGGTAGGCGAGCATGACCGGGATGGCGGGCGTCGAGTGGGTCTGGCCCTTCCGGTCGTAGTAGTCGAGCGTGCGCTGGAAGCCGCCGTACCACGACGCCGACCCCTTCTCCAGTTCGCGGTCGTAGGCGTCGTCGCTGACCACGCAGACCGCCAGACCCGGGGGCATCGCGAACGCCTTCTGGGTCGAGGCGAAGATCACGTCGATGTCGTGTTCGTCGATGTCGACGTAGTCGCCGCCCAGCGCGGAGACGGCGTCGACGACGAAGTAGGTGTCCGGGTAGTCGGCGACCACGTCACCGATCACCTCGATGGGGTTGCGGACGCCCGTCGAGGACTCGTTCATGACGGTGGCGACCACGTCGTAGTGTTTGTCGCTGTCCTCCAACTCGGCGCGGATGTCCTCGGGCTTGATCGCCTGGCCCCAGTCGTATTCGAGGCGATCGACGTCCTTGCCGAGGCGCTCGGCGACGTTGGCGTGGCGCTCGCTGAAGCTGCCGCAGGTCGGGACGAGGATGTTCTCGTCGACGAGGTTGAGCGTCGAGGCCTCCCAGAACTCGGTCCCGGAGGCGGTGAGGATGACGACCTCGTTGTCGGTGCCGAGGAACTCCTTGGTGTCCTCGACGATGGTCGTGTAGAGGTCGGTCATCCGGTCCATCCGGTGGCCGAACATCGGCTGGGCCATCTCGTCGATGACGTCCTCGCGGACTTCGGTCGGGCCGGGGATGTACAGCGTCTTGTCGTCGTAGTCGCCTGTGTATTCCTGTTTCTTGGACACGGAAACCACCGTCTGTTATCGGAACGGTCGGAGCGGGAGGGTATGGTAGTTTTGATGCCGGGGAGACAGCGGTGACACGGTCGACACAGTCGGCGTCACTCCCCGCGCCACGGCGGCGAGAGGTGGACGTGGAACAGCTTCCCGCACTCCTCGTCGCCGCAGACCGGGCACACCTCGGACTCGGCGCCATCACTCGACTCCGACTGGGTGCCCGTGGGGTCGCCCGTCGCCGCGATCACGCGACCGCCCGCGTGTCCGAGTTCGTATCCCCCCTCCGTCTCGCGGACGAAGTACTCGCAGAGCCGGCGCAGGTGGTAGCTGAACCGGCCGGAGTCGGCGACGCCGCACCGTTCGCGCAGGCGAGTGAACGACAGCGGCTCCTCGGCGTCGGCCAGCGCCCGCAGGATCGAGAGTCGCGTCTCGTCGCCCAGCACGTCGAAGGCCTCGGCCGGGTCGTCAACCGGAGAGGTCATCGGCGGCGATCCGGACGGCTCGCTCCTGTACTTTGTGGCGAGGGGCGACCGGCGGCGCGGATGTCTGTCGCGGGAGAATCGCGGGCTCGCGGGCGTACGGACCGGCGAAGAAAAACGAGCGACTACCGCCGCGAGGGCGGCGGCGACGACCGGGGCCGCTCAGGACAAGTCGATGTTCGCGGAGTCGTCGGCGCGGTCGAACGTCACCTCGAGGATGCCGTTGTTGTACGACGCCGAGGCGGAGTGTTCGTCGACGCGGGCGGGCAGACGGACCCGCTCGTGGTACTCGCGGGCGTCGCCGGCCGCGTCGAGGGTGAGCACTTCGCCGTCACAGCGCAGGTCGATGTCGCGCTTGTCGACGCCGGGGATGTCCGCGACGACCCGCAGGGAGTCGTCTTCCTCGTAGACGTCGAGGTGTACGTCCGCACCCGAGGGCTCCGAGGCGGCGGGCCCGCCGGCGCCGGCACCGCCGCGGGCGCGGGCGTCGTCCATCACGTCGTTCATCATCCGCTCTATCTCCCGGAAGAACTCGTCGAAGGGGTCGTCGCGGTCGTCGCGTCGCATGAAAGGGAGTATGTGAATCGGCGGCAAAAGCTTTCGGCTCGCGGATCCGTGTCCGCGCGCGGCGATATGGGTGTAGCAGTTGTTTCTGATGGGGTTGCGAAACGAAGTCGTGCGAGAGCCACCGCACTCGACGGTGAGCGGTGAACGCCCTCGCGATCGCTGCGCGACACCGGCCGCCGACCCGTCCGACGCCCGCTTCACTTCCGGCGCGCCGGGCGCGATTCCGCGGGACGCCGACCAGATTTCGACCTGTCGAGCGCGGAAACATACCGTCTGCTGGCGGTTGCGTTCCACTTTTGCTCCGACTGGCAAACGGTTAAGTGGCGCGGGGAGCGTGGTGAAAGTAATGACGGAGGACCCCGAGGAGGGGATGCTGTCGTGGGACGAGTCGGTGTTCCGCGACGAACACGTCTTCGAGATCGACTACCTGCCGGAGACGTTTCTCCACCGCGACACGCAGATGGAGACGCTGAAGTACGCGCTCCGGCCCGCGGTTCGGGGTTCGCGGCCGCTGAACGTCGTCGCGCGCGGGCCGCCCGGGACCGGCAAGACCACCGCCGTCCAGAAGCTGTTCGGCGAACTCCGCGCCCAGACCGACGTGAAGACGGTGCGCGTGAACTGCCAGGTCAACTCGACGCGGTACTCGGTGTTCTCGCGGCTGTTCGAGGGCGTGTTCGACTACGAGCCCCCCTCGTCGGGCATCTCGTTCAAGAAGCTGTTCTCGCAGATCACCGACCAGCTGGTCGCCGACGACCGCGTCCTGGCCGTCGCGCTCGACGACGTGAACTACCTCTTCTACGAGGACGAGGCATCCGATACCCTCTATTCGCTCCTTCGGGCGCACGAGGAGCAGGGCGGCGCGAAGATCGGCGTCGTCTGCATCTCCTCGGACCTCGATCTGGACGTGATCGACGCCCTGGACACGCGCGTCCAGAGCGTCTTCCGCCCGGAGGACGTCTACTTCCCGAAGTACGACCAGACGGAGATCGTCGACATCCTCGAAGAGCGGGTCGACCGCGGGTTCCACGAGGGCGTGATGGACGCGCCGGTCCTCGACCGGGTCGCCGAGTGTACCGAGGAGCAAGGGGGTGACCTGCGGGTCGGGATCGACCTGATGCGCCGGGCGGGGCTCAACGCCGAGATGCGCGCGAGCAAGGCCATCGAGATGCAAGACGTCGAGAAGGCCTACGACAAGTCCAAGTACGTCCACCTCTCGCGGCGGCTGCAGGAACTCTCGGAGGCCGAGAGCGCCCTGCTGGAGGTGATCGCCGAACACGACGGCAAGCGCGCCGGCGACATCTACGACGTGTTCAACGACGAGACGGGGCTGGGCTACACCCGCTACTCCGAGGTGACCAACAAGCTCGACCAGCTGGGGATCATCACCGCCAGCTACGCCGACGTGGAGGGTCGCGGTCGTTCGCGGGAGCTGACGCTCAACTACGACGCCGACGCCGTCCTCGAACGGCTGTAGTGGGGGCCGACGGCCCCGGATCGACCCCCCAGCGGCGTTCTCCGACCGGTGGTACCGACCGAGACACCGGTTCGACGATTCGAGCGGACGGACACCGGTCCGTCCTCGCCACAGCGTCCTCGTCAACAGTAATTTCTCCGACCAAAACCTATAAACACACTATCGTTCAACTAGGGATTAGACAAATCTAATCTTTGGATTTGGTGTTAAGCTATGCCATTCGATACAGACGACGAACGGACAGTGACGCGACGGGACGCGCTCCGCGCCGGCGGCGCGGCGGTGCTGGCGGGGGCCGCCGGCTGCACGGCGCTGCCGAGCGCGCCGGTGGAAGCCGGGAGTGACGGCGATAGCGGTAGTGACAGCGGCGGTGACGGGCCGGTCGCCGTGGCCTCCTTCTTCAGCTTCTTCGACTTCGGCCGGAAGATCGCCGACGGGACACCGCTGACGGTGGAGAACCTCGTTCCGACGGGGCTGCACGGCCACGGGTGGGAGCCAAACGCCAGTATCACACAGCGCATCATCGAGGCGGACGCGTTCGTCCACGTCGGCGAGGAGTTCCAGCCCTGGGCCGACCGGGCTATCGAAACCATCGAAGGCGACGACGTGGACACGGCGCTGATCAACGTCCGGGAGGGGATCGAACTGGTCGACCTCGCCGCCTCGCTCGACCGCGAGGAGGAGGGCGTCGGGGCCCAGCGCGGGAAAGACCCGCACTTCTGGCTGGACCCACAGCGGGCGAAGCAGTCCGTCGACAACATCGCCGAGGGGTTCGCCGAGATCGCCCCGGAGTACGCCGACGCCTTCCGCGAGAACGCCGAGACGTACACCTCCGAGGTCCTCGACGCTATCGACGCGGACTACGAGGCCATCTTCGACCGGGCCGACCGCGACATCGTCCAGCTGGCCGCCCACAACGCCTTCCAGTACATCGGAGCGCGCTACGGCGTGCAGATGCGACCGCTCGTGACAAGCCTCGCGGCCAGCGGCGACGTCAAGCCGGCCGACATCCGCGAGGCCGAACGGGTCATCCGCGAGAACGACATCCGCTACATCGCCAACGGCGTCTTCGAGTCCCAGCGCCCGGCCCAGCAGCTCGTCCGCGAGACGGCCGTGGAGGCGTACTTCCCCGTGACGCCGTACGCCGGCGTCCGCGAGGAGTGGGTCGCGGAGGACTGGGGCTACGAGGAGATCGCGTACAACATCAACATGCCGACGCTCGACATCGTCCTCGGCAACGAGGCGCCCGAAGACGCGGCGCCGTCGGCGGCGTGGCTCGAACAGTGGCGAAACTTCGAACCGATATGAGCTCACAGGACACCGACTCGGCGACCGCGGAGAGAACCGACGAGCGACCGACCGCCGCGACGAACGCGGAGACCCCGACGGGCGAGCCGGTTATCGACCTCCGCGATGTCGCCTTCGGCTACACGGCGACGCCCGTCGTCGAGGGCGTCTCGCTGGCCGTCGACCCGGGGGAGTACATCGCCGTCGTGGGGCCGAACGGGTCGGGCAAGTCGACGCTGATGCAACTGATGCTGGGGCTGCTCGAACCCGACGCGGGACGGGCCCGTCTGTTCGGCGAGCGCGCCGACCGCTTCGACGACGGCGAACGGCTCGGCTACGTCGCCCAGCACGCCAGCGCCGCGAAGGAGATGCCCATCACCGTCCGCGAGGTGGTGAAGATGGGTCGATACCCCCACGTCGGGTTCGATCGGCTGTCGGCCGACGACCGGACCGTCGCCGCGGCCCTGCGCGAGGACCCGGTGGAGACGGTCCGGCGAGCCGCGAACGCCGTCTCCGGACGGCTGGCGGCCGAGGACTGGGCCATCGTCGACGACGCGCTCGCGACCGTCGGGATGAGCGCGTTCGCCGACCGCCGGATCACCCAGCTCTCGGGCGGGCAGCGCCAGCGCGCGTTCATCGCGCGGGCGCTCGCCGGCGAGGCCGACCTGCTCGTCCTGGACGAGCCGACCGTCGGCGTCGACGCCGAGTCGGTCGAGGCCTTCTACGACCTGCTGGGAGAGCTGAACGCCGGGGGGATCACCGTCCTCCTCATCGAGCACGACCTCGGGGCGGTCGTCGAACAGGCCGACCGCGTCGTCTGCCTGAACCGCGAAGTGTACTTCGACGGGCCGACCGACGAGTTCGTCGACAGCGACGCGCTGGCCCGGGCGTTCGGGGCCGGTGCGCGGTCACTCGCGGGGGTAGACCGATGAGCGCGGGCGTGGTGGCAACGCTCCTGACGACCGTCCTCGCCGGCGTGGACCCGTCGATGGCCCTCCCGCTGCAGGGTGCCCTCGGCGCCGTCGGCGACCTCGTCTTCGGCGCCCCTCACTGGGTCCTGGAGCAGTGGTACTGGCTGATGGAGTGGATCTACTACTTCACGGGCCTGGAGATGCTGAACCCGCGCTACCGGTTCATGCACCGAGCGATACTCGTGGGGCTCTGCGTCGGCGTGATGGCGCCGCTCATCGGCACCTTCCTCGTCCACCGACAGCTCGCGCTCATCGGCGACGCGCTGGCTCACACCGGCTTCGCCGGCGTGGCGGTCGGGCTGTTCCTGAACGCCGTCCTCGACCTGGGGGTGTCGCCCTACCTCACGGCGGTCGTCGTGGCGATGATCGCCGCGCTGTTCATCGAGCTCATCTCGGAGACGACCGACGCGTACAACGACGTCTCGATGGCCATCGTCCTCTCGACGGGGTTCGCGCTGGGGACGACGCTCATCAGTCTGAATGCGGGCGGGCTGGCCGTCGGCGTCAATCAGTTCCTCTTCGGTAACCTCTCGACGGTGTCGCCGGGGAGCGCGGCGATCCTCCTGGTGCTGTTCGCCGTCATCGTCGGGACGGTGGCGCTGACGCGCAACCAGCTGCTGTACGTCACCTTCGACGAGACGGCGGCCGCGGTCTCCGGCATCTCCGTCAACTGGTACAACCGGGTGATGGTGATGCTGACGGCGATGGTCGTCGTCGGTGCGATGCAGATCATGGGTGTCATCCTCGTCGCGGCGATGCTCGTGGTGCCGGTCGCGGGCGCGACCCAGGTGTCCCGGAGTTTCTCCGAATCGCTCGTGGTCTCGGTCGTCCTCGCGGAACTCGCGGTGTTGCTCGGCATCGCCGCCGCCTACTACGGCGGCGTCACGGCCGGCGGGGTCATCGTCCTCTTCGCCGTGGGAATCTACGTCTGCGCCGTCGCAGTCGGCAAGATCCAGTCCGCCCGCGGCGAGCAGACTGCACCCGATATGGGGAACATCGACGCCGATGGCGCCGATGTCGGTCCCGGAGCGGAGTGACAGGGACGCAACCACAGGACTCTCGCTGAGACCGGCGAGCCCCGAACAGCGGCCGAGCGCGACCGGCGAGACCGAGAGATAGCCCCGAGGGGGAGCCGAACGGGACGACGGCGACTTTTTATTAACAAAATCGAATTATATTAATAATTCTGGCTAACGAGAATCGAAAGTTAGCAGCTAACTTAATAAATTTGGGACGGATACGATTCACTAATGGACCCATCCGACAGCGACCACGACGAGGGCGACCCACCACCGGGGGACGCCTCCGGGTGTGACGACGACTGCGGTGGCCGCGAGTCCGGACACGACCGCGAGCGCACGGACCCGGCCGTCGCGGCCGGCGAGAGCGCCGAGGCGCGGCTCTCGGTGCCGGACATGGACTGTGCCTCCTGTGCCGGGAAAGTCGAGAGCGGGCTCGACCGGGTCAGCGGTGTGACCGCCTACGAGACCCAGCCGACGACCGGTCGCGTCCGCGTGACGTACGACGCCGACGCGACGAGCGAGACCGACGTGGTCGGCGCCATCGAGGGCGCGGGCTACGAGGTGACCGCCGTCGAGAGCGACGGGACCGGCGGGGGCGACCAGGGCCACGGGCACGATCGCGACGGCGACGCTGCCGAGGGCGTCTGGCGCAGTTCCCGGGCCGTCGAGACGGCTATCAGCGGGGTCTTCCTCGCGGCGGGGCTGGCCTTCAAGTTCGGCCTGCCGGGCGCGAACCTGCGAGTCGCGACCGTCCTCGGGGAGCCGCTGTTCGTCTCCTCGATGCTCTTCCTGGTCGCCGTCGCCGTCGGCGGGAAGACCATCGTCCGCAACGGCTACTACTCGGCGAAGCACCTGAACCTCGACATCGACTTCCTGATGACGGTGGCCATCGTCGGCGCGCTGGCGGCGAGCCTGGCGTTCGGCGAGGCGCTGTACTTCGAGGCCGCGACGCTGGCGACGCTCTTTAGCTTCGCCGAGCTGCTCGAACGCGCCTCGATGGACCGGGCGCGGGACTCGCTGCAGGAGCTGATGGATCTGTCGCCCGACGAGGCGACGGTCGTGCGCGGCGACGGGACGGAGACGGTCCCGGTCGAGGACGTGTCGGTCGGCGACGTGGTGGTCGTGAAGCCGGGCGAGAAGATCCCGATGGACGGCGAGGTCGTCGACGGCGACAGCGCCGTCAACCAGGCGCCGATCACCGGCGAATCGGTGCCCGTCGACAAGACGACCGGCGACGAGGTCTACGCGGGGACGATCAACGAACAGGGCTACCTGGAGGTCCGGGTCACCTCGGCGGCCGGCGACGACACGCTCTCGCGCGTCGTCGCGATGATCGAGGACGCCCAGTCGAACAAGACCGAGCGCGAGCAGTTCGTCGAGCGCTTCGCCGCTTACTACACTCCTGTCGTCGTCGCGTTCGCCGTCCTGCTCACCGTCGGCGGGCCGTTCCTGTTGAACACGACCTGGCCCGAGGCCGTGGTCGACGGTCTGACGCTGCTGGTGCTGGCCTGCCCCTGCGCGTTCGTCATCTCGACGCCGGTCTCGGTCGTCTCCGGCGTGACGAGCGCCGCGAAAAACGGCGTGCTCGTCAAGGGCGGGTCCCACCTCGAAGCGATGGGCGCGGTCGACGCCGTCGCCTTCGACAAGACCGGGACGCTCACGAAGGGCGAGCTGACGGTCACGGACGTGGTCCCGCTCAACGGCAACGACGAGGAAGGCGTGCTGCGGTGCGCCCGCGGCCTCGAGACGCGCAGCGAACACCCGATCGGCGAGGCCATCGTCGACCGCGCCGAGGAGCGCGACGTGGACGACCGGAGCGTCGCGGACTTCGAGAGCATCACGGGCAAGGGCGTCCGCGCCGAACTCGACGGGACGCCCCACTACGCGGGCAAACCCGGGCTGTTCGCCGATCTGGGGTTCGACCTCTCGCACGTCCACGCGGCGACCGACGGCGGCGTGGTCACGCAGACGAGCCGGGACATCTGCGAGCGCAACGACTGTCTCGACCTGCTGGCCGACGCGGTGCCCGACCTCCAGTCGGAGGGCAAAACCGTCGTCCTGGTCGGGACCGAGGACGAGATCGAGGGTCTGATCGCCGTCGCCGACGAGGTCCGGCCCGAGGCGAAACGGGCCGTCGAGCGTCTGCGCGACCTGGGCGTCGAGAGGACCGTGATGCTCACCGGCGACAACGAACGCACCGCGAGGGCCATCGCCGAGGAGGTGGGCGTCGACGACTATCGCGCCGAACTCCTCCCCGACGAGAAGGTCGCAGCGGTCGAGGACCTCGTCGCGGAGTTCGACGGCGGTGTGGCGATGGTCGGCGACGGCATCAACGACGCGCCCGCGATGGCGACGGCCACGGTCGGCGTCGCGATGGGCGCCGCCGGCACCGACACGGCCCTGGAGACCGCCGACGTGGCGCTGATGGGCGACGACCTCTCGCGACTGCCCTACCTCTACGAACTCGCCGGCGACGCCAACGGCGTCATCCGCCAGAACATCGGCGCGAGCCTGCTCGTCAAGGCCGGCCTCGCGCTCGCCGTCCCCTTCTACGCCGTCCCCATCTGGGTCGCCGTCCTCGTCGGCGACGCCGGCATGACCACCGCCGTCACCGGCAACGCCATGCGCCTCTCGCGGGTGCGAGCCGACGGCGCCGAGTCGGCCGGCAACTGACGGCCACGCGTCGCTCACGGTTCGGCCACCGGGACGGCCCTCACAGCTCGGGCGTCGGGACGATCACCACCGGCACGGTCACGTCGCCGAGCAGCGACCGAACCGTCGAGCCGGGCGCGTCCGCGCCGGATTCGCCGCCCTCGCCGCCGGCGTCCGGATCGCCCCGGCGCGGCCCGAGGAGGAGCGCGTCGACCGCGCGCTCGGCGAGGACGGACCGGATCTCCGCGGCGGGCTCGCCCGCCCGCTCCAGCACCTCGACGGTCGCCGGCAACAGGCGCGACCGGGCGACGTTGGCGGCGTCGCCGGCGTCCCGGCTGTCGAGGTCGGGTTCGTCGACGGTCACCACGAGCACCTCGTCGTCGGCGGTGAGGCGGTCGGCGAGGTAGTCGGCGGCCGCGGCGGTCGTGTGGACCGACGCGGTCGCGAGGAGATAGCGGGCCATGCCCGACGGGTGGCGTCGCGGCTACTCGAAAGCGACGAACTGCGTCCGGCAGTCCGGACAGACGAGCGCTCGGAGCGGGTGGCCGTCGGCGTCGGTCCGCGGCGGGCCGCAGCAGCCGCCGGCTTTCCGCGTTTCGAGTGCGGTTCCACAGCCCGGGCAGTCGTCGAGGAAGACCGACAGGCCGTGCGCGGCGACGGCGCGGCGGTCGGCGGGGAGGTCGGTCGCCTCGGCCAGCGCGAGCGCGGCGGCGGTCTCCGCCACCGCGACCGGTCGACGGATCCACACTTCGCCCGCGGGCTCGCCGGAGCCGTCCGAGCAGACGACGAACGCGCGGTCGCCCTCGGTGACCGGCTCGGCGCTCGTCGCAGTGGGCGCCATCGCGAGCGTCGCGGCCGCGAGGTCCTCGAGTGAGAGCGCCCGGAGGCGCTCGATCTCCGCCCGGCGGCGTTCGTCGAACCCGTCGGTAGGTCGGGCGTCGTCGCCGGTCGCGTCGACGGCGCCCGCCTCGACCAGGTCGGCCAGGACCGCTTCGGCGTCGGCCGTCGTCGCGTCGGCGAGCGTCGCCGACCTCGGGCGGTCGTTTCCCGCTTCGTCCGTTCCGGTCGCTCCGGACGCCGAGTCCGCGGGCGCGGCTCGCACCTGTGAGGAGGCTTCCGTGGGCCGTCGCATGGCCCGCGGTTGAACGGTCGGCGGCTTGAGGATGTCGTCGGTTTCGATCGCTAAGCGACAGTTACGGGGCGTAAGCGGCCGCTACGGCTGCGGGAGGTCCCAGGTGTCGGTCGTGACGCCGTCGACGCCGCGGTCGGCCAGCGCCCGGACAGGGGCGGTCCGGTCCGCCCGGTCGTCGGTCGCCGCTTCGAGCCCCCAGGCGTAGACGCCGAACCCCGCGTCGTGGGCTCGGTCGACGAGGGCGCGACCGCCGGGTTCGAGACACAACCGCGCGGGCGGGTGGACGTTCGCACAGTCCAGCGCGGCCGCGAGGTCGAGGTTCGCCGTCGGATGGTCGCCGAACAGCAGACCCGTCTCCGGGACCCACTCCGACCGGGCGATCTCGGCCAGCGCCGGCGCCGAGAACGACGAGATGCGGACGGCCGGTGCCGTCTCCCGCTCCAGCACCGCTCGCACGTCCCGCCAGAGACCGGGCTCTTTGAGTTCCACGTGGAGCGTCGTTCCGGCCGGGACGGCGTCGACGATCTCGGTGAACGTGGCGACGGGCTCGTCAGACCCGTCGACGCGCAACTCGCGTAGCGCCGTCAGGTCGAGGTCGGCGACGCGGCCGGTCCCGTCAGTGACGCCGTCGACGCGCTCGTCGTGGACGGCGACGAGATCGCCCGACCCGCAGCGCCGGAGGTCGACTTCGACGGCGGGCAGTCGCTCCGCGGCCGCCGCGACCGCCCGGGCGGAGTTCTCCGGCCCGTGGTCGGGACAGCCGCGGTGGCCGACGAGTTCCATACGCTATGTCGGGCGGCCGTCATCAAGTCGGCGGCGACCGTTTCGACAGGGGTGGCAGCGGTAACCCGCGGTTATTCCGAGCGTGTCAGCCGATGCCGGACTATACCTTAGTCTGGCAGCATCGATCGTCAAAGATATGTCCAACGACTCATCGTCGGGAGCGGAGAGTGGGCCCGGAGCGTCGAGTTCGCGGCGGCGATTCGTCAAGGCCGTCGGGGTGGCCGGGGCGGTCGGGCTCGCCGGCTGCCAGGACGGCGCGGGGCCCGGTGCAGGTACCGGGACCGGAGACGGGACCGGCGGTGATGGTGGCGGTGGCGGGACCGTCGAGATGGCGATGCCGTCGAACGTCACCGACCGCGCGGAAGACACCAGGCAGGCGCTATACGACGCCGGTCTCTCCGAGGACATCGAGGTGAGCTTCCTCTCGACCTCGGAGATCTCCGGCGACGTCGAGGCCCAGTATCGCAGCTGGCTCAACGCCGGCCGCGAGACGCCGGACGTGTTCCGGATGGACAGCGGGTGGACGATCCCCTTCGTCGTCCGGGACCAGCTCGTCAACCTGAGCGAGCGCCTCTCCGACGACGCGCTCTCGATGCTCGACGAGCACTACTTCGAGGCGCCGCTGGAGAGCGCCCGCGCGCCGGCCCAGGCGGTCGGCGGTGGCGGGGGAGACACGGACACCGGAACCGGGATGGGCGGCGGCCCGCGGGGCGAACTGTACGGCGTCCCCTGGCAGGTCGGTTTCCCGACGATCCAGTACCGCAAGGACCTGGTGACCGACGCGGGCTTCGATCCCGAGGGTGAGAGCTGGGCGACCGAGCCGATGACCTGGCAGCGGTTCTCGGAAGTCATCGCCGAGACCCACGGTAACGCCGACGTGGAGTACGGGTTCAACTGGCAGGGGACCGACTACGTCGGGCTCTCCTGCTGTACGTTCAACGAGTTCATGACGACCTGGGGCGGCGCTTACTTCGGCGGTCGGGACACCCTGTTCGGTCCCGTCGGCGACCGGCCGGTCACGGTCGACGAGGAGCCCGTCTACCAGGCGCTACGGATGGTCCGGACGCTCATCCACGGCTCGGACGACGAGCAGGCCCTCGACGGCTACCAGCAGATCTCGCCCAACGCGGTGCTGGAGTGGACCGAGGGCCCGTCGCTGGAGCCGTTCACCAACGGTAACGCCGTCGCGCTGCGCTACTGGCCCAGCGGCATCTTCGAGGCGGCGACCGCCTTCGAGGAGTCCGGCGACCTGTCGCCCGACGACCTCGGGACGATGCCGATCCCCTACGCGGTGAGCCAGGACGAGTCGGAGTACGAGGGGATCGGCGGCACCGCCTCGGCGCTGGGCGGGTGGCACCTCACCGTCAACCCCAACTCCCAGAACGTCGACGCGGCGGTGCAGGTCATCGAGGCGACGATGGAGCAGAGCTTCCGCACGTTCCAGTTCAGCGAGCTGGGCTACCTGACCGGCGACCAGCGGCTGTTCGACCCCGAGAACGTCGGCGACGTGGACCCGTGGGGGCCGCATCTGGAGACGCTACAGGTGGCCGGCGAGAACGCCATCCCGCGGCCCGTGACCGTCGTCTGGCCCGACCAGTCCTCGCAGATCGCCAGCCGCGTCAACGGTGTGATCGCCCAGCAACAGGCCCCCGAGGAGGCGATGAGCGCGCTCGCAGGGAGCCTCGAAGAGATCGAACAGAGCGTCTAAGATGGCGACCAGCGACGAACACGGCCGCGGACGCGTGCGGTCGGCGGCGGTCGCGCCGGCAAACTGGACGGAACAGCTCTCCGAACAGGGGTTCGCGTACGTCCTCCTGGTCCCGACGCTGCTGCTCGTCTCGACGATGGCGCTGTGGCCGCTGGCGAGTACCTTCGAGATGTCGCTGCGCGCCGACGCCCTCTTTTCGGCGGAGTACGTCGGCGAGTTCGTCGCGTTCGAGAACTACGCCGAGCTGCTGACCGGCGAGCGCAACGCCGTTCTCGGCAGCCCGTTCCTCGACTTCGGCCAGCCGTTCCAGAGCGCGCTGACGGTGACGCTCATCTACGTCGCCATCGCGGTCACGCTGGAGACGATCATCGGCTTCGGCCAGGCGCTCGTCCTCGACCAGAGCTTCCGCGGGCGCCGGTGGGTCCGCGTCGCGATCCTCATCCCGTGGGCCGTGCCCATCGCCATCCAGGGGCTCATCTTCTGGCTGTTCTTCCAGCCGGGGATCGGCGTCGGGACCGACGTGATGCAGGGCCTGGGCGTGTTCTCACAGAACCCGCTGATCAACACGACCGACACGCTGATCATCGTCATCGTCGCCGACGTGTGGAAGACCTCGGCGTTCATGGCGCTGCTCATCCTCGCCGGCCTCCAGAGCGTCGACCGCAGCCTCTACGACGTTGCGAAGGTCGCCGGCGCCTCGAAGGTCCAGCAGTTCCGCTACATCACCTTCCCGCTCGTCCTCCCCGCGCTGCTGGTCGCCCTGCTCTTCCGGACGATCCAGTCGATGCGCGTCTACGGTATCATCGAGACGACCGGCGGCTGTTCGACCCTGCCGTCACTGACCTGCATGGTCGTCTCGACCTTCCGCGCGGGCCGGTACGCCACCTCCGCCGCCGTCGCGTTCATCACCGCCGGCATCGTCGCGCTGGTCGCGCTGGTGTACATCGTCAAGTTCGCCGACCTGGAGGTGGGCGCCTGATGGCCTCTCAGCCCGTCGAGGGGGGCGAGAGCGACGACGGGCCGATCGCCCAGCGCGCGCAGGAGGCGATCCGCAACCCCGGCGACGCCTACCAGTTCCTCTTCTACGTCGTCACCGCCTTCTTCCTCGTGACCACCCTCTTCCCGTTCTACTGGCTGCTGGTGCTGGCGCTGACGCCCGGCGACCGGATGACCGACGTCGGCCTGCTGCCCAACGGGTTCAACCCAGCCTCCTTCGTGGAGATGTTCCAGCGGCTGCCGTTTCACGTCTACATGTTCAACAGCATCGTCATCGCGCTGACGACGACGGTCATCGTCCTGCTGGTGGCGAGCTTCGCCGGCTACGCCTTCGGCCGCCTGCAGTTCCGCGGCAAGACCGCGCTGTTGCTCGTGTTGCTCGCTATCTCGTACTTCCCGCCGGCCGCGTTCATCATCCCGCTGTTCCAGTTCTTCACGGGCAACGTCGAGATCCTCACGCTCCCCGCCGTCGGGACCATCGAGAGCCCCAACTGGTTCAACACCCCCGGCGCGATGGTGACGCCGTTCAGCGCGCTCTTCTTGCCGCTCTCCATTTTCATCCTCACCACCTTCTACAGCCAGATCCCCGACGGGCTGGAGGACGCCGCTCGCGTCGAGGGCGCCACCCGGATCGGCGCGCTCTTCCGTGTCATCATCCCCCTGTCCGCGCCGGGGGTCGCGACCGCGGGCGTGCTCACGTTCATCGGCGTCTACAACGAGTTCTTCATCTCCTTCCTGATGACCGACGGCCAGGCCCAGAACTGGGCGCCCATCGTCTGGGGCGTCGTCAACTACCAGGGCCAGTACCAGGCCTTTTACAACCTGATGGCGGCGGCGAGCATCGTCGGCGTCCTCCCCGTGGTGATCCTCGTCGTGATCGCCCAGGAGCGCATCGTCAGCGGGCTGACTGCCGGAGCACTCAAGGAGTAACTCATGGGAAACGTAACACTCGAACACGTCACGAAACGCTACGCGGACGTCACGGCGGTCGACGACATGAACCTCGACATCGCCGACGGCGAGTTCGTCACGCTCGTCGGCCCGTCGGGCTGTGGCAAGTCGACCACCCTGGAGACCATGGCCGGCCTCACCATCCCCAGCGAGGGGACCATCACCATCGCCGGCGAGGACGTGACCACCCGTCCGCCCAAAGACCGCGACATCGCGATGGTGTTCCAGAACATCGCGCTGTTTCCCCACATGGACGTCCACGACAACATGAGCTTCGGGCTCCGGCTGCGCGACTTCGACAAGGCCGAGATCGACCGCCGCGTCGAGCGCGCCGCCGAGATCCTCCAGATCGAGGCCCTCGTCGACCGGATGCCCGACGAGCTCTCCGGCGGCCAGCGCCAGCGCGTCGCCATCGGCCGCGCCATCGTCCGCGAGCCCGCCGTCTTCCTCATGGACGAGCCGCTGGCGAACCTCGACGCCAAGCTCCGGGTCCACATGCGCACGGAGCTCCAACGCCTCCACAAGGAGCTGGACACGACCATCATCTACGTCACCCACGACCAGGCCGAGGCGATGACGATGTCCGACCGCATCGCCGTCATGAACGAGGGCCATCTCCAGCAGATCGCCCCGCCGCTGGTCTGCTACGATCAGCCGGCCAACCTGTTCGTCGCCGGCTTCATCGGCTCGCCCTCGATGAACTTCGTCGAGGGGACCGTCGAGTCCGGCGAGATCGTGACCCCGGGCTTCGACGTGGCGTTCGACCCCGGACAGGTACCCGAACTCGCCCCGGGCGACGACGTGACCGTCGGCGTCCGCCCCGAGGACGTGTATCCGGCGGAGAAGGCGGGCGAACTCGCCAACCCGACCCGTCCCATCCGCGCCCGGACGGACGTGCTCGAACCGATGGGCGACGAGATCTTCGTCTACCTCGTCCTCCGCGGCGAGGATGCCAGCGACTCCGAGGCCGCGACCACCGAAGCCGCCTCCGCTCGCGGGAGCGACGAACTGCTGATGAGCGTCGAACCGGACAGCGACCTGGCCGGCGACGAGGACATCGAGGTCGTCCTCGACCGCCGGAAGATCCACGTCTTCGACACCGGGACCGGCGACGCCGTCTGTCACGACATCCTCCGCTCGGAGGCGATGGGCGGTGGCCACCCCGGCGCCCGGGAGGAGACCTGATGGTCTCGACCGCCACCTGGCTCTACTTCGGCATGGGGACCCTGCTCTTTTTCTTCTGGGTCTACGGTATCTGGGCGTTCGCCCGCGACGTGCGGCGGACCTATCTTCCGGGGGTCCGCGGGTGGATCGCCCGCCGCCGGGAGAAGAAAGCGGAGCAGGAACGCGAGAGCGAGCGCGAGGAGCAGGAGAAGCAGCTGTACTGAGGCGGGCACCTGTTCGCGGCTACGCCCGGTCACACCTGACCTGACTCACGAGCGACACGGCATTATCTCGACGGCCGCAACAGGTGCAGTCGCCCCGCGGCCAGCCCGATCAGCAGCCCGGCGAAGTGGGCGATCAGCGCGACGCCGGGGCCGGCGGTGACGACGGTGACGGCGCCGGCGACGACGACGAACACGCCGAGTTGCGCTCGGGGGGACAGCGGCGTGCGGTCCAGCAGCGTGTCGCTCATGCGGTTGCCCGCCAGCACGTACCCGACCAGCCCGGCGATACCGCCGCTGGCGCCCAGCACCGCGACGCCGGGGCCCAACAGCCCGCTGGCCCACACCTCGGCGAGTCCGGAGAGCGCGCCGGTGAGGAGGAAGAAGGCGTGGAATCGCAGCCGGGAGGTCTGGCGTTCGAGGTACAGTCCGACCAGCAGGAGGACGGCGACGTTGGCGAGGAGGTGACCGACCGAGAGGTGGGCGTAGACGCTGGTGACGAGCGTCCACGGCCGGGCGCCGACCGGCGGCGCGAGCGCGAAGGTGAGCGGGATCTGCAGCAACGCCACGACGCGCTGGAGGGCGAAGACGACGACGAAGGCGACGACCAGTGTCAGGGTCGGGCTCCGGGACACGACCGTGAGTTGGGCCACCGACTACAAGAAGGATCGGCCGCCTGGGGACGGTAGATACGGGTGGGCGGAGCGAAAGCGGCGACCCGGTACGCGCTCCGGACCGCCGCTCAGAAGACGGAGTCGGCGGTCGCGGCGCCGACGACGCTGAAGATGGCACCGACGCTGACGGCTCGGGCGGTGATGCCGGCGCGCTCGACCGTCGTGAGGTCGGGGTCGGTGAGGAACGTCGTCGGGGCGGTCAGCGTCAGCGCCAGGATGGCAACGGAGCCGAAGGAGACGAACATGAGCGAGACGAACCGGAGGGGGACGCCGGCGACCTCGGCCTCGCGGTCGGGGTCGCGGTCGTCGTCGGCCTCGTAGAGGGCGCCGTAGCCGATGGCGAAGACGATGGCGACAGTCACGCCGGCGTGGAACCAAGTCATCCGGGTCGCGAGCGTCCACACCTCCTCGGTGACGACGAACGGTCCGGCGAGCAGGAACCCCCCGACGACCTGCTGGGCGGTGTCGGCGAGTTTGTACCGGGGGGCTCGTGCCATGCACGCTCTATTCCGGGGGCCGGGCAAAACGCTGGCGGACGGCGGTCCGGGTCAGGCCTCGACCCGGGACCCAGCGGACCGACGCCGCGTGAGCCACAGGTGCGTTCCGACGAACGCGACCGCAAACGAGGGCGGGACGTAGGCGACCTGCGTGAGCGGGTCCGGCGGGGCGAGGACGGCGGCGCCGAGGACGCCGACGGCGGCCGCCGCCGTGTACGTCGCGACGAGGGGTTCGTGCCAGGACCGATCGGAACTTCTGATATCGGTAAGACGCCGATACTTCCGGAGACAGCGACGGGGTACTCAGTCTCCGCTCCCGACCGCCGCCGGACGGGACCGTACCCGCCACACATACACGACCACGAACGCCACAGCGAACACCTGCGGGAGGTAGACCAGTTTCGTGAACGGGTCCGGCGGTGTCGCGACGGTGACGGCGACCAACGTGAGGGCCATCGCCATCGTCCACGTCCCCGCGAGGCGCTCACGACGGGAGGGGGGACCGTGTCGCGGGTCCCGTTCGCCCCGAACGGCGAGATACCAGACCAGACCGACCCCGGAGAAAGCCAGGAACGTCCACCAGAGCGGGCCGTTCGCGTCCCGTGCTGACGCGTCTCGGTAGACCCAGTACGCCAGGACTGCGGCACTTCCGAGGAAGAGCAGGCTCGTGAAGACGCCAACGACGGCGAAGAGCAGCCCCACCGGAGCGAACGTGAGAGGTTGCACTGCTGACAGTACGCGCAGACTTCTGATAGGCTTTACCGTCGTGGCCACCTCCCGCGAGCGGCGCTTCCCACGTCGATGGGCACCGATTCGACGGCGACACAGAACCGTTTTGCTCGCGGGCGCCCACCGCCCACTCATGAGCGTCAGCGAGGAGTTCGACGAGTGGGCCCGCGACGGCCGCGACGAGGGCATGGAACAGCGCCACTGGCACACCGCCAAACACGCCCTGGCGCGGATGCCGGTCGAAGCGGGCGACACCGTCCTCGACCTGGGGTCGGGGAGCGGCTACGCCGGGCGCGCGCTCCGGGAGACGAAGGACGCGTCCCGGTCCTACGGCATCGACGCCGCGCCGCGGATGGCCCGCAACGCCCGCGAGTACACCGCCGACCGCCGGTCGGGCTTCCTGAACGGCGACTTCGAGCACCTGCCGCTCGAGCGCGACAGCATCGACCACTGCTGGTCGATGGAGGCGTTCTTCTACGCCCGCGACCCCGACGCCGTGCTGGACGAACTGCGCCGAGTGATCCGGCCGGGCGGGACGTTCTACTGCGCGGTCAACTACTGGGAAGAGAGCGTCCACACCCACGAGTGGGACGAGCTGGTCGAGGTGCCGATGATCCGCTGGACGGAAGCCGAGTACCGCGAGCACTTCCGCGACGCGGGCCTGCACGTCGCCGGCCAGGACCGGATCCCCGACACCGAGACGACGATCCCGCCGGCGGGGGAGTTCCCGACAGAGGACTTCGAGACCCGCGAGGCGATGGTCGAGCGCTACCGCGAGCACGGCACACTGCTGACCGTCGGCGTCGTCCCGTGAGGGCAGGGAACCGCCGCCCGCCGGGATCGCTCGACGAGGTCGGCCGCGAGCGCCGCCGTCACCGCCGCTCGTGCCAAACGTTTTGTAGGCTTCGCGTTCAGGGGGGAGTATGGCGCTGACCCGGCGACAGCAGGTACTCGGTGGGCTGTTCGTCGGGACGGCGATCCTGACCCTGGTGATCCTCTCGCGGGTCGTCGGGACGGTGTTTTTCGCCATCACGGTGGCGTACGTGCTCTATCCCGTCCGTCGGGGGTTAGTCGCGCGGGGCGTCCACCGGCGGATCGCCGCGGCGGCGGCGACGACGGTGGGGTTCCTGTTCGTCGCGCTCATCGTCGGGCCGATCGTCTACGCGCTGTACGGCCGCCAGGCGCTCCTGCTTTCGTTCCTGCGGTCGATCCCGGCCGAGCAGCCGATCACGGTGTTCGGGATGTCGTTCGTGATCGACGTGAGCGCGCTGATCGTGCGGGCGCGGGCCGCGGTCGTCGACCTGGGCTTCGATATCGCGGGGGCGGCGCCCGTCCTCGCACTGAAGGCGTTCCTGTTCGTCTTCCTCGTGTACGGACTCCTGCTGCGGCCCGGGAGCGTCCATCAAGCGGCGCTCCGGCTGGTTCCCGGGGAGTACCACGACGTGGTGCTCGCGCTGCACCGCTGCGTGCGCGACACGCTGTACGCGCTGTACGTCCTGCAGGCCGCGACGGCGCTGGGGACGTTCACGGTGGCGTACGTCGTCTTCTCGCTGCTGGGCTACGACAGCGCGTTCACGCTGTCGGTGTTTTCCGGACTGTTGCAGTTCATCCCCGTCCTCGGACCGAGCATACTCATCGCCGCCGTGGCGGTCGGCCAGGCGCTGGCGGGCGAGGTCACGGCCGCCCTGCTCGTCGCGAGCACGGGGCTGGTCCTCATCGGCTTCCTGCCCGACGCGCTGATCCGCCCGCGGCTGGCCTCGCTGACGACCGGGATGCCCGCGAGCCTCTACTTCGTCGGGTTCACCGGCGGCACGCTGAGTCTGGGCGTCGTCGGCGTCATCGCGGGCCCGCTGGTCGTCGCGCTGCTCGTCGAAGTGGTCGAACTGGTCACCGACGAGCGCACGACCGTCCAGCAGACCTTCGACGAGGCCGCCGCCCTCGCCGACGGCGACCGACCCGGTGGTCGGAACGGACGCCTCAGCGACGACCTGGCCGCCGACGGCGCGGCGGACCCGTCCGGCGACGACCGCTCCGAGGAGTCGCCGGGCGACCCCGCCACCGACGACTGAGTCGCCCCCCGGCTACGCCCCCGTCTCCAGGTTTCGTCCGTCGGCCTTCCACTCGGTGAGACTCCCCTCGTAGAAGGCGAGATCGGGGTAGCCCAGGTGACGGAGGACGGTGTAGGTGTGGCTGATCCGGCGGGCGGTGTTGCAGTACAGCAGGACCCGCTTGTCGGGAGCGATCCCCCGCTCGTCGAGGATCGACTCGATCTCCTCGCGGGGCCTCAGCCCGCGCGTCTCGTCGTCGACGAGTTCGCGCCAGTCCAGGCGGACCGCGCCGGGGATGTGGCCCTCCTCGAACTCCCAGCCCTCGCGAGTGTCGACGACGACGGTATCGGGGTCGTCGGTGGCCGCCGCGACCGCGTCGATCCCGACCAGCGGCGTCTCCGCTGGCGGGTCGACGACGTACTCCGACCGGTCGAAGTCGGCGACCTCGCTCGCGGTCTCGTGGTCGAGTCGCCACGCGGAGAAGTCGCCGTCGAGCAGGTGGAGCCGCTCGGGGTCGTGACCGTACAGCCCCGCGGTCACGAGGAAGCGCGCGGCGAAGACGCCGTGGGTGTCGTCGTAGGCGACGATCCGGTCGTCGGCGGTGATCCCCGCCTCGGACATGATCTCGGTGAAAACCTCGGCGCCGGGGAGCATCCCCTGGCCGGTCGTCGCCCCGCCGGCGTCGCCCTCCGGTCCGCCTGGTTCGCTCTCGGTGTCGTCTTCGGCGGCGTGTTCGTCGGCGCGAAACGAGTCGAACGGGACGTTGACCGCACCCGGAATGTGGCCGATGCCGTCGAACTCCCAGGCGTCGCGGGTGTCGACGATCCGGACCTCGTCGAGTCGGTCGGCCACCCACTCGGCCGGGACGACGATGTCGCTCATGTCCCGGGTTCGGGCGAGCGGACGCTTCAAGATGTCCTTCCGACCCGGTCGGAGGTAGAGGCAATTTTGTCCGGCGCGTGCGGGCATCGTACTGGGTATAAACCGTCCGGTCGCGGGCCGCCGCGACCGCCGGCCCGACCCGTCCCCCGGTCCGATCCCGGGCGACGAGAGCCGAAGAGAGAGGCCGTGAGAACCATAGACACGGAACGAGCCGGCAACAATCTCCGCTATGGTCGTCAAGGGGCGGGACATGCCGAAGGTCCTAGAGGTATATAGTCGGTAGACCAAAGGTTCGATGAACATGAGCGACTACGCGAAAGACGTACTCGTCTCGGCGGACTGGGTCGAAGACCACCTCGAGCACTTCGAGAGCGACGACGACGACTATCGGCTGGTCGAGGTCGACGTGGACACGGAGCTGTACGACGAGAGCCACGCGCCGGGCGCGGTCGGCTGGAACTGGGAGACAGACCTCCAGGACCAGGTCGAGCGCGACATCCTCGAGAAGGAGGACTTCGAGGCGCTGCTGGGTTCCCACGGCATCAGCGAGGACACGACGGTCGTCCTCTACGGTGACAACGCCAACTGGTTCGCGGCCTACACCTACTGGCAGTTCAAGTACTACGGCCACGACGACGTGAAGCTGCTCGACGGCGGCCGCGACTACTGGGTCGAGAACGACTACCCGCTCACCGACGAGGAGCCGGACTTCTCCGAAGTCGAGTACGAGGCCTCCGGCCCGCGCGAGTCCATCCGCGCCTACCGCGACGACGTCGAGAACGCCGTCGACAAGGGCCTGCCGCTCGTCGACGTCCGCTCGCCCGAGGAGTTCTCCGGCGAGGTCCTCGCGCCCCCGGGCCTGCAGGAGACCGCCCAGCGCGGCGGCCACATCCCCGGCGCCAGCAACGTCTCCTGGGCCGCCGTCACCAACGACGACGGCACCTTCAAGACCGCCGAGGAGATCGAAGACCTGTACGCCGAGGAAGGCATCGAGGGCGACGGCACCGTCGTCGCCTACTGCCGTATCGGCGAGCGCTCGTCGGTCGCCTGGTTCGCCCTGCACGAACTCGTCGGCTACGACGACGCCATCAACTACGACGGCTCCTGGACGGAGTGGGGCAACCTCGTGGGCGCCCCCATCGAGAAGGGCGAGTAAGGTCTTTCGCGACTCCGATTTTTTCGACGCCGGAACGGATAGCCGCGGGTCCGTTCGCCGCGGCCCGTCCCGGTCCCAATCGTTTTCAGCCCGCCCGGCGAACGCCGAGCCATGGAACTGTCGGCCTTCCGCGAGCCGCTGACCCGCGAGGAGACCGCCGGACTGCTCGCCGTCGCGGCCGTCGTCGCCGTGCTGCTCGGCCCCGGCGCGATCACGCTGTCCGAGGGGTCGTCGCTCCTGCTGACGGCCGTCTCCGCCCTGGCGATGGGGACGCTCGCGTTCGTCGTCGGCGCGCTCGCGCTGGTCGTGATACGGGAACTGAGCGGCGACGACGAGGCGTGAGCGCCCGTCCCGACGCATCCTGACAGCCCGAGAGCAAGATTGACAAAGGCGCGCTGACAGGTATCCGTATGGACGAGACCCTCCGCGAGCGACTCGACGGCGACGACGCGCTCGCCGACGCCGCCGCCGTCGTCCTCGACCGCGCCGAATCGGGCGACGGCACCGTCTCCTGGCCGGACGTGAGCGGCGCCGTCCCCGCCGAACAGTGGGGGCGCCTGCTCGAATCCGAACTGCTGGTCGCCACCGACGCCGGGTTCGTCGTCGAGGACCCCGACGCCGTCCGCGCGGCCGTGGGTGAGCGCGACGACGCCGAGTTCGCGGGCGACGCCGAGACCGACGACGACGCCGACGCCGGCCGCTGGTCGGCCGCCGACAAACTCGCCGGCGTCGCCGCGCTGGGGCTGATGGCCAGCTACCAGATACCGGTGGCCCGCGACACGATCGGGAGTACCGCCGACATCTTCCTCGGCCCGGTCGAGGCCGCGCTGCCGTTCGGCGCGACGGTCGCGCTGCTCGCGCTCGCGACGACGGTCGTCTCGACGACGCTGCGCCGTCGGCTGATGGACGGGAATCCGCAGGAAGCGGCACAGGAACGCCTGGAGACGGTCAAAGAGCGCCTCGACGCGGCCCGCGAGCGCGGCGACGACGAGGCCGTCGAACGGCTGCAGTCGCGCCAGCAGGAGCTGATGATGGAGCAGCTGGGAGCGATGAAGCGGATGGTCCGCCCGATGGTCTACGCGATGCTGGTGACGATCCCCGTCTTCCTCTGGATCACCTGGCTGACCGTCAACCCCGTGGCGGCGATCACGCCCGCCGCGCAGGTGTTGCCGATCGCCGGCCGCGTCGTCTGGACGGCCAAGCTGGTCGGCCCGCTGCAGGTCTGGACGGTCTGGTACATCGCCTGGTCGATCGTCTCGAACGTCGCGGGCAAGCGCGTCGCGAAGAAAGTGGGTCCGGCGGTCGCGGACTACCGGTCGGCATTCTGAACGGCAAGCGCGGTCTCCGTCGGGCCGTCGCTACTCGTGACCGATGATCGGCTGCGGTTCGTACGGTTCCTCCAGATACGCCACGTCCGAGGCCGAGAGGTCGATCTCCAGCGCCTCGACGGCTTCCTCCAGATGTTCGACGCTCGTGGTGCCGACGATGGGGGCGTCGACGTACTCGTTCTGGTACTGCCAGGCCAGGGCGATCTGGGCCATCGTCACGCCGTGGTCGGCGGCCAACTCTTGCACGCGCTCGTTGATCTCCTTGCCGCCGCCGCGCTCGTACTCGGGCGTGGGGTTGTGGAAGTTCTCGGGGGCGCCGCGGTTGGTGCGTTCGAGTTCGTCGAACGGGCGGGCGAGGAAGCCCTGGCCGAGCGGGCCCCACGGGATGACGCCGATGTCGTCTTTGTCACAGAGCGGTAGCATGTCGCGCTCCTCCTCCCGGTAGGCGACGTGGTAGTGGTTCTGCATCGTCTCGTAGCCGATGAGGTCCTCGCGCTCGCTCGTCCGCAGTTGCTCCACGAGGTCGTGGGTCCACATCGAGGAGGTACCGGCGTGGCGGATCTTCCCGCGTCGGCGCGCGTCGTCGAGCGCTTCGAGCGTGGTCTCGGGGGGCGTGTTCGGGTCGACGCGGTGGGTCTGGTAGAGGTCGATGGTGTCGAGGCCGAGCCGCTCCAGGGAGTCATCGAGTTCCTGCTCGATGGTCTTCCGCGAGAGGCCCGAGGCGTTGGGCGTGTCCTCGCCGACGGGGAACCGGACCTTGGTGGCGACGACCTGCTCGTCGCGGTCGTAGTCGGCGAGCACGTCGCCGAGGATCTCCTCGCTCTCGCCGTCGGAGTAGGCGTTGGCGGTGTCGAAGAAGTTGACGCCCAGGTCGATGGCGCGTTCGATGACCTCCCGGCCCTCCTCCTCGTCCAGCATCCACGGCTCCTCGCTGCCGAAGCTCATGCAGCCGAGACAGATCTGCGAGACCTCCATCCCGGTCGATCCGAGTGTCGTGTACTCCATGGGTGGCCCTCGGGAGTAACTACGCAAAAGCCTGCCCCTCGCGGTCCAGCGTTCCGGGACCGACCGTAGGGTCGTGGGCGAAGCCGCCGACAGCGGTCAGTCACTCGCGGCGGCGTCGGGGCGGTAGTCGCGGCTGACCACCTTCCACGTCCCGGAGCGATAGCGGTAGTAGGCGATGATGGCGGGGACGGCCATCTCGGCGAGGATGGCGGCGTACAGCGCTGTCTGTCCGATCTCGGGGACGGCGACGCCGACGTAGGCGATCGGGAGCGTGAACAGGTAGAGCCCGGTCAACTGGGCGTAGAACGGCCAGCGCGTGTCGCCGCTGGCGCGCAGCGGGCCGGTCGAGCCGCCGTAGACGCCGCTGAACAGCACTCCGAAGCAGGCGACGCGGATGAAGGTGACGACGGTCGGGAGGATCGAGGGGTCGTCGACGAACACGCGGCCGATGGGGCGGGCGAGGACGAACACGCCGACGGCGATGACGGCGTAACACGCCAGCGAGAAGCGGATGATGTCGTGGGCCCACACGCCGGCGTCGTCCTCGTCGTCCTGGCCGAGCGCCTGGCCGACGAGGCTGGACGACGCCATGCTGAACCCCCAGTTGGGCGTGTCCATCAGCGCGCGGACCCGCATCGCGACGACGTAGGCGGCGACGACGTTCGGGCCGAACAGGCCGACGATGTACAGTTTGGGGAACTGGCCGCCGCTGCGGGCGAGGTTGGTCCCGATCAACGGCGTCGCCATCTCGGCGAGGTCGCCGAACAGCGACCGGTCGAAGTGGGGGCCCGAGAGCGGGATCTGCACGGGGAATTCGCCGATGCCGGGGAGGCCGCCGCGAGCGAGGCCGACCGCGAACGCGACCGCGACGACGACGTTCGAGAGCGCGGTGCCGACGGCGGCGCCGACGACGCCCCAGCCGAGACCGAAGATGAGGACGGCGTTGACGAGGATGTTCAGCGCGGCGCCGCCGCCGCGGAGGATCATCGGCGTCCAGGCGTCGTCGGCGCCGACGAGCGTGCGACTGCCGATGAGGTTCAGCGCCGCGAACGGGACGCCGAAGGCGACGACGGCGAGGTAGTCGGCGCCGAAGGCCACCGCGGCGTCGCCGGAGCCGATCAGAGCGATCAGCGGCTCGGCGAGGAACCAGTAGACGGCGATCAGCGGGACGGTGATCGCGACCGTGAGCAGCGCGCTGGCCTTCACCGAGAGGGCGAGTTCCTCGTGGGCGTCGGCGCCGAAGCGCTGGGAGACGAGACCGATGGTCCCGCCGGCGACGCCGCCGCCCAGGGCGAACGACAACCCCCAGAAGGGGCTGGCGTACCCGACGCCGGCGATGGCGGTCGGGCCCAGCGCGATGCCGACCATCGCCACGTCGGCCGTCGAGCGGGACATCCGCGCGAGGCCGGTGACGATGCGCGGCCAGGCGAGGTCGGTCGCCCGCTCGACGCGCTCGCGGTCGATGATACCGGCGCGAGCGACGATCGACCCCACCCAGAGGAGGAGCGCGCGGACGGGGTTGTACCGGGACCAGGACACGGAGACCCGTCTACGCTCTACCGTGAAAACGGTTTAGAAACGGGAACGGTCCGCCGAAACCGACGCCCTCGGGCGACGAGTCGACAGCATTATCGGCGGCGATATCGATCCCCGGACAGATACCGTCGTGCAGACACTCGACGCGCTCGGGTCGATCCCGTCGGTGTTCCTCTCGTCGGTGGCGCCGCCGCTGTCGATCGCCCTCGCCGGCTACCTGCTCGGTCGCGTCCGCGAGGTCGACACCGAGCCGCTGAGCACGGTCACCGTCTACGTTCTCCTGCCCGCGCTGGTGTTCGAGACGCTCGTCACGCTCGAAACCGGGCTCGGGACCGCCGCCGCGGCCGTCGGCGCGATGGTCGGGTTCACCGCCGTCGTCGGCACGCTCTCGTGGGCGGTGAGCCGGGCGCGCGGTCGAGAGGGCACGGTCGTCACCGGCGCCGCGATGGCCGCGGCCTTCCCCAACACCGGCAACTTCGGCATCCCGGTCGCCACCTTCGCGTTCGGCGCCGCCGGCCGGTCGACCGCCGTGCTGTTCGTCCTCGTCCAGAACCTGCTGTTGTACACCGTCGGCGTCTATCTCCTCTCGCGTGGGGAGTCGGGGACCGACCGGGCGGCGCTCGGCCGCGTGGCCCGCCAGCCGGTCGTCTGGGCGCTGGCCGCGGCGGGCGCCGCGGTCGCGCTCGGCGTCGTCCCGCCCGAGGACGGCACCGCGATGGACACCCTCCGGCTGGTCGGCGACGCGTCGATCCCCGTCTTCCTCGTCGTCCTCGGCCTGCAGGTCGAGTCGATGGACCTCGCGGCGACCGTCCGCGAGACGCTGCCGACCGTCGGACTGAAGCTGCTCGTCGCGCCCGTCGTCGCCGTCGGGGTCGCGGCGCTCGTCGACATCGGCGACCCGACGGTGACCGCCGCGTTCGTCGTCCTCGCGGCCGGTCCCTCCGCGGTCATCCCGCTCGTCCTCTCGATCGAGTTCGGGGACGACGGAGCGAGCGACCCGACTGCCGACGGGTCGGCGGTATCGACCGCCGACTACGTCGGAACGGTCGTCTTCCTCACGATACTCGGGAGTCTCCCCGTGGTCACCGGACTGGTGTTGCTCGCGGAGCTGGGCGTGCTCGGGTGAGCGGCGATCGGCGGCGTTCGACGCCGGTGGCCGGACCGGCTACACGTCGACGGCGTCGCCGACCGCGGGCGCCGTCGCCGCGAAGCCGTCCGCGCGGAGTTCCTCGGCGAAGGCCTCGCAACGGTCGCCGTGGTTGACGAGGACCTCGGCGTCGCGGTAGTCGTCGAGGAACGCCAGGATCCCCTCGCGGTCGGCGTGGGCGGAGAAGTCGTAGGACTCGACCTGCGCGGCGACGGGCATCCGTCGGCCGTCGATCTCCGCGCTACCGGTGTCGAGCAGGTCCCGGCCGGGCGTCCCCTCGACCTGGTAGCCAGTCATCGCGACCTTGTTGGTCGGGGACCCGCGGATCGCGGGGATGTACGTCATCGCCGGGCCGCCCGAGAGCATCCCGCTGGTGGTGACGATGACGGTGTTGTCCTCGGCGATCCGTCGGCGCTGGCCGTCGCGACCGTCGACGAATCTGGCGTTGGATTTGGCCCGGCCCAGCGCGTCGGCGTCGCGAACGAACTCGGGGTGGCGCCGGAGCATCTCCGTCACGCGCTTGCCCATCCCGTCGACGTAGCAGTCGATGTCGTGGGCCTCGCAGATCAGGAGGACCTCCTGGGTGCGGCCGATGGCGAACGCCGGGACGACGACCGTGCCACCCTGCCATATCGTGGTGCGGAGGCTCTCGGCGAACCGCTCCTCGATGGCTCCCCGGTCCTCGTGGGTCACGTCGGAGTAGGTCGACTCGCAGACGACGGCGTCGGCGTCGGGCCGGGCGGTGGTGCCGGCGACGAGCCGTTGTCCACGAATCGGCTCACCGGCCCGATTCGTGCGGCTCGCGGGAGCGTCGCTCCCGCGGTGGTCGCCGGTGTGAAAGTCGGCTGTGTACAGCAGTCGGGTGTCGCCGTCGTCGACGAGGACGTGCGCGCTGCCGGGGATGTGGCCGGCCTCGTAGAAGGTGACCTCGTAGCCGGCCGCCTCGAAGGACTCCCGGTAGCCGTGGGTCTCGGAGACCTGCGTGACCCGGCGGACCTCGGTCTCGGTGAACGGGCAGTCGTAGGTGCCGCCGTGCAGCTTCAGGGTGTCGCGAGCGAGCGTGAGGGCGAGTTCGCGCGTCGGGGGCGTCCAGTGGATCGGCGGCCGGCGGTCGCCCGAGCACAGCGACGGCACCGCGCCGACGTGGTCGAGGTGACCGTGGGAGACGACGACCGCCTCGGGGTCGACCGAGTCGACCGGAAACCGGGGCGGGTTGCCGGTCAACAGCCCGTAATCCAGCAGGAGCCGGTCGTCGATGAGGACCGCGCTACGACCGACCTCGCGGGCGCCGCCCAGGAACCGGACGTTCATCGGCCGTCGCTATCGCCCCCGACTGCTTGGGTTCGTCGGTTCACAGACGCCTCGCGGCGTCGGTCCGGTCACCGCCGCGCTACGGTCGATATCATCATCGAGACTCTATTTGGAGTTTCGAAATTTGTTTTGAAGCCCTATACCGGCCCTATATTTCGTTTTCTTCTCCGAGCCGGACCTGACAGTTTCAAAATTGATTCCGTGGCGAGAATTCTTTAGTCAGTACGCCTATCAGATATGGTATCGTGGTTTCGGAGACTGTCTACGTCGGGGCAGTGGCCCTCTCGACGGCGATCGCCGCGTGGGTCGCGGTCTGGCTGTGGGACGAGGAGCTGAATCTGCAGGGGCGGCTGTTCGTCGGGATCGTCGCCGTCTACGCGGTGTCGGGGCTGCTGGTGACCGGGGAGTTGCTGGCGCCGTCGCGAACGTGGATGATCGCGGCGTTCAACTTCGAGGCCGCCGTCACGGGCCTTCTCCCGCTGCTGTGGTTCCTGCTCGTCACGGAGTACACCGGGTACCTCCGTCGGATCCCGCGGTCGGTCGTCTATGCCCTGGTCGGGTGGCACGTCGTGGTCGGGGTACTGGAGATAACCAATCCGATGCACGACCTGGTCTGGAGCGGGTACACGGTGGTCGCGTCGCCGTTCCCGTACATCCAGGGCGAGGGGACCGCGATCGCGGTCGCGCTGTTGCTCCCGGGGTCGCTACTGTACTACGTGACGGTCGCGCTGCTGGGCGCGCACCTCCTGGCCGGGCCGAACGTCGGGCGCAAGCAGACCGCCGCGCTGCTGGCCGGCTACCTCCCGACGCTCGCCATCTTCACGCTGTGGTTCGGCGGCGCCATCCCCGGCCCGCTGACGGGCGCGCTCGTGGTCGGGTCGCCGCTGATCCTCGGCGTCGTCGCCTGGGCAGTCTTCAGACACCAGCTGTTCGACCTGGCGCCGCTGGCTCGCGAGTCCGTGCTGGAAGTGCTCGACGACGCCGTCGTGGTCGTCGACCGCGACCGGCGCCTGCTCGACTACAACGCGGCGGCGGCCGGGACGTTCCCGGCCATCCCCGACCACGAGGGCGACCCCGTCGAGCGGGCCGTCCCGGAGCTCCGTCCGGTCGACGACCGCGACGGCGCCGGGAGCGAAGACGCGGCGCTCGACGGCGCGACTGTCGAGGACCCGACGGCTGTGACCGCGGCGAGTGGCCCGGGGCCGCCCAGCGAGTCGGCCGAGGTGCTCACCTCGAACGAAACCGGTGACTCGCCGTTCGTCTCGGCGTTCACGCGGTTCGAGGACGGCGAGGTCCGGGAGTACGACGTGACCGTCTCGCCGCTGGAAGTGCGGGGGTCGGTCGCGGGGTACACGCTGGTGTTGCGGGACGTGACCGCGCGGCGCCAGCAGGTCCGCGACCTCGAACAGCAGACGACCCAGCTGGAGCAGTTCGCGAGCACCCTCAGCCACGACCTGCGCAACCCCCTGAACGTCGCCTACGGACGGGTCGAACTCGCGCGCGAGCGCCACGACGACGAACACCTCGAAACCGCCGGCGACGCTCTCGACCGGATCGAGGGGATTATCGACGACACCCTCACGCTCGCCCGCGAGGGCCAGGCCATCGACGAGTTGGAGCGGGTCGACCTGTCGACCGTCGCCCGCGACGCCTGGGGAACCGTCGACACCGGCGACGCCGAGCTGGACGTGGACCCCGACGCTGGGGTCCGGATCTACGCCGACGCGACGCGGCTGCAGTCGGTCTTCGAGAACTGCTACCGCAACGCCGTCGAGCACGGCTCGACGAGCCCTGCTTCGCAGGCTCAGCAGGACGCCGTGGACCACGGCGGTCCCTCGGTGACCGTCACCGTCGAGCGCCACGACGACGGGTTCGCCGTCGCCGACGACGGTCCCGGCGTCCCGGCGGACGAGCGCGAGCAGGTGTTCGAGTACGCCTACACGACCGACGACGACGGGACCGGACTCGGACTCGCGATCGTCGAGGCTATCGCCCGCGCCCACGGCTGGTCGGTCGAGATGGCCGACAGCGACGACGGCGGCGCGAAAGTCGTCTTCTCCGGCGTCGAGACGGTCGAGACGCCGATCGCCAGTGACGGCGGCGAGGTCGTCGTCAGCGCGGTCGACGACTGACCGACATCGGCTCGGCGGAGGGTCGGTCCGGCCGCGGTCGGTCCCGTCGACCGGCGCCGCTCAGTCGTCGTCCAGGCTGGCGCGCTCGCGCTCGGCGGTCCGCTCGACGAACTCCTCGGGGAGCGCGTCGACCTCGCCGACCTGGACGCTCCAGAGGTTGGCGTACAGTCCGTCCCGTTCGAGCAGCTCCTCGTGGGCGCCCTGTTCGACGACGTGGCCGTCGTCCATGACGAGGATCGTATCGGCGTCCCTGACGGTCGAGAGCCGGTGAGCGATGGCGAAGGTCGTCCGCTCGGCCGTCAGGTTCTCCAGCGACTGCTGGATCAGGACTTCGGTCTCGTTGTCGACGTGGCTGGTCGCCTCGTCGAGGACGAGGATCTCGGGGTCTTCGAGGATGGCCCGGGCGATGGCGATGCGCTGGCGCTGACCGCCCGACAGCTTCACCCCGCGCTCGCCGACGGTCGTCTCGATACCGTCGGGCAGGTCGGCGACGAACTCCATCGCGCCGGCCATTCCCAGCGCTTCGACGATCTCGTCGTCGGTCGCCTCCAGGCCGTAGGCGACGTTCTCCTCGATCGTGCCGTGGAACAGGTACGGCTCCTGGCTGACGTAGCCGATGTGACTCCGCAGGCTCGACAGCGACAGGTCCCGCACGTCCACCCCGTCGATGCTAATGGTCCCCTCGTGTGGGTCGTAGAGGCGCATCAGCAGTTTGAGGAGGGTCGTCTTGCCCGCCCCCGTCGGCCCGACGAGGCCGACGAAGTCGCCGGGTTCGGCGGTGAAGCTCACGTCCTCGACGGAGTTCTCCTCGGCCTCGGGGTAGCGAAAGCGCACGTCCTCGTACTCGACGAGCCCGTCGACGCCGTCGAGGTCGATCGCGTCGTCGTCCTCGTGGATGGTCCCGGGGTCGTTCATCAGGCCGACGACCCGCTCGGCGGCGGCGAAGGCGTAGCGGTAGTTGTTGACGACGTTCCCGAACTGGCGCATCGGCCAGAGGAACCGCCGCGACCACAGCAGCATCGTGGTGAGCGTCCCGAGCTGGAGCGTGCCCGAGAAGGGACCGGGCGCGCCGAACAGTAGCCAGTAGCCGCCGACGAGGAAGGTGACCACGTAGCCGAAGCCCGTGATGATCCGCAGGGAGGGGAAGAACTTGATCCGCGTCGAGATAGCGTCCCAGTTGGCGTCGAGGTAGTCCTCCGACGCCGATTCGACGCGGTCGCGTTCGAAGCCCTCGCGGCCGTAGGACTTGACGACTTCGATGCCGCCGATGTTGTTCTCCAGGCGGGAGTTGAGCGCGCCGACCGACCCCCGGACGCGGCCGTACTTCGGCCCGATCCGCTGGACGAAGACGTAACTCGCGACGGCGAGGACCGGGATCGACAGCAGCGCGACGACGGCCAGCTGGGCGTTGAGCCAGACCATCAGCGCGCCGGTGCCGACGACGAGCACCCCGATGCGGATGCCGGAGTTCAGATCGTTCGTGAGGAAGCTCTCCAGCTGGTTGACGTCGTTGTTGAGGATGGACATGATCTCCCCGGTCTGTTTCGAGTCGAAGAAGCTCATGTCCAGTCGCTGGACCACGTCGTAGGTGTCGACGCGCACCTCGTGCTGGAGGTGCTGGGCGAAGCGGTTCCACGCCCAGGAGTTCACCCAGTTCAGCGTCGCCGTCAGGACGTAGATGCCCGCGACCAGTCCCACGGCGAACCAGAACTGCCCCTCGGTCGTCGACGGGATCACCGACGCCGGGACCAGCGGCAACCGGAACGCCTGGTCGCCCGCGAACAGCGAGTCGATGGCGACCCCGAGGACGAGCGCCGGGATCAACTCGAGGAAGCGAGCGATGACGCTCGCGACCGCACCGAGCGCGAACTCGCCCGTGTAGCCGCGCCCGTACTCCGTGAATATCTGCCACATCGGCCGCTCGGCAGCATCCCGGAGGTCCTCGAACGCGTCGGCGTCGTCGTTCCCACCGGAGAAACCCCATGACATAGCACCGCATAACGACTGACTGCTTAAATAACTAACTCTCGTGTTAGTCACGGGTGTGGGTAACCTGCGTCGCCGTTCGGCCGATCGACCGAATACTTATATCGAATACACGAATATCCGACAGTATGGCGATGGGCGAGCTTCTGCGGTACGTCCTCCGGTACGCCGTGGCCGCGGCGGGGGCGGTCGTCGCCGTCCTGTTCGGCGCGGCGTTGTGGGTCGAGTTTCCGCCGCAGTTGCTCACGATGATCCTGCTGGTGCCGACGCTGGTCGGCGGGCTGGTACTCGCGGCCGACGCCGACCACGCCGTCGAGGCCGCCGGCGACAGCGTCGAGTCGCGGTTCGTCGCCGACGGCCCGTTCGAGAGCGAGCGCGCGCTCGCGTTCCCGGGGCGGTACGCCGTCGGCTTCTTCCTGGCGGGACTCGGCCTCGACGCGCTCGTCGCGCTGGGCGTCCTCGCCGTCCTGTCGTGACCCCGCGAACCGCTCAGTCCAGGTCGCCGGGCTGTACGGAGTGGCCGGCCGCGCGGTCGAGGAACTCCTGGGGCAGGGCGTCGATCTCGCCGACCTGCACGCGCCACAGCGTCGCGTAAAGGCCGTCCTCGGCGAGCAGGTCGTCGTGGCTGCCCTGTTCGACCAGTTCGCCGTCGTCCATGACCAGTATCGTGTCCGCGTGGCGCACCGTCGAGAGCCGGTGGGCGATGGCGAAGGCGGTGCGGTCCTCGATGAGGTCGTCGAGGCTATTTTGAATGACCGCCTCGGTCTCGTTGTCGACGTGACTGGTCGCCTCGTCGAGGACGAGGATGTCCGGGTCTTTCAGCACCGCGCGAGCGATCGAGACGCGCTGGCGCTGGCCGCCCGACAGCTTCACGCCGCGCTCGCCGACCTTCGTATCGTAGCCGTCTTTCAGGTCCGCGACGAACTCGTGGGCGCCGGCGACTCTCGCGGCGGCCTCGATGTCCTCGTCGTCGGCGTCGGGGATGCCGTAGGCGATGTTCTCCCGGACGGTGCCGTAGAAGAGATACGGTTCCTGACTCACGTACCCCACCGACTGGCGTAGGCTGCGCAGCGTCACGTCGCGCACGTCCCGGCCGTCGATCCGGACGCGCCCCTCGTCCACGTCGTACAGTCGCAGGAGCAGTTTCATCAGCGTCGTCTTGCCCGCGCCCGTGGGGCCGACGAGCCCGACCATCTCGCCGGGCTCGACGTCGAAGGAGACGCCGTCGAGGACCTGCTCCTCGCCGTCGTCGGTGTCGTAGGCGAAGCCCACGTCGTCGTACTCGACGCGTCCCTCGACCGCGTCGAGTTCGACCGCGTCGGGCCGGTCCGTGACGCCGGAGGGCGTGTCGAGCAGGCCGACGACCCGCTCGCCGGCTGCCTCGGCGTACTGGTAGTCGTTGATGATCTGGCCGAACTGGCGCATCGGGTAGACGAACCGCCGGGAATAGGAGAGGAAGATGACCAGGGTCCCCGCGGTGAGCGGGCCGTTGAAGAAGGGCAGCGGGTCGGCGATCAGGCCGCGGTTGACCATTACCCAGTAGCCGCCGACGAGGAACGTGGCGGTGTAGCCGGCGGCGGTCACCAGCCGCAGCGTCGGCCAGAAGGCGATCCGCGTGGTGATAGCGTCCCACTGGGCGTCGAGGTACTCACGGGAAGACTCCTCGACGCGGTCGGTCTCGAAGCGCTCGGTGGTGTAGGATTTCACGACCTCGATGCCGCCGAGGTTGTTCTCCAGTTGGGAGTTGAGTTTGCCCACCGACGAGCGCACCTCCTGGTACTTCGGGTGGATGCGGTTGACGAAGACGTAGCTCGCGTAGCCCAGCGCCGGGATGATGACCGTGGGGACGATCCCGAGCCGCCAGTTGATCAACAGCATCGCGAGGCCCATCCCGCCGACGCGGAAGACGATGCCGATGCCCTGGTTGAGGCTGTTGGTGAGAAAGCCCTCCAGCTGGTTGACGTCGTTGTTGAGGATGGACATCACTTCGCCGGTCTGCTTGTCGTCGAAAAAGGACAGCTCCCGCCGTTGCATCGCGTCGTAGGCGTCGACGCGCATCTCGTGTTGGAAGTGCTGGGCGAAGCCGTTCCAGGCCCAAGAGTTGAGCCAGCCCAGCGCCGCGCCGAGGACGTGCGAGCCCGCGAGCAGGGCGATGAGGAAGACGAACTGCTCGACGGGCGCCGTCGGGAGCCAGCCGTCGGGGACGAACGGCAGTCGAAACGGCCGGTCGGCGGTGAGAAAGGAGTCGATGGCGACGCCGAGCAGGAACGCGGGGACGAGTTCCATCAGCGTCGAGAACACGCTGGCGAGCCCGCCGACGGCGAACCGGGCGCGCTGGCCGCGACCGTACTCGCCGAACAGCCGCACCATCGCGTTCGACTCCTCGGCGCGTAACTCCTCGAACTCGTCGTCGTCGGGCCCGCCCGGTGGCATGCCCCACCGTATCGGCCTCGGAGGCATAAGACTGACTCTCCTGTTAGTGCAAGTGAGCGAACCCTCCAGCGGCGCGGAAGGTTTTTGCCCGCGGCCGGCAACACGTGGATATGGCTTCCGAGGTGGACGTGGAGGGTGACACGCACCGCGAGATAATGGGTGCGACCTACCACGCGCTGTGCAAGCACGGCTACGCCCACCTCACGATGCAGGACATCGCAGACGAGTTCGACAAGAGCCGCTCGCTGTTGCACTACCACTACGACACGAAAGAGGAGCTGATGCTCGCGTTCGTCGACAACACCGTCGGCTGGGTCGGCGCGCGCCTCGCCGAGTCCGCCACGGAGGACCCCCTGGAGCGCCTGGAGGAGTATATCGACGGCTTCGTCATCGAGCCCGGCGAGGAGGAGCGCGAGACGTTCGCCCTCGCCCTGCTCGAACTGCGCGTCCAGGCCGTCCACAACGAGCAGTTCCGCGAGAAACTGTCGACCCATTACCAGACGAACATCGACACCGTCGCCGAGATCATCGCCGACGGCGTCGACGCCGGCGTCTTCCACCCGGTCGACCCCGATGAGGTGGGCGAGACCATCTACACCGCGCTCGTGGGCGCCCGGATGTATCAGGTGACGCTGGGCGCCCGGCACGCCAGCCGCCGGATGCGCGACCGGATCGCCGAGTTCGTCGTCGACGACCTCCTCGTCGACGACCGTTCGGTCGCCGAGTTCAACGTCGAGGACGCCGGGTTCCCGAAAGACGACGGGGACGACGGAAACGACGGCGGCGAGACCGCGACCTGAGCCCGCGACCGACTCACTTTCCGAGGCGACGGCGTCGCCTCGCTACCCGACGCGACCACCGCCTACCGCGAGACCTAACGGTCGGGGCCGCGAACGGCCGGCCATGAGACGCGCCAGTCTCGACTTCGAGGGCTTTTTCGACGTGCGCCAGACGACCGACGACGCCCAGGCCGCCCAGATGACGCTCTCGCCCGGCCAGTCGACCGGCGGTCCCGACAATCTCCACGCCGACAGCGACCAGTGGCTCTACGTCACCTCCGGGTCGGGTCGCGCGACCGTCGACGGGGAGGACGTGCGATTCGCGGCGGGCGACCTCCTCGTTATCGAGGCCGGTGAGACCCACGAGATCGAGAACGACGGCGACGAGCCCCTGGAGACGCTGAACCTCTACGTGCCGCCGATCTACTGACGCAACCGCGAGGGCGCCCCGGCCACGCCGCCCCGCCGCGGTGCCCGGACTTCCGCGACCAGCAGGGTCAAGCGCCGACGGCCCGACGTGGGACACATGCCAGTCGACGACCTCCCGCGGCTCGGGTTGGGAACCTACTCCGACGACGACCGCGAGCAGTGGCGCGAGAACGTCCGAACCGCCCTCGACGTGGGCTTTCGCCACGTCGACACCGCACAGGTCTACGAGAACGAGCGGTACGTCGGCGAGGGGATCGCCGATAGCGACGTGGATCGCGACGACCTGTGGCTCTCGACGAAGACCGTCCACCACGACGTGCCGCCGGAACCCGAGCAGGTGCCCGCGGCTATCGACGGCTGTCTCGACCGGCTCGGCGTCGACGCCGTCGACCTGCTGTACGTCCACTGGCCCTCCGGGGTCTACGACCACGAGGACGTGTTGCCCGCGTTCGACGCCGCCTACGAGGCCGGGAAGACCCGGAACGTCGGGCTGTCGAACTTCACCCCCGAACTCCTGGACGAGGCCCGCGAGGTGCTCGAGGCCCCGCTCTTTGCCCACCAGGTCGAGATGCACCCGCTGCTCCCCCAGGAGGAACTGGTCGCGTACGCCCAGGAACACGACCACTGGCTGGTGGCCTACTCGCCGCTGGGGAAGGGCGCGGCGCTGGACGTGCCGGCGGTTCGGGAGGTCGCGGAGAAACACGACGCGACGCCGGCGCAGGTGTCGCTCGCGTGGGTGACCAGCCACGACAACGTCGCCGCCATCCCGAAGGCCAGCAGTCGCGAGCACATGGAACAGAACCTCGCCGCCCGCGAGCTGGAACTCGACGACGAAGATATCGAGTTGATCGACTCGATCGACGAGCGCCACCGGGAGATCGACGCCGACCACGGCCCCTGGAACTGGTAGGCCAGCGGTCGACCGCCCGTCAACGGCGGTTCCCGACGGTCGTGCGCGGTCGGCTCCACCGGCCCGAACCACTACGTCGGCGCGCCCCCTTCTCGGAGCCATGACAGCAGAGCCGTTCGTCGTCGTCGGCGGCGACGCCGCCGGGCTGAGCGCCGCGAGCAAGTGCAAACGCGAGGCCCCCGACCGCGAGGTGGTCGTCTTCGAGAAGGGACCGTGGGTCTCCTACGCCCACTGCGGGACGCCCTACTACGTGAAAGGCGAGGTCGCGGACCTGACGGACCTCCTGTCGCTCTCGCCGGCGGACGCCGCCGACCGGGGGATCGACCTCCGGCGCGAACACGAGGTGACCGGGATCGACACCGACGAGCGGACGGTGACCGTCCGCGGCCCCGACGGCGACCGCCACGAACAGCCCTACGGCGACCTGCTCGTCGCGACGGGCGCCCACGCGCTGACCGCGCCGATCGACGGGAGCGACCTGTCCGGCGCGTTCTCGCTGCACGGGATGGACGACGCGGCCGCGATTCGGGCGGCGCTCGAACCCGCCGGCGAGGCGACCGTCGAATCGCTGGGCGGCGGGGAGTTCCTCGACCCGACCGTGATCGAACCCTACGCCGACTGGGCGCCGCCGGAGACAGTCGCCGTCGTGGGCGGGGGCTACGTCGGCGTCGAGATGGCCGAGGCGTTCACCGCCCACGGGCTCGACGTACACGTCTTCCAGCGCGGCGAGCGGCTCCTCGGCCCCTTCGGCGAGGCCGTCGGCGAGCGCGTCGGGACGGAACTGCGCGATAGGGGCGTCGAGTTGCACCTCGGCGAGACCGTCGAGCGACTGGTCGGCGACGACCGCGTCGAACGGTTGGAGTGCGCCGGCGCGAGCGCCCTCGACGTCGACCTGGCGCTGGTCGGCGTCGGGATCGAACCGAACGTCGCCCTCCTCGCGGACACGCCGGTCGACCTCGGCGACTCGGGCGCGGTCGCGGTCGACGACTACGGCCGCACGTCGGTCGAGAGCGTCTACGCCGCGGGCGACTGCGCGGAGGCGCGCCACGCCGTCACCGGCGACTTCGACTGGGTCCCGCTCGGCCTGACCGCCAACCGCGCCGGGCGCGCGATCGGGCAGACGGTCGCCGGCGACCCGAAACCGACCGGCGACATCGCGGGCACGGCCGTCGTCAAGGCGTTCGCTCAGGAGTGCGGCCGGGCCGGGATCGTCGACCACGAGCGGGCCAGGGCGGCCGGCTTCGACCCCGTGAGCGAGACGGTCACCACCGCGTCGCGGTCGGGCTACTACCCGGGCGCCGCCGAGACGGTCGTCTCGCTGACTGCCGACCGCGAGACGGGGCGGCTGCTGGGCGGGTCCATCGTCGGTACCGACCGCGCGGCCGTCCGGATCGACACCGTCGCCACCGCCCTGGAGGCCGATATGACCGTCTCTGACGTCGAGAACCTCGACCTGGCCTACGCGCCGCCGTTCTCGCCAGTCTGGGACCCCGTCCTGACGGCGGCGAAGGTGCTGAACGGCTCGCTCGAACCGTCCGAGGGGTGACTGTCGACCCGCCCGGGTGGATCAGTCCGCGGCGCTGGCGGCCTCGTCGCCCGTCTCGTCACCCGCCTCGCCGGCCGTCCCTGCGTCCGCGAGCGCGTCGAAGTCGTAGGTGACGCCGGTCAGGTCTTCGGAGACGGTCCACAGTCGGTCGGCGATGTCCTCGTCGTAGGAGCGGTCGTTCGAGCGCTGTGGCTCGGGGTACCCGCGCATGTCGAACAGACCGCCGGGGCCGATGTAGGACCCGCCGTCGACGCCGGGGGCGGTGGCGGCGTGGACGAGCGGGAGCGCGCCCATCTCGGCGGACTGGCCGAGGACGGCGTTGGCCGCTCGCATCGCGTACAGTTTCACGGTCGACCCCTCCTCCTTCGGACCGCGCGCCTGCAGCGAGGTGTCGGCGTAACCCGGGTGACACGCCGCCGAGACGGTGTCGTCGATACCCGCCGCCGAGAGCCTGCGCTGGAGTTCGTAGGCGAACAGCAGGTTCGCCAGCTTCGACTGGCCGTAGGCCTCCCACTTGCCGTACGAGTCCTCGTGGTGGAGGTCGTCGAAGTCGATCTCGCCGCCCTGGTGGGCGCCGCTGGAGTGGCTGACGACGCGCGTCTCGCCCGGTGTGGCGACGATCCTGTCGAGGAGGTGGCCGGTCAGCGCGAAGTGGCCGAGATGGTTGACGCCGAACTGCGTCTCGAAGCCGTCGGCGGTCTCCGAGCGGGGGATCGCCATCACGCCGGCGTTGTTGCAGAGGACGTGAATCCCCTCGTAGTCGGCCAGCAGGTCGTCTGCGAACGACTCGACCGACGCGAGGTCGCCCAGGTCGCACTCGCGCACGTCGAGGACGGACTCGTCTGTCGGGAACCCCTCCAGCTGGCGGATCTCCGTGGCCGCTCGCTCGCCGCGGTCGGTGCTTCGGCAGGCCATCACGACGGTCGCGCCCTTCCGGACGAACACGCGGGTCGCCTCGAAGCCGAGGCCGCTGTTGGCTCCGGTGACGACGATCGTCTGCCCCGACAGGTCCGGCACGTCGTCGGCGGTCCAGTTGCTCATACCCTCCGTTCGAGCCCCTCCTACTCAAGCCCGGCGCCAAACGAGTGGGGGAACCACTGCGAACGGACGGGTGTCGACGCCGCCCTCGCCCGCTCGCGCCGGTCAGTCGGTGCGCTCGACCGACGCCTCCGCCGGGTCGCCGACGACTCGGACGGTCGTCAACACGGCGACGATCCCGAGCGTCAGGACGGCGCCGAGGACGAACGGCGACCAGTAGACGACGACGGCGTACAGCGCCGTCATGATCGGCGGGCCGACGGTCCGGCCGAGGCTCCCCGCGCCCTGTGTGACGCCGAAGGCGCCGCCCTGCCGGTCGGCGCTGGCCGCCAGCGACACCAGCGTCGTCAGCGAGACGTTCAACAGGCTGTTGCCGAGCGACAGCAGCGTCAGCGCGCCCAGCAGCGCGATCACCCGCGGGCCGAACCCGAGTATCGCCCGCTCGCCCAACAGCGCCCGGCCGATCTCCGGGGAGAACGGGAACGCCGCGAGCGCGACGACGAGCAGAGCGGCGCCGGCGACGGCGAGCCGTCGGGCGGGGACGACCCGGGAGAGCCGACCGACCAGAACACCCTGGTTGACCACCGCGAGCGCGCCGACGTAGGTGAGCAAGAGTCCGGCCTGGGAGGCGTCGTAGCCGTACACGTCCGCGACGAACGGGATGAACGCCACCTGGATGCCCGAGAAGGCGACCGAGGCGACGAGGAAAGCGCCGACCAATGGAGCCAGCGTGGCGTCGCGGAAGGCGTCGACGAACTGGCCGACGATCCGCGGGCGCCCGCCGGTTCCCGCGTGTCGGTCGGGCTCGGGCAGGAACGCCCACGTCCCGAGGAAGGCGACGAAGCTCAGGACCGCGGCGCCGAAGCTCGGCAGCGAGAAGCGCGTCGCCGGCACGAAATCGGGGAAGACCGCGGTGCCCGCGGCGACGACGCCGTCGCTCGCCAGGACCGACCCCAGCGCCGGCCCGAAGACGAACCCCAGACCGAACGCCGCGCCGACCAGTCCGAGCGCGCCGGCGCGGCGCTCGGCGGGCGTCACGTCGGCGATGTACGCCTGTGCGGTGGCGATGTTGCCGCCCATCGCGCCGGCGAGCATCCGCGCGAGAAACAGCGTCGCCAGCGCCGCGGTCGTCCCGGCGACCGCCTCGACCTCGCCGCCGAGCCCGAAGACGACCCAGGCGACGGTGTTGGCCGAAAGCGAGAGCATGAGGACCGGCCGCCGGCCGCGGGCGTCCGACAGCTGGCCCAGTAGCGGCGCGAAGACGAACTGCATCAGCGAGTACGACGCCGCCAGCAGGCCGTAGACCACGTCCGTCCCGCCGAGATCGCGGACGTAGAACGGGAGGATCGGGATGACGATCCCGAACCCCAGGAGATCGACGAAGACGATAGCGAGGATGGCGAGGAGCGGCCGCCGCCGTCCGCCGAGCGACGAGCCGACCGCGCGAGGGTCCTGCACGCCAGCCCGTTCGGCTCCCGCCGAGGAATAGCTAGGGCCGTCGGCGGACCGTCGGAGCGAGCCGACCGCCGGCCGCTCGGGACGGTCGGTCGCTCACCGCCGCGCGGCGTCGACCGTCTCGGCGAGGCCGCGAGCGGCCGCTTCGGGGTCCTCGGCGCCGGTGATCGCGGTGATGACGGCGACGCCGTCGGCGCCCGCCTCGACGATCGGCGCGGCGTTGTCGGCGGTGACGCCGCCGATCCCGACCACCGGGATGTCCACGGCGGCGGCGATCTCGCCGACGCGTTCGGGGCCGATCTCGTACTCGTCGTCGTCGATGTCGTTCTTCGAGCCCGTGGCGTAGACGGCGCCGACGCCGAGGTAGTCGGCGCCGGCCTCCTCGGCGCGGCGGGCGTCGTCGACGAACGACACGGACCGGCCGATCACGGCGTCGGGACCCAGCTGGTCGCGGGCGACCGAGACGGGCAGGTCGTCGTCACCGAGGTGGACCCCGTCGGCGTCGACCGCCTCGGCCAGGTCGACCCGGTCGTTGACGACGAACGTGACGCCCGCCTCGCGGGTGAGCGCTCGGAGCTTCCGGCCCACGTGATAGCGCTCGCGCGCGCTCCGGTCTTTCTCCCGGAGCTGCACCACGTCGACGCCGCCGGCGATGGCCGCCTCGACCACCGACAGCGTCGTTCGATCCTCCGAGAGACTCTCCTGCGTGACGAGATACACGCCCCAGTCTGTCATTGGCGACGACTTCGAGCCCACCTACGTGTTACTTTCGAACCGTCTTCCGGTCCGACAGGTCGGCGGATGGGGACGAACGGGGCGGCTGGCTCGGAACGACTCGACGAGCGACCCGCGGTAGCTTCGCCGCCGCGGTTACTCCGTGTCCCACACGTCGGCGATGGGATTGGACTTCGATTTCGAACGGCGGGAGCGGCGGCCGCTCCGCGAGTTGCCGCCGTCGTCGTCGCCGCTCGACCCCGATCCGGAGCCCGACGCCGACGCACCGGACGAGCCCGACGAGGCGCCACCGGAGTCGCCTGCGCTGGATCCCGTCGACCGGGAGCGACCGGAGGCGCTCGCGGACCCCGACCCGGTCGCGGCCGTCGCGTCCGCGGCGGGGAGGTCCGGCTGGCTCATCCGGTCGACCTGCTCGGCGAACCAGCCGGGCATGTCGACGCGGGCCCGTTCGAACAGGTCCAGCAGCGACGAGTCAGCGAGGTACGTCGCGCCGTAGTCGTCGGGCGCTCGGACCGGGCGGCCGCAGGCCTGGATGACGGTCCGCAGGGCGGTCCGGTAGTACCAGCCCCACTGGTCGTCTTCCAGTCGCGCCGCGACCCGGGAGTCGCGGGTGTTCGGATAGGGCGCCTTGCACAGCAGTTGCCAGCGACAGAGGTCCCCCTCCAGATCGAGGGCTTCCTCCATCTTCACCGAGAGGAACACGTCGGGGTCGTCGACGCGCTTCCACGTCGACAGCTGGGCGTCGCGGTCCTCGGAGTCGTGCGTGCGCACGCGCGATTCGACGCCGAACTCGCGGAGGTGGTCGAGCAACTGGTCCTGGATGGCGTAGGAGTGACAGTGGACCAGCCCCTTCTCGTCGGGGTGGGCGGCCATGATGCGAACGAGCGTCTCGGCGACCCGGGGGATCGTCTCGTCGCGGGCCTCGTAGGTCATCTTCCCCTGGGTCACGTCGTACAGCGGGCGGTTCTCGACGGGGAAGGTGTGGGGCACCTCGACGAGTTCGACGCGGTCGGGCGCGAGGCCGACGTTGGCGCAGAAGGCGTCCTTGTTGAGGATCGTCGCCGACAGCAGCGCGAAGTTCTGGGCCCGGTCCCAGACGGTGTGTTTGAGGTACTTCTCGGGGGCCATCGGCTTGATCGTCACGCGACTCCCCTCGCCGCCGTTCTGGTCGACGACCCAGGTCGTCCCGCTGTCCTCGTCGCGGTAGTCCTCGGCGAACCACGACAGGTCCGACTGCAACTGCACGAGCTTGTCGCGCTCGGCGGCCTCCTCGGGGTCGAGTTCGGCCTGCTGGCGCACCTCGGTCAGTCGCCGGCCGGCCATGGTGTGGAGGGTGTCGGCGTAGCTGACGGCGTCGTCCAGCCCGTCGACTTCGGGGGGTTCGCAGGCGTCCCAGATCGGGACGGTGTCGGGGCCGAGGTCGATGGTGGCGTACATCTCGGCCCAGTTGCCCAGGCCGTGGGCCTCGTCGACGACGAGCACGTCGCGCTGGCCGAACACGTCCGAGCCGGCGGTCTGCATGAAGTAGGCGAGCGTCATCGCGGCGATGCGGTTGTTCGCGGCGATGGCGCGGTCGGAGAAGTACGGACAGCGATGTTGGACCTGGCAGTCGAACATCCGCTCGCGGGCGCAGGGCGCCTGGTCGACGGGGGTGTCGGTCTCGCCGGGGAGGATGCAGTCGTAGTTGTTCTTCCCGCGGATGACTTTGAGGTCGGTCAGCAGGTCGTCGCCGGCCACATCGTCGAGCTGGGAGACCTGCGGGGTGGTGTAGTAGGCGTCGATGACCTCGCCGGCCTCGCTCTCGCCGGCGGTCCTGGCGCAGCCGGCGATGGCGCGGGCCAGGAGTGACTTGCCGCTGCCGGTCGGGGCGCGCACGAGGACCACGTCGTTGTCCGCCGCGAAGGCGTCGCGGATGTCCGCGAGCGCCCGTTCCTGGGCGCCGCGGTAGGCGGGCGCCGGGAACTCGTCGAAGATCCGACCGGGTTGCACGGCAGATCAGACCGGTGCCGGGAGCGTAAACCTGCCGGAAGGCCCGGCCCCCGACGCCGCGGTCACGGTGGACAGCAAGTATTTATCGACGGGACGGAAACGCGACGGACGATGCCATCCCCGCGACGTAGCTTCCTCCGACGGAGCGCCGTTGCCCTCCTCGCCGGCGCGACGGCCGGCTGTCTGAGCGACGGCTCGACCGCGACCGACGGGCCCGGAGCCGCCGGGACCGATACCGACGCGGCGACGGACGCCGCGACGCCGACCGCGACCGGGACTGCGAGTCCGACGCCGACCGATGCGCCGACGGCGACCGAGACCGCGACGGCGACGCCGGTCCCCGACGCGCTCGGCAACGCCGACTTCGCCGAGTGGCTGCCGGCGCCGGCCGCCTTCGACCGCGAAGGGTACCGATTCACGTCGTTCGCGCCCCGGGACATCCTCGACCGTGAATCCGACCTCGGCGACGGGGCGACCGAGGGGCTGCGCGGCGACCCGGCGGTGCCGGGTATAGACAGTTACGCCGACGCCGCGGCGTTCCACCAGATCCCGCCCGGCGTCCTCGTCTTCGAGGCCGACTTCGACCGCGAGGCGACCGCCGGGGACCTGCGCGGTCGGGGACTCACCGAGGCCGCGACCAGGGAGAGGTTCGCGGTGTTCACCGGCGACCGCGGCGCGGCGGCGCTGGGCGAGTCTGCGCTCGTCCTCGCGCTCGGCGCCGGTGGGACCGAGGCGGGCCGATCGGCCGTTCAGGCGGTCGTCGACGCGAAGGCCGGCGCCGGGCCGCGGTACGTCGACGCCGTCGCAGACTGCGAGCGCCTGACGGCGGCGCTCGGCTCGGCGCACCTCCTCAGGGGCCGGACCCACTCGGCCGGCGACGGACTGGCCGACGCGGTCGCGGGCGGTGTCGGGATCGAGATCGGCGAGCGCGAGACCCGCGTCCGGACGCCCGCGGTCTTCCCCGAGGGCGAGGTCGACGAGGGCGCGCTGGCCGACTGGGCGGCCGACGCCGACGTGTTCTACGGCCAGTCGGCCGAGACGGCCGTCGACGGGCGCGTCGCGACCGCGGCGGCGACGGTTCGCACCGCGGAGATCGAGACGTTCCGGACCGGGTCGCCCGCCGGCTCCCGACGGACCGAGGCCCGGACGCCCGAGGCCATCTTCGGCTTCGAGTACGAGGCGACCGGCGACGGCGTCGGGACTCTGGAGATCACTCACGAAGGCGGCGACTCGATCCCGAGGGCCGAGCTGTCCGTCCGTGGGACCGGCTTCGCCGACGTCGAGGGAGTCGACCAGACCGCCGCGGGCCAGTGGCAGGGGACCGCCAGCGGCGACGACGAGGCGGTCGTCGCCGGCGACTACGTGACCGTCGGCGTCGCGAGCGACTACGAAGTCGCCGTCGTCTGGGAGGCGAACGACGGCGACACGTCGGCGACGCTCAACCAGGGGTCCGGACCGGACGCCTGATCTGCCCGCGCGGGATCTGACATCGTCATCACCAGATCCGCAATCATTTTGCACGCAGTCGGGAAACACGGGGGCGATGCGGGAAACGCGACGCGACACATTGAAGCGAGGGGGAGCGACAATCGCGGCGCTGTCGGCGCTGTCGGGCTGTCTCGGCATCGGTGGTGGCGGGACGCCGACCGAGGCGCCCGACGAGTCCGAGGACGGAAGCGACGGGAACGGTGGCGACGGCGGTGACGGCGAGCCCACGCCCACCGAAACGCCGACGGCGACGCCGGCACCGACGCGGCCGGAGACGCCAGTGGGTACGCTGACGCGGTGGATGCCGGACCCGGCGTTGCTCGACCAGACCGGGGACTCGGGGTACGCCTTCCTCGGGGTGGCACCGCGTGCGCTGGGCGAGTTCGAGGGCGCGCTCGGCGAGGGCGCGTTGGGACAGTTCCAGGGACAGTACCCGATCCCGGGCGTCGGGACCTTCGGCGAGCAGCGGGCGCTCTTTCGGTTCGCCCGGTCGGCGTCGGTGTTGCTCGGCGACTTCGACCGGACGGCCGTCGAGGACGGACTTCGCCAGTACGGCTTCGAAGCGGGGGACGCCTACCGCGGGTTCCGCTTTTTCAGCCCGCCCGACGCACGGGCCGCGGCGGTCCGGGACGGCATGCTGGTCACCGTCGGGGCCGTCTCCAGCGGGGACACAACCGACAAGCGACCCGCCGTCGAGGCCATCGTCGACGCGCGGACGGGCAACGCCGACCGGTACGTCGACGCCGTCCCCGACTCCCGACGGCTCCTCGACGCGATCGGGAGCGCGCACGTCCTCGAAGGTCGTACGCACGGCACCGGCGAGACGTTCGAGCAGGGACTCGGCGAGGGGACGGGCTATCACGTCGCCGAAGGCGAGACGCGCGTCCGCGCCGCCGCGCTGTTCACCGAAGGGGCGACGAACCGCTCGGGGATGGCCGACTGGGTGGACGGGGCGGACGCGTTCCTGGGCGGCGAGCCGACCCTCCGGACCGACGACCGGGCCGTCATCGCGACGGCGACGGTCCCGACCGGCGACGTCACCGGATTCCCCGGCGAGTTCCCGGGACCGGCGATCGAACGGGACTCCGCCTCGGGCGGCCCGCCGACCGTCTCGTTCGACTTCGCCTACGTGGGAGAGGGCGCCGGCGTCGGCGTGCTCACGATCACCCACGAAGGCGGCGATAGCGTGCCGCGCGAGGCGGTCCAGATCCGCGGGAGCGGCTTCGCCGAGGTCGACGGCGTCGACCAGACCGGCGCCGGGGTCTGGCAGGAGTCGGTCGACAGCGAGGGGGAGTCGATCACCGCCGGAACCACCGTCGAGGTCGGCGTCGCCAGCGACTACGAGATAGCCGTCGTCTGGCGGCCGCCGGGCGCCGACCGGTCGGCGACGCTCGCGACGCACGAGGGACCGGACGCCTGACGGTCGCGTCGGCTCGCGACGGCGGCTGCCGCTCTAGAGGTCGGCCACGTCGTCGGCCGTCGGTTCGCGCTCGTCGGGGAGCCGTTCGATGCAGCCGTAACAGAGGAAGTGGTCGGAGCCGTCGGCCAGTTCGAGCGCCAGCCCGTCGGTCGTGCGGCTCTCCTGTGTCCAGATGTTCGCGATGCCGCCGGCGATGCTCACGTCCTCGCCGCAGCCGTCGCACGGCCGGGTCGTCATACCCGCCGTAGGGAGGCCACCGGCAAAAGCGACGCGGGCCGTTCGCTGGCGGACCGAGACGCCGGCGCTGGCGCGTCGATCGGGACCGTCCGGGATCGCCGGTACGTGCCCGGAGGGGGACGCTACCATGGTATACGATCCCGCCCACTTATCCCGGGGACGGGGCAACGCTATATCGAATCGAAAGTTCACATGTACGATCTACCGGTCGCGCTGTACGTCGGCTCGGACGCGGCGGCGGTCGCCGACGCCTGGGCCGAGTCCGGCGACGGCCTCACGGTCCGCGGGGCGACTCCCGGGAGCGACGTAGCGGAGCGACTCGCCGAGGGCGGCATCGACGCGGTCGTCTGTGACTGCGACGGGTCGTTCGACGGGCGGGCCGCGGTCGAAGCGGTCCGCGACCACTCGGCGTCGCTCCCCGTCGTCGCCCTCTCGGTCGGCGACGCGCTGTCGCTCGCGACCGCGACCGACCTGGGCGTCGAGAGCTATCTGCAGGTCGACGCCGACACCGACCGCGTCGAACTGCTCGCGAACCTGCGCTCGCTGATCGAACGCCGTCGCGAGACCCGTCTCGAGTCGACGATGCTCGCCTCGCTGCTGGAGAACGTCCCCCTGTCGGTGTACTTCAAGGACCGCCGGAGCCGACACGTCCGAGTCAGCGACGAAATGGCGCGACTCACCGGTCCCCCGTATCTGGAGGCCCCCGACGGGAAGCGCCACCACGCGCCCGAGGACCTCGTCGGGAAGACGGACTTCGACCTCTACCCACCGGATCTGTCGGAAGACGCGGTCGCGGACGACCGCCACGTCGTCGAGACGGGCGAGTCCGTCGACGGCCGAGTGGAGCACGCCCACGGCGATAACCTGGAGGAGAGCTACGTCACCACCTCGAAGGCGCCCTGGCGCGACGAGCACGGGGCGGTGCTCGGCGTCGTCGGCGTGACCCGGGACATCACCGAGCGCAAACGATACGAGAACCAGCTCGAACGCCAGAACGAGCGGCTCCAACGGTTCGCCAGCGTCGTCTCTCACGACGTGCGCAACCCGCTGGAGGTCGCGCTGGGTCGGCTGGAGTTCGCCCGCGCCGACGGCGACGACGAGCACTTCGAGGCGATCGAGCGGTCGCTCCACCGGATCGACGCTCTCATCGAGGACGTGCTGACGCTCGCCCGCGAGGGCGAAGCGGTGAGCGACCCGGAACCGGTCGATCTGGGGGACGTTGCCCGCCGAGCCTGGACCGTCGTCGAGACCGGGGACGCGACGCTGACCGTCGAGACCGACGCGACGCTGTTGGCCGACGCCAGCCGTCTCCAGCAACTGCTCGAAAACGTCGTCTGCAACGCCGTCGAGCACGGCGGTGAGGACGTGACGATCACGGTCGGCGACCTCGGTGAGCGGCAGGGATTTTTCGTCGCCGACGACGGCGCGGGTGTCCCCGAGGCCCACCGGGACAGCGTCTTCGACGCGGGGTACTCGACCGACGACGACGGGACGGGGCTGGGCCTGAGTATCGTCCGAACGATCGCCGAGGCCCACGGCTGGGAGACCGACGTGACAGAGAGCGAATCGGGCGGTGCGCGCTTCGAGTTCGGCGACGTGACCGGCGGCGGCCTCGGCGAGGGCGCCGACGACGGGGCGACCGACGACGGAGCGACGGACGAGCGGGCCGGCACGGGCGACGACTGACACGAGCGATGCCCACCGCTACCCGCCCGCCGGTCGACGCCGGGCGCGGCCTTTTGCCCGTCGGCGCCCAAACGCGACCATGGAGGTGAACTGCGAGGGGTGTGCCGGCTGCTGTCTCGACTGGCGGGCGCTGGCGCCCGACGACGCCGACCACGGCCACGAACGCCGCGGTCGGTATCGGCCGCTCGACGATATCGACAACCTCGCGCCGGTGTCGAGCGACGAGGTGCGGACGTTCCTGGACGAGGGGCTCGCGGGCGCGCTGGTCGCCCGCCTGTTCCGCATCGACGACGGCCCGAGCGTCACCGTCGGCGGCGTCGAGGTCGCGGCTATCCGGGGTCGTCCCGCCTTCCTCGTCGGCCTGCGGAAAGTTCCCAAGCCGGTCGCGCCCTTCGACGCCGAGCCCCGCTGGCTCCCGTCCTGTACCTTCCTCGACCCGGAGGCGCTCCAGTGTCGCATCCACGGGCACGACCTGTACCCCGAAACCTGTTCGACCTACCCCGGCGACAACCTCGCACTCGACGCCGAGACGGAGTGCGAGCGCGTCGAGCGGGCCCACGGCGGCGAACGACTGCTCGACGACGACCCGCCCGCCGACGCCGACCCGGTCCTGGGCCCGGGAGCGGTGGGCGCGCGGGTGTTCGCACACCCCGACGCCGAGCGGGTCGCGGGCGCGGTCGAGCGGCTCGCCGGGGGTGAGGCGACGCGGGCCGACCACGCGGAGTTCGTCGCCGTCGCCGCCGCTTCGACGCCGGGGACCCTCGCCGTCAGCGACGAACGCTACGAGCGAGCCCGCGAGCGGGCGCTCGACTCGGCGTCGTGGGTCGACGGCGCCGCCGCCGAGTGGACCGACCGCGCCGGAACCGACGACCCCGACCCCGCGACCGCCCGGGCCGTCGAAGGCGAACGGGGTGCGCCGGCGACGCCGGGGTGGGACGACTGAGCGGGGAGCCGCGACCGGAAGTGGAGGCGAACGACGGCCCGCCGGGCTCGGGTGGTTAAGGGGATACAGTCCGTGGTCCGGGTATGCACGTACTCGTCACGGGGGCGACGGGATTCGTCGGAGGCCGGCTCGTGCCGGCGCTCACCGACGCCGGCCACGAGGTGCGGGCGCTGGTCCGGGACCCCGCTGCCTACGACCCGCCGCCCGGCGTCGAGGTGGTCCAGGGCGACCTGCTCGAACCAGGGACCCTGGACCCGCCGTTCGAGGGCATCGACGCCGCCTACTACCTCGTCCACTCGATGCGAGCCGGCGACGACTTCGAGGAGCGCGACCGCCGGGCGGCGACCCACTTCAGGAACGCCGCCAGCCTGGCGGGGGTCAGGCGCGTAGTCTACCTCGGCGGTCTCGGCGAGGACGGCGACGACCTCTCGCCGCACCTGCGCTCCCGGCGGGAGGTCGAACAGGTGCTGGCCGGCGGCGACTACGACCTGACGACGCTCCGGGCGGCGGTCATCGTCGGCGACGGCAGCGCGAGCTTCCGGATGGTCCGCCAGCTCGTCAGCCGCCTGCCGCTGATGGTCACGCCGCAGTGGGTCAGCAACGAATGCCAGCCCATCGCCATCGACGACGTGGTGGCCTACCTCGTCGGGGTCCTCGACGCGCCCGGGACGGCCGGCGGGACCTACGGCATCGGCGGGCCCGACATCCTGACCTACCGCGAGATGCTCGGCCGCACCGCGGAGGCGATGGGTCGGCGCCGGCCGCTGGTCCTCTCGGTGCCCGTCCTCACGCCGAACCTCTCCTCCTACTGGGTCGGATTCGTGACCGACGTCCCCAGCGGCGTCGCCCGGCCGCTCATCCTCGGGCTGAAGAACCCGGTCATCGTCATGGACGACGCTATCCGCGACCACGTCCCGGTCGACCTCACGCCGTTCGACGACGCCGTCGAGAAGGCGCTCGCACCGGAGACGCCGAGCGCCGAGTCTCCCCGCGCCCCCGGCAGGACCGCCGGCGAACCCGGGAGGCAGGACTGATGGGCGCCGAAACGGCGCCGGGCGAGGACGACTCGCTGATCCCCGAGTACGGCGAGACGTGGGTGTACGAGAGCATCTTCAGCGCCCTTCCGGGGATCCACATCTCCGAGCGGCTGGCGCTGGCGATCCAGTTCTCGCTGTTCGAGGTGGGCGTGGTCGTGCTGGGCTGGTACTACGGCCTCCTCGACGGCGTCTTGGCGGGGACCGCCGCGGTCGTCGTCGCCACCGCCGGCAGCGTCGAGATGCTGCGGATCAGCAAACACGTCCGCCGTGCCGACCCGCCCGAACCCTACCGCAGGCTGCTGTTCGGCTCTAGCATCGAGGTCGTCCTCGGCGTGCTGGCGTTCGTGGCCCTGCTGACCTACCTGTTCGTCGTCGACCCGCGCTCGGCTCGGCCGCTCGTGAGCGACCTGCTCGGTCCCGAGCCGCCGCTGCTGGCGACGTATCTCACCCTCCTGGTCCTCTGGGACGTGTGCTACCGGATCGGCACCGGCTGGTGGGCCAGCGTCGCGGCGCTGTGGCGGTCGGCCCGGTTCCGGTTCTCCCCCGAACAGACGCGCACGCTCGCCCGCGCCGACCTGGAGACGATGGGCTTCGGCGTCCTCCAGTTGCTGCTGGTCCCGTTCCTGCTGGACCACACGATCTTGCTGTTCGCGGTCGTCGGTCACGTCGTCGCGGTCGTGACCGTCAACTCGCTGTCGCTGGCCGTCCTCTACAGCCGCACAGAAGGAACCGACGCGGTTACGAGTTTATTTCCTTGAACTGGTCGAGCAGCTCCTCCGCCGACTCCTCGCTGTCGTGCTCGACCTTCCCGCGGTACTCCGTCCGCCGGTCGTCGTCGCTCACTTCGACTTCGCTGTTCTTGCGCTCGCGCCGCTCATGCTCCACTTCGTCGTATGCACCCATCGACATTGTGTATCACACCCATACTTGTAAGCTGGTACCTATCAATGTAACGGTCGGTGCGATTCTGCGCCGAGCGGCGCCGAGTCGCCCGGTACGGTCCGCGACGCCGCGGGGCGGCCGGGCGGCGAGTCCGAACAGTGTATACCGCTGGCAGCCTCTCCCTCGATATGGCCGGACCGGTTCGCTTTCGGCGGTCGACGCAGCGCTGGGACGAGGAGCGGGTCAGACGCGACCTGCTCGCCCCGCTGGACGACCGCTTCGGCGCGCGACTGACGACGCCGAAGATCGACGGTCCGCGCGGGTATCGCGCCCGCCGGCTCGAGATGGACAACGGCGACCTCGCCCTGTTCGCCTGGAGCGACGACGGCGCCTACTGGCTCGGCAACACCGAGACCCCCGAGACGCTGTGGCGCACCGACAAGGAGACCTTCGACGAGGCCCCCTTCGAGGTGGCCCGCTGGGCCCAGCGCGAACTCACCTACGACCTGCAGCGGCAGGCCCCCTGGCTCGCCGCCTACGAGTACGTCGCGTGGTTCTTCCTCCCCGTCCTCTTCTCGAAGGACGGTCGCGAGACGACCCGCGCCTTCTTCGACCGCGACGCCGCGGGCTTCCCCGACGCCACCCGCGAGGAGGGCCTCGAATTCTACGAGCGCCTGCTCAAGACCGGCGTCCTCGACGACCACCGCTACACGATGGCCGCCAAGCTCGGCACCAGCGAGCGCAACGAGTTCGGCCGCATGCGCGCCACCATGGGCGAGTTCGACGCCGCCAAACTCCTCGCCGACGCCGCGATCCCCTTCGTCCCCGAGTCCGAACAGGACTCGGGCCACGCGCTCGATTTCGCCGTCGAGACGCCAGGTGGCGAACGCCTCGTCGAAGTTACCCGACCGATGGCCCCCCGCAACCGCCCCGCCGGCACCGCCATCGCCGCCCTGCGACGCACCGTCGACTCGAAGACCCGCGACCAGCTCGCCATCCACGACGACGCCGTCCTCTTCGTCGACTGCACCTCCTTCCGCGACGACGAGTGGAACCCCATCCGCGCCGAACGCCCCTCCGTCGGCTACCGGCCCACCGTCGTCTTCCGCTACCGCCCCGACGGCCGCTGCGAGGGCTACCGCCACGGCGACGTGCCGCTGGACCTCGACGCCGCTATCGAGTGGGTGTGAGTGAGCGGCTTTCTGCACTGGCGCGCGCTGTCGAGCGTGCCCGCCTCTTGGCGGGCCGCTCGAAATAGCCGTGCGAGGGATGAGCACCGCACGCCGAAGGCGCGCGGAGCGCAATCGGTTGGGGAGGCATGTGGCTGTCTGCGGTGCTGTTGCGGTCCTGGTGGACTGAAAGGGCGAGGCGCGCTCGCGTGCAGTTCAGTCGCCTGAGCGGGCACTATCCGCGCGAGTGCGGCGCGGTGCGGTTGTCCGAGTGCGGATATCCCGCTCAGCGACCGCGAGCGCGTCGAGGGCTTTCATCGCTTGCCGTTGGCCCGAGTTACAACTGCTAGCGAGCGCGTCGAGGGCTTTCATCGCCTGTCGTTCCCGACGACGATCGCTCAAGCTAGCGAACGGGCCGAGGGCTGTTATCGCTCACCGACGGTGCAACCGCTGGGAATCGATGGCTACAGAGGATGTCCGAGGCGGGATTTGAACCGAAATCAGACGTGCTCGCTCGCTCCGCTCGCTACGCGCGACTGATAGGGTTCAAATCCACGACGGCGTTCCTCGAACTCGGTTGCTCGCGACACAGCAAGCTGGTCGCTCGCGGTTCGAGTTCGAGAGAAGCGCCCGAGGCGGGATTTGAACCCGCGTCACGACCGTGACAGGGTCGTATGATGGGCCACTACACCACCCGGGCACGCATTCATCGCTTTGCCGGAGGTGAATTTAAGACTTTCCAAACGAACCCTCCGTGCCACGACAAGCCACCCCGCGACCGACGACGTACCGTTCTCAAATCTACCAACTCGATATCCTGTCTTCGACGGTGATACTTCGGGCACGACGATGCAAAAATCAACTGTGTGAAACTACACAGACAGACTACATCTCAGTACTGATAACTCCAGCGGAACTTACTTGCATGCCGAACACGGTTAGACGAGGTAGCGGAGTTACGTGGACGGAAACTCCGGGGATATCGCCATGAGTACGAATCCGGACGACAGTGGGAGTACAGAGACGCCGTTGAACGTGTTGTTGCTGGCGCCGTCGGTCGGCAGTCACGAGGACGAGGTCTGCGGGGAGTTGCTGCACGGTCCCGGCGAGCGCGACCGCGCGCTGTTGGTCACCTGTATGGAGTCGCCGGCCGAGCGGCTCGACGTCTGGACCGACCACGAGGACGGGCGACCCGGGGACGCGACGGTCATCGACGTGGAGGCGGCCGCTCGGTCGACCGCCGCGACCCCGTCCGGGACCGACGGCCCCCCTAACGCGGTCGTCGAATCGGTCGATCCGGAGACCGACCTGGTCGGACTGGGCGACGTGATCGACCGTCACCTCGCGGCGCTCGTCTCCGAGGGCGAGACGACCCTCTGTGTCCACTCGGTGTCGGACCTGCTCCAGCGCGCCGAGGAGCGAGCGGTGTTCAAGTTCCTCGAAGTGCTGACGAGTACGGTCGAGCGCGCCGGCGTGGTGGCTCACTACCACATGAACCCGGACGTACACGACCCCGAGACGATCGAGACGTTCGAGGTGCTGTTCGACAGCGTCGTCGACCTCCGGACGGCCAATGTCGCCGGCGAGTGACCGGCCCGACCACCCAGAACCGATGAATCCAGACGAAACGGCCGACGGTGAGTCCACGACGCGAGACCGCTCGCAGGGCGGTGGCCTCGACGAACGGGTGGTCCTCGTCGCCGACCGCGACCCGGCCGTCACCGACGAGCTGGCCGCCGTACTCAGAGAGCGGTTCACCGTCCGGTCGGCCTACGACAGCGCCGACGCGCTGGCGAGCCTCGACCCCGACGTGAGCGTCGCCCTGCTCGACGCGACGCTCCCCGGACTGTCGGCACAGCGGGTCGTCGACCGGGTCCGGACCGACGACGCCGACTGCCAGGTCGCCGCGCTCGCCGACGAACCCGTCGACGTCGAGTCGACCGCGTTCGACGACTACCTCCTCAAACCCGTCAACGACGACCGCCTCACGGAGACCGTCGAGCGACTCAGCCGACGGGCGACCTATCGGACGACCCTCGAAGAGTTCTTCGGGGTCGCTCAGGAACGCGCGAACGCGAGCGGAGAGAACCGCGAACGCCTCGACCGGCGGCTGGCCGAGCTCGACGACCGCCTCGACGACGTCTTCCGGTCGCTCGACGGCCCGGAAGCCTACGACGCCGCCCTCCGCGAACTCGACGCCGACCCCTGACCGGCCGGGGGCGACTCCCAACCTCCCGCCCCGACTGGGGCCCGTTCCTGGGCGTCATGTCTTCCGGACCCATCGGACGACTCCGCGGTCGATGCGCTGGCCCTTGCATCGCAAGCCGGACCGCTATTCACCGTCCGTACCTATCAGTGACACGGCGCGACCAGTGCCGGACGACCCATGAGCGTCCTACAACTCACAGAGGAGACGTGGCTCGATCTGACTGTCAACTTCATTCCCATCGGGATCCTGGCCGTCCTCGACATCATGTTCTGGGTCTACAACCCGTGGGGCTGGGACCTGTGGTTCGTCTTCTGGGCGCACGTACTCACGGTCGTCCCGCTGGCCCTCCTGACGGTTCTGACCTACGTCAGCGGACGGGTCATCCAGCGCGACGAACGCGCTGGCACCTCGCGGGAAGCGGCCGAGGCCGAGACGGAGGTCGCCGATGGCTGAGCGGCCGCAATCGACCGGGTGTCGACCGTTCGCACGGAGACTCAAAGCCCGGTTTGAGCGTTCGCCGACTTTTGGGTGGCGGCCGTCGAAGGGGGAGTACGGATGAGCGCACCGCCCGCCACCCTCGCCTTTCGCCGTCGTCTCCGCCGCCTGGCCGCCGACGCCGCCGCGATCGCCGAGCGGCTGGCCTTCTGGGCCGGCGTCGCCCTCCCCTGTGTCTATCTCCCGATCCTCGCGGTGTACGGGGTCACAGCCGACACCGCGCCCGCCCTCCTCGGCTTCTGGACGCTCCACGCCGCGGCCCTGCTCGTCGGGCGCCGCCACAGCCCCGGCGAGGAGAGCCGGGACCGCGGCCGCCGGGGACCCGCCGGCCGCGACCGCGCCCACCACGACGCCGTGGACGACCACCGCGACCGCCCGACCGACCCGTGACCCACTCGGGGTCGCGCTCCGAGACGCTCGGTCCCCACCGTCCGTAGACCGGAGCCCGCCCGGTCGAGGGCGGCGTCGCGGAGCGGTCGATTTATCCCGTCAGCCGGCCCACATCGAGGCATGGACGTGAAGTCGCGCCACCATCTGCGCGCGGACGCGATCGCCGACATCGAGGACGCCGTCGCGGCCACCCTCGGCGTCGAAATCGACGCCGACAGCTACGAGAAAGTCGAGTTCGAGGACAGCGACTGGAACGTCGTCCTCGTCGACGGCGACCCGCTCGTGCTCTACATCGAGGACGCCGCCGGTGAGGACGAACCGTTCCTGACCGTGCAGGGCGCCAACGCCTTCCCGCCCCAGCGCAACGTCGTCACGGTCGACGCCGGCGCCGTCTCGTTCGTCTCCGACGGCGCCGACGTGATGCGCCCCGGCATCGTCGAGGCCGACGACTCCATCGAGAGCGGCGACCTCGTCGCTATCGCCGAGGAGAGCCACGGCAAGTTCCTCGCCGTCGGCCGCGCGAAGACGAGCGGCGACGACATGGTCGGCGACTCCGGCAAGGTCGTCGAGTCGATCCACCACGTGGGCGACGACCTGTTCGAGTTCGCGGTCTGAACCGCGAGCGACCGTCGGCTGTCGTCGCGCCCGCGGTTCACTCGCCGGCCGCTTCGTCGTCGGCGTACGCCTCCTCGTAGCGCTCCATCGCCATCTCGTAGCCCTCGGCGGCGAGTTCGTACGTCTCTCGGAGGTCCTCGATAGGAGTTTCGGTGGCGTCGACGCGCAGGTCGTCGTAGTAGGGCGTCATCTCCCGGTCCTCGGTCGAACGGACCAGCAGCGCCGCGCTCTGGACGTGCAGGTCCTCGCGCTTGTCACCGCCGAGCTCGTGGCCCGCCGCGAGCGCGTCGACCAGCCGCTCGGCCAGCGGCGTCTCCGGGTCCGAATCGGGGTCGTCCGGGTCCTCGGCGGCGCCCTCCTCGTACGTCTCGGCGACGGCTTCGACCACGTCGCCGCCGGTCAGCAGGTTCCCCGCGACGGTGTAGTTGTCCCCCACGATATCGCCGTACCAGGGGCGACACTCCTCGCCGGAGAAGGCGAACTCGCCCTCGGCGCCGACGCCGTGGAGCTGGCGCTCGGCGCGGCCGTCGTCGGCATTGAGCAGCGCGTCGAGCGCGTCCCCGACTGCCAGCCCGTCGTCCAGGTACTCGATCCCCTTCCGACCGAGGTCGACGTTGACCAGGCTCTGGGTGGCGACGGCGCCCGACTCGCTGGCGAACGGACACAGTGTCCCGACGCCGGCCAGTCGGGTCGTCACCGCGACGCCGTACCGGGTCTGCTCGTCGCCCGTCTCGTCCGTGTAGGATTCGCGAACGCAGATACTGAAGGTCACGCTCCCGACGTAGGGTGCTGCGACCGTCAGTGTTCGGGGCGAACGCGGTCGGCGTCGGCCGAACGTTCAAGTGCGATCCCGCGACCACCCGCTCCCGTGACGTTCGTCATCGGACGCGGAACGCGAGGTGAGACCGGCGAGGCGCCGCCGGGCACGGGCGGTTCGCCGACGGGCCGCCTCGGTACCTACCGGGCGCGGGACGGCTCCAGTGGCGCGCCGCTGCACGTCGACCTCGACGGCCCGCACGCGACGCTGATCGTCGGCAAGCGCGGGTACGGGAAGTCCTACACGCTGGGCGTCCTCGCCGAGGCGCTCGCGCGGGCCGACGGGGTCGCGCCCGTCGTCGCCGACCCCATGGGCGTGTTCCCGACCCTGGGCGAGCCCGCCGAGGGCGACCCCGTCCCCGCCGAGGTGATCGACGACCCGCGGATCGCGGCGACGACGCTCGACCCCCGGTCGTGGTGCGCGCTGCTGGATCTGTCGCCCGAGAGCGGGGCGGGCGCGCTGGTCTGGCGAGCCGCCCGGAACGAGTCGACGCTCCCGGACATGCGGGACGCTATCGAGGCGACCGACGCGCCGGGCGTCGACAGGCGCGCGGCGGTCAACCACCTCGACCTGGCCGACTCGTGGGGCGTCTTCGACCCCGAGGGGATGGACGCCCGGGAACTGGGCAGCGGCGCGGTGACGGTCGTCGACGTGTCGGGGCTGGACTCGGCGCCGATGAACGCCGTCGTTCGGGGCATCGGCGAGGCGCTGTATCGCGCCCGGGTCGACGGGGAGATTCCGCGGCTCCCGTGGTTCCTCGTCGACGAGGCCCACACGTTCTTCGGGGGCGTCGGCGAGGCGGCGCTCGAAACCATCCTCACGCGCGGACGCGCACCCGGCGTGAGCCTCGTGCTGGCCACCCAGCGCCCCAGCGCCGTCTCGGAGGTCGCCGTCTCCCAGTCGGATATCGTCTTCTCCCACCGGCTCACCTCCGAAGCGGACCTGGCGGCCCTGGAGGCCGCCCAGCCGACGTACATGGGGGAGTCGCTGACCGAGCGGCTACCCGCGAGTCCGGGGGAAGTGATCGTCATCGACGACGCGACGGAGACGGTCCACTCGGCGACCGTCCGCCGGCGCGAGACGCCCCACGGCGGGGACAGCCCCAGCGCCGGCGACGTGACGGTCGACGACCGCTCGGCTGGCGACGACGACTGAGCGCCTCCCGTCCGGAACGCCCCGCCTGCGATCCGGTCCGGGGCGGCCCAGGGCGGTCCGCGGTAGCCCGAGGCGGCCCGAGCCGACTCGGGGCGGCCCGGCGGTGGCGCCCCCTACGGGGCCGCGTCCGACGAGTGTCCGGTCGGTGAGGGATGTCTGACGTAAAATACAAACGGACAGCGACCGGGAGAGAGTGTATGGGACTTATGAGTAAGATCCTCGGGGAGTCCGGAGGTAGCCGGCACAAAGAGGACTACGTCGAGATCGAGAGCGACGGCGTCGACGCGGGGGCGACAGCGGCCTCCCGACAGGTCCGGATCGCGAAGATCGGCGACAAACAGGACGTTATCGACATCAAAGACGCCGTCTACGACGGCGACGTGGTGATCGCCGACATCACGCGCCACACGACACAGGACCGGACGATGGAGCACATCACGGACGAGCTCAAGCAGGTCGCCAACGAAGTCGGCGGCGATATCGCTCAGAAGGGCGACGACCAGCTCATCATCACGCCCCACGGCGTCGCCATCAACCGCGACCCGCTGGGCCAGTAACTCGCCGCCGGAGTCGTCGACCGCTCGGTTCCCGCGGACCCCGCGCCGGCCACCGCGTTCGCGACCGACGGGTCGCTGGGGACGGCCCGCCGGTCGACGGGGATTTCTCTCTCGGTGCTGTCAGGTGCCAGAAAGCATTTACCGGAACCGCCGGATTCCGATTGTGACCGCCTCGTGTGAGGTGGTTCGGACAGGAACTGTGGAGTGGCCCTACCCATGGCCACAGTTCCGGCGGCTCAGGCCGGGATACTTCGTGCTCGCCTCCGGGCGGGCGATGTGTGACACTACGTCACAGCCGTATTTAGCCTTGCCGCGTGCGTTCGCAACGGTGAGAACGAATCAGACTTCGTCGGCCTCGTCGGGGCTGTCCTCGACGGAGCGTTTCATCGAGTCGCGTCGGCTCTTGGCGTCGCGGCCGGTCGCTTCGAGGAGGAAATCGTTTTTGGCGTCGACGGCGTCGGCCGCGGCGTCGGCCTCGCCCGCCGCGATGACCTCCTCGGCGGGCCGCTCCTCGAAGTCGACCGCAAGCTTGTCTTTCTTCCCGCTGTACTCGACCGTCCCCGCCGTGATGCGCGTGAACACCGGATTGTCGGGGTCCTCGACCACGTGCAGGTCACTCCCCTTGAATTCCTCGGTGGTCGAGATGGGTCCGAAGTAGTCCTCGATCGTCGCCTCCATGTCTTCGATACGCTCTTCGAGGTGCTCTCCCCGGCGCATCTTGTACTCCCGCATGGCCGACCCTTTGCGAGCACCGTTCTTACCTTTTTCGAGCGCGCGGAGCCGGCGCCCCGCCTATCGCCGGACGAAACCGTAGCTCCGCGTGGCGGTCGCCACAGCGAGCGCCGCGACCGGCGCCCCGATCACTCCTCGGCGACGGTGTCAGCGTGCTCGAGGAGCGTCCCGCGTCGACACTCGGGGCAGAAGTCGCCGGCGCGCAACGAGGTGGCGTCGGCCTCCGTAGAGAAGTCGCACTCCGAGCACTTGAACGTCCCTTCGGGGACGGTGATCGACGGGGTCTCCTCGCCGTCGAGCGACGGCCCGGCGGCGCCCGGATCCGTCGGCCGGTCGCGCTTGGTCTCCTCGGGCCAATCGCCCATCGACTCGGCGCCGGCCGAAGGGTCCTCCTCTTCGGGCCAGGCGCCGGCTGCGCCGTCGTCGCTCGCCACGTCACCGCTCGCTCCGTCGCTCTCGCCGGTCGCAGGGCCTCCGGAGGCCGTCGCGTCGGCGAGGTCGGGACCGCCGGCCCCGTCCTCGGAGGCCGATTCGTCCGGGTCGGTCCCGGTGTCGCCGTCGTCGCTGCCGCCGAGGATCTCGACCTCGGCGGTCTCGCCGGCGCGTTCCGCCGGGTCGGACGGTTCGTCGGGCCACTCCCCGGGCTCGCGGCTCTCGCCTTCGGTGTCCGACGCCGGCTCGTCGGCGGTCACGTCACCGTCGGCGGGCGCGTCGCCGTCGTCGCCGTCGTCCCCCTCGTCACCGGCGGAGTGGTCGGCCTCGGCCTCGTCCTCCTCGTCGGGCCACTCGCCGGGGTCGCGGTCGTCGCCCTCGGCGTCGCCGATGATGACCGCGTCGTCCTCGTCGGCGTCGACTTCGGCCTCGGCGGCGACGCCGTCCTCGGCGTCGGGGATGGTCGTCTCGGCCCCGCGGGCCTCGGCCTGGGCGGACGACTCGTCGGTGGCGTCGTCGTCGAGGATGACCGCGTCCGTGGCGTCGTTCCCGCCGGCTCCCCCGTCGTCGGCGCCGACCTCGTCACCGCTCGCGGCCGGGTCCCCCGCCCCGGTCGACTCCGCACCGTCGGTGGCCTCCCCAGCGTCGACCACGTCGGCGGTGTCGTCGGCACCCTCACCCGGCGTGGCCTCGAACTCGTCGGCGCCGCCCTCGGGCGTTTCGAGGGTCGTCACTTCCTTGTTCTCCGAGACCACGCGGGTCTCGCCGCACCGGGAACAGGTCTCCATCTCGGTGATGGTGATGACGACTTCCGTCCCCTGTTCCTCGCGCTCCCGCTCGACGGTCGTCTCGCCGAAGCTGTGTCCCAGGAGCGAACACTTGATACTCATTACCACGTGTTCGACCCCTCCGAACCATAAGCGTGCTGTTTGTCCGAACGCCGAGCAGTCGTGCGGTCCGACACGCCCGAGCGGCGGCGTCGCGACCGCCGTCTCGGGGGATACACGTAAGACCCGGCCAGCCGAAGGGACTGGTATGCAGGCGAAACCGGAGTACCGCGACCGCGACGAGGTCGAGGTCGCGGTCCTGGACGCGCTGGCCGACCGGCGCGAGGAGGGAATGACCGTCTTCGAGCTCCGGTCACGAGTCGAGGTCGACATCGACGCCCTGGAGGCCGCGCTGGCCGAGCTGAAGGAGGACGGACTCATCGAGGCCCACCAGGAGGACCACCGGACACTCATCGTCCCCGAGGACGGCGTCGTCGGTCCCGTCGACCCCGACGACGACTCGTTCATCGGTCAGATCCGCGAGAAACTCCCGTTCTGAGCCGTCGGTCTCAGTCGTCGGCCGGCGCGGCCGCGCAGTTGTTCGGCCCGAGTTCGAGTCCGAACGCCGCCTCGTCGTCGGCGGACTCCCGGCCGAGGTTGACGGCGAGTATCTCGGCGTGGTTGGCCGGCCGCGGCGGCGTCCGCTCGGTGATCCGCTCGACGAACGCGGCCTCGCTCAGCTCGAACACCGGCAACTCTCGGCACTCACCCAGCCGCGCCGTGAACGCACCGTCGTCGCCGGGGACGGCGTTCTCGCCGTGGTGGCCCGGCGCGACGACCGTCTCGTCGGGGAAGCGGGCGAAGCGCTCGGTGAGCGTCCGATAGAGTTCGCGGGCGAACGCGGGCGCCTCGGCGGCGCCCTCCTCCAGGTCCGGGCGAGCGACGCCTGCGAGGCGGCTCCGCCGCCTCGATCCGCCGCGGTCGGCTTTGCCGACCGCGCCGTCGGCGAAGAGGCTGTCGCCGGTCAATAGGGCGTCGCCGACCGCGAAGGCCGTCATGCCGGTGGTGTGGCCCGGCGCGTGAACGGCCGTCAGGGCGGCCTCGCCTCCCGTGATGGGCTCGCCATCGGTCACCGTCTCCACGTCGTAGGCCACACCGCGTTCGACGGCCCCCGCGGGCAGCACCGGCGTCGCACCCGTCGCGTCGGCCAGCGCCCGCAGGCCGCTGACGTGGTCGGCGTGGACGTGCGTGTCGACGACGGTCGTTATCTCTGCGCCCCGGTCCGCCGCGTCGGCGACGTACCGGTCGGTGAACGCCCGTAGCGGGTCGACGACTGCCGCCTCGTCGTCGGCGACGAGCAGATACCCCAGACAGCCGCTGGAGGGCCGTCGGTACTGGACGAGCGTCGCGTCGGGCGCGTCGGGGAGTACCCCCTCGACCTCGGCGGCGAGCAGCAGTCGCGCCCACGCTTCCATTCCGCCGGCCAGATTTCGCGCTTCGAAGCCGGCGTCGGACAGCGCCCGCGCGACCTCGGCGCTGGCCTCGCCACGGGCGCAGACGACGGTGATCGGCCCCTCGCCGTCGACGTCGCCGAGGAAGCTCGCCAGGTCGTCCGTGATCTTGGCCTGGAGGAAACGGTTGTACGGCTTCTGCGTGAGGGCGACGTTCGGACCGGAGAGGCGCCACTGCTCGACCTCGTCGCGGTCGCGGACGTCGAGCACGCGGACGGACGCCCCAGCGTCGATCCGCGCCTGGAGGGCCGACGGGTCGGTCTCACCCGTGTCGTCTGCCATGGCGTCGGCTAGGGGCGCTGGCGAAATAAGTTCGTGGCCGCCCGACGACGCGGGCCGCGGGTCGCGACGACGCGCCACCGAACCCTGCGCCCCCAGTCGGCCGACCACGGCGGTCACGCGGCCGTATCGCTTAACCGTCGGCGTCGCGAGCGACCGGTATGCATCTCTCGACATCGACGTGGCCCGAGGCCGACGCCGTCGAGACGGACCTGGCCGTCCTGCCGGTCGGCAGCACCGAACAGCACGGCCCGCACGCGCCCCTGGGGACGGACGCGCTGACCGCCGAGGCCGTGGCCGACGCCGGTGTCGAGGCGTACCACGGCGAGGTCGTCGTCGCGCCGACGGTCCCGGTCGGCGTCGCCGAGGAACACCGCCAGTTCGCGGGGACGCTCTGGGTGAGCGAGGACACCTTTCGCGACTACGTCCGCGAGACGGTCGCCAGTCTGGCCCACCACGGCTGGGACCGCGTCGTCGTCGTCAACGGCCACGGCGGCAACGTCGCGCCGCTTCGGGAGGTCTGCGGACGGATCACGCGCCACGACGACGCCTACGCCGTCCCCTTGACCTGGTTCGACGCCGTCGACCTCGACCGGGACTGGACCGGCGACCCCGACGCGCCGCCCGTCGACATCGACGCGATCAGGATGGGTCACGGTGGCCCCGTCGAAACCGCCCTCGTGCGCGCGGTGAGTCCCGACCTGATCCGCGAGGAGCGCCTCGACGACGCCGCGGCGGGCGCCGCCGACGGCTGGGGCGAGTGGGTGGGCGGCGCGAACCTCGCGTACGACTCGGCGGAGTTCTCGGAGAACGGAACGGTCGGCGACCCCCGCGACGGGAGCGAGGCGCTCGGCGAGTGGCTGCGCGAGCGCGCGGCGGAGAAACTGGCGGCGCTACTCGACGAAGTCGCGGCCCGTGACGTGTCGCGACCCGAGCGGCGCTGATCGGGAGTGACGACCGGGAACCACGGCGACAGGGGACGCGACGCGCCTCAGGCCTCGGCTTCCTCGGCGTCCGCGTCGGCGTCGGCCTCGGACTCTCCCTCGTCACTTCCCTCGGCCTCGTCGTCGGCCTCGAACTCCTCCAATGCGCTGCGGAGCTGGGGGACGGTGCTCGCCAGGTCGCTGACCTCCTCGTGGGCCTCGGTCACGTCCTCGATCAGGTCCCCGACCGCCTCGATCTCCTCGGCGAGGTCGTCGGCGTCCTCGAAGGCGTCGGCGCGCTCGCCCATCGTGTACCACTTCTTGGCGTCGACGAGGTGGTCCTCGGCGTCCTCGACGTCCAGCGCCGACCGGAGCGCGTTGAGCACGCCGAGCGTGTTGTCGGCCTCCACGTCCCAGATCGCGTCGGCCTCGGGGAGCGCCGCGCGGGCCTCGTCGAGGCTCGCTTCCACGTCCTCGCGCATCTCGCTGGCCGCGTCCTCGAACAGGTCGTCGTCGAAGGTCGCTTGACTCATGTCTCTCCCTTCGGCCCCGTCCGGTTTAAAAACACGCCTGGAACTGAAAGTGAAGATCGCGGATACAGCGGACGAACGACGCCAGCACGCCGACCCGGCCGTTCAGTTACGATCCGCCGGTATCGATCGCGGCGAAGCGGGCGACGCTACCACTGGTCGTCGTCACCGTCCCGGCCCTCGCGGTCGACGTTCCAGTCGTCGGCGCCCGTTTCGCCGCCGTTCGAGTCCGCGTCGCCGTCGCCCGGTCGGTCCCGTCCGTCGTCGCCCGCTGCGACGCCCGCGGGTCCGCCGTGGTCGTCTCCGCCATCGCCGCCGTCGGTGCGGACGGCCGCGCGGGCGTCGGGAATCACGTCGAAGTCGGGTTCGACGTCGCCGAGGACGAACAGCGCGTAGTAGCGCAGGAACGTCTGGAACGGGACCTGGATCAGCAGCGCGCCGACGAGGACGAGCAGCCCGTAGAGCAACACGAGGACGAGTATCAACCCCCCGACCGCGGTCCCGCTGCCCGCCGCTACGAGGGCGACCCCGATGGGCGCGCCGACGATCAGGAACGGGACGGCCAGCGCGATCAGCAACAACACGAGCAGGAAACCGACGGCTATCGAGACGCCGATACCGAGGAGGAAGGAGAGGACGAGGTACGCGAGGAACTCCAGGGGCTCGGCGGTCAGCGTCCCCCAGAAGCGCCGCCAGGCCGAGAGGACGCCCCGGTCCTCCGCGAGCATCACCGGGACGACGAAGACGGTGGTAAAGCCCAGCAGCGTCCCGAGGATCAGGACGCCGAGGCCCAACACCGGGATCGCGAGGACCACCACGGTCAGGATCGTCCCGTCGCTCCAGACGGTCGGCGGCCACCCGCCGAGCACCGCACCCGTCCCCAGCAGTATCGCCGCGGCCGCCGCGATCCCAATCACCCAGACCGCCAGCCGGAAGCCGAACAGCCGGAGCCCGCGCCGCCAGTACCGGGCGACCGAGCGGCGCAACCTGACCTCCTCGTCGCGCAGCGCGGCGACGAAGGCGAACTCCATCGTCGCGCCGACCACCGAGTACAGCAGGAAGGCGGCGAGTCCGAGAGCGGCGATCCCCAGTATCAGCACTACCAGTTCGGGCGTTATCTCGGGCGTGATGTCCGGTCCGCCGGGAGCGCCGGGTGCCGGGTCGGCGGGGTCGGTATCGCCACCGAACCCCGCGGTGGGCGCACCGGGGGCGGAGAGCCCGGCGCCGCCGACGAAGAACATCACCACCGCGAGCCGAAACCACCGCACGCGGTCGACCGGTGTGAGGAACCGCTTGGTCGCCTCGATGGCGTCCGTGATGTCGTCCAGGGCGGCGAGAGACATACCGAGCCGGTTCTCAGCCCAGTCACATATCTCCCGTGGTCGATTCGACGCGTCGCCGTCCCCGAAACCACTCCCGGGGAGTCCGACGGTCAGGCGTCAGGGGAGACGTCTTCGACGCGCATCAACGGATAGCCGTCCTGCATATCCATCCGGGTCCGGACCTCCGTTCCCTCGTAGTCGATCGTCATCTCGACCTCGACGAACCGGCCGGTCAGCTCCGTGTAGTCGGCCGCCGAGTCGGCCAGCTCGGCTTCGAGTTCCTCGACCAGCACGTCGACGGTGACCGACTCGCAGTAGGGCTGGTTCTCGATTGCCTCCTCCATCGCGCGGGCGAGGCTGTCGGCGCTGTCCGGACTGACCGGCGTCCCCGCGAACTGGTGGTACAGCGTCCCGAACTTGATACCCGCCTCGAAGCAAGCGGTCTGGGCGTCCGTGGCGTCCATACCGGACGCTCGGTCCCGTGGGAGTAATGGCTATCGACCACGCGGCGACAGGTCCGGCTCACAGACACGCAATCGGTTCGGGACCGGTTCGTCCGGGAGACATAGCACCGCGGGAGGGCGGTATCGCACGCTGTCCGGTCGACGGAGTCACCCCTCGACTTAACCGTCAGTGGACTGAACCTTCACCCATGCGAGCGTCCCCCCTCCCAGCGATCGTCGTCGCCCTCCTCCTCGTCGCGGGATGTGCCGGACTTCCGGGCGCCGGTGGAACGGAACCGGCGCCCGACGTCTCCCCCGACGAGTTCCCGAACGCGTCGGCCATCGACCAGTCGGTGTTCGAACGACACGCGGCCGCGATGGGGAACACGAGTTTCACGCTCTCGACCGACCGGACCCAGAAGGATCGTGTGCTCCGCCCGTCCGAGAGGAACTACACGTACGAGAACAGCACGTTCAGCTACTTCGTCGACCCCAACGACTCACAGTACCTCGCACGTGGCAATGGGTACTTCCTGGGCGGTAACGTGACGTACTATTCGAACGGGAACACGACCTACGAGATGTGGCGGGAAGACGGCGAGACGACCGTACGGCCCGCCTTCGGCTTCGCGGTGTTCAACGAATCGAACGAGGAGTATCTCTGGCGTGGCTTCTTCAACAACGCCACCGGGAACCAACACGATTTCGCCGCGATCGACGCCACCTTCGAGCGCGAGGGCGTCGAGACGTTCCGGGGCCGTCCGGTGATGCGGTACGAGGCCGCCGGCCTCGACGCGCTGGCCGACTCGTGGGCGAGCGGCGAGAACGTGAGTTCGTGGTTCGAGGAGTTCTCGGCGACGATCCTGATCGACGAAGACGGCGTCATCCGCCACTACGAGTACGACTTCGTCTGGACCGAGTACGCCACCCGGCGAGTCACGAAGTCTTACACCCTCTCCGACGTGGGGAGCACCGACGTCGAGCGACCGGGCTGGGCCGCGAACGTGACGGCAGGGTCGTGACGGCTCGGTTCGATAGCGACCGGGCTGCTCGGTCCACACCCTCCATCGAATCCGCGCGCCAGTGGCGCGCGGTTCTTCGCGGCGAGTGAGCGAAGCGAGCGAGCCGCGCTTTTTCACCTATATTTTTGCGGACGGGGTTCCCCGCAGCGAGCCAAAGGCTCGCGAGGAAACCCCGCCCCGAAAAAGATGGGATCGGATCCGCATCTTACTTACTGACCGGTCGCAAGGATACACCTGAATGGACGAGCCGGTCTTACTCACAGGTGCAGGGGGCCGCGTCGGGCAGGCCGTGCTGGAGGGACTCGCCGACGAGTACGAGTGGCAACTGCTCCTCCACAGCCCGCCGGACGAGGAGCCCGACCACGAGTACCGCATCGGGGACGTGACCGACGAGGAGATAGTGGCCGAGGCGATGGACGGCGTGGGAGCAGTCATCCACCTCGCCGGCGACCCGCGGCCGAGCGCGCCGTGGCCCTCCGTGCTGTCGAACAACATCGACGGCACCGAGAAAATGTACGAGGCCGCCGTCGAAGCCGGCGTCGAGAAGTTCGTCTTCGCCTCCTCGAACCACGCCGTCGGCGCCTACGAGACCGACGAGCGCACCCCCGAGATGTACCGCGAAGGCGACGACTACCGACTCGACGGCACGGAGTTCCCCCGCCCCGGCAACCACTACGGCGTCTCCAAGGCCGCCGGCGAGGTGCTGGGTCGGTACTACCACGACGAACACGGCATCTCGGTGTGCAACGTCCGCATCGGCAACCTCACCCGCGGTCACCCCCCGATCGACTACGAGCGCGGCCAGGCCATGTGGCTCTCCTACCCCGACTGCGCCCGCATCCACCGCTGTGCGCTCGAAGCCGACTACGACTTCGAGATCGTCTACGGCATCTCCGACAACGACAGGAAGTACTACTCGCTGGAGCGTGCTAAGGAAGCGCTGGGCTACGACCCCCAGGACAACTCCGCCGAGTGGGACGCCGACGAGCACGTCGCCGACTACGAGCGGTAGAGTGCCTAAACGAAGGGATTTCTATTTTCCTACAGGCGCAAAACGGTGCCGAATAACCCCGTCTACAGCCCACTCTGATGACACCCTGCTTTCGTAGTTATACATGGCGTGCCGGTGGGTGGTCGCCATCTGGCGGTTCACTCGTATCGGGGCTGGAGGGTCGTTGTTCTTGCGGTAGTTCAGAAGTCATTATCCAATCTGATGAAGTAACTGATTCAAAAATGATACTGAAGAACATAGAATGATGAATGCAAAGGCGATTTTATTGACATTAATTTGTTATTTCCGACCACTCTTTGGATAATCCCGGATTCGAGTGGTGGAGGATGAATCAAATTTAAACATTAAGCTACAGAGTTCTAATCAATTATGAACGAGAACAAAGAGTGCTTCTTTATTGCACCTATCGGCGATGAGGGAAGCGAAGTCCGCAAGCGCTCAAATAAAGTAATGGAATATATCGTAAAGGAGGCTGTGTCTGACTACGGATATTCCGTAACGAGAGCAGATCAAATGGACCAACCGGGTAGCATTACAAGTCAAGTAATTCAAAAGACAGTTGGTAGTGAACTGGTAGTAGCAGACTTGACAGGGCATAATCCAAATGTCTTCTACGAATTGGCGGTGAGACATGCAACTGGCGAACCGTATATCCAACTCATTAAATCAACAGAATCGATCCCGTTCGACATATCTGACTTACGAACCATTCAATACGGATTGAAAGTAGACGAAGCCGATCAAACGAGAGAACAAATCCGTGGACATTTAGAGTCAATAGAAGACGAAGACACAGAGTTTGATAACCCGATTTCTGAGTCAGCGGAAATGCAGTCTTTGCGTGAAAGCGCAGATCCAGCAGATCAGAATCTTGCTGAGATATTGCAGACTATGTATAGACTGGACAACAGAATGGAAAAGTTAGAGAGTGGGATGATGGACTTGGATTTTAAATCTATGCCAGGAAGTGGCAATAGAATCTCGTCTTCTCAGGAATCCCAGATAGAATCATTAACTCCTGAGGAACGTTTACTGTTCAGTATTATTAAAGATGTCCAGAATGAAAATCAAGAACCTGTTCCAAAAGATGACATAATTCCGATTGCAAAAAATCAGGGCATGAGTGAAAATAGAATTAAAAACGTTCTTAAAGAATTGATGATGGATGGGTACCTATACCAACCAGATGATGGAATCTACAAAACAATCTATTAGCGTTGACTGAATATCTGTATGGCTTCATGCGAAAGTATTACTCACTAAAGGTCGCCCGCGAGGTGCTGGGCTACGGCCCACAGGACAGTTCCGCCGAGTGGGACGTCAATGAACGCGTCGCCGACGTGGAGTAATTCCACCTCTTTCCTTGGCGATCGGCTTCGAGACCGTCTACGGCATCCTCGCGAGCGAAGCGAGCGAGGGCTCGACAGACGAGCGGAGCGAGTCTGTCGGTGTCTCCGACAACGACAGGAAGTACTACTCGCTGGAGCGCGCGAAAGAAGCGCTGGGCTACGACCCCCAGGACAACTCCGCCGAGTGGGACGCCGACGAGCACGTCGCCGACTACGAGCGCGAGGCGTAGCGACCACCGTTTCCGGCCGACCCCCGTTCGCTTCTCGGGCGTCGAACCGGACGAACGCACACCGTCGTCGCGAGTATGAGAGAAAAGTGATTGTTTCGGAAGCCTTTACATCCCGGATTTGAATGGTCAAAGCGAATGAAGGGACTCTGGCCTGTCGTCTTGTTGGTACTATTGGTCGCCTGCACGCCGGCGGCGGTGCAGGCGGACGAGGACGGGATTTCGGACAGCTGCGACTACACGCCGTATAGCATCGAGGAGTTGGAACAGCAGTACGATGCGAACGCGGTCGGTGTCGGTGACGAAATAAATTCACCGGACGACTCGGACGCGCTCAACTTCCAGGCCGAGAAAGGCGACTACTTCGCGGTGACTGTCTTTCACCAGAACGTCGGGGACGAAGAACGGCGGCTCACGTTCGATTTCCCCCCGGATGCCTCGGTGACTGAACTACACAACATCGAAGAGTACCGGGACGATGCGGATTACTACACCCGTTCGGATCCGACCGAGAACGCCTCGTTCAAGATGTACGCGGAAGACGACGACAGCGTCTGTCTCCGCCTGTTCGAGGACGGCGGATTCCAGGGCGAGTACAACTGGAGTTTCACGATCAGTCAGAACAACGAACACCAGTGGTACCCCGCGCCCGACGGCTCGACGCCGACGCCCACGGCGACGCCGACTCCGACGCCCACGCCGACGCCCACTGCGACTCCGACGCCCACGCCGACGCCGACCGCGACGCCGACTCCGACGCCCACGCCAACCGCGACCGAGACGCCCACCGCGACCGAGACGGTCACTGACGAGGGTGCCACCGGAGATGCGACAGTCGCACCGACGGCTGCGAGCGGCGGTGACGACATCCAGGACAGCGACGGCGACGGCGTGATCGATTCGGAGGACTACGCGCCGAACGACCCAGACGTGCAGGAGAAGAGCGACCTGATAGACACGACGGCCAGCGGGTCCGGAGCCGGCCTCGGTCTCGGCGTGACGGTCGCGGCGCTCCTGCTCGCGGCGGTCGCAGCCACGCGGCGGTCCTGACGGCTCGGCGGCGAGGCCTACCGCGTTCGCAGCGAACTCCCGAAGCCGGGAGACCGAGGGCTACGCGGACCGAGAAGACTCCCGACGCCGGTCGCGGTCGACGACCGCGGGACCGGCGTTCAGTTGCGTTTGGTTCGCACGTCGCCCTTGTCGCGGGTCTTGTCCTCGCAGTTCGGGCAGACGCGGGGTCGCTCCATCCCGTTCGGCGCGAACACTCGCACGTACGATTTCGTCACGACGGCGTCGCAGTTCCGGCAAGTGGGCACACCGATACGTGTGCGAACAGACGGATAACGCTTGTTTTCGCTCATTCGTTCGTCGTGTCGATACCGAGCGCCCGGTTCAGCCCGCAGAAACAGGTCACGGCGGGCACGTCTCGGAGCGTCTATCTTCTGGCCCAGGCGAGATCTGATAGTTCTCGGAAACGGATCGAGCGCAGCCAGATAGGGGGAGTCGACGTGGTCTGTCCTATCGTGTAGCTGGTTTTATTGCACATAATCCGAATGTATCTGGCATGTCAGACGTGGGTCGGCGGGGCTTCCTCCGTTCCGTGGGAACTGCGGGTATCGCCTGTGCCGGCGGATTCCATGCTACCGGCGTCGCGAACGGTGCGGTCACACTTACCGGCCGGCTAGTCGCCCACGATGGTGACCCGATCGCGGAACGGATTATCAGAGGTTACGGGAGATCGGATTTTGACACGTACACCGACGAAGACGGTCGTTTTAGCGCGGAAGTGGCCTCGAACTCCGAGACCGATCTCGTGATGTACAAAGGCAATCGGAGTACGTTCATAGACCCGGTAAAGAACGGTGTGCCGCACGTCTACGGGTTCGGACACGAAACGACGTCCGGCGGCGATACGGACCTCGGCGACCTCAGCGTTCCGAAAGGGCATCTTGTGCAGTACAGAGCGCTCGATTCGAACGGCGAGCCCGTTGCGGGCGCAGAATGTACTGCTCGTCACCGCGGGTCCGGTACCGGGACGTCTTCGTTTTACACTCGCGGTGACGGCTGGGCCTACATCGAGCGAGCGGTCGCGAGCGGGATCGAACTCGCCGAGAGCGTCAATGCAGAGATCTCGATTCCGATCGACGACAGCGGCTCATTCACGATGGAGAAACGCGTTCTGGTGGACGGGCCCAAGACGATAGTGTTTCAGGTCGGAGAGGGCGCGACCGTCTCCGAGTCCCACCGAGACGAAACGGCCACCCCCGTACCGGCCGAAACACCGACTCTCACGCCCACGGAGACGGCTACCNTGCAACTGCCGCGCCGACCGAGACGGCAACAGCGACGACGAACGCGCCCGAGACGGCCACTACCGGTAACGGACGGCCAGCGACGGCCACGGCTACCGGTACGCCGGTATCGACCGATCGGACTCGGGGGTTCGTCACGAACGGCGAAGGAGCGACGAATTTGGGGCCACTCGAGGACCCGTTCTTCCTCACCGTCGGGGGGTTCGCTCTCTCGGTTGCCGGGATCGTCCATCAGATGATTCGAGGGTACTGAGATGGCGCGCGGACTACCCGCTCTCTGGAGTGCGGTGTTCGGCCTGCCGTTCGTCGGTGCCGGGGCCTGGTTGTATCTCGGGCAGGAACAGTATCCGCCCGTAGTCGGCCTTCCGTTCGCGGCTTTCGGTCTGTTCATCATCACCGTCGGCGTGTACGTCCACCTCATCTCGCCGGGCGAACTGCGGACTAACGGCGACGAGGCGATCGTGGCCAAGCGACACCCGACCCAGCGAGTCGCTACTGCCAAGATCGGACTCGGATTGCCGTTGCTGATCGTGACCGTATACTTGCTGTATTTCACGTACGTCCCGTACCTGTACCCGACGTTCACCCTGATTATCGGGCTCTATCTCTTTTCGGTCGGGGTGTACACCTACTGGACCAACACGCTGACGACGTACTACGTGACGACGGAGCGAGTCCTGAAGGAGTATAGATTTCTATCACTGGTGCGTCAGGAGGTTCCTCGTACCAAGATCCGCGGCGTTCAGGAACGGAAGTCGTTTCTCGAAACGGTGGCCGGGCTCGGGAACGTACTCGTCGCATCGGGGCAGGGCCGATCCCTCGAAGTACAGATGCGAAACATCCAGCGGCCGGAGGAGTTCGCGGACGAGATCAGAGATCTGGTCACGGAGTAGCAGGTGTTCCGCGGTAGCCTGGGAACGCTACTCCGCGGTCGTATCGATACCGAGCGCCCGATTCAGCCCGCGGCGTCGGAGTTCGATCGTCGTCAGGCCGCGGTCGGTGGTGTCGGACGGACGACGCGAGCGAGCGTTTCGCGGAGTGCCGGCCGTTCTCGCTCGTCGATTCTGTCCCGTCGTCGGATGTCGTCGGTAGAGTCTTTATGTAGAGCCATCATATCCAACCGATGAACGCTGTGGCCGACGACGCACGGGCAGCGGGCGTCGCGTTCGGGACGCTCGGCGCGGTCGTCTCTTCACTCTGGGCCGTCAGCAAGGTACTGACGGTGCCGAACCCCGATCAGCAGTTATATGCGACCGTCATCGTCGCCGCGACTGTCCTCACCGCGCTCGTCGGTGCGGTGGGCTGGTCGCAGGTCGTCACTCGGTTCGACCGCTGGCCGATCCCGGTTCGCGGTGCTATCGCGGGCGCGCTCACGATCTGGGCTGCGCTCACGCTCCTAATCCCAGTCGTAGTTCTCATCGATCAACGGAGTGCGCTGTCGCTATCAAGGACGATCATACTGGAAGCATTGGGACTCGCGCTCCTCACCGGGACGGTCGGGATGGTCTTTATCGGTATTTTCTTCCTGCCGTTCGGGGCCCTGACGGGCTATCTCCTGGGTCGGCGACAGACCGACGATCCGGGGCCGATACCCGTCGTCGCGCGGTTCCGCTAGCTCACTCGCTCGTCGTATCGATACCGAGTGCCTGGTTGACCCCGCAGAAGCAGGTCACGGTGTTGAAGCCCAGCCCGAGCGCGGCGACGCCGAGCAGGAGGCCCCGCGAGCGCTTGCCGCTGGCCAGCGCCTTCACCGCGACGAGGGTCAGTAGTACCGCGACGATACCACGGGCGAAGCGGTCGCGACCACCGACGTTGGATTCCATGCGCGACCGTTAGGCCGCCACCGACACAAGCCCATCGACGATGGCACACCGACCACCGTGGCCGCTCACCGCTCCTCGAACAGTCCGTCCACGTCGGCCTCGCGGTGTTCCCGCCGGTCGACGTGTTCGGACAGTCGCTGGGCGACGATCGGCCGGCTGTCGGGGTCGCGGACGAAGTCGAGAACGAACGTGACGAACTGGCTGCCCTCGTCGCCCGAATCGAGGTCCGCGCGGGCGTACTCGACGGCCCGCTCGATCACGCCCTCGTCGTAGCCCAGGTCTTCGGCGAGCACCGCGGCGGCGACGGCGCTCGCGTCGAAGTCCAGGTCCGCGAGCGCGAGCGAGTTTCCCTCGTAGGTGAGCGCAGGCGCGGGCGCCCGCTCGACCCGCTCGGGGTCTCGTTCGAGCGCGGTGAGGGACTCGCGGACCGTCTCGACGTTCACGCCGCGGTAGTCGGCGGGGAGGTCGGCGAGGTACTCGCCGCCGCTCTCGGCGAGCCCGGTCGCGCCCGACCAGTTGCGATTCCGGGCGTGATAGATAGCGGCGGTGAACTGGATGAGCCCGTGGAGAAACCGCTCGTCGTCACCGTCGTCGAGCGCGAGCCACCGCTGTTCCCAGGCGTCGTGCGCGGCGTGATAGTGACCGGCGTTGTAGACGGCGACGCCCGCCCGAAGCTGCGCGTCCATGACGACGAGTGGGGTCGCCGGGGCGAAAACACCTACGGGCCGTCGTCGTCGGTGGGGGCCGCGTCGGCCGACGGCCCGACTTGGGTCGTATCGGCGCCGTCGTCGGTCGCGGCCTCGTAGTGACGGACGAGCGCGTTGACGAACGCGAACTTCAGCGCCATCGAGAGCGCGGTCAGCACGGCGGCCGACCGCGGCTTGCGGCGGTAGGCGGCGTACAGGGCGCCGACGGTCACCGGCAGCGTCGCGGCGTCGAGCGACCGGAGGAGCGTGCCCTGGTTCCCGTGGTCGACCCAGTAGCGCTCGGCCTGGATCACGTCACTGGTCCAGGCCTGGGCGTCGTCGGGCTGAGGGAGGACGACCGGGTTGACGGCGATGGCCGCGACCGCCGCGACCAGCAGGCGCTTGCGCCGCGTCAGGACGGCGTACACCAGCACCGGGAACGCGAACACGCGCGTCCACCCGCTCCAGGGGTTGGCGTGCCGTTCCCAGAGGAACTCTGCGAGTCGTTCCGATGGCACTGTGGTCGACACGCCAGAGACTTGGTAACAGACGGCAATAAGCGTGGGGTCCGATCCGGCGGATGGCGCCCGGGTCGCGGTCACTCCGCGACCGAGTCGGGCGCGTGGGGCGGCGTCGTCGGCCACTCGATCTCGTCCTCGTAGCGCCGGACCAGCGCGGCGACGAACGCGAACTTCAGCGTCATCGCGAGCGCGCCAGCGACGGTGGCACCACCCACGTCGCGACGATAGGCGGCGTAGACGGCGTACAGGGTCGCCAGTCCGTTCCCGACGTTGAGCAACTGGAGCGCGCCCAGCTCGTCGCCGCGCTCGCGCCAGTGGCGCTCGGCCAGCACCACCTTCGTCATCCAGGCGTCGGCGTCGTCGGGCGGGGAGAACAGGATCGGGTTAGCGAGCGTGAACGCGACCGTCGCCGCGAGCAGTCGCCAGCGGCGGTGGACCACTGCGTACAGCAACACCGGGAGCGTCACGGTCCGTGTCCATCCGCTCCACGGGTTCGCGTGGCGTTCCCAGAAGGCGTGCTTCGCGCGCGCTCGGACGGAGTCGTCCGTGTGGTCGAGTTCGCCCATGCGGTGGCTTCGACTGCAGGGGGCAAAAACGTCCTCGACGGTGTCGGTTACAGGTCCTCGACCAGTTCGACGCCCCAGCCCTCCGGGCCGGTGATGAAGGCGACGCGGGAGTCGAACTCCGCCATCGTGATCGGGCCGTCGTCGATGCGGCCGTCGTCGAGCCCTTCGAGCGCGGCGTCCACGTCGTCGACCGTGACCGCGACGTGTTCGAAGTCGCCGGTGTCGACGGGGCCGTCGGCCTCGACCAGCTGGAGCGCGGCGGGGTCGTCGGTGTCCTCGTCGGCTGGGTCGCCGACGAAGACGTTCCGGGTTCCGTCGTCGGTTTCGAACTCCCGCAGGACTTCGTAGTCCACGAGGTCGGCGTAGAAGTCGACGGTCGCTTCGATGTCCGCGACGCGGATGGACGTGTGTCGGAGTGTCATCGGATGACTGGTCACAGAGTCGCGACATAAACGCACCGCGACGGCTCGCGCCCGCAGCCGCGAGCCGGTTCCGCCGCTCACTCCTCCCGGTCGGTCCAGAAGTCGAAGGAGCGGCCGGGGACGAAGATGTCGAGGCCGACGGCCGGCTCCCCGCTCTCGTTTTCGACGCGGTGGGACTCCCAGGGGTCGAGCCAGACGGAGTCGTGCCGTTCGAGGCGCTCGCTGTCCTCGTCGGTGTGAACCGTCAGTTCGCCGTCGAGGACGAGACACACCTGCCCGTTCTCGTGGTCGTGCATCGGCGAAGTGTGGCCCGGCGGCTTCTCGAAGTACTCCAGGCTCACGTCGTCGTCGCCCGCCAGCGCGGCGCGGCGCCACCCCTCGTCGGGTTCGTACGTCTCGGCGTCGTCGAAACTGACTCGCTTCATACCGGTGCGTCGGGCGCTCGGGACATATCTCTGAGGGCGACCCCCTCGGCCCGGTCGCGGACCGCGGCTCGCGGACCCCTTTTGACGGTCGGGGCCCTACGACCGGCGATGACAGGCAGAGCGGACCCGGAGTCGACGGCGCAGTACCGCGCCGAAACCGGGTCACAGGGGACGACAGCCGCCGAGCGGTCGACGGACCGCGACGGGGTCGCAGACGACGACGCCACGGGGGCCGCCCGGCCCGCCGACGCGGTCGTCACCGTCGAGGGACTCAGCAAGCGATTCGGGAGCGGACCCGAAGCGACGACCGCTGTCGACGACGTGTCGCTCTCAATCGAGCGCGGCGCCATCGTCGGCCTGCTCGGCCCGAACGGCGCCGGTAAGACGACGCTCGTCAAGTCGATCCTCGGGATGGTCCTGCCCGACGAGGGGGCGGTCCACATCGACGGCATCGACGCCCGCGAGCGCCCGCGGGCGGCGTACTCGCGGGTCGACGCGCTGCTGGAGGGCGCGCGCAACGACTACTGGCGGCTGACCGTCCGGGAGAACCTGCGCTACTTCGCGACGATCAGCGGCGTCGACCCCGACTCCGTGCAAGCCCGCCACGACCGACTGCTCGAACGGCTCGATCTGTCGGACCACGCCGACGTGGCGGTACGGGACCTCTCGCGGGGGATGAAACAGAAGGTGTCGCTGGCGAGCGTCCTCGCCGGCGGCGCGGACGTGGTCTTTCTCGACGAGCCGACGCTCGGCCTCGACGTCGAGAGCGCGCGCACCCTCCAGACAGAACTGCGCCGCCTCGCAGCCGACGAGGGCTTGACGGTCGTCCTCTCCAGCCACAACATGGACGTGGTCGAGACGGTCTGCGACCGCGTCGTCATCATGTCCGAGGGGCGAGTGATCGCCGACGACACGGTCGAAGCGTTGCTCGGCGGGAGCGATGCGCACGAGATCCACATCACCAGCGCGGATTTCGACGACGACCTGCTCGCGACGCTGCGCGACCGGTTCGCCGTCGCCGCGATCGAACGCCGCGACCCCGGCGCGCGCATCGAGGTGACCGTCGACAGCGAGGGGTTCTACGCCCTGATGGCGACGCTCCGCGCGCACGACGTGACCCTCGACCGGGTCCGAACCGTCGAGCCGGACCTGGAGGACGTCTTCGTCGACATCACGGGCTCGGGAGACCGCCGATGAGCGACGCCAGCCTCGACGCGGGCGTCACGCCCCGGCGTGCGACGTACGCCGACCTCGCGAAGCAGGTGCTCTACCGCGAGTACCTGATCTTCGTCAGGTACCCCGCCAACGCAGTGGGCGGCATCGTCATCTCGCTGTTTTTCTTCGGCGTGCTGTTCTACGGCGGGGAGATGGTCGCCGGGCAGGCCCTCACCGACTCGCTGGAGGGGATCGTCGTCGGCTACTTCCTCTGGACGCTCTCGGTCGGCGCCTACTCCTCAATCTCCAACGACATCGGCAGCGAAGTCCAGTGGGGCACGCTGGAACGCCACGTCATGACTCCCTTCGGCTTCGCGCCCGTCGCGCTGCTGAAGGGCGTCGCGAAGCTCGTCCGCACCTTCCTCACCTCCGCGCTCGTCCTGGCGGTGATGCTCGCGATCACGGATACCGCGCTCCAGGTGCCTGTGCTCACCGTGGTCGTCGTCGCCGGGCTCAGCATCGTCTCCGTGCTCGGCCTCGGCTTCGCCGCCGGCGGGATCACCGTCCTCTACAAGCAGATCGGCAACTGGTTGAACCTCCTCCAGTTCGGGTTCATCGTGCTGATCTCCGCGCCCGCCTTCGACCTCGGATGGGTGCGCGTGCTCCCGCTGGCCCAGGGCAGCGCGCTCCTCCAGCGGGCGATGATCGACGGGACCCGCCTCTGGGAGTTCGCCCCCTTCGACCTCGCCGTCCTCGTCGGCGTCGCCGCTGTCTACCTCGGCGGCGGCTACGTCGTCTTCGAGGTCGCGACCCGCCGCGCCCGCAAGCTCGGCGTCCTCGGCGACTACTGACCCCGAAGCCCGCGAATTCGCGGTCCGCTCCGTGCAGTTACTTAAACGATCCGCCGGGCTTCCGGTCCGGAAGCGCGGCTTGTGGATATACGTGGTCGGGGCTCCTCGGTGCAGATATGACGGACGTAGATACCGCGCACGACGCCGGTCGACCGATGACCGAGGGATCGACGGACGGACGCGACCCCGTGCCGGCGGCGGTCGACTGGCTGTTGGGCATCGTGACCGGACTGATCGGACTCGCGCTGACGGGGGTGGGCGCCGTGATGTACGCCCGCGTCGACCGGGCGCTGCTCACCGACATCATCATGAGCGAGGAGGTGGAGGTGAACGGACTGACGCCCGCGGAGGCCGTCACCGCCGGGGTTCCGTTCGTCGACTGGTTCGCGGCCGGGCTCGCCGTGACCGGCCTCGTGCTGGTCGCCGTCGCCGCGGCGTTCGTCGTCGCGCGTCGGCGCACCCGCCGTCGGGTCGCTCTCGAGGGCGGCACGACCGCGACGTTCCGCGCCTGTGCGATCTACGGTGCAGCGGTGACGGCGCTGGTCTCGTTCATCCCCGGCGCGGCCGTCGCGGGCGGCGGCGCCGCGGCGTATCTCTACGGTGACTCCGGCCTGCGTATCGGCGCCGTGGCCGGACTGGTCGGGTGGGTGCTGTCGGTCCCCCTGCTCGTTGCCGTCGCGGGCGGGCTCCTCGCCGGCGCCGACGCGATCGGTCAGCTCGCGGGCGCCGTCGTTCTCGTCGGCATCATCGTCGTCGCGGAGCTGATCGCGCTGGCGATCAACGCCGGGCTCGGTGCCGCCGGCGGATGGCTGGTCGACGAGTTCCTCTGAGGTCTCGCGGGCGGCTCCCGTCGAAGCGGCCCTGAAAACACTCGCCGGGGCGAGCACACGCTACGCGGTACTCGCCGAGTTGCGTCGGAAAGAAGACGTCCGAGCGGAGTCCAGCGCGAGCGGTGCGAGCGCTGGGGCTCGCCGGTCGTGAACGAAGTGAACGTCCGAGCGGAGATTCGAACTCCGGTCCCTGGCTCCGCAAGCCAAGAGGATAGTCCACTACCCTACCCGGACTCACTTCTACGTACCGTGGTTGATTGTAAAGGGGTTACGATCCGTCCGGGCAGTGTCAAAGGATCGCTTGAACGTCGGCAAGGCCCTTTATCAGGACGGTCGTCTGTCAGGTCGTGCAGCGACGCACCCTCCTCCGCGGCCTCGGCGCCGCGGGCACGCTCGCCCTGACCGGCTGTCTGTCCGACGGATCGGGTGGCCAGCCGACCGACACCGGCGGATCCGACGACACCGACGAACCGACGGATACGCCGTCCGACGGCCCCGCGAACACCGACCGGTCGACGGCGACCGACCGGACCGACGACACGGTCACCGAACCCGACCCCGATGGAACCGACGGCCCGAGCGCCACCCCGAGCGAATCCCCCGTAGATACCGCGAGCGAGACGCCTGACAGCGAACCGTCGGCGACGCCCAGCGGCGTGGCGGACTCGTCGCTCGCGGTCACCGATAGGGGATGCGGGACCGAGACCGACGACGCCTCGGTCGCCTTCGACGAGAACGGCGGAACGGTGACGGTCACCGGGACGACCTGGGGAATCGACACCTGTCACACTGCCGTGCTCTCGTACGTGCGTCTCGACGATGGGGCGCTCACCGTCGCCGTCGGATCCGAATCCGAGAGCGGCACGGACACGGCCTGTGGACAGTGTATCACCGAGATCGACTACGAGGCGACCGTTGCGCTCGACAGCGCTCTCCCTCGCGAAGTCGTCGTCGTCCACGCTCACGGCGGCGAGGACACGCGAGTCACGTCGGCGACTCGGTGACCGCGGCCGGGGTGGGCGCGACCGCGAGCGACGGCGTGTGACGAACGCGCGTCTCCCACACCTCGACCGAACACGATCCGACACCCCCTCCGGAATTTTATATCGGAGGCCCCGACCAGTCCGGGCTATGAACGCGACAGCGGCGGTCGAATCGGCCCCAGCGGCGGTGAGGGCGACGGTCGCGCCCGCGGCGAAATCGAGCGACACGAGCGGGGTAGCGGCCCAACGACAACGCTTAAGCGGAGCGCAACCATGCCAACGGCTATACTAATGGGAGCGATCGATGAGGTCTACGCGGATCTCGATACGGACGTCTCCGAGGAGGAGTTCCGCGAGGCCGTCGAACAGAAGGTCGAGCAGATGGGTGGGCTCGCGGACGAGGAGACGGCGGCGATGCTGCTCGCCCACGAGCTCAACGAAGGGGAGGTCGACACCGTCGCGGACATCGAACCGGGCATGGAGGAGGTGAAGTTCCTCGCCAAAGTGGTCTCGATCGGCGACCTGCGCACGTTCGAACGGGACGGCGAGGACGAGGACGGCCGCGTCGCCAACGTCGAGGCGGCCGACGAGACCGGCACCGTCCGGCTGGCCTTCTGGGACCAGCAGGCCGAGTCCGTGGTCGAGGGCCAACTCGAAGAGGGCCAGGTCCTCCGGATCGCCGGCCGGCCGAAGGACGGCTACAACGGCCTCGAGGTCTCCGTCGACAAAGCCGAGCCCGACGACGACGCCGAGATCGACGTGGAGCTGGGCGAGGGATCGACCGTCGACGCGCTGACGATGGGGCAATCGGACGTGAACGTCCGCGGGATCGTCCTGGAGACCGACTCGATCCGCACCTTCGACCGCGACGACGGGTCGGAAGGGAAGGTGTCGAACCTGCTGCTGGGCGACGAGACCGGTCGCGTGCGCGTGACGATGTGGGACGACCGCGCCGACCGCGCGACGGAACTCGACCCGGGGACCGCCGTGGAGATCGTCGACGGCTACGTCCGCGAGCGGGAGGGCGACCTCGAGTTGCACGTCGGCGACCACGGCGCCATCGACGAGATCGACGAGACCGTCGAGTTCACGCCGGAGGCCGACGCTATCGGTGCCGTGGAGATGGACCAGGTGGTCGACCTCGCCGGCGTGGTCCGCTCGGCCGACCCCAAGCGCACCTTCGACCGCGACGACGGCTCGGAGGGGCAGGTCCGGAACATCCGCGTGCAGGACGACACCGACGACATCCGGGTGGCGCTGTGGGGCGAGAAGGCCGACAAGGAGATCGCGCCGGGCGACGAGGTGTTCGTCGCCGACGCCGAGATCCAGGACGGCTGGCAGGACGACCTCGAGGCGTCGGCGGGCTGGCAGTCGACGGTGGTGGTCCTCGACGAGAACACCGGTGCGGGCTCGGCCGCGCCCTCCCCCGGCGGGTCCGGACCGAATTCGAGCGCCGGCGGGAGCGGCGGTTCGGACGCCGGCCTCGGTGCGTTCACTGGAGACGGTGACGGCGCCGATTCGGGTGCGAGCGACGACGGCGGGTCCGACGGAACGGCGTCGGCCGGCGGAAGCGCCGACGGCGGGGCCGCAGCGGCCGCGGCGGAGGAGGTGGAGTTCACGGGAACGGTCGTCCAGACCGGCGACCCGGTGATCCTCGACGACGGCCAGGAGACGATGCAGGTCGACACCGACGCGGCGCTGACGCTCGGGCAGGAAGTGACCGCCCGCGGCGCGATGGCCGACGACCGCCTCGACGCCGACGACGTGTTCTGACCGGATAGACGGTCGCTATCGGCCGGTCACGGTCTACCGACTGCGGTCGAAGCGACCGCGGGACGACGGTGGGCCGGGGCCTCGTGTCGACCGTCGAGGGCCCAGAGCGGGTTTCGGAAACGCTTAAGGCCGGAACGGCCCGCTTGTGTTCTATGAGCGTCGAGCTACCGTTCGCGCCGGTCGACACGATCATCCGGCGCAACGCCGGGAGTTTGCGCGTCAGCGCCGAGGCCGCCGAGGAACTCGCCCGCCGCATCCAGGAGCGCGGCGCCGAGCGGGCGGTCGACGCGGCGGACGTGGCGACCGCGGACGGGCGGAAGACGCTGATGGCGTCGGATTTCGGCACCGAAGCCACCGAGGACAAGGACGATCTGGAACTGCCGATCGCGCCGGTCGACCGCATCGCTCGCCTCGACATCGACGACTACCGCGTCTCCATGGACGCCCGCCTCGCGCTGGCGGGGGAACTGGAGTCGTACGCCGACCGCGTGGCCGCGGCCGCCGCGGACCTGGCACGCCACGCCGACCGGCGGACCGTCAAAGCCGACGATGTCGAGGCCTACTTTCGACTGAGCCAGTACTACGAGTGACCGCATGAACTTCGGCTACCGGGAGGCCTGTCTCGAACACGACACGGGCAAGCGCCACCCCGAGAGTCCCGACCGCCTGCGGGCCATCCGCCAGGGCCTCTCGGAGTGTCACGGCGTCAGGTACGTCTCCCCCGAGGACGCGACCGTCGAGCAAGTCGCCGCCGTCCACGACGCCGACTACGTGCAGTCGGTCGAAGACTTCTGCGCCGACGGGGGCGGCGACTGGGACGCCGACACCGTCGCCGTCGAGGCCACCTGGGACGCCGCGCTGGCCGCGTCGGGGATGGCGAACTGGGTCGCCGACGAGGCGCTCGACGGGTCGAACGGCCGCGATACTACCTTCGCGCTCGGGCGCCCGCCGGGCCACCATGCCGTCTACGACGACGCCATGGGCTTTTGTTTCTTCAACCACGTCGCCGTCGCCGCCCAGCACGCCATCGACGACGGCGGTGCCGACCGCGTCGCCATCCTCGACTGGGACGTCCACCACGGCAACGGCACCCAGGACATCTTCGACGACCGCGAGGACGTGTTCTTCGTCTCGATCCACGAGGACGGCATCTACCCCGGGACCGGCGACGCGACGGAGATCGGGACCGGCGACGCCCGCGGGACGACGATGAACGTCCCGTTCCCCCCCGGGACGACCACCAGCGGCTACCTCGCCGCCGTCGACGACCTGATCGTCCCCGCCTTCGAGGCGTTCGACCCCGACCTGGTCCTCGTCTCCGCGGGCTTCGACGCCCACGAACACGACCCCATCTCGCGCATGCGAGTCTCCACCGAGGGCTACGGCCTGCTCGCACAGCGTGTCGACGCGTTCGCCGACCGCATCGGCGCCGGCCTCGGGTTCGTCCTCGAAGGCGGCTACGGCCTCGATACGCTGACCGAGAGCGTCCGTACCGTCCACGAGGTGTTCGACGGCTACACTCCCGGCGAGCCCGACGGGGACGTGCAGGACGCCGCGCGCCAGGTCATCGACGACGTGCGCGGCCAGAGGTTCGACCTCGCCGACGAGTGACCGCTCTCCCGGCCCCCGATCGAGGAGGCGCCCCGCGAGCGCTGCTACCGAGGAGCTGCGTTATCCACCGATGTTCACGATCCGGAGCGGTCGCCGGGGTTCGAGTATCAGTCCGTGATCTGATGGGTATCGGGATACACATCAACGTGCCGCGGAAATCTATACATGGGAGCGTGCGGAACCGTGCTGTTGGTGACCTTTCCCCGTGTGCTGTTGTACGGAACAATCGTATCGTAACTGGGAATCGCAACTCGACGATCTGACACCGAGCGCGAAGTTCGTGTACACGGTCCTCGAGTACGAAGGCCCACTGACCCAGAAGACGCTCGCCGAGGAGACGCGGCTCTCCCAGCGTAGCGTGCGCAGCGCGCTGTCGGACCTGACGGACGCCGACATCGTCGAGGAACGGATCTACCCGGCGGACGCCCGCCAGCGACTCTACGCCATCGACACCGAGTGACCTCGCCCGCGGGGTCGGCCGTGTCGAGTGTTTTATCGGCTGCTCGGACCGATAGCGGCCGCGATAGCGGCCCCGTTCACGGCCGCGGGTCGAGATACCGCGCCAGTTCGACGCCGAACTCGTCGGCGAGCACACCGACCTCCTCGCCGGACAGGACCGCGTACTCCTCGTTCATGGCCGTCTCGACCTGCGCGCCCAGCGCCACGTCGAAGACCGCGTCGCTTTCGAGCAGTCCGACCGACGTCTCGAACTCGCGGGGCCGCTCGACGACGTAGCGGTCGCCGTCGAGGAACGGCCCGTAGGTGCCCGGTCCGTCGTCGGGAGCGGCGTCCTCGTCGGCGTAGGCCTGGAAAAACCCCTCCGCGTGGTCGCGGACGCCGACCGGCGGCCCCTCGTGGCGCTCGACCGCCGGTCGCTCGGCGACTTCGAGTTCGGCGAACAGGGCGACCGTCTCGTCGGCCCATGCGGCCGACCGCAACACGTCGAACCCGCGACGGTCGAGTTCGCCGACGAGCCCCGCCAGCGAGCGGTCGAGTTGCGGATAGAGCTGGTCGTCGACGATGTCGGGCGCGTCGAAGCGGACGGCGACGGGCGTCGTGGCGCGGCGCTCGAACGCCGCGACGACCGCGTCGGCGTCGATCGGCTCGGGTTCGTGGGGGACGAACAGGTCCTCTCTGGGGTCGGCGACGAGGTCGCGGGCGTAGTGCTGGAGTCGTGCGACCGCCTCCGCGCTACAGACCGCGGCGACGTTGCGCTCGGGGTCGGTCGGGTCGATGACGACCAGCGGGTCGTCGAATGTCTCGGCGGCGTGGCCCTCGGGGTCGAACTCCACGGGCGGGTGCCACTCGGCGGCGGCGGTCTCGACGAGCGGCCGGAAGCCGCCGTACTCGTGGACGAGCAGTTCGGTCAGGAACCCGGAAAAGCCCCGCGTCCGGAGGTCGCTCCCGTAGACGCCGATCCCGGTGAGGAACTGCTTTGCGACCCGAACCTCGCCGGCGAGGTCGGCGTCGATGCGCTCGGCGAGGTACTCGGTGTGGAAAGGCGTGCGGTCGACGGCCGACTGGATCCGCGTCGCGTCGGCGACCGCGTAGCAGGGTACCAGATCCACGTCGAATCCCTCGTAGGTTCCCTTGACGTAGGGGTGTTCGGCGAACTCCTCGTGGCCGTCGGGCAGGACCGCGTGGCCGATATCGAGGCCGTAGGACTCCAGATCCTCACGGGCGACGCTCGTCGGGAACGAGACGAAGAGATCCACGTCGCGGTCGCCCGCCAGCCAGGTGTCCCGCGCCGTCGAGCCGACCTGAACGATCTCGGCGTCGACCGGCAGGTCGGCGAGGGCCTCGCGCGTACGCTCGCGGAGTTCCGCGACGGCCCGGCCGAGCCGCTCGCGCTCGTCGTCGTCGGGCGTGACGCGCTCTCGCACCCGCTCGACGACCGCGTCGAACTCGTCGCTCATGGCTCGGCGTTGTGCTGGCCCGGTGAAAACCGGTCCGATGTGTCGTGACCGGCGTTGACGCGCGGGCCAGGGGTGGCACGGTCACCTCGACAGGAAGTCGAGCGTCTCGGCGACGATCCGCTCGCGGTCGCGCTGAAACGAGTGGTCCTCACCCGGGAGCACGACGGCCTCCGCGTCGGACAGGTGGTCGGCGAGCGCGCGGGCGTTCTCGACTGGCAGTCCCTCGTCGGCGTCGCCCTGGAGGATCCGCGTCGGCGTATCGACGCCTACGAGTTCGTCGGCAGTGATCGACGGGCGATCCTCGCGTTCACCGGCGAAGATCGCGGGCGCCCAGAGGACGAGACGGTCAACCCGTTCGGTCGGGAGGTGCGTGAGCGCGAGCCGTCCGCCGAAGCTCTTCGCGACGACCGCAACCGGTTCGCAGTCCCGGTCGCGGAGGAACTCGACGCCGGCCGTCAGTTCCCGCTGCATCTCCGCTTCGGTCTTCCCGTCGAGGTCGTCCGGCCCGCCCCACGTCTCGAACCGCGCGACTCGAAAGCCGTCGTCCGCGGCGGCGGCCGCGAACTGGTCGAACACGTCGCCGAACGGGCCGTGATTCAGGCCGGGGAGGACGAGCACGCCGGCGCCCGTCGGTGCGTCCGGTTCGTTTACGCGTCCGGGGTAAGAGTCGCCGTCGACGTCGAGCGTCACGGACTCGGTGACCATGAGACGGGATTCGATGGATCCGGACTAAAAGATGGGTGCGTGACAGTTCCAGGTCGAATCGCCGTACGTGACTCCATGTCGTGGCGAGGGCAAAACGAAATCCCTATACAACAACTCCGGCTATGGATGCATGCGTGCCGCCGTAGCTCAGTTGGTAGAGCACCTCGCTGTTAGGGTGCGCAGGTGACCTGCGTGCCGCAGACACGAGGTTGTCCCAGGTTCGAGTCCTGGCGGTGGCGTGAATTTTCGGAGAAAATTCACGGCCCGTCAGAGCTTGCTCTGACGACGGCGTCCCTTCTCCCCGAAATCGCTGCCTCTCGAAGGGTACGCGACCGACAGCGCGAACGCTCGCCGGTTCGCTCGGTGTCGCCGACCGACCGGCACTACTCCGCTCCGACGACCGTCGGCAGCGACACGTCCCGGTAGAAGACCAGCACGACCGCGAGCACGAGACCGGCGAAGACTGAAAAGGCCGTCCCGGTGTACAATCCCAGCGGCGTCCCCAGAACGGGCAGAACGACGAATTTCAGGGTAAAGAGCGTCCCGAACCAGATCGCGACGAAGTCGCCGAAGCGGCTCATGTCACTGAGAAACCATCGGTGAAGCAAGTGCTTTCGGGTCGACGGGCGTCGACGCCCGGCGGGCCGCGACCCAGAACCGAGAGACAGGGCTAAAAGGCTGGGCGCGCGAGTTGCGGGCCGATGACCGACGCTTTCCAGGTCTCCGAGCGGCGGTCGGTCCCGCCCGCCGAGGCGTTCTCGCTGCTGGGCAACGAACTCCGGGTGTCCATCCTGCTGGAACTCGGCGACGCCAAGGAGGGGAGCCAGCCCCGCCCGCTGCCCTTCGAGGAGCTGCGCCGGCGCTGTGACGTGTCCGACAGCGGCCGGTTCAACTACCACCTCCAGGAGCTGCTCGACGTGTTCGTCCGGGAGGAAGGCGAGGGATACGGCCTGCTGTACCCCGGCGTCATCCTCTATCAGGCGATCAAGGCCGACAGCTTCACCGACCGGACGACCGTCGAGCCGTTCCCCGTCGACGCCGACTGCCCCGAGTGCGACGCGGAACTCGAAGCGACCTACCGCAACAGCATGCTCGTCGTCCGCTGTCCGGACTGTGGGGCGCTCGCGTTCAAGTACCACCTCCCGCCGGGCGCGATCCGGTCGAACGACCCCGACGCCGTGCTGTCGGCGGCCAACGTCTACGCTCGCCGGGACCTGCTGACCGTTGCCAGCGACGTGTGTCCCACCTGCGCGAGCGAGATGTACCACGACGTGGTGCCCGACGACGAGAAATCGAGCGAGCTCGAACAGGCGATGCCCGGGCCGGCGGTCGTCCACCACTGCTCCTATTGCAAGAACTTCTTCTGTACCGACCTCCCCGAAGTCCTGATCTACCACCCCGACGTATTCCCGTTCGTGGCCGCCAACGCGCCCGATCTGCTGACCGACTCGCTGTGGACTGTCGACGTCTGCGACCCCGACGACATCGCCGTGGAGGGGCGCGACCCGCTACGCGTGACCCTCCCGCTCCGAGCCGGCGACGAGCGCCTCGACGTCACCGTCGACCGCTCGCTGACCGTCCGCGACACCGAGCGAGCGTGACCGCGGATTCCGGTCCGCACCTCTCCGGTGTGTTCGTGCGTGAGAATCCCAGACGCTGAGATATTTGCCGTAACTCGTGGTTATAGATGTTTGTAGATATATGCACGACACACATGACCGATCCGTACGCCTTCGGGACGCGGTGCGTCCACGCCGGCCAGGACGTGGACCCTGCGACAGGGGCTCGCGCCCCGCCGATCTATCAGACGACCTCGTACGTGTTCGACGACGCCGACACGGCGGCCGACCGGTACGCGCTGGACGACGGGGGCAACGTCTACTCGCGGTTCGACAACCCGACCGTCTCGACGCTCGAACGCCGGCTCGCCGCCCTGGAGAACGGGACCGCGGCCGTCGCTACGGGCTCGGGGATGGCCGCCCTCGACGCAGCGACTTCGATCCTCGCCCGCGCGGGCGACAACGTCGTCACCGCCTCTTCTATCTACGGTGGCACCCACTCCTATCTCTCCAATATGGGGAGCCGCCGCGGGATCGAGACCCGCTTCGTCGACACCCTGGACCCGGAGGCCTACGCCGAGGCCATCGACGACCGCACCGCCTACGTTCACTACGAGACCATCGGCAACCCCTCGCTGGTGACGCCACCGATGGAGGCCATCGCCGAGGTCGCCCACGAACGGGGCGTCCCCGTCTTCGTCGACAACACCTTCGGCACCCCCGCGCTCTGCAATCCGCTCGACCACGGCGCGGACATCGTCTGGGAGTCCACCACCAAGTGGATCCACGGCTCGGGCACCACCGTCGGCGGCGTTCTCGTCGACGGCGGCTCGTTCCCCTGGACGGAGTACCCCGAGAAGTTCCCCGAACTCGGCGCGCCCAACGACGCCTTCGACGGCGTCACCTTCGCCGACCGCTTCGGCGACCAGGCGTTCGCGATGGCCGCCCGTCAGCGCGCCGTCCGCTCGCTGGGCGACGGCCAGAAACCCTTCGACGCCTGGGCCACGCTCCAGGGCACCGAGACCCTCGAACTCCGGATGGAGCGCCACTGCGAGAACGCGGCCGCAGTGGCCGACTTTCTCGCCGCCCACGACGGCGTCGAATGGGTCACCTACCCCGGTCTCGACTCCCACGAGACCCACGACCACGCCAGCGAGTACCTGGAGGGGGGCTACGGCGGGATGATCGCCTTCGGCCTCACTGAGGGGTTCGAGGCGGGCAAGCGCTTCTGCGAGGAGACGGATCTGGCGCAGTTCCTCGCCAACATCGGCGACGCGAAGACGCTCGTCATCCACCCCGCCAGTACGACCCACGCCCAGCTCACGGCCGAGGAACAGCGCGCCAGCGGCGTCACGCCCGATCTGGTGCGGCTGTCGGTCGGCATCGAGGACGCCGCGGACGTGCTCGCCGACCTCGACGGCGCCATCGAGCGCGCGAACGCCGCGGCGGGCGACAGTGCGGGGAGCAGCGACGGAACGACGAACGCGGGTGGCTCGTAGATGGAAGTCGAACGCGACACCGTCTCGCTGGGCGAGTTCGAGTTCGAGTGCGGCCGCTCGATCCCCGAACTGGCAGTCGCATACGAGGCCTACGGCGAGTTCACGGGCGACAACGCCGTCCTCGTGTGTCACGCCCTGACCGGGAGCGCCCACGTCGCCGGCCGCCATCCCGACGACCAGACCGACGGCCAGGCGCGGGCCTGGTGGGACGACATCGTCGGCCCCGGCAAGGCTATCGACACCCGCGAATACTACGTCCTCTGTGCCAACGTCCCCGGTTCCTGCTACGGCACGACCGGCCCCGAGAGCGTCAATCCCGAGACGGGCGAGCCCTACGGCACGGACTTCCCCGCCGTCACGGTCACCGACTGGACCGAGGCCCAGCGCCGGCTGCTCGACGAACTCGGGATCCCGCACCTCCACGCCGTCGTCGGCGGGAGCGTCGGCGGGATGAACGTCATCGAATGGGCGAAACAGCACCCCGACCACGTCGAGCGGATCGCGCCCATCGCCGCCGCCGCTCGGCTCGACGTGCAGTGTCTCGCCATGGACGCCATCGCCCGCCGCGCCATCACGACCGACGACGACTGGCAGCGCGGCGACTACTACGGCGACGGTCCGAAGCCGACCGACGGGCTCGCGCTCGCCCGGCAGATCGGCCACGTGATGTACCTCTCGAAGGCCTCGATGGAACAGAAGTTCGGCCGCCGCGCGGCCGGCCGCGACGCCGCCCGGTCGTTCCCGACCGACCCCGCCGCCGGCTTCTTCCCCTACCGCGACGTGGAGTCGTATCTCGATTACAACGCCGAGTCGTTCGTCGAGCGCTTCGACGCCAACTCCTATCTCTATCTCACCCGCGCGATGGACAACTACGACCTCGCCGCGGGCTTCGAGTCCGACGAGGACGCCCTGGCCGCCTTCGACGGCGAGGCACTCGTGATGTCCTTTACCGCCGACTGGCATTTCACCGCCACGCAGGCCGAGGAGTTGGCCGAGGCGCTGCGCGGGGCGGACGTGGCCGCCGCCCACCACCTCGTCGAATCCGACCACGGCCACGACGCGTTCCTCGTCGAACCGGAGAGCGTCGGCCCGCCGCTCTCGGACTTCCTCGCCGACGGCGTCGACGGGACGGCCGTCACCGACACCGACGAGCCACCCGAGGACGACGACCCCTCCTTCGCGCCCGTACACACCAGTTTATTCTCCGATTGAGATATCTTCGGGGCCAACAGGCTTTTTTCTCCTCACCGCGTCCTCACGCGTACTCGCTCGCACGGGCTGGGTGTGGGTCCCCTTGCGACACCGTGAGAGCCAACGGAACCCTCCCAACACATGAACGTCGACCTGGACGCCACTCGACCGCAGATCCGCCCGCATCCGAGTCGCGACGGTATCCAGGTTGTCGACCCGATCCAGGAGACCCAGTTTTCACTGCTGACGCCCGACGAGCCCGATATCGACGACTGCGACCCCGACAGCTTCTACTTCCCCGCCGATGCCGGTGCGACGGTGCGGACCACGGCCGTCGAGACGCCCTACTTCGTCCCGCTCTGGATCCGCGACGAAGCGGGCAACACCGTCGCGGAAGTCAACGACCGGGAATCGGTCAGTGTCCCGCCCGGGAGGTACAACGTCGAACTCGCGACGACGCAGGTGAAACTCCAGTTCGCCATCGAGGGCGGCATCGAGGTCACTTCGATGGAGGACGCCGTCCGGATCGGGGTCACCGGGACTGACCGGATTCACGTCGGGGCCCGCTCGGTCCACGAACAGCCCGCGGCGACCGTCACGACGACCGAGAAGCCGGAGGACCTGATGCGTGCGCTCTCGACGCTCGGATCGGCGTTGAAGACGACCTCTTGTGAGCGGTCGTTTCCGTCGCTTCGCGGGCATCCGCCGCTCGTGGAGGTCGGTGATCGGCTGGACGTTCCGGACTCGATCACGCCACCGGAGACGGGCGTCGGCATCGAGGTGCCGCCGATAGAGGAGTACATCTACCCCGTCGTGCCGCTCGCGTACTACACGGGTGCCCGGATCGAAGCCGGTCCCTCGCCGCGGATCGCCGGCGAAGACTGGTCGTTCCCGCTCGACGGCGACGACGGCTTCGAGGCCGAAGTCGAGCGCGTGCTGAAACACGTGTTCCTCATGGACTGCGTCACGCGCACTGAGGGGTACTACGAGGTCGACCTCCGCGAGCGGTCCGAGGTCGAATCGGCAGTCGATCTGGACTTCGCGGACGTCTACGAACTGCCCCTGTCCGAGCAGTTGCGGACGTATCTAGACGTGCCGTTCGACGCGGTCGCCGAGGCCGTGCCCAAGTGGAAGCTCACCGCCGACGTACAGCCCGACGCCGCGAACGTCAGTGCGCTCCCGTTCCTCGCGAACGAACTGGCCCTCGTCCGGTGTCCCCGCTCTCAGGAGACCCGCGACGAGGCGCTGGAGGACCTCACCGACCAGGTCGAGTCGTTCTTCAGGAACAATCCCGAGGCGCTCCGGCGGAGTACTCGAGCGCAGACCCGCTCTGAGTCGTCGCCGTCGACCTCGACCCCGGATATCTTCCGCCCCGAACCCGCCGACAGTATCGAACAGGCCTACGTCGGCGACGGGCTTCCGGTCGGCGCGAGCAAGATGACCCTCGACGCCTACTATCGGCGCCTGGAGTTCGAGCCGACGACGGACCCCCAGATCCAGGTCGCCGTCGTCTGCAACGACCAGGAGATGACCGACGAGAACGTCGTCTCCGAGATCTACGGCACCCGCGACTGGATCGAGTTCGGGATCGAAGCCCACGAGCAACTGACCGCGATGGAGATGCGCGAACTCCTGCGGTCGGACATCGACTTCCTCCACTACATCGGCCACGTCGACCAGGAGGGGATCCGCTGTGCCGACGGCTACCTTGACACCCGCCACCTCTCTGAGGTCAACGTCAGCGCGTTCCTGCTCAACGCCTGCGACTCCTACGAACAGGGCCGCGGGCTCGTCGACGCCGGTGCGATGGCCGGGATCGCCACCGTGACCGACATCGTCAACGAAGCGGCCACCTCTGTCGGGCGGACCGCCGCGAAACTGCTCAACCAGGGCTTCTCGCTCGCCGCGACGGTCTCGATCATCAAGGAGTACGAACAGATCGGTCATCATTACCTCGTCGTCGGCGACGCCAGCGCTTCGATCGTCGAAAATCGGTCAGGGACTCCGAATAAAGCAGTGGTCGAAGATACCGAATCCGGGAGCTACGAGGTGAATCTGTACGGCTATCCAACCCTGTCGACGCCTCTGGGATCCATGTTTATCCCACAGATCGACGGGATACAGTCGTTCTGTCTCAACTCCGGACTGATGGGGTCGTACGTACTAGATCAACCCGCCACTATCGAGTTCCTTCACAAACAGGACGTTCCGGTGGAAATCGACGGCTCGCTCCGATGGAGTATGGACGTTACGAAACTCTGAATCTAGGGGCCGGTCATGGTACCGCCATTTGCCGCGGCGGCACTCCCGGCTTGCGAGAGCAGCAGCAGCGCGCTGAACATGACGCCGATCCATTTGGGGTTCTCTTCGAGGAATTCGCGGAGTCGCGTTGATTCTTGGCTCATAGCCAAGTGTTTATTCATCGCGTTTGTGATTGAATTTATCTAAAAGTTCGGGATAAATTAACCATTGTATTATCAGTATCTTCGAGAGAGATTAGCAAACGATAGTTCAACGAGAGCGTCAGTACCAGCAATACATCGGGGAATTCGCAGGTTGCGGCGGGGATGTCAGGGAACGACAACACTCATAGTCGTGTGGGCCCGCCTGATCGATACGAAGTGATGCGTATCCGTCCGCTCGGGAGGCGAGGGTCGTGACCGTCCGCATCCGGGGAGCGGCGGATATCGGCGACGCGACGACGGTGCTGTTGCTGGCGTCCGACGCGTACGACCGCTCGGCCGACGCCTGTGTGACCGTCCTCGACCGGCTCGGCGACCGGATCGACCGGGCGGTCCCGGTCACGATCTCCCTGCCGGCGGCGGAGTGGCTCGCACTGTGGGAACGCGAGGCCGACACCGGACCGCCCCTCGCCGCGTGCGTGGACGTAGACCGGCCGACGCGGTCGGCCGCCGGGGCTGGCGACGCCCACGACACCGTTCCGGTCGAGCGAGTCGTCGATCCGACGGACATGGAGGCTCTCGGCCGCCGGATCAGCGACGTGCTCCAGCGGGCCGACGACGCGGGCGAGCGCGTCGGCGTCGCGGTCCACTCGCTGACCGGGGTGCTCGGACACGTCGACGAATCGACCGCGTTCAAGTTCGTCTACACGCTCGGCGAAGTGGCTCGCCGCGTCGACGGCATCGTCGTGTTCCACCTCGACCCCGAGGCCCACGACGACGAGACCGTCGAGACCTTCCGGATCGTCTGCGACGCGGTCGTGGACACCGACAGCGGCCGTTCGGCGGCGGCCGGTCCCTGACGAAACCGGGGGACGGGAAAGGAGTGGCTCTTTATACCTTCCGTCCTTCCCGCCGGATATGGCCTCGGAACGGCACCTCGTCGTCGTCGCCGGTGCCGAACCCGCGGCTACCGACGCGCTGGCGAGCGCGCTTCGCGACGACGGCACCGTCCGGACCGCCTACAGCGCCGAGGCCCTCCGCGAGAGTCTCGACGCCGAAGTCGACGTGGTGCTCGTCGACGTCGAACTGGTCGACGGACCGCTCGACGCGCTCCTGACCGACATTCGAGCGCGCGAGTTCGACTGCCAGGTCGGGGTTTCGGCGCCCGAACCGGAGCGAACGGCCGCCGGCACCGACACGGCCGTCGACGCCGTCGTCGGGCGGGAGCCGGTGGCCGTCCGCGAGACGGTCCAGTGGCTCGCCGCCCGCGCGCGCTACAGAGCGCGGCTGGAGGAGTTCTACGACCTCGCCGAACGCCGAGCGACGCTGGCCGACGACGAAGGCGACGAGAGCGCATTCGACCGGCTAGACCGGCAGCTCGACCGACTGCGGCGCGACCTCGGGGAGATGTTCGACGGACTGGACGACACCTCGGCGTTCGACGCTGCGCTCGCACCCGACGAACGCGGTCTCGACGCCCGGAACGAGCGGGCCGGCGACGACCCGGGCGAGCCCGCCGAAAGCGACGAGACGTGAGCTAGCGGTCCGCGTCGGATCGGTCGCGGTTACGGCGCGCTTGCAGTCGTTTCGGGTGAACAAGTCACGGACTGGAGTCGAACGACAGCGACCGCACTCGACGGTGCGGGCAGGTGACGGGCGACCCCCGCCGCGCTCGCTCCGAATCGACCTGACCGCAGGAGACAGCACACGACGACCGCACCGCTAGCTACGGGACCTGTCTCGAACGCTCGTCTGTCGAGGCGCGGTCGACGGACGCCCGGGCAGGAAGGTCCGACGGATACATCCGCCCGCCCGGCACACACGAACGTATGAGCGAGATCGACGTGGAGGCGGTCGAGGACATCGACGACGAGGCGGTCCCGTCGGGGGTCGACGCGCCGGAGTACGTCCTCTACGGGGGCAAGGGCGGCGTGGGAAAGACGACGATGGCCGCGGCGACGGCGCTGGCGAGCGCCCGCGACGGCACCGCGACGCTCGTCGTCTCCACCGACCCGGCACATTCGCTCTCGGACACGCTGGAGACCGAGATTCCGGCCGAACCCGCGCGGGTACGCGACGACATCCCGCTCTACGCCGCGGAGATCGACCCCGAGGCCGCGCTGGAGGACGGCCCGTTCGCCGAGGGCGGCGGCGGTCTCGGCGGTGCGGGCGGCGCGATGGGCGGCCTCGGCGAGATGCTCGGCGGCGCCGGCGAGGAGATGGTCGACCCGCTCGGCGGGTCGATGCCCGGCGCCGACGAGGCCGCCGCGATCAGGCTGCTCATCCGCTACATGGACGACCCGCGGTTCGACCGCGTCATCGTCGACACCGCGCCGACTGGGCACACCCTGCGGCTGCTCGAACTCCCGGACGTGATGGACTCGATGCTCGGGAAGGTCCTCGCCATGCGCGAGCGGATGGGCGGGATGATGGAGAACCTCGGCGGGATGTTCGGCGACGACGACGAGGACGTCGACCCCGAGGAGGGCCTGGACGACCTCCGAGTTCTGAGTGACCGGATCGAACAGCTCCGGGACGTGCTGCAGGACCCGACCCAAACGGACTTCCGCGTCGTGATGGTGCCCGAGGAGCTGTCGGTGCTGGAATCGGAGCGACTGCTCGGTCGGCTCGACGAGTTCGACGTACCGGTCGGGACGGTCGTCGTCAATCGGGTGATGCAGGATCTGGCGGACGTGGCCGACGTGGACGCCGACTGGTTCGTCTCGCCGGATCTGGACGACTGCGAGTTCTGCCAGCGCCGCTGGGACGTGCAGCGCGACGCGCTCTCGCGCTCCCAGGAGGTGTTTCAGGGCCACGACGTGCGGCGGGTGCCGCTGTTCGCCGAGGAGGTCCAGGGCGAGCGGACGCTCCGGGTCGTCGCCGCGTGCCTGGAGGAGTAGCGACCCGCCTCAGCTCCGGTACACGTCCGTGCTGCGCTCGTACTCCATCGTCTCGGCGACGGTGGTCGCGATATCGCTGCCCCACTCGCGTTCGACCAGCCACAGCGCCGCGTCGATACCGGCCGTGATACCGCCGGCGGTGATCACGTCGCCGTCGTCGACGACGCGCGCGTCGACAACCTCCGCGTCGGCCTCGCGCAGCTCTTCGAGGGCGCTCCGGTGGGTGACCGCGGGACGACCGTCGAGCAGTCCCGCGGCTTCCAGAACCATCGCGCCGGTACAGACCGAGAGAAGCGTCGCCCCGCCTTCGTGAAGCGCCCGGATCACGTCGAGGACCCCTTCGTCGCGGGCGAGTGCGCGGGCGCCCGCGCTCTCGCCGCCGTCGTTCCAGCCGCCGCCGGGGACGACGAGGTAGTCGAGGTCGGCGGCGGCCGAGAGGGCGCCCTCCGGTTCGACGCGGAGGTCGTAGGCGGCCGAGACGAGGTCGGTCTCCGCCGTGGCGAGCAGCTCCACCGTCCAGTCGGCGCCGGCGGCCCGCGCCCCCTGGAACACCTCGTACGGGCCGATAGCGTCGAGTTCCTCGAAGCCATCGAAGACGAGGATCGCGAGCGAGTCGGTGTCAGTCATCGGCGACACTACCCGCGAGCGAGTCGAAAAACTACCGGCCGGCGCGACCGCCGGGCGGTCGGGGTCGGTCCGCGCCGTCGTCAGGACAGCACCCAGCGGACGAGCCGGTAGCCGGCGTCGCGCAGGCCGTCGGGGAGATGGCGCGTCGCGATCATCGCGGTCGCGAGCGTGCCGACGGGGTAGCGGGCGTCGGGATCGGAGGCGCAAGCCGCGTCGGCGATGACGGCCGCGACCTCTGAGGGGTGGACGCCGAAGTCGTTCCCGCTGGCGAGTACGTCCGTGTCCTCGAACAGCGCGTAGAGGTCGCCGTAGCCCGCCGAGCGGTCGAGGCGGTCGACCTGCGAGTCGGCCCGGTCGCCGAACTGCGTCGCGACGGGACCGGGTTCGACCAGCACCACGTCGATTCCGAACTCCTCGACCTCGACGCGGAGCGCGTCGCTCATCGCCTCCAGCGCGAACTTCGACCCGCTGTAGGCGCCCGAGCCCGCGGTCGCGATCCGCCCCTGGACGCTGGAGACGTTGACGACCGTCCCTCGCCCGCGCTCGCGCATGTTCGGCAGCACCGCCCGGGTGAGCCGGTGTGGGCCGTAGACGTTCACGTCGAACTGGTCGGCCAGGGCGTCGACCGGCACGTCCTCCATCGGCCCGTACTGGGCGTAGCCGGCGTTGTTGACCAGGCAGTCGATGCGACCCGTCTCCGACAGGATCCGGTCGACGACCCGCTCGACGTCGGCGTCGCTCGTCACGTCGAGTTCGGCCGTCTCGCAGCCGGCCTCGGCGAGGTCGGCCACGTCGTCGGTGTCCCGGGCCGTCGCGTACACCGTCCACTCCCGCCGCAGGAAGTCGACGGCCGTCGCCCGCCCGATGCCCGACGAGCAACCCGTTATCAGCGCCGTCTTCGTCATGTTCCCGACGACGAACGCCCCCCAGTTAAGTCTCGGTTCTCTCGCTCGGTGGGAATCGATGCTGCGGACACAGCGAACGTGCGGTCGGCGCGCGCTGGAGCGCGCTCTCGTGCGCGCGACGAAAGTCGTGCGAGGTCCTCGCGAACCGTGTGAGCGAGGGCTTGTCAGAGCACGCTCTGACAGTGGATGAGCGAACAAGCGAAGCGAGTGAGCGAATCGGCTGGGGAGGATCGTGGCCGTTTGCGGTGCTGTGCGGAGCGGTCTGCTGTTGCGGCGTCGTCCTGGCGGACTGAAAGGGCGAGACACGCTCGCGCTCGTGCAGTCGCGTGAGCGGGCCACTATCCGCGCGGGCCGTGCGGAGAGCGCGGATATCCCGGTCAGCGACCGCGAGCGGGTCGAGGGCTTTCACCGTTTGCCGTCGGGTGCGGCCAAAACGACTCCAAGCGAGCGGGTCGAGGGCTTTCACCGTTTGCCGTCGGGTGCGGTGGCGGTGACGACTACGGCGAACCGGTGAGGGGAGTCGGATCCGATTACGCTAACCGGTGCGTTCAAGCGGCGACGGGCCTACCCGAAGATATGGACGGGACGCGGATCGCTGACGTGAGCGATCTCTCGACGGACGACACCTTCCTCTTTCGCGTGCGCTCGGTGGACGAAAACGCGGTCGCCAGCGGCGACGCCGCCCTGCGATCCGACGAACGGACGGCCGACGCTGCCGACGAACGAGCGGCCGACGACACTGACCCCGCGACCGAGACCGACGGTGGCGAGACCTCGGCGACGAACGACGACGGCATCGCGATGCCGGACGACATGCAGGACGACGATGACGACGTGCGCGAAGCGATCCTGCTGCAGTTGGGCGGCGAGGACGACGACGCCGAGGCGGTGGTCGGGTGGCTCAACTATTGCCAGCACATGACACATATAAAACTCGACAAGGGCTCGGGGGCGCCGGTCCGCGACAGCGAGGTGATCTGCGTCAACCACGGCGCGCTGTTCGCCGCGGACTCCGGCGAGTGTACGTACGGCCCCTGCGAGGGCGCGTTCCTGAACGAGATCGACGTGCGAGTGGCCGACGACGGCGTCTACCTCGCCGACGAGGACTTCGAGTACGTCGGCGAGGGGCCGGTCGAGTCCGACGACGACGACCTGTCGTCCTCGTCGAACGTCATTCTGTAGCCGACGGGGGACGACCGGGACCGACGCCGCCGGACTCACTCGATGACGAACGTCGGTTCGGCGACGGCCTCGCTCTTGCATTCCGGACACCGCGCGGGGCGGTTGACCAGGTCGTCGAAGTCGTCGAACCCGCAGTCCTCGCAGGTGGGCGGGGCGACGAGTAGCGTCTCGTCGGTCGGTTCGAGCGACTGGGAGATGTGTTCGACGTGGTCGAGGGCGGTGGTGGTTCGGACCTCGAACTCGTTGGCGAGCGCGCCCGCGGCCGTCGGCTCCTCGCGCAGTTTGTCCGCGATCCGCTGGCGCGTCGTCCGGCTGGCCTCGCGCATACCGGCACTTGGTGAACGGACCACAAATCGGTTCCGGCAGGAAGGCCCCTCCCCTCGGACCGGACGGAGCGGTCCTGTGAACCGTTGTCACAATGAAAAAGGCCTTCAGGCGAGGCTGTGGAGGACTGAGTATGGACGCTGTCGTACTCGCGGGTGGTTACGCAACGCGGCTCTGGCCGATCACGCGCCACCGGCCGAAGATGATGTTGCCGGTCGGTAACACGACCGTCATCGACCGGGTCCTCTCGGAGCTGGAGTCCGACGGCCGGGTCGACGACGTGTACATCAGCACGAACGAGCGCTTCGCCGAGGACTTCAGGGAGTTCCTCGGCGACCGCGACTACGAGAAGCCCCGACTGTCGATCGAGGACACGACCGGCGAGGACGAGAAGTTCGGCGTCGTCGGCGCACTCGGCCAGCTGGTCGACCGCGAGGGGATCGACGACGATCTGTTCGTCATCGCCGGCGACAATCTCATCAGCTTCGACGTGAGCGACTTCATCGACGCCTACGAGGACAACGGCGCGACGACCCTGGCGGCCTACGACGTGGGCTCGCGGGAGAAGGCCAAGTCCTACGGGCTCGTGACGCTCGACGGCGACCGGGTCGTCGACTTCCAGGAGAAGCCCGAGGACCCGGCGAGCACGCTCGTCTCCATCGCCTGCTACGTCTTCCCGGCCGACCAGGTCCGCTTCGAGGAGTACCTCGACGACGGCAACAACCCCGACGAGCCGGGCTGGTTCATCCAGTGGCTCGTCGACAATGACGAGGTCTACGCCTACACGTTCGACGAGGCCTGGTTCGACATCGGCACGCCCGAGAGCTACCTGACCGCCGTCGCCTACCACCTCGACGGCGACAACCGCGTCGCCGACGGCGCCAGCGTCGAGAACTCGACGCTCGGCGAGAACGTCCACGTCCTCGACGACGCCGAGGTCGTGAACTCGAATCTCGACAACTCCATCGTCTTCCCCGGGGCGACCCTCCGTGACTGCGACATCCGCGAGTCGATCATCGACCGGGAGACCACGCTCGAAAACCTCGACCTGGCCGGCGCGCTCATCGGCGCCCACACCACGATCACCAACGGCGACGGCGACCGCTGACGCCAGCGTTCACGGGTCCGGTTTGGCCCGACGAACGCCGTCGCTCGGCGAGGTGAGACGGCTGAGGGGAGTAAGCCCCCTTCTGTTCGGCCCGGCATTCGGCTGAGCGTCCGCGCTCGCGTCCGGGCTACCTTCCGCGCGGACTTGCACCGGTGAGGATTCGCCGTTCCATCCGTTCTTCCCCGTCGGCGCGGCGCTCGCGCGTCGCGCGGCCTCACGGACGAGGTCCGTTCGGCTGCCCGAGGCGACTGCGTCGCCTCGCAACCCTCCGTGGGTTAGCTCCCCGTCGCTTCGGCGGAGCCTCGCTCGGGGTTCGCGCACGTCATCGGTCGGGGGAAGGGGTCTCGTTTCTGTTCCAGCGCCAGCGGTCGCCCGCTCCGGGTTTGCACCCGGTCACCTGCCCGGACGGTGGGGGGACTTTCCTCATGCCCGTAGCGCGCCGACGGAGTCGACGCGGACCGGGGCACGGAGGCCGGGCTCCCTCTGCCGGTCGAGGGTAGCGCACACCGACGATTAAGCCCGTCGGTCCGCCCGCTGTCGACGGGCGACAGTGCGGCGATTTTTATGTCCGCCACCCCATGGTTCCGGTAGCATGCGTTCCGCCCTCTCCGCAGTCGTCGCCGGGCTCGTCGTGCTGACCGCGGTGGCCGCCCTCCCCGCCGCGGCTGCTACCGACTCGGCCGACGCAGCGACGACGGATCGGTCCCCGAACGCCGCGGCCGCGTCGGCTGCGGGTGCCCTCCAGAGCGACGACGCCTGCGCGGCCGCTCCGGTCGCCAACGGGAATGCGCCCGCCGACCCCGACGGCGACCCGCTGGGCTGGGAGAACGGCTGCTGGTACAACGAGTCCATCGACGTGGACCGCAGCGACGGCCTCAACGACACGGAGCTCGACGCCGTCGTCGCCCGCTCTATGGCCCGCGTCGAGCAGGTCCGCGAGCTGGAGTTCAACGAGACCGTCCCGGTCGACGTGCTCAGCCGCGAGCAGTTCACCGCGAACGCGAGTTACAACGCGACGACGAACGGAACCCTCCATCAGAACGTCAAGTGGGAGGCGATGCTGATGGTCGGTGAGGACACGGACGCCATCTCCGTCCAGGAGTCGAACACCGCCTCGTCCGTGCTGGGCTACTACAGTCCCACGGAGGAGCGGATCGTCATCGTCTCCGAGAACGAGACCTCGCCGAAGATGAACGAGGTCACGCTCTCCCAGGAGCTGTTCCACGCGCTGCAGGACCAGCGGTACAACATCTCCGCGTACGACCAGTACACCGAGGAACTCCACAACGCCAGGGACGGCATCATCGAGGGCGACGGCAACTTCGTCGACCAGCTGTACAGGCAGCGCTGCGCAGCCGAGTGGAACTGTCTGATGCCCGAGACCCAGCCCGGCGGTAGCGACGGGAGCGCCTCGGTCCACCAGGGGCTGTTGCTGGTGACCTACCAGCCCTACAGCGACGGCCCCGCCTTCGTCCGGGGCATCTACGAGTCGGAGGGCTGGGAGGGCGTCAACGCGGTCTACGAGAACCCGCCCGCGAGCACCGAGCAGACGATCCACCCCGAGAAGTACGGGGAGGACGAACCGACCGACGTGAGCTTCACGGACACCTCGGGCGCGGACTGGACGGTCCCGAACCTGGAGAACGGCACCGTCGATTACGCGCAGTTCGGCGAGGCCGGCCTGGCGACGATGCTGTTCTACCCGTACTACGACTCCGGCGGGCAGGCAGCGCCGGTCATCAACCCGCGGTCGTTCATCACCGGCGGCTCGACGGATCCGCTGAACTACTCGACGCAGTACACGGACGGCTGGGACGGTGACCGGCTGTACCCCTACGTCACCGACGACTCCGCCGAGACCAACGAGACGGGCTACGTCTGGAAGACCGTCTGGGACTCCGAGGGCGACGCCGCCGACTTCGTCGAGGGATACGGACTCCTGATCGACTACTACGGCGCCCAGCCCGTCGACGGCAGCGCCGACACCTACCGGATCCCCGACGGCCCCTACGCCGACGCGCTCTACGTCAACCACACCGGGACGACGGTGACGCTGTCTCTTATACACNGATGTGTATAAGAGACAGGCCGAGACCACTGCCGGGGACGGTGCCGGCTTCGGGCTCGCCGGCGCGCTGGTCGCGCTCGCGCTCGCCGGCCTCCTCGCGGGCCGGAGGGAGTGAGCCCGGTCGATGGCAGGCCCCGGACCCGAGTCGCGGCTACGTCTCGCCGTCGCGGCGGTGGCCGTCCTCGCGTTGCTGGCGGGCTGTACCGCCTTCGAGTCGGTGAGCGGCGGTCACCCCGAGGGCGACCCCGCGAGCGACCGCATCGGCTGGGAGAACGGCTACTGGTACGACGACCCGGTGAACGTGACGGCCGGCGACGGCTACAACGCCACCGAGCGCGAGGCCGTCGTCGCGCGCACGATGGCCCGCGTCGAGCGGATCCGGGACCTGGAGTTCAACGAGACCGTCCCGGTCGACGTGCTCAGCCGCGAGCAGTACCTCGCAAACCAGAGCGGCGGCGGTGGGGACGCGACCTACTCGCGCTGGAACGACCAGGTCTGGGAGTCGCTCTTTATCGTCGGCGAGTCCTCGTCGTACTCCAACTCCTCCGAGGAAACCCTGGGCCAGTCGGTCCAGGGCTACTACTCGCCCGGGAAGGACGCGATCGTCCTCGTCAGCGACTCGCCGACGCCGACCATCGACCGGACGACGCTGGCTCACGAACTCGTCCACGCCCTGCAGGACCAGCAGTTCGGCTTCGGGGCCGACGGCGAAACCCAGGACCGGCAACTCGCCAACCGAGGCATCACCGAGGGCGACGCCCGCTACGTCGACCGCCTCTACGAGAACCGCTGCGGGGGCGAGTGGACTTGCATTCCCCAGCCCGACGCCGGCGGGGGCGGCGGCTCCGCGAGCAGCGACTACAACCGTGGCCTGTTCCTGACCATCTACACGCCCTACGCCGCGGGCTCGCAGTTCGTCGACCAGGTGCGCGCCCAGAGCGGGTGGGACGGCGTCAACCAGCTCTACGACGCCCGCCCGGAGAGCACCGAACAGCTCATCCACCCGCAGCGATACCCCGACGAGGACCCAGTGAACGTGACCGTCGCCGACCGCTCGTCGGGCGAGTGGCGCCGCTTCGACGTCGACCCCGTCGCCGACACCGTCGGCGAGGCATCGGTCTACGCGATGCTCGTCCACAACGGCGCCGTCGACCCCGAGAACCGCTACGGCTACGAGTCCGAGCCATCCGCCGGCTGGGGCGGCGACAGCGTCGTCCCCTACACGAACGGGGAGGCCGGCGCCTACGTCTGGGAGACGGTCTGGGACTCCGAGCGCGACGCCGAGGAGTTCGTCTCGGCCTATCGCGAGGTGCTGGCGAGTCACGACGCCCGCAACCCCCGCGGGAACGTCTACGTCGTCCCCGACGGAGAGTTCGCCGACGCCTTCCGCGTCGTTCGGAACGGCGAGACGGTTCGGGTCGTCAACGCTCCCAGCGTGGACGCACTCGGTGGCGTTCACTCGCAGCCCGAATAGGCACGGGCCACCGTTCAGAGGCGCCACCGCGGCCGCGGCGATGAGTAGCCGCCCCGAACGCCGGTGACCGTTCCGTCTGCGTTCGAGACTCCCGGGAGCGTCGGGCACCGAACGGCGTCTAGAGCGGCGACTCGGCGGAGAAAAGCCGGAAGTTTCGGTATCGGATCGTCGCCCTGGCGAACCCCCCGAGCTGGCGTCCGTCGCCCGGCGCGCCGTCGGTCGAGACCGACAGGGCGCTCCGCTCGGTGAGACTCAGGAACAATCGGTCGCCGGTCGTGAGCGAGTCCGAGAGCTGCACCTGGCCGCGCCCCTGCGTGTCAGACAGCGAGACCCGGGCCTCGGCGGGGACCTCGCCGCCGTTGACCATCTCGACCTCGACGGCAGTCCCGTCGTCGGTCGGTTCCATCTCGAACTGGACTCCCTTATCGCGGGCCGTCGCGGCCCAGTCGGGTTCCGCGACCGTCGTCTCGCCGATGGCCCCGAGCGTCACGGTGGCCTCCTCCCGGCGGCGTCTGTCGCCGCGCTCGACGGTGATGTCGTAGGAGACCTCGGAGACGTAGCCGCCTTCGGCGACCGCAATCGACGCCTCGAACTCCGCGACCCGGTCGCCGAATAGCACCCGGAGCAGGGACTGCTCGTCGGCGATCCCCGTCGATTCGTATGTGGCGGCGTACCCGCCGTCACCCGCTTCCACGACCTCGGTCGCCTCGCTCCACTGGGCGCCCGCGAGCAGCCGCCTGAACCGCTGCAGCTGGATCGCCCGGTTCGGGTTGGGCGCCTCGTTGTCGATCCGGTAGCGCTCGTTGAAGCCGGACGCCATCTCGACGTACGCCGCCCGCTCGTCGGACGGCGACCAGAGCGATTCCGTCATGCTGTCGCCGACCTGTTCGCGCGTGACCGCGATACCGCCCTCGCCGAGTTTTCGCGTCGTGAGAACCGTGTCCTCGAAGTTCGAGGCGACGACCCCGGTCTCCCCGGTCAGCGTCACCGACCCGGCGTCGGTGAGTGCCGACTCGTGTGACCGGTAGAGACGCGCCCCGTCCACCCCGTCTCGGGCGGCGCCCTCAGGATACGAGAACGCCTCGAGCGACGGCGTCGGGTCCGCCGGGGTCGGCGTCTCCGTCGGTGTCGCCGTTTCCGTCACCGTCTCGGTCGGCGTGGGTGTCGCCGTCGGCTCCGCGGTCGTCGGTGCCGGCGTCGCCGTCGCCGTGGCGGTGGCCGGGTCCGGGGTGTCGGTCGGGTCCCCGCCCCCACTGGAACAGCCGGCCAGCGATGCCCCCGCCGCGATACTCGTCGCCAACAGTGCACGTCTCGAAATCTTCGACTCGTCTCCCATCGTCCCCACCACTCACAGAGTGTTCAATAAAAACTCGCATCTAGTTACACGGATTGATGCCGAAAAGCGGCAACTACTGACCGTTTGTCCCAGACACTCACGTCCGAACGTCGCCGAGGGTGTCGGCTCCGTCCTCGGACGGGCGGCGGCCGCCGCGGGCCGTTGGCGCCGCGACTCGAACGCGGACGGTTTTTGCCCGTCGCCCCGGAAGAGAAGGTATGACCGACGAGTCGTCCTTCGACATCGTCCCGGCCGAAGCGATCGCCGAGGGGCGAGCCACGGACGCCTACTTCGACCGGACGGTCGAGACGCTGGAACACGCCGGCCGCAACCCCCACGTCGTCGCCGAGGTGACCGCCGACCAGTTCGCGACCGGCGAGTGGGAACTGCTCGCGGGCGTCGAGGACGCCGCCCGCCTGTTCGAGGGCCGCGCGGTCGACGTGGACGCCATCCGCGAGGGCCGACTGTTCGACGGCGGCCCCGTCATGCGCATCGAGGGGCCGTACCTGGAGTTCTGCCGGCTCGAAACCGCGCTGCTCGGGTTCCTCTCGCACGCCACGGGCGTCGCGACCGCCGCGCTCGAAGCCCGTCGCGCCGCGCCCGACTCGACCGTTCTCAGTTTCGGCTCGCGACACGTCCACCCCTCGATCGGTGCGATGGTCGAGCGCTCGGCGCTGTTGGGCGGGCTCGACGGCTTCTCGAACGTCGCGGCCGGCGAGGTGCTCGGCCGCGAGGCCGGCGGAACGATGCCTCACGCGCTGCTCATCTGCTTCGGCCGCGGCGAGCAGGAAGCGGCGTGGCGAGCCTTCGACGAGGCCGCCGGCCCGGACGTGCCGCGCGTCGCGCTCGTCGACACCTACAGCGACGAGGTCGACGAGTCCGTCCGGGCCGCCGAGGCCGTCGACGCACTCGAATCGGTGCGGATCGACACCACTGGGTCCCGGCGCGGCGATTTCGAACACATCGTCAGGGAGGTGCGCTGGACGCTCGACGCCGAGGGATTCGACGACGTGGGTATCTTCGTCAGCGGCGGGCTCGGTCCCCGGCAGCTGCGGCAACTGCGTGAGCACGTCGCCGGCTTCGGCGTCGGCAGCCACGTCAGCAACGCCGACCCGACGGACTTCTCCCTGGACATCGTCGAAGTCGAGGGCGACCTCGCGGCCAAGCGCGGGAAGCTTACCGGAAAAAAGGACGTGTACCGCACCGACGACGGCGGCCACCACGTCGCGCTGGCCGACGGGAGCGCTGCGGGCGGGCCGACCGCCCCGCCCGCCGACGGCGAGAAGCTTCTCCGGCCGCTCGTCCGCGACGGCGAGGTGGTCCGTGAGTTCGACCTCGACGCCGCGACCGAACGGGCCGCCGAGGACGCCGACGCCGTCGGCTTCGAGGCGCCCGTCGACGACGCGGACTGACCGGAACTGATCCCGCGACGGCCGGGTCCCGATTCGGGCAGTGCAGGCGATGGACGTAGCAATCCACCGTGGCGCGCGCTGTCGCGCGTCTCGTCGCGCGACAGTTCCGTGCGAGGTCTTCGGGAGCGTGCGACCGAAGGCTTGTCAGAGCGAACTCTGACAGTGGATGAGCGAGCCGAAGGCGAGCGAATCGGTTGGGGAGGTGTGTGGCTGGTTGCGGTGCTGTGCGGGGCGGTTGCGGCTCCTGGTGTCCGCGCGACAGCGTTCGCGCGGGCTCGGGAGAGCTTGCTCTCCCGGCGGACTGAACGGGCGAGGTGCGCTCGCGTCGATAGTCGCCTGAGCGGGCACTATCCGCGCGGTGCGAGGCGCGTAGCGCCTCGAAGCGAACGGCTGTGCCGTGAGCGGGCGGTGCCGAGAGCGCGGATATCCCGGTCAGCGACCGCGAGTGCGAGGCGCGAGCGAAGCGAGCGCCTCGACATGCCAACGGGGAGTGAAACGACCCGTGAGCGAGCGCACCGAGGGCTTTCACCGCCTGCTGTCTCCGGTGAGCGCGGTCGCTGTCGTTTGACGTTCTTCCACGACACAACCAACAGAAACCACTGATACACTCCCACTCGGACCGAACGCCACCGGCTCTCCGTCAGGCACTCAGCTTGTCGACGATCCCGTGGAGAGTTTCGGCCGCCTCGTCGGCGTCGTCGTCCCACCAGATGTCGAATCCCCGGATCTCGCTCGCGACGGCCGCTGCCCGGTAGCACCGCCTGAGTTCGTCAGGCACGTCGGAACCGAACCCTTCGTACAGCGCCGCCCGGAGCCGCTCGCCGCCGCCGGCGGGACCGTCCCTGGTCAGGAGGTATCCGCCCTTTTCCAGCGCGAGTCGCAGGTCGCCCCGGGCGGCCCGTTCGAGGTCCAGCACGCCCACGATCTCGCCGTCGGCGACGTGGAGGTTCGCCGGCCGGTAGTCGTCAGGGACGACCGCGGGGTCGGGGCGTCGCGGGACCGCGTCGAGCGTGCCGTCGACGACGCCGCGGACGGGGTCGACGAGGTCGGCCACCCTGTCGCTCGGTTTCGACAGCAGCATCTCGACGTACCACTCGACGTACTCGCGCCAGGTGTCCGCCGATCCGGCCAGCGGCGGCGTCGCCCCGGGCGCGTGCTGCAGGCGGCCGTACCCGTCGATGGCGTCGACCCCCGACACTGACGAGAAGTCACGGAGAACCCGTCCCATCCGTCGGGCGAGCGCGGGCGACACGTCCCTCGGTGGGTCGCCGGGAAGCGCCGTCGTGACGAAGTACGCCGGGCCCTCGGCGGGGTCGAGGACGGCGTCGACGACCCGGGGCACGGGCACGTCGCTGTCGGCGAGCAGGCGATACGCTTCGACTTCGGCGGCCGTGATATCCGGTCCGACGAACGTGTTGAACTTGACCACGTACCCGCCCGCGTCGGTTTCGACGCGGTAGAGGGTGTTCGTCCCCGCGTCGATGCGAGCGGTCGAGCGGACCCGCTCGTCGGGGACCGCCTCGGCGATCGCGCGACGAGCGTCGCGTTCGGTGGGGGACCCGTCGGCCATCGACCGTGACGTGGGCGGCCGGATAGAAAACGACACGGGCGGTACTCGGACCGTCGCCGCCGTCCCGCCATCACTATGCCGGTCGCCGGCCAAGCGACGGTATGCGAATCGAGTACGACCGGGACACCTGCATCGGGATGTTCCAGTGCGTCGCCGAGTGGGACGGCTTCGAACGCGACAGCGACGCCGGCAAGGCGATCCTCGTCGACGGCGAGGAACAGGAGGAAGACCAGTTCGTCCGAGAGATTCCCGAAGACGCCGAACTCGACGCGAAGTTCGCCGCCCGCGCCTGTCCCGTCGACGCCATCGAGGTCTACGACGACGACGGCGAGCAGATCGTGTAGGTGTTCACTCGGAAGCCGAGGCCTCGCAGGGGTCCTCCATGCGTGTCGGACTAATCTCGATCGGAGCGTACTCCGAATCGGAGGAGTCCCCTACCTTTACCATGGCACCGATACATCCCGGGTCTGCGACCTCGTCCTCGTAGTACGTGTTGTAGTCCTGCCGGGTGAACGTGTACTCCCAGGAAGTGGACGCTCGCTCACCGTCCTCATCGAGATATAGCGCCCAGACACTGTACTGGGGCCGTTCCTCCGACCAGGTCGGTGCGATAGTCGTCCAGGCTCGACCGTCCTCGGCATCGATCGCACTGAGGGAGATCCGCCGGTCGAGGAGGGTTTCGTCGGCCTCCACTGCGAGTCGAATGGTACTCGGCGTGAACGAGGGATTGATCACGGTAATCCGTCCGAGGACGACCCCGCCCGGACCGAGCGGGAACGAGCACCCGGCGAGCCCGAGACTCCCGACCGCACCGATACTTTTCAGCGCCCGGCGACGGTTCACTGGTCCTCACTACCTGCCCGTCCGTGTATAAATTCCACCGTCTCACGTCTCCGTTGTCAGGGACGACGACCGGGGTGTTGCCGAACGGTTCGGCCCACACCGCTCCTGGGATTGTGTAGTGATAACAAACACCACTAACTAACAATCCCGGAAACTGTCTCCGATACACCGTCGAACCGGCCGATCCAACCGAACGAGCCACCGGTTGGAGGTATTGAAGACAAAACCTTTTCAATACGCCAGTCCATAGAATCGGCAACCCAAGTGACCACCCGTGCCGGAAATGGAAACAGCGCAGTTCGAGACCGACTTGAGTCTCTTCAAGTACGACAACTTAGAACAGCTGCCGCCGGCCTATCGCGACCTGGAGGAGGCCGAACGCACCGAACGCATCGAGGCCGCGCTGGCGGAACTCGGCGACGACGTGGTCATCCTCGGCCACAACTATCAGCGCCGCGAGATCGTCGAACACGCCGACTTCGTCGGTGACTCCTACCAGCTCAGCAAGGAGGCGGCCAACGCCGACGCCGACTACGTCATCTTCGGCGGGGTGACGTTCATGGCCGAATCGGCCGACATCATCACCGACGACTCCCAGAGCGTCATCCTCCCGAGCATGGAGGCGTCGTGTCCGATGGCCGGGATGGCCGAAGCGCTGCAGGTCGACGCCGCGTGGGCCGAGATCACCGGCGCCGCGCCCGACGAGGAGATCATCCCGATCACCTACATGAACAGCTACGCGGACCTCAAGGCCTTCTGCGCCGAGCAGGGCGGGCTGGTCTGTACCTCCTCGAACGCCCACAAGGCCTTCGAGTACGCCTTCGAGAAGGGCGACAAGGTCCTCTTTCTCCCCGACAAGCACCTCGGAGAGAACACCGCCTACCGACTCGGGATGGAGGACGAGATCGCCGAGTGGGACCCGTGGGACCCCGAGGGCAAAGCGGCCAGCGAGGTCGTCGCAAACGACATCGTCCTCTGGGACGGCTACTGTCAGGTCCACGAGCGCTTCAGCGAGAGCCACATCGAGGACCTGCGCGAACGGCGCCCGGACGCGAACGTCGTCGTCCACCCCGAGTGTCGCCGCGAGGTCGTCGAGGCGGCGGACGTAGTCGGTTCCACCTCGACCATCTGTGAGACCGTCGAGAACGCCGAGCCCGGCGATACCTGGGCCATCGGCACGGAGATCCACCTCGCCAAGCACCTCGACCGCTGGCACCCCGAGGTGGAGGTGCTGCCGCTGTGTGGCGACGCCTGCATGGACTGCAACGCGATGCGCCAGATCGACCCCAACTACCTGACGTGGGTACTCGAAGAGCTGGTCGAGGGCCGCGAGCGCAACGTCATCGAGGTCGCGCCCGAGGAGAAGGAACTCGCGCAGGTCGCGCTCGACCGCATGCTGGAGATCTGAGCATGAGCGAGCAACAGCTAGAGGACTACGACGACTACCGGACGACGGACGTGCTCGTGGTCGGTTCGGGTATCGCCGGGCTCGCGGCGGCGCTCGGTGCGGCCCGGGAGGGGTGTGACGTGACCGTCGCGACGAAGGCCACCCGGCCGGAAGGGGCGTCTTCGTGGTGGGCTCAGGGCGGCATCGCCGTCTCCCGCGACGATCCCGAGCAGTTCAAGGACGACATCCTGACCGCCAGCGCCGACACGGCCGACCCCGACGCCGTCGACGTGCTCGTCGACGGGGCCAACGACGCCGTCTCCGACGTGCTCGTCGACACGCTCGGCGTCGACTTCGACACGAACGGTGGGGCCGAGACCGCGGACGGCGACGACTGGGACTTCGGTCGCGAGGCCGCCCACGACGAGCCGCGCATCCTCCACGTCGACGCCTCGACCGGCAAGGCGATCCACGTGCCGTTCCTCAACTACCTCGACGACCACGACGACGTGACCGTCCGCGACGACACCGCGGCGCTCGAACTCGTCTCCCACGAGGGCCGGGTCCACGGCGCGCTGCTGGAACACGAGGACGAGGTCACGCCCACTTTCGCCGGCGCGACGGTGCTGGCGACCGGCGGCATCGGCGACCTGTACTCGCGGTCGACCAACCCCGACGGCTCGACCGGCGACGGTGTCGCCATGGCCGCGCTCGCCGGCGCGGACGTGGCGGACATGGAGTACGTCCAGTTCCACCCGACGGTGTATCCGGGGAGCGACGCCGAGGGCGACGGCCCCTTCCTCGTCAGCGAGGCCGTCCGCGGCGAGGGCGCCCGCCTCCTGAACGCGGCGGGCGAGCGGTTCATGCCCGAGTATCACGACGACGCCGAACTGGCGCCCCGCGACGTGGTCGCCCGGGCCGTCCAGACGGAGATCGACGCCACCGGTGAGGTCGTCCTCGACGTGTCTCCCCTCGACTTCGAGGGCGAGTTCCCCGGCCTCGCGGCGAAGTGCGACGAGCGGGGCGTCGACTGGGAGTCCGGCATCCCGGTCGGGCCCGCCGAGCACTTCCTCTGTGGCGGCGTCGACGTCGACACCCGCGGCCGGACCTCCCTCGATCGGCTCTACGCCGTCGGGGAGTGCTCCCGGACGGGCGTCCACGGCGCGAATCGGCTGGCCTCCACGTCCCTGCTGGAGGGGCTCGTCTGGGGCCTCCGGGCGGGCGAGGACGCGTCCGACTACGACCCCGAGGTCGTCGAGGCGCCCGAGTTGCTCGACCGCGACCCCGCGCTGCCCGACAACTTCGCCCGCGAGAAGTTCCACCGCCTGCGCCGCACGATGGACGAGTACGTCGGGCTCCGTCGGAGTCCCGACGACCTGGGCCGGGCCCAGGCCGTCCTCCGGCGACTGAAGGGCGAGGTCGACGCCTACGTCCGCACGCGCACCGCGCGGTCGCTGTACGAACTCCGCCACGCCTCCGTGACGGCGCTGCTCGTCACCCGCGCGGCCGCCGAGAACGGGGAGTCGGTGGGGACGCACAACCTCGTCGAGGAACCGGCGAAAACGCAGGCGGACTGAGGGGGCGTTCGACCCGCAATGATCCCCGACTCCAAAATCGAACAGTGGCTCCGCGAAGACGTGGGCCACCACGACGTGACGAATCAGGTCCCCGGCGAGACGACCGGTCGGCTCGTCGCCAAGGAGGGCGGCGTCGTCGCCGGTCTGGAGGCCGCCCGTGCCGTCTTCGAGTACCTCGGCGTCGCGGTCGTCGACAGCGCGTCCGCGGGCGACCGGATCGACGCCGGCGACACCGTCCTCGAAGTCGACGGTCCCGCTCGCGAGGTCCTGCGCGGCGAGCGCGTGGCCGTCAACATCACCGGTCACGCCTCCGGGATCGCGACGAAGACGCGGCGGGCCGTCGATGCCGCAGCCGAGGGCGCCCCGGACGGCGACGCACCGCGAATCGCCGGCACCCGCAAGACCACGCCGGGACTCCGCGGCGTCGAGAAGCGAGCGGTCGTCGCCGGCGGCGGCGACACCCACCGGCTGGACCTCTCGCACATGGTGATGGTCAAGGACAACCACGTCGCCGAGATGGGCCTCGAATCGGCGGTCGAACAGTTCCGCGAGCGCGCCTCGTTCGCGACCAAGATCGAGGTCGAGGTCGAGACGGTCGAGCAGGCTCCGCGGGCCGCCGAGGCCGGCGCGGACATCGTCCTGCTGGACAACATGGACCCCGAGACCACCGCGGAGGCGGTCGAGCTGCTCCGAGAGATCGCCGCCGAGATCGGCCGGGAAGTGCTCGCGGAAGCCTCGGGCGGCATCACCGTCGAGACCGTGCCCGGCTACGCCGCGACCGGCGTCGACGTGATCTCGATGGGGAGTCTGACCCACTCGGCGCCGACGCTCGACCTCTCCTTCCGGACCGGGTGATCGGCCCGGGGTGTGCCGTCGTGCTCCGTCCTCGCCGGTTCACCGGTCGGTCTCATCGACTGCTTCGACGATAGCGTCCGCGCGGCTCCGGACCCGTTCGTCGAACGCGTCCCGTCGGCGGTCGACCGGGTCCCGCGCGGGTTCGAGCAGCTCGCCGGCGTCGTCGGCGTCGACGAGTCCGTAGAGCGTCTCGACGGCACTGGCCGCCGCGGTCGTGTCGGCGTCCCGGACGAGTGCTGCCAGGGTTTCGACGCCCGGTTCGGCCGCGTCGGGCGCCACGTCGGCGACACCCGAGAGGACCACGAGCTGGGCGACGGGGTCCGGTTCGTCCACCCGCGAACACACCGTCTCCAGGACCCGTCCGGCGGCGTCCGGGTCCGTCGCCGCGATCGCCTGGATCGGGTTCCGCCGTGCGAGCCGGCGACGCTCGCGGTCGTCGGCCTCGGCGGCCGTAGCCAGCGGTTCGACCCAGTCGGGGACCGCGTCGGAGTCGGCCCGGCCGAACGACGCGAGCGCCCGGCCGACGGGCCGCCTGTCGGTCGGGCTCACGGGAGCGGTAAACCGGTCGACGAACACCTCGACGGCCTCGGCGACCGCCTCGGAGTCCGCGAGGGCGATGTTCCCGGTGACGAGGATCGTGTCGCGAGCCGGCTCGGTCCCGACTCGGTCGACGAACTCGGCGGCGTACGGGACGAACGCCGCCGGATGGGCCGCCGACACGTCTACGACGGCCCGCCGTACGCGGCCCCAGCCGGGACGGTTCCCGTTCCAGCCGTAGTCGACGAGCATGTCGGCGTGCTCGGCGAGCAGTTCGGGCGACGAATCGGCGACGTCCTCGATGACACGGGCGACGCGCTCCCGAAGCGCCTCGGACTCCTCGGCCAGACAGTCGACCAGGGTCGCGACGACGCCGCTCGCCAGTTCCGGGTCGGCGTAGTCCGACCAGTACCGCGTTCCCGCCTCCTCGACGCGGTGTTGGGACTCCGAGAGGGCCGCGACCGCGTTGAACCGGACGCGGTCCTCGTCGGCCAGGTGCTCGTCGGCCGCCGCGACGACCCCACTCGGGTCGACCAGCGGTGACTCCCCGGCGTCGCGGTCGGCGAAGACCCGGTGGGCGACCGCGGTGAGCGCGTGCGCTCGCGTCTTCGGGTTCGGATCGCCGGTGAGGTCGAGCAGGGCCGGTGCGGCCTCGCGCCCCGCGACGCGATGCTCCCAGGCGACCGCGAAGAAGCGACTCGCGTGTTCGCGGACCGCGGGGTCGTCGGCCGTCAGCGCCTCCGTGACCGCCGACTCGGCGGCCGCCGCCGTCCGGTCGTCCGACTTGGCGATCCACGAGAGATACCGGACAGCCGCGGCGGACGGCGACGGCCCGCCCGCGTCGGCGCTGAGGTCCTCGACGAGCGTCCCGAGACTCCCGCGAGCTTCGAGCGCGGTCGTGAGCGCGCCCGCGACGTACGGCCGCGCCGCGGGGTCGTCGAGCGCGGCGACGAGTTCGGTGCCCCGTTCGCACACCGGTCCCGGCGCGACGCCCGCGACCTCGTAGAGCGTCCGCGCGGCCGCCCGCCGGCGGTTCTCGTCCTCGGCGTCGAGGTCCGCGACCGTCGCCGCCAGCGCGTCGGCGAATCCGTCCGTCGGCGCTTCACCCTCGCCGAGGGCTTCGACGAGTTCCGCCGCGTCCGTGCGGTCCGCCGGTGCCCCGAACCGGCGGGCGAACGCGACGAGCGGGTCGATCGAGTCCCCGTTACTCATCGTTCGACCCCCACGAAGCCGTGCTCGCGCTGGACGTAGGCGACCACGTCTCGGCCGAGGTAGATCTCCCCGCCGTTCATCGCGTCGACGGGCACGTACGCCCCGTCGACGAACTCGTAGAGGGTCCCGTCCCCAGCCATCGCCGTGTCGTTGGCGTCGATCACCAGCGCACGCTCGGCCTCGACACCCAGGTCCGTCAGCGTGTCGCCCTCGACTTCCTCCCGGGCTTTCCAGACCACCGCCCCGTCGCGTCGCTCCGTCTCCGGGTCGTCCCGCGCCGTCCGGAGCTGTCCCTCGACCTCGTCGACCGACCGTTCGCCGGGATCGAACGTAACTCGTGTCCAAAATGTCATCGTTCGATACGGATCCGGGGTCGACTTAAATGTCGGCCTGCCACGGTGAAAGTGAACGACGAGTCGCGGTGCCGGCGACCGCGACGGACGGCCGCCGGCCCCATCGTTTATCGCCCAGGGGCGCGACGATTCTGACATGTCAGAGTCGACGATGGACGAGATCCCGATATCGCCCGGACTGGTCGGCGGCGCCGCCGGGGTCGTCACCTTCGGGATGCTCGCGTACGTGACCATCCTGCTGTTCGACCGGATCGCCGTCGGCGTCCTCGTCGGCGCGCTCTCGGGCGTCGGTATCTTCTACACGGTGCCCTACACGATCCGGCGGGCCGACGAGAGCTACGTCCGCGACGCTCACCGGAACCTCGCGCGGAGTTTCCACCCCGGCGCCGCGGGCTACGCACTCGGCGGGAGCGGCGTCGTCGTCCTCGCGCTGCTGTTCGTCTTCGAGAGCGTCCTCCTCCCGGTCGCGGCCGCGCTCACGCTGGCGATGGCGGAGTACGTGGTGCTGTCGCGAGTCCTCCCGCGGGCCGGCGAGTCGTCGGTCGAGGACGACGAGGGCGCGTGGTCCAGCGACGACTGGGACGAGTGAGCGGCGGTCGACTTCGTTCGGTGTCTCACTCGTCGAGTCGGCGGGCGAGCATCACTTCGTCGACCAGTTCGCCGTCGATCTCGTAGTGGTCCTCGCGGACGGCTTCGATCCGCCAGCGGTTGCGTTCGAGGAAGTCGATGGCGGCGGCGTTCGTGGCCGGCAGGCTGTTGTACNGATCTCGTAGTGGTCCTCGCGGACGGCTTCGATCCGCCAGCGGTTGCGTTCGAGGAAGTCGATGGCGGCGGCGTTCGTGGCCGGCAGGCTGTTGTACACCTTCCGACAGCCCCGCGAGGCGGCCCACTCGACGCCGCGCCGGAGGAGGTGGCTGCCGATGCCGTGGCGGCGATACCCCTCTAGCACGCCGACGGTACACTCGGCGGTCCCGCGGAGTTTGGCCTGCTCCTGGCCGCGGACGTGACACCAGCCGACGACCTCCTCGGCGACGGTCGCGACGAAGACGACGCGACACTCCGTCGGCGTGCGCCGCGCGAGCGTCTCCTCGTAGGCGATCTCCTCGGCGACGGTCTCGGCGGTGATGTACCGTCCGTCCTCGGTGACCTCGCGGATGACGCCGACGACGCCCGAGAAGTCCGCCGGTCGTGCGGGGCGGACGGTGTAGGCGACGCCCGCCTCCTCGAACTCCTCGGCCTCGCCCGACTGGAGCCGCGCCCGCAGTCGTCCCTCGGAATCGACCTCGACGAGGTCGTCGCGCTTCAGTATCGAGAGGTGGTGCTGGAAGGACTCGGGGTCGACGCCGACGGTCTCGGCGACCGCGCTGGGCTCGACGGGACCGTGGCGCTCGACGAACCGATAGACGCGCTTGCGGCCGCCAGAGAGGTCGATCTCGTCCGGAACCGACATCACCACCGACTAGTCGTGCCAGCAGTAAGTAGGTGCGGGCCGCCGCCGGGAGCGGCGCCGTCCTCACTCCCCGACCGGGGCCCCGTCACTCCCCGACCGGGCCCCATCACTCCCCAGGCGGTACCTCGTCTTCGACGACGGCGGACAGCGGCGTCGCCGCCGCCCACGCGCGGTCGAACACCGCGGCCAGCCGGCCGGCCATCGACTCGTCGCGGACGTGGATCACGCCCAGGCGCTCGCCGCGCTCCAGGGGGTGGGGGACGTGGAAGGTCACCTCGTTGCCGTCGACCACGTCGAAGGTCGTCTCCAGATCGGTCGTGACGCGCACGGAGACGTTCGCCGGCGCGTCGACGGTGTCGTCGAGGGCCCCGGGCGGCGCCGCCTCCAGCATCGCCGCGTGACCGAGCATCCGCACGTCGACGCCGTCGTCGACCGTCTCGTAGAACGGGTCGACCTCCGGCTCGTAGCGGTCCCACGGCGCCGCGGCGTAGGGGTAGCTCATCGCCGAGCGGATCGTCTCCCCCGCGGTCGCGAACAGGTCCCGCTCTAACGAGACGGCGACGTCGCTGCCCAGCGGTGCCGTCCAGAAGCGGCTCTCGGCGGGCGTCGTCGCCGCCAGTTCCGGGCCGATCCCTTCGGCGATCTCCTCGTACCGGGCCTCGCGGGCGTCCAGTTCCCGCCGGCGCTCGGCCAGCAGCCGGTCGACCGCCGTCTCCGGGTCGACCGCCGCGTACCGCGTCGGCTCGGTCGACTGGGCGGTCACGATGTCGCGGGCGTCGAGGCCGTTCAGCACGTCGTAGATCCGACCCATCGGGACGCCGCTGGCCTCGGAGACTTCCTGGGCGGTCGCCGACCCGAGCGACAGCAGCGTCCGGTAGCCCTTCTCCTCGTAGCTCGACAGCCCAAGCTCCCCCAAGTCCGACATACCCGGCGGTGGGCGCGGAACCGACTAAAGTTCTCGGAAACGGACAGGAAGTGGCGGCGGGTTCGACAACCGATTTGCCGGTCGCGGGGGTCGCTCCGCCTATGCGCCCGTACCTGACGCTCGTGCTCGCCATCGCCGCGGAAGTGACCGGGACGACCGCGCTGAAAGCCAGCGACGGCTTCTCGGCGCTGGGTCCGACCGCCGTCGTCGTCGTCGGCTACGTCGGCTCGTTCTACCTGCTCGGGCTGACGCTGGAGGAGTTGCCTGTCGGCCTCGTCTACGCCACGTGGGCCGGTGTCGGCATCGTGGCGACGGCGCTGGTCGGCGTGGTCCTCTTCGAAGAAAATCTCGACGCGGCCGGAGTCGCCGGGATGGCCCTCGTCGTCGCCGGCGTCGCCGTGTTGAGCGCGTTCTCGGACGCGTACGCTCCGGCCCACTGAACCGGTGGAGGCGTGGTCGTCGCTGCGGTCCGCGCGGACGGACGGGGTCGGTTCGCGCCCTTACTTCATGTCCTGCAGCCGGTCGACGAGTTCGTCGGCCTCGTCGGCGCCTTCGACGGAAACCTCTCCCTCGTGGTCGTGTTCGTGGACGTTGACCGCGTCGTCCTCGTCGTAGTCGGCGTCCCCGCTCTGGTTCTCCTGTTCGGATTCGTCGTAGCTCCCAAAGCCCATTGTAGAGCCACCTAGTAGGATCGGGGTGAAAAACCGTGCGGTCGTGAACGCCACTGGGGCGTGCCAGCGGCCCCCACGTCGAGGTGCCGTCCGGCATCACCGCCGAACGTGTTTTCCCGTCGAGCGCCGAACCCGAGCCCGATGACCGACGTTCGCACCTGTGACGACCACGGCTACTTCGAGGCCGAGGGCTGTCCGGTCTGCGACGGCGCCGGCCGCCCGGTCCTCGACGGCGAGCGCCGCCGCCGGCTCTCGAAGTACCTGTCGGGCGCGCTCCGGCACTTTCCGGACGACGCCGGCCTGGCGCTGGACGGGGCGGGCTGGACGGCCTTCGACGACTTGGTCGCCGCGGCCGAACGGCAGTACGGCTGGGCGGACCGCGAGGCCGTCGCCGCCGTCGTCGCGACCGACCCGAACGGCCGCTTCGAGCGCACCGGCGGGTCCCGGGCGGGCGGTGGGACGGACCGAGCGGAACCGGGCGGTTCCGCCGGAGACTGGCCGGACGACCGCGTCCGCGCGGCCTACGGTCACTCGGTGGACGTGGATCTCGACTCCAACGACGGTCCGGTCCCGGACACGCTCTACCACGGCACCGCGCCCGACAACGTCGACGCCATCCGCGCGGAGGGGCTGAAACCGATGTCGCGCCAGCTGGTCCACCTCTCGGGCACCGTCGCGGAGGCGCGCCGCGTCGGCGCACGGCACGCGGCCGACCCCGTCCTGTTCGACGTCGACGCCGCCCGGATGGCCGCCGAGGGCCGCGAGATCACCCGCCGCGGTCGGGCGACCTATACGACCGAGCGCGTGCCGCCGGCGTTCCTGTCGCTGCTGTCGGAGTGAGTCGGGACGGAACCGGCCGCCCGAACGGCTCATCCCGGGCTCACGAGGACGCTCGCCCCGGCGTCGGCGAACGCCAACGCGAGCGCCCGGCCGATACCCGAACTCCCGCCGGTGACCAGCGCCGTCTCGCCAACGAACTCGAAGTCGGTCGTTCCCATAGCACCCCGTTCCGGTCGGACCGGCAGGTGCGTGTCCGTCGGAGCCTCCCGCTTCGATGCCACGTCGTCACGATCCACCACTGGTGAATCAGCCGCTACTGCCCGATGTGACGCGGTCGTACCCCGTTAGACCGACGTACGCTTCGTCTCGGTCTCCGAGCCAGTTCCAGTGATGCTGGAAACATCCCTGGCCGTTCCGTGGAGGGGAACCTCGGTTCGACCCGTCGGGGAGCGGTCGGCCGGTCGACCCGAAGCCCGTGCCGTCCCGCTATCGGTGCCCGTCCAAACCGGCGCATCCCGTCGCTGCGGTCCGACGCCCCGTTCCGTTCGGCGCGATAGTCAGCCTCGTGTCATGTGGTGTGTTCTTTATTGTCAAACAGAATCGAGAGCGATATTTTGATATAACTGTGCCGCTCCACGGGTTCGATAGCACGTTTCCGGCGTATTCTGGCGCGTTCGGATTTAGCGAGCCGGAATCTGTAACGATAACGTGGACAACCATTATATACGAGTCGCTAGACCTGTGTGGTATGCCACGAGATCACAATGGCAGTGGCTCGGACCTGTCACGACGACAGTACGCACAGATACTCGCGGGCCTGGGTGCGGCGGGCCTGGCGGGATGCCCGAGTGGGAGCGGCGAGAGCACGCCGACCGACGGTGGCGGTGGGGACGCGGACACGCAGACCGACGCCGGGGGAGACGGTGGCGACGCGACGCCGACGCAATCGGAGGACGGCGCGAGCGAGACCGCCACGGATCGGCAGGCGGTCACCGATACGGTCCGCGTGGCGGTCAACAACTCGCCGGACGTGTTCAACTGGAACCCCTGGACGCCCCAGGACAACACCTACGGCGACAACTGGATGTCCGAGCTGAACGGGCTCAACAACGTCCACACCAAGACTAACGCCTACAGCGGAACGACGGTGCCGACCCCGCACAAGCCCGACCACGAGGAAGTCGAGCTGATGACGTGGATCGAGGAGTGGACCGTCGATGAGCCCTACGACTGGCGCCACCACCTCGACGACCGGGCGACGTTCTGGAACGGCGACCCCTACGACGCGCCGACGCTGGTCCAGCACAACCACACCGCCTGGTTCTTCAACGGCAACAAGTACACCGAGGGCGCCACGTTCAACGAGGAAGCCGAGGACCAGTGGACCCGCCACGGCTGGTTCGACAAGGGGAACGCCCCCGAACAGGAGCCCAACCCCGTCGCCAAGCCCATCCTCGAAGCCGAGGCCAAGGGCCTGCTGTTCAATCCGCCGCTGCACACCGACTTCACGGACGCCTACGTCGAGCAGTTCCGGGACGCCTCCTCGGCCGACGAGGTTTCGTCGGTCAGCGACGACCTGGCGAGCGACCGCGTCTCGCTGCAGCGCATCGTCTCCGAGGAGGGCGAGGGCTGGGGGTCGGGGATGTACGTCCTCGAGACCATGGACGACGTTGGTTCGGAGTCGATGGTCCTCCGCAAGGACGACGACCACCCCAACGCCGGCCACACCAACGTCGAGAACGTCGAGATCTTCTGGGCGGACGCGAGCCGGCGACAGACGCTCGCGTCGAACGGCGCGATCGACTTCAACGGCGGCGCCGTCACGCCGAGTTCGGACTTCACCCGCGAGATGCTCCCCGACCACATGCAGGAGCTGACGCGGTGGCTCAACGCCACGCTGGGCACCCAGTGGCTGATGAACTGGCACAACCCGCACCTCCAGCGGCTGTGGGTGCGTCGCGCGCTCGTCGAGGCGGTCGACTGGAACGCCGTCGTCGCCAACGGCTGGGGCCAGGAGACCGGCCAGACGACCTCCTACGACACGTTCCTGATGGACTCGGAGAACGAGGCGACCTTCTCCGAGGAGTTCCTGAACAGCCTCCACACCTACTCTCGGGAGCGGAACGTCGAGACGGCGAACCAGTACATGCAGAACGCTGGCTACAGCAAGCAGGGCGGCCAGTGGGTCGATCCCAACGGCAACGCCGCGACGATCGACCTCACGGCCCAGTCGGGCAACAACAGCTACGTCCAGGCCGCTCAGACCATCCGGGCGAACCTCTCCAACTGGGGCTTCGGCGTCAACTTCTCGACGCCCGGCTTCTCGAACTGGTCGGACAGCCTCAACCCGGAAGGCAGCGGGCTGAACTACGACACGTCGCTGTTCTGGTCGGACACCGCCACCATCTTCGGCAAGTACAACGACCGCGGCGCCTGGTGGGGCGAGGCCCTGCTGGGCGGCAGTCCCACCGCCGGCAGCGTCTTCCGCCTCACCGAGGAGGACGACCGCGACACCCAGAACAAGCCCGTCCACGTCCAGCTACCCGAGGAGGTCGGCTCCATCGAGGCCCCCGACGAGGCCGGCATCAACCCCGACCTCGAGAACGGCCGCGAGGTCGACATGTTCGAGGTCGTCCAGGCGATCCGCGAGCCCGGCGCGTCCCAGGAGGAGGTCCTGGAGCTGTACCGCACCTGCGCGCAGTACTACAACTACTACCTCCCGGACTTCGTGTTCGCCCAGTCGCTGTCCGGGACGTGGGGCAACGTCCGCGACTTCGAGTGGCCGGGCGACGGCGCCCGCGCCCTCGACTACGCCCGCAACGTCAACATGCCGATCGGTACCACCTTGACCGGCCTCACGCAGGCCAGCACCGACACCGAGTTCGAACCGCCCGAGTGACGGGCTCCCCGGGCCGCCCCGCGCACCGATTCGCCGAACTGCGGCGGCGCTGACCGTCTCGCGTACCGACCCGCCTCGCCGAACCGCGACGGCGCCGATCTGCCGTCGACCCTCGCGATTTTTCCTCGTCGGCCCGGTAGCCGTGGCCATGCCCGACGTGCTCGTCGCCGGCGAGACACTGGTCGACTTCCTGCCCGAGAGCGACACGCCCCTCGCGGGCACCGAGGCGTTCGCCCGTCGACCGGGCGGCGCTCCCGCCAACGTCGCCGTCCGGCTCGCCCAGCTCGACCGCCCCGCCTGGTTCTGGACCCGCGTCGGGAGCGACCCGTTCGGTGACTTTCTGGCCGAGACGCTCGCCGACCGCGGCGTCCCCGGCCGCTTCGTTGAACGCGACCCGTCGGCCAAGACCACGCTCGCGTTCGTCAGCGGCGATTCGACGAGCGGTCCCCGATTCACCTTCTACCGCGACGACACCGCCGACACCCGCCTCGAACCCGGTCGCGTCCCCGACGACGCCCTCGACGCCGTCGGGTGGGTCGTCGTCGGCAGCGTTCCCCTCGCCAGCGACCCCGCCCGCCGAGCCGTCCACGACCTCGTCGACCGCGCGAACGCCCGCGACTGTCGCGTCGTCTTCGACCTGAACGCCCGCCCCGAGCTGTGGGGCGACGCCGACTTCGCCGCGGAGGTCGACCGGATACTGCCCGCGGTCGACGCGGTCAAGGCCTCCCCGGAGGACCTGGGCCCGGCCGGGATCGACGGCGACACGGGGGACATCGACGCCGTCGCACCGCAACTCCACGAGCGCGGCCCCCACACCGTCTTCCTGACGCTGGGCGAGGAGGGCGCCGCGGCCCGGGCGACCGCCGACGCCCCCTGGGGACCCGCCGAAGCGTCCCACGGCGGCTACCCAGTCGACGTCGTCGATACCACCGGCGCCGGCGACGCCTTCACCGCCGGCGTCCTCGACGCGCTGGCCGGCGGCGAGCGCGATCTGGGCAGCGTCCTCGAACGCGGGAACGCCGTCGCCGCCGCTTCGACCGCCCGCGCCGGCGGGATGGCCGACCTCCCGAACCCCGATTCCGTCGTGTAAGCCGCTCGCTCGCGGTTCTCGAACGGTGTCAGTACTGACCTGTGGCGACACCTTCATATCCGCGGGTCGTGCAGTGATCGACAGATGGCGAACACAGGCCCGACACACGACGTATCGATACACGGGGTGATCCCGCCGACGATCACCGCCTTCACCGACGAAGAGGAGCTGGCGCTGGAGGCGACGGCCGCTCACGCGCGGTTCGTGGTCGATCGGGGCGTCCACGGCGTCTTTCCGCTGGGGACCAACGGGGAGTTTCCGATGCTCAAGCCCGACGAGCGGGCCGCGGTCATCGAATGCGTCGTCGACGAGGTTGGCGAGGAAGTGCCCGTGATCGCCGGTGTCAGCGCACCCAGTACCCGCAACACTGTCTCCTATTCGCTCGACGCCGCCGAGGCGGGGGCCGACGCCGTCGTCGTCGGCATCCCTTACTACTACCCGATCGACAACGACGCGATCGTCGAACACTACGAGGAAGTCACCGACGCCGTCGACATCCCGGTGTACATCTACCACTTCCCCGCCCGGATGGGCAACAAGCTCGACCTGGACACGCTGGACCGGCTGGCGGCCATCGACGGGATCGTCGGCGTCAAGGACTCCAGCGGCGACGTGGCGTGGCTCGGCCAGGCCATCGACCGCCACCCCGAACTCACCTACCTCGCCGGCCTCGACTCGCTGTTGTTCGCCGAACTGGAGATCGGCTGTACCGGACTCGTGAGCGCCGTCTCAAACGTCTTCCCGGAGATGACCGTCGAGCTCTACGAGTCCTACGTCGACGGGGACGAAACCCGCGCCCGCGAACTGCAGAGCCGCGTGTTCGACGTGTGGAAGGCCATCGACCAGGGGCCGTATCTCGGCGGCGTCAAGTCCGCGCTCGACCTCCACCCCGAGGTCGACTTCGACCCCGGCCCGATGCGGCGGCCGCTCCAGCGGATGAGCGAGGAGGAGGAAGTGCAGCTGGAACGGACGCTGCGGACGCTGGACCTGATCTAGAGCGCCCGACCGCGGTCGCCGCTCGGCGCGTTCGGTCGCCGCTCGGCGGAGTTAGTCGTCGCAGTCGGCGGCGGCCGCGACGCCCCGTTCGCGGCGGGCCGCGGGCTCGACGTCGGCGTTGGCGGCGACCTCGCGGCCGAGCTGTCGGATCCGGTCTTCGAGGCCGGGTTCGGCCACGTCGGGGCCGTCGAACTTGTCGTAGGCGCCGCGGATGCCGACCTGGGTGGGGACCGTCCAGCCGTGGACCGACCGGACCACGGTGCGGAGGTGGTCGAACGTGCTCGCGTAGCTGCCGCCGCCGGCGGTCGCGAGCAGGCCGACCGTCGCGTCGGTGAACTCGTCTTTGCCGCAGTAGTCCAGCGCGTCCTTCAGCGTCGCCGAGTACGAGCCGTGATACACCGGCGAGCCGAGGATCACGGCGTCGGCCGCGCGGACGCGCCGCTTGAACTCGGTCACCGCTTCGCCCTCGTCGGCGTCGGGATCGAACGGCGGCAGGTCGATCGTTCGCAGGTCGAGCAACTCGGTGTCGGCACCGGCCTCGGCGGCCGCATCGAGCGCGATCCGGAGGGCCCGGCGGGTGTAACTGCCCTCGCGGCGACTGCCGCAGACGGCGACCACGTCGGGGCGGGTCATGTACGTGTATCGACGTACCGACCGAATAAAGGTTCGCTGAACGCCGTTTTGGTAGCGACGCGGACAGGTCTCGTCCCGTCGGGACCGCTACAACGCAGCCCCGCCAGCGCTGCTACATAGTCGTCGGGAGCCCTACGTGCCCCACATAGCAACCGGTTACACCGGCTGGCGGGCAGATCCCCCTACGCCTGGACACATGACGGACACACCACCCGAGCGGATCGCCGACGCCGTCGGGACCGTAGACCGGGAGATCGAGTACATCACGGACGAGCGGGCGGCGTTCGACCGCTTCCGCGCACGCCTCTCGAAGGTCGAGCCGTGGCGGCCGGCGGAGAGCGACGGGAGCGCGATGGCGGCCGGACTCGGCGGGGGCGGTCCCGCGCTCGCCGCGACGCGGTCGGAGCCGCGGGCCGGCGCCGGACTCCGGACCGTCAGGACGGCCTACCGCGAGACCGTGATGGCAGTGCCGCACTTCGAGGCCGAATACGACGATACGCTCCGGGCGAACGTCGCCGCCGAGTGGGGCGCCGACGTGGCCGCGCAGGTCGTCGACGGCACGCGGCTGACGCCGCCGTTATACCGCGCACTCGCTGCCGCGGCCGACCGCGCCGTCGACGAACGCTCGCGGTTCCGTCGCTCTCTCGAACGCGAACGCGACTCGCTGACGGCCGTCGGCGACGACCTCGCGGCCTGCCAGCGGGAACTCGACGAGATCGCCGCCGAACTCGACGGCGCCGACTCCGAGCGACTGACCCGCCTCGACGAGGGGCTGGCCGACGCCGAATCGACCTGCGCCGACCTGGCCGACGAACGCCAGCGACTCGTCCACGGGCGTCCCGCCGTCCCCCTCTCCGGCGTCGACGGGGTGAGTCTCGTCAGCTTCCTCTACGGCGACCGCGAGCGGCGGTGTCCTGCGCTGGCGGCCGTCGCCGGCTGTCTCGAACGGGTTCGTGACCTCCGGACGCGCTGTCTGCAGTGATATTCGGCCGGGTCCGTATCTCCGGTTCGAGACCCGGAACCGGGTACGCACGCCGCCAGATCCAGCGGTGAGATTCGCGTCAAAGGGGATAAGTCGGCGTCGGTCGTAGCGGATGGAATGAACGCGAGCGGATATCGGGAATCCCTCTACGAGGCCTTCGCCGGCGCCGACGACCTGGATTCACAGGTCGCCGACGCGCTCGCGCTGGGGACCGACTACCTCTCGCTCGATGTCGGGTTTCTCACGCGCGTCGACGACGGGGTTCAGGAGATCGTCCAGTCCGTCGGCGACCACGACCTGATCCGGACCGGGGAGACCTGCCCGCTCGACCGAGCCTACTGCAGGCGGACCGTCGAGGTCGAGGGGTCGCTGGCCGTCCAGCACGCGGGGTCGTCCTCGCTCGTCTCCGAGCGGGCGCTGCGGACCTTCGAGTTCGGGACGTACGTCGGGGCGCGAATCGAACTCGACGACGGGGTCTACGGGACCGTCTGTTTCGCGGACGAGCCGGAGCGGGACGTGCCGTTTTCGGAGGCCGAACAGCTGTTCGTCGAACTGCTGGCCAAGCTGGTCGGGCAGTCGATCGAACGCCGTGACCACGAGCGGGAGCTGCGCGGCCGCGCCGACCGGCTGGCCCGGGAGAAACAGCGGTTCGAGGGGATCGCCGAGAACAGCTTCGACGTCCTCTTCCGGGTGGATCCTGCCGGAGCGTTCACCTACGCCTCGGCCGCGGTCGAGCGCGTCCTCGGGTACGACCCCGACGCGCTCGTGGGAGCGGCGATCACCGACCACGTCCACGAGTCCTCGGTCGAGGGTGCGGCGGCGGCGCTCTCGTCGGTCCTCGACGGCGAGGCCGTCGAACAGCGGGAACTCGCGTTTCTGGACACCGACGGGAACACGGTCGCGCTCGAAGTGAACGCGACGCCGATCCGCGACGGCGGCGAGGTCGTCGGCGCCCAGGGCGTCGGTCGGGACGTGTCCGCCCGGAAGGAGCGCGAGCGGGAACTGCGGATCAAGAACCGCGCGATGGACGAGGCCGAGATCGGCATCTCGCTCGTCGACGGCACCGACCCCGAGCGCCCGCTCGTCTACGTGAACGAGGGGTTCGGTCGCGTGACGGGCTACGACCCCGAGGAACTGCTCGGGCGAAACTGCCGGTTCCTTCAGGGCGAGGCCACCGACCCCGAGACCGTGGCGACACTCAGGGCGGGGATCGAGGCGCACGAGCCCGTCTCGACGGAGATCGTGAACTACCGTGCCGACGGGAGTCCGTTCTGGAACCGCGTCCAGCTCTACCCCATCGAGAACGACGCCGGAACGGTCACCCACTTCCTGGGCTTTCAGGACGACGTTACCGAGCGCAAGCGCGCCGAACGGCTCCGGGCGCTGCTCAACCGCGTGCTCAGGCACAACCTCGGGAACGACATCACCCCGTTCATGGCGTTCGGCGAGATGCTCCGGACGGGCGAGCACGACGTGGCGGATCTCGGCGCGCGGATCGAGGACAGCGCCGAGAGACTGGTCGCGCTGAGCGACAAGGCCCGCGACCTGGAGGAGCTCGCCCGGCGCGACCCCGTCCACGAACGCCTCGACGCGGCCGAGATCGTGTCCGGCGCCGTCGACGACGCCCGCGACCGATCCCGGCCCGCGACCGTCGAAACCGCCGTCGAGACCGACCGGGACCTCTGCGCGGGTATCGAACTCCGGCGGGCGCTCGCCGAACTCGTCGAGAACGCGCTCGAACACGGCCCCGCGGGGTCGGAACCGCGCGTCGAGGTCGCCGCCGTCGACGACGGGGACTGGGTCGAACTCACCGTCACCGACGACGGGCCGGGGATCGACGCGATGGAGTCGGCGGTCGTCGAGCACGGTCGGGAGACGGCGCTCGAACACGGCTCCGGGCTGGGGCTGTGGCTGGTCAACTGGGTCGTCACGCGCTACGGCGGGTCGTTCCAGGTCGGACCGGCCGACGACGGCGGTACCGTCGCGCGCGTCCGCCTCCCCGGTATCGACGAGGAGACCCCGGTCGATGAGGTCGCCCGACCGCCGACGCTCCTCTTCCGATAGGCCGCTCCGACCGTCGGGCCCCGAGCCGTTCGTCACCGCACCGCAAACGGGAACCTTTGGCCGCGAGCGGGGGGTTAAACCGACAGCGGCCGCGACCGAAGACCGTGACCACCAGCGACGGTTCGGGCGCGACCGCGAAGCCCCGCGGCCGCGCCGGCGTGTTCGTCTCCATCTGCGCGTTCTCCTTCCTGGTGAACTTCGGCCGGATCGCCTTCGCGCCGCTGGTCGACTACTTCATCCGCACTGGCGTCAGTCCGGCCACGGCCGGCCTGGCCGCCACCGCCGTCTGGGTCGGGAGCGCGCTCCCGCGGCTGCCGACGGGCTATCTGCTCACCGTCGTCTCGCGCCATCGCGTCCTCACCGGGATGGGTGTCTTCCTCGCCGCCGCGGCCGCGTTCACGGCGTTCTCGCCGTCGATTCGCGTCACCGTCGCCGGCGCGCTGTTGGTCGGCCTCGCCTCCGGCGTGTTCTTCATCGCCGCCAACCCGCTCGTCAGCGAACTCTACCCCGACCGGGTGGGTCTGGCGGTCGGCCTGCGCGGGATGTCCTCGCAGATCGCCGCCGTCGCCGCTCCGTTCCTCGTCTCGGTCGCCATCGCCAGGGGCTCCTGGCGGCTCTCCTTTCGCGCGCTGGCCGTCCTCGCCGTCGTCGTCACCGCCGTCTTCGTCCTCGCGGTCCGCCGTGCCGACCTCCCCGACGCCGGCGTCGACGACCGCGATCTGCTGGCGGGGATCCGCGCCCAGTGGCACCTCGTCGCCGCGGGCGTCGTCTTCGTCGGCGTCACCGGCTTCGTCTGGCAGGGCGTGTTCAACTTCTACGTCACCTACCTCGGCGCGAAGGGCTTCGAGGCCGGCCCCGCCAACACCCTGCTGACGATCACCTTCGCCGCCGGCGTCCCGTCGTTCGTCGTCGCCGGCCGCCTGGCCGACCGCTTCGACTACCTCCCCGTCCTGCTCGGCGTCCTCGGCGGATTCGTCCTCACCCTGTTCGCGCTCACGCTCGTCTCCTCGTGGGTCGCCGTCGCCGCCGTCTCTATCGTCATGAGCCTGATCGTCCACGGTCTGTTCCCGGTCGCGGACGCCTACCTGCTGGACTCGCTGCCCGACGAGAACCGCGCCAGCGCCTACTCGGGCTACAGCGCCGTCATGATGCTGATGCAGGCCCCCGGCGGCGTCGCCGTCGGCGCGTTCTACCAGTTCGGAATTCCCTACGACGGCGTCTTCCGCGGGTACGCCGTGGTCGTCGGACTCGTCGCGGTCGGGATGTTCGCGCTCGCCCGCGCCGGGCGGCTGCCGACCGGGTCGTGAGCGGTCGCGAAGCAGGGCCGACCGGCGGGTTCGTCCGAGGGGCTCACCGCTCGCGGGCGGCGAACGCGGATTCGAGGCGGTCGCCCTGGCCGCTCCGGACGAAGACGGTCACGAGGTCGCCCGCCTCGATGGTCGTCTCGCCGTGGGGGGTCACCACCTCACCGTCGCGCTCGATGGCGACGACGAGCAGGCCCTCGTCGAGCAGGTCGTCGGCGTTTGCCGCCCGGAGCGAGCGCCCGGTGATCGGCGCGTCCTCGTCGACGGTCAACTCGACGACCTCGGCGTCGCCGGTGAGGCTCATGAAGTCGGTGATCGAGGGCGCCCGTCGGGTGTCTGCCGGGCCGTAGGGCCGGTAGGGACTGAAGTGCTCGCGCTTGACGATGTCCTGGTCCTCGATGTCGACGCCGAGTTCGAGGATGGCGTCGCCGATGCGGGTCAGGTCTTCCGTGTCGTGGCCCACCGCCACGACCTCCAGGTCGTCCCTGCCGGTCATGATCTCGCGGACGTTGACCACGCCGGGGATCTGCAGCACCCGCTTTGCGAGTTTCCCGCGGTCGGCCGCCCCGGTCGTACACTTGAACCGGTTGGTCAGCATGCCCTCCGCGCGCTCGTAGTCGATGTCGGCGTGGTACCCCTCGATGATCCCCCGGTCTTCCAACTGCGCGATGCGATTGCGGATCGTGCCCGGAGAGACGTTGACCTCGTCGGCCACGTCCGGCGCCGACGTGTTCCGGGCGTCGCGCGCCAGGTGATAGAGGACCCGCTTGTCTATCTCGTCCAGCCGGTAGCCCATACCGTCGCCTACCGCGGCCCGGCCCAAACTGTTTCGGGTCGACGCGGCCGTCGTCGGTCGGACCTCCGTCGGTCGGACCGCCGTCGGTCGTCAGCCACCGCACCACCGCCGTCTCGATCGCGGTCCCGCGTCCGGCCCCGCCCGCGGATCGGTTCGCCGATCATATACGAAATGCAACTTTTCTGGCGATGGCGTAGGATACGGTGGGAGGTATTACGGGAAAGCTAGACAAGAACTGATATATGCCTCTATCTGGAACGGCAGGCAATGACCGATCGGCCAGACAGCGCGGAGTGGGGCCAGACGAGCGAGCCGTCGCCTCGGCGCGTGCTCTACCCGGTGTTCGGGTCGGAGTCGGAGGCCGTGATCCACATCGGAGCCAGCGTCGCGCAGGGCACCGACGCCGAACTGGTCGTCGGCGCCCTCGACGACGTGGCCGGCGAGCCCTCTTTCGACGCGAGTCGCGACCTCGCGAAGACGGTCTTCAGGGCCCAGACCGACTGCGCGCTGGACGTACACGTTCAGGCCGTCCCGCTGGCGGGATCGAGCGTGCTGGAGGGCATCGTTTCGGGCGCCGACACCTACGACGCCGGGGTCGTCGTCCTCGGCGACGAGGTCACGGAGCCCCGCGAGTCGAAACTCGCGGGACGGATAGCCGGCGACACCGTCGTCGTCAACGACCGGGCGCCGCTGGCGTCGGTCGCGTCGCTCCTCGTGCCGGTCGCCGACGGTCCCCACTCCGGTGCGGCGGTCGACGCCGCGGCGGCGGTCGCCCGCGCCAACGACGCGTGGCTCGAACTCGTCCACGTCGAGACCGGTGATTCCGACGACTCGGTCGCCGACCCCGACGCCCTCCTCGAAGCGGCCCGCGAGCGCGCGACCGGCGTCGAGGTCGACACCCGCGTCGTCGAGGCGGACGACGTGGCCGGCGCCATCGTCGACGAGTCGGAGTACCACGACGTGACCGTGATCGGCGCTCCGGCCAGCGGACGGCTCCGCCGGCTCATCTTCGGGTCGACCGCGGCCGACGTGCGCGAGGACGCTCACAACACGGTCGTGATGGCCCGCCACGGCTCCGACCCCGAGCGGACGCTGTTCGACGGCCCCATCCGGTAGCGCGGTCCGGGCGGTCGGTTCCGACCGCGGTTCGCAGAAACAGTTACCCACGAGCGTCGCGTACCCGCGCCCATGCGACTCGACCGGATCGGCGTCGACGAATCGGTCGCGGCGGTGTTCCCGCCGGAACGACTGGTCGACCGACTCGCCGACGCGGCGGACACGGACGCGACCGAGGGGGCGGCCGCCGACGTGACCGCGGTCGACGGCTCGCCGGAGTCGCTGGCCGACTGCGACGCTGTCGTCACGCTCGAACACCGGGAGCCGTTCCTCGACCTGGAGTGGGTCCACTCGATCCAGGCCGGGGTCGACCGGTTCCCGCGCGAGCGGTTCCGCGAGGCGGGCGTCGTCCTGACGAACAGCACCGGGGTCCACGGCGACGCCGTCGGCGAGACGGTCGCGGGGTTCGTCCTCGCGCTCGCGCGGCGCGTCCACGAGTACGCCGCGAACCAGGCCGACAACGAGTGGGACCGGCCCGACTGGGACGAGGCCTGGACCGTCGCGGGCGAGCGGGCCTGTGTCGTCGGTCTCGGCGGCCTCGGTCGAGGGATCGTCGACCGACTCGACGGCCTCGGCCTCGACGTCGACGGCGTCCGCCGGGACCCGCTCCCAGAACCGGGCGTCGACCGGGTGTTCACCGTCGACGAACTCCGGACCGCCGTCGCCGACGCGCGGTTCGTCGTCCTCGCCGTCCCGCTGACCGACGCGACCCGCGGGCTCGTCGGGGCCGAGGAGCTCGCCGCGATGGACGACGAGGCGTACCTGGTCAACGTCGCCCGCGGCGGCGTCGTCGACCAGCCGGCGCTGGTCGACGCGCTCCGGGAGGGCGAGATCGCCGGCGGGGCGCTGGACGTGTTCGAGACCGAACCGCTCCCCGCCGACTCGCCGCTGTGGGACCTCGACGACGTGATCGTCTCCCCCCACTGTGCGGCCTACACCCGCGACTACTACCGCCACGTCGGCGCCATCGTCGAAGAGAGCGTCCGCCGGGTCGCCGAGGGCGACGAGCCGGTCAACCGCGTGGTCTGAACTCGACGGTCGGCGCGGTACCATTCCGCCGGCGGAACCGAGAGTCCCCGGCCGTCAGGGCTCGATCACGAGCTTGCCGAAGAAGCTGTCCTCCATGACCGCGCGCTGGGCCTCGCCGGCCTCGTCGAGGTCGTAGCTGCGGGCGCACTCGACCGAGAGTCGGTCGCGGGCCATCAGGTCGGCGACGCCGGCCAGCCCCACCCGCAGGTCCGGCATGTTGAACATCGACATGAACTGGTAGGACACGTCCTTCGAGCGGGCGGCTCCGTCGTTCGTGAATCCCGGGTCGGGGCTGTTCTCGCCGATCCCGACGACGCGGGCGCCCTGGGCGGCCACGTCGGCGTCGAACTGCAAGTAGTCGTCGAGCCGGTGGTCCAGCACCGCGTCGACTCCGCTGTCGGCGGCCTCGGTGACCGCGTCGGCCAGGTCCTCGCGGCCGTAGTCAAGCACCGTCTCGGCGCCCATCTCGTCGAGGTCGTCGTGGTACGCCTCGCTGGCGGTGGTGATCACGCGGGCGCTGACGGCGTCTGCGATCTGGACGGCGGCGTGGCCGACGCCGCCCGAACCGCCGTGGACGAGGCAGTGTTCGGCCGGGTCGAGGTCGGCGTGGTCGACCAGCGCGCGCCAGGCGGTGACCGCGGCGACGCCCGCGGCGCCGGCCTCGGTCAGGTCCCCGCCGTCGGGCAGACGAACGACGCGGTCGGTGGGGACGGTCGCGTACTCGGCGTAGGCGCCCTGGTGGCCGGCGTTGCCGATGCCGGTTCCGAACACCCGGTCGCCCTCGGCGAACGCCTCGACCCCGTCGCCGGTCGCGGCGACGACGCCCGCGAAGTCGACCCCCGGCGTGAACGGGCGGCCGACGGGCTCGTACGAGCCGTCCCGGAAGTAGGTGTCGACGGGGTTGACGCCGGCCGCCGCCACCTCGACGAGCAGTTCGTCCGACTCGGGGGTCGGACGGTCGGTCTCCTCGACCCCGAGGACCTCGGGGCCACCGTGTTCGTGCAGTCGGACTGCGCGCATATCGATCGGAGGAACGCGCCGCCGACGGTTAACTCCCGGCGCCGACCGTTCGGTCCCGCCGGGCAGTACCTAATCTCTGAGGCCCTGCGAACTTCCGTCTCCAGCCCCTACGACGAGATGGCTCGTGTGACCGCGAGCCCAATCCCACCGGGGATGCCCCCCACCCGCAACCCATTCCGTCCACACCCACCCGTTCCCGCGCTCGGAGGAGCGTCGGGACCCCACCCTTTCCGAACCGCGCCGCACCGGTGACCCTTCGCCCCGCTTCGCCACGCTCCCGCTTTCACCCGCCGAACGCGTCGAACAGCGGCAGCGACCGGTCGAACCGCGCCGTCGTCACCAGTCGCTCGTCACCGTCGAGAGCGTGCTCGGCGTCGCGCACCTCGTCGGCGTTGACCCGCAGGTCCGACCCCAGCGACGCCGCGACTTCGTTCAGGTTCGCTCGCGCGTAGGCCGGCGCCGCCCCGCTCCCCAGCAACACGACGCTCCCGCCGTCGTCGCGGAACGCCCGTACCCTGTCGAGTTCGTCCGGCCCGAACGGCCCGACCGGCGGCGTCACGACCAGCGCCCGGCCGCGGTCGAGAAAGTCCGGCCCGAGGCGGTTGCGCTGGACGAGCCCCAGCCCCTGGCCCTCCAGATACTGCCGGTAGTAGGCGGCGTCCTCCGCCGACAGCGCGTAGTCGACGCCGAACCCGCCGTGGCCGCCGTCGATCAACACGTCGCCCTCGCGGTCGGCCAGCAGGTCCAGCAGGTTCGTCAGAAACGGGAAGGTCCCGTAGCCGCTCGTGTCGACCGCGAACCCCTCGGCTTCCTCGTAGGCCTCGTTCACCACGAGCCCGCCGACGACACCGACGCTGGCCTCGCGGTCGACCCCGACCAGCGGGGTCGGGTCGTCGTCGTAGATCACTGCGCTCGATTCGGTCGGCTCCTGGGTCGCCGTCGGTTCGGCCCGGACCGGTGCGCGCTCACCGCCGAGGGGCCCGTCGGCCAGCCGCACGCTCGACGGCCGCGGCACGAACAGTTCCTCGACGGGGTCGTTCCGGACCGGCCCCGTCGATCCGGGGTCGTGTTCGGCCCAGAGCCCGCGGCCGGCCGCCCGGGCGTCGGCCTCGGCTCGCGCCAGCGCGTCGTGGGTCGTCACCCCCGAGTGGTACGCCCGCGCGTAGCCTGCGGCGACGATCTCGCGGTTGTAGAAGACGCGGTCGCCGTCGGACTCGTGCTCCAGATAGCCGAGCAGCCGGCCGTAGGTCCCCCGTATCGGCTCGCTCGGGTCGAACGAGAGCGTCACCGTCTCGCCAGCCAGCCGCTCCCGGGCGAACGCGGACGCGCGCTCCCCGTACGCGACGAGCGTCTCCGGGTCGCCCACTCCCGGCCACTCCTGGACGCGCTCGAAGCGCCTGTTCTCCGCGGTCTCGGGCGTATCGAATCCGACGAGCCGAACTTCCTCCTCGGTGCCGTCGTCGAAGCGCACGTCGACCGTGTCGCCGTCCGTGACCGACACGACCTCGACCTCCTGAGTCGCGCCGGCCGCGATGTCGCTAGACATACGTACCGTCCAGACGACACTCACTTGTCAGTTACTCCGGAGACGGAAGTGCGTCACCGTTCGACAGGGGAGCGGTCTTATTCGTAGTAGCTGCGACGTTCGACGACTTCCGCGAAGGCGACGTTCTCGCGTACGTCCGTGATCTCGACGGTGACGCGCTCGCCCTGGTCCGTGTCGGGGACGATGACGACGAACCCTCGCTCGACGCGGGTGATCCCGTCGCCCTGCTCGCCGATGTCCTCGATCTCGACGGTTCGTTCTTCCCCCTCCTCGACCGGCGGCGACCGGCCCGATCGGTCGCCGTTCGACCGATCCCCGTTCGAGCGATCCCGGCGTTCGGCACTCGAGGCGTCCTCGCCGTTCGTCCCTCCGTCGGCGTCCGTGTTCGCGGGTGACGGAACCAGCGCGACGCGATACGTGTCGCCGGCCGCGAGTGACCCCGTCCGAACCTCTCGCTTCGGGACCTCGACGACGTAGGACCCGTCTTGTTCTTCGATCTGGGCGGAAAACAGACAGCGAAGCTGATCGGAGATCTCCATTCGTAGCGTCTACCTCTCACGCAGGCGTCCGGTCCACTTGGTTCTATCGTGTGCCGTGCGATACGACCTGCCGCACGTCGGCGACGGACCGCGCTCCGCGTCCTCCGTGCGTCGGTGTGCCTCTCACTGTGCGACCTCGTCGAGGCCATCGCGGACAGAGCGGCCGCCGCGGACGCGGACCGCGACGCGCGCGTCGCCGCGATCGGAACCGACCGCAATCACTGTCATCTCCCGGTCCTGACCGAGGCGGGGCTGGTCGACCGGGGTGACGACGACTCGCTGCGGCTCACGGCGGACGGCCGGACCGCCGTCGCGTGGCTCGACGAACCGGTCGGCTGACCGCTCCCGAGGCGGCGCCTCGTCGGGTGACATCGAAAGCGGACGGACCCGGGCGAGGTCCGCCGCGAAACAGCGAACGGTGGGTGGGGTGTGTTCGGGGAGGCCCCCGAACGAAGTGGATGGCTTCTGTGTCCGTGTGTGCGGACAGTTCGGCCTGGGACCGTTCGCGGCATAAGTTTTGTCCCGACCGGCTCGGCTTCCCGTCCGGCGCCCGTCTGTTCGGGACCGTTGTGCTGGCGGGCGGCGTCGCCGCTTCGGGGATCCGACTGCGCGTACCGGCCGCGCTCGTCGTCCGTCGGCCACGCGGTCCGCGGACCGCGCTCGGGACCCGGGCCCCGAAACCGGGAGTTTAACCTGCGACAGCGACCTCCCGGTCGGTATGTCGCTCGGTTCGTCGCTCGGTCACTCGCTGCGACGGTGCGTCGCCGCGGCCGGGATCGGCGCGGAGACGCTCGGTTCGCTCGACGCCAACCCGGTCCCCGCCGACTGGCGCCACGTCACCAAAATCGACCCGGAGACGGCGAAGCTGCTGCCGGTCGCCTACCCGCTCTACCTCGCCAACACCGACGCCGTCTCGGTCGGCGGGTCGACGGCGGTCACCGCCGACAACACCGAGGAGACGTTCCGCCTGCTGGCCCGGGCGCCGGTCCCCGCCTTCCACGAGCCCAGCGAGGCGCGCCACGTCACCGAGGAGACCCGCGAACTGGCCGCCTTCCTCGCGCTCCCGGAGGTGCTCAACGGCGAGACCGAGGCGCTCGTCGGCACGCTCGGCGAGGGACTCGCCTACCTCCACGACGAGATGGTCCCCGCGCTCCTCCGCGAGAAGCTGCCCGCTGCGCTCTACCGGGCGGTCGGCGACCGGCTCGTCGACTTCGCGACCTCGTGGCTGCTGGAGGCGGCCGTCTTCGAGGCGTACGTCGTCCAGAATCCGGACAGCGCGGCGGCCCGACGCAGCGGCGTCGACGAGTCAGACGTGCTCTCGCCCGCCACCGCGAGGGAGCGCGCGATGGTCGCCGACCGCCACCTCGACAGCGAGATCGTCTACGTCGAGTATTCGGGCACCTACGGCGGCGACGAGGCGGCGGACGTGCTCCGGGCCGTCTCGGAGTCGGTCGACGGCGCCCGCGTCTGGTACGGCGGCGGGATCGACGACCGCGAGAAGACGGCCGAGATGCTCGCCGTGGGGGCCGACACGGTCGTGGTCGGTGACTGCTTCCACGACGTGGCCGACGAGGAGGTCGAGGTCTGCGCCCGCGCGGTCGAGGCGCTCGGCGTCGCCCCCTCGGCCGACGAGATCCGGTCGTGGTTCGACGACGCGGTCGACCCCGTCGAGACGGCCGCGGCCCGCTACCTCCGGACGACGCCCCGAGTCGACGACCCGGAGGCCGCTGCCGAGCGGTCGCTGCTCGTCGCCCTCGCGCTCTGTTTCGGCGCGCTTCCCGCGGTCGTCGGCGAATCGAGACCCTCCGTCGAGCGAACGCGATCGCTCCTCTCGGCCGTCGACGCCGACGCCGCCGACCGCCTGGACGCGGCGCTCTCGGCGGGGGACCCCGAGGCTGCGGACGGCGACCCGCTCGACGACTACTGCGCCCGCGTCGCGGCCGCCCTGTCCGACGCCGACCCGCCGCGGCTCCGCCACCTGAGTCTCTCGACGCTCTCGGTGTCTCGGTGAACGCGACGGACGCAGTCCGCTGGCGACGGACTAGTCGTCCCGGCCCGGGCTCCCGGGGAGGACGCCGGGGTCGCCCGAGAGGTAGATGTACTCGGCGGCGATGCCGGTCAGGATGGAGTCGGAGTCGACGGCGTACTCGATGGCCCGGTCGAGGTACCTCGCGGAGACCTCGACGACGCGGTCGTAGGCCTCCGGGTCGTCGTCGGCGACGATGTACTCGGCGGTGACCGGGGTCAGCTGGGTCTCCGCGCGGTCGGCCGCGAAGTCGTCCACGTCGTCGAGCCAGACCTGCGCCCCGATGATAGCCAGGACGACCGCGTGCTCGAACGACGGCTCGATGGCGATGTCGGCCGCCCGGAACATCTCGATCATCCCCTCGTAGATGACCCCGACCCGCTCGTACTGGGTCTTGCAGTAGGGCCAGGCCTGCTCCTCGGCGGTCAGCGACCCCGCCGTCCCCTCGAACTCGGCGTACTTGTACTCCGCCTCGATGCGCTCGACGGCGTCTTCCGGGGTGGCGCCGCTCTCGTCGCCCTCGCCGAGCGCTCGCGCCATCAGCTCGCGGAAGTGCTCGTCGTCGTCCTGGTGGGTGTTCGATTCGGCGACGGCGGACTCGTAGGCCTCGCGGACCGCGTCGGGGAACCCCGCCATCTGCGCGTCGACGCGCTCGCGGAGCCGCGACTGGGCGATCCGGGCGGCGCGCTCGCGTTCCTCGCCGTCGAGCGGCGGGTCGGTTTCGAAGTCCTCGTACTCCGCGTCGTTGATCGCGTCGCGCATGTCGCCGTCGAGCAGGGCTTCGGTGCAGAGGCGCGCGACCCGCTCGACGCGACCGACGAACGCGACCTGCTCGCTCGCCTCGCGGCGCAACCGTTCGCGCCGTGCCGGGTCGGTACCGTCGACGAGCGACCGGACTGGTCTCCCACGCGACCGCGTCGGTTCGTCGGTGACCGGGTTGTAGCCGTCGCAGTCGTCGAGCGCGCGGCGGTAGAGATAGCCCAGCGTCAGCTCGACGGGCAGCGTCAGCTTCGTCTCGTAGCGAAAGTCGATGTCGTCGTAGCCGAGCTCGCTCTCCAGTTCGGCCTCGATAGCGCCGTAGGCGTCGTCGAGGAACGAATCGAGGGTGTCGTCGACCCACGACTTGATCCGAAGCGCCGTGAGGTCGAGTTCGCCCGTCCGCGCGTAGAAACGGGCGACGGCGCGGAGCGACAGCGGGAGCTGGTCCCGCTCCGACGCCCACCGCGCGGCCGAGCCGAGCGGGGCCGCGGGCGAGCCCGATCCGGAACTCATGGCGCGTCTGTTCCCCTGCGGTGTTTGTATAGCTGTTGAAACCGCCGGGCGGCGACCAATCGCCGGCCACGCTACGGTGGTGTCACCTCAGCGGTCGGCCCGCTCACGGCCGCCCGACCGGCGACGCCAGTGGTCGATTCGCGAACGGACTGATCAAATAGTAAGTCCCAGGACGCGGGGACGACCGAATCGATTTATTCACGGCTACCGGATTACAACCGTACAAGGCGGTCTGGGCACTCTCTATTCTCCACTGCCGATGGCTTCGACCGTTCGAGGCGGGCCCGAGCTAACTGATCAGTTAGCTTTTCGTTCGACGGGTGCCTACGTTCGGGTATGGCGAGATCAGTCAGTCCGCCGCGACACGACGCGTCGAACACCGAGATGGCGACCATCGGCTATCTGGTCGCGGTGCCGCTGTTCGCGCTGTTGCTCCCGGTCGCGCCCGTGTTGATCGTTCTCTGGCTGGCCGATCGGCTCTGAACGCCGCCGTCCGGTCGGATCTCCGGTGACTGCGCCCTCGCGGTCACTCGTCCGTCTGGGCGTCGCCGAACCGACGAAGCGGCGACGCGTCGGCGCTCGACGGGAGCGCTGCGAGGGCTCGATACCCCTCTTCCCGTCGGCGAGTCGCGCGCTCGTCGAGTCCCTCCGTGCGGAGTTCGGGGACGGCTACCATCGCCGAACCGGGCTCGCGGTCGCGCGCCCGTCGAACCGTTCGCGCCGCGGCGAAACAGCGGCCCGCCCGTGCGAGGCCGTCGATCTGGCGTTCGTCCGCGTCGGCCAGCCGCGCGCCGAGGACGCCGGCGGCTTCGCCGATCCGGCCGGCGGTCCGTTCGACGAGCGCGATCCGGTCCGAAGGGGACTCGCTCCCCTCGAGGTACCTGGAGGCGAACGCCCCGGAGAGAGATTCGAGCGCGTCGGTGACCGTCTCGAAGCAGTCACAATCGGCGGCTTCGAGGACCGAGTACGCCCCGGTGGAGAGGTAGTCGCCCGCGAGGAGCGCGGCGACTTCGTCGCGGGTGAACGCGTGCGGGTGACTGTCGGTGAGCTGGACGAGCAGCTCGCTCCGGAGTCGGCAGTACCCCCGGATCAGCTCCACCGTCGCCGCGGCGGAGACGACTCGATCGGTGTCCGGCCGATCCGCTAGTGTCCCGTAGGACCCAGCGACCAGCTGGCCATACCAGCGGTCCGCGGCGCTTTCGACCGTTTCGCGCGCGAGCGCGAGGCCGCCGCTGTCGGCGCCGCGAAGCGCCGATTCGAGCCGCGCGTCGATCGCCGAGCGCGGGAGGATAGACGGCGCCACGGGTCAGTCATCACCCGCCGTGCTCTCGGCGACCGCCGGTTCGACGTTCTCCTCGGTCAGTTCGGTGCCCTTCCAGGTGCCGCGGCGGTACCACAGGACGGCGATGACCGCGCCGACGACGTTCGAGACGGCGAAGGAGAGCCAGATCCCCGTCTCGCCGAGCGGTCCGGCGGCGAACCAGGCGATCGGGAACCGGACGACACCGAGCATCGCGACGGAGATGGCCGCGGCGGTGAGCGTCCGCCCGGCGCCGCGGAAACTCCCGGTGTAGGCCCGCGTGACCCCGATGAAGCCGAACGTCAGCGCGACGTAGCGGAGGAACTGCGCGCCGACCTCGACGACCCGGTCGGCGTTCTCCTGTCCGGCCCCGACGAACACCGAGATGATCGGCTCCGGCGCGAGGAAGACGGCGACCCCGGCGAGCGTGAGGACACCGAACAGCACTTTCGCGGCGAGGTTCGCGGCCGCCTCCGCCCGGTCGGACTTGCCCGCGCCCACGTTCTGGCCGGTCATCGTCTCGACGCCGCGGGCGATGGCGATGGCCGGCAGGACGATGACCGAGAAGACCCGCGTCCCGATACCGTACGCGGAGACGACGGGGTCGGAGAACGTGGCGACGACGAACAGCAGCAGGTTCATCGAGAGCGCCCGGCCCATCCCCTCGACCGACGCCGGCAGACCGATCCGGACGAGCCGGCGGAGATACGACAGGTCGGGGACCATGTCGCGGAGGTGGATCTGGACGCCCCGCTCGCCGCGGAACATGATCGCCAGGCCGACAACCAGCGCGAGCCCGCGAGAGAACACCGTCGCGATGGCCGCGCCCTGGATCCCGAGTTCCGGGAAACTGATCGTGCCGACCAGCGGCGCCGATTCGACGACGGTCCACCCGAAGATCAGGAACGGGTCGATGACGATGTTGAGGAGGACCGACCCGAACATCACGAGCATCGGCGTGATCGTGTCGCCGTAGCCCCGCATGAGCGCGATGAACACGAAGAAGCCGAACATGAACAGCAACCCCAGCGAGATGACCTCCATGTAGCTCGACGCCAGCGGCAACACGTCCTGGGAGGCGCCCATCAGCGAGAGGAACTGTTCGACGAGGAAGTAGCCGACGACGCCCAGGACGACCGAGATGATCGCCGCGAACGTGACCGTCTGGGAGGCGGCGTACTCGGCCTCCCGGGCCTCGTCGGCCCCGGTGAACTGCGCGACGAGGACGCTCCCGGCGACGGAGATGCCGGTCCCGAAGGAGATGAGCAGGAACACCATCGGGAACGCGAAGCTGATCGCCGCCAGCGCGTCCGTGCTGTACTGGCCGAGCCAGAAGGTGTCCGCCAGGTTGTACGCCGTCTGGAAGAGGTTCGTCACGACGATCGGCATCGCGAGGAAAAAGAGGGGCTTGCCGATCCCGCCCGACGTGAGGTCGAAGTCCTCGGGCCCCTTGAACAGGGCGTCGAGTCGACTGCGCAGCCCCATCAGCTGGGCACCTCCGTCGGCCCGTCGGCGACCAGGTGGCGCTCGGCGAAGTGCGTCATCGTCTCGGCGAGTCGGTCGGACGAGCGGTCGGCGGTCGCTCGCCGCGTGTGCGCCCCATAGATCGCCGTCACGAGGAACTCGGCCGCGACCGCCGGATCGACCTCGTCGTCGAACTCGCCGACCTCGACGCCGTCGGCGACGATCGACTCGACTCGGTCGAGGAGGTACTCGTCGAACCGCGCCAGCCGCGTCCGGATCGCGTCGTCGCAGGGCGCCTGGGCGTTCGCCGCCAGCATCGCCGTCCGCAACTGCTCGCCGGCGGTTCCCTCCCCGTCGGCGAGGACCGTCTCGAAGAGCGCGACGAGTCGCCCGCGCGGGGTCTCGCCCGCGACCGATCCGACCTGCTCGGTGTAGCGGTCGTAGAGGAAGTCCAGAAACGCCGCGAACAGCGTCTCTTTGTCGTCGTAGTAGTAGTGGATCAGTCCCTTGCTCGTCTCGGCCTCCGCGGCAATATCTCCGAGGGTCACGTCGGCGTACCCCCGGTCGCAGAGCGCCCGATACGTCGCCGCCAGAATCTCTGTCGCTGCGTCGTCGTCCATCGGTCGATACCGAACTTACTAACTAGTTAGTCAAAAACTTTCGGACTCGGACGTGCCGCGAGAACGGCGCCATACTGGAGGTCTTGGTGCTCGTGTGGCGCCGATCGGCCGGTATCTACGCGCGTCTCCTGACGGAGTGGTCACAACTGTTAACCGGACGAGCGCGGAAGTGATAGCCGATGGCCGATCCAACGGAGGGGAGCTTCTCGGAGCCGGAAACGGAGATCATGCGGGCGACGTATCGAGCGCTCCGGGAACACGGGTACGCCGACCTCACGATCAAGCGGATCGCCGCGGAGTACGGGAAGTCGACCGCCGCGGTCCACTACCACTACGACACGAAAGACGAGCTGCTCGTGGCGTTTCTCGACTACCTGCTCGAACGCTTCGTCGACACGATCCGCGACGTCGAGACGACCGACCCCCACCAGCGGCTCGACCTGCTCCTCGACGAGCTGATATTCGCCCCCGAAGAGCATCGCGACCTGGCGGTCGCGATGCTGGAGATGCGGGCGCAGGCCCCGTACAAGGGCGACTTCCGCGAGCGCTTCCGCGGGAACGACGAGTACGTCCGCTACATGATCAAGGCGGTAATCAACCACGGGATCGACGAGGGCGAGTTCGACGACGTCGACGCCGACCACGTGACGCGCGGCCTGATGATGATCGTCGACGGCGCCCGGACCCGTGCCGTCGTCCTCGACGAACCCGGAGCGCTCGAAACCGCCCGACAGACCGCCGCGGAGTACGTCGATGCGGTGCTGACCTGACGGGGTCAGTCAGTCGTCCGAATCCGCCGCGTCGACCGGCTCGATCTCTAGCCCCGAGAGGTCCGTCGTACACCAGTGACAGAAGTCGATGCCCGGGTCCAGCTCCCGACCGCAGTTCGGACAGTGCGTGACCCGTCCGTCCGGCGTCGCGGTGATCCGGGCGACGGCGTTGTGCGCCCGCGCGACCAGATACGCGTCGATCACGCTCAGGGCACCGACGAAGACGACGGGCGCGATTGCGAGCAGGTCGACCTGGTCCCCGTCGACCAGCGCCGTCAGCGCCGCTCCGTCGACGAACAGGAAACTCACGCCCAGCAGGGCGATGAGCCACCCGGCCGCGCGGCGCAGCCGCCGGAGGTAGATATGTCCGAGCCCCGTCGCGAGCACCGCGAGCACCGCGGCGAGCCACGGCCGCTTTCGTGAAATCGAACCGTCCATACAATTACTAACCGGTTAGTCAGTCATAAGCCTTGTCGGGGTTCGCGACCGCGCTCGGCGGCCTACGACTCCCGGGCCGCCCGAGCCCGAAACCGGACGGCGATCCCGTCCGGGCCGGTGAGTTCGAAACCGCCCTCGCGGTCGGTCACCGGAACGTCGGCAGCCGAGAGCCGCCGCCGAGCGGTCGTGACCGCCTCGGCGTCGGGCAGCAGGAACTCGAACCAGGCGAGGCCGCGACCGTCCGGCGAGTCGGTCCGGCCGTTCCACGTGTTGACGCCGACGTGGTGGTGGTAGTCGCCCGCCGCGAGGAACGACGCTCCCCGCGCCTCCGTTCGAACGCCCAGTCCCAGGGTGTCGGCGTAGAACGCCCGAACCCGGCCGAGCGAGGAGACTTCGAGGTGGACGTGTCCGAGGTCCGTCTCGGGTGGCGCCTCGGCGGCACCGTCCGACTCGGCGACGAGGGCGTTCAGGTCGAGCGGGGCGGTCCCGATCTCGACCGACTCGTCGTCGGCGCGGGGCCACTCCTCGCGCGGCCGATCGGCGTAGATCTCGACGCCGTTGCCCTCGGGGTCGGTGCAGTACAGCGCCTCGCTGACGTAGTGGTCCGAGGCGCCGTCGAGCTCCCCGCGGTCGCGGATCCGTTCGAGCGCGGCGCCGAGCGCCGTGCGCGAAGGGACCCTGAACGCGTTGTGGAACAGCCCCGTCTGCGTCCGGCCTCTGGGCGGCGCGTCCGCGTCCGCCAGCAGTTCGAGCACCGGCGATCCGCCGGCACCGAGCGTCGCCGCCCGTTCGCTCCGGGCCCGAACGGCGAGCCCGACGGCGTCCTGGTAGAACGCGACCGTCTCGTCGAGGTCCGCGACGGTCAGCGCCGTCCGACCCATCTGAGCCGTCTCGGGGATCACCGGGTCGTCACGCTCGGCAGCGTCGTCCATAGCGACGGGTTCGGTACCCTCACCCATGTATTTCAGGTGTCAGCGGTGTAACCGGGCGGTCGACCACCGACCGCTCCCGTCGCGTCCGGCCCTCACTGACCCGAGAGCCCGACGCCGTCGGCGAGCAGCTCGTGCGAGCGGAGCGCGTCCCCGTGCGTGGGTGCGGACTGCTGGATCATCACCTCGTCGACGCCCACGCGGTCGGCAAGCTGTTCGAGCAGGCCCGCCAGCGTCTCCGGACTCCCCGAGATCGCCCGCGGCCACTCGCCGTCGTCGAGCGTCGCCGGCGTGGGGTCGGGGACGCCGCCCAGTTCGTCGATCGCTTCCTCGACGGTCGGAGGCGTTCCGGTCTCGCCGCGCTGCATCCGGCGGAAGATCGCTTCGGTGACCGCACGCAGTCGTGCGGCGTCCTCGTCGCTCTCGGCGCAGACCGCGTTGACGGCGACCATTCCCCGCGGTTCGTCGATCCCGCCGGTGAGCGCCGAGGGTTCGAACGCCTCGCGGTAGGTCTCGAAGGCGTGCGTGGCGAACTGCGGGCGGATGAACGCCGCGAAGCAGTAGGGCAACCCGAGTTCGGCCGCGATCTCCGCGCTCGACGGGCTCGACCCGAGCACCCACGGGACGGCCGGTCCCTCGGCCGACCCCGGGATCTCGATGTCGCCGTAGGGGTGGTCGTCGGGGAAGTCGTCGTAGAGGTGCGAAACGACCGCTTCGACCTTCTCGACGTGGTCGCCATCGGGGTCTTGGACGTGACGCTCGGTCCCGAGCGCCCGGTCGACGGCCGGCGAGCCGTTCGCCCGGCCGAGGCCAGCGTCCACGCGCCCAGGCGCGAGCGCGTCCAGCGCCCCGAACTGCTCGGCGACCTTGAGCGGGCTGTAGTGGTTGAGCAGGACGGCGCCCGACCCCAGTCGGATGGCGTCGGTCTCGGCCGCGAGGTGGCCCAGGAGCACCTCGGGCGTCGTGCCCGCGAGCGTCTCGGCGCGGCCGTGGTGTTCGGCCACCCAGAACCGCGTGTAGCCCAGCCGCTCGGCCTGCCGAGCGGCCTCGACGGTGTTCGCGTACGCCTCGGTCGCGGTCCCCGAGTCCGGAACTGGAGAGAGATCGACGACGGAGAGGTCCATACCCCCGCTGTGGGATGGCGGCGGAAAACGGTTCGGCTCGCGGCGATCCTCGGACGGATTCCAGCGCCCGGTCGGCTGACGGCGAGGCGCACTACGCCCCGCTCGGCCGCTCGATTCGGGTCGGCCCGGGTATCGGTACCGCGGTCGCCGTCTCGGCAGCCGTCTCGACCGACCACAGACCCGTTACGGCCGGCGGACCGCCGGCGGTCCCACCCGTCGAGGCCGACCGAACTCCGGGAGGATCCAGCGACCGGGAGCCGTCGTCCGCGAGGTCGTCGGCCGACACCTCGGTGCCGTTGATCCGGATCGTCACGTTCGTCTCCACCGAGATCCGAGTGAAGTTCTCGATCGTCCCCTCGAACCTGTAGGCGTCGCCGTACCCGGCGTTGCCGGTGAACCCGTCGATGACCGTCCGCCCGTCGTCGGTCCGCCTGATCTCGTCGTTCGCCTCGGCTTTCACTCGCCGGGAGGCGTTCGCTTTCTCGGCGGTGCCGTCGACGACGATCTCGTACTCGTACTCGCCCTGCTCGCTCGCGACGATCTCGATCAGCGACTTCCGCGGGGAACGGATCTCCGACGGGTCGAGTACGCGAACGTCGTCGTAGATCCAGCGGTCCCCCTCCCCGTGACCGAAGAAGCCGATACCACCGCTCGTCGGTGCTCCCTGTGGCTCGGGCGCTCGGATCGTTCCGAGCGGCGCGCTCGCGTTCGCTATCGGCGCTTCGTAAACTCTGAGAGCGATATCGTCGGTCGACGCGGCCCAGTCGACTTCGACCGTGTAGAACCTGTTCCGCTGGAGGTCGACGTCGGTCGCGCCGAGCGTCCGGTCGGACTCGTTGGGCGGGTCGTACTGCAGGCGGACCGTGTCCGTCTGCGGTTCGAGTTCGACCTCGTATCGGTTGTTGAACCCGCTGTCGGGCTGCTGGCCGAACTGGAACGACGTTCGGAAGTCCCAGCTCCCGTAGGTTCCGATATCGAACCGAAGCACGTCCCCCTTCTCGGGATAGGTGTCGAGGCCGCTGAACGACGCGATCTCCGCGGGATCGGCGCTCCCCGCGTACTGCAGCGCACTGCCCCCCTCGGTGGTCGTAGTCGTGTTCAGCCGCCAGGCGTCCGTCGACCCTGCGAGGGGGACGTACTCCGAGACGTCTCCGTCCTCGAAGTCGTCGACCGACTCCGGCCGGATCGGGTCGGGACTCCCGACCCCGATCGCTTCGGTCCCGACGTCGCTGGCCCCACAGCCCTTCTCGACGGCGAGTCGCACGCTGTAGGTGCTGGCGTTGGCGTAGCTGTGGGTGACGTTCCGGCCGACCGCGTCGACGACGCCGTCGTTGTCGAAGTCCCAGCGGTAGGCGACGATCTCGCCGCCGTTCGGGTCGCTCGCGTTCGCGTCGAACTCGACCGGCTGGCCCGCGACGGGGTCGCCCGGCGCGTACTCGAAGGCGGCCTCGGGCAACGGCGCGCACGGCGCCTGATAGCTCCCCGTCCCCGAACCGGCGTCGCCGCCGCTCTCCGCGGACAGCTCGACCGTCCGGTTCGTCCCGTCGGTCGCCGTGTCGGTCGTCGTGTAGGTGACCCTGTACTCCGCGGTGAGGCTCTCGCTGATGTCCGCGTAGATCGCCGCGAGCTGGGAGCTGTTGGGCGACCTGTAGTAGCTCCCGCCGGTCTCCAGCGCGAGGCGCCGGAGGCTCCCCTCGTTCACGTTTCGCCCCAATCCGATCGTGTACACCGGGACGCCCGCCGCCCGCGCGTCGTCGATAGCGCCACTCACGTCGTTCGACGGGTCGGTGTTTCGCCCGTCGGTGAGGACGATCACGGCCGACCGGCCGACTCTCGACCCCGCCTCTCCGATCCCCTCGCTCGCGGCACGCCAGAGTACGGTCCCCCCACCGGTGTCGATCCCGTCGATGGCGCTGCCGAGGCGGTCAGTGTCGGTCGTCCACCGCTGGGTGAACTCGACCCGGCTCCCGAAGTCGATAGCGAACCCCTCGTCGCCGGCGCCGAGTTGGTCGACGAACTGGCCCGCGGCGGCCCTGGCGTCCCGGATCTTCGACCCGCGCATGCTGCCGCTCCGGTCGATCACCAGCGCCGCGCTGACGTTCGAACCCCGGACCTCGGTCGCGGGCTCGACCGACTCGACCGTCTGGTTGGTCCCTTCCTCGACGATATCGAAGTCGTCGGCGGTGAGACCCGTGACGGGGTCGCCGCTTTCGTTTCGCACGCTGACGTACGCTGTGACCTCGGGGAACTCCGGGCGAGCGACCTGCCTGACCGTGACGTCGAGGCTCCCGTTCGAGGCCGACCCGTCGTCGGTCTGCTGGCGAGCCGAGCGGTGCCCCGCCGGTCCGGAACGTTCGACCGCGGACTCGCTCGCTGCGTTGGGCCCCAAGGCCTCCCCGCCCGACGAGTCGGCACCGTCCGACTCGGCTATCGGAGTCGCGACGACCGGCGCGACGACGCTCCCGACCACGAGTACGACACCGAACGTCGCTCGGAGTACGCGCCCCGACGGCCGATACCGGGGTTCCCGACCCCCGAACGGACGACCACGACTCACGGCCCCGACACCTCCCGTCGCCGGAGTCGTGCTCCCGACCGACCGCAGGGTCTCGGTGAGCGACGACGTGCGTCGCCCGCCGGCCCTCCGCGTTCGGTCCGGATCCGATGCTCGGTTCTCGACCCGAAGGATCCACCCATGCCACACGGTACCGCATGCCGCCTGAAACCAGTAGTTGCCACAACGTCCGGCAGTTCGACCGGTGATAGTTACCGACTAAACGAACGGTTCGTGGCGAGTGTCCATCAGTTTCCACTGAAGCCGGCCCCGTGGCGCGGCGGTCAACGGGCGCGAACCCGCACCGAGAGAGCCGACGATCCCGGGGCGTCGTCGCCCGAGGGCTATAACACACCGGTGGTGTCCCAGTCGCTGGGACGCCGCCGCATCCTCATTTTGTAAACCCCCGATATTGGTGGTACCTGGGAACACAGACCGCAGTCCCGTTCCTGGAGTCCCCCACAATGACACAGACGAGATTCGAGTCCGACCCCGAACGGACGCGCCGCTCGGCGGCGCGCGACGAGTCGACCGCCGAGGCGTCGTGTCCGGAGTGCGACGGGCGGGTCACCCGCGACGAGGCCAGCGGCGAAGCGACCTGTGACGCGTGTGGACTCGTCGTCGAGACCGACGAGATCGACCGCGGTCCCGAGTGGCGCGACTTCGGCGGCGACGGCCGGGAGCAGAAGAGCCGGGTCGGCGCACCGATGACCGAGCTCATGCACGACAAGGGGCTCAGCACGAACATCGGCTGGCAGAACGAGGATGCCTACGGGTCGCCCCTCTCGGACCGCCAACGGACGCGGATGGAGCGATTGCGCACCTGGGACGAACGGTTCCGGACGAAAGATGCCCAGGAGCGCAACCTCAAACAGGCGTTCGGCGAGATCGACCGCATGGCCTCGGCGCTCGCCCTCCCCGATTCGGTTCGCGAAACCGCCGGCGTCCTCTATCGGCGGGCCGTCGAGGAGGGACTGCTCCCCGGCCGCTCCATCGAGGGGATGGCGACGGCGTCCCTCTACGCGGCCACGCGACAGCACGGGGCGCCCCGACGGGTGACCGAGTTCGCGGACGTCTGTCGGGTGTCCCAGAAACGCATCGAGCGGGCGTATCGCTATCTCAAGACCGAGCTCGGGCTCGCCATCGAGCCGGAGGACCCGGCCAAGTACGTCCCGCAGTTCGCGTCCGCCCTCGACCTCAGCGACGAGGCCGAACGGCGAGCCGGCGAGCTGCTCGCGGTCGCGAAACGGGCCAACCGCCACAGCGGCAAGAGCCCGGCCGGCCTGGCCGCGGCGGCCGTCTACGCCGCGGCGACGCTGGTGAACGAATCGCTCACCCAGGCGGACGTGAGCGACGTCGCGGACGTGAGCCGGGTGACGATCCGCGACCGATACCAGGAGCTGCTCGACGTGTACGCCGACCGCGAGGGATGAGTCGTCGACGGCGCGGTCGACCGGGACGACGCGGACGCACGCTCGACCGGCCGGCCGCGAACGGCGCTCGACGAGCCCGCGACCCGAACTCGCATGCAACCGGATAGCATATCCAATCGCGTCCACAACTACTACTAATGGCGGAGGAGTCAGCGCCGGCGCCGGACGACACCTCGCTGACGGCCGTGCTCGAAGCGCTGAACGATCCCGACTGTCGAGCGATCCTCCAGGAGACCGCCGAACCCATGACCGCGACCGAACTCATCGACGCCTGTGACATCCCGAAATCGACGCTGTACCGCAAGCTCGACCGCCTCGGTTCGGCGGCTCTCCTCCGCGAGCGCGATACCATCCATCCGGAAGGCGGGCGGACGACGACGTACGCCCGCGATTTCGACAACGTGCTGATCGCCATCGAGGACGACGACTCCTTCTCGGTCGCCGTCGACCGCCCCTCCCGGAGCGCCGACGAACGGCTCGCGGACATCTGGTCCGCGATGGGGGACGAGCTATGAACGAGGTGGCGGTCGCCATCGCCGTCGTCAAATCCGTCGTCCTCCTGCTGGGCGGCGCCATCACGGTCATCGCCTATCGCGCCTACCGTCGGGCGGGCGACCCGTCGCTGCGGGCGCTCGGCGCCGGCTTCGGCGTGATCACGCTCGGCGCGCTCGTCTCCGGGGCCGCGAACCAGTTCTTCGGCGTCCCGTTCGAGACCGGGGTCCTCCTCAACAGCGTCTTCCTCGCGGTCGGGCTGGCGATCATCATGTACTCGCTGTACATGCAGCGATAATTCCCGATCGACCCCTTCACGGCCAGTGGGTCCTCCCCGTAGCCCTCACGTTCGATCGGGGCGCTAAACACGCCGTAGGGGAGCTTAAAATACCACAGCACCAGCAAGAGGACGGGAAGTCCGAGCACGGTCACCAGATTCAGCGTCAGCGGCGAGACGACCGCCGCCCTGACAGTCAGCCCGGACGGCGGGTGGCCATCGGATACAGCAGAAGTGCGACGAGCACGCAACAGCGCTGGAAGCGCCAGCGTACTCGCCAGCAGGCGCGGTACTCGCCGCGTCCGGCCAGCGCGCTCCCGCCCAACCCCGCGACGACCGACAGGAGGACGACCGCTGCCGCGGGCACCGAGCGGATCGTGTCGGCGGCGCCGCCGGCGTCGGTCAGCACGACGGTTCCCAGCAGACCGACCACCACAGCCAGGTACGCCAGCGTCGCGGCGACCCCGTACCGACGCAGGTCCGACGCGACAGTCGGCTCGCTCTTTGCCCCTAGGAACGCCGCGCCCGTGACGACCGAGACCGCGACCAGACCGACGCCGGTCAGCAGCGCCGGCAGCGACAGCGTCGCCACGTCGAACAACCAGCGGCCGGCGAGCGTCCCGAACAGCAGCGGTACGAGAAGGCACCCACCGACGAACGAGTAGTCATAGTACCGTTGCCACCGTTCGTCGTCCCGCTGTTCGCGGAGCTCCGGTCCGAGTCCTCGGAGTCGGTATCCGCGACGACGTGTATTTTGTCACCCTCTGAGAGGTGGGTAGCTGACAACGACGCCTCGCGCTGGCTTTCGATGGCGACGACAGACACTTCCAGCGCGAGTTCGGCGAACAGCACGCCGACTCTCCTTTGCATTCCACGACAATTGCTCGGACGGTCCTGAGAGAACCGAGCTACTCCACGGCGAATTCGACACCCGTGATCTCGAAGCGTGCGCCGCCTTCTACACTCTCAGTGACGCGTATCTCCCACCCGTGTGCGTCGGCGATCTGCTCGACGATGCTCAGTCCGAAGCCGGTGCCCGCTTCCTTCGTCGAGTACCCCGCGTCGAACACGTCCGCACGTTCGGCCTCGGGGATGCCAGGCCCGTCGTCTTCGATATAGAAGCCGTCTTCGAGCGCGCCGACAGTGACGACCACGTCCTCGCCGCCGTGTTCGAGCGCGTTTCTGAGGAGGTTTTCCAGCAGTTGATACAGTCGGTCGTCGTCCGCCTCGATCGTCGGTAGCGGACCGTCGTCGCTCGCGTACCGTAACTCGGCGCGGGCCGCGTCGTCGGCCACGAGTTCCCACGAGCCGTCGACGGCGGCTTCGAGTACGACAGCATGCAGTGCCCCGATATCTCGCCCGCCGCGGGCCAGCCAGAGCACGTCCGCAGTGATACGCTCGATCCGATGCAACGCAGTGGCGATCGTCTCGATGTGGTCGCTATCGCACTCCTCGCGAACGAACTCCAGCCGACCCTGGGCGACGTTCAGCGGGTTGCGGAGGTCGTGACTGACGACGCTGGCGAACTCGTCGAGTCGGTCTCGTTCCCGCGTGAGCGCCTGCTCGCGGTCTCTCCGGTCTGTGATGTCGCGATACACCCACAGATGGCCGACGCCGTCCGTGAGCTCGATCGGCTCGTAACTGCGAGCGAACGTGCGGCCGTCCCGCAGCGACAGCTCTTCGTCGCGAACGGATTCGCGTCGGCCCACGAGGTCGGCGATCCGCGCCACGAACCGCTCCGATTCGACGAACGTCTCGCCGAGATCCGCGGCCAGCTGCTCGCAGTCTGCCCCGGTCACCGGCTCCGGGAACGTGGGGCCGTCGAACAGTTCGAGCAGCCGTTCGTTGACCGTCAGGACGTTCCGTGACTCGTCTTCGACGAGGATCCCGACGGGAAGCGTCTCAACGAGCGTCGACAGCAACGCGTTCGTCGCTTCGAGTTCCCGCTCGCGCGCTATCCGCTCGGTGATGTCCCGGTTGTTCGTCACGACCCCCTCGATCGCGTCGTGGTCGAGCCGATTCCGCCCTCGGATCTCGAGCCAGCGCCACTCGTCGTCGGCAGTCCTGAACCGGCACTCGACGGTCACCGTCGACTCCGGCTCGGCGACGAGGTCGGCGAACGCCTCGAACGTCCGCTCCTCGTCGTCCGGGTGGACGTAGTCGAACCCGTGTTGCCCGACGAGTGCGTCCGCGTCGTACCCCAGAATCCGCTCGACCGCGGGACTCTGGTACGTGACCGTGCCGGACTCGTCGAGAACCGTGATGATGTCCGACGACCCCTCGAGATACGACTCGTACTGCTGGAGTTCGCGCTCGCGCGCTTTGCGTTCCGTGACGTCACGGTCGGAGACGAGCAGCGAGACGACCTCGCCGTCGTCGTCCGTCACCGGTCTGAAGACGCCCTCGACCGTGTAAGGCACACCGTTCGAACGCACGAGATCCGCCTCGAACTCGACGTACTCCCCGTCTACCGCGCGCTCGACCCATTCTCTGACGTCTCGCTGGACGGCCTCGGAGTGGTCGAACCACGGCGTCGCCCAGAACGGCTGGCCGGTGACCGACTCGCGCGTGCCAGCCACGTACTCCATCGCGGTGTCGTTGATATCGAGGACTGTCCCGTCGGTGTCGAGTAACCCGACGAGGATGTTCGGGTCGTTGAACACGGCCCGGTAGCGCCGCTCGTTCCGTTCGAGTCGGCGCTCGCGTTCGTTCTCGGCGGTCACGTCCCGCTGAAACCCGACGTAGTTCGTGATCGTACCCTCGGCAGACCGAACGGGGGCGATCGAGACGCGATTCCAGAACTCGGTTCCGTCCTTTCGATAGTTCCGCAGTTCGACAGTGACCGGTTCGCCGGCGTCGATCGCCGACCGCATCGCCGCCACCGGCTCACCAGCAGTGTCCGCTCCCTGCAGGAACCGACAGTTCCGACCGAGAACCTCGGCTTCGTCGTAGCCCGTGAGCTGTTCGAACCGCTCGTTGGCGTACACGATCGGGTTATCGTCACGGGTAGGGTCCGCGATCGTGATGCCGACCGGTGCTTCGTTCATCGCCCGAGTCTCGAGTTCGCCGTCCGCTTGACCTCCTTTCCGGTCCGTGATATCCCGGAACTGTGAGAAGATCGCGACCGTCTCTCCGGAGTCGTCGGTGACGACTCGGTTGTGCCACTCACAGACGATCCGCTCGCCGTCCTCGCGGACGTTCCCGTTGATGCTGTGGTAGCCGTCATCGGCCGCTAACAGGCTCGAAACGACGGCCGCAACCTGTTCGCGGTCGGACTCGGGAACTATCGTCTCCCAGGAGTCGCCGACCAGGTCGGCCTCGGCGTACCCGAGGATCTTCTCGGCTTTCTCGTTGACGCGGGCGACCTCGCCGTCCTCGTTCCACTCGATGACTCCGAGCGGTGACTGGTGGAAAAACAGCGACAGTCGCTCGCGACTCGCTTCGAGTTCGCGCTTCGACCGATACTGCTCGACGGCGTTCGCGATGCGATTCGCTAGGACCGCGTACTGGCTGGTGCCGGTCGCCTTCTGCAGGTAATCGGTCACACCGGCCGAGATCGCCTCGCTCGCCACCTCCTCGCTCCCCTTCCCGGTGTAGAGAATGAACGGCAGTTCCGGGTACTCCGCACGGATAGCTTCGAGGAGCGCGATCCCGTCTCGTCCCGGCATCTCGTAATCGGAGACGATACAGTCGAACGGCTCGTCGGCGAGTCGTTCCAACCCCTCACTGGCACTCGCCGCCGTCTCGACGACGAACCGCTCGTCCTCGCGTTCGACGAACGTCGCAGCCATATCGGCGAAGTCCGGCTCGTCGTCGACGTGAAGCACGCGGATCCGGGCGTCCTTCGAATCGCCAGCGCGGGACGCCCCGAAGTGAGACATAGTACGAGCACTCTCGAGAGACTAAAAAGGTGTTTGGGGCAATTCCCAGCGTCGAGATCCGGGATCCTCGTGGCCTACCCCGCTCTACCGCTCGCTTGTGATATCGAGTCTACCACTCTCTGGGAGAGATAGACCCTGGATTCGGCCCGGACAGGGGAACCGAAGACGGACTCCCCAAGGGGCTACTTTTTAGATCCGGGTGCGGCCGAGTGGCTTCGAGTGAACGCACTGCTGTGAGGGACTCGGCTCTGGGAATATTTCGACGCTCCCGAATCCGGTTGTATCTGCCTCGGATACCGTTAGAATTTTCTGCACACAAAGTATCGACGCGATCGATGGACCACCTGGACGAAATTTCCGTCGACGAACTTCAAGACGCCCTCGACAACGTCGATGGAAACAAGCCGACACAGCGGTTGTTGGCGGCGATCGCGTACAAGAACGGCGTGACACAGACCGAACTCGCAGAGTGGCACGACACCGGGCGACGAACGATCTACAGCTGGCTCATGCGACTCGATACGGACGAACCACTTGCGCAAGCCGTCTCTGATGCTCATCGATCCGGGAGGAATCGGAAGCTCTCGGAATCTCAGCAGGAAGAGTTCGAACGAACCGTCCATCAACCGCCCGAAGAAGCCGGGATCGACGCGCCGGCGTGGACGCCGGCGCTCGTCCAGGAGTTTCTCGAAGACACCTACGGCGTCGAGTACTCCTATCCCAGTTGTCGGCGGCTGCTGAAGGAAGCTGGCTTGACCTATCAAAAGTATCACGACAACGTCGCTGAAGCTGATGGATCTGATCCAAAACAGTTCCACGACGCGCTCGAACGGGGCGAGTGGAGGTGGACGCCGAAATAGTCCGCATCGATCAAACGAGAAATCTGCGCAGGTCGAGGCGCGTACCGCTTGGGTTCCCTGTGGTACGGGGCCCCGCCAAACGATCTCGCCAACGCTGTTGGACGCGTCTTCTCGGCGCACTCACCGAAGACGGCGAACGCTTCCACGGTTCGTGAATACGCCACCATCGATTACGCGAAACATTTCAGAATCCAATTATGATTTGAGTTCAGAAAATATTTTCTCGTTTACTTGATACTGCGTCGTATTTCCAGGTACCGGCCGTCACGGACATGTCGTTCCATGAGAAGTCTTCCTTCGTCACGCTCTCTGCGTACTCACCGGGGCCCGATCCTACCTGAAAGTGTCGAAAAGAACAGTAAGACGGTCTGAAAACTAGCTCGTCGATTCACTCGACGAACTCACGGCGGCGATCGAGACTGTTCTCGATCAGTGTCCCCAAGTTGAGCAATCATTTCTAACGGCTTTCGGTGGCGGCTATCCGAACTGGAAGGGCAGTGGGAACGAATCGTACGAGGGCGGCTGGGACGACCGTCGGCGTTCGGTGAAGCAGGTCGTTGGGTTGTAGGTCCGAACCCGCATACAACCAGAATTGCTGGTCGTGCGTCCGGGTCACTGATCTGTCGAGCGCGATCTAATTCGGAGGGTGACCGGATTCGGGCTGTAGGTCGGCTTTCTGAAGCCAATCGTGGACCGCTTTGCGACTCCGACCGACACCCAGTCGGTCGAGTAGTTCGACGGTATTCGATAGCGAGAGCCCGAAACGTGCGATCGAATATCCAGTGCTATCGCCGACTCGGGTGTCCGCTCGCGCCCCAGAAACTCCAGATCCATTCAGTTTCCACGTTTTTCCGAGGCGCCCGATCTCTGGTATCGGCATCAAGAAACCACACCGCCCCACGGTTCACGCTTACCTACATACGACCGATTACCCCGACAGACGGTTGATCGAGTGCGGACAGGGACGTTTGCCATACAAGTAAATTACAGTATTACAAGTGTAATCCCCTGTCATAACGAAACTATGACTGTAATTTCTATCCGGGTCGTAACCGTCGGGCAACCGTCGACGGTCGCCTCGACCGCGTCGGCGCCGGTCGAAGTCGGACGGGGGGTCAGTACTGTTCGTGTCGGAGCTCGATGATATTGACCGTCTCGCGCAGTTCGTTTACCAGTCGTTCCTCCGTCTCCGTCTGAGACAATCGAGACGTCGGTCCCGTGATAGACATTGCCCCGATGACGGTGCCGTCGCTCTGTTTGATCGGCATTCCGAACGCTCGGACGCCGACGATGTGTTCCTCGTCTTCGATGGAGTACCCCCGTTCACGGGTCTCCTCGAGTTCGGCCACGACCCGTTCCTCGTCGCTCAACGAGTGTTCCGTCGCCTCGCCGAGGGCCTGTTCGTCCAGGAACGACCGGAGTCGGGACTCCGACCAGTGTGACAGGATCGCTTTCCCGATAGCAGTGAGATTGAGGGGCGTCCGCGACCCGATCGGCACGTCGTCCCAGATCGCGTTCTCCCCCTCGGCGCCGTAGATGATGACCCGCTCCCCGCTCTCCGGGACGCCGAGGTTCACGGCTTCACCCGTCTCACGGGCGAGCCTGTCGACCTGAGAGCGGCCGACCTGATAGAGGGTGAACGAGTGTCGGAGTTGCCCCGCGTGCCAGAGGATCCGAAGCGAAAGTCGGTACCGTCCGTCTTCGTTGATCGCGTACCCCATATTTTCGAGGGTCTTGAGGTAGGAATGGGCCGTGGTCTTCGGGATGTCCAGTTCGTTCGCCAGCTCGGTTACACCCGTCGATTCCACGTCGGTAAGGTGTTCCAGTATTTCGAACGCTCGCTTCATGACCGCGAGAGACTGTGTTCCGCCGTCCTGCGAGGTGTCATCAGTCATTACCTCACGGATTCGGACGGAGACATATATATGTTGGGTGCTGGCACGTCCGTTCCGATATTCCGTACCTCTCGAGAGTACGCACGGGACCATCTGCGGGTCGGCTCGTAGCTGACCTGAGGTGCAACGTCTCCGTCTGACTGGTTGCGCAAAGCGGGATCGGGCGAGTCGAAGACGTAGACGGCCCCTAATGACGAACTACGTCTGTCCCGATATCTCGTACGGGTGTTTTGAAGGGGGCCGTCCCTCCACGATCGTGAGTGTGGTTAGCAATCATCTATCGATTCTGTCCGAATATTTGGTACGGCTGTCGCTGTAGGGCGTAGCTCGTTTCTCGCGTCGATACGCGCAGGCGGTCGGTGGCCCCGAGCCCTACATACCTCACGAGATCGCTCTGTCAGAAGTCGAGTGAACCCGAGGAGTTATATACTGTTACTGGGACAATGGTGGTGTGAGCCCAGAGATCGTCAAAATAGAGAGTGTCGAATTCAGTTATCCGCTCCCGGACGTCGGCGTCGACGGTAATGGATTCAACCTCGTGTACGAACCCGGTTCGACGACGGAACGGAAGCTCTTCGGGATCAAGATCCACACCGACGAAGGGATCACCGGCGAGTACGTCGGTGGGAACTCGCCGGGCGCGGCGCAGATCAACACGTTCGCCGACTATCTGGTCGGAAAGAACCCGCTCAAGCGCGAAAAGCTCTGGAGCGAGGCCAAGCGTGCCCTTCGCAAGTACGACCGGATGGGGATCGGACCGATCGACATCGCCCTCTGGGACTTCGCGGGGAAGTACTACGACGCGCCGATCCACGAACTGCTCGGCACGTACCGGGAGCGAATCCCGGCGTACGCCTCGACCTATCACGGTGACGACGAGGGCGGTCTCGACTCGCCGGAGGCGTTCGCCGACTTCGCCGAAGCGTGTCTGGAGATGGGGTACGGGGGGTTCAAGATCCACGGCTGGGGTGGCGGCGACGAGTTGCGAGACCTCGACCGCGAGATCGAGGCGGTACACGCCGTCGGCGAACGGGTCGGCGACGAGATGGACCTCATGCACGACCCGGCCTGCGAACTGGAGACGTTCGCCGACGCGCTGAAACTCGGCCGCGCGCTCGACGAACAGGGGTTCTTCTGGTACGAGGACCCCTACCGCGACGGCGGCATCTCCCAGCACGCCCACCGGAAGCTCCGCCAGCAACTCGACACTCCTATCCTCCAGACCGAGCACGTCCGGGGTCTGGAGCCCGCTACGGATTTCATCGCCAACGAGGCGACGGACTTCATGCGTGCCGACCCCGAATACGACGGTGGGATCACCGGTGCGATGAAACGGGCCCGTATCGCCGAAGGCTTCGGTATCGACGTCGAGTTTCACGCGCCGGGGCCGGCCCAGCGTCACTGCATCGCCGCCGCTCGAAACGCGAACTACTACGAGCTCGCACTCGTGCATCCGGACTGTCCGAACACCCAGCCGCCGGTGTACGAGGGTGGCTACTCCGACATGATCGATACCGTCGACGACGATGGCACCGTCTCGGTTCCCGACGGCCCCGGTCTCGGCGTCGACTACGACTGGGACTATATCGAAGAGAACCAGACCGGTAGTCTCCACGTCTACGAGTAACCGCCAGCGGGCCCGGTGCTGTCAGGCCACCAGTTCCGCTCTCCCGACCTTGTCTATACGCTTCGGGCCGCCGGAGAACCGTCTATCCTTTCGGCATACAGGAGAATGTCAACTAGCCGCCCGTGGTACCGACGGCCCGATCAGCGGTCGTTAGCGAGCCAGCGGACGAGATCCGCCCACAGCGTCGGGTAACTCTCCCACTCGACGAACTCCATCGGGCCCCAGTGTGGCGCGCAGTCGCTGGCGAACGCCGCCGACCGACCGGACCCGTGGTCGCCGACCACCAGGAACGGGTCCTCCTCGATGCGAACGAGTTCACGAGCGTCGTCGTCGGCTTCGAACCGATTGTAACCGAGGAAGTCCGGCCAGTCGTCCCGGATGTTCGCGAGGACCGGGTGGTCGGGGTCGACCACCTCCGGATAGACGCCGTCGGATCGCTCGACCCGGTCGTCGGTTCGTTGCATAGCGACTGGGAGGGCGTCTTCGACGGGCGTCCCCGCGTAGTTGGCTCGACCGTTGATCCCCTGGAAGGAGAGGTAGCCACCGATCATCAACAGCCCGCCACCGTCGCGGACGAACTCGTCGATCAACCGGAGCCGGTCGGGCCGCCGCGCGCCGTCGCCGAACGTCTCTGGGGGGATCGCGAGCGTGTTGTATCCGATATCGCTCAGGACGACCACGTCGTACTCCCCCAGCTCCGCAGCCGTCTCCGGGAACGACGAGGCGGCGACGTGACACGGCTGGTACGTCGTGTCGATGCCGTCCGACGTCAGTGCGGCTTGGAGGTAGTCGATGGCTTCGGTGTAACTCGAACTGGAGAACAGGTCGAACCCCTTCACGTGGAACTCGATCGTCTGCCAGGACTCGCCGACTAGCAGTGCGCTAATTGTACCCATACAGATGGCGATTGCACTGGGAAATTTAATTCTTTCGGCCCGTGGTCCCATTTTCTGGAGTCTCGGGGCTACGCTGGAGTCGAACGCGAAGGTCCGGAACCGGGCCGGGTGGTGAAAGCTTTCATCCGGATGTCGAAAATGTTTTTATACCCTTCGTTCGCATCGTCAGTGTACTCATGACGTGCCATCGCAGCTCAGTGTCAATAGCGCATCCAGTGGAGCCGAGTCATCCCGGAGGGGGCTCGTAATGTCCGTCGTCGACAAGGTGGTCGGCGAAGACAGAGACAACGACGACCTGGTCCTGCTCTTCCTCGACAACCTGGTGTGGCCCATCCTGATAGCGACGTTCGTCGCCTTCGCGTTCCTCCTCCCGGAGTCCTTTTTCACTTCGGGGAACATTCGATTTCTCCTCCTCTCGAGCGCAGCACTCGGGATGCTGGCGCTCGGCGAGTCGATCTGTCTGTTGAGCGGACACTTCGACCTGTCGGTCGGGTCCATCGCGGGCTTCTCCGCGATGATCACCGGGCTGTTCATGACGCAGTGGTTCCCCGGTGCGCCCGGGATCGTCGGAATCGCCGTGATACTCCTCGTCGGCGGAACCATCGGGCTCATGAACGGCATCTCCGTCGCGTATCTCGGAGTGAACCCCTTCCTGCAGACGCTCGCGTTCTTCATCATCTTCCGGGGCGCCACGATCGCGGCGTCCACGTATCCGATCACCGAACTCCCGGAGTCGTACCTCTTCGTGGGGGGCGGCGACCTCGTCCCCGGCGTTCCGTTCGCCGTCTTGATCCTGTTCGCCGCGTTCGCTCTGATCGGGTTCGTCCTGAAGTACCAGCCGTTCGGTCTCTCCATCTACGCGGTCGGCGGTAACGAACAGGCCTCTCGCGAAGCGGGTATCAACACTAAGCGAGTCATCCTCTCGGTCTACGTGCTCTCGGGGATCTTCAGTGGCCTCGCCGGCCTGCTGTTCACCGGCTTCCTGGGCGCAGCGACGCCGTCGCTGGGGGAGAACCAGATGTTCCCCGCGTTCGCGGCAGCCATCATCGGGGGCATCAGTATCTTCGGTGGACGCGGGAACATCCTCGGTGCTCTCGGCGGCGTCCTGTTGCTCGGCACCATCGAGGCCGGCCTGGTGATGCTGCAGGTCCAGCCGACGCTCATCCGAATGACGAACGGGCTCATCCTGCTCGGCGCCATCCTGCTGTACACCGGGATCGAAAAGTACCGTAAAGCGAAGCTTCAGGTCTGAGACGGACGGTCCGAACGCGGGAGGCTCTTCTACCGCAAAACGCTGTTCGGTTCCGTCGTACCGACCCTCTGGCACGGTCGCCGGGCTCTCGGCGGTCGAAGCCGATCAGTTCGACCGCAGTCGGACAGTCGCTTTCGAAGGGGAATCTGTCGATGGGGCTACCACGGACTCGCGAACCGATTCGACCCCCCACCCGGACGCCGCCAACCGACCGCCGACGATACGCACACCGCTGCCACCTGCCCTCAACCCGGCGATATCGGGACATATGGCAATTTAATCGAAGGTTTTGAAAACATATGCCCGCATATTAGGTCTATTCCTGGGTAATACACGGCGTACCCAAAGCTTAAATGGTTGGCTGGTATCTACGCTCTGTGTATGGAAGATAGTCACAAGCGTCGCACCTTTCTGAAAGGTGTGGGTACTGCGGGCACGATCGTAGCGGCCGGACTGGCTGGTTGTAGCGGTGACTCGGATTCGACGCCGACGGACGGGGAGCAGAGCTCCGACGGCGGTTCAGGGTCGACTGTCGGCAGCACCGATTCCGGCGGGGACGGCGACTACACGATCGGGTTCCAGATCGGCGGGCTGCAGAACTCGTGGTTCACCGCGCTCGCTCGCGCCTCCGAGTGGTACGCCGACGAGATCGGGGTCGAACTGAACATCGGTGACGGAGAGCTCGATCCCACGCGACAGGTGACCGTCGCGCGAAACCTCATCAACAGCGACATCGACGCCCTCGTGGTCAACCCCTTCGACTCGGAGGCGATGGCGGGTCCGGTCGAGGACGCCGCCGAACAGGGCATCCCCACGTTCAGCGTCGACTCTGTCGCCGCGAGTTCGGACCTCAACCTCTACACGGCGTTCGGTAACTACGAGGCGGGCCAACGTGCGGCCGAGAACGCCGTGGCGCAACTGGAAGAACAGAACGGGGCGCCCGAGGGGCGCCTCGTCGAGGTGATGATCCAGCAGTCGGCGAAACTCGGCGTCGCCCGTCACGAGGGGACGGTCGCCGGTCTCGAACAGTACGACGACGTCGAGATCGCCGGGGAGATCATCACGAACAACACGCGTCAGGACACGACGACGAAGGTGACGAACTTCCTCCAGAGCGACTCCGACATCGACGGGTTCGTCTGCCACGCCATCACGACCGGTAACGGGACGCTCAACGCGCTCGATCGTCAGGACATGAAGGCCCCCAAAGGTCAGGACGGTCACAAGATCATCTCGCAGATCGACGCCGGGTCGACGACGCTGACTGCGATCGACGACGGGTTCGTCGACGTCGCCATCGACCAGCCGGTCCACTTCTACGGCCCGATCACCCTTCACTACATCAAGGAGTACCTCGACGCGGGCAAGGACGACAGCGTCCTGCCGAGCCCCGGTGACACGGTCGAGAGCGACGCGATGTCGTTCGAGTCGTCGGCTGCGCAGGAAGCCACGGGCAAGAACATCTGGGCCGAGAACGCGTGGGCGCCGGGAGAGGTCCAAGAAACCGAGGACGTCGACGACGTTCCCTGGTTCCGCACGAACTCGATCCGAGTCACCGAGGACAACTACGATGCGGACTATCTCTGGGGCAACTGGATCACCGACGTAGCCTGAACCGAACGATGCATCACAACCACACCACACGGTTCACACACAATGTCTGACAACGACCAACCGATCGTCGAGATGCGCGGTATCGGGAAACGCTTCGGCCGGATCCAGGCGCTGAACGACGTCGACCTCGACATCCGTGACGGCGAGATAATGGGGCTGGTCGGGGACAATGGGGCCGGCAAGTCCACTCTCGTCAAGACGCTCGTCGGCATCCATCAGCCCGACGAGGGCGAGATCCGGATCAACGGCGAGCAGGTCACCATCGACAGCCCGAAAGAGGCACAGGCTCACGGAATCGCCACCGTGTATCAGGACCTCGCGCTGGTCGACCAGCAGACGGTCGACGCGAACATCTTCCTCGGTCGCACGAAAACTCGGAAGCTGGGCGGACTGATCCCGGTGATCGACTGGAAGGGGATGCGCGAGGAGGCGGCGACGACGCTTCAGGATCGACTGAACTTCGACGTCCCGATCGACTCGAAAGTCGAGTTCCTCTCGGGCGGCGAGCGACAGGCGGTCGCGATCGGTCGCGCCCTGATCACGGACCCCGACCTGATCATCCTGGACGAACCAACCTCGGCGCTCTCGGCCGACGCCGCCGAGCGCGTCATCGACCTGGTCAAAACGCTTCGCGACGAGGGAATCTCCGTGTTGCTGATCAGCCACTCGTTCGAAGAGATCTTCTCGCTCACGGACCGGATGACGATCCTCCACAACGGAGAGCGCGTCGGGACGGTCGACAGTGCTGACGTGACCGAGGACGAGGTCGTCGAGATGATGGTAGCCGGAAACGAGATCGACGAGGTGCGAGCGGCGACGAACGATACTGCGACGAGCGCCGACTGAAAGGGCTACTCGCCCTCGACGAAGCTGAGGACCCGCTTGGGATTCTCCTCGACGATCTTCTCTATGGCGGCTTCCGAGACCCCCTCCGCGCGGAGCCACGGAAGCACCTCGTTCGGGATGTACGCGTAGCCTTTCCCGCCGTACTTGGTCAGCTGCATCTTCGTACAGACGTCGTGACTGAACAGGAGCCGGTCCGCGTAGCCGGCGTCGACCAGCTCGACGACCGCGTCGACCCGGGTGGCGTCGGACGGGTACGCGTGGTCGTCGTCGGCCATGTACATGTCCCAGGCGTCCCACTCGTCGAACTCGAGGTACGCCCCCCTGTCGGCGATCCGCTGGTGGGTGGACAGGTCCTGCATGGCGTCGTGGTCCTGGTCCATGTGGCTAACGACGACCCGCTCGAGCGGGAGCCCCTCCGCTTCGACGATGTCCAGCGCCTCGAGGGCCGCAGTCGGTGAGGGCTCAGGCCCGAACAGCGGCGGGTGGATGTTGAGCGATGCGCCCGTCCGACGGGCCGCGGTCGCTCCCGCTCGCAGGACCTTCTCCTCCTGGGGGTGGATGGTTCCCGAGAGGCCGATCTCGCCGATCTGCCCGGCTCGAACGTCCGTGTCCGCGATTCCCGACCGCACGTCGGAGACGAACTCCGCCTCCAGTTCCTCGCGGGTCGAGTCGTCCACGTGGTCGGTGTGGGACGGGCGGGTGTAGTAGGCGGTCCCGTGGACGAACTGCAGTCCGGTCGCCCGGGCGATCCGCCGGACGCGATCCGGGTCGGCGCCGGCGTTTTTGGGTGTGACGTCGACTATCGTCGTCCCCCCGGCGCGGTAGTACTGCTCGAGTTCCGCGATCGCCTCTTCGGTGGACTCGAGGCGCATGTTGTCTTTGTTCTTCAGCGGATTCGTGCGGATGTACCCCAGGTTTTCCAGCGTGACCGGCTCGCGCGCGAGCCGCTGGGCTTCGGGCTTCGTCGGTTTCGTGAACCACCCGGTTACCATGTCCAGAAACACGTGTTCGTGGGTCATGACCGTGCCCAGCTCGTCGGGATCGATACGTCCGGTAACAGTTACGACTGTTCCCGCATCCGATGGCATGGTCACATCTTCGACAGGCAGTTCTAAGAAGGTACTGATGGTGCGCCCGCCCGCAACTCCATCTACAGTCGACGCGCAGCTCCTCACCATCGCGGTGGAACCGGGCCCGACTCGATGCCGACACCGTCGACGGTCGGGGCCACGCAACAAACGCTAAGGGGACGCCCGATACATCTCTCACCCATGGGGCAGCTCAACCCACAGTTCGACGGAGAGACAGTCATCGTTACCGGTGCGGCGTCCGGCATCGGCCGGGAGATCGCCCGACAGTTCGGAGCGGCCGGCGCGATGACCATCGTCGCCGACCTCCGGCCGGACCCCAAAGACGGCGACGTACCGACCCACGAACTCGTCCGCGAGGAGGGGGGAGACGCCGAGTTCGTCCAGACCGACGTGACCGACGTCGACCAGCTAGAGACGCTCGTGGAAGCCGCTCGCGAGTTCGGCGGCGTCGACGTCATGATCAACAACGCCGGGATCATCGTCTCCGGGTCCATCCGGGAGGTCGACCCGGAGACGTTCGACAAGATTCACGCGGTCAACGTCCGCGGGACCTTTTTCGGCACGCAGGCGGCGGCCAACGACATGATAGACCGCGACGACCCCGGCGTCGTCATCAATACGGCGTCGATCAGCTCGGACCTCGCCCAGTACGACCAGGTCCAGTACGACTCCTCGAAGGGCGCGATCCGGATGATCACGCGCGGGTCGGCACTCGAACTCGCGGAGCACGACATCCGCGTCAACGCCGTCGCGCCCGGACAGATCGCGACGGAAATGACCGACGGGTGGGCCGACGAGGCCAGGGAGAAGATCGCCGACGACGAACTCGTCAAACCGGTGCCGCTCGGCCGGGCCGGCACGCCGGCGGATCTCGCACCGGCGTATCTCTACCTGGCCAGCGAGCAGGCCGGGTACGTGACGGGGGAGATGCTTCAGGTCGACGGCGGCTGGCAGGTGTTCTGAACCCGGTCAGTGAGTGCGGGCGGGGGGAGACCGGCGGGACCGGACGCGAACGGTGTCACGTGGACAGCGCTTCCTCGATAGCGCCAGCGAGCACCTCGGTCCCGATGTCGATACTGGGCTCGTCGACGTCGAACCTGGGCGTGTGGTGGCCACTCGGATGGTCGGTCCCGACGATGACGTACGTCGCCTGCCCGCCGTTCGCGGCGACGGCGTCCATGAAGTACGTCGCGTCCTCGCTCGCTCCGAACGCGCCCCGTCGACGGACCTCCTCGACGCCCGACACCGGAGCCGCGGCCTCGCAGACGGTCGAGGCTAGGACCGGGTCGCTGTCCACCCGCGGCGCTCTCCCGATCGTCTCCGTCGAGAGCTCGCAGTCGTACATCCCCGCGGCGTGTTCGAGGACGCGGTCGACGCGCCGGTCGACCGCTTCGAGCACGGGGTTGGTCCCGGCGCGCGCCTCGAGTTCGATCACCGCTCGCTCGGCGACGACGTTCGAGGCCCGACCGGCCTCCGCCCGGCCGACGTTCACGCGCGTGAGCGCGTCCGCGTGTCGTGGGATCGCGTGGAGGTTCTGGACCGCCGTGGCCATTGCTTGCATCGCGTTCCGGCCGTCCTGTGGCGCCGCACCCGCGTGTGCGGACTCGCCCGTGAACGTCGCCCGGCGTTGCCGGATCGCCAGGAACTCCTCGGCTCCGGCGACGACCGTCCCGGTCGAGTACCCGAAGCCCACGTGCACGGCGAACAGTGAGTCGACATCGTCGATGTGGCCGGCATTGACCATGGCCTCGCCACCGCCGAGCACTTCTTCGGCCGGCTGGAAGAACACCTTGAGCGTCCCGTCGAACTCCCGGTCCGCCAGTTCCGCGAGCGTCCCGAGCCCGATAGCCATGTGAGCGTCGTGGCCGCAGGCGTGCATGATGCCCTCTTCGACCGACCGAAATCCCTTCGCAGCGGGCTCGTGGTCGGCGTCGCTCGGTTCCGCGACCGGCAGGGCATCGATGTCGACGCGAAGTCCGACGACCGGGCCATCACCTCGCTCCAGTACGGCGACTAGCCCGGTCGCTCCGCCCTCGACGGCATCGAGGACGTCGTCGCGGGCGCCTCGTCTGGCGGCCTTCTCGTGCCAGTCGTCGAGCACTGTCTGCTCGGGTACGCCCAGGCGACTCTCCGGGTCGATAGCGTCTTCGCCCACGTAGCACTCGTCGACGCCGACGGCCTCGACGAGGTCGACGAGACGGCTCGTCGTGTGGAACTCACACCACGAGGGCTCGGGGTACTCGTGAAACTCGCGTCGGAGGTCGATCGCGTCTGGCAGGTCTTCGGACGGCATCGGAGACACGTCGGGTAGACTGTCTCGCGTTATTTAATCGTTTGCTCGGGCCGGTGAGCAGTCGCCGACCGTCAATCTCCGCCCTCGGAGAGAGCGACCGGAAGACCCAGAGAGTCTGTCCGGTCGGTGTACTGCAAACGCAGTGTGTGACGGCGCGATCAGGTAGATATAGGACCACCGGGGTCGACGTATCGCTCACAGGTGACCACAGCGTGACTGTCCTCGACACTGCCGGCGTTTCCGTTGATCCGTTCACTGTGATCAACGTGATCGGTCTCGTAGCGTTCGCCTTTGTCGGGGCGAGGAAGGCCATCCGCGAACGGTTCGACCTGTTCGGGATCGCCGTCGTCGGTCTCGTGACCGCGTTCGCGGGTGGGACGACACGCGACCTGCTGGTGAACCGCGTCCCGCTCGCGCTCAGTTCCCCGGCCGAGGTGGCCGTCGGAATGCTCGGCGTGGTGACGGCCGTCGGCGTCAGTGCCGTCGTCGAGTCGGCGAACGACCACCCGGTGACGGTTCTCGCGGACGCGGTCGGACTCGCGTCGTTCGCAACCGCAGGGGCGATCGTCGCGACGACTGCGGGGCTCGGCGGTTTCGGCGTCGTCGCGCTCGCGATCATCAACGCCGTCGGTGGCGGGGCGTTCGCAGACGTGTTACTCGACCGGTCTCCGTTCGTCCTGCTCGACGACTTCTACGCCAGTTGTGCGTTTCTGGGCGGTCTCGTCTACTGGCTCGCCGTCCACCTCGGCGGACCGGGAGGGCTCTCGGCGGTCCTCTGTGTGTCCGTTACGTTCGGCACACGCATCCTGGCGGTAACCTACGGATGGGAAGTCCCCACGGCCCAGAGTCTCCGAACCACGGACTAACTGCGGAGGCTACACGTTGGCCGCCAGCGAGAGCGACGACACTGAACGTGGCCAATAGTCGAGTTACCCGACAGTCAGACCCGGAGTTTCGGACCGCCACGTAGCGGAAAATATCACGTCGATCCCGATGTAGCGAGCGTGAGCCGCGAGCTACTGCCGGGTCGCCCACTCGAGGGCGTCGAGCCAGAACTCGTCGTAGCCGTCCCAGTCGACTAGATCCAGTCCCCACTGGATGCCCGGGTCCGACGTGTACGTGACGACGCGCCCCTCTCCGTGTTCGGTGACGGCCAGGAGCGGGTTCCCATCGACGGTCGCGATCTCCGTGGCGTCGTCGCGCAAGCCCGCGACCTCGTTGTACCCGTAGATGGTCGGTAACGATTCGTCTTCAACGGAGTCCAGCAGGGGGTGATCCGGCCGTTCGACCGTCACCGACGCTCCCTCCGGCCGCTCGACGCGGTCGTCGTAGATCGGCCGAATGTCGACAGGCAACGTGTCGGCGACCGGCGTGCCGTGCCAGTTCCCGACGCCCTGGTATCCCTGGAACGTCATCCAGCCGCCGCAGTACACGAGGCCGCCGCCGTCGGCGACGAAGTCCCGGACGATCCGCAGGAGGTTCGGCCCCGGGATACTGTCGGGGTGGAAGTGTGGCTCGAGCGTGCCGCGACTGAGGTCGCTGATGATCAGCGCGTCGTACTCGGCCAGTTCCTCGACGGACCGGGGGAAGTCCGTCATCGTGTCCGGGCCGTCGAGGAAGTCGACGGACAGATCCGTCGCCCCCTCTAATGTCTCGAGGAGCGGCTCGTAGTCCCGGATCTTCTGGTGGAACATCTTGAACGAATCGGCACCGACGTAGTATTCGTTTGCCTGTAGCTTGTGATCGCCGATGTACAGTACGTCCATCTACCGGAACCTCCGAGCACTACCATTTATATTTTGTGCCGAAAGTCTCAATTACCCGCGACCTCGGACGGCAGCCGCCGCCATGTCGGCGAAGTACCTCCACGCTCACAGGAGTCGACGGTACGCCGGACAGGGTCGCGTGACAGCGGACAGCTGCGGCGAGCGCGCCGACGCCGCACACGAACGCATCGTCGAAGAGACCCGCTATTTCAACGAGACGCTGCTCGACGGGAAATGGGACCAGATGATGTCCTATCACCCGCGCGACCTTCCCGTGTTCGACGAGCTGCGGACCGCGACCGTCGAGGGCGGCGACGTTCCCGGTCTCGGCGTGATCCCCGAGGGCCACCACGAACCGGTGCAAGAGGGAGCGATCCATCCGCCGTCGCTGCCCACGTTCGACCGGCGGACGGACCGCGACCGATTCCTGGGCCTGTTCGCGCGCGGGACCGAGCCGGTAGAGTGGACCGTCGAGACGAGCGACGACTGGATCGAACTGTCCGAGGAAGGGGGTACACTGGCCGACGAGACGCGACTCCGCGTCGGCGTCGACTGGGCGGCCGTACCCGACGGCGGTGCGACCGGCACCGTGACGATTTTGCGTCACAAATCCCCCTGGGGGTGCGGGAACGAGAAGAAAGTGCGCGTCGTCGCTACCCCAGCTCGACAGACGGGCGGGGACTTCGCGGTCGTCGACGGGGTCGCAGCGATGGAGGCCGAACACGCCAGTCGACGGCGCGAGGGTGAGGGTACGCACTGGGTCGACGCGGACGTTCCCGGACAGGTCTCTGGAGAGACGGTCGCAGTCGTGCCGGCAGTCTTCGAGAGCTACGACCCCGACACGGGCGACGCGCCGCGCCTGGAGTTCGACGTCGACGTTCCCGATTCGGGGACGGTGACAGTCGACGTGTACTGCATTCCGACGCAGTCGCTCACCGAGGAGCGAGACCTGCGGTACGCCGTCGACATCGGCGACGACCGCGTCGTCACGTCTATCGATCCGGCGGGCGGCGAACACAACCACACGTGGCAACAGAACGTCCTCCGGGGCGCTGCAGTCGGCACCACGCGACACGAGATCCCCGCTGCCGGCGTCCAGACGTTCGCACTCGACGCGCTCGATCCCAGTCTCGTCGTGGATCGGATCGTCGTCCTCGCGGACTCGGACGAAGAGACGTATCTCGGCCCGCGAGAGACCTCGGTAGACGACTGAGCCCGTCTCGCGGGGAGGCCGATTCATCCACTACTAGAGTGGATATGTAGCTGCTTCTGCTATAGCATATTTAGAAATGATTGCCCACTCTTGGAAGCAACAACCGGTCGAGACCGGTGTCGATCGCTGTGGGTGCCTCAGCAAGTGAATCAGAGATCCGGTCGTTAAACGCTGAACGCGGTTGTTACAAGCGTTCTTCGACTGGACCGTGTTCCGATGACTATCCAGCGAACGTGCGGAAGACGAAGTCGTCACAGGTCGCCAAGTCCGTACAGCTGACGCCCGAAAGTACGGCGCTCTATCCAGCACATGATCTATCCATATCCAAATGTTTTTAATAAAATAAAAATGTCACGAATCGTGTGATCGACGGTGACGTATTCGATAAAACGGGAAGAGAAGCATTCGCCGTCTCCGGTAATCACACCGAGTAGATACGTCCAGTCAGACAGTTCGACGCTCGGGCGAATGCCCGCCGAAACCACGCGGCACGCGGTTCGGCCTGCACAGATTTCTTGATTTGGTCGATACAGATTAGTTTGGCGTCCATCTCCACTCGCTTTTTTCGAGTTCGTCGTGGAACGGTTCTTGTTCGTCACCGGCTGCGGCGGCTGTGCAGCGGGGCACAGCCGCCTACAACTCGGATAGGAGTACTCGACCCCGTATCGGTCTTCGAGACATTCTTCGACGGGGGCCGGCGTCCGTGTCGGCGCGTTGACCCCAACCTCCCCAGGAGGCTCGTGGACGGTTTGTTCGAGCTCTTTTTGCTGTGATTCTGAAATATCTTGCTTTCTCCCAGATCAGTGAGCATCAGACGTAGCTTGCGCAAGCGGTTCGACTGTGCCGAACCGTATCAGCCAACTGTAGATTGTTCTCCGACCAGTATCGTGCCACTTGCCAGACTCGGTCTGCGTCACACCCTTCTTGTACGCAGCCGCCGCTATCAACCGTTGTATCGGCTTGTTTCTCTCAACGTTGTCGAGGGCGCCTTGGATTTCTTCGACGGAGAAACCGTCGAGATGCTCCGTTGATCACGACACAACTTTTGAGCGGAAAATTCTAACTGTTCTCCAATAGATATTCGGCGCCGAGTACTACAACGAGACGACTTGCAGTGTATCCGCTGTGGCACGACGGCGGATGACATCGGCCGTAATCCCGACGTTCACCACATCGTTCCCGTACGCCGGTTCATCGAATCAGAGGACCACACGAAAACCAATGCCCACCTCCTTGATAGCGTGATCTCTCTAGTACATCGCTCGCCGTCTGCAATGGCATACTCATTCCTGACTATATACAATAATATTTATACATATGTTCGTTATATACTATGGGTATGAGTCGAGAGGGAGCTGTCCGTTCGGGAGAGCCGCGTCGCGGACAGCGCCGTCCCGGGCTACTGTTTCACCGGGAGTAACGCCGATAGCGGCGCCTTTTCCAGTTCGTTATCCCTCGGGAAGATGATGTCAACCTCCGGGGCGAACGTGTAGAAGAACTCCCGACAGACGCCACAGGCGGGTTCCACCTGCATCGGTTTACTCGCGTCGTCGTCCTCATACATCACCGCGACGCTTGTCGCAACGTCGTCGTCACCTGCCGCCACCGCGTTGGCGTAGGCAGCCTGTTCGGAGTGGACATCGGCCCGTCCGCCAGCGATGAGGTTGATACCCGTATACACCTCTCCCGACGTCGTTCGGAGGGCGCTGCTACACCGGTGACGGCCCGGGACGTGGCACTTAGCTAGCAGTTCTTCGGCGAGACGGACGAGTTCTCTATCGTCGTCCGTTACAGGTTCTGTTTCCACGAGTGAGTATTCTGTAGCCGTCCAAATCAAAGTACGGGCAAGAGCCACTGACGGACAGTGGTTTCCGGGCGCTGTCGGAACTGACGCGACCTCTGGATGACGTGAGTGTGAGAGCTGGTGACAGTACACCCCCTTGCGACTCCGAATCCCCACGAAATGGGGGCAGTTTGGTATTGTCAAACACGAACGGCCGATAGGCCAGTCGTCCATTCAACGTGGCCCGAATACGTATCGGCTCGATGTGGTTGAGTGTCCTCGGTCCGGTTGGCCCGGGTAACGTCTGACAGGTATCGAATACCTCGATCTCACCAGCCGTGGTCCTAATCATGACCCAAAAGCCGACACCAAAGCCGGACCACATGGCAGCGAGCCTTAATTTATTATTATGGAGGTGTAACATGCTCGTAATACGCTTGATTACAAAACTAATATTGTAATCTCTTGCTTCGTTTGGGAAGAGAAAACGCGCAGGCAAGCCCCAGAGAATCCGAGGCATCCGGACCACAGTGCCAAGTGTTGATATGGGCCGGCCGGGTGATAGTCAACAGCCCGGACAGCGCCTGATCATCCGTACGTGGCGTTGATCTGGATGACCGTCGCAGTATTTTCGACGAGATCAGCGATCTCGTTTTTGAAACGATGCTGTTTCATCCTGCTTGCCGGTCCCGAGACGCTCACTGCCCCGAGTAACTCACCATCGTTGGTCCGGATCGGTGCCGCGACACAGCGGATCCCTTCGGCCCGCTCCTCCCCGTCGAAGGCGAGGCCCCGTTCGCGCACCTGTTCAAGCTCTCGGAACAGGTCTTCTCGGTCGGTGACGGTGTTCGGTGTCTCCTCCGGCAGCCCGTGGTTTTGGAGAATGCGGTCGACCTCCGGGTCCGGGAGGTGGGCCAGAATCGTTTTGCCAAGAGCACACGTATGAAGATACTGCTGTGTACCTACCTTCGTGTCGAGGGACAGAGCCTGGTCGCCGCCGGCGATGTACAGGTAGACGCCGAGCCCGTTCTCCTCGATCATCAGGTTCGCCAGTTCACCGGTCTCCTCGGCCAGTTCGTCTATCTTGGGTTTGGCAACCTCGTATAGCTTCATCTGGTTGCGAGCGTGGATCCCAAACTCGAGGAATCGCATCCCGAGCCTGTACTTCCCGTCCTCTTCAACCACGAACCCGTTCTCTTTGAGCGTGCTCAGGTGGTGGTGGACGCTCCCTTTATTGAGGTCGACTTTCCTGGATATCTCCGTGACTCCATGCCAGTCGGAGTCTTTCAGCGTCTCGAGAATGCGGACCGACCGACCGACAGATTTGATCGGATGTTTCGCATTTTCCGACATCAGTGGTAGAACATATTTGTACGTGGGAGCATAAGTGTGTTTATTGATACCAAAAACGAGATTCGCGGTCGGTGCGCCGATTCGGCCGGGTAGTCCCGGCGTTGGGGCACTCCGAGAGGCCCCTCAACCGGTCGGTTACGCCGAGCGTGCCCCGTTGACTCGGAGTTCGACGCCGGAGACGAAGGCGCTCGCCGGCGACGCGAGATACAGCACCGCACGTGCTTGGTCGATCGGTTCTCCGATGCGACCGAGCGGAGTGCGGGCACGGATCTCCTCATCGGATAGCATGTCGAGACGTTCCGGGTCCGTCGTCGGGACCGTCTCGTCGGGGAGAGTTCCGGCCCCGGTCCTGGTCGGCGAGAGCGTATTCACGCGGATGTCGTGTTCCGCGAGCGCCCTAGCGGCCGAGCGCGTGAAATTGAGGATCCCCGCCTTCGAGGTGCCGTACGCAACCGAGTATGGTTCGCCCTTGTGACCGGATGTCGATGACAGGTTGACGATCCGGCCCCCACCGGAATCACGCATCGATTTGGCGGCCTCCCGGGCACAGAGGAAGTACCCGCGAAGATTGACTGCGAGCGTGCGGTCGAACGTCTCGACGGACAGGTCGAGAAACGGCGCGGTCTCTTTCACTGCGGCGTTGTTGACCAGGATATCGACGCCGCCGAACTCGGATTCGGTCCGCTCGATCAACTCGACGACGTCAGACTCCTCGGTTACGTCGACCACGACGGCGATAGCCTCACCGCCGTCCTCGCGGATCGCGGTCGCTATGTCGCGGGCTCTGTCACCGTCGATATCCGCGACGACAACGTTGGCTCCCTGTTCAGCGAACAGTTCGGCGATCGCCTGCCCGATGTTCCGACCGGCACCGGTGACGATAGCCGTGTCTCCTGAGATATCGAACTCCATACGTCCCTTTTTCCCAGATCACATATAAATCCTGGCGTTACCCGCGGGACGGTTGCATGGTCATCCAGTGCGACCGGCGACTGAGAGGGCGTGCCTACGTGACGAGATACCCGCCATCGACGACAAGAGCGTGGCCGGTGATGTACCGCGCCTCGTCGGAAGCCAGGAAAGCCGCCACGTGTCCGATATCCTCGGGGCGCCCGATATAGGGAGTAACGATGTTGTCGCGGATGAACGTCTCCTCTTCAGCCAGGTCGGTCATGTTCGACTCAACGGGGCCGGGGCAGATGGCGTTGACCGTGATGCTGTCGGGGCCGTAGTCGACGGCCATCTGCCGGGATAGTTGGACTGCAGCGCCCTTCGAGGCGCAGTAGGCCGCCTTGCGGTCGGTTGCCCCGCCGAGCAGTCCGCGCTGAGAAGCGATGTTGATGATGCGCCCCGAGTCGTTTTCACGGAGATGCGGGGCCGCGGCTCGCGAACAGTGATAGATGCCGTCCACATTCACTGACTGGACCCGTCGCCACTCCTCAAGTGAAGTTTCGTCGACGGCGCCGTCAGTCGTGACGCCCGCATTGTTCACCAGGATGTCGACGCCACCGAACTCGCTGGCAGCGGAGTCAACAAGCACCGTCGCGTCGTCGGAGTCGCTGACGTCCGTCTCGACGAACCGTGCCTCCGGACCGACCGCTCTGACGCGTTCGACGGTCGTCTGGTCACCCTCCCACTCCAGCGTCGGTTCCTCGGTGACATCTCCCACGACCACGTTCGCGCCTTTCTCTGCAAGTTCGAGGGCGATCGCGCGACCGATACCAGTGGCGGCGCCAGTAACGACTGCTGTCCTGTTGTCGAGGTCCATGCCACGATGTTCATCCAGGAACGATATAAGTGTTTAGTGATATCAAGCCCCAGTCCGGTCCCGCTCTCACCACCGGAGGCCGGTCACGGGAAACGGGAACTCCCACTCAGTGGATCCGGGCGAGGAATTGCTCGGCCCGATCGGTTTCGGGGTCGGTGAAGAACGACTCCGTCTCGCCGATTTCCGCGATTTCTCCGTCGGACATCAGAACGATTCGGTCGCCGACATCCCGGGCAAACCCCATCTGGTGGGTCACGATTACCATCGTCATCCCGTCGGCAGCGAGCTCCCGCATCACAGTGAGCACCTCGCCGACCAGTTCCGGGTCAAGCGCACTCGTCACCTCGTCGAACAGCATCAGGCTCGGTTCCATTGCCAGTGCGCGGGCGATCGCGACCCGCTGTTGTTGCCCGCCCGAGAGTTGGTTGGGATACGAGTCGGTTTGGTCTTCAAGACCGACATCTCCGAGTAGGTCCATCGCTCGCTCGCGAGCGACCTGGTCGTCGATGTCTTTGACTGTTGCCGGAGCGAGTGTGATGTTCTCCACGACGGTTTTGTGCGGGAAGAGATTGAAATCCTGGAACACCATCCCGATTCGTTGGCGGAGGTGGTCGACGTTCCCGTCTTGGATAGGGATGCCACCGATGCGTATCTCGCCGGACTGGACCGTCTCGAGACGGTTCGCACAGCGCAACAGCGTGGACTTGCCGGAACCGCTCGGACCGATGATGACGACGACCTCGGCCTCGTTGACTGCCAGACTCACGTCGTGCAACACTTTGGTGTCGTCGAAATACTTGTCGATGCCGTCGAACTCCAGCAGGGTGTCGCTACCCATCGGTGTTCCCCCACTGAGACATCCGCTCGAGTTTCCGCACGAGCATCCCGAGCGGAATCGTCAGGGACAGGTATCCCAGACAGACGAACAGGATCGGGGTCCAGGGGTCGAACTGGTTCGTATTGACGTTCCGGTATACCGTAATCAGTTCGGGGACCGCGATGACGGTCAGCAACGAGGTGTCTTTGATCAGGATGACCTGGTCGTTCCCCAGCGCGGCGAGGGCATTCCGGAACCCCTGCGGGAGTATGACGTTCCACATCGACTGGGTGTACGAGAGGCCCAGCGACCGGGCCGCTTCCATCTGGCCGTTCGGGATGGCGTTGATGCCGCCTTTCACTGCCTCGCCCACGTACGCGGCGTGGTTCAGTGTGAGGCCGACGACTGCAGCGATGATCTGCCAGTTGTCTCCGTACGGGAACTGTCCCGCCTCCCACAGCGCCGGGATGCCGACATAGAGGACGATCAACTGGAACAACAGCGGAGTCCCACGAAAGAACTCGACGTATCCGGTCGCGAGGTAGTGGGTGATGGGCTGTGTCGATATTCGGGCGAGACCGACGAACGTCCCCAGAATGATCGACAGGGCGCTGGAAACGAGGACGATCCGGAGAACGAGCCAGAACGCCTCGAGGAACCGCGGGAATATCGTGACCAGTAGTTCCGGGTCGACAAACAGCACGATCCGGTACATTATGTACGCCACTAGCCCCGTAAACATCAGCGAGAGGACCAGCCCGATCCACCGCAGGCGCTCGTCGACGAGTAGGATGTTCCCCGACCGATTCTGAGAGACCTGCGTCTCCGAGTCCGTATCAATATTTGACATGATTGGTGGAAGGGGTATGCGCCGGATTATTCGGGCGGTGACCCGGTCATATACTTGTCGTAGATGGCCTGATATTCCTCGCTGCCGACGAACTCGTCCATGACTTCGCTCATCGGTTCGATCCTGTCGCTCCCATTGGGCCACGCCATCGCGTAGTCCTCGACAGTCAGTGTCAGGTAATCCGGCGGGTCCTCGACTCCCTGCTCGACCGCTTCGCCGTCCCCCATCAAAAGCCGGACGTTCTCGTTGTTGTTCACGTACGGGAGCGACGAGGAACTATCGGTCACGACCGCGTCAACCTGGTTGTTGATCAGCGCGTCAAACGAGTCGGGGGTGAGGTCGTAGCGCTCGATGGTGAGGTTGCCGCCGAACTCCTCTTCTTTGACCCGTTCTGTTGCGAGCATCCCGGTCGTCCCTTTCTGCACCCCGACAGTCAGTCCTTCCAGGTCGTCGAGGCTCCCTGTCGAACTGTCCTCTAGGACGACTACCGTTTGGTACGCCGTGAAATACGGCGACGTGTAGTCGACTTTTTCCTTCCGGTCCTCGGTGATCGTCATGGCGCTCATGATCGCGTCGATCTGGTTGTTGTTGAGCGCCTGGATCAGGACGTCGAAGCTCATCTTCTGGAACTCGTAGTCCCAGCCGAGTTCCCCGAAGACGTGGTCGACGACTTCCACGTCGAACCCTATCAGCTCGCCCTCCGTGTTTCTGTACTCGAAGGGCTTGTACGGGATCCCCGACCCGATAACGAAGGTTTCGGAGCTCCCGGGAGTGGGGGTGCTCTCGGGGGTGTCAGTGCTCTCGGGGGTGTCAGTGCTCCCGCTGTCACCACCATCGCCGCCATCACCACCATCGCCACCGCCATCGTCGTTGCCGCCGAGGCATCCGGAAACTAGCAGGGTCGGTACGACTGCTGCGCCACTCTTCAACATGGTACGCCTCTCCATAGTATATCGTTAGAAGCCACCGTTATAATAGTTTGGGGCGCAACAGAAGTTTCTGGCGCGTTTAGGACGCATATTGCAGTTTTTTCTGGGCGAATCTGTACGATCGATCTGCGAATTCGCCTGTAAATGAAATACCCACACCAGTCACAATGGGGCGACTGTCGCGCAGGTGGCGCTACCGCCACGAGTCCCTGTTCTTTCACGTTGTGCTATCCCCACAGTGCAAGTTCGCTTACCTACCGCAAGTCTCGTTCACTGACCGGCCTGGCGTGCAGCTATGGAGCATGACGTCGTGCTGTACCGTGGGTTCCTCCCGGAAACGGACGTGACCGTCAACGAATTCGGAGACTCGATCAGGGAGCGACACCCCGAGGTCAACATCGTCCAGACGAGCGACTACGATGACGCGGCCGCGGCTGTCCCGAACGCGGAGACTGCGGTTGAACAGGACTTTCTAGACGAACTACTCGAGCAGGGGTCAACGCTCCAGTGGGTCCAGTCGCTGAGCGCCAGTGTCAACCGCTACGACGTGGGCGCCTCTCGAGCGACGGGAAGTGATGTTGAGGACCGTCTCCGGTGGACACACCCGCCGGAGGCGGAACACGTCTTCGGACTGACACTGTTTTTCGAACGCGAAGCGGGTGGTCCAGCAACAGCGCGCAGGGCTGTGGCGTCGAAGCAGTGCCATCCGGGTCACCGTTGTGGGGGATGGACGACATCGTGATACCCCCACATTGTCGGCGGGACAACCCGAATTCGGCCGGCGCTATGCGGAGACCATCGCCCACAACTTCCAGCGGCGCCGCAGAGACGCGTACGACGCGATGCGGATTCCGGGTGCTGTAGCCCCCAGGTGCGTCCGATAGAATTATTAACTCGACACAATTCGTTTCGGCTACACCACCGTGCGACACGTGCAACCGAGCAACCACACAACAATGGCAGACGCACCACCAGACATCACCGTCTTGCGGCAAGGAACCGAGGGACTATCGACCGAGGGCTACGCACGGGAGGTCCGCGAACGCCTGCCGGGGTACGACGTTCGGCACGCTCGAACCCCACAGGAAGAGCGCCACTTAGTCAGACGATCCTCAGTCGTCACCGGCTTGGGAATCGACGAAACGCTCGCCGCGGAGGCGGACGGCCTCGAACTGTTCGCGTGCGCCAGCTCCGGGATCAACCACCTCCCGGTGGAACTGCTGCGAGAGCGCGGGGTCACGGTCACGAACGCCGCCGGCATCCACGCTCCGGGTATCGCCGAACAGGCTGTGGGGAACATCCTCGCGTTCTCCAGACGGTTGCACGAAGGGTGGAAACAAAAACAAAACCGCGAGTGGCGCCACTACCAGGCGTCCGAACTGACCGGCTGTACGGTCACAGTCGTCGGTCTTGGCTCGATCGGCACGGCAGTGACGAGACGGCTTGCTGGGTTCGGCGTCGATACGATCGGTGTGCGCTACACACCCTCGAAGGGTGGGCCCACGGATGAAGTCATCGGGTTCGACGAAACAGAGTTTCATTCGGCGCTGGCAGAAACCGACTACCTCGTGATCGCGTGCCCGCTGACCGACGAGACCCGTGGTCTGGTCGGTAAGGAGGAACTGGTCACGCTTCCTCCGGAAGCCGTCGTGGTCAACACAGCCAGGGGGGCGATCATCGACACAGACGCGCTCCTCTGGGCTATCCGCGACGGCTGTCTCCGTGGGGCGGCACTCGATGTCACCGACCCGGAACCGCTCCCCGAGGACCACCCGCTGTGGAGTTTCGGGAACGTCCTCATCACGCCCCACATGGGCGGCCACACGACATATCACTGGCCACGACTGGCCGATATCCTCGCAGAGAACGTCAAACGCCTCGGAGAGGACGACACCGACCGGCCGCTGCGCAACCAGGTACTCCCGACCGCCTGAACGGCCGACGGTGCCCCACACGCCGTTCCTCTGGTACTTGTCAGCCAGTGAGACACAGGCGATGCCGACCCGGGCGCCACCCTCGTAGCCGGCTATCAGCGCGGCAGGAACCACTCGCCCGTGGCCTGTCCCGGTTCTGGCCTCGGGCTCGGCGAACAGCGTTAGGAGGACGTGCATCGAGAGATGCCCGGCACAGTACTTGTGACCTTGGTCGGCCTCGAGGACTGACTCCCGCACTCCCGCTGGCCAGTGGCGCCCGGTCCGCACTCGTCGTCTGAGCAGTCCCAAACACGGAGGTGTCGCCGCTCTGCGTTTCGGCGCTCCGTCGGCGGGACTGGCGACGGAAGGCGCGGTCGACCCGCCGCGTATCAACACGGAAAGAGTCCGCGACAGCCAACGCGGGTGGTCTACCTGCCTGATGGAATGTCCACAAACGTAAGATCCGCGGTGGACCTGTCAGCCTTCATCTTCCCGTTCTTGGCGTCGTCGTTCGTCACGGACTCCAGTCTGGCAGGTCCCGCTCGACGAATTCCCCAGTGCCAGTCTCTGCGACGACGCTCCCATCGTCAACGACGAGTTCCCCGCGGACGAACGTCTTCTCGACGCTCCCGCTGACGTCCATCCCCTCGTAGATTGAAAACGTCGAGTTCGACGCGTTGTCTTCGGCCGAGATTACTCCGCCACTCGAGGGGTCGAACACCACGACGTCCGCGTCGGTTCCCGGCTCCAGGGTCCCCTTCCGTGGCATCCCGAAGGTCTGTGCCGGGTTGGTACACAGCACTCGGACGAGGAAAGGCAGCGAGTGGTCTCGCTGGTTGACTGCGACCTCGTGGAACACGGGGAGGCTGTACTGGAGCGAGTTTGCGCCGAAGGGGGCATCCCACCAGTCGTCGGTGTGTTTGTACTTCTCGTGATATACGGAGTGATCCGTGGAGACGACGGTCAGCGTTCCGTCGTCCAAGTACTCAAACATCGCGTCCTGATCGTCTTCGGTACGGAGGGGTGGCGCGATTATCGGGAGGTTCCCCTTGGTCGCGTACGCGCTCCTGTCCAGGGCGGTGTAGTGGGTGCACGTCTCGGCCCTGACAGTCGACTGGTCCGCCTGGAACTGCCGGATCACCTCAGCCGAGTCCCGGCAGGTGGTGTGGACACCGTAGTACTTGACGCCGTGTTCGACCGCCGCCCGGACCGCGTCCTCCGCGGCCATCGCCTCGCAGTAGTCGGGACGCGAGTCCGGATAGTGTGTCGACGCCCCTTTCCCCTCACGCTGTAGCTTTGCGGTGAGCGCGTCACAGATCGAGGGGTCCTCGGTGTGCATGGCCGCGACCGCGTCGTGATCGGCCAGTTCCTCGAACGCCTCGATCATGAAACCGTTCGAGATGCCCACCTCGTAATTGCTCATGAACATTTTGAACGAAGTGACGCCCATGTCGATCGCCGGCCCTAGTTCCTCGAACGTCTCGGGGTCCTCGCGGTGGAGCACGCCGTGAAGGCCGTAATCGACGTATGACTGGTCGGCTTTCGACCGCTTGTGTTCGATACCGTCTAGCAGGTCCTTCGACTCGTCCGCGATGCGGCGGTCACCGCCCTGGAACGCGAAGTCGATGAACGTCGTCACCCCGCCGAGGGCGGCGGCGGCAGTCTCTGCCGGCATCGTCCCCGCTCTGTTCTCGGGGACTTCGTCGACGTGGACGTGTGGGTCGACCACTCCGGGCATCACGACCTTGCCCGAGGCGTCTATCCGTCGCTCGGCATCCGGTAGGTCCGCTTCCTGCCCGACTGCGACGATTTGCTCGCCCCGGATCGCGACGCTTGCGCGGCGCATACCTGTTGTAGAAACTACCGTTCCGCCCGATATTATCGTATCTACGGCCATCGTTCTCAGTTCACACTGCAAATAATTAAATCCCCTGCCGAGAATTGCGTGACATTCGGGCTATTCAGGAATGTGGGCGGATTCCGCCGCGACGTCCGCTATCGCACCGGCCAGCACTCGGGTTGCGGTCGCACAGTCAACCCAGTCGGTCCACTCCAGCGGATTGTGGGAGATGCCGTCTCGCGAGGGCGCGAACAGGAGCACCGTGTCGGTTTGTTCTGCCAGGTTCGCAGTGTCGTGCAGCGCCGCGGAGTGCATCCGCATCATATCGGTGGCCGTCGAGTCAGCCGCTGCGACTACGGCGGAAACGCACCGCTCGGCCATCCCGCTCGGTTCCGTGAGGCGATACTGGTCGAACTCGGTTTCGACCGGCCGATCCCGTTCGATACGCGCGGCGCTCGCTCTAGCGCTGTCGACGATGCGGTCCATCGCCGCACGGTCGACGTCTCGGACGTCGACCGTTAGCGTCACCTCCCCTGGGACGACGTTGTTCGCGTTGGGCGAGACAGCCATGTTTCCGACGGTGCCGACCGCGCTCTCGCTCATCGTGTTGGCGACGTCCCTGGCGGCCTGCTCGACGTCAAGGACGAATTGGCTCGCCGCCGCCAGCGCGTCGCGGCGCTGGTACATTTGGGTCGCCCCGGCGTGGTTCGCCTCCCCCGAGACGATCACCCGGCAGTTCGTGATCCCGGAGATAGCCTCGACCACACCGACCGACGCGCCGGCGGACTCGAGTTCTCGTCCCTGTTCGACGTGTAACTCGAACCAGGCGTCCCATCCGGCGGGGTCCAGCGTGTCGGCTCCGCGAAAGCCGATGTCCTCTAACGCTGCTTCGACGGTGATCCCGTCGTCGTCCTGCAGCGAGAGGGCCTCTGACAGCGGCGTGACTCCGGCAGCGACGGCCGATCCGAGCAGTCCGGTGTCGAACCTGATTCCCTCTTCCTCGGTCCAGGAGACGACGAGGACCGGACGGTCGAGCGTGATGTCGCTCTCTTGGAGCGCTCTGACGGCCTCGAGCGCACCGTACACGCCCAACGGCCCGTCGAAGATCCCACCCTGTGGGACGGAGTCGAGATGGCTACCGACAGCGACCGGCGCGGCGGTGGGATCCGCTTCAGGTGGGACCCAGCGCCCGGCGATGTTCCCGATCACATCGACCGAAACCGTGAGTCCCGCGTCTTCCAGTCGTTCGACGAAGTACTCACGGGCTGCACGGTCGGCGCTCGAGCCGGTGAGCACAGTCCGCCCCCGCCCCTCGTCGGTGTCGATGGCACCGAACTCGGCATTGGTCTCGATGTCCGCTTGAAGCCGCTCGCTGCTCACATCCATACAGGACTCGAAAGGGTCCCGGCCTAGTAAACTCTGGTGGGCCGAGAACGGTCGTGTTTAGTTAGTGGCAGTGTGCCAGCGAGCGAAGGTTTGGAGCCATAGTTCGGCTGTTTCCGGTTCAACGTGACTGAAACAGTTCGAGAACGACGATGTTCGGCGTTTCAGTTCTCGGAAGATCCGTTCGACCGCGTTGCGATTTCCGTGGCGACGCATCTGAAATCGGAGCCCAGTTCGTTGCAGTGCGGTTTGGAGGTGTTGAGCGCCATCGACGAGAAAGACGGCAGTTTCGACATCATGTTTTCGTTGTAGTTCGCGGAGAACGATCTCGGTGGATTCTGTCGTGGTCGTCGAAAAGATCCGAACCTGAAGCAGGTCGTTCGTTTTGAGGTGTGCGGCGGCGTACAGCCAGAATTGCTGGTCGTTGATCCGGATCACTGTTTCGTCGAAGGCGATCTGATTCGGAGACTGGCCGGGTTCGGGCTGTAAATCGGATTTCTGGACCCAATCGTGGACCGCTTTGCGGCTTCGATCGACACCCAGAGCGTCGAGTAATTCGATGGGATTCGACAGTGATAGCCCCGCAACGTGTGATTGAATACCGAGCGCCATCGCCGGCTCGGGTGTCCGCTCGCGCTCCACAAAATCCAGATCGATCCACTCTCTGTGTCCGCTGAGGCTGGTGATCGTTCGCGTGGACACCAGCAAATCTCGCCCCCTCACCTTTCACGCTTACCTAGACACGACCCTCGATTCTAACAAAGGATTTATATTACCCGTTGCCGGATACTGAGCATGGACATCGTTAGACAGAGCGACGCGGAGACATACGAACCGGACGAAGGTTGGGAGCGACGGGCGCTTGCCGGCAGTAACGAGTTCTCGTTCGAATGGTTCACGAAGCCTCCGGGACACAGTTCGCCGATGCACGACCACGAGAACGAACAGGTGTGTCTCGTTCTCGAAGGGGAGCTCACGCTCCACTCGGAGGACGGGTCCTCCGAGACGCTCGAACGATACGACTCGGCACACGTCGAGTCCTGGGAGACACACGCCGTCGAGAATACTGGTGACGAGATGGCCGTTGGACTCGATGTGTTCGCCCCCGGTCGGTCGTTCGACTTCTGGACCGACCGCGACGACGAGTAAGGTAACTCACTCGTCAGCTCGCGATCGATTGCGCGGCAGACGAAATAAACGTCGACGCGGTCGCACCTGGTTACGTCAGGACTGAACAGAACGAAGAGTGGCACACGACCGACCCGGACGTGATCGGTCAGTGCCGAGCGGCGTCGCCGTGGCCTCGCGGCGGGACGCCTGAGGACGTAACCTCGACGGTGCAGTTCCTGGTATCCCCAGACAGCGCGTGCAGTACCGGTCAGGTCATTCCGGTGGGCGGCGGCTCAACGGCCTGATCACTGTCATCCGATCGCCTGACGTCTCAGGAACGAGCGTCCCGGTGGAACTGTCGGATGTCGGTACCTGCCGGTGGTGGACTCGAGCCTCGGATCGGATCACTACAGGTTGGAAGCACCGGCGCCACCGTCAACCGGCAACGCGACCCCGTTGATATGTGCCGCGTGCGGTGAACTGAGGAAGGCGACGGTCTCCCCGAACTGTTCGGGGTCGCCGATACTACCGACTGGGATCTCTTCGCTGCGTGCCTCGAGCCCCTCTTTGTACGACTCGTACTCACCTCGGTCGATGCTTTGTTCTATGAGGTCCTGGATACGCCTCGTCTCGTGCGGTCCGGGGAGAACGGCGTTCGCCCGGACTTCAGGACCGAGCTCCTTTGAGAGCGTCTTCTCCAGGCCGATGACGCCCATTCGAACCGAATTCGAGAGGACGAGCGAATCAATAGCCTCCTTGACGCTGCGGGATGTGATCGTAACGATGGTGCCACCGTCACCGGCAGCGAGGTAGTCGGACGACTTCCGAGCCAGACGAACGACGCTCAGTAACAACAGGTCGACGGCCTCGTACCAGTCGCTGTCGTCCATCGAGTCGAACGGTCCGCTCGGTGGGCCTCCGGCGCTCGTGACGAGGTGGTCGAGCTGTCCGTATTCATCTATCGTCCGTTCAACGAGTTGGTCGATGTCCGTCTCGCTAGTCAGGTCGCCCTGTTGTCCGACGACGCGGCCCTCGGCGACAGCCGCTATCTCCTCGACCGCGTCGGCCAGTCGCTCCTCGTCCCGGCCGTTGATCACCACGTCGACTCCTTGTTTCGCGAGGGCAGTCGCGGACGCCTTCCCGAGTCCGCTGCTCGATGCAGTCACTAATGCGGCATTCCCAGCTATGTCGAGTTGCATCTCTTCTGCTAGTTGGAACGCCGAAAACAAGTAATTACTTGTTCCACCCGCCGGACGGAGCGAACCACTGTTCGACCGCTCCAACGCCGACTTCGTCGACTAAATTGTTGGTCGTATCGCAAAGTCCTCTGGAGTGCAGTAGCAACTGACTCCCCCCAGGAAGGGGCCGCCTCTGGTGTCCAAGCCACGAGGCGACCCATGCGCGCCACAATGGACGTGCGGTTCACGATTCGCATCGACGCGGACGAAACGGTACCGCCGCCCACTCTTGCCGAGTTCGTTACCGACCAGAACATCGAGCCTGTACTGCTCGAGTCGATCGTCGAGCGCCTCGACGCGGCTCGCGTCGAGGCACTCTGTGGCGAAAAACACGCCCACGGTAACGGTGACCAGCGATTCCGACGCGCCGGTATCGACACCTGCACAGCCGTCACAACCGCCAGTGAACACGAATTCGACCTTCACTACGTCGAAGATACCGCCGCTTCTCCGGACAAATCCAGCTACTTCCGGCCTGTCGAAGACGTGCTCGACTTCGACGGTCAAAACCGCTATCAGCAAGATATCGCCGCCACAAGCGTTGATCTCGCTCCCTCACTCAGTTATCGTGATGCTGCCGACCACGGCGACGGCATCCTCTTGAAGATGCCGTCGCCGAGTACCATCAACCGCCGTACAAAAGGATACGGCAGCAAGCTCAAGCAGTTCCTCCCTGACTGTGTTGCTGACACAGACGCTGAGGCCGTCATCGCTGGCGCCACGAAGTGTCACACCCAGGACTACGACCGCTCGTACCACTCTGTCGAGGCCACACTCGGCGAGGACATCGCTGAAGAGTCACGCTCTCTGCTGGATCTGTCGGTCAACGCTGACTGGGAGAGGACAGCCGCCGACCGCGATGACGTCGACGCAGTCACTGACGACGCGACGGTCGTCAGTGACGTTGATGAGGTGTCGTCACGGCTTTTACCGACGAAAACCGAGATCACCAGCTCGATCTCGTCCACGTCGGTGGGAGCTTAGGCTACAACCTCTGGGACGACGGCGCCCTCTCCTGTGCGTTGACCGTCGTCTGAGAACGGGCCAGCGGTTGCCTCGGTGGCCGGCGCCGGGGACACAACGACGCCGCGAGCGAGCGACAGGCACCCCTTACATCCCTAAGACTGTAAGGTACACCTGAGACCTACGTACACCTTGGATACGTATTAGGTCTGGAGTCGGAGGCGTACGCGACGGTCCCCCGCGTCGGCCAGGCGACTGGTCGACGAGAGCGGTGAGCGCGCGCTCCGCGCCGCAGGACTGTGGTTCGACTCGTAGCCACGGGCTGTCGCCGCGGGGAGCGCCGCTCGGCCGAACGCTCTCTCGGTTCCCAGGGGACGCCCCAACGACTGCACCAGGCCCCCCGAGGGACGCGCCCGGTGTTAGTGACAGGCGATTCGGGAAATGTATATATACTTCCACGCGGTTTCCACGACTGGACGGCACACTATGCAGCTTCGACTATTGACACTTTCCCAGAGAGTACTGCTACCGGATCGGAGACAGCGGCAGACGGCGGGATCCGGGTCGGGGTGGACGGATGAGTGACCCCGAATCGCAACTAGCGACGTTCGTCAACGGCCTGGAGTACGAGTCGCTTCCGGAACGGGTGATAGACAGGGCCGGACTCGTCGTCGCGGACACGATCGGCGCCAGCGTCGGCGGCACGACGCTTCCGGAGGTCGCTTCGCTCGCCGAGGTGGAGGCGGAGCGAAATCCTGGCGAGGCGTCGATACTGGGTACCGGCCGGACGGCGGCGCCCGGACACGCGGCGATGGTCAACGCCACCGCGGCGACCTCCCTCGACATCGACGAGGGGAACCCGTACGCCGGGGGACATCCGGCAGTACACGTCGTCCCGGCGGTGCTGGCGGAGGCGGAGGTCGACGACGAACCGGACCCCGAGACGTTCCTGACATCAGTCGTCGCGGGGTACGAGGTCGCCACTCGCACCGGTCGGGCCTGCACACCGCTCAAAGGTCGCCAGACCGAGGACGGATACCCCTACCACGTGCACGGCGTCTGGGGCACAGTTGGGACGGCCGCCGCCGTCGCACGGTACCGCGGCTTGAGCACCGACGGGATCACGGAGGCGATCCGGATGGGGGCAAACAGCGCGCTCCACACGCAGTTCGACGCCGTGGTCGAGGGCAGGACGGTCCGCAACACCTACGCCGGAGCGAGCAACCTGCTGGGAGGCGAAGTCGCCACCCAGGCCGAAGTCGGGTACACCGGGCTGGAATCCGGTATCGAACGACATCTCGCGCGCGCCAGCGATGCGTTCGACGACGTCCCGCTTACCGACGAACTCGGCGAGCTCTGGGAGATCACCCGCGGATACTTCAAGCGCCACGCCGCGTGTCGGTTGACCCACTCGACGATAGACGCAGTGCTGGAACTTCAGGCATCACACCCGATAGACACCGCCGACGTGTCGACCGTCACGGTTGGCGTTGGCCGTGCGGCCGCCAAACTCGACCCCGAGCGACCGGAGAACGTGTTACAGTCGAAGTTCTCGATCCCCTTCGCCGTGGCGACCGTCCTCGCCAACGGCGACGCCACGAAGCCGTCGTTCAGCGACGACGCGCGCACGGACGCGGTTCTCGACCTCGCGTCGTGCGTCGAGTTGGTCGAGACCGACGACGTCGTCGGCAGTGAACCGGGTCAGCGGGGTGCACGGGTCGCCGTCACTATGGACAGCGGCGAGACGCTCCGGGCGGAGGTGACCGCACCCAAAGACGCCGAGCGCGTCTCGGAAGACGGGACGGCCGAGCGCGTCCTGCGGGAGAAATACGACTGGCTCGTCGAACCGACGCTCGGAGCGGAGCGAACGGCTGAACTCTGGGCGGCGGCGCGTTCACCGACCACGACCGAACCGGCGCGGCTCGCAACGCTCGCGACGCCGGAGTGACCGCGCCGAACCGATCCGGAAGAATCGTGGACTCGAGACGTAGCGGCCCGAGCGGTCCGATGACTGGAAGACCCGGCGTCTCGTCTCGCTGACCGGCCGCGCCGTGGCCGCCTGTATCTCCAGTAGCTGTCAGTATCACCGCATAAAACTACCATAATCCAGGATCTGTGTCCCATTACCTTGGAACGGTGATCACGAGTCGCGGACATAACCCGACAGTCCCACGGATCGAACGCATCGACCGGTATCGGTCACGGCGAGTGGTTCGGCGGGCGGAGCGGCGCCATGACGGTCGACTTCGGCGTCAGAAACGGGACGCTCGTGGGGGCCGACGGGATGGCCGACGCCGACCTGCTCGTCGACGGGTCACTGGTCATGCCGGGGATCGTCGACCCGCACGTCCACATCGCCCAGGGAAGTCCGACCGACACCTACGAGACGGGCAGCGAGGCCGCCGCCCTCGGCGGCGTCACGAAATTCGTCACGTTCGTCTCACAGCCGCCGGACGGTCCAGAACTGACACTCCACGAGGCCGTCGAGTTCGTGGTCTTCGACCCGGAGGCGACCCAGACTATCAGGGCCGCCGACAACGTCTCGGTCGTCGACTTCTCGATCTACGAGGGCCGCGAGGTGACCGGGGTCGTCGAGCGGACTACCTCCGTGGCGGGTGTGTCGCGGCCGACGGCGACGTCGTCGGTGACCCCGGCTACGGCGAACCCATCGAGCGTGCCCTCCCGGACTGGGAGGCATAGCTACTGTCTCGGACCAGGAGGCGTGGCCGGCGACGGCCGCAGGGCCGACCGCAACCGACGACGGCCACCCGCAGGTGTGCCTGAACATGCTGTGGCTCCAGTCGAGTGAGGGGGAGATCGTAGCCGAGCGACTCGAAATAATACTCGAATCGCGAGTCGACAAGACGCTCGGGTAAGAAGACCGCGCCGGGCCCGCGTCCGCGCCCAGCGGCGACGCGACCCCTCGCTTTCCGTCTACAACACCCGATTGCGCATCGCGTCGTACTCGCCCTCGCGGTACCGTTGGAAGTTGGAGACGAACACGTCCGCACAGCGGCGGGCGAACTCGGGCGATCCACCCGCCATGTGGGGCGTGATGACGACGTCGTCCATGTCCCATAGGGGGGACTCCCCAGGAAGCGGCTCCGGGGCGGTGACGTCGAGTGCCGCCCCACCGAGATACCCCTCTTTGAGCGCCGAGACCAGGGCTTCCTGGTCGACGACCTCTCCGCGCGCGACGTTGACCAGCACCGCGTCGTTGTGCATTGACGAGAGTTCGGTTTCGCCGATCAGTTGTTCCGTCTCGTCGGTTAGCGGACACGCGAGCACGAGATAGTCGGACTGCCCGAGGACCGTGTGCAGTCGGTCCGGGGGATAGACCGCATCGATGGCGTCGGGACAGGTGCCGGTGTCGCGTTTCGTCCCGACGACTTCGCTCCCGAGTGCGGACACCACTTCGGCCACCCGGCCGCCGATCTGTCCGACGCCGACGATACCGACCGTCTTGCTGGCTAGTTCCGAGGCGGGGAAGCGCCGCCAGACCGAGTCGCGCTGCTGTCGACGCGCCCGGTCTACCCCCCGTTCGAAAAACAACAACAGTCCGAGCACGTGCTCCGCCGCGGGCTGTGCGTGGGCGCCCGAGACGGTCGTCAACAGTACGTCCCGCCGTTCAAGCGGGGTCAGGTCGTACCGGTTGACGCCCGCGCTCAGCGACTGGACCCACTCCAGCGAGGACGCCTCGGCGAGCAGGTCGTTCGACATCCCGTGTTCGACTATCACCTCGGCGTCGCGTATCGACTCGACCGCGTCGGCGTAGTCACTGGTTCGTACCAGTCTCACTCCGTCAAGGGCTGTTTCGACCCGGTCACCGAACGCCGACACGGTGGCGCTAGTCTCTGGGGGGAACTCGTGATACAGTACAACATCTCCGACCATACCGGGACACCGCTTTGCCACATAATAATCGTTTGGGTGCAGATGCGCTCCCAGTGGGTGGCACTCCACCGCTGGGGGCCTTGTTGCACAACGTGGGACAGACCGCGTTAGATTACAGTAGTATCTCGTAATTTTCGCCAGCCTCGAACAGTAGGAACAGTATACATGAATCGCGTATTCCTCCGGTTTCGGGGATGGCGTCGCTTCTCTGACCGCTCATCTCGTTTCACGACGCGTGACGCGGTCGAACGAATGCCACCAGCATCTCGCAAAGCGGTCAAGAGGCCGTCACGTCCAAACGACCCGCGTGCCGTCCACGCTCACGCTGCCGAGCGTATGAAAGGTCCTACGATAGTAACCGTTAGAACTTTCCGCTCAAAAATTGTTGCTAGATGCAATGGACCATCTCGACGAAATCTCCGTCGAAGAGCTCCAAGACGCTCTCGACAGCGTAGAAGAAAACAAGCCGACACAACGGCTGTTAGCGGCGATCGCGTACAGGAATGGTGTAACGCAGACCGAACTTGCCGAGTGGCACGACGTTGGTCGAAGAACGATCTACAGCTGGCTGATGCGACTTGATACGGACGAACCGCTTGCACAAGCTGTGTCTGATGCTCATCGATCCGGGAGAAAGCGAAAGCTCTCAGAATCACAGCAAAAAGAATTCGAACGAACCGTTCACGGACCTCCTGAAGAAGTCGGGATCGACGCGCCGGCGTGGACGCCAGCGCTCGTCCAGGAGTTTCTCGAAGATCGATACGGCGCCGAGTACTCCTACCCGAGTTGCCGGCGGTTGTTGAAAGAAGCCGGATTGAGATATCAAAAACCACGACGCACAGCCGCCGGAGCCGAAGAGTCCCAGGAAGAGGAATTCCACGACGAACTCAAGAAAAGCGAGCGGAGATGGACGCCAAAATAGCCTACATCGATCAAACCGAGAAATCGGTCCAGATCGAGCCGCGTGTCGCGTGGTTTTCGTGCGGCACGCGGCCGAACGTCGAACTCTCCGGCCAGCAAGATTGGACGTGTCTGCTCGGCGCGATCGCTGAAGACGGCAAACGCTCTTTCTCATGGTTCGTTGAATACGTCACCGCGATCCGAGATGTATAACCATTATTATAATCACAAGAACCAAAAATGTAAGCTCATCCTGCTAGACGAAGTGGCGCACTTTCTGACGCCGACTGTCGCGGACTTGGCGGGCCGTGACAACCCTCGCTTCGTCACGCTTCCTGTCCATTCGCTGGATCACAACCCTATCGGATGGTACCAGCTACAACTCCAAGACGCTCTGAGCACTGATTCTTCGAGTCATGATGAACTCACGGTAGCGATCGACACTGTTCTCGACTGAGACCCATCGAAAACTGAGTAGCCATTTCTAACGTTTGCCGATAGTGTTCATCCGAACTGGGAGGGCAGCGGGAACGAATCGTACGGGACCGGCTGGAACGACGTTCGGCGTCGAGCACGACAACGAGACGACCATCAGTGCGTTCGCTGCGGTGCGACGGCGGACGACATCGGCCGCAATCCCGACGTTCACCACATCGTTCCCGTACGCCGGTTCATCGACTCAGCCGACTATACCAAAACTGATGCCCACTTCCTCGACAACGTCATCTCACTCTGTATCTCCTGTCATCGGAAAGCCGATCACGGCAACATCTCGAAGGAACGACTCCGCTCGCTTATCGACAGCGAATCGACTGATCCCGTGGATGGATAGAATGCCAGCTCATAGCCTGAATAGCAAAACCGAAGAATAAGCCCCTGAGGGACTTAATTTCTGAGTCCGGGTGCGAGAATCGAACCCGCGTCTCAGCCTCCACAAGGCTGAAGGATAACCACTACCCCAACCCGGACACGCTTCCGCTGAGGCATATCGGGATAGCCGGGTAGAATTGAAATACGTTACGACTCCCCGGTCGGGGTGAGAACTGTGGTCATGGCCGGGAATCGAAGCTGCAGATCCGTGTGGAGGGGTCGCCTGCTGGAGGGCCGAAAGCGCCTACCGATCCACGTCGACGGCGTAGTCGGACTGGATCCAGGCCTGGTCGTTCTCGGTGTCGTGGACGAGGGTCATCTGCTCCCCACCGTCTCCGTACTGGGTCGTGATGTACCGCTGCTCGGAGGCGTCGGTCTGTGTCTGAGTGGCGTCGGTCTCGTGCATCTCTCGATTGTAGGAACGACCTATAGCGGCGTAAGGATCGTTGCTATGTCTGTTACACCCCCGTCCTGACCGACGCTATGAGTGTAGCCCCCCCATGCAGATCGCGAGCGTCGTCAGCCTGTGCATACTGACTACAGGAGCGGGCTCGAGAACCTTCGAGGAGCCCGATCACGGCGTAGCGATACCCTACGGAAGGGTCGGCCAGTGGCTAGACTAACTGAATCGTGTTCCCGTTCGAGGTGATGTGTAGGTCCTCGTCCAGCTCGTACCCCTGACTCGTCGCGAGGTCGACGTACCCGGAGAACCCGGCCATGTCTTGGTGGGCCGGAATGAGGTGCTCGGGCTGGATCGCGTCGAGCATCTCGTAGTGGCCTTCACGGCGGAGGTGGCCCGAGACGTGGACATCGTCGTAGATGCGGGCGCCTTGCATGCCCAGTAGCGTCTCGCTCTGGTATCGCTGGCCTTCGTTCGTGGGTTCGGGAATGATCCCCGCCGAGAAGATGACCTTGTCGCCCTTGTCCAGCTCGTACGGCGTCTCGCCGCGGCCCATCCGGGTGAGCATCGCTCGCGGTTCGCCCTGATGGCCGGTCACGACGGGCAGGAAGTTCTCCTTGCCCTCGTTCATGATCCGCTCGAACGTCCGGTCGACGGACTTGCGGTGGCCGTACATCCCCAGGTCGTCGGGGAACTCCACGGCACCGATGCGTTCGGCGGTGCCGGAGTACTTCTCCATCGACCGGCCCAGCAGAACGGGCTGGCGTCCGATCTCCTCCGCGAACTCGACGAGGCTCACGACCCGCGCGATGTGGCTCGCGAACGTCGTCGCGACGATCCCGCCGTCGTAGTGTTCGAGGCTCAGCATGAGGTCGCGCAACTCGCTGCGGGCGACGGCCTCGCTCGGCGTCCGCCCCTTCTTGTTGGCGTTGGTGCAGTCCTCGATGTAACACAGCACCCCTTCGCGGCCGATCTCGCGGAACCGGTCCATGTCGATGGGGTCGCCGATCACGGGCGTGTGGTCCATGCGCTTGTCGAGGCCGTAGACGATGGCGCCCTCGGGCGTGTGCAGGACCGGGTTGATCGCGTCGATGGTCGAGTGGGTAACGTTGACGAACTCCAGGTCGACCTCGTCGCCGATGGACATCGTCTCGCCGGCGTCCATCTCGACGAGGTCGTTCTGGACGTTGAACTTCCCCTCGTCGTCGATCTCTTCCTCGACGAGCGCGAGCGTGAACGGCGAGGCGACGATCGGCGCGTCGTAGCGGTGAGCCAGCTTGGGGATCGCGCCGATGTGGTCGAGGTGGCCGTGGGTCGGCACGATGGCCTGGACGGTCCCGTCGATGTCGGACATGACGCGGTCGTCGGGGATCGCGTCCATGTCGATCAGGTCGAGGCTGTGCATCCGCTCGGTCTGGACGTCGTCGTGGATCAGTACCTTCGAGAGGTTGAGGCCCATGTCGAAGACGACGATGTCGTCCCCGGCACGGACGGCCGTCATCTGACGCCCGACTTCCTCGTAGCCGCCGATAGTTGCGATTTCGATTTCCATAGTGTGGGTCCGATCAGAGTGATCCCAGAACCCATCTCAGAGTCCGCCAGCGAAGGAGAGTAGGCCGCACAGTCACTGCCGATAGCGACGCAGTACGGGTCGCGATACGCAACCCAATGTGGTACGGCTTTCCCGGGGACAACGCGTGTTTCGGCTACGTCAGGACTCGCGACCGCGCCGTAAATAGGTCCCGAAACGGGGTTGGGTTGTGAGACTCGAAAACCCATCGTATCAGTTATGCAGTAACCGAACACAGTCGTCTCGGGCGCCCCGCACACTTAACCGACCGCGCGGCGTCCCCGGCGGTAGCACCCCATGTCGCAGGACGACGCCGACGGAGCCGACACGAAAGACGACGTGATCCGTACGTCTCGTCCAGCGGACGAACAGGTCGACGCCCTCCGCGCGCTGGGCAACGAACACCGCCTGGCGATCCTACTCGCGCTGGGCGACCGCGAGTCCGCGACGCGGACGAACGCCCTCGAACTGTCGTTTTCGGAGTTGTACGACGCCGTCCCCGTCGAGAGCACGTCGCAGTTCTCCTATCACCTCTCGCAGCTTGTCGGACCGTTCGTCGCCGAGACCGACGGCGGGTATCGCCTCACCTACGCCGGCGACAAGATCGTCCGCGCCGTCCGGTCGGGACTGTACGAGACGACGCCCTCGTTCGACCCGGTCGCGGTCGCGGGCGCCTGCGTCGGCTGCGGCGCGAGCGATCTGGTGGGCGTGCTCCGCGAGGAGCGGGTCGTCGTCCGCTGTCGCGCCTGCGAGCGTACGATGCTCTCGGACTCGTTCCCCCACAGTCAGGCGAGCGAGCGCTCGCCCGACGAGATCGTCGAGAGCTTCGGCTACCGGATCTGGAGTGCCTACGTCCTGATCCGCGGCGACCTGTGCCCGGAGTGTTTCGGTCGGGTCGAACGCCGGGTGGATGCCCACGACGGTCACGAGACGCCCGGTGGCGCGGGCGGGTACACCTTCGCCGCCGTGTGCGAAACCTGCGACTTCACCATCCATCTCCCGGTCGAGGTTCCCGCGGTCTTTCACCCGCGAGCGAGCGCTCTCCTGGCCGACCACGGCTTCGCCCCGCTCGACACGCCGCTCTGGGAGCTGTTCGAACTGTTCGTCTCCGAAGCCTGGACGACCGACGTGCGCGCGACCGACCCGCTCGACGCCCGCTTCGAACTCGCTCTAGACGGCGACACCCTCACGCTCGCGATGGACGAGTCGTTCGCCGTTACGCCGGTCGACGACTTCGAGCCGTCCTGACTTCCCCCGATACTCCCAGCGTACTGCGCCGTTCTGGCCCGATCTCGCTCAAAGATGTTTGAGTAAGCGATCCGTTATATGTAAATAATTCAATAATACTTATCGTACCCGGTAGTGGAGTAACGGTGTGAACGGGACGAACGCGAGCGCGGGCGACGAGGAGGGAGAAAACTGATGGCGGCGATCGAACTCGACGGGCTGACCAAGCGCTACGGCGACGTAGTGGCGGTCGACGGGCTCGACCTCGAAGTGGAAGAGGGCGAGATATTCGGCTTCCTCGGTCCGAACGGCGCGGGGAAGTCGACGACCATCGACGTGCTACTGGATTTCGTCCGGCCAACGTCTGGGTCGGCGACGGTCATGGGATTAGACGCTCAAGCCGATAGTCTGGCTGTCCGGCGGCGGATCGGCGTCCTCCCGGACGCGTTCCACGTCTACGACCGGCTCACCGGGCGCCAGCACCTGCAGTTCGTCGTCGACTCGAAGGACATCGACGGGGCCGATATCGAGGCGATCATGGAGCGAGTGTCGATCGCCGAGGCCGCCGACCGGAAGGCAGGCGGCTACTCGAAGGGGATGCGCCAGCGGCTCGTCCTCGCGATGGCGCTGCTGGGCGACCCCGACCTGCTGATACTCGACGAACCCTCGACCGGACTGGACCCCAACGGCGCCCGGCAGATGCGGGAGATCATCGAGGCGGAGAACGACCGCGGGACGGCAGTGTTCTTCTCCAGTCACATCATGGAGCAGGTCGAGGCCATCTGCGACCGCGTGGCGATCATCAACCGCGGCCGCCTCGTCGCCGTCGACTCTATCGACGGCCTGCGCGGCCAGACCGAGACGGTGACGACGCTCACGATCGACGCCGGCGGCGCCGACGCCGCGGACGCCGAGGCGATCCGCAACCGCATCTACGTCACGAGCGCGTCGCTCGACGGCGATCGGTTGGAAGTGACGCTGACTCGCGACGGCTCGAAGTTCGAGGTCCTCAAAGCCCTCGACGAGCGCGGCGTCGAGATCCGCGACTTCTCGATCGACGAGTCCTCGCTGGAGGATCTGTTCGCCGAGTACACGACCGAGCGACAGGAGGTGCCCCAATGAGCACCGTCGCCGTCGCGAAGAAGGACTTCCGCGACGCCGTCCAGTCGCGCGCGTTGTGGGGACTGCTCGCCGTCTTCGTCGTCCTCTCGGTCCTCCTGACGTACTCCTACGTCGAGTTCCCCCAGCTGGTCAGCCCCGGGACCGACCCCTCGATCGGTGGCCTGGTCTTCTTCACCGCGGGGATCGTCAGCCTGTTCGTCTCGCTGACGGCCATCGTCGTCTGTTACAAGGCCATCGCGGGCGAGCGGGAGATCGGGAGCGTCAAACTCCTGCTCGCACTGCCCCACCGCCGCCGTGACGTGCTCTTCGGCAAACTCCTCGGCCGGATGGCCGTGCTCTCGCTTGCGCTGGCCATCGGGTTGGCCGTCGGCTTCGGGTTCGCCTTCGCCATGCTGGGGTCGCTGGACGTGGTGACCGTCCTCCTCTTTTTGCTCGCGACGCTACTCTTTACCGCGGTGTACGTCTCCGTCGTCGTCGGCATCTCGGCGACGACCGGGTCGACGTCGCGAGCGACGACGCTCGCCATCGGCTTCTTCGTCGTCTTCGAGTTCCTCTGGGACGTGGTGCCGATCGGCGCCGTCTACGTCGCCAACGGCTTCTCGCTGCCCCAGCAGATGCCCGAGTGGACGTTTCTCGTGATGCAGGTCCCCCCGTCGACGGCCTACACCGCCGTCCTCACCTCGTTGCTGCCCGACGTGGCCGACTCGCTCCCGACCCAGACGTTCGCCGGCGCGGGCGTCGACGCCTTCTACGCGGTCCCCGAGATCGGCTTTGTCGTCCTCGCGTTCTGGCTGGTCGTCCCGCTCGCGGTCGGCTACTACCGGTTCCGTGGCGCCGACCTGTGAGTCCGACTGGCGCGCGATAGCCCGGCCGTCGGCCTTCGCGGACTGACGACGGTCCCGCTCGGTGAAGCCGAAGCGTCTACAACGGGTGGGAGCCGTCGTACTGTCAATGAGTGCAGGCGACCACGAGGACTACGACTACGTCGTCGACGCGGACGGCGACGGCGACTACGAGCGCATCCAGGCGGCCATCGACGGCGCGAAGTCGTTCCCCCGCGAGCGGGTTTCCATCTTCGTCCGCGAGGGCGTCTACGAGGAGAAGGTGACCGTCCACTCGTGGAACCCGAAGGTCGACCTGGTCGGCGAGCGCGCCGCGGACACGATTATCACCAACGACGACCACTTCGAGTCGATCGGACGCGGCCGCAACAGCACGTTCTTCACGTACACGCTGCAGGTCTGCGGCGACGACTTCCGAGCGCGGAACCTGACCGTCGAAAACACCGCGGGGCCGGAGGCGGGGCAGGCGGTCGCGCTGCACACCGAGGCCGACCGGGCGTCCTTCGAGCACTGCCGGTTCCTCGGGAACCAGGACACGGTCTACGCCGCCGGCGCGGGAGCGCGCCAGTACTTCTCCGAGTGCTACGTCGAAGGGACGACCGACTTCCTCTTCGGCGGCGCTACGGCGTTCTTCGAGGACTGCGAGATCCACTCGAAGGCCGACTCGTACGTCACGGCGGCCTCGACACCCGAGCGCGAGCCGTTCGGCTACGTCTTCGAGGACTGCACCCTGACCGCCGACCCGGGCGTCTCAGAGGTCTACCTCGGTCGGCCGTGGCGCGACCACGCCCACGTCGCCGTCCTCCGGTCCCAGTTAGGCGAGCACGTCCACCCGGCGGGGTGGCACAACTGGGACCGACCCGACACCGAGAGGACCGCGACGTACGTCGAGTACGACAACGAAGGGCCGGGCGCACGCGACGGGGACGAGCGGGTGGACTGGGCGAGCGAACTGGCGGCGGCCGAGGCCGAGGCGTACGCGAAGGCCAACGTGCTCCTGCGCGAGAGTGACGAGCGGTTCGCGCCGAACTGGTATCGACTGATTGCCGAGTGATAGCGTCCGTTTCGTCGCCCGTTACTTCCGGGCCGCGTTGACCGACGCCCCGCGGGCAGCGTCCGAGACGCTTTTGCCCTCGGGGCCGCTCCGTCCAGGTAGCCGTGGCCATCACGGACAAAATCTACATCAAGAACCACCAGCAGATCGCCTCCCAGCTAGAGACCTCCTTCCCCAAAGGGGCGTTCAAGGGGGCGACGCTGGACATCCTCTTCCAGGGTGAGAACCTCGCGAAACTCGACGAGGCCACGCAGGACCGCGTCCTCGACTTCGCGACCGACTTCATGGACTGCGACTGCGAGGCCAACCCCCACTGTGGCCATCCCGAGGAGAAGTTCGTCCGGTACCTCCTCGACCTCCGGGCGCAGGGGCTCGGTCCCGACGCCGTCGTCGACGTGATGGGCGACGACTACATGCTCTACGCCTACCCCGGCGACGTGCTCTCCTTCCTCGACGGCGCCGTCCGAACCCTCGAAGCCGTCGAGACGCTCGCCGACGTGGACGGCCGCTCCGACGCCGCCAGCGACGCCCGGCAGAAGCGCGAACAGCTCCTCTAGCCGACGCTCGAGTGGCGAAGCGACGAACCAGCGGCGAAAACAGAGGCCGGGCAGAGAGAGAGCGGCGACGTCAGATCGACTCTTCGAAGTTTCCGAGGCGGTAGGAGGCTTCCTCGTCGTCCTCGCTGCCGTCGAGGTCTTCGAGCTGGACCACGTCTTCCTTGTCCTGCTCGTCGAGCTGCTGGCGCAGTTTCGTCACGTAGCGCTTGTGCTCTTCGAGCTGCTCGCGGAGGTGTTCGGCCTCCAGTTCGAGCCGCTCGTGCTCGCGGACGAAACTCTTGGGCACCTCGACCTTCGGCGGGAAGCTCTCCGTGTCGCTCGTCGAGGCGCTGGACTCGTTGAGCTGGTGTTCGGGGACCACCTCCACCTGCCCGTCGTGTGCGACGAGCATGTCGACGTAGTCCCTGAACACCGCCGACAGCGAGAGATCCCGCTCGTCGGCAATCTCGCGGAGCGTCTCGAACTTGTCCTCGCTCACGCGAAAGGAGATCGTCTTGTTCTTACTCATTACTCATCACTCATTTCCCGCCCCACTTAATCGTTTGTCAGACGCTGGCACGAGCGTGCAAGCCGGTGAAAGAAAGCGGTTCGGACGCGTTACGGCCCGATCTGTTCGACGCGTGGGGGATCGCACCGACATTCGAACGCATCGGACGCGAACCCGCTGGCGTCGCCTCAGGCGTCCGGCTCGGCGGCGACCGCTTCCTCGTCTTCGAGGCTCTCTAGCGCCTCGACGACCTGCCGGCGGTAGTCCTCGATCGGCAGGTCGTACTCCTCGGCCGCCATCGCGACGTACTCGTCGACGGCGGCCTCCCCGTCCGCGTCTGTCTCGTCCGTGTAGCGGGCGATCCGGTCGAGCGTGCGCTCGGCCGTCTCGACGACCCAGCGGTCCCGGGTCGCCGCGTCGACTTCGGTGATCGACTCCGGCCGGACGGAGACGTTCACCTCGCCGTCGTCGGTCTCGTAGGTCCGGGGCTTGCCGACGACCGAGATGTACGCCGGCGGTTCGAGCTCCCGCAACATCGAGGCCGCGTCGGGCTGGTACTGGCCCGCGTACATGTAGTAGCGGTCGCCGTTGGGGTCGATGACCTGCCCCTGCCAGTACTCGCTGTCGTCGCCCACGTCCTCGGTCTCCATGAGCGTCCCGACGAGGAACACGCGGTTGGCCCGCTCGCCCGTGGGGAGCAGCAGATACACCGGCGCTCGCTCGTCGTCGCTCTCCTTGAACGTGTACGTCGCGTCGTTGAACTCGCCCGCGAACACGCGGCGGGCGACCTCTCGGGTGGGTGTCGTCGCCATCTATATCGACCTCGCTTTGATCAGCACGGCCTCTGCATCCGTCGGCTCGGAGAGTCGCTCGACCTCGTCGACCAGCACGTACCGACGGAACGTCGGCCCGGTGACGCGGTAGTACTTCCCGAGGAGATCCGCGCGCATCTCGTCGGCGACGACGGACGTATCCAGCGCGTCCATCGCCATCTCCTGGGCCTCCTCCAGCGTGATGTCCGTGAGGTTCTCCGTCGCCTCCTGATTGAAGAGGATCTCGTGGACCTCCTCGCCGTCGTCGAGCACGCCCTTGATGCGGAGGTCGAACTCGCCCTCCACTTCGCCGTGCTCGTTACAGCGACCGTTCTGGAGGACGCGCGTGCAGTCCTCCTCGGGGCAGCGCTTGATCAGTCCGGACCCGGACTGGATGTCGACCAGCGCGCCCTCGACGCTCACGTCGTCGTCGCCGACCTCGATCTCCTCGTCGAGCTCCTCGATCACCGTCGTCCGGTTGAGCTTCACCGAGAACCGGCCCTCGTACTCGTCGGTCACGACGTTCCGCAGATCGTAGACCGCGCCCTCTTCCAGCTCGGGGAGGTCGGACTTCGACCACTTGGTGAACTTGATCGTGCCCGTCTCGTCGCCGAACAGGCCGACCTGTGCCACGGCGTCGGAGTTGGCCTCCCACAGCTCCGTGACCTCGCCCTTGATGTCGACCCACTCCTCGGGAGCGTCGACGTCGGCGACCTGAACCCGGTCGTTGCCGGAGCCGCCACCGCCCAGCTCGTCGCGCTCCATCCCCGCCTCGTCGAGGTAGGTGTTGGTGACGCTCCGGCGGGCCTCCGAGAGGGGGACCTTGTACTCGTTGACCAGCGTGTCGAGACGCTCCTCCACGTCGTCGACGGAAATCTCCAGCTGGTCTTCGAACTGTTCGTGTATCTCTGTCGCCTGTGTACGCAAATCCGTCATCTTGTCGTTCCTGTCTCCGCGTTGTTTTCGATGGGAGACATCCTTCTCTTGGTCGCCCCCGTATATAAACTCTCGCACGCCGGAGTGTAAGTGAAAATCCGGTTCTGGGGCCCCAATGGCGACATTCTCGACACCCGCACGACCACCGGGAACGCGCGCTTTCCGCGGGTGACGCCGCACTCCTCCCCGAGACCGGAACCGCCAGGACGAGCGGCGAGCCACCGGGGCCGGCCACCGCGGGCGAACCACTGCGGCCGAACCATCGACAGGGCCGTTGTGGTGCCCGACGTATCGAACAGGAACCCCGAACGTATCCGGTGTCCATCGACTCGAATCTCTCCCTCCCTCGGGAACCAAAGAGTCTTGAAACGTGATCACATGGGACAGATATGGTAGATACGATCCGGATCGGGGTGACGGGGTTAGGCGGTCTCGGGACGCCGCTCGCGCGTGAGGTCGAGGCGGTCGACGGCGCCGAAGTCGTCGCGGTCGCGGACGTCAGCGACGAGAATCGACGGAGCGCCGCCGAGGAGTTCGGCGTTCCCGACCGCCATCGCTACGAGTCACACGAGGCGATGCTCGACGGCGCGGATCTCGACGGGGTAGCGATCGCCACCCCACACACGCTGCACTACGAACAGGTCGTCGCCGCCCTCGAACGAGGGATCGACACCCTCTGTGAGAAACCGCTGTGCGTCGACCTCGACCACGCGCGCGATCTCGTTCGTCGCAGCGAGGCGAGCGACGCCGCGCTGATGGTCGGGTACCAGCGCCACCTCTCGCCGGCGTTCCGGCGGGCTCGCGAGGCGCTCGACGAACGGGTCGGCGACCCGCAGTTCCTCAGCGCGTCGATCACGCAGGACTGGATCACCCACCAGCGGGGCACCTGGCGGACGAACCCCGACCTCTCCGGGGGCGGGCAGCTCTACGACACCGGCAGCCACGTCCTCGACGCCCTCCTGTGGACCACGGGGCTCTCCCCGGTCTCGGTGAGCGCGCAGATGCAGTTCGACGACGACGCCGAGCGGGTGGACAAGCAGGCCGCACTCGACGTCGCCTTCGAGAACGGCGCGGTCGCCAGCGTCGGCGTCTCGGGCGATGCGCCGGTCGTGCGCGAACACCTCGATGTCTGGGGCGAGAACGGTGGGTTCCGCGTCCGCGGGAGCGACTGGGGCGAGCGCGACCTCGCGTTCGTCGACGGCGAGAATCGCGAGCATGCGTCCGACCACGACGGTGAGTACCGCGACAAGGGGCGGGCGTTCGTCGACGTCATTCGGGAGGGCGCGGAACCGCCGGCGACCGCGCGCGACGCGCTGAAAGTCACCGCCGTCACCGAAGCGGCCTACGAGTCCGCCCGGAGCGGGCGCCGGGTCGAGGTCGACCTCCGGACCGAACCGCGAGTCGAGGCGGACTGACGCCGCGCGAGCGAGGTCCACGGTAGATTTTTACGCCTCCCGTCCACGTCGAGAGTACGAATCGAGATGCTCGACGCGGCCGTCTTCGACTTCGGGGGGACACTCTTCCACGGCGACGATGCGGTCGAGCGGGCGGTCGACGCACGCTATCGGGAGATGTGCGAACGTGACTACGAAATCGACCGCGAAACCTTCGACGACCTGACCGCGCGAACGGGCGAACGGTTCGCAGAGCGCTACCACGGCGACCACCGACGGTTCGAACTCGGTCGCTACACCGAACTGTTCTTCGAGGTCTGGGGTCGCGACGCACCGCGGGAAGACATCGAAGCCCTCGATCGGGTGTTCTGGGAGACGCGACTCGACGCCGAATCGCTGTCCGAGGACGCCGAATCGGTCCTACGCCATTGCCGCGACCACGACCTGTTCGTCGGCGCTATCACAAACGGGAACAAACTGATGACCAACCGGCGGCTCGCAGCGGCGGGTCTCGCGGACGCCTTCGACCTCGTGTTGACGTCCGCCGAGATCGAAGCGGAGAAGTCGACCGTCGAACCGTTCGAGATCTTTCTCGACCGAACGGGCTTCCGCGGTGAGAACTGTCTGATGGTCGGCGACAGGGTAGACGAGGACACGTGGGCCGCCGAAGTCGGGATGACGACCGTGCAGGTCACGGCCCACGCGACGCCGCCCGTCGGTGATGTGCGCGAACCGGACGACATCGTCGAGACGCTCGGTGAGGTCGAACCGGTGATCGACGACTTGGCCTGACGTTCGACCCCTTCGGACGCCGACGGGGCTAAGGGCCACGCCTCCTAAGCGGCGACCAGATGGCAGACGACCGCATCGAGCGCATTCTCCGGCAGAAGCTCCGGTCGGCGGGCCGCCAGATCGGCGAGGCCAAGCGCGCCTACAGACACGCCCGCCGCTCCGTCGAGGCGGACCTGCCCCACGGCGAGGACGGCCGCGCGAAGATCGTCTGCCGGCGCTACGCCGAGCGCCGCGCGGTCGAACTCGACCCCGAACACAGACCGGGCTGTTTCGACCCCCAGTCCCAGGACTGCCAGGGCTGCGTCGAGGACATCCGCTCGGGCGACATCGAAACGTGGTAGGTCGTACTCGGGGAGCGTGACTTTCGACGGGCATTTGACACTCCGAACTGACCTGCGATTATGGCCCTCCACGCCGAATACCACCTCGGCTGTGACGCCCTCCCGCTGGTCGACGTGGCCGCGGCGGTGCCCGACGCCGAAATGGAACTCTCCATCGGTCTCGGCGAGGGCGAGCGGCCGCGCTTTACCGCGGTCGTGACCGCCAACCCGGAGACGACCGCGGCCGTCGAGGCTGCCTTCGAGTCGACGGCGTTCGTCGGCGAGTACCGCCTCGTCGTCCGCGAGGACGGCGCGAGTCGCTACACTATCACGCCGGGCACGAGCATGGCCGAACAGCTCGGCGACCGCCTCGACGATCTGGACGACCTGCGCGCGCTCTACGAGACGCCCGTCCAGATCGAGTTCATCCGCGCCAGGCCGACGGGCTGGCTCCAGGCCGGCCGGTTCGCCGACCGGGCCGCCTTCGACCAGCTTCGCGAGTTCTGGCAGCGCAACACCTCGTTCCGACTCCGGAAGCTCACCCGCGTCGGCGAGAGCGCCGAGCCGTTCGGGGACGACACCGACGGCGACGGCCTCACGGACGCCCAGCGCGAGGCGATCGGGACCGCCCACCGACTTGGCTACTTCGAGATCCCGCGGACCGCGACGCTCGAAGACGTGGCCGCCGAACTGGGAATCTCCGCCTCCTCGCTGTCCGAGCGACTCCGCCGCGCGCAGACCCACCTCGTCGAGACCCACGTCGAGGCGCGTCCGCGACCCCTCGAGTGGTCACGCTGACCTCGACCGCGTCCCGTCACGGCCATCCGCCCCGCGACACCACCGCTCAGGACTCAACGGACACGTCACCCGAAAGGTACGCGACACTCCGGTCGACCACCCGGCGGGTGAACGCGTCGGTCACGGACCCCTGCGCGCTCGCGACCGCGCCGTGTTTGACCGTCGCCAGGACCCACGGTGAGCAGTACGACGTTCGCTCGGGGTCAGCGCCTACCACCCAGTCCTCGGCGGTGACCTCGACGTTGTCTGGGAGGTCGCTCAGCGTCAGTCCCGCGCAGACGTACTCTTCGCCTGCGTACGGGATCGATTCGGCGGCCAGCACCAGCCACGGTCGCGGGTCGCCACCCGTGTTGTACGGGTCCGGCGCCCAGAACACGTCGCCGGCCGCGAACCGGTCACTCATCGCGATGCTCGCGGGGATCGACGGCGTGGTCCCGCCAGGCCGCCATCTCCGGCCTCTCGTCGTCGGCTTCGCGACTCGCGAGCGCATCGGCGGACTGGCCGGCCGCCGCGTCCACGCTTCGGTCGTGGTCACTGACGCGCCAGTAGTGCCCGCGGTGGTCGACGCGCCCCCGATCCCGCAACCGAACGAGCGTCGGCCCGACGGATCCCGCTTTCACGTCCGTCACGTCCGCGATCTCGCTCTGCGTGTACGCCTTGTCCGGATTGTTCCGGAGGAACGTGAGGATCGCCGACGCGTTCGTGCCCGGAGTCGGCCCGTCTTCATCCCCGTCGGCACCCAGCCGTTCGAATCGGTCCGTGCTGATCGGCATACTGAAAATAGCGTATCGAATGTATTGAACGTATCGTCCCATCAGATCTACTGGATATATCACCGGATCCCTCGAGGAGGAGAGTCCGCAGGCCCCGGCGCCGAGGGCGGGGAAATCGCGGCGTAATATAAAAGCGGCCGCACGACTGAGAGTCAAACGTAGCCCCGCCGGCGGAGTACGGAGCGTTCCATGCCAACGACCACGAGCGCAGACGGTATCGACGTCGAGTACGAACGCCGCGGCGAGGGCCAGCCTCTGGTCCTCCTCCACGGCGGGATGGCCCCGCGGCAGTACTGGGAACCCGTGATCCCCCACTTCGAGGAGTTCGCCGCAGTCGTCCCGCAGCGACCGGGTTTTGGTACCTGCCTCGACGATCACGAGGAGACCGGACCGGACGAGGTGCTCGGCCGGGAGGTCGCGTCCGTCCGCGCGCTCGTCGACGACCTCGGCGCCGACGACGAGAGCGACGCCCCGCCCGTCCTGCTGGGGCACTCCTTCGGCGCCCTCACCGCTATCGAGACGGCGCGGGCGCTCTCTGCGGACGACCAGGCGGCCGAGATCGAGGCCGTCGTCGCCTACGAGCCCGCAGTCCTCCCGGAATCGTTCAGAGAACACGCCGATCTGGCCGACCGAATGGCGGCCCTGCTCGACGACGGCGACCGCGAGGGCGCGATGAAGCTCTACGTCGATCAGGTGATCCACGCCGGCGAGGGCGACGACCTGGACGCCTGGCTCGACGAGTGGCCGGTCTGGCCCGACTGCGTCGAACTCGCCGAGGAAGTGATCCGGATGAACTACGCCGTCGAGCGCTACGAGGTTCCCGAGCGCCTCGACGTGGCCGTGCCGACGCTCGTCCTGTCGGGGACCGACGGTCCCGATTTCCTCCGTGAGAGCGCTCGGACCGTCCACGACGCGCTCCCGTCGAGTCGCTTCGTCGAGTTCGACGGCGTCAGTCACTCCGGACCGAGCGAGGCGCCCGCGCGGACGGCCGACGAACTGCACGCTTTCCTCGGCGTGCGCTGACCCCCGCGACCGGTCGCCGCCGAATCCGCCGCGACCGGCGGCTATTTTTCCGACCCGTCCGACCACACGGCCATGACCGACACGCTCGTCGCCGTCGTCCTCGCGGGCGGGACCGGAACCCGACTCTACCCCGCCAGCCGGAGCGACCGCCCGAAGCAGTTCCTCCCGCTCGCCGGCGACCGCTCGCTCTTAGCCGAGACCGTCGACCGCGCCGGCTTCGCCGACGAAGTGTACGTCCTCACTCGCCCAGACCTCGCCGACCAGGTCCGCGAACACGCCCCGAACGCGGCCGTCCTCACCGAACCCGAGCCCAAGGATACCGGCCCGGCACTCGTCTACGCCGCCCACCGCGTCCGCGAACAGGTGGGCGACTGCACGCTGGTCTGTCTCCCCAGCGACCACCATATCGAGGGTGACTTCGCCGGGACGATGGGAGACGCCGCCGCCGTCGCCGCCGAGACCGATTCGTTGGTGACCGTCGGCGTCGAACCGACTCGCCCGGAGACCGGCTACGGCTACATCAAGCCGGGCGAGGAGTCGGAAGCCGCGGACGGACGCACCTACTACCCCGTCGAGAAGTTCACCGAGAAACCCGACCAGGGGGCGGCGATGCGCTACCGCCACCACGGCTACTACTGGAACGCCGGGATGTTCGCCTGGACGCCCGACGCCTTCCTGCGGGAGGCCGGCGACACTGAACTCGCTCCCCTAGTCGACGCGCTGGACGACGGCGAGCCCGAGCGCGGATTCGACGCCGTCGACCCGGTGAGCGTCGACTACGCCGTCATGGAAGCCACTGACGACGCCACGCTCGTCCCGGCGACCTTCGAGTGGGACGACCTGGGCGCCTGGGACGCCGTCTCCCGGGTCGTCGACGCCGACGACGACGGCAACGCGGTCCTCGGCGACGCGCTCACGATCGACGCGGAGAACACCGTCGTCGCCACCGACGGTCACGTCAGCGTCGTCGGCGTCGAGGACCTCGTCGTGGCTTCCTACGGCGACCGCACGCTCGTCGTCCCGAAGGGACAGGCCCAGCGCGTCCGCGAGGTCGTGTCCGAGCTGAAAGAGGACGACCTGTTCTGAGACCGTGGTAGCGGGTCAGACCGGCTCCAGCCCCTCGACCAGCCGCCGGAACGCCTCGCCGTCGAGGTGGTGCGACGCGCCCGCGACGACGGCGTAGGTGACGCCGCCCTCCGTCCAGACCGCTTCCCACGCGCCCGACCCCTCCGTCAGCGCCGCGTAGTGGACGCGCTCACCGCGTAGCTCGACCGTCTCGCGGGTCTGTGCCGGCTGGTCGGCCGGCTCCGGGGGCACCGCCGGACCGAGTTCGCTGTCGGGCGCCGCCGCAGTGATCCACAGGTGGTCGCTCCCGTTGCTCGCGCGGCGATAGACGGCCTCGACGGCGCCGCTGTCGGGGAACGTCGCGGCCGAGTCGAGCGCGTAGTCCGCGCCGGTGCCGTCGTCGCCCGGCACGAGCAACGCCGGAGACACTCCACCGAGCGCGGCCGGCGAACACGGCACGCTCTCGTCGTACGGCCGGGCGATCCCGTGGCTCCACAGCCCGTGTGGGACTCCCACCGCCTCGCACCGGTAGCGGGCCCAGTAGTTCAGTCGGTGAAAGGGGACCTGTCGGACGGGTGTCGACTGGGGATCCGCTGCCGGCTCTAGCCCGTCGAGCAGTCCTTCGAGTTCGTCGTCGTCGAACGCCCCCTCCAGCACGGACACCTCGACCTGCGTGCGCGCCCGCTGGACGCAGGCGCCGCGGTTGTCCTTGTAGTCGGTCCCGAGGAAGCCGACGGCGTCGCCCGCCTCGACCGGCGCCGGGTCCTCGGTACCCCACAGCGGCGCGACGCTGGCGGCCGGCGGCGCCCAGTCGTAGCAGAACTGCTTGATCCGCAACTCGCGGTCCTCGCCCGCCACGACGGTCCGGACCGCCGACGGGTTCCCCTCGCTGTACGGCGTCTGTCCGATGTCCGCGGCGTCCAGCCCCTCGGGCCGCCCTGGCGGCTGTTCGGGCCGGATCGTCGTCTCGCCCACCGCGCAGTCGTCGGGCAGCCACCCAGGCTCGAACACGACGAAGTTCGCGCCCGCCTGCGCATCCGCCGGTGTGGTCTCCCGCGGCGGTTCGGCCGCGTCGGCGTCGGTCAGGCGGATCTCTGGTCCTGCCGTCCGCCAGTCGGTGCCTGCGGTCGGGCCCGTATCGGTCGCTCGCTCGTCGGTCATAGCGGAGCGGGCACCGCCGTCCCCAAAACCGTTCGGTAAACTACCCCACCCAACTCCCTCGGAGCGCCTCGGTCCTTGAGAGTGGGGCTTTGATGTGGACTCCCGGCGATCAGCCCCCGGCAATAGGCTGGTGACTCTCGCCGTTCACCGTCCCACCATTCACACGCACGTCTACTGGTGCGTCTCCGCTCCCCGACGTGGGCGAGGACCGGAGTCTGTGTTGTCGTTCCAGAGCGTACCGCATCCCGATGTTCTTCGTGGCGTTGTAGTCCGCGTTCACTTCGTAGCCGCACATCTGGCACTCGAAGTGGTCTCCGTGGCGGTTGCCGTCGTGCGTGAACCCACAGTCCGTTCGAGAACAGCGTTGGGACGTGTAGTTCGGCTCGACTTGTTCCACGGAGACACCGCGTTCAGGAGCCTTGTAGGAGACATACTCGTAGAGGCGTCGAAACGCCCATAGATGGTGCCATTTGGCCTCCGGAAGCCGCTCTCGGATATCGGTCAAGTCCTCGAACACGATTACGTTACAGCCGTGTTCGACAGCCTCCGTGACGATCTCGTTGGCGACGGTGTGGATGTATTGTTTGCGCCATGCTTCTTCGCGCTTGCCGAGGCGAAGCAAAGCGTTGTGTGCGGCTTGCGTCCCGCGCTGTTGCATCTTCCCACGTCGCTTCTCGAACTCGCGGCACCAGTGGTCGTAGTCGTCTCCTTGCCAGAAGCGCCCGGTCGAGGAGACGGCGAGACTGTTGACGCCGAGGTCGATACCGAGGGCTGTTTGGTGCTTGGCATCTTCCGAAACCTCTGCGTTCTCACCGTCTCCATCGGAGTCGTACTTCCGAGTGGTGATGTGGAAATAGAACTCGTCGTCGACTGCGTCGTACTGGAGCGTACTCGCCCGGAACTCGAACTCCTTGGACAGCACGTACTCCTCGTATGGCGTGGGGCTGTCCGAAGGAAGTTCAAAGTCACACTCGACGCGCCCGTTGACAGTCGAGAGTGAGACTTTGTTCCGGTAGAACGTCGCGCTCCGCTTGTCGTAAAGCATACTCCATGACGTGAATTCCGGTTGGCTCACTCGCTTCCCTTGTTTCCACCGTTCAACACAGCCTTTGACTGCTTGGACGGCGCGGCGGATGGCTTCTTGCACGAGGTTCGCGGTGAGGTCGGTTTCGTCGCGGAGATCGGCGTAGAGCGCAGTTCGTGCGCTCGTGTTGGCCGTGACACACTCAGTGTAAGAACGGTCGGACCAACAGAACTCGGCGGCACGGTTGGCACAGTGAAGGAATTGCCGGGCGGATTCGTGGAGGTCGTCACGGCGCTCGTCAGGAACGACGAGTTTGACGGGCGCGGTTCGCCGGACCTCCATATTTCAGGCATGTATTTGACAGTTATTAAATGATTGGGAGTCAAACTGCCAAGGTGTGCTGGTTGTGTGGGACTATATCGGTTTCCTCTCCGGCCTACTCGCTCACTTCGCTCGCTCCTTGAGGCCGGAGGCTCCACCTCGAAAATGCTGAAAGGGCGAGGCACGCTCGCGTTCATGTAGTCGCCTGAGCGACCTTTATCCGAAGCGGCCCCCGGCCGCGAGGATATGTCGCTCAGCGACCGCGAGCGGGTCGAGGGCGTTCATCGCTTGCTGTCGAGTGCAGTCCTAACTCAAGCGGGCGAGCGGGCTGAAGATTTCATCGCTCACCGTCGACTGCGGTCGCTCTCGATCGAACTCCTCCCATATCGAATCGACCAGAAAGAACTGCTCAACGAGCAACTCGAACGGCACAGGATTCACCACGCTCGCCGGAACGCTCATATTCCGCGGGTGACAACCGCCGGGCAACATGGACCCCGCGGTTCGCTTCTGGCTGCTGATCCTGGCGCTCGCAGGGACGATCTCGGCGGCGATCCTGCTGGTCGTCTCGGCGTTCCTGCCGGGGTCGATACTCGGGACCGCCGACTCGGTCGGCTACGTCGTCTCCGTGTTCGTCGCGCTGATCTCGTTGGGACTGCTCGTCTGGTCGCTGACCGCCAAGTCCGACGGACAGAGCGGCGGGTCGCCGGGCGCGCGGTGACGATGGCTGACGAGCTGTCGCTCCGGTGGGCGGCGCTGGCCGGCCTGTTGTTCGGCGCCGTCGGCGCCGGAGTGGTGGCGGCGTTCTCGGTCGTGCCTTGGGACGGTGCGGCCTGGGACGGTCACATGCTCGCGGTCGTCGCGCTCGGCGTCGGGGCGGTCGGCGCGTGCTGCTGGCTCGTGGTCGTCGAAGGAACCGGGCACTGGCGACTCCGAAACCGCGGCGCGCTCGCCGGCACGCTCACAGGTGTCTTCGGCCCCGCTGGGTTCGTCCTCGCGGCGAGCCTGTTCGGCGAGGCGCTCGGCGGGACCGCCGGCCCCGTCGAGCGAGTCGGCGCCGCGCTGTTCGTCGGACTCGTCAATCTCCTCTACGTCGGTTGGCTCGCCCTCCCGCTCGGAACCGCGACCGGCTACCTGCTCGGTCGACAGCGTGAGACGCCTTCGGACCGGAACCCGATCTAGCTCCGCATCGTCGCGCCGTCGATGGGCAGCGCAACCCCGCTCACGTAGCTCGCCCGCGGACTGGCGAGAAAGGCCACCACGTCGCCGAGCTCGCCCGGCTGGCCCATCCGGCCGAGCGGGACGCCCTCGCCCCAGTCGGCCAGACCCGCCTCGTAGTCTTCGTACTCGCCGCGTTCGACGGCGTCGGAGATGAGCTCCTCCATCCGCGCCGTCTCGTGGGCGCTCGGCAGGACGGCGTTGACCCGTACGTCGGGGGCGAACTCCCGCGCCTGGGTCTTGACCATCCCGATGACCGCCCGCCGGACCGCGTTCGAGAGGACGAGATCGTCGATGACCTCCCGGACCGACCGCGAGGTGATCGCCGTGATCGAGCCCTGCTCGGACTCGGCGAGGTAGGGGTAGGCAAAGCGCGTCGTCCAGACGGCGGACATGACGAGCGTGTCGTAGGCGCCGTACCAGTCGTCGTCGTCCATCTCCAGGAACGCGCCGCTGGGCGGGCCACCCGCGCTCATGACGACCTGGTCGATGCCGCCGAACTCGTCGGCGACCTGTTCGACGTAGGCCTCGACCTCCGCGCGGTCGGTCAGGTCGACCTGGACGGCGAGCACGTCGCCGTCGCCGAGCCCCTGCAGTTCGCTCTCGGCCGATTCGAGGTGTGATTCGGTGCGCCCGCAGACGGCCACGTCCGCGCCCTCGCGGGCGAGCGCCTTCGCGCTCGCGAGACCGAGGCCGCTGGAGCTGGCCGTCGTCAGTGCAGCGCTGCCGTCGAGTTGCAGATCCATACGCGAGTGCTGGGACCGGTGCCTCAAAGAACCGGGAGGTTTCGGATCGACGGCTGTCGGCCGGGCGCGGGGTTCGCGGAGGGGCTCCCGTCTCTCACTCCCGCGAGAGCGCGGCGCGATACCGGTCGCGGAGCGTCCCCGCGAGTCGCCGCTCGGTGGGGGTGAACCCGAGGAATCGAAGGGTCGCCGCGTACGCGGCCAGTCCACCGACTACGCCGACGACGGGCGCCGCCGGCCCCGCGAGCGCGGCCTTCGCGCTCCAGGCGACGACGCCCAGCGGCACCGCCGCTGCGAGCGGTTTCCCGTGGAGCGGGGTAAACGGCTGGAGCCGCTCGAAGTGGTAGAGGACGGCGACCTCCAGTCCGTTGTTCAGCGTCAGCATGAGTACGTAGCTCGCCACGAGCCCCGAGAGGCCGAACCGTATCGTCAGCGGCACGGCGACGGCGGTCAGCAGGAGGGTGATACAGACGTTGACCGCGAGGTAGGGCCGCTGGTTGTCGGTCATCATGAGGAGGATGCCGACGCTGCCGGCGGCGCAGGCGCCGAACTGCGCGAGAACGAACCCGACCAGCAGCGGCGCGTAGGGCACGAAGGCGGGGCCGAACAGCGACATCACCGTCTCGCGGTAGACGACCACGGGCACGGAGAGGCCGACGACGCCGACGAGGACGAGCCGGCTGGTGACGTGGTAGAACCGCGAGAGCGCGGCGCGATGGTCGTCCTCGTGGAGCGCGGCGGCGACCGGCGGGACGAACTGGTTGAGCCCGATCAGCGGCAGCCGCACCAGCGACCCGACGACCATCCCGACCGCGAAGACGCCGCCGGCCACGTCGGTCAGGAACACGGCGATCAGCGGGTAGAAGCCCAGCCGCTGTATCGTCGTCGCGACCCCGCCGACGAACAGCGGGGCCGTGTAGCGGACGTACCGGCGCCACACCGACCGCAGGTCGAGTGCGTCGGCGTCGGATTCGTGGCCATCGGCGGCCGTATCGGCGCAGTTGTCCCCGTCGCCGTCGCGCCCGTGGAATCGCAGCCCGAGCCCGCGCTCGCGGACGAGCCACGCGGTCGCGACGAGGCCGGTCAGCCCCGAAACCGCGACGACGCCGACGGCGACCGCGGCAAGGTCGCCGTAGACGACGGTGCCGACGACGCCCACGACCAGCTGCGCGGCCGGGAAGCCGACCCGGAGCGTGAGGTTCAGCGGGCCGACCTCCTCCAGCCCGCGCAGGACCTCCGCCGCGGTGAACAGCCAGACCGTCGCGGGCAGGCCGACGGCGAACACGCGCAACACGGTCCCGAACAGCGGTCGCTGGTCGGTGACGGCGGTCACCAGCGGCGCGCTCAGGTACAGCGCGGCGCCGAAGACGGTCGCGACGGTCCCCAGCAGCAGGCCGGCGACGGTGACGAGCGCATCGCGTTCGGCCGGCGAGTCGGCGGTGGGCAGGAACCGGCTGAGCCCGCTTCGAAAGCCCAGCGCGACGTGCAGCAGGAACTGCTGGAGCCGGCGGGCGACCGCGAAGACGCCGTAGGCGCCCGCCGCGAAGCCGTTCGTCAGGACCGCGGTAAAGGCGACGGTCAGCCCGCGCTGGAGGAGGATGCTCGGCACCGAGACGGTCGCGCCGTGGGCGACCCGCTCCAGCGCGTCGTCGAGTCGCGCCTCGACGGGGTCGGCGGGTCCATCGGCCGACGGCGCGTCCGTCGGGCGCCGCTCGGCGCCGGACGGTTCGTCCCCGGCCTCGGCGCTGTCCGCCGGAACGGACTCGCCAGTGACGGGTTCGTCGGCGGACTCGTCGGCGACCGCGGGGTCGGGAACCACGGCGCTACGTTGGCGGATCCGACCGGATAAAACCGCTGAAACGAGCGAGATCGACTGTGAAACCGGCGACAGGTCGGCTATCGAGCGGGAGCGAGCGGGGAGAACGAAACGAGCGGCGTCACGACTGTCCAGGTTGAAGCGCCGGCCGCGGTGGGGGCTACGAGCCCCAGAAGTTGTCGCGGCTACCGAGGCGCTCGCGGTCGGTTCCGTCGGCCTCGTCGGCCTCGTCGTCGCCTTCCTCGGCCTCGCCTTCGGCCTCTTCACCCTCGTCGTCGGGGTCGTCGGGGAGGCGTTCGAGTTCCTCGGCGCGGGCGTGGTTCGAGCGGACCTTGGTGATCTTCACCTTCGCGCGGGCCGGCGGCAGGACGCCGTCGACCATGATGATGAAGCCGTCCTCGGTCCGGCCGACGCCGGCGCCGCTCTCGTGGATGTCCTCGACGGCCACCTCGACCTCCTGGCCGGGCTGGACGGGTTGACTCTTGAGGTCCTCGATCGGCTGGTTGTAGTGATTGCACCACTCGGCGCCGCCGCGGTCGCCGTAGTGCGTACAGCCCATCCCCTCGATGCGCTCCTGGAAACTGGGGCACTCGTCCGCGAGTGGACAGTCGGGCATGACGCTGAGTACCGCTGGGGCGAAGTAAACGCTTGCGCTCTCGGCGCCAGCGCCCGAAATCGCCGTTTCGTTCGACCGAACGGTCGTTCGTGGGCCCCTGGCGCCCGTCCGCGGCGGCTGGGAGCGTCGTCGCCTCACCCGCCGGGACGCACGTCTTCACCCGCACCCTCGGCCTCGTCGGGGTCGAGCCCCAGCGTGTTTCCCGTCTCGACGTGGGCGATCCCGTCGGCCTCGCAGACCGCACCGACCCGCTCGTGAGCGACGGTCGCCTGCAGGGTTCGGAACTGCAGTTCCTCCTCGACGGTCGCGCCGGCCGCCTCGAGGGCCGCGGCCACCTCGTCGATCGCCGCGTCGTCCGCCACCTCCAGCAACAGCGTCACCGACTCCCCTTCGACCGGGTCGTCGCGGATCGTTCGCACCGCCGGCGAGAGGTACATGTCGCCCCGTTCGACCGGTCCGGAGGAAACGCTGACGGTCGGCCGCCGGGTCGCGTTTCGCCCACACCGGCCAGACCGAGTCCCCGGACTATTCCGGCGTCGGCCCCAATCGGTGTCCATGCGCGACACCAACAGGCAGTTTCGTCTGGCGAAGCGACCCGAGGGGAAACCGGACCGCGACACGTTCGACCTCGTGGAGACGGACGTACCCGAACCCGCCCCGGGCGAGGCGCTCGTCCGCACCCGCTATCTCTCGGTCGACCCGTACATGCGCGGCCGCATGAGCGCCGCCGAGTCCTACGCCGACCCCTGGGAAGTGGGCGACCCGCTCCAGGGCGGCGTCGTCGGCGAAGTCGTCGAATCGAACGGTGCCGGCTTCGAGGCGGGCGATATCGTGACCGGCAACCTCCGGTGGGCCGACTACGCCGCCGCGCCCGGGACCGCGCTCCGGGAAGTCGACCCGGACCTGGGCCCGGTCTCGACGGCGCTGGGCGTCCTCGGGATGCCCGGCCGGACCGCCTACTTCGGGGTCCGCGAGGTGGCCGAGCCCGGCCCCGGCGACACGTTCGTCGTCACGGGCGCCGCGGGCGCGGTCGGCTCCGTCGCCGGCCAGATCGCGAATCTCGCGGGCGCCCGCGTCGTCGGCTTCGCGGGCTCGGCGGAGAAAGTCGCTTTCCTCGAAGACGAGCTGGGCTTCGACGCGGGGATCGACTACAGCGCGACCGACGACTACGGCGCGGCGCTGGACGAGGCGGCGCCCGACGGCGTCGACGCCTACTTCGACAACGTCGGCGGGCCGATCACCGACGCCGTCTTCGACCGGCTGAACGTCGACGCCCGCGTCGCCGTCTGCGGCCAGATATCGCTGTACAACGCCACCGAGCGCCCGACCGGCCCGCGCAAGCTCCCCGGGCTCGTCAGCAAGCGCGCCCGCGTCGAGGGCTTCCTCGTCGGCGACTTCGCGCCGCGATTCGAGGCCGCGACCGGGCGGCTGGCCGAGTGGGTCGCGAGGGGCGACCTGCAGTACCGCGAGACCGTCACCGAAGGGCTGGAGTCGGCGCCCGAGGCCTTCCTCGGGCTGTTCGAAGGCGAGAACATCGGGAAACAGCTCGTGAGGGTGAGCGACCCGGACGCGTAGCGCTCGCCGCTAGTCGTGGTTGTGGTCGTGGCTGTGCTCGTGACCGCCGTCGGAGGCGGCGTCGCTCGTCCCGGAGATGTCGCCGCCGGCGACCAGAGCGTCGTGGTCGCCCTCGATCATGTCCATGTTCTTGAGGTTGTCCCGCTCCTCGAAGCCCGCGACGGCGTCCATCAGGTCCTGCTGAGTGAGCGTGGTGCGCTCCTCGGTCAGCGCGTCGAGTACGGCTTCGCGCAACACGAGCCGGAGGTCGCTTCCGGTCAGCCCCTCGGTCTGGCGGGCGACTTCCATCGGGTCGAAGTCGACGATCTCCATCTCCCGGGTGACGACCTGCAGGATGTCCGCGCGCATCTGGTCGTCGGGCTTGGGGAAGTTGACGATCTCGTCGAAGCGGCGCCACGCCGCGGCGTCGAGCTGGTCGGGGTGGTTCGTCGCGCCGATGAGCAACACCTCGTGTTCGATGAGGCTGACCTCGTCGATGCTCTTGAGCAGGGTGTTGACCGCGCGTTTGATGGCGGCGTGCTCGTCGCTGGCGCGGGTCTTGGCGACGAAGTCGAACTCGTCCATGAAGAGGATACACGGCGAGAGCCGGGTAGCGACCTCGAACACCTTCTCGACGTTCTTGGCGGTCTCGCCGAGGTACTGGGAGGTGATCATGGAGAGTTTGACCTCGACGAACGGCAGGTCGAGCTCGCTGGCGAGCGCTCGCGCCACGGACGTCTTCCCGGTGCCGGGCGGGCCGACGAACAGGAGCTTGCCGATCTCCCGCAGTCCGATCTGGGCGAGGTAGTCGCGGTGCTCGATGGCCTTGACGATCTTGTGGATCTCTCCCTCCTGGTCGGCGGTGAGCACCAGATCGTCCATGCTCATCTCGACCTCCTCGGGGGCGCGGATGTCGACGAGGTCGAGCATCTCCTGTTCGTCCTCGTCGTCCTCGTCGAAGTACTCCTCGAGGAGCTGGTCGATCCAGACCCGGTCGGCCCGAACCGGGCGGTTCTCCGCGCGGGCGTACTCGTAGTCCGCGCCGTCGACCGCGTCCTCGTAGACGCCCGCGAGGACGGGGTTGTCGTTGAGGTGGTCGGCGTCGACCCGGTCGAGGAACCACTCCTCGGCCATGTCCTCGTCGGTGAAGGTGATCGTGCCCGAGAAGTCGTCCCGGTCGGTGAACATCAGCCCCGAGATGGCCTCCCAGGGCCGGTCCACGTCGGTCGCCTCTCGGGCCGTCGTCGTGGTGGCCGAGAGCGGGCGCTCGATCTCCCCGTCGTTCCAGAAGACCGCCCGGTAGGCGGGCGGCAGATCGTCGGCGTCGAGGTCGCGGTTGTCGCTGTAGGCCTGCACAGTCAGCACGAACTCCACGACCGCAAGCTCCGGATCGCTCATTCCCACCGAGATTCGTCCCCCGACCGGATAAGTGTCGCGAACTAGCCCGGCCGTCGCGGTCCCGTCGAGGCCGCCCCGGGCGCACTTACGCGCCGTCGACCGTCCGCTGGAGGCGGGTGACACCGAGGAAGACGGCGGCGAGCCCCGCGAACGCGAGCGGGACGCCGTACCCCACGACGTTCAGATTCCCCGTGAACAGGACCGCGGCGGTCCCGAGCAGGAGCAGCGACCCCAGAGCGAGCAGCCCCAGATCGAACGTGATACCCTGACGGCCCATGTACCGTCGTTCGCTCCCGACCGTGATAGATTTTCCGTTGACACGTCTCGTCACGTTTATGTCGCCGGGAGAACGACACGTCGGACGAACCATGGACGAGGTCCTCGACGTTGCGGAAGTCGCGGCCGACTTCGGACTAGAGGGCGTGTTCCGGGCGATACTCGGTCTCGTCGGGGTCCTGCTGATACTCGGCGGGCTGGGTCTGTGGCTCCTGACCGACATGGGGCTGCTCGTGCTCCCGGCGGCCCTGATGATCGTCGGCGTCCTGCTGCTGGTCGCCCCCGTCGTCCTGTTCGGTATCGGCGACCTGCTGTGAGGCGCGCGGATCGCCGGCGCGACTCGGCGTCCGAGAAACTCCGCGCGACGCGTCGCTCGTTTGTGAGGACTTAACACGTCGCGGCCCCACTCTGAAGCCATGAGTGACGCGACACCGGTCATCGTGCAGGCGCGGCGGACGCCGCAGGGAAAGGAGGACGGCGCCTTCGCGGACGTGCGCAGCGAGGACCTGTCGGTCCCGCTGGTGAACGAGATGCTCGCCGACACGGGGCTGGCGAGCGAGCAGGTCGACGACCTGCTGTGGGGCTGCGCCCAGCAACGGGACGAACAGGGCAACAACATGGCCCGCGTGGTCGCCCTGCTCTCGGACCTGGGCGAGTCGGTACCGGCGGCGACGATCAACCGCTGGTGTGCCTCCTCGGCGGAGGCGATCATGCGCGGCGCCGACGCCATCGCGGCGGGGCAACGCGACTGCGTCATCGCCGGCGGCGTCGAGTCGATGAGCCGCGTCGAACTCGGGCAGAACACCCACAAGGTCCACCCGCGGCTGGCCGAGCTGTACAACATCGGCGAGCTCCAGATGGGCATGACCGCCGAGAAGGTCGCCGAGGAGTACGACGTGAGTCGGGAGGCCCAGGACGAGTTCGCCCTCCGTAGCCACCAGCGGGCGGGCGACGCGACCGACTCCGGGCGCTTCGACGACGAGATCGTCCCGATCGAGACCGACGAAGGGACCGTCGACGAAGATGAGGGCATCCGCCGGGACACCTCCCTGGAGACGCTCGGGGGCCTGCCGACCGTCTTCAAGAGCGACGGGACGATCACGCCGGGCAACGCCTCCCAGATCTCCGACGGCGCCTCTGGGACGATGATAACCTCCCGCGCCTTCGCCGACGAGCACGGGCTGGACGTGCTGGCCGAGGTCGGCGACCACATGGTCGCGGGCGTCGACCCGACGATCATGGGCGTCGGCCCGGTCCCGGCGGTCCGCAAGCTCTGCGAGCGGACCGGCCGCGACACCGACGACTACGACCTGGTGGAACTCAACGAGGCGTTCGCCAGCCAGGCGCTGTACTGCCAGCGCGAACTCGGCTTCGACGACGACATCTACAACGTCAACGGCGGCGCCATCGCCATCGGCCACCCGCTCGGCGCCTCCGGCGCCCGGCTCCCGGTGACGCTGATCCACGAGATGAACAAGCGCGACGCCGACCTGGGCCTCGCGACCGAGTGCGTCGGCTTCGGCCAGGGAGCGGCGATCGAGTTCTCGCGGCCCTGACGTCCGCGCGCCAGTGGCGCGCGGTTCCCCGGTCGCGAGCGAGCGGAGCGAGCGAGTCGACCGGTGTTTTCGCCCACGTTTTTCGAGCCGGGTGCCCGCAGCGAACGGCGTGAGCGAGGACACCCGGCTCGAAAAAGGTGGTCGCGACAGGGCGCGGCGATCGAGTTCTCGTTGCCGTAGCGCGCTGGCGCGCCAGTGGCACGCGGTTCCCCGGTCGTTCTCGGCGCTCACTCCCGCAGACTCCGGGCACGAGTCCGAGGCGAAACGTGGCGACTGGTTCACTAATTCAGTATCGAAAAAATATTTACGTCAGTAGTGTGAGGCGTACCGTTGTGCTTTCGGCGCCGCTGGTGGGAGGGCCGATACTGGGTGCCGTGGCCGCCGCGTTCGGGTGGTACGCGTGGCGGTTGCGGGGCGCGCGCGACCGCCCGGGTGGGACCGGGCTGGTCGGGATAGTCGCGTTGTTGGCGGTGGTTTCGCTCGCGGAGGCCGCGGTGATCGCCGCTGGCTGGCCCGCGCCGATGTTGCATCCGCTGACGCAGGTCGCGGTCTTCGGGGGGACGGTCGGCTGGGCGGCGTTCGTCGTCGCGTACACCGGGCGCGCGAACGGCAACAGGGTACTCGTGCGGCTGGTCGCGGTCGTGCCCGCGGTCGGGCTCGTCGGTGCCGCTCTGCGACTGACGCCGCTGTTACCGCTCGAACCGACGTTCGAAGGGATCGGCGCCACGTACCTCCTCCTGCTCGGGATACCGACGGTCGTCTCGTTCGGGCTCCTCGTCGGCCTGTCGATCCTGCTGGTCTGGGACGCGACCCGGTACGCCTCCTTCCAGCGGTCGCGGGGCGTCGCGCTGGCGCTCGTCGGGGCGTCGCTCGCGGCCGCGCCGATGGTGACTTCGACGCTGGAGACGGGCGGGGCCATCTCGGTGCCGGCGGGTGCCGTCGTCGTCCAGGCGGCCGTGCTGGCCGCGGTCGCGGTCGGCGTCGCCGTCGGGCGGCCCTACCGCTCGCTTCCGATCGCGGAGGCGATCGGCCGCGACACCGTCGTCTCGAACCTCAACGACGCCGTCGTGGTGGTCGACGGCGACGCGCGGGTCGTCGACATGAACGCCTCGGCCGGGGAGCTGTTCGAGCGGTCGCTCGACGAGGTGGTTCGCGAGCCGCTGTCGGCGCTGGTCGACGCCGACCTGCTGGGGGCCAGCGGGCTGCCGACCGAGTCGACGATCCCGTTCCAGGGGTCGGCCGGGAAGCGCTATTTCGACGTGTCGGTCTCGCGGGTGCATCGCGACGCGAACGTCGAGGCGGGCTACGCGGTGGCGTTGCGGGACGTGACCGACGAGCGCATCCGCGGCCAGCGCCTGGAGGTCCTCCAGCGGGTGCTCCGACACAACGTGCGCAACGATATGACCGCGGTGTACGCGATGGCCGACGTCGTGGCGGAGGACGGCAACGAACGAGTCGCCGAGCGGCTTCGCGAGACGGCCGACTCGCTGGTCGAGGTGAGCGAGCGGGCCCGCGCCGTCGAGGAGAGCATGTGTCTGGAGCCGGCGACCGACGCGACGGCCGACGTGGGCTCGCTCGCGTCCGACGTCGCCGCCGTGCTCGCCGAGCAGGGCCGCGACGTGTCGGTGGCGACCGACAACGACACCGAGGTCCGTCGGTCGCCGGAGCTGGTCGCGTCCCTCTGTGAACACCTGCTGTCGTACGCGACCGGGAACGCGACGGGGCCGGTCGCCGTGACCGTCGACCGCGACGGTCGGTACGTCGACGTGACCGCCGAGAGCGACGACCGCCTCCTCCTCGAACAGGACGCGACGGCGGTCACCAGCGGCGGTGAGACCCAGCTCGAACACGCCAACGACCTGGATATCTGGGCGGTCTCGTGGGGCGCCGAACGGCTCGGCGGCGAACTGCTGGCCGACTGCGAGCGCGGCCGCTACGTCGGCGTTCGAGTCCCGGTGGAGTGAGCACTCGCGGGGTCGCTCAGTCCGGGTTGACGAGTTCCATTCCCTCGCGGACGGACTCGCGCTGGCCCAGCAGCGTGACGTGGTCACCGAGTTCGATGACGTAGTCCGGCCCGGGGACCTCCGCGGTGGTGTAGTCGCCCTTGCCGACCAGCGCGATGAGACAGGCGTCGGGAAGCATCGGGCCGACTTCGCTGACCGGCTTGCCCGCGATCTTCTCGTTCGTGACCTCGATCTCCTGTACGTCGCCGGTGCGACCCACGTCGGTCATCCAGTGGGCGATGGCCGGCCGCTCGATCTGGTTGTCGATGGCCCAGGCGGTCGCCATCGACGCGGAGATGGTGCGGACGCCCAGATCCTCGAAGGCGTCGACGTTGTCGGGGTTGTTCGCCCGCGCGATGACCTTCTCGACGTCGAACTTCGAGCTCGACAGCTGCGCGACCAGCAGGTTCGCGTCGTCGTCGCCGGTGGCGGCGACGACCGTCTTGGCGTTGTCCGCGCCCGCTTCCCGGAGGACCTCCGTGTCCGTGCCGTCGCCGATGATCACGGTGTACCCGTCGTTGCGGGCCGCCTGTGCGACCGACTCGTCCTCCTCGACGATGACGACGTTCTCGCCCCGGTTCTCCAGCCGTTCGGCGAGCGACCGGCCGACCCGACCGCCGCCGACGATGATGACTCTCATGGGTATGACGTTCAGGTAGCGCGCGAGGTGGCGCGCGAGGCCGCCCTCGAAGACGGCCGTCAGCAGGATCGCGAGGAAGACCGTCCCCAGCAGGACGTTGGCCTCCCGGACGAGGTTGGCGTTCTGGAGCTGGACGGCGAACAGGGTGGCGACCGACGCCGGGATGATCCCCCGCGGGCCGACCAGGCTCATAAACGTCCGCTCCTGTCGAGTGAACCGGTCGCCGGCGGTCGACAGGAACACGAGCGCCGGCCGGATCACGAGCGCGATCACGGCCACGACGGCCAGCCCGCCGAGGCCGACCTCGGCCAGCGCCCCGGGGTCGAGCAGCGCCGCGAGCCCGATGAACACGAACGCGAGGACGAGCAGCGTCAAGTCGCCCTTGAACGCCTCGATCTCCGCCTCGTAGGGCACGTCGGCGTTGCCCAGCAGGAACCCCGCGGTCGCGGTCGCGGCGACGCCGGCCTCGGTCGCCTCGAAGTTCGCGGCGGCGAACGCGACCAGCGCCCCCGCCAGCACCAGCAGGCGGGCGTTACGCGGCGCGTCCCCCGGCGAGAGGTCGACGTACCGCAGCAGGTAGTAGACGACGCCCGCGACGACGATGCCGAACAACAGCCCGACCCCGAGCCGGACGACGAACCCCCTGATGATGTCGTTGCCGGCCGTCTCGGGCAGGACGGTCTGGAAGAAGACGACGGCGAGGATGGCCGCGGTCACGTCGTTGACGATGCCCTCGAACTCCAGAGCGGTCGCCACCCGGTCGCGAACCGGGACGATGCTGAGGATCGGCGTGACGACCGTCGGGCCGGTCGCGACCAGCAGCGAGCCGATCACGAGCGAGAGGTTCCAGGAGACGCCGAAGACCAGCCGTACCGCCACGGCGGTCCCGGCCAGCGCGACGACCGCGCCGACGGTGACCAGCCGCAGGGCGGCCTGGGGCGCCGCCTTGATGCGCTCTATCTTCAGGTGGAAGGCGCCCTCGAAGACGATGATCGCGACGGCGAACCCGACGACCGTCGAGAGGGCGCCGCCGAACGTCTCCCCGGTGACGATGTTCAGCCCCGGCCGGCCCAGCACCAGCCCGGCGACGATGTAGAAGACGATGGCCGGCACCTGGAGGCGGTCGGCCAGGATCTGTGCCAGCACCCCGATGGCGATGATACCGGCGACCAGCAGGAGCAACGTACTCTCGGCCATTCGTCTCCGTTGTCCGCTGCCACACATAAAAACACAGTCACTGACCGCGACCGTTTCGGTCGGACCGCCCGGGTCCGTCACGGGTCGACTCCCCCGAGACTGCCGTTCGGCGGTCGCCGCCCCGCGAGAGACAACCTCTTTGCCTCTCCGCCCTCGCGGTGAGAGTGATGGCCGACGCCGACGTCCAGTCACCGACGGACCGCGAGCGGGAGTCCGAGGAGAGCGTCCCCGAGACCGGCGAGGTCGTGCCCGGTCGGTTCTCCTCTGACGAGGTGTTCCAGCGGATCGTCGCCGACGCCGACCACGAGATCACGTCCGGATTCCGCGAGCTGTTCTTCAGCGGCGTGGCCGGCGGGTTCGCGATCACGATCACCTTCCTGCTGTACGCATCGCTCTCGGCGTCGACCGAGTCGCCGGTCCTCGCCGTGTTGCTCTACCCGCTGGGGTTCGTCTACATCATCATCGGCGGCTACCAGCTCTACACCGAGAACACGCTCCCGCCGGTCGCGCTGACCCTGGAGCGGCTGGCCAGCCTCCCGGCGCTGGTGCGCCACTGGCTGATCGTCCTCGCGGGGAACTTCGCCGGCGGCGCCGTCGGCGCGATCGTGCTCGCCTACGGCGGCGTCTTCGAGCCGGCCGCCGCGGAGTACGCGCTCGGGTTGGCACAGAACGGCATCGAGACGCCGATCACCGCCCTCTTTTTCAAGGCCGCCTTCGCCGGGCTGATCGTCGCCGGCGTCGTCTGGATGGACTTCGCCGCCCGCGACACCATCTCACGGATCGCCGTCGTCTACATGGCGTTCCTGGCGATCCCGCTGGGCAACCTCTTCCACGTCGTCGTCTCCTTTACCGAGGTGGTGTACACGATGCTGGCCGGCGACCTGGCGCTGGTCACCGGGATGACGGAGTTCGTGCTCCCGGTCCTGCTGGGCAACACGCTGGGCGGCATCCTGCTGGTCACGGTCGTCAACTACTACCAGACCAGCGAGCGCCGTCTGGAGATCGAGCAGTTCGAGAACGTCCGTCGGCTGTCGGTCCGGGAGATGCTGCTGGGCAACCTCGCCGGGCGGTCCTACGTACCACTGGTCGACACGCTGGAGGAGTTCGTCCGCGACCCCGACTCCTACCGGATCCTCGTCCCGATCGCGAACCCGCGGACCGAGACCCGGCTGGTCGAGTTCGCCTGCGCGCTGGCCAGCGCGCGCGAGAAGGGAACCGTCCACGCCGTCCACATCGTCCAGGCGCCGGCCAACCGCCCGCTCGACGACGGCGACCGCGCCCGGATCACCCGCGAGTCCGAGCGGCTCATGGACGACCTGGAGCAGCGGGTCCAGCCCGAGGGCGCGGCGTTCGAGACCTCGACGATCGTCTCCTCGCGCTCGTTCGAGGAGGTGTTCGACCGGGCGCGACGCACCCGTCCGGACTTGGTGACGATAGGCTGGGGCCAGAGCCGCCTGTGGAACGCCGCCCGCGCCGAGCGGCCGCTCGACGAGCTGACCAACCGTCTCCCCTGTGACTTCCTCGTCGTCAAGGACCGCGGGCTCGACTGCTCGCGCGTGTTGCTGCCGACCGCGGGCGGACCCGATTCGGACCTCAGCGCCGAGGTCGCTCGCGCGCTCCAGTCGACCCTCGGCGCCGAGGTGTCGCTGCTGCACGTCGTCGACGGCCCCGACGCCGTCGAGGGCGGCGAGCGGTTCCTCGACTACTGGGCCAGCGACCACGACTTCGACGACGCCGCGCGGATCGTCGACGACTCCGGCGACGTCGAGACCGCCATCGAAACGGCCGGCGCCGACCACACGATGGTGTTGCTCGGGGCCACCGAGCAGGGGATGCTCTCGCGGCTCGTCACCGACTCGCTGCACCTCGACGTGGTCGAGGACGTCGACGCCTCCGTGCTGCTCGCAGAGCGCCCCAGCGACCGCCCGCTCGTCGAACGGCTGTTCGGACGCGGCCGCCGGGAGCGACGGCACGACGACACCGGAAGCGACCATCGGGCCGAGTGACTCGACGGGAGCAGAACGGGACGTGAAAATCGGTGGCGGGGCAGTGCAGTGGGGCCGCGGGGCGGCGGTCCGCGGCCGCGTCGACGGTTCGCCGGCGCCCTCAGAACACGACGCGTTCGAGGAAGCGGCGGACGATCCCGGGCTGGCGGGACTCGTGGGGGTAGACGGATATCTCGGTACACTCGACCGGTCCGCCGTCCTGTCGGTCGAACACGGCGCCGCGGAGCCGGTGGTCGGCCCCGCGCCGGATCCGGAGGTCCGGCCGGTCGCTGCCGCCGTCGCTGATCGGCCGGGAAGGCGTCCGAACCGGGACCGACAGCAGTTCTGTCAGCCGCTCGCGGTACTCCTCGATGGTCTGCTCGCGCTGTTCGGGGCTGTCGTCGGTCCCGGGGTAGCCGAGACACACCTCGCTGCCGTTCTGGCTGGCGATCGCCTCGGTGACGGCGACCTGGTCGGGGTCGAACGGTCCCCCGTCGCCGACGAGTTCGATCAGTTCGGGCCGGTCGTAGCCCTTGTTGTCGACGAGCAACACGTCGGTGGGGGCGTGGCGGACGACCCAGTCGATGGGGTCGCCGACGACCCGCGACCGGAGGCGGAGCCGCTCGTGTTCGGCGAGGATCGTGTCGACGCGGCGGTGGTCGGCGAAGTTGACGATGGCGTGTTTGGTGTCGTGGCTGACGATCTCGCCCACGTCGACGTCGACGTCGAGGTCGACCGCGAGGTCGTCGGTCTGCTCCTCGAAGCGGACCTCGGCGGGCGATTGGGTCTCGGTCGCGGTCTCCAGAGGCGCCTGGTCGGGGACCTCCTCGAACCAGACGACGACGACCCGGCCGTCGTGGGGACGGACGAGGTCGGCGGCCATGCGCAACAGCGCCGCCTCGCGTTCGCGGGTCACCTCGGAGGTGAGCGCGACCAGTACCTCGTAGGTCTCGCCCTCGATGGCGTCCTGGGTCTCGGTGAGGATGTTCTTGCCGACCTGGCGGCGGACCACGTCCGTCGCGGCGCCCTCGCGCTGGATGCGCGGGCGGGCGTAGACAGCGTACCACGCCACGCTGCCGACCGTGATGACGACCGCGCCTAGGATCGCCGTCCCCCCCATCTGCGTGATGAGGACGAGCCCCCCGAGGACGCCGAACGCCTGCGTCCAGGGGTACAGCGGCGACTCGAAGCTGGGGTCGTAGTCGGCTTTCCCCTTGCGGAAGGCGACGATGGTGATGTTGATCAGGATGAAGACGAGGATCTGGAAGGCGCTCGCCAGCTTGGCGATATCGCGGATCGGGACGAACGCGATCAGCGCGAGCAGGACCCCGCCGGTGAGCGTGATCGAAGTCGAAGGCGTCCCGAAGCGCTCGCTGACGGCGGCCAGCGACTCGGGGACGAGCCCGTCGCGTGCCATCGCGAACGGGTAGCGCGACGAGGAGAGGATCCCGGCGTTGGCCGTCGAGATCAGGGCGAGGACGGCCGCGAGGACGACCGCACCGACGCCGAGCGTGCCGACGGTCGCCCGGGCGGCGTCGGCGACGGGGACGTTCGAGTCGGCGATCACGCCCGCGTCGGTGACGCCGACCATGATCGCGACGATCAGCACGTACAGTACCGTCGTGAACCCGAGCGACCCCAGGATGCCCAGCGGGATGTTCCGGTCGGGGTCCTCGACCTCTTCGGCGATGCTGGCGACCTTCGTCACGCCGGCGTAGGAGACGAACACGAGCCCGGTCGCGGCCAGCAGTCCGCCCACCCCGTCGGTGAAGAACGGCTCGAAGTTCGTCTGCTGGACGCTCGTGGCGCTTCCGAAGACGAACCACGACAGCGCCGCGAGCATGGCGACGACGATTATCACCTGGAGGCGACCGGTCTGTTTCGCCCCGAAGAGGTTGACGAGGATGAGCACTGCTGCCAGCGCCAGCGCGACGGGCTTGACCGGCAGGTCGAAAGCGATGAGGAGGTACGGGACGCCGCCGACCAGGGCGAGGCCGCCCTTGAACGCCAGGGAGAACCACGTCCCGACGCCGGCGATGGTCCCGAGGAGCGGGCCCATCCCGCGCTCGATGTAGATGTACGTGCCGCCGGCCTCGGGCATCGCCGTCGCCATCTCGGACTTCGAGAGGGCGGCCGGGAGCACGAGTACGCCCGCGAGCAGGTACGCCAGAATCACGGACGGCCCCGCGGTCTCCAGCGCGAGCGCAGGGAGGATGAAGATGCCGCTCCCGATCATCGCGCCGATGCTGATAGCGAGGACCGTCGGGAGGCCCAGGTCCCGTTCGAGTGACTTCATGCCGCTGAGATCCCGCCCGAACAGCCTCGTCGCGGCAGTTCGCCCACGAGCGACGGACTCGGCGGTCCGACGCGTCCGAACGCGGGGTGTCGACACCGGGGTCGAGAAGCGTCCCAGTCGGGACTGGCGGCGACAATCACTGTGTTCTCGCGTGGGTAGTGGGTGTCTGCCCCGATAAACGTACGGGTCGCCGCCGGACAGGCGTGACCGCTGTAGGACGCCCGGAACCGCCTACAGCGAGACCGTCCAGTCGTGGTCACACTCGGGGCACGAGAACTCGATCGTGAGCGCGCTCTCGGTCCCGCGGCGCCTGTCGGTGTGCTCGCTCTCGGTCTTCCCGCAGTTCGGACAGAGCGCCTTCATCGCTCGGTCACCTGCGGGAGTCGATGATCCCCGCGACCGCCGCGGGGGAAGTGGACGCGCTCCGCGGCGGCCGCGGGGACCTTGTCGGGCCCCGCCTCGGGGAAGTCGTCGGTGACCACGGGAATCGCCAGTCCGACTACGCCGTCGCGAGGGCGCGGACGGTATCGACGCGGTTCGCCGACGGGTCGTAGTCGACCACCCCCAGCTCGTCCATCCGCGGGAGGTGGACGTGATGCAGCGAGACGGCGAGCCGTTCGACCGCTTCGGCGGGTGGATCCTCGCCCTCGCGCGCCGCCACCGCCCTCGCGAGGTCGTCGAGTTCGGTCGGCGCGGCCCGCTCCGCGAGGACGGCCAGTGCCACCCGCCGCCGCTGGGCCGCCAGCAGCTCGTGGCGCTCGTCAGCGCTCAGGTCGATCACGGTTCGGCCGTCGTCCGTCGTCCGGGATGTGGTCTGGGACATTAGTGGTCTCCGTCGGTCGTACCAGTACCGAACACCCCTACCCCGGTAAGGGATCGCTAGAAGTGATTAGGTTCGACGCGTCGGCAGTATGGTCTGTGTTCTGGTACTTCTACAGACCACGTAGTTTCGTTCACTGATAGGACCTGTGCCGGATACTGATCCGTCGCGCTCGGTTACTGACTCCGCCGGCGGAAGGTTGTAGTGGGGGCCGACCCTGAATGGGCGTAATGGAATCGCACGGGCTGACGGAGAGCCTCAGAGAGACACTCGCGGTGTTCGACGGGGACGGGGAGCCGAGGACGACGAGCGAGGTCGCCGACCGCCTCGGGCTGGGTCGTCGAAGCACGTACGACCGGCTGGACCGCCTGGTCGACGGGGATCACCTCCGGACGAAGAAGGTGGGGGCGAGCGCTCGTGTCTGGTGGCGGGTCCCGGATCCGGTCGTCGCCCGGGTGGAGGGGTCGGACTGGCCGGCGGTGGCGGAGTCGCTCGTCTCGGACGTGCTACGGACGGTCGACGTGGCCGTGTTCGTCCTCGACGCCGACTACGAGGTGGCGTGGGTCAACGACGCCGTCGAGCGCTACTTCGGCGTCGACCGCGCGGCCGCGCTGGGCCGGGACAAGCGCGCCCTGCTCGACGAGCGGATCGCGCCGGTCGTCGCGGACTCGTCGGCGTTCGCCGACCGCGTGCTGGCGACGTACGACGGCGACGAGGTCGGCGAGCAGCGCTTCGAGTGCCGCGTCACGGCCGGCGACGGCCGGGCCGAGCGGTGGCTCGAACACCGGAGTCGGCCGATCGAGTCGGGCGCGTACGCGGGCGGTCGGGTGGAGCTGTACGTGGACGTGACCGAGCGCAAGCGAGCGGAGCTGACCCAGCGCGACCGGCGCGACCAGTTCGAGTCGCTCGTCGACGCCGTCGACGAGTACGCGATCTTCCGGCTCGACACCGACGGCCGCGTCCGGACGTGGAACCCCGGCGCGACGCGCCTGAAAGGCTACGACCCCGACGCGATCGTCGGCGAGCACCTCTCGACGTTTTACACCGAGGCCGACCGCGAGGCGGGCGTCCCGGAGCGGAACCTCGCGGCGGCGGCCGAGCGGGGCTGGATCGAGGACGAGGGCTGGCGCGTCCGCGCCGACGGGACCCGCTTCTGGGCGAACGTGACGCTCACGGCGATCTACGACGACGACGGCGACCTCGAAGGCTTCGCGAAGGTCACCCGCGACATGACCGAGCGCCGCGAGTTCGAGCGGGAGCTCCAGCGCGAGCGGGACCTGCTCGAACGAGTCTTCGACGCCATCCCGGTCGGGGTCGCGGTCCTCGACGAGGGGGGCGAAGCCGTCAGGATGAACGACCGAACCAGACGGTACCTCGGGAGCGACGACTCGACCGATCAGTCGTCGGACGGCGGCTCGACCCTCCTCCCCGAGGGGACCGTCTTCGACGAGGACGGCGATCCGGTCCCGCCCGGCGAGCGGCCCCACGAGCGGGCGCTCCGGTCGGGCGACCCGGTCAGAGACTGGGTCGGTCGGTTCGACCTCCCCGGCGCCGGGAAGCGGTGGCTCTCGATCAGCGCCGTCCCGCTGACCGACGATACCGGGGCGGTCGAGCGCGTCGTCGTCACCGCCGACGACGTGACCCAGCTCAAAGAGCAGGCCGAGCGCCTCGAACGGCGGCGCGAGGGCCTGGAACACGAACTCGACGACATGCTCGAACGGGTCGACGACGGGTTCTTCGCGCTCGACGACGACTGGCGGTTCACGTACGCCAACGAGCGGGCGGCCGGGCTGCTCGGCCGTGACCGGCCCGAACTCGTCGGACGGAGTATCTGGGACGCCTTCCCGGAGGCGATGGGGACGGCGTTCCAGCGGCAGTACGAGCGCGCCCGCGAGACCGACGAGTCGGTCGCCTTCGAGGCGTACTTTCCGCCGCTGTCGGCCTGGTTCGAGGTGTCGGCCTACCCCTCCGAAACCGGCCTCTCGGTGTACTTCCGGGACGTGACCGAGCGCAAGGCCCGCGAGCGGGAGCTGGAGCGCTACGAGCGGATCGTCGAGACCGTCGAGGACGGCATCTACGTCGTCGACGAGGACGGGTACTTCACGCAGGTCAACGAGACTTACGCCGCGATGGTCGGTCGCGACCCCGAGGCGCTGGTCGGTCAACACGTCTCGACGGTCGTCGACGAGGGGGCGATCGACGCGGCCCGACGACTCGAGGACGCCCTCACGGTCGACGAGCGGGCGACGGCGACGCTGGAGGCGACACTGACCGACGCCGACGGCGAGGAGTGGATCGGCGAGGCGACCTTCTCGCTGATGGACGCCGACGCCCGGCCGGGCGAAGCGGGCGACGCGGCCCACGAGCGCATCGCCGTCGTCCGCGACGTCACCGAGCGCAGGGAGCGCGAGCGCGAGCTCGAACAGTACGAGCGGCTCGTCGAGACGGTCGACGACGGCATCTACGCCGTCGACGACGACGGACGGTTCGTCCTCGTCAACGGGGCGTTCTGCGAGATGCTCGGCTACGAGCGCGAGAGACTGCTTGGGATGGAAGCGACCGCCATCTACGACGAGGAGTACGCTCCCATCGTCGAGGAGCGGGCGGAGGCGGTCGCGGTGGGCGAGCGTGACACGGCGACCATCCAGTTCGAACTCCAGCGAAAGGACGGCACCGTCGTCCCGGTCGAGACCCGCTACGAGCCGTTCCCGTACGGCGACGGCACCGGTCGATGCGGCGTCGTCCGCGATATCTCCGAGCGCCTCGAACGCGAGCGCGAGCTCCAGCGGCGCGTCCGACAGCAGGCGGTCGTCACGGATCTGGGCCAGCGCGCCCTCGAAGAGCGCGATCTGGACGCGCTGATGGCCGAGGCGGCCGAGCAGGTGGCGACCACGCTCGGCAACGACTACTGCAAAGTGCTCGAGCTGGACGAGGCCGGCGAGGAACTGCTGCTCCGCCAGGGCGTCGGGTGGGACGAGGGGATCGCCGGCGAGACGACCGTCTCGGCGGTCGAAGACGACTCGCAGGCGGCCTATACCCTCCGGTCGGGCGACCCGGTCGTCGTCGAGGACCTGCGGGCGGAAGCGCGGTTCAGCGGCCCGGACCTGCTGCGTGACCACGACGTGCGGTCGGGGATCAGCGTCGTCATCGGGTCGCCAGACGGGCCGTGGGGGATCCTCGGCACGCACGACACCGACGCAGCGACGCCCTCCGAACAGGACGTGAACTTCGTCCAGTCGGTGGCGACGGTGCTGGCGACGGCGATCAACCGCCACCGCTACGAGGCGCGGCTCGTCCGCCAGCGCGAGCAACTCGCCGCGCTCAACAGCCTCAACGAGGTGGTCAACGGGATCACCGACGCCGTCATCGCCCAGTCCACCCGCGAGGAGATCGAGCGCTCGGTGTGCGAGTACCTCGCCGCGGCCGACACCTACAAGTTCGCCTGGATCGGCGAGGTCGACACCGACAGCCGGACCGTCGAACCGCGCGCGAAGGCCGGCACGGACGGGTATCTCGAGGGGATCACGATCTCCGTCGACCCGGGCGACGACCGCAGCGGCGGCCCGACCGGGCGGGCGTTCCAAACCGGCGAGGTGCAGGTGACCCGCGACATCCAGGCCAACGAAACCCACGACCCCTGGCGCGAGCGCGTCGACAGCTACGGCGTCCGGTCGTCGGCGGCGATCCCGATCGTCCACGAGGGGACGACCTACGGCGTCCTGAACGTCTACGCCGGCCGCCCCGGCGCCTTCGAGGCCCAGGAGCGGACCGTCCTGGCCCAGCTCGGCGAGGTCGTCGGTCACGCCATCGCCGCCGCCGAGCGCAAGCAGGCGCTGCTGTCCGACGAAGTGGTCGAACTGGAGTTCCAGATCGCGGACTTCTTCGAGGCGCTGGGCCTCCCCGAGCAGCCGGTCGGACGGTTCTCGTTCGACCACGTCGTCTCCGTGGCCGACGACGACTTCCTCGTCCACGGGACGACCTCGCCCGAGGCGGTCGGCACTCTCGGGGACCTCGTCGACCACCTCCCCCACTGGGCCGACGTGTCGTTCCAGGACCCGGACGCCGACGACGACGGCGAGCGCGGGTTCGAACTCCGGCTGGTCGAACCGCCCGTCCTGTCGGCGGTCGCCTCGCTCGGCGGATCGGTCGAGACGGCCGTCGTCGAGGACGGCGACTACCGGCTGGCGCTGCACGTCTCGCCGAACACGGACGTGCGCCAGGTGATCGACGCCGTGACCGAGGCCTACCCGGAGGCGACGATGCTCCGTCGCCAGCAGGTGACCAAAGGGGACGCCCGCGCGCGGCCGACGCGGTCGCTGCTGGAGGGGCTCACCGACCGCCAGCGGACCACGCTGGAGGCGGCCTACTACGCCGGCTTCTTCGAGTGGCCCCGCGACGCCTCCGGCGAGGACGTGGCCGAGTCGCTACAGGTCTCCCCGCCCACCTTCCACCAGCACCTCCGCAAGGCCGAGGGCAAGGTGTTCGGCGGCCTCTTCGAGGGCGCCGCGGACTGAGCGGGAGACGGCGGCGGTCGCCCGTCCCCGTCACTCCTCGCGGTCCAGCGCCGCCAGCACCCCCCGGACGTTCATCGCCACCTCGGCGTCGGCCTTCTCGGCGCCCCACACCGCCCGCTCGGCGTCCGCCTCGGCGACGAAGGGGTCGACCACCGCCGCGTCGTCGCCCGATTCCGCCCGCGCCCTCGCGACCGCCTCGACCCACGAGTCGAGTACCTCGGCGTACCGGTCGAGTTTGTCGCCCGTCTCGGTCGGCCCGAAGTGGGCGTAACACAGCACCTCGGGGTCGATCGCCCGCAAGGTGTCGATATCGGCCTGACAGCCCTCGGGGTCGAAGTTCGGCGGCGGACTCGTCGGGAAGACCTCGTCGGTACTCGGCGCGTAGATGCCCGCCGCGTCGGCCGTGAAGACGGCGTCGTTCGCGGGGTCGTGGAAGACGACCTGATGGGGCGCGTGGCCCGGCGTATGGTGGACTTCCAGCGCGTGGTCGCCCAGGTCGATAGCGTCGCCGTCCTCGATCTCGACGATCCGCTCGTCGGGAACCGGTTCCGGTTCAGTGTAGAAGGCGATCTGGTCGCCGACAGCCGATTTCGTGCCCTCCCAGAGCCGCTCGGGGTCGGCGACGTGGGGGGCGCCGGTCGGGTGGACGTACACCTCGGCGTTCGGGCACTCCTCGACGAGAACGCCCGCGCCCCCGGCGTGGTCGAGGTGGACGTGCGTCAGCGCGATCACCTCGATGTCGTCGGGTTCGAGGCCAGATTCGCGCACCAGATCGAGGACCCGCTCGTAGTTCGTGCCGATGCCGGTGTCGACCAGCGCGGGCCGGTCGTCGTCGATCAGGTAGACCGCGCCGTACGCCTCGGTGTCGTACATCCCCGTGTCGACGAAGGAGAGATCCGTGCAGTCACCGACCGTCACCGCGGACACGTCGCCGATTGCCATATCCCCGGGTCGAGCGGCGCGGACTAAACGGTTGGCGTCGGTCCGAGTACCCGGACGCCTCAACCCGCCGCGGCGTCGAGGATCGCGCCGCGGTTGTCGACGTACGTCGAGTAGTGGGCGCCGTCGCCGAGATAGAGGTCCGCGACGGGCAACAGGTCGCCGAACGCCCGCGCCAGGTCGGGGCCGACCGTCGCGTCCGCCCGGCCGTGCCAGAGGGCCACGTCGTGCCGGCACTCGCTGACGTCGAAGCCCCAGTCGTCGCCCACGAGCGGCAGGTCGTGGGCCGGCCCCCGGGCGCCGTTGCGGAACGCCTCGGCGCCGTCGGCGAACAGCGTCTCGCCCGCCGGGCCGTCGAATACCGCCCGGTCCTCGGGCGGCGAGCCCGCTTTCAGGGCCGTGCGGAACTGCGGCCAGGCGTTGTCGGCCAGCCACGCCGACGTGGCGAACGCCGTCTGCGAGAAGCCCGGGACGAACCGCGTCGCCGACAACACCGCCTCGTTGAACGGGTCCGCCCGGTGCCGGGTCCCCGGGGGTGTCACCGTACTCACCAGCGAGACGCCGCGCACGCGCTCGGGCACGGTGTGGGCGCAGGCCATCGCGTGCGGACCGCCGCCGGAAAAGCCCGTCACCCCGAAGCGGTCGATCCCCAGTTCGTCGGCCAACACGCACACGTCCTCGGGCCAGTCGAGCAGTCGCCGGTCGCGCTGGAAGTCCGACGCGCCGAAGCCCGGCCGGTCCGGCGCGATCAGGCGGACGTCGCGCTCGGCGGCGTCCTCGTCACACAGCGACCACATCAGCCGCGACCCGATGACCCCGTGGAAGGCGAAGACCGGCCTCCCCTCGGCGTCGCCGTACTCGGCGTACGACAGCGTTCGGCCGTCCGGTAGTTCGATCGTCGACGGCTCGGTCATGTGTTCGTGGATACGTCTCTGCGCACAAACGGGTATCGCTCCGGGGAGAGACCGTCCGTGACTCCGCGACCGCAACCGCTACGACCGGACTCGCCGACAGCACTGCGAACAGCGTGAAAGCCCCCGCCGTCTCGGCTCCCGGGCCTCGCTGCGCGCCTCGGCTCGCTCCGCTCGCCTGCGGTGCTTACGTCGTCCGGGTTCGCCGAGACGGCGGCCCCTTTCATTCCCGCCCGCATAGACTGGCCGATCAGCCGACACGGGTGGGAATGAAAGGGGCGACCCGTTCGACGTACGAGGCGACGCAAGCACTAGACCGAGCAGCGCGAGGGAAGCGCGCAGCGAGTCCCGGATGGTCGAACGGGTCGGGGCTTTCACGCTGTTGTGCGGCGCGGCTCTCACTGCGGTCGCGTTGCGCTTATCGAAATCACGATGTCGCCACCCGATACCGAGACTGATTCACATCGGACCGACACGCCTACTTCCCTCCGTGGAGAACCGCCGACCATGCTAAGCAGGCAGTTCGTCCGGGAGAACCCCGAGGCGGTCCGGGACGCCATCGAGCGCAAGGGCGTCACGGGCGTCGACCTGGACGAGATCCTCGAGATCGACGAGGAGTGGCGCGAACTCAAGTCCCGCGGCGACGGCCTCCGTCACGAGCGCAACGAGGTCTCCTCGACGATCGGCGACCTCAAACAGGAGGGCAAAGACGAGGAGGCCCAGGAAGCCATCGAGCGCTCCCAGGAGCTCAAAGACGAACTCCAGACGGTCGAGGACCGCGCCGACGAACTCCAGGCGGAACTCGAAGAGCGCCTCCTGACGATCCCGAACGTGCCCCACGACTCCGTCCCCACCGGCGAGGACGAAAGCGACAACGTCGAGCGCTACCGCGAGGGGTTCGACGACCTCCGCGTCGACCCCGACGACGTGACCCCCCACTACGACCTGGGAGAGGAGCTGGACATCCTCGACTTCGAACGGGGCGCGAAGGTGTCGGGCGGGGGCTTCCAGTTCGTCAAGGGCGACGGCGCCAAGCTCGAACGGGCGCTGATCCAGTTTTTCCTCGACGTCCACGAGGAGCAGGACTACGTCGAGGTGGCGCCGCCGATCCCGGTCAACTCCGCGTCAATGCGCGGGACGGGACAGCTCCCGAAATTCGCCGAGGACGCCTACCGCGTGGAGGCCCGCCAGGAGGACGACTACGACGACGACGATCTGTGGCTGCTCCCCACCGCGGAGGTGCCGGTCACCAACATGTACCGCGACGAGATCCTGCTGGACGACGACCTCCCGCTCAAACACCAGGCGTTCTCGCCGAACTTCCGCCGCGAAGCGGGCGAACACGGCACCGAAACGCGCGGGTACGTCCGCGTCCACCAGTTCAACAAGGTCGAACTCGTCAACTTCGTCCGCCCCGAGGAGAGCTACGAACGCATGGAGGGGCTCCTGAGCGAAGCCGAAGCGGTGCTCCAGCGGCTCGGGCTGCCCTACCGCGTGCTCGACATGTGTACCGGCGACATGGGCTTCACCCAGGCCAAGAAGTACGACATCGAGGTGTGGGCGCCCGGCGACGACATGGAAGACGGGCCCGACGTGGGCGGGCGCTGGCTGGAAGTCTCCAGCGTCTCGAACTTCGAGGACTTCCAGGCCCGGCGGGCAGGCCTGCGCTACCGGCCCGAGCGCCACGAGAGCGCGGAGTACCTCCACACGCTCAACGGCAGCGGCGTCGCCGTTCCCCGAGTCATGGTCGCCATCATGGAGTACTACCAGAACGACGACGGCACCGTCACCGTCCCCGAGGCGCTGGTGCCGTACATGAACGGTCAGGAGGTCATCGACGGCCACGAGCCCGTCGGCGAGAGCGCCGTCGGCGCCGGCGAGAAGGAGTGACGCCCACGGGAGCGCGTCAAGTCCGCCGGCGACACCCAGCGGCCGGCGCCGGCGACAAGGAGTGACGCCCACGGGAGCGCGTCAAGTCCGCCGGCGACACCCAGCGGCCGGCGCCGGCGACAAGGAATAACGCGCACGAGAGCGTGTCAAGTCCGCCGGGAGCGCGGCGGTGTCAGTCCGTGTACGTCTCGATCCGGTCGATCCCCGCCGCTGACACCGAGAACACGTCGACGAAGCCGGTGATCACCGATCCGTCGGCGGCGAGCAGTCGCCCCTGGACGGCGACGCCCTCACCGGCCTCGTCGCCACCCTCTTGTACTCCCGCATCAGCGCGCCCCCCGAACACCGAATCGACGCGGTGGCCGGTGTCGGTCTGCGGTCGCTCCTCGCGCATGAACGTCACGAAGCGCTCGCGCCCCTCCAGGGTGCGATCCGGCCGCTCGTGGACGAACTCCTCGGCCAGCAGGGCCGCGAGCGCGTCGTAGTCGCCCTCGTCGAGCGCCCGATAGTACCCCCGCGCTCGCTCGGCGCCGTCGGTCATACCCCGGCTTGGCGTGGCCGCGACAAGAGGACGGCGGTCGGTACTGGGTCAGCGGCCGGGGATGTCCCAGTTCGCCCGCTCGTCGTCCTCGTCGTCCTCGTCGTCGCCCTCGGTCGGGTCCGCAAGGTCGAGCTCCTCGACGCCCGCCTCGTCGCCGTCGTCCGCGTCCGTCGAGTCGCCGCCGGCCCGTTCGCCCTCGGCGGCTCGCCCGTCACCCGGTTCGGCTTCGGCCTCGGTATCGGGACCGTCACTCGACCCCTCGCGGCTCGGAGTCGCCGCGTCGGATCCGTCGGCCGACTCCTCCCTCGCGGTCTCGTCGGCCTCGTCCACCGCGTCGAGGTCCATCTCCAGGTCGCCCTCGACGGTGTCGCCCTCGACGTTTGAGCGCTCGGCACTCTCGCCGTCCCCGTCGGCGGCCGCATCGACGGCGTCGAGGTCCATCTCCAGGTCGCCCTCGACGGTGTCGGGTTCGTCCGTCGGTTCGTAGTCGTCACCGTCGCCGGCGACGGCGGCGTCCAGGTCGGCGTCGTCGACGGCCAGTCCGGCGTCGACGCAGTCTTCGTCGTCGGCTCGCCAGTCGTAGCCCTCCTCCTCGTCGGGGTCGACGACGACCGAGTCGCCGAGTTCGACGCCGTCGGCGGTCAGTCGGAAGGCGTCGGACTCGGGCGGCTCCGAGAGGTCCGTGGCGGCGTCGAGCAGGCGCTGGGCGTCCTCCCGGTACTGCGCGCCCTGCTTGCCGCGACCGCTGGCGAGCGCGTCGGCGGAGTCGGCCAGCCAGCTGGCCGCGTGGGCGAGCGTGTCGGCCTTCTCCTCGGTCCGGTCGACGACCGCCTCGAACTCCGCCGTCTCGGCGAAGCGCACGGCCGTGTCGAAGTGGTCGGCGGCGGCGGAGAAGGCGGGTTCGGCGTCGTCGAACCCGCTCCGGGCGTCCATCCACTCGCGGTCCTCGTAGTCGGCCATCGCCGTCCGGAACGCCTCGCGTCCCTCGGCGTAGTGGTCGTGGCCGACGCGATAGCGCTCCAGCGCGGTGTCGTCGCCGCCGATATCGCCGACGGCCGCCTTGACCGGCGCCACGTCGAGCGGCGTTTCGAGGTCCGCGGCCGCCCGGGCGTACTGGACGGTGCCGCGGTGGTCGACGACGAAGACCGACCGTCGGACGAGCCGTTCGCCCACCTCGTTCTCGGTCGTCACGCCGTAGGCCTCGGCGGCTTCGCCCCCGCGGTCGCTCAACAGCGGGACGTGTAGCCCGTAGCGCTCGGCGAACGCCTCGTGGCTGTAGGTGCTGTCCGGGGAGACCCCGAAGACGGACACGTCCTTCTGCATCGTGAACAGGTCCAGGTCGCCCAGGTCCGACTCCTGCATCGTGCAGGCCGGGTTGAAATCCGCTGGATAGAACGCGAGGACGACGATTCCCTCCCCCAGATAGTCGTCGAGGTCCACGCGCCGGCGCTCGCCGTCGACGTATGCCGGCAGGTCGACCGCTGGCGCCGCCGCACCCTCCGAAAGCATTGCTACATACAACCGAGCTATCGTATTTAGACCTTCCCAGCGTTTTCACGCGCTGTATACGCCGGATCGGCTCCCGTTCGGGACGGATCCGCTCCGAGCGGCTTTTGTCACCGCGGGGAGTACCCTCGGTCGTGGAGCTACACGTCCGCTACGAGGGCGACGACGACCCCGAGAAGTGCTCGGCCCGGCGGCTCGCGAAGTTCGACGACGCCGAGTTACACCGCTCGACGCGGTCGACGCCGCCGGGGATCGTCCTCAATCCCTTCGCCGACCGCGCGCTCTCGCCCGCCGACCGCGAGGGCACCGGGAGCCGCCGCGACCGTCTCGTCGCGCTCGACTGCTCGTGGGAGACCGCCGAGCGCGAGGCGTTCGACCTGGAGGGAGTCCACCGCTCGCTGCCCTTTCTCGTCGCCGGCAACCCCGTCAACTACGGGACGGCCTTCCAGCTGAACACCGTCGAGGCGTTCGCCGGCGCGCTCTGCATCCTCGGCGAGCGCGAGCAGGCCGAGGAGATCCTCGACCGGTTCTCGTGGGGCCACACCTTCCTCGAACTCAACGAGGAACCGCTGGGTCGGTACGCCGACTGCCTCGACTCGACGGAGGTCCTCGCCGTGCAGGACGATTACCTCGCCGACGAGGGCGAGGCGTAGGGCGCGTCGGGCCGCCAGTCCGGCCGCGCCGTCGCTCGGCGGTTCGGTATCGGGAATCCGGACGCCCCGGTAGCCGGCTCAATTCGACGCGGCGATCGGGCCGAGGACGGGCAGGCCGTAGCGTTCGCCCTGGTAGGCCTTGAGGATCAGCAACAGCCAGACGGCGAACGCGCCGAGCCCGACGACGGCGTTCAGCGGCAACACCAGGAACGCGAAGATGTCGCCGACCACCGGTATCACCGTGAGTATCCCCATCACGACGCCGACGGCGACCCAGACGCCGATGACGACCGCGCCGAAGCCGATGCTCTGGATCGAGTGGAAGCGAACGAAGTCGTCGTCGCCCTCGACCAGCAGCATGACGATGCCCGTCAGCGGCGCGAACAGGTACGCGATGGCCGCCGCGACGTTCGGCTCCAGGTCCGTCCCGCCCGCCGCGGGACCGGTCATCTCGCCGCTCGGCTGGGTGTTCCCGGCCCGCCCGGTGGACCGTCCGCCGCTCTGTCCGCTGGCTTGCCCATCGCTCTGACCCCCCGCGGACCGGCTACCGGTCGACTGCCCGCTCGTGGACCGTCCCTCGATCGCCTCCCCGTCGACGGACTGGCCGTCGCTCGATCCGTCGACTCGCCCGTTACCGTCGGAGTCGCTCGATCCGGCGGACCCGTCGTCCGTCATCGTTCCCCCGCAGCGGTGTGCAGCCCCCGTCGATTCCCCCTCTCCCTCGGTCGGTGGTTCCCAACCATGTCAGCACGGGCGAATGCACTACACGTAATACTTTTCACTGTCGAATAGTGAATTCGGGAACGTTTCGTGAGGAATTACACCGGCGCGAGCGCCGGTCCCGACGGCGCTACTGGACGCCGACGGCCGACGCCGGTGTGAACTGTGCCAGCGCGACGACCAGCGGCGCGGCGTAGTCGATGGCGGGCTCGTTCGAGGCGTACGACGCCGTCTCGTCGAGGTAGCACTTGGCCGGCGGCGGGTCCTCGGTCGCGATCAACTCGTCGAGTGCCGGGTCACCGCCGTCGGCGTTGGGGCCGCCGACGAGATTTCCGGGGACGTTGACTCCGGTGCTCTCGACCGTCCGGCTGTGGGGGTTCTGCGGGGCGCGCTCGCCCGAGCCGGTGACGTACGAGCGGGCGGTCGGCGTCCGGCCGAGGACGTAGTGAACCTGGTCGAGCGCGGCGTCGACGTACGCCTCCCTGGCTTCGACCTCGTCGGCCAGCAGGAGCTTGACCCCCTGCGCGACGGCGAGTTTCGCCGACGCCCAGTAGTACTGGTCGGTCGACAGCGCGACGCGGTACCCCTCAGAGCGGACGCGCTCGACCAGCCGGTCGGCGTCGGCGACGAGCCGGTCGCCGACCGCCGACCGCCGCTCGGGGTCGGCCGCGTCGGCGGTGTAGTACGCCCAATGGCCCAGCAGGAGGGTGTTCGCCCACGAGACCGCCGGCGGCGTCGCCTCGAACTGCGCGGCGAGTTCGTCTTCCAGGTAGTCGGCGAACCGGGACTCGCCGGTCGTCTTCAGCAGCTCTGCCGCGGCCCAGAACCGCTCGGTCCGGTCGGTTTCCTTGGCGTAGCCGCCGGAGCCGTCGTTCTGACCGTCGTCCCGGCGGAAGACCGGGTCGGGGTTGGATTCGAGGTACGAGAAGGCGTCGCGGGCGTTGGCGAGCATCCGGTCGGCGAAGTCGGCGTCGAACTCGCGGTAGACGCGGGCGGCCATCGCCGACACGGCGGCGACCATCCCCGTCCCGTACGTCGAGAGCCCGAACACGTACCGGGGCTGGGTGTCCTCGCTCGGTCGGGTGTCCATCGACGGCCAGCTCCCGCCGGCGACCTTGTGATAGGCCGCGCCGTCCGGCCGCTGCATCCGTTCGAGCCATTCGAGCTCGAACTTCGCCTCCGCGAGCAGGTCCGGCAGCCCGGCCTCGCGCTCGGCCGTCGAGACGCCGTCGGGGAGCGCGAGCTGCCCCGAGTCGAAGCTGTCGGGATTCCGTTCGTAGGCCAGCAGCAACTGTGCGACCGTGACTGCTCCCGGCGTCACGTACTTTCCGTAGTCGCCGGCGTCGTACCAGCCGCCGCGGGCGTCGATCCGCTCGCCCTCGTCGTGGAACGAGTCGCCGAAGTACATGCGGGCCTCTCGGTCCTGGGGGTGGCCCGGCTCGTACGCCAGGTCGGTCACCGGGTCGTCGATCCGGGTGTTCGCCCGGCGGAGCGTGTACCGGCGACAGATCTCCGCCAGCGTCCGCCCGTAGACACCCTCGCCGATATCGAACTCGTGGGACGCGGCGGCGCCGTCGCCGGCCGTCACCCGGTAGGTCCCCGGATCGCGAACGTCGTCGAACGCCGCGTGGCGCACCGTGTCGCCCGAGGCATCGTCGTCAGTCGGCCCGGCAAGGTCGCCGCTGGCCACCGTCTCGCCGCTCTCGGCGTCAGTGACCGCGAACGTCGACGCGTCGGCCCGCACGACGGCCGTCTTCGGGTCGTCGGGGCGGTAGCCGACCTGATCGACGAGAACGGCCTCCCCCGGCTCCGTGGGGTCAGTATCGGTCCCGGACGCGTCCGTCTCCGCGGCGTCGGTCGTCGCGCCGGTACCCCCTCTGTCGCCGCGTCCGGACCCGGTCGACGCGTCGGCGCCCTCCGCGCCACTGTCGGCGCCGCTCGGCGTCGCCGTCGACCCGCTCTCGCCGGGACAGCCCGCGAGCGCGGCCGCACCCGACACGCCTGCGGCGAGCAGTGCCCGCCGCGACGCCCACCGTTCGCCGTCGTCTGCCATGACGAGGGCTGTTTCCGGAGGACCGACTAATAATTTGCCCACAGGATCGGTGAGAAATTTACAACGAGTTGTTGTGTAGCGAGGGTCCGACGGGTCCGGACGGGCGCACCAGGGAGTGAGAAGCGACCCCGCTCGTTCCGGGACCGTAGGGGGACGCGCCTGGACGGCCAGGGCAACGCTTTACTCCGGCGGGAAGCACGGGTGGGCATGGAGACGGATCGACTCCGCGAGGCGCTGGAGCGCGCGGGCCTGACGGAGTACCAGGCGGCCGTGTACCTCGGACTGCTGGACCAAGGGACGGCGCCGGTCGTCGACGTGGCCGAGCGGGCCGGCGTGCCCACCTCGCAGGTGTACGACGTGGTGCGGACCCTGGAGGACCGCGGGTTCGTCGAGACCGTCGAGCGGGACCGCCTGCACGCTCGTGCCGACGAACCCGGCGACGTACTCGACGAACTGCGCTCGACGGGGGAGCTGCTGGCGAGCGCCGCCGACGAGATCGAGGACCGCTGGGAGCGCCCCGACCCCAGCGAACACCGGGTCAGCGTCGTCAAACGTCGGCGGACGGTCGTCGAGAACGCCCGCGCAGCCATCGAGGACGCCGAGGTGTCCGTCGAGTTCGGCGGGAGCGCCGCACAGTTCGCCGACCTCCGCCCCGCCCTGGAGGCCGCCGCCGAGCGTGGCGTCGTCGTCCACGCCTCCGTCAACGGCCCCGTTGCTGACACGGACGTATCCGCCGAGACCCTCGCCGACAGCCCTATCACCGAAGTCCGCCACTCCCACTCGCCCGGCTCGTTCCTCACCGTCGTCGACCGCCGGCAGGGCTTCCTCTCGCCGAACGTCCACGGCGAAGAAGAGTACGGCGTCCAGGTCGGCGACGACCTGCTGACGTTCCTCTTTCACTGGTCGTTTCTCACCTGCGGATGGGTCCCCGCCGAGCCCCTCCACGTCGCCGAGCCCGACGAGACGGCCTACATCAGCATCGAGGAGTTCGTTCGCCACGCCGCCGTCTGCTGGAGCGACGGGGCTACGGTCGCCGTGGCCGTCCGCGGCCGGGACACCGACACCGGCGACCCCGTCGAAGTCCGCGGCGACCTGGTCGACATCCGGTTCGGCCCCGACAACGGCGCCGTCACCGACCCCTCCTACGACGAACTCGGCGGGACGGTCTCTATCGTCCTCGACACGGTCGAGGGCGACATCGAGGTCGGTGGCTGGGGAGCCGTCACCGAAGACGTGGAGGCCGAAGTCGTCCGCGTCGAAGGGATCTCGGAGTAGCCAACTGAGCGGACCGCCCGCGACCGTCGCGGCGGCCTCCCGTTCTCACTCCCGCGACCAGCGCAGCCCGACTGGCTCCTCGGGCACGGCCAGCGGACTCTCGGGCACGTCCGCGTGCGGTTCGGGGCTGTGGTAGGCGCTGGGCGCGATGTCGTTCGGTCCCTCGGAGTAGAACGTCGACGCGACGGCGTGGAGGTGCTCGCGCCCGACGCCGAGTTCGTACTGGCCGCCGCCGTACAGCGTGATATCTCGTTCCAGGCAGTACTCGATCGTGTCGAGCAGGTCCGAGACGGTGCCGAACCGCGAGGGCTTGATGTTGAGCCACGCCGGCTCGACCGGCAGGTCCTCGACGCTCGCCACGTCGACGATCGGGTAGTCCCAGGAGAGCCGGTCGGCGACGCCGTCGAGGACCTCGCGGGTCTCGTCGGTGAACTTCGTGTCTTCGAGGACGGCGTCGGGGAAGGCCTCGGCGACCTGCCGATAGCGCTCGGGGTCGGCGTCGGTGTCGACCTCCGTGCCCTCGTAGTAGCTCTTGAGGTCGAGGATGCGCACGCGGTCGGTCGCCGCCAGGTCGTCCATCAGCGCCGCCGTCCACGCGTCGGTCGGGTCGAGCTTGAACTCCATCTCGGGGTCGATGTCGAGCCACTCGTGGATCCGCTCGGCCGAGGGCTCGCCCTCCGTGTCGAGCCGCGTCGAGACGACGAACCGGACGGGGTCGTAACTGCGGTCGAGCGCGTCGGCGAAGGTCGTCTCGGCCTGCCGCAGGGCGAGATCCAGCGCCGCGCTCTCGACGGCCCACCGGCGGTAGTGGCGCGACACCTCGCGCTCGGGCGGCTCCGGGAACAGGTCGGCGTCGTCCAGCGCCGCCGAGAACTCGTCGAACGCGTACTCGCCGGCGAACTCCCAGTCGAGGTCGTCGCCTTCGTGGGCGTCGCGCAGGCGGTCGTGGTCCTCGGTGTCGTAGGCTACGTCCTCGCCGCGGCCGACCGCGCCGTCGGGACCGTGCAGTTCGACGACGGTCGTCACGCGCGTGAACCCGGCGGAGGTGTCCATCTCGTGGCGGTCCAGGTCGAACCCCTCGACCGCGAGAGGGAGATCCGCTATCCGCTCGTACAGGTCGCTCATACCGCTGCTTCGGGCGGGAGGCGGTTAACGCTGATTCAACCGGCAGGCGATTGCCACCGGCGCGAACGCCATACTCGACGGTCGGCCCGGAGAAGCAACGTTTAAACGCGGTGGCGAGGAAAGGCCGGTATGCCCAAGTTCGATCCCGCGGAACGGCGCGAGCTCGAGAAGCAGATCTGCATGCGCTGCAACGCCCGCAACTCCGTCGAGGCCGAGAGCTGCCGCAAGTGCGGCTACAAGAACCTCCGACGCAAGAGCAAAGAGCGCCGCAACGCGTAATCGGGATCTCTCTCTTTCGCTCTCTGTTCTCCGCCGCGTCAGCGACGCCACCGTTTCGGGTGGAACGCGTCCTCGCCCCTTGCTCGTCGAGCGGCCGCGCCGTCACTCGTCGGGGTACTTCGGTTCGCGCCGCTCGGCGCGTTCGAGCGACCGCTCGACGACCGCACGCACGTCGCCCTCGAAGACGCTCCCGTGGCCGCTGTACATGTGCTCGACGCCGTCGGGCATCCGTTCGAGGAGGTCCTCGATGGAGTCGATGAGCCGCTCGCGGGACTGGCCGGCCATGTCGGTGCGGCCGAAGCTCCCGTCGTCGAAGGCACCGTCGTCGTGGACGACCACGTCGCCCGAGAACAGCGAGGCGTCGGAGACCAGCGAGACGTGGTCGTCGGCGTGGCCCGGCGTGTAGACGACGTCGCAGGTCTCGTCGCCGACGGTCACGGTGTCGCCGTCGGCGAGTTCGTCGGTCCGGCGCGGGTGGTCGGCGTAGGCGTACACCGGGGCGTCGAAGGCGTCTAAGACGGTGTCGAGCTGGGAGACGTGGTCGCCGTGCTGGTGGGTGAGCACGACGCGGTCGAGGTCGTCGGTGTACTCGGTGATCACGTCGACGACGCCGGGCATCGCCCCCGCGTCGACCAGCGTCGGCGACTCGCCGAGCGCGAGGTAGGCGTTGCTCGTGAACGTCTCGGCGTCGGCGGTGACGTTGACGACTTCCATGTGTGCGTGGTCGGGTTCTGCCCGCTTTAGTGTGGTGTCGTTCGAGGAGTCTCCGCTCGCTGTGGTCTGCTCGTGACGACAGCGACCGCCTGACTCATTGGGACCACTCAACCTGCTGCGACCGCGAACAGCGTGAAAGCCCCGACACTGTCGGCTCGGGGGCCTCGTTGCGCTCCTCGGCCGCCGTCAGAGCAAGCTCTGACGACCCCTCACCCGGTCCGCTCACGAGGACTCCGGCCTGCGGTGCTTACGTCGTTCGCCGTCACGGCTCCAACTCCACGGACCCCGGAGAGGGTTTCGACCAACCACAGAGTCAAGCGTCGCCCGCGTGAGAATCGGACTCATGGGTCCCGAGTACGACTTCGACCTGGACGGGGAGCCGCGCACCCTCGACATCAGCGACCTCGAACGCGTCGAGCGGTACAGGGAGGCGGGCTACGGCGGCAGCGTCGCCGACGCGCTGTACAACGTCGGCGTCCGGCGGTTCGTCTTCGATCAGGACTTCTTCGGCGTCAACCGCGGCCAGACGCTGGCCGGGCGGGCGCTCCCGGTGAAACTGCACACCTACCCGAAGACCGACGAGGTCGAGGCATACCTGGAGGACAAGTGGGAGGCGGAGAACGACGGCGTCCACCCCCAGAAAGAGCTGATGCGGATCGTCGAGGCGAAAGACGACGGGACGGTCCTCTGTTTCGACACGGGCGGGGACATGCAGCCGGCGCACTTCGGCGAGATGTCCTGCACGCTGGCGAAGGCCCACGGCGCTCGCGGGATGCTCTGTGCCGGCAACGTCCGGGACACGCGCTACATCGCCGAGATGGACGAATTCCCGGTGTACACGCGGGGGACGACGCCCAACTGGCACGGCGGCTGGGAGATCATCGAGGTCGACCAGCCGATCCACGTGCCCGGCCACCTCTCGCACTACGTGACGATCCGTCCGGGCGACTTCGTCTTCGCCGACTTCGACGGGGCGCAGTTGATCCCCCGCGAGGTCGTCGACGAGGTGTTGCTGCGCGTCGAGGAGATCCACGAGGAGGAACAGACCGAACGCCGGAAGATCGAGGAGGGGATGCCGATCGACGAGGTGTACGAGGAGTACGGCGTGCTGTGAACGATCCGTCGGGCGAGCGAAGCGGATGATTTTTGATGGAGAGTGTCGTGGGCTATGGTATGTCGACACAGAGCGCTCGCGACGGGTCGGTCGACGGAGATGGAGGGATCCTCGGGCCCGTCCCCGTCTCGCTGGACCGGACGACGCGGCTCAGCTGGGAACTGGGCGACCGCGTGACGACCGGGGCGGACGCGACGCTGGCGGGCGAGTGGCGCTGTCGCTCGGCGCCGTGGGCGGTGGCCGCCTTCGACGTGACCGACCACACCGCCGTCGTCCGCGTCCGGACGCCGGTCGGCCGCGAACTGTTCTACGGCGTCGCCGACACCGACCTGGCGGTCGCCTGCGACGCCCTCGCCGCGGCGCCCGACTGGGACCGTCGGGACTGAACGGCTCCCAACGCGCGACTGCGCCGACGCTACGGCCCGCGAGCCCACCTGCGAAGCCCTGCCCAAGTCTTTTCGCCGTTTCGGCCGGTATCGGAGTATGGAGTACGTCACGACCGCGGGCGTCGACGTGCCGGCCCTGGGATTCGGTACCGCCCGGATGGACAGCCACGAGGAGCGCCGCCGCGCCGTCTCGGCGGCGCTCGACGCCGGCTACCGACACGTCGACACCGCCCAGATATACGGTAGCGAGCCCGCGGTCGGCGAGGCGGTCCGCGACTCGGCGGTCGACCGTGCGGACCTGTTTCTCACCACCAAACTCGCCGGGGACAACCGGGCGTACGACGACGCCGTCGCGTCGACTCGCGCGAGCCTCGACCGCCTCGACACCGACTACGTCGACCTGCTGTTGATCCACTCGCCGAACGACGACGTCCCCCACGCCGAGACGCTGCGGGCGATGAACGACCTCCGCGAGGACGGGCTGGTCCGCCACGTCGGCGTCTCGAACTTCTCCGTCGAACAGCTCCGCGAGGCGATGGACGCCTCCGAAGCGCCGATCCTCACGAATCAGGTGGAGTACCACGTCCGGGAGCGCCGCGACGACCTCCTGGGCCTGTGCGTCGAGGAGGGCGTGATGCTGACGGCCTACAGCCCGCTCGACGTGGGCGGGCTGGCCGACGACGGCGACCTCGCCGAGATCGGCGACCGCTACGGCAAGACCGCGAGCCAGGTCGCGCTCCGCTGGCTGGTCCAGCAGCCGATGGTCTCGGCGGTCCCGATGTCCTCGGACCCCGAACACGTCCGGTCGAACGTCGATGTCTTCGACTTCGAACTCACGGCCGAGGAAATGCGGCGGCTGTTCGAACGCGGCGGCCCGATCGACGCGATTCGGTCGACGCTCGGGCTCTGATCCGCGCCACCTCGCTCGCCCCGTTCAGTCGGCCTCGGCCGCGGCGGGCGCGCCGACCCGGCGGTCGAGGAAGTCGTCGAGCAGGCGGAACAGCCGGAGCTTCTGTGCCTGGTCGGAGGAGGCGTGGCCCTCCTCGCCGAGTTCCTCGTACTCGAAGTCCCCCTCCGTGCATTCGTCGTAGCCGGCGTCTTCGAGCGCCTCGCGGACGATCCGGGCCTGCGAGACGGGCACCCGCCGGTCGTTGACGCCGTGGACGATCAAAAGCGGCGCGTCGACGTTCTCGACGTGGGTGACCGGCGAGCGCTCCTCGTACAGCTCCGGGTTCTCGTCGGGCGTCCCGAGGTACTTCTCCATCAGCTCCGTCCTGTAGTGGGGCATCGTGTTCTCGTACATGTCTTCGAGGTCTGAGAGACCGATCCAGGCGACCCCCGCGTCGTACAGGTCGGGGTACTGGACGGACTGCCAGTAGGCGGAGTAGCCGCCGTAGGAGCCGCCGAAGACGACCACGCGGTCGTCGTCGATCCAGTCGCGGTCGGCGACGACGCGTTCGGCGGCGGTCGCCACGTCGCCCTGCTCGGCGCCGCCCCAGTCGTCGAGCAGGCGCTCTTTGAACTCGCGGCCCCGGCCGGTCGACCCGCGGTAGTTGACCTGCAGGACGGAGTAGCCCCGCATCGCGAGCACCTGCGTGTAGATGTCGAACGACTTCGCGTCGCGGGCCATCGGACCGCCGTGGGGGTTGACGATCAGCGGCGAGGGCCGCTCACCGGAGTCGTACAGCAGCGCGCCGATCTCCAGTTCGTCGTAGGGGTCGTGCTCGACGGCGCGCTGGGGCGTCTCGGGCACGCCGTCGGAGTCGACGGTGAGGTACTCGGCGTCGGCGAAGTCCGCGGGCTCGAAGGGGCCGTGGTCGGCGGCCAGCAGCGTCTCGTAACTGTCGTCGTCGAGGTCGTAGGCCAGCAGCTCCGTACGGCGGGTGGCGGTGGTGTGTTCGACGAGCACTCGACCGTCGCCGAGGTCGGCACTGGTGTAGGACCACCCGGTCGAGGCGACGCCCTCGGGGAGGTCGAGTTCGCGGCGCTCGCCGCTGTCGACGTCGTAGACGACGGGCATCGTCACGGCCTCGCGGTCGCGACTCGCCAGCACCCGCTCGCCGTCGACGAACGCGACGGCGCTCTCGTCGTAGCGCCCGTCGCCGAGCCACGTCACCTCGTCGGCCGCGAGGTCGTAGACGCCCGCCCGCCCCAGGTCGGGCGTGTTGTCGCTGACGAGCAGGCGCTCGCTCTCGGGGCCCCAGTCGGCGGGCCCGCACTCGGCGCCGACCTCGCCGAGTTCGAGATTGCGGGGGTTCGACCCGTCTCCGCCCGCCGGTGGCGGGCTTCCCGTGGAGCACTGCTCCACGCTGGCGATATAGGCGTCCTGGTTGTCGAAGTCGTCGGTCTCGTTGGTGGCGTAGGCGATGCGCTCGCCGTCCGGCGAGAGATGGGCGCCCCACACGGCGCGGTCGTAGTCGGTGAGCTTCGTCGTCTCGCCGGTCGCCAGGTCGCGGGCGTAGACGTTCATCTGGCCGTCCCGGGAGGAGCCGAAGACGATGCGGGAGCCGTCCTCGGCGACGCTCGTGAGCATGCACTGGCCGTCCATCTCGACGACCGGTTCGACGGCGCCGTCCCGGTCGATCGCGTAGATGTCGTTTTGCTCGTCGCCGTCCTCGTCGCGGTGGAAGAACACGCGGTCACCGTCGGCGCCCCACTTGAGGAACCAGCGGGCGTCCCGCGGCACCTCCCCGTCGGACCACTGGTCGAGGTCGCCCGTCTCGGTGTCCAGCACGTGGAGTTCGTTGCGACCGGTCGCGTCGTAGTACAGCGCAATCTCGTCGCCACCGGGCGATGCAGTGGGGTGGGCGGCCGTCGGTAGACCCGCGAGCGCTTCGAGCACGTCGACCTCGGCTGTCGGAGACATGGGTGTGCTGTCGTTCCATCGTCACTTCAGTGTTCGCAGAACTGGAGTCCAGTCGCGAATCCGAGCGGTCTCCGGTCGCTGTGGGCGCGAGGAGCGCCGCCCCCGAGCGGTCGCCGGCCCAACGGTTTTCGCGTGGGCACCGCAACCGCGGGCATGGCTCGCGACCTCGACGACGTGGACCGGGGGATCCTCCACGCGCTGCAGGAGAACGCCAGGGAGGCGACGGCCGCCGAGATGGCGGAAGCGGTGGGCGTCTCGGCCAGTACGGTCAGGAACCGGATCGACCGACTGGAGTCGGCCGGCGTGATCCGCGGGTATCGCCCCGAGATCGATTACGAACGGGCGGGCTTCCAGTTGCACGTCTTCGTCGTCTGTCGCGTGGCACCCGGCGACCGGTCGTCGCTGGCCGCGGAACTGCTGGAGCTGTCGGGCGTCGTCCGGGTTCGGGAGCTACTGACCGGGACCGAGAACCTCCACGTCGAGGCAGTCGCCACGGACTCCGCCGCCGTCGACGACCTCCTCGTGGATGTCGCCGGGCGGGGGATCGAGATCGTCAGCTCCGACATCGTCAACACGACTCACGTCCAGCCGTTCGATCACTTCGGCGCCGATGCGGAGTCCGACGGCTGAGCCCCCTCCGGTCGACGCGCGAACGTGTCCGCGACACGACCAGTCGAGCCTACGGGTCAGGCGAGGGCGAGAACTGCGGATTCCGCAGATATATCGGCTCTTCCTACAGAATCTTGCATACGCGCCGCCACGATTAAGCCGGTCGCTGCCGGACGGTCGCACGGTGATGGGTGAAATGCTGAGTACGAAAGTGAGCACGGAGATCGCGGCGCGGGAAGGCGTCGACCCGCTGCAACTGGACGAGCCGCTGTACGACGTGATAGATATCGGCGCGCTGGAACGCCTCGTCGAGACGGCGGGGGGACGCCAGGAGAGCGAGCTCGAGGTCGAGTTCACGTACTACGGCTACGACGTGGTCGTCGACGGGTCGGGAGCGGTGACCGTCACAGGGGGCCCGTCCGCTGCCGGCGACGCCGCCGGAGAGTCGGCCGACCAGCCGGCGACCGGGCGATAGCCGCGAGCGCTCTCAGGGTCGACCGCCGTGAGCGGCCGCGCCGCCGTCGCGTGGGGGAGTGAGTTCGGACTACTCCGCGGTTTCGACGCCGCGGATCTCGAAGCGCGCGCCGCCGGTCTCGCTCTCGACGAGGGCGACCGACCAGCCGTGGGCGTCGGCGATCTGTTCGACGATGGAGAGGCCGAAGCCGGTCCCCTCCGTCGCGGTCGAGTAGCCGCTGGAGAAGACGCGGTCCCGGTCGGCCTCGTCGATCCCCGGACCGTCGTCGGCGACGAAAAAGCCCGACCCGTCGTCGAGCCGGCCGACCCGGACGGTCACGGTCCCGGTCGAGCCGTGCTCGACGGCGTCGTCGGCCTGTGGCCGACTGCTCGTGGAACCGTGTTCCACGGCGTCCTCGCGAGCGTGCGAGCGAGGGCTTGTCGAGCCGTGCTCGACAGCGTTGGCGAGCAAGTTCTCCAGCAGCTGCTGGAGGCGGCTCCGGTCGGCGCGGACGGCCGCGTCGGTCTCGACGGCGACGGTCGCCTCGGGGGTTCGGAGGGTCCGCCAGCACGAGCGGGCTGTCGCGTCGAGGTCGACGGGCTCGATGTCGAGGACTGCCTTGCCCTCGCGGCCGAGCGTGAGCAGGTCCTCGATGAGCGCCTCCATGCGGTCGTGGGCGCGCTCGACGGCGTCGAGGTGGTCGCTGTCGCACTCCTCGCGGACGAAATCGAGCCGGGCCGTCGCGACCTGGAGGGGGTTGCGCAGGTCGTGGGAGACGATGCTGGCGAACTCGTCCAGCCGGTCGTTCTGTCGTTCGAGCTCCCGGCGGTGGCGGTGGGACTCCGCTTCGCGGGCGGCCCGGTCGAGGGCGGCCTCGACGGTGCTGGCGAAGATGTGTGCCAGCGACACGTCGACCTCGTCGAAGTCGGCCGGGTCGGTCGAACCGACGATCGCGACGCCGTACTCGCCCAGCGGCAGGAGAATCTCGCTCGACAGCGGCGTGTCGGGGTTGTAGCGGTCCGGTTCGTCGGCCAGGTGCTCGCAGACGATGATGTCTCCGCTTTGGAAGGCCTTCCAGGCGAGGCTGCCACCGCCCTCGCCGTCGAACGCGGGGATCTCGTCGAACAGCGCGGTGGCTGCCTCGGTCTGGACGACCGGGCGGAGCCGCTCGCCCGCGTCGTCGGCCAGCCAGGCCCCGTTGACGTCGCGGCCGAGAACGGACCGTGCGGTTTCGACGGCGTGTTCGGCGACGGTCTCCGGGTCCGGGGCGTCCATGAACCCCTCGATCGCGTCGGTGAGCGCCGCCAGCGCGTCCTCGCGGCGCTTGCGCTCTGTGATGTCCCGCGAGATGGCGAGATACCGGTCCGCTCCGCGGAGGTCGACCCGGACCAGATTGACCTCCACGGGAACCGTCGACCCGTCGGCCCGGCGATAGCGACTGTCGAACTTCCGGGACTCGCCGACCGCCATCCGGTCGAGCAGCGACCGCGCCGTCTCGGGGTCGATCGTCTCGTCGATCTCCCAGATTGCGGTCCCGAGCAACTCGCCTTGCTCGCGGTTCAGCACGTCGCAGAGCCGCGGGTTCGCGTCGGCGATCCGCCCATCGGGGTCGAGCACGTGGATCATGTCCGGGGAGTTGTCCACCAGCGCCTCCAGGCGGGCGCCGGTCGCCTCCAGTTCCCGCTCGCGCTCGCGGCGTTCGGTCACGTCGCGACCGATAGCGACGACGCCGTCCAGTTCGCCGTCGATATCCAGGCGCGCCAGCCGGTAGTCGACGATCGCTCGTCCGTGGCCGGGGAACCGCGCCTCGACCTCGCCGCGGAACGTCTGGCGCTCGCCCGCGACCAGCGCCCGGAACGGGTCACCGTCGGCTTCCGCCCGGATCTCCTCGACGAGCACGCTCTTGGTCCCCACCAGTTCCTCCGGGGCCGTCCCCATGAACTCCGCGAGGTGGTCGTTGACGACGGCGAAGCGGCCGTCGGCGTCGTAGATACACGCCGAGTGGGGCATCGCGTCGACCATGCTCCGGTAGCGTTCGAGCGTCTGCTCGCGCTCCTTGCGCTCGGTCACGTCGGTGATGAACCCCTCGATGCACTCGATATCGCCGCCGTCACCACTGATCGCCCGCCCGCGCTCCCACATCCACCGGATCTCGCCGTCGGCGGTCCAGATCCGGTAGGTGACTTCGAAGGGCTCTCGGCCGTTCAACGCCGACTGAGTCGCCTCCCACATCCGGTCGCGGTCGTCGGGGTGGAGCACGTCCTCCCCCCAGATCACATCGTCAGACACCAGCGTCGCGGCGTCGTAGCCGGTGATCTCTTCGCACTCGCCGGCGACGAACTCCATGGGCCAGTCGGGGTCGTTCTCGCAGCGGTAGACGATCCCTGGGAGGTTGCTGATCAACGTCTCCAGTCGACGGTTGCGATCGGAAAGCGCCCGCCGCGAGCGGGCTGCCGAGACGGCGTTGTCGATCCGGTTGGCCAGCAGCGCGTACTGGTCGGTCCCGGTCCCTTTCTGCAGGTAGTCCGTCACCCCCGCGGAGATGGCGTCGCTCGCCACCTCCTCGCTCCCTTTGCCCGTGTAGAGGACGAACGGGAGGTCGGGATGGTCGGCGCGGACGCGCTCGAGGAACTCGATCCCGTTCGTCCCGGGCATGTCGTAGTCGCTGACGACGCAGTCGACGCGCTCGGCGCCGAGCGTCTCCAGTCCCTCGTCCGGGCTCGTCGCCGTCACCACCTCGAACCGGTCGTCCTCGCGTTCGAGCGCCGACGCGACCAGCGCCGAGAGGTCCGGGTCGTCGTCGACGTGCAGGACGCGGATCGTCGTCGGTGTCGCGCTCATGGCTGGCCGGTCTACCCGGTGTTCGGGGACCCGGACCATAAGCCTGGGAGGTTCTTTCAGTTCGCGTGCCGGTCGGTCACCCGTTACCGCCCGCCGCGTCGGCGGCCCCGTGAGCGCGCTCGACGGCCCGCCGGAGTCGGTCGCCCCCGGCGGCGTGAACTAGATGCGCGTCGCAGTCGCAGTCCGAGGCACCGAACCCCGCGACGCGCTCGATGTCGTCCCCCTCAGCGAGCGTTCGACTGACCGCACACTCCACGTCGGCGTCGGCCGTCCGGACGACCGCCGCGACGCCGGCGTCGGAGTGGCCCAGCAGGTAGTCGATGTGCCAGTGGCGGGCGTCGCGCTCACCGGCGGCCAGCTCGCGGTGGCGCTCGACGCGGGCGAACCCGCCGGGCCCGAACGCGCTCCCGGTGTAGGCGTAGGCGCCCGCCGCGAACTCGACCTCGCCCAGCGCTCCCACCTCGATCGTCGCCGGCTCGGCCAGTTCGACGACCAGCGTGTACGTCCCCTCGGTCATCGCCGCCCACTCGGGCGGCCGCCGGCAAGTGCCTGGCGGGTTCCGGCGGGGACCCGTTCCGGGAGCGACGCTCGCTCGCCGGTCCGACTGCTGGTGCGACCGGACCTGACTGTCAGAATCAGTGAAGCGGTCACCCGAGCGCGTAGGCGAGCACGTAGACCACCGCGGACCCGATCATCAGGAACACCATGATGAGCGCCATGATCTGCTGACGGTCCAGTTCGAGGGGGTTCATATCCGGTCGTTGTCGCCGGCACGGTTAGGGTTTTCGCGCCCGGGCCGAGTGCGGTGTCGACGGCCCGAACCGGTCCCGCAACCGAAGCGGTCCGGTGGGTGACAACTTTAATCAGAGACCGATTCGAAGCGACAGTATGGACCGATCGAACGGCCGCGAGCGGCTCGCGTCGGTCGGCGGAACGCTGCTCGGCTACGGACTGCTCGGGCTGGGCATCGCGATGGCGGGCCTCACCGCTTACCAGCTGCTGTTCGCCGCCGGGCGGACGCTCGAAACGCCGGTCAGCGTCGGCCCGCAGGCGGGCGTCGGCCTGGCGCTCGGCGTCGCGGGCTATCTCCTGCTCGGTCGGACGCTCGACGCGGACGCCGACCCGGACGAACCGGACGTTCGGCCGTCCGAGTCCCGGGCCGCCGACGCCTACCAGTTCGACACGTGAGCCGCGCACCGTCCCGGGGTCGGCGGCTCGTCTCGCTCCTGGTGATCCTCGCCGGGCTCGCCCTGACGGTCGGCGGCGTCGCAGTGGCGACCGAGACCGCGCTCGAGCTGCTGCTGCTGGCTTCGGGGCGATCGCTCGGGGTCCCCGGGCCGAGTGTCCGGCACGGGGCCGTCGGGGTCGCCGCCGCCGTCGCCGGCTACACGCTCCTTTCGGCTGGCGGCGGCCGGGACGACCCCGACGCCGCCGCGGACGACGGCGACGCGACCACGGGGACCACCCGCGCCCGGGGTCCGTGATTCGCCAGGCGGGGTGGCCGAGTTCGAGCGCGACGGGCTTGTCTCGCCGGTCGTTCCCGCTCGTCGTCCCGGAACCCCGCCTCGTGAAAAAGATTATCAACCGACAGGTCGAATCATCGATATGGTATCCCGACCCGTGTCGAACGAACGGCTCGTCTCCGTCGTGGGCACCGTCGTCGCGCTCGCGCTGCTTCTGGTCGGTGGCGCCGTGACGGCCGAGGTCGCCTTCGAAATCGCGATCGCCGACGGACCGGTAGTGGGGGCGCCGGACGTCGGCATCCGGCGGGGCGCGGTCGGCTTCGTCGCCTTCCTCGGCGGCTGTCTCGTCCTCCGGACCGTCGCCAGCCGGGACGCCTCCCCGCCCTCGGAGGACGAGAAGCAGGACTCCGACACCCCCAACAGGCTCATCGGGGACTGGTAGCAGCCCGATATCGGCACCGACTCCCACCGCGTCGTCCGGCTTCATCTTCTCGTGACCGATCCGTCCGGTAGCGACCGCTGTCGCACCCGCAACCGGTCGGACCACCAATGTTTATAATCCAGTGGTATAACCTAGTAATCGATGTCGACGCAACTGCAACGCGCCAGGGAGGGAACGGTCACGGCGGCGATGGAGCGGGTCGCCGAACGGGAGCAACGCGACCCCGAGTTCGTCCGCGAGCAGGTCGCCGAGGGGCAGGCAGTGATCCCGTCGAACCACGGCCACAAGTCGCTCGATCCCATGATCATCGGTCGCGAGTTCGGGACGAAGGTCAACGCCAACATCGGCGCGAGCGAGACGACGAGCGATCTGGAGGACGAACTGGAGAAGCTCCACACGGCCGTCCACTACGGCGCCGACACGGTGATGGATCTCTCGACCGGCGGCGACCTCGACGAGATCCGCGAGGCGAACGTCGAGTACTCGCCGGTGCCCGTCGGGACGGTGCCCATCTACGAGGCGGTCACGCGAGTCGACGACGTGGCCGATCTGACCCACGAACTCCTGCTCGACGTGATCGAGAGCCAGGCCGAACAGGGCGTCGACTACATGACCATCCACGCGGGCGTGCGGATGGAGCACCTCCCGCTGACCGACGGCCGCAAGACCGGCATCGTCTCGCGGGGCGGCTCCATCCTCGCCCAGTGGATCGAAGAGAACGGGATGGAGAACCCCCTCTACACCAAGTTCGAGGAGATCTGCGAGATCTTCGCCGAACACGACGTGACCTTCAGCCTCGGCGACGGTCTCCGGCCGGGGTGCCTCGCGGACGCCAGCGACGAGGCCCAATACGCCGAACTCGACACGCTCGGCGAGCTGACCCGGACCGCGTGGGACCACGGCGTCCAGGTCATGGTCGAGGGGCCGGGCCACGTGCCGATGGACGAGGTGGCCGACAACGTCGAGCGCCAGCAGGATGTCTGCGACGGCGCGCCCTTTTACGTCCTCGGCCCGCTCGTGACCGACGTAGCGCCGGGTTACGACCACATCACCAGCGCTATCGGCGCGACCGAGGCCGGCCGCGCGGGCGCGGCGATGCTCTGTTACGTCACACCCAAGGAACACCTCGGGCTGCCCGACGCCGAGGACGTGCGCGAGGGGCTGGCCGCCTACCGCATCGCCGCCCACGCCGCGGACGTGGCGAACGGCCGCCCCGGTGCCCGCGACTGGGACGACGCCCTCTCGGAGGCCCGCTACGAATTCGACTGGCGCCGGCAGTTCGAACTCGCGCTCGACCCCGAGCGCGCCCGCGACTACCACGACCAGACGCTCCCCGGCGACAACTACAAGGAAGCGCGCTTCTGCTCGATGTGCGGCGTCGACTTCTGCTCGATGCGCATCGACCAGGACGCCCGCGAGGCCGCCGAGGAGGGCGAGGGAACCATGGAGGCCATCGACGACGAGACCGACCTGGAGGGCTCGCCCGCCGCCGAGGTCAACCGCCCGCCGGTCGGCGACCACGACGGCTCGGACGTGCCCGACCTCCCGAAGTTCGTCGACCCCTACGGCCACGAGGAACCCGCTGACGACTGAAGACGACCGGTCCCGACAACTTCAAACACCGAGTTAGTTGTCGCGAGTGCTACGGGTCTATTTGGACCTCCGCGCCCGAGTGATCGTATGGGATCTGATACCACGGAGGGTCCGCAGTGACCGACGGCGGACCGACCCGCGATGTCTTCCTGCCGGTCGCCGCCCAGCCCTCGATCGACACCCTCGTCGACTTCGCCCGCGAGGCCGAGGGTCTGGGCTACGAGCGGGCCTGGGTGCCCGAGACCTGGGGTCGCGACGCCGTGACGACGCTGACGGCCATCGCCGAGCGCACCGAGGACATCGGGATCGGCACCTCCATCGCGAACGTCTACTCGCGGTCGCCGGCGCTGATCGGCCAGACCGCTGCCACGCTCCAGGAGGTCTCCGACGGGCGCCTGCGCGTCGGGCTCGGCCCGAGCGGTCCCGCCGTCGTCGAGGGATGGCACGGCGTCGAGTACGGGAACCCGCTCCGGCGAACCCGCGAGACTATCGATATCGTCCGTCTCGTGCTCTCGGGCGACCCCGTCGAGTACGACGGCGATATCTTCCAGCTCTCGGGGCTGCGTCTCCGCTGTGATCCACCGGATACGCTTCCGGGGATCGACGCCGCGGGGATGGGACCCAAATCCGTGGAGCTGGCGGGGCGGTTCGCCGACGGCTGGCACGCGCTGATGCTGACGCGGGAGGGCCTGCGCGACCGGCTGGCGGACCTCCGTCGGGGCGCCGAACTCGGGGACCGCGATCCCGAATCGTTGCGCGTGACGCTCTCGCTGCCGTGTATCGCGCTGGACGAGCGCGAGCGCGCCCGGGAGCTGGCCCGGAACCACCTCGCGTTCTACGTCGGCGCCATGGGGACCTTCTACCGCGAGGCCCTCGAACGGCAGGGCTACGAGGACGAGGCGATCGAGATCGCGAGCGAGTGGGCCAACGGGAACCAGGAGGCCGCGCTGGCCGCGATCTCGGACGAACTGCTCGACGACCTGGGGATCGCCGGGACGCCCGACGAGTGCCGGGAGCGCTACGCCGACTGGGAGTCGATCGACGGCGTCGACGCCGTTTCGGTGTCGTTCCCACGGGGTGCCGAGCCCGACGAAATTTCGGCGACGATGCGGGCACTGGCGCCGGAGTGAGTGTCTGGCCGAGGAAGTCACCGCCGTGCGCCCCGCTGTCGGTATCAGACGCCGAAATCGGGACCTGTCGCTTATGACGGATAGCGAGAAACGGTCGGGCAAGCAGCGATGTTCGGAGACGCGGAGGACGGGGCGAGAGAGGACCGGGAGCGCGGCGTGACGTCCGTGCTCTCGGTCGTCCTGCTGGTCGCGGTGACGCTCGTGGTGTCGATGGTGCTCGTCGTCGGCGCGCTGACCTTCCTGCCGAGCGACGGCGAGGAGTCGGTCCGTCCGGGGGCGGATTTCGGTATCGAACGCGACGACGGGGCCGTCGTCGTCGACCCCCAGTACATGGAGGAGGGCGTCCCGTTCACGCTCCTCGTCAACGGCCGCGAGGCGTACTCGTGGGACGGGGGGAACACCGAGGAGGCGCGGCGGCTGCGCTGTCTGAACGAGGGCGACACCGTCCGGGTACGCGCCGACGCGGGCGACGACCGCACGTACCTGATCGAGGACCACGACGTGCGGGCGCCGACGGCGTGCGACTTCTCCGGCTCGGCCGCCCGGTTCGCCTACGCCCAGGTGGGGAGCCGACAGGTTCCGCTCGCCGACGAGGGCTACGAGTTCACGCTGGCCATCGACCCCGACGGCCCGAACAGCGTCGTCGGCGACACCGACTTCCCGACGACGAACCCCTGGGTGTACGTCGAGCGCTACGACCGGACCCTCGAAGGGGTCGGGTCGCCCGTCTACGTCGTCGTCTTCCCCGACAACGTCGGGAGCGTCACCGACTGGCGCTCGCCGCCATCGGACGACGAGCGCGCCGAGATGGCAGACGCCTTCGAGGTCGACGGTGACGAAGTACGAGTGACTCCGGGCGCCGTCGAACCGACCGACGACGTGTACATGCTGTTCGAGCCCGGCTGTTCGGAGAGCCGGTTCAAGTTCCTCCGGATGGACGGCGGGTACAACAACCAGATCCTGATCGACGGGACCGAACTGTTCCGCACCGACGACGCCGCCGCCGGCCAGATCTACACCGGCCCCGGCGTCGACTGTACCTGACCGACGGGTCGCGAACGGCGGCGTCCGCTACTCACTCCGGGTCGTCGGGGAAGACTTTCCCGGGGTTCAGGACCCCCTCGGGGTCCAGCGCGTCCTTGATCGACCGCATCGCCGCGACCGCCGCCGCGCCGTGTTCGCGCTCCATGAACTGCCGCTTGCCGAGGCCGACACCGTGTTCGCCGGTCGCCGTCCCCCCGAGGTCGATGGCCGCCTCGACGACCGCCGCGTAGGCCGCCTCGCCGCGCTCGACCATCGCCTCGTCGTCGGGGTCGACGAGGATCTCGTAGTGGAGGTTGCCGTCGCCCGCGTGACCGTAGCAGGCCATCGGCAGGTCGCGCTCGTCGGCCTCGGCGCGGGCGCGGCGGACGATCTCCGGGAACGACCCGATCGGGACGGTCACGTCGCCGGGATGCAGCGGCCGCAGGCCCGCACGGTACTCGTCGAGCGCGTAGGCCATCTCGCGGCGGAGTTCCCACAGCTGGGCCATCTCCTCGTCGGCGGCGATCTCGAAAGAGAGCGGGTCGTAGTCGGCGAACACCGTCCGGCAGAACTCGATCTCCTCGTCGATCCCGTGGTCGGCGTGGAACTCGACGAAGACCATCGGCGCGTCCGGGAGGTCGGTGCCGACGTACTCGTTTGCGACCTCGGCCGCGAACGACCCCATCAGCTCGATCTTCGCCACGTCGACGCCCGACTGGACGGCGTCGGCGATGGCGCCCGCCGCGTCGTCGAACGTCTCGAACACCGCCCGGCCGCCCCGGACCTGCTGGGGCCGGCCCGCCAGCTGGAGCGTCGCCCGCGTGACCACGGCCAGCGTCCCCTCGCTGCCGACGAGCAGGTCCTTGAGATTGTAGCCGGCCGAGGACTTGACGGCCTCGCTTCCGGCTGTCACGACCGTGCCGTCGGCGAGTACGGCTTCGAGTTCGAGCACCCAGTCGGCGACGACGCCGTACTTCACCGCCTGCATCCCGCTGGCGTCGGTCGCGATCATTCCGCCGACCGTCGAGATGTCGCCCGACGACGGCAGCGGCGGGAACGCCAATCCGTGCTCGGCGGCGGCCTCGTCGACCGCGGTCCCCAGCACGCCCGGCTCCACGTCGATCTGGAGGTCGTCGGACCGAACGTCCAGTACGGCGTCCATTCGGGTCGTATCCATGCTGATGCCTTCGTGGGCAGGAACGGCGTTGCCCTCCAGACCGGTGCCCGCGGCGTAGGGGGTGACGGGGATCCCCCGTTCGTGGGCGCCGGCGAGGACGGCCGACACCTCCTCGGTGCTCGTCGGCCAGACGACGGCGTCGGGGCGAACCTCGTCCTCGGGGTGGGTGCCCCAGTCGCCGGCGTGCTCGTCGCGGGCGTACTCGTCTGTCGACACCCGGTCGGCGCCGACGGCGTCGCGCAGGAAGTCGAGGTCGGTCATGGCCGAGGTGCGGGCCCGCGGGGGCTTAGCTCCGTCGGCGCCGGTCTGTAAGCCCTGTCGCGTCCGCGAGCGGTCGGACGGTCGCCAAAGAGTTACGGGTGGACGGGGCGAACCGGCGTCCGAGACGATGGACGTGACCCGAGCGCTTCTCGGAGACACGACCGCTCGCGGCCGACGCTGGCTGATCGGCGGTCTGCTGTCCGGCACCGCGTGTTCCGCACTTGCCGGGGTAGCACTGCCGAATCCCGGGATACCGCGGTACGTCGGCGTTACCGCTCAGTGTCTTCTGGTCGCGACTTCGGTCGCGCTGCTGGCGCTGGGCTTCGGCGTCGGCGTCGTCCTCCTCGCCGACTTCGCGCTGCTGTTCCCGGCGTACTACGTCCGGGCACAGGCGGCCGGGGCCGGGTTCAGGACACCGGTCGAACAGGCGCTCCCGCAGGCAGCCACGGACGCCGCGCTGGTCGGTGTCGTCGGGCTCGGTGTCTGGCTCGCCGCGCGTCGGGCCGTCGATACCGATGGAACCCACGGCCTGGCGCGACGGCCCCGTTCGGAGTAGCGTTCGCGGGGCCGCTCCGCCGCTCGCTGTTTGCCGGCTCAGCAGTCCACGCCGGGCACGCGCTCGGCGAGGAACGCCCGGTGTTCGGCCGCGCGCTCGTCGCGCTCGGCGGGCGTCGCGTCCTCGTACCACAGCGCCAGACACGCCATCGCGTCCAGTCGGTCGGTCAGCCGATACACGGCCATCCGCTCCAGCGTCGCCTCGTCGAACGTCCAGTCCTCGCGACCTTCGGCGTAGGCCGACCGGAAGATGTCTCGCAGGGTCGCCACCCGCTCGGAGTCGTCGCGGACGGGCTTCAGCAGCGAGAACTCCACTTTCGCGAGGTTGTAGGCGGGGTCGGCCGCCGAGAGGTTCGCCCAGTCGAGCACCGCCTTCGTCTCCCCCGTCTCGGGGTCGAGCAGGAGGTTCCCGTAGCGGTAGTCCCAGTGGTTGTACGTCGGCGGGCCCGGTTCGGGGAGGGCTGGGATCACGTCGCGCAGGTGCTCGCGGACGGCCGGAACGAGGTCGGCGAACCGCTCGGGGTCGTCGGCCAGTTCCGGGAAGTACCCGCCGTCGGTGAGTCGGTCGAGCGTCCCCTCGGCGTCTTCGAGAAGTCGCTCGCGGAAGTCGTCGGCCCGCGGGTGTTCGTCGGTGTCCAGCACCGTCAGCTCCCCGTCGGCGACGCCGACGCTCCCCACCGCCGGCAGCGGCCCCAGCTCGTGTAACTCGGCGAGGTTCCGGCCGGCGTCGCGAACCACTCGCTCGCGGGCTGCCGGGGAGAGCGACTCGGGGTCGTCCTCCAGGTTCGTCCCGTCGACGTGTTCGGCGAGGTAGAACGGGGCCGGAAAGTCGTCGTGGTCGTCGCAGTAGCCGAAGACCGCCGGGACCGGGATACTCGTCTCCCGGCCGACGAGTTCGAACAGCCGCGGCTCCGACCGAGCGATCGGCGGGTCGACCAGGTCGGCGGTCGTGGCCTTCAGGACGACCGTCCGGGGGGCGTCCGGCGTCCGAACGGCGAGCGTCGCCACGAAGTCGGTCCCGTGTGGGCTCCGCTCGATCGACGCGACGGTCCAGTCGGGCCGGAGGGCGGCGACCATCCCGCGGACCGCCTCGTCGGACACCTCTCGGTCGGTCGGCGAGACGGGATCGGGAGGCACACCGTCACTCGTCCGAGGAGCGACAGAAGGCTTGCGGTCGATCGACGGATGGGAGCACACGACACGGATCGGCGCGGTCGGTCGAGCGCGCTACGGCGCGAGCGTGAGCGACCCGGCGTCGAGGCTCACCTCGTAGTAGCCGTGTGGGTCCCACGACAGCTCTCCGCCGTTCTGCAACAGAGTGCCGCCGTCGACGGTCACCCGAACGTGCTGGTCGGCGGGGAACGCGTCGGGGAGCGACCAGTTCCACGTCGTCTCCCCGCCTGACTCGGTCCGCTCGGCTTCCGAGAGGATCTGCCCGCCGCGCCAGTAGGCGCCGATGTTCGCGACCGTGTCGACCCACACGTCGCCCAGCCCGGTCGCGTGGTCGACGCTGTCGGTGATCGCGTCGATATCGACCGGCGCGTACCACTGCTGGTCGGTCGGCAGGATCGAGTGAAAGAGGAGAATCTGCCACTCGCCCGCGGAGCGCGCGCCGTCGATCAGCTCGGTGAACGTCTCGGCGGTGTCTCCCTCCCGGGCCATGTAGCACGGCAAATCGTAGGGGTCGGCCCCGTCGCCGGGCGCGACCGCCCCGCCGCCGACGCCGCGGTTGAGGAACAGATCCCCCGATTCCGCGTGGTCGGCCCACCCGTCGTCACCGAACGGCGCGGCCATCGTCCACACGTCCGGCTGGGCGGTCGCCTCCGTGATGTACGTCGAACAGCGCTCGATCTCCGCGGCGGGGGAGTCGAGGGGGTCGCCGAAGCTACTCCCGGAGAGGTCCGCGTACGGGTGGCTCGTCGTGTGGTTGCCGATCTCGTGGCCGTCGGCCGCCGCCCGCTTCCAGGTCGCATCGGCCCCCTCGAAGTCGACCTGTTCGGAGAGGTAGAACGTCATGTTGGCGCCCGTCGACTGCAGCGCGTCGTAGTGCTCGGCGTGGGAAGGTTGGCCGTCGTCGAAGGTGTAGGAGACGGCGCCCGAGAAGCCCGCCCAGTCGAGGACTTCGAGGCCGCCCGCTTCACCGTCGGGCCGCGCGACCGCCGCCGTGTCCGGCGTCGGCAGCGATCCGGCCAGCGCGTCGCCCGGTCGCGACGTCGGGTCCGGTCCCGCGGTCGACGAGTCGGTCGCCGGTTCCGCCGACTCGGTGGCCGGCCGCTGGGTGGCGGTTGTCGACCCACCGGTCTCTGTCGTCTCGCCGTCACCCGCGCCCGCTGGCGTCGCAGTGCCGTCCGAGCCACCGCTCCCACAGCCGGCCAGCGCCGAGAGCCCCACCGACCCGAGGAGACCGACGAACCCGCGACGACAGACGGTGCGACACGACCGATCGCCCTCCGAATCAACCATGTCCCTGTCACTGGAGCAGGGATCATTAAGGATTTCGAACCGCCGCATATCGGCTGAATACGACGGTGAGGCGGCGATCCGTTCCGGAAGGCCGGACGGTGTCTCCCGAACGACCAGGGTTGCCCCGTCGCGTTCGGGAGAGTCGAACTCGACGGGGTGAGAGCGGGCGCTCCGACCGGCGTGGCGAACGGGGACGGCGGGTCGTCGTTCGCCGGTCGGGCGCGGACTCACACCGGCAGCGCCGACTCGTCGATGCCCTCGCGTCGGCCGTCGAGGACGGCGAACCGTTCGCCACGGCGAATCTCCAGCCACCGAAGCAGTCGCTCGGCCCAGACGAGCTTGCGGGCCTTCATCGGACCCACGTCCGGGTCGTCGAAGTCCCAGCCCGCGAAGACGAGTTGGGCGGCGCCGCAGTGGTCGGCGAGGAAGGCCGCGCGGTCGCCGTCGGTGAACCCGCCCGTGTCGACAACGGGCCCGGCGGGCGCGGCCTGCGTCGTCGGCAGGACCCACTCGACGGCCAGCCGCGGCACCCGCTCGCGCAGCGCCGGGCGGTTGTCGCCGTGGGCGTGGACCGCGACGGGCGTCCCCTCGACGGTCAGCTCGCGGGCCACGTCGCTCCGTTCGTCCAGGTCGGTGACCATGCAGTCGACGCCCAGGCCGGCCTCGCGTACTGCGGCGGCCGCGTCGGAAGCCGCGACGACGCTGTCGGCCCCCCGGACGACGTCCAGTTCGTCGCCGAGCGACGGCCCCGCGCCGACGATTGCAACCGTCTCACCGTCGAAATCGAGGTCCGCGACCGCGAGCGGTCCCTCGCGGTCGCCGTCGCTCCCCGACGGATCGGCACCGGCGTCTGACGCGGGCGCACCTCGGTCGAGGTCGTCCTCTCCCCGGGCGGTTCCGTCGCTGACGAGATCGACGAGCAGGTCGCGGGCCCGTTCGTCGCCGTCCCGGTCGAACCCCATATCGGCCAGGATAGCGGCGTAGACGGGGTCCCAGTCGTGAAATTCCATAGCCGTATCTACCCGAGTTGCGCCCCAATAAACCGGATTAGCCGAAATGGCACGTACAAGGTACCCCTACCCAGGTGCCCTTTCGGCCGTCACCAACCCGTTTTGGCGCATCCGGTATAAGTTTTCTCACCTGTCACCCTGGCCGTCGCCCGGCAGCGTCCCGGCGAGCGCCCGTGGCACGTCGGTTCTGGTCGCCAGGTCGGCCAGCGCACCGGCCGACCCCCACAAAAACCCCTCCTCGTCGCCGGCGACGAACCGGCAGTCCGTCGCGGCCGCGGCCGACCGCAGCGCCTCGCGGGCGGACTCGTCGAGGCCCCCGACGGCGTAGAGGCGGCCGACCGCCGCGGCGGGGTCGGCCGCGACGCCCGCTCGCTCGAAGTGGCGCGCGGCCTCTCCCGGCGTCGTTACGTCGAGTTCCTCGGCGCTGAGTTCACCGTCGCCACCGGCGCTCCGGGCTCGCTCTCCGGCGAACGCGTCGCCGACGAGCGCGGCGTCGCGCGTCTCGCTCACGTCGTGGGTACGGATCACGTGGGCGCCGCGCTCGACGGCCATCGACGTGGCGGCGAGGCTGACCGGCAGCGCGCCCTCCGTCGAGCGGTCGGCCAGCGATCTGAGGAACGTCTTGCGGTTGATCGAGACGAGCGTCGGGGCGCCGAGCCCGCGGAACTCCCGCAGCCGCCGGAAGGTGTCGCGGTCGTCCTCGATGGTCTGGTCCTCGGACCACCGGCCGAAGGCGGGGTCGACGATGGTCTTGTCGGTCAGGCCGTTCTGTTGCAGCGCCTCGTACACCTGGTCGACGTAGTCGGCCCCTTCGGCCCATTCGGCCGAGCGGCGCTCGGCCCACGGCGTCGCCCGCACGGCCCCGGGTTTCGTGATATCGGGCGGGCTCGCCATCTTGGCGACGGCCACGTCGTACTCGCGGCAGACCGCCGGCATCTCCGGGTCGGCGAAGCCCGCGATGTCGTTAACCATGTCGAAGCCCCTGTCGAGGGCGGCCTCGGCCACCTCGGCGTAGCGCGTCTCGATGCTCCAGACGGCGTCGCCCGATGTCGATTCGAGGGTCTCGACCGCGGTGTCGAGCCGGTCGAGTTCCTGGGCGGCCGAGAGCACGTCGAACTTCTTGTTGGCCGACTCCAGTCCCACGTCGACGATGTCGGCCCCTTCGTCGATCAGTTCGTCGTCGACGTACCCCGCGGCCTCGCCGGGGTCGTCGAAGACGCTCGGGTCGTAGGGCGACTCCTCGCTGACGTTGAGTACGCCCATGATTCGCGGCGGATGGTCGTCCCCGATCCCCAGGCCCGCGGCGTCGACGTTTTGCATGCGCGGGGGTCAGGACCACGGGTGCAAAAGCGGTACGGTGCGAGCGCAGGCGACGCCCGCGCTACTGTTCGTCGAAGAGCGTGTTGGTCGTCCGCGTGTCCCGCCGGTAGCGCGACTCGGGTAGCTTCGACGAGCAGTTCCGGCAGACGGTGTAGTCCGGGTCGTTGTTCGTCTTACACTCCGGACAGTAGCCCGGGTATTTCGACGGCGTCGTGTGGACGAGACTCGAGTAGTGCGACGGCATCGCCGCCTCCGACCGCGACGACAGCGACGCGACGCGACCGAGCGCCACCGACCCCACGAACGCGACCAGCCCCAGCGCCATCGCCGCCAGGACCGCGAACATGATGACGGCCACGAAACTGACCATGTGTGTTGGTCGGTGCCACACCATCATAAATAGTCGGGTCAGTCGAGTGACTAGACGGCCGAGGCGGGCGTCGGCGCCAACACGGGCGCTTTTTGTCGACCGGTCGTCTACGACCGGCTATGGGAAAGGTCTCGATCGGGCTCCGCGGCTGGCGGTTCGACGAGGAGGCGGTGTTCGCCGCCGACGGGACGATCCGTCCGCTGGACAACATGGACGCCGAGACGCGCGAGCGGATCGTCCGCCTCTCGGCGATGATGGGCGAGCCCTGCGACTGCTGTTATCTGATCCACGGTGAGGAGGAGATCCAGCGGTGCAACCCCGCACAGGCCATCTACGGCGAGGCCCTCGGTGAGGTCCTCCTCTGTGACGACCACGAGGCCGACTTCGTCTACTGGTTTCAGGAGGAGGGCGGCACGCGCCACGCCGGCGAGCGCGAGCTGAAAGACCGGTTCCACCAGTGGTTCCTCGACGGCGGCCGCGCCCCCGACGGCTTCGAACTCGAACACGTCGAGGAGGACCCCGAGGACGTGCCCGAGGCGCCCGACCCCGACGAGGAGCTGCCCGGCCTCGAAGAGGAGATCGAGGAGATGGACGACGACGAACTCGACGCGCTCGACATGGACCTGTCGGACATCGACTTCGACGGATGAGCGGCGACAGCACGGCCGACGGGGCGAACGACGACGAAACGGCCGGCGGCGGTCCGGACCGCGACGGTGGCCCCCGGATCTCGGTCGCCGTCGTCGACGCGGAGACCTCCGGCAACGTCGGCACCATCGCCCGCTCGATGAAGAACTTCGGGCTCTCGGACCTCTACCTCGTCGACCCGCCCGATATCGGTCCGGAGAGCGAGGCCGCCGGATTCGCCGGCCAGGCCCGCGAAGACATCTTGCCGAACGCTCGGGAGGTCTCGTTCGACTACCTGGTCGAGAACTTCCACACCGTCGGCTGCACCGCCGTCACCAACGAGGACGAGCGCAGCCACACCCGCTACCCCTTCCGGACGCCCGCGGACCTGGCCGACAGCCTCCGCGGCGTCGACGCCGACACCTGCGTCGTCTTCGGCCGCGAGCGCGTCGGACTCACCAACGGGGAACTCGCCCGCCTCGACGAGGTGTGTTCGATCCCCGCCTCCGGGGAGTACCCCGTCCTCAACCTCGGCCAGGCGGCGACCGTCGTGTGCTACGAACTCCGAGACCTGACCGTCGCGGAGACCCAACATCCCGAGTCGAGCCACCAGCGTGCCGACGAACGCGCCGTCGAGGGACTGCACGAGCAGTTCGGCGAGTTCCTCGACGCGATCGACCACCCCGAGGAGAAGCGGGCGAAGGCCGGGCGGCTGTGGCGGCGGTTCGTCGGTCGCGCCCACCCCACCGGCCGCGAGGCGAAGACGCTCCGGGGAGTCTTCCGACGAGCCGGCCAGAAGGTCGACCGGCTGGAAGGCGACGACACCGATGACACCGACGGCGAGCGAGACTGACCGGGCGGACGTGGTCGACTCGCAGCCACGACTAAGTACCGCGGGAGCGACCGGACCGCATGACACTCGCGGACCGCGACTCGCCGCTGGCGATAGCGATGTGGGACTTCTCCTGGCTGGAGCGCCGGTACCCGGGCGGCGGCTACGAGGACTGGGACCGAGCGCTCGACGAACTCGTCGAGCGGGGCTACGACGCCGTCCGCATCGACGCCTACCCGCACTTCGTGGGCACGGACCCCGACCGCGAGTGGACGCTGCCGCCCGCTTTCGACGCCTGCGACTGGGGCGCGCCCGCGACCTGTCGGGTCGAAGTCACGCCCGCGCTGACGGAGTTTATCGGCGCCTGCGCCGACCGCGACGTGTCGGTCGCCCTGTCGTCGTGGTTCCGCGCGGACGAGACGCGGGCGCGCATGGGCATCCGGACGCCCGCGGATCTGTCGTCGGTGTGGGTCGACACCCTCGACCGGATCGCCGACGCGGGCCTGCTCGACGCTATCTGCTGGGTCGACCTCTGTAACGAGTTCCCGCTCCACCAGTGGGCGCCGTACTTCAACGACCCCGACGAGCCGCGGACGCCGCGGGACTCGCCTGCGGGCCGGCGGTGGATAAACGAGTCCATCGCCGGTGTCCGGGAGGCCTACCCGAACCAGGAGTACTGCCTCTCCGAGACGGTCGGGCCCGACACCTGGGGCCGCGACCCCGCCGACGAGATGGATCTCCTCGAACCGCACGTCTGGCTGATGAACGCTACCGACTACTACGACTTCGAGCGCGACGGCGGCGACCTCGACAGCGCGGACCACTACGAATGGGTCGTCGACGAGGCCGAGAGCCGCTACCGCAACGAACCCGACTACTGGCAGTCGGAACTCGGCGCCGCCATCGACGCCGCCGCCGAGTGGTCCCGCGAGACCGGCCTCCCGCTCGCGACGACGGAGTCGTGGGCGCTCATCCACTACAAGGACTGGCCCGGCCTCGACTGGGAGTGGCTCAAAGAGGTCTGTGCGTTCGGGACCCGGCGAGCGGCCGAGACCGGCCGCTGGACCGCCATCTCGACGAGCAACTTCTGCGGCCCGCAGTTCGAAGGGATGTGGGCCGACGTCGAGTGGCACCGTGAGCGGACCGACGCGATCGGAGCGGCCGGCGTCGACCTGTAGGGGACGACCGCCGACTCACCGCGAGCCGCGCTCGCTCCGGCCGCCGTCGGCGCTTCGCTCGGCGTCGAGCGACGAGCGCTCGACGACGACGCTCGTCCGCGCGGCCGCGACCAGGTCAGCCAGCAGATGCGCGTACAGCGCCACCGCGACGATAGCGCCCACGTAAGGGATCCACGCGTAGGCCAGCGGGACCGCGATCCCGCCGATGACGACGTGGGTGAGCAGTCGGTTCAGCGACCCCACGTCGCCGGCCTCGAAGATGGCGTCCTGGTCGAGGAAGACGATCCGCGGGTCGCGGAGACAGCGCCTGGCGGCGCCCCAGTGGCCGGTGTTGTACCGCGCGAGCAGGAAGTGGTCGAAGTCGATGCCGACGCCGACCGCGACGGCGAGGCCGACGACCGCCGGGGCCGGGATCGGCGGGGGCGCCACGACGACGGCGGCCAGCCCGACGACCAGCGAGATCGCGGCGTGGGCGGTCGACTTCATCGCGGGGTCCCCGAGTCGTCGACCCGAGCGTTGGCGGACTCGGGCTCGGACTCGGGGACGGTCCGCTGGACGACCGAGAGGCCGACCGCGCCGGCGAGGAACGCGCCGGTCGCGAGCAGTTGCGTCCACGAGTCCGGCGCGGGCCACAGTCCCATCCCGGCGGCCTCGACGGCGCCCATCGGCGTCACCGTCGCGCCGATGAGCGCCACGCCGAGCCCGGCACTCAGGACCGCCACCGCGATGCCGCCGACGACGAGGACCAGCCAGACCACGGCCGTCCCCCCGACGACCGTCCGGACGTCCGCCCCGTCGACGGCGAGGACGAGGAACGCGACCGCCAGCACGCCGTAGTCGACGGCGCCGGCCAGCGCAGCGACGGCCGCGTCGGCGACCGCCAGCCAGACGTACGGCGCGCCCAGCGCCAGCCGCGTCGCGAGTTCGATGCCGAGCCACAGCGCCGCGACGACGCCCAGCACCTGCGCCACCCGGACGATCGCACCGGGTTCGACCCGGGGGAGTCGGCGCTCGCTCGGCGCCATCGGCAGACCCGCCCGGGCTTCGTCCCCGAGCGCATCGCGGAGCGCCGCGCCGCCAGCGGCGGTCGCGGCGACGAGCCCGGCCGCGAACAGCCCGCTCTGAACCGCGCCCGCGACTCCCTCGACGAGGGCCGTCGTCGCGACGGGGTCGGCCTCCGCGACGAGTCGCACGAGCGGCGACGCTTCGATAGCGGCCGCGCCGACGAACACCGCGAGGGTCAGCCGGCGGACGCTCGCCCGCGTCACCGACCCGTCGCCGGTGGCGACGCGCTCGGCCAGCGCGAGCAGCGCGACGACGGCCAGCCAGTCGGTCGCGACTCGCAGCCCCAGCGACCCGACGAGCGTCACGACGCTTGCCAGCGGCCGCGGCGGCACCGACGCCAGCGCCAGCGTCGCCGCGGCTAACAGGACCGTCGCGACGAGCGCGGCCAGCCCGCGGCGTCGGGTCGCCTCCATGTTACGCTCGCTCCTGGATCTCCTCGCGGAGGACGCTGCTGACCGTGTCGCCGTCGGCCTTCCCGCGCAGTTCGCCCATGCACTCGCCCATCAGGCCCGAGAACGCGCCCATGCCCTCCGCTTCCACCTGCTCGGCGTTGCGCTCGACGACGCGCACGACCGCTTCGCGCACTTCGTCCTCGCCGACGCCACCGAGGTCCTCCTGTTCGACGGCCGCCTCGGCCGCGAGGTCGGGATCGGCCGCCAGCGCCCGCAGCAGGTCGTCCAGCCCCTCCTGGGGCACTTCGCCGCCGTCGACCAGCGCGAGCGCGTCGGCGAGGTGGTCGTCGGTCAGCCGGGAGACGGCCACGTCGTCGCGCCGGAGTTCGGTCAGCGTCGACTCCAGGGTCCCCGCCGCCAGCGTCGGGTCGACTCCCTCGCCGACCACCCGCTCGAACAGCGGCATGTACTCGCCGTAGGCGACCTGCTCGGCCAGCCCCGAACCGAGGTCGTACTCGGCCTGGTAGCGCTCGACCTTCTCGGTCAGCAGCTCCGGCCGGTCGACTTCGCTGGGGTCGGGCTCGACCGGCGGCACGTCCGTCTCGGGGTACATCCGCGCCGCGCCCGGCAGCGGGCGCAGGTAGCGGGTCGTCCCCTCCTCGGTGGCGTCGCGGGTCTCCTCCGGGACCTCGTCCATCGCCGCCTCGGCGCGCTCGACGACCGCCTCGATAGCCAGCGCGGTCGTCTCCGGGTCGTCGGCGACCAGCGCGACCGCGTCCTCGGGGCCGGCGTCGACGGCCTCGCGCAAGTCGGCGACCTCGGCCTCGGTGACGCCGTACGCGGGGAGCTCGTCGGTGTGGAAGATGCCGCCGGCGCCGTGGCGCTTGGCGTGGTCCGAGAGTTCGGTCCCCAGGCGGCGGTCCGGCTGGATCTCGCGGCCGACCAGGCCGTCGAAGCCGTCCAGACGGACGGCCATCACGTTGCCGCCACTCGACAGGGCGCCGCCGATGACGCCCGAGTCGGTCCCCTCGAAGACCTCGGTCACGTCCTGTGGGTCGCCCACCGCGGCGTCGCGCTCGCCGAGTTCCTCGGCGATGTCCAGCAGTTCGACCTGCCGGCGGACCTCGTTGCGGACGATGTCGTCGATGTCGTCGAGGCTCTGGACGCCCTTGATCTCGACCCGAGCGCCCTCGGCGATGGAGACGTTCACGTCCTGGCGGATCGTCCCCAGGCCGCGCTTGACCTGGCCGGTCGAGCGCAGCAACATCCCGATGCGCTCGGCGGCGTCGCGGGCCTGCTCGGGCGAGCGGATGTCCGGCTTCGTCCCGATCTCGACCAGGGGGATGCCGAGTCGGTCGAGCGAGAACCGCACGCCCGAATCGGTCTCCGCGACGCGCTGGGCGGACTCCTCTTCGAGCATCAGGTCCTCGATGCGTACCTGGCCCTCGTCCGTTTCGATGGCACCCTCGCCAGCGACGCGCATCGTCCGCTGGAAGCCGGTCGTGTTCGAGCCGTCGACGACGATCTTCCGCATGACGTGGACCTGGTCGACGACGCTGGCGTCGAGCAGCTGGGCGATCTCCATGGTCACGTCCATCGCCTCCCGGTCGACGCGGTGGGGCGGCTCGTCGTCTTCCTCGACGAGACAGGTGGTGTCGTAGGAGAGATATTCGAACTCCCGGTCGACCATGCTCTCCTCCAGCGCCGCGTCGTCGATCTCGCCGAGTTCGCTCTTGGTCGGGTGGAGATAGCGGGTGAAAGTCCGACCGGCTTCCTCGGGTTCGCGGAGGTCCGTCGGACACGGGCAGAACAGCTTCGATGCCGTGTCCAACTGCTGGTGGATCTCCAGCCCGGCCACCAGCCCAAGGTCCTCGTAGTCGTAGTCGGCGTCGCTCATTGGGCGTGTCTGCGACCGGGTGGACAAAAAGGACTCCGTCTCACCGTCTCGGCGCGGTCGCGAACCCCGCCGAGGTGTTTTGCCGGTCCGGCTCGTACTCGCTCCCATGGACGGGCGCGCGCTGGTCGTCGTCGGCCTCGTCGTGCTGGCGGGCTGTTCGATCGTCGCCGACGGCGGCGACTCGGAGGGCCCCGTCGAGACGCTGACGCCCGCACCCGTACCCACGACCGCCCCGACCGACACGGTCGCGCCCTCGCCGCTCCCACCGGGCGTGACGACCGGCGGGACCATCAGTCCGAGCGCGCTCGCGTCCGCGCACGTCCGGGCGGTCACGGGCCGCTCGTACGTCTGGGCCGAGCGCCGGCGGACGCTGACCGCGACCGGCGACGGCAACTGGACCGAGGCGCGCAACCGAACCCGCACAGTCCGCCTCGAAGACGGCGACACCTACCGCTGGAGTCGCTCACGGCGGGTCGTCTGGACCGGCCTCACGCTCGGGTACCAGCCCGCGCTCGAACGGTACTCGGACGGCGACACCCGCTACGTCCGCGAGCAGGACGTGGACGGACCGCTGTATCGCGCCCGGCCCGCGACCAACGACAGCCAGATCGTCGCGCTCGTCGCCGCCAACCGCGTCCAGTCGTACCTGTCGCTCAGGAACGTCTCCGTCTCCGTCGGACAGGTCGACGGCCAGCGCCGGTACTGGGTCGAGAGCGACGGCGGCGGCGTCGTCGACGGCGAGTACGCGGCGAACTACTCGGTCGGCGCCGTCGTCACGCCCGACGGGTTCGTCCGCCGGCTCTCGGTCAGCTACACCACAGAACGCCGCGGGACGCCGACCCGCATCGAGTACGAGTACGCCTACCGTCAGGTGGGGAACGTCTCGGTCACCCCGCCCGACTGGATCGACGAGGCCCGGGCCGCCGTCGACGGGGAAGACCGCGCGACCGCGTCGGTCAATGCAACCGCCCGCACTCCGGGATGATGTCCGCTCGTATTTCGGAGGTGCTCGCTCCGCTCGTACCTCCCTACTCGTCGCCCAGAATCACACGCTCGGTCATCTTCGCCGGGTCGAGCACCTCGTCGGCCTCCTCTTCGCTCAGGTAGCCCTCGGCGACGACGACCTCCTTGATGGTCTTGCCCTCGGCCATCGCCTGCTTTGCGACCTTGCTGGCCTTGTCGTAGCCGATGGCGGGGTTGAGCGCCGTCGCTAGCGCCATCGACTGCTGGACGCGCTCCGCGCAGTGCTCGCGGTCGGCTTCGAGCTTCGCGACGAACTTCTCGGCGAAGGCCTCGCTGCCATTCGCGATCAGCCGCGCCGACTGCAGGAAGTCGTTGGCCAGGACCGGCTTGTAGAGATTGAGGTCGATCTGGCCCTCGGCGGCGCCCGCGGAGACGGCGGCGTCGTTGCCGACGACCTGCTTGTGGACCTGGTTGACGGCCTCGGCGACGACGGGGTTGATCTTGCCGGGCATGATCGACGAGCCGGGCTGATTTTCGGGCTGGTCGATCTCGCCGAGCCCGTTGCGCGGACCGGAGGCGAGCAGGCGCAGGTCGTTGGCGATCTTGTTGAGGCTCCCAGCGACCGTCCGTAGCGCGCCGTGGGCCTCGCTCATCGCGTCGTGGGCGGCCTGGGCCTCGAAGTGGTTGTCGGCCTCGCGGAACTCGACGCCCGTCTCCTCACTGATGTATTCGGCGGCCCTCGCGGGGAACTCGGGGTGGGTGTTCAGGCCCGTCCCGACGGCGGTGCCGCCCAGTGCGAGTTCCGAGAGGTGCGGGCGGACGTTCTCGACGCGCTCGATGCCCTTCTCGATCTGGGTGCGGTAGCCCGAGAACTCCTGGCCGAGGGTGATCGGCGTCGCGTCCTGGAGGTGGGTGCGGCCGGTCTTGACCACGTCGTCGAACTCGTCTTCCTTCTCGCCGAGCGCGTCGGCGAGCGTCTCCAGTGCGGGGAGTACGTCCTTCTCGACGGCTTCGAGGCTGGCGACGTGCATCGCCGTGGGGATCACGTCGTTGGACGACTGGCCGTAGTTGACGTGGTCGTTGGGGTGGATGGTGCGAGAGCCGATCTCGGCGCCGTAGATCTCGGAGGCGCGGTTGGCGATGACCTCGTTGGCGTTCATGTTCGAGGAGGTGCCCGAGCCGGTCTGGAACACGTCGACGGGGAACTGGTCGTCGTGTTCGCCGGCGATGACCTCGTCGGCCGCCTCGACGATGGCCTCGACTTTCTCGCTCTCGACGAGCCCGAGGTCGTCGTTGGCCAGCGCCGCGGACTTCTTGACGACGCCGAGCGCGCGGACGAACCGGCGCCCGAAGGTCTCCTCGCTGATCGGGAAGTTCTCGACGGCGCGCTGGGTCTGGGCGCCCCAGTAGGCGTCCGCGGGAACCTGCATCTCGCCGAGGCTGTCCTCCTCCGTGCGGAATTCCTCGTCTGACATGGTCGAAGCGTCGATTCGAGAGGCGTAAAAGCCACCGAAGTCTCCCACGCGCTCGGGCGAAGCGCCGACCGGAGCGCTGGCCGCGACCCCACCAGACACCGACCGCGACGCTCGCTCGGGCGGTCCCGAACGCTCGCGGAGACGCCGGTGGCCCCAAGACACTTGCCGCCCGGGTGATTCCCGGTCGACATGAACCGGCCCCCCCTCCACCTCGCGATAGCCGCTTGCGTCCTCCTCGCCGGGTGTTCCGTCCTCGGCGCGGACCACACTCGCCAGGAGCGCGCCGTCGAGGCGCTCGCCGACGCCCGCGACGCGGCCAACGCCACCGACGGCTACCGCTTCGACGGCGACCTGCGCGTCGTCGCGACCGCCGACGGCGAGACCGAACGGGTCGAGATAGGTATGAACGGCACTGTCGACACGGCCGAGCGCCGGATGCACTCGACGAGCGTCCGCGACCGCGAGACGTACGAGTCCTACCTGATAAACCGGACCGCCTACCGGGAGTGCGGCGGACCGATAGGGATGGACATGTGGGGCGTCGAGAACGTGACGACCGACGACTGGACGATGGCGACGCCCGCGGCGCGCCAGCTCGCACTGCTGGAATCGGGCTCGCTCTTCCACAACGGTACTCGCACGCTCGACGGCGAGGCGGCGGTCCTGCTGGTCGGTCACCCGACGACGGAGGCGCTTACGAAGTACCAGGAGCGCCGGGACCGCTCGTTGCTTGGCGGCCCGAGCGTCGAGAACGCCGAAGTCCGGGTCTGGCTCGACGCCGAGACTCATCGCCCGCTGCGGTCGGCGGTCCGGTTCGAGGTGTCCCAGGGCGGGAACTCCGCGAGCGCGACCGTCGATATGCGGTTCGACGACCACGGCTCGGATCTGTCGGTCGACGTGCCCGTGATCCCCGACGACCAGACGTGGGGAGTCGGCTGTCCCGGGTGAGTCGGACGATTCTTTCACGCATCGTATCCCGAATCTTTCGGCTGATACTGCCTCCCGGACGCTTATGACGGGGTACTCCTTGGAATCGGTCAGACGGAACGACGCCCCGATCATCGATGTCAGAGGACCCACGAACCACGACAGACGGACTGGCCGGGGACCCGTGCGACCGCCCCCCAAACCGAGCGGAACGGTACCCGGACGACGGGTTCGGCGGCGACGAGCTGGCGGCGGTTCTCGAATTGGGGCGGACGGCCCTGGACTGTGCGAGCGGCGCGCTCGTCCGTGTCGGCGACGACGGCTGGACCGTTCGTACGGCCGTGACCGAGGACGGGTCGAGCGGGTTCGCCGTCTCGGACCGACGCGTCGGGACGGCGGTCCGGAACTCGGACGCGACGGTGGAGACGGGAGACGGCGCGTCGGCCGGCTGGTTCGCCGGGCGGCGGGTGACGGTCGACGGCGACCCGTTCGGCGTCGTCTGCTTCACCGACGAGGCGGCGGCCGGCAGAGACCGGGCGACCGCCCGGGAAGTAGTCGAACGGGTCGCCGACCTCGTAGCGGGCGAACTCGAGGAGTTCGACGACTGGTCGGACCGGGCGCTGACCGAGACGCTCCTGCAGACGGTGCCGGACGTGCTCTACGCGTTCTCGGCCGACGGGCGGCCCGTCCAGTGGAACGACCACCTGGAAGGGGTGACGGGCTACGGCCCCGCCGATATCGCGACGATGGGGCCGCTGGACTTCGTCGCGGCGGAGGACAGGGACCGCGTCACCGAGTCCCTGAGAGAGGTCGACCGCGAGTCGGTTCCCGACGCCGTGGAGGCCGACCTGGTTACCCGCGACGGGAAGCGGGTACCGTACGAGTTCAACGGCGCGCCGATCACCGACGAGGACGGTGACGTGGTCGGGTTCGCCGGCGTCGGTCGGGACGTCTCGGACTACCGGGACCACGAGGAGACGCTGACGGCGCTGCACGACGTGACCAGGGAGCTGCTCCCACTGGAGAGCGAGGAAGCCATCTGCGAGCGGGTGGTCGCGGCGACGACGGACCTGCTCGACATCGAAGTGGTCGGCGCGTTCCTGTTCGACGAGGCGGCGAACGTCCTCGAACCGGTCGCCCAGAACGCGGGGGCGGACGCGGTCGTCGACGAGGTGCCGACGTTCGGCCCGGGCGAGGGTGTGGCCTGGCGGGCGTTCATGCGCGGCGAGGTCGCGGTCTTCGACGACGTGCGCGCCGCCGAAGCGGTGTACAACCCCGAGACAGCGGTCCGCTCGGAGCTGTTCGTCCCGCTGGGCGAACACGGTATCCTGCTCGCCGGGTCGACGGCGGTCGGCGCCTTCGACGACCGGACGGTCGAACTCGCGGACCTGCTGGCAGCAAACGCGGAGGCGGCGCTGAACAACGTGGACCGCAAGCGCGAACTGGCCGCGCGCGACGCCGAGCTGTCCCGTCAACATCGCCGGCTCGAACGACTCAACGAGGTCAACGAGCGTGTTCGCCGGATCGGACACGCGCTGGTGGGCGTCGACACGCCCGCGGAGGTGGCCGACCTCGTCTGCGCCCGGTTGGCGGCCGTCGACCGGTTCTCGCTGGTCGCGCTCTCGGCCCGCGACGGGGCCGACGGCGACCTGACGACCCGGGCGACCGCGGGTCGGGGTGACGGGTACTTCGAGGCGGTTGAGACGGCCGAAGACCTGGCCGATGGGGAGGGAGGGGATCCGACACGCCGCGCCGCCCGGACCGACGAGCCGGTGGTGGTCGACCGGGTCGCAAGCGACTTCCGCGGAGCGCCCTGGCGACGGGCGGCGCTGTCGCGCGACTTCCGTTCGGTCGCCGCCTTCCCGCTCGTCCACGACGGGATCCCCCACGGCGTGCTCACGGTCTGCGCCGACGCCCCCGGGACCTTCGACGAGGAGACGGCGACGGTCCTGTCCGAACTCGCGGACATGGTCGCCGAGGCGACCGGCATCGCCAAGCGCCGCCGGGCGGCCAGCACCGGCGACGGGGTCGAACTCGTCGTCCGCGTCGACCCGTGGCCGGACCCAGTCGGGCCGCTCGCCGACGCGGTCGGCGAGGCCGTGACCGTCACCCGCGCCATCCCGGCGGCCGACGACGCCTGTCTCCTCTACGCGGAGACGGCCGCCGACACCGACGCCGTGACCGACGCGCTCGCAACCACCGCCGGCGTCGCCAGCGGCCGAGTCGTCTCCGCTTCCGGCGACCGGACGCGCTTCGAGGTGACGACGGTCGACCGCACGGCGGCCGACGCGGTTCGCGCCGGCGGCGGCCGGGTCGTCCGCCTCACCCTCGCGGACGGCCACGCCCGACTGGTGGCCCGCGTCCCCCCAGAGACAGACGTGCGAGACCTCGTCGAGCGAGTCGGCGGCGACCACGAGGCGTCGGTTCTCGCACAGCGGACGGACCCGGCGACCGCCGAAGCCGACCCGCTGGACGCGCTCACCGACCGTCAGCGCGCCGCCCTGCTCGCGGCGTACGACGCCGGCTTCTTCGAGTGGCCCCGCCGCAGCTCCGGCGAGGAAGTCGCCGCGGACCTGTCGGTCGCCCAGCCCACCTTCGCCGAACATCTCCGCCGAGCGCAGGCGAATCTGTTCGACTCGCTCTTCGAGGGGTGACCGCCCGGCCGAGCCGTTTTCAGCCGTGATATCTCCCCGTCCGAGACGCCCCTATCAGTATTGGGCCACCCTCGAACGCGCCCAATGCCGTTAGGAAGAGCGCACTTTGGGAAGGACCCACATGGTTTCGATATGTTCTCGCTACTGGCGTCTCGGATGCAGACGGGCGGCGGGTCGACCGACCCCGGTGAGCCGGTCCGGGCCGACGACGGGTCGGGAGCCGTCGGCGACGACGCCGGCGCGGACGCCGCCGCGCTGGTCGGGAGTATCCTCGACGGACTGACCGAGCCGACGGTCGTCGTCGACACGGACGGAGCGATCACGCACGTCAACGACCAGGCGCTCGCGTTGTTCGAGACGACGGCGGCCGAGGCGGTCGGTGCCCATCCCCACGAGCTGTGGGACGCGGACGTGACCGACGCGGTCGGCGAAGCGCTCACCGAGGACCGGGACGTGCAGGACGACGAGGCGACGCTGACGGTCGACGGCGAGGAGACGCCGGTGAGCCGGACGGTCACGCTGCTGACCGACGACGACGGCGACCGCGTCGGTGCGCTGGCCGTCTACGACGACATCACCGAGCGGCGCCGTGAACGGCGCCGCAAGCGGGCACTGGAGGACTACCAGGAGCGCGCGCTCGACGACCTCCGGGACAAGCTCGCTCGCCTCGCCGAGGGGGACCTCACCGTCGACCCGAGCGTGCCCGAACCCGACGAGGACTTCGAGGCGATCCGTGCGGTGTACGAGGAGTTCGACGCGATGAACGGCGACCTCGGGCGAGCGGTGTACAACATCCGTCAGGTCGTCGAGGCGCTGACCGCCCAGTCCGACGACCTGGCGACGACCAGCGACCAGCTGGCGGCTTCCTCGGAGGAGGTGACCGCGTCCGTCGAGGAGATCGACGCCTCCACCGGCGAGCTGGCCGACGGCGCCGACGACCTGGCCGAGCGCTCCGAGCGCGCCAGCGCCACCGTCGAGGACCTCTCCGCGTCGTTCCAGCAGATCACCGCCACCGTCGGCGTGATAGACGACCGCTCGGCGGAGGCCGCCGACATGGCCGGCGAGGGCGTCGCGGACGTCGAGAGCGCCGTCGGCGAGATCCGCGGGGCGACCGACGCGACCGACGACGTGGCCCGGCGGATCGACTCGCTGGAGGCCTCGATGACGGAGGTCGGAGAGATCGTCGAGATGATCGCCGAAATCGCCGACCAGACGAACATGCTGGCGCTGAACGCCAACATCGAGGCGGCCCGCGCCGGGGAGGCCGGCGAGGGGTTCGCCGTCGTCGCCGAGGAGGTCAAGAGCCTCGCCGAGCAGTCCCAGGACTCCGCCGAGGACATCGCGCGGATCATCGAGGAGGTCCGGCAACAGACCGACGAACTGGTCGGGAGCGTCCGGCAGGCGAACCGTCGCGTCGAGGACGGCGCCGACGCCGTCGAAACCGTCGGGGATCGCCTGGACGCGATCCGCGACCACGTCGAGGCCACCAGCCAGGGCGTCACCGAGATCACCGACGCCGTCGAGACGCAGGCGGAAAACGCCGCGGAGGTCACCGCGATCGTCGAGGACAACACGGCCCTGGCCGAGGAAATCGCGGCCTCGGTCGAACAGATCTCGACCGGAGTCGACGACCAGACGACCGCGATGGACGAGGTCGCCCACTCCGCCGAACACCTCAACGCGATGAGCGACGACGTCCACGGACTCGTCGACCGCTTCGGTCTCGAAGCCGACGAGGAGGCGACCATCGACGAGGCCGACGCGGTCTAGACGGCACCGATAGCGGCGTTTGCGGCCGGGCCACCCGTCAGGCGATGTCGGTCGCCGTCCCCGCGTCCGTCTCGGTCGCCGTCTCCGTGCCGTCCGGCGTTCCGGTTTCGGTCGCCGTCTCCGTATCGGTCCCTACGGGCGTCCCCGTGTCGGTGTCTTCGCCCTCGGCCGTCCCCGTGTCGGTGCCCTCGTCCTCGGTCGTCACGAACCCGAGGTCGACGACGGCCTGGCCCTCGGCGGTGTAGGGCCCGTCGTCTTCGCCCTCGCTGTCGACGAAGTCGTAGGAATCGTCGTCGTCGGTGTCCAGATGGGGCATCGGGACGAGCGGCTTCGCCGGCGCGGGCGGGAAGGGGACCTCCGCGATCGCGGAGGGATCGTCGAGCGCGACCTCGACCGCACGGTGGACGCCCGGTTCGAGGTACTCGGAGACGCCGACGACGCTCTCGAACAGCTCGCCGCCGAGCAGGCGCGCGTCGTGGAGCGCGACGAACCCGCCCTCCGAGAGCAGCGCCTCGCCGACGGTCACGGCGTCGTCCGCCACCGCCTGATTCTCGAAGTCGACGGTCGCGAACGGCGTGGCGTCGTCGCTCCCGGTTTCGGTGCCGGTCGCCGTCCCGTCGGGTGTGTCCGTCGGGGTTCCGGTGCCGTCGGGCGTCGCGGTCGCCGTTCCCATGCCGTCCGGCGTCTCCGTGGCTGTGCCCTCGCCACCGCCGGTGGCGTCGACGAACGCGAGGTCGACGGCGGGGAGGCCGGCCTCGGCGAACGGCCCGTCCTCCTCGCCCTCGCTATCGACGAAGTCGTAGGACTCGTCGTCGCCGGTCTCGCGGTGGGGCATCGCGACGAGCGCGCCGGTCCCGGTGAGGCTCTCGGTCTCGAAGTCGGCGCCGGCCACGTCGAACAGCGTCACGTCGGTCCCGTAGGTGACGCCCGGTTCGAGGTACTCGGAGACGCCGACGACGCTCTCGATCACGTCGCCCTCGAAGAGGCTCACGTCGTGGAAGGCGACGTAGCCGGAGTCGGAGAGCGTCACCTCGTCGACGCTGACGGTCGTCCCGTCCGAGGACTGGTTGGCGAACTGTACGGACGCGAACTGTCCGCCCGTCTCCTGGCTCTCCTCGCCGTCGCCGTCGTCGCCGCTCTGTCCGGCGACGACCGCGCCGGTTCCGACGGCGAGCGCGCCGGTCGCCAGCGCGCCGCTCTTGAGGAAGGTTCGTCGGCTCGGTTCACCCGTCGCTGATCGGTCTGTGGATTCGTCTGTCATCGGTGTGACTCCATCGACCGTTAGGAAGTTCCGCCGATAAAGCCGGCAAACCGTTTTTTCGGTAACCTCGGGGTAGCGCTCGGTAGCGCCCGCTACTCCGAGTAAGGCCGCTCTCGGGCGAGTAACGGCGGCTTTCCGGGCCGGCTCGCTTGCGTGTGCGCGTCGGCGACGTGGGCCCGAACGGGCCGGTAGCGAGCGGTCAGCTCCAGCGGTCGAGGCCGGTCTGGACGACCGACTGCTCGATGCGTTCGAAGCCGCGCTCGACCTCGTCCTCCGCAACCTCCCACTCCTCACAGACGAACGCGCGCGCCGCTTCGAGGTCCGGTTCGACCTCGCGGTCGAACTCGTAGTCGTCGGTGACGGCGGGGTTCAGGAACAGGTCGCGGATCCGGTCGGCGTTGTCGACGTACACGTCTTCGGCCTCGAAGACGCCCCAGATGTCACCGTGTTCGCGGACGGCCGTCACCGCGGTCTTGGGTCCGTACCCGGAGATCCCCTCGTTGAAGTCCGTGCCCATGAGGATCGCGGCGTCGACCAGCTGCTCCCAGGTGATGTCGCGGTCGTCGAGGGTGGCCTCGAAGTCCATCAGCTCCGGGTCGCCCTTGCTGGTGAGCTGGCGCAGCGTCAGCGGCGCCCCCAGCAGGAGCGCGTCGTAGTCCTCCGTCCCGACGTAGTCGACCGCACCCTCGCGGGCCATGTGCGTCGCCTGGGCTTCCCCCTCCGCGGGCGCCTCGATCACCGGCACGTCGAGCAGTTCGAGCACCTCGCGGGTCGTCGAGAGGATCGTGTCGGTGAGACGCTGGGTCTGGGACTCCAGCCGCGCGACGGCGACGCCGTCGCCCTCCTCGCGGGCCTGCTCGAGTTGCTCTTCGCGCTTCTCCCGGTCCTCGCGGCGTTGCTCGACCTCGTCGTCCTTGAGGTCGACGACGCTCCCGTCGAAGACGAACACGGGCGTGATGTCGTGTTCGAAGAACTTCGGGAGCCCCTGGACGACGCCGACGAGGTTGGCGACCTCCTCGCCGTCGGCGGTCGTGTATATCGAGTCGTTCGTCCAGCGGACGGTCGTCGTCAGGTACCGGTAGAGCCAGTTGTGCGCGTCGACGGCGACGAGCGACCCCGACAGGTCGTCGAACGGCACCTCGTCGATAGCGGCGAGATCCCGGAGGTCTGCGTTTCCCATCACCGACCGATAGGTCCAGCCCCGGTTTGAATCCCCCGACCCGCGAGGGCGTCGTGACCGCACGAGAACCGATCAGCTATGTACCACGAACGTGGTTTCAGTCGTCCGTCACATTCAATTCGGTCGGGCGTGAACGGGGAGGTATGCTGGGGTCACTCGTGACGCGGTTGCGCCGCCCGGAGTACACGGGCGAGAACCGCTGTCTGCCGTGTACAGTACTCAACGTCGGGATCGCGTCGGTGGGGGCGACGCTGCTGGGGGCCTGGTTCGTCGCGGCCGGTTACTCGACGGCCGCCGTCGGCGTCTCGACGGGCGTCCTCGCCGTCTCGCTGGCGGCGATCTGGCTGCGGGGGTATCTCGTCCCCGGGACGCCGGCGCTGACGAAACGGTACCTGCCGGCCTCGGTGCTGGCGGCCTTCGGGAAGACGCCGGAAGCGTCGCCCGAGGGGATCGCGGCGGGTGTCGGCGACGGTGCGGGCGGGGGGACGGACGCGAGCGGCGCTGGCGCGGAGGCCGACGACGACGCTGCCCAGGGGGGCGCCGCGGCGGCCGCGAGCGGTGGGGAGACGAATCGGATGGCGAGCGAACCGGTCGATCCGGAGGCGCTGCTCGAACGCGCCGGCGCGATCGAGCCGTGTCGCGGCGACGACCGCTGTCTGACCGCCAACTTCGAGGAGGCGTGGCGCGCCGAGATCGACGCCATCCGGGCCGACGACGACCTGGGCCCCTGGCTCGACCGGTTCGGTCTGGACGACGGCGAGGTAACGACGAAAGCGGTGGCCAACGCCTTCGCGGTCAGCGTCGACGGCCGGCGGGTCGGCTCCTGGGAGTCCCAAGCGGCGTTCCACGCGGACCTCGCGGCGGCGACGCTGTTGGCCGACCGGCTACCCGGCTGGGCGGGGCTGTCGGCCCGGGACCGCGGGCAGGTCTGCAACGGCCTGCGTATCTTCCTCGAGACCTGCCCCGACTGCGACAGCCCGGTGTCGTTCGGCACCGAGACCGTCGAATCGTGCTGTACCAGCCGGACCGTCGCCGCGGTCACCTGCGACGACTGCGGCGCCCGCGTCTTCGAGTCGCCCGTCGACGACGAGGAAGTCGCGGCCTGAGGCAGACGGTCGAGTCGCGACCCATCAGGCGGGCGGATCGACGGGGCCGGGCGGACCCGAGTTCCCTTTTTCGACCAGAAACTCGCGTTCGTCCGCCGAGAGCCCCGGACCGTCGTCCGTCTCGGCGCGCTCGCGATAGATATCGAGGCCGGCCTGGTAGGTCGACCGCGAGCGGTCGGCGGCCGGTCGTCCCGCGTCGGTCGCGCCGCTCCCCTCGCCCAGCGGCCGGTCGAGGACGAGTTCGGCGACGCCGGTCTCCTCGCCAGTGAAGGCGAATCCGGCGCGGTACAGCGCCTGGTAGGCGAAGGGGTTGTTGACGGCGATGCGGGCGCGGTCGTAGCCGCGGTCGCGGGCGCGGGCGGCGACGAACGCGGCGAGATCCGGACCGATCCCGTCGCCGCGGCGGTCCTCGCGGACGGTGATGTAGCGGATCCAGCAGACCGACGAGTCGGTGCGGTCCTCGTTGAACGCCGCCGCGGCGACGACGTCGGCGGCGGCGTCGCCGTCGTCGGTTACGGGCGGTCCCGCGACCTCGCCGGTCCGGACGACCGCCTTCCCCGTGTTCGACATCACGAACTTGCCGGCGTAGCTGAACCGCTGCCAGTCGAGCGTCAGCGTCGGCCCCGCCTCGGGCCACCCCAGCAGGACGTACTCCATCGAGCGTGGCTACCGGACGCGGCCCCTTGTAGGACGCGGTGAGCGGAGGCCGACTCGGGGCATCGTCCCCGCCGGTGGCCCCCGTCTCCGCCGCGGCCACCGTTATTCCGGAGGAAACCGTAGTCGGCGGCATGGCACTCGGTGACGTAGGCGTCTTCCACCGGTTCGCGCGCCTGTACGACCGGGCGATGTACGCGGCCGACCCGACGACGCTGACGGCGGGGCTGGACCTGGCCGAGCGACCGGTCGAACGGGTCCTCGATGTCGGCGGCGGGACCGGGCGCGCTTCGCGCGCGCTGGACGTCCCACAGTCGGTCGTCCTCGACGCGGCCCGGGGGATGCTCCGGGAGGCCCGCGGTCACGGGCTCGAAACCGTCCAGGGCGACGCCGCCCGGCTCCCGGTCGCCGACCAATCGATCGACGCGGTCCTCGTCGTCGACGCGCTGCACCACATGGCCGACGCCGACGGCGTGGTGGCGGCGGCCTACCGCGCGCTTCGGCCCGGTGGCGCGCTCGTGATCCGGGAGTTCGACCCGACGACGCTCCGGGGTCGGGGACTGGTCGCGGCCGAACGCCTCGTCGGCTTCGACTCGCGCTTTCTCGCCGCCGACGCGCTGGCCGACCGCATGGCGGCCGGCGGGTTTCGAGCGTCGGTCCCCGACCGCGGGTTCGGCTACACGGTCGCGGGCGTCAAACCCGCGGGGACGGGCGAGGAAGGCGCGCCGGCCGAGAGTGCCGACGGGACGACCGACGGCGCCCGCGACGCCGAGGGAACGGCTGACGACAGTCGTCACGCCGACGCCCCATCGAACCAGTGAAGGGGCGGCGACGCCTCCCTTCGAGTGATGACATCCGTTCGCACGGCGCTCGCCCACCGCGTCGAACCCGTGCCGTTCACGGCGCTGGTCGCGCTCGGGGACCTGGCCTGTATCGCCGCGTTCGTCCTGCTGGGCGTGACGGCCGGCCACGAGAGCATCGACCCGACGGCGAACCCGGGCCGCGTCGCGGCCACGGTGCTCACGTTCGCCGCGGGCTGGGCGGTCGCCGCCCTGCTCGCCGGGGCCTACACGGCCGACGCCTACGACTCCGCGAGACGAGCGGTCGCGCGGACCGTGCCCGCCTGGATCGGCGCGGCGCTGATCGCGCAGGCGCTCCGGGCGACCGCGGTCGTCCCGGGCGGGGCCGCGGCCACCTTCTTCGTCGTCTCGGTCGTCGTCACGCTCGCGCTGCTGGTTCCGTGGCGCATCGCGGTGAGCGTCCTCGCGTCGGACGGCTGACCTCGCTCGCGTCACTGGACGCGTGTCGCGTCGCTGGAACGAAGAGAGAAAGCGGCGCGGTTGACGACCGCGCCCGACAGTACCGCACAGGGGCAGGTGAACGCAGGGGGTGGATCGCTGCGGTGGGGTGGGTGTGGGGGGTCAGTCTGTCGTCCGATACCAGAGGGAGACGTCCGCGCCGAGGGCGACCCCGTCGGGATCCGCCGTCATTGGGACTCCTCGACCGGAACGGCGACTGTCGACTGGAGCCACGCCTGGTGGTTCTCGCGGTCGTAGATGACGAACTCCTCGTCGCCGATGTTGAGTTCGGCGTAGCGTCGCCGTTCCTCGTCCGATCCGGTTCGTCCGTCGGGGTCGTCCGTTGCGTCTGGCGTCATTGTATCGTGAGCCGGCGCGTGCCGCCTCGACCTCCATCGCTATCTTGCCGATACCCGACCATAAGTGCATGTGCCAGAGTATCACACGGGATAATGGCCGTACGAGATGCTCTACGACGCATTCACCACGTTTATTCGGCCTTGCCGACGATCGTCCGGGCCGTCTTCCGCCGTCGAAATTCTCGATCGTGATAGCAGGTGGCGCGGGTGTACAGTGGCGGCGCCCAGTGACCGACCGGCAGATCCGACCGTCGGCACGAGCGTCCGGCCCGACGTCGGTCGCGGTTCGCTCTGTAGTGGCCTGAAGCCTCGGGACCGACTCCGGACTGCGCGGCGCTCGATTTCGCGGCGTTCGAGGGGTTCGCACCGCCGAAGCCGATTGATAAGTTATGGAGATGTTTTCTGTTAGTTACTCAGTGGCTACAGAGCAAGTATGCAGGGGTAATAAAGAATGGTACCGACTCATTTTGGGGAACGCTTATGTATTACTACCCTGTAGTTCATGATACATTATGACTCGATACTACGACCTCGTTCTCGGCCTCATCCCGCTCGCGCTCGGTGGCATCGCGGCCCTGCTCAGCGTCCTCGGCTTCGCGCTCACGACGGCCATCCCGATCGCGTCCGTCGTGGCCGTCGGCCTCATCGGTCACGCGATGTTCGTCAACGGTCCCGTCGACTCGGCGCCGCGTTCGGCCCCGGCGGACGACGGGTTCCAGCCCGCCGACTGAACGTCCGGGCTGCTCCGTTCCCCTCGTCTGCTTTGCGATCTCTCGGTTCTCTCACCTTCTTCGCGTTCCCACACCCCTAAGCCGCCGCTGGCCCTATCGGACGCTATGACAGACGGCACGGCGCTGTTCCTGACCAGCGACGACGTGCGGGGACTCGCGACGCCCGAAGCGTACGTCGAGGCGGTCCGCGAGGGGTACCGACAGCGCGGCGAGGGCGCACCGGCTCGTCCGCGCACGCGACTCACCGGCGGCGACCCGCCGGGGATGCTCACCGGCTACACCGCGATCCTGCCCGAGACGGGCGCGATGGGCGGGTACATGTACACCGGCGGCTTCGGGTCGGGTGACGCCCACTTCGTCCTCCCGCTGTTCGACGCCGAGACCGGCGCGCCGCTGGCCGTCTTCGACGGCGCGAGCCTCAACCCGTTCAAGACGGGCGCGACCGGTGCGGTCGGTGTCGACGCCCTCGCCCGCGACGACGTGACCGACCTCGCCGTGATCGGGAGCGGCTCGCAGGCCCGCGGCCAGATCCGCGCGGCCGTCACCGTCCGCGACTTCGACACGGTTCGCGTCTTCTCGCCGACGCCCGAGCGCCGAGAGTCGTTCGCCGGTGCGATGGACGCGGACCTCGACCCGACGGTTCGGGCCGTCGACTCCAGCGCAGACGCGGTCGCCGACGCGGACGTGGTGATCACCGCCACGACCGCCTCGGAACCGGTGTTCGAGGGGAGCGATCTGGCCGACGGCGCCCACGTCACCTGCATGGGACAGTACGACCCGGAGAAACGCGAGGTCGACGGCGAGACGGTGGCGCGGTCGACGTACGTCCCGGACCTGCGCGAGCGCGTCGAGCGCGACGCCGGCGCCTACCTGCTCGCTCGCGAGGAGGGCGCGATCGGCGACGACCACGTCCACGCCGAACTCGGAGAGGTCGTCGCCGGCGTCGAACCGGGCCGGACTCGCGACGACCAAGTGACGCTGTTCGACAGCGGCGGCACCGCCATCGAGACGGTCGCCGCTGCACACATGCTCTACGAGAGAGCCGTCGACGCCGGACTGGGGGAGGAGATCGAGTTCCTGCCCGCGAGCCGGGCCTTCGAGGAGTGAACCGCCGGACGGCTCGACCGGTCAGTCGCCGTCTTCGACCGTGATACCGCAGGCCGGGCAGTCGTGCCGCCGTCGGTCGACGAGAGCCCACAGTACGAACACGGTCCCTGTGTCGCGCGGTCGCTCCGGGCTGTCAGACGATTACCGACCCGGTCGCGCGATCTGTCGCCGATGCTCATGGTGGTCTCCGGTCAGACCGCCTCGCCGCAACTCCGGCAGCGGGCGCGGTCCGCGCTCGGGTCGAACGCCAGCGCCACGTCGCCGCAGTGGGGGCAACCGCGGTCGCTTCCGGCGCGGAAACTGAGCCGCGGCGTGGCCGATCGCTTCGGAGTCGCCGAGGTCGACGGTTCGCTCTTGCTCATCCTATCTGTGATCCTCTCACACACCCCCTAAAGCGTTGTGGACATACGCCACCGAACGTCCTAATATTCTGTATATACGTCCCCAATACGACGGCTTCCCTCCGCCAACGATTCATTTATTCGGATAGAACCGACCATTCGAGTGTCGGGATGAGCCCTCACAGGTAGGGAGTGACCCCGGTCGCCTGGGCGAGCGAGAGCCCGCTGGCGACGGCGCCGAGGAGGTAGCCGGCGATAGTGCCGCCGTTGAGCAGGGGGAGGCCGGCGTGGGCGCGGCCCTTGAGGACCATCCACAGCAGGACGACCAGCCCGGCGGTCGTCCCGACCATGGCGGTCAGCGCCGGGAGCGCCGCCGAGACCACCAGCAGGTCGACGGTGGGGACCGTCGCGGGCGCGAAGAAGGCCGCGCTCGCGACCAACACCGTCGGGATCACCGCGTCGCCCAGCCCGATGAACAGCGCCTCGCGGTCGAGTTCGGAGTCGTCGTCGGCGTCCCCAGCCGCGTCGGCGTCCGCCGTCGGTTCCCCGACTGACCCGCCGTTGGCGGCCGGCGTCGCGGCCTCGTCTGCGCCGACCGCGTCGCCGTCGGTGGACGTGCGTTCCGGGTCGTCCGGAGCGTCCGCGTCTTCTGCGTCGCCGTCGTCGTCGACCGCGGCGGGCGTCCCGGCGTCGAGATACGAATAGGACAGCGACAGCGGGACGACGAGGACGATGGGTACCTTGAGTTCCATGACGCCGGAGGCCAGCGTCAGCATGTGTTCGGTGCCGTAGACGCTGATCGCGTCGTAGACGGCGAGGACGGTCAGCAGGATGAGCGCCGGGAGGACGCCGAAGCTGATGCCGAACAGGGCCGCCGCGCCGGCGCCCATCACGACCCCCGCGGCGTCGATGACGTACCACTCCGGGTGGACCCACAGCGCGACGCCAAGCAGGAGCCCCCCGGCCCAGGCGACGGCGTTGAGCGAGACGCCCCCGAGCGGGACGGTCAAGACGGGCGGGACGAGCACCCGGAAGACGAACAGGCCGACGTACGCGCCGGTCCCGACGAGCAGGAGCCGGAGCAGCCAGTCGACGTCGAAGCGGATGATCGCCAGCATCACCCCGGTCATCACGAGGATGAAGGCGACGTAGACGAGGCTGTTCGTCGGGTCCTGGGGGTCGGCGGTGGCCTGGTAGCCCGCCGACTGGAACGGGCCGACCAGCGCGAGCGCCCCGAGCTGGACGAGCAGGAAGATGCCGACGATAGCCCCCGAAGCGACGTACGCGCGCGACCGCTGGTCCATGCCGATACCTCGGACACGACGCGTTTGAGGGTTACGTTGCGCTCACACCGCGCGCTCGCCCAGTAGCGGCGCGCCCACGACACCGCCGACGGCGACCGCGGTCCCGGCGAACGCCAGCACCAGCGGCGGCTCGTACGCTTCGAGCGCGGCGAACAGCACTCCGGCACCCGCGAGAACGCCGAACCCAGCGAGGACCTCCCTGCCGCTCGTCGGGTGGACGGGCGTCGAATCGGCGACCGCTCGCCAGACGACCCAGCCGCCGACGGCGCCGCCGATCGCAGCCACGCTGTCGAACGTGAGCCCGTTGAGGAGGCCGAGGACCCCCACGGCGACGGCGACACCCAGGACCCGTCCGGGCTCGGTCCCCCCGTCGGCGAACCGGTAGAGCGCGCCGAGCACGAGCGCGCCGACCGCGGTCCCGACGACCACGTCGACGAGGTAGTGGACCCCGAGGACGAGCCGCGAGAGCGAGACGAGCCCGACGACCGCGGCGGCGCCGGCGAAGCGCTGACGGCTCGTCCCCCAGTCGACGACCAGCGCCAGCCCGCCCCAGACCATCGTCGTCCCGAGCGCGTGACCGCTGGGGAACCCCGGCCCGTCGGCCGTCGTGGCGCTCTCCAGCAGCGTCGACAGCGCCCCCGGCGACAACGCCAGCGCCAGCGGTTCGGTCGCGCCGGGGGGTCGGCCGAGCCCGAAAAATCCCTTGAGCGCCCCGATGACGGCGACGTAGGTCAGCGCCAGCCCGAAGACGAACAGCGCGCGCCGGCGGTCGACCCCGGCCAGCGGGAACGCCTCGCCGGCGACGAACAGCGCGCCGCCGAGGACGAAGAGGAACCAGCCGTCGCCGAGCTGGGTGACCAGCCCGAACAGCAGGACGACCGGCCACTCCGCGAGCCCGTGGAGCGTCTCCGTGACACCGACGCCGCGCCCGTTCGGGAACAGCTGCATCCGTCCGCCGTTGTGGCCGGAGCCGTGTAAGGCGTGTGGCGACAGACGCAGGGGGCGCGACGCTCGCCAGAGCGCGATTTCGGTCCCGTAGGTCCTCCTCGGACCTTCAAAAAGCACTGAAACGTTCACGATTGTGCGCGTATCGGCACGTATCCCACCGTAACGGCCAATACTCGCTTATCTCCGTACGGCACCTACCGCTAAACACTATGGTAGTAACTAACTGGCGCGCCGTCGGGATCGGCTTTCTCACCATCATCGTGTTGGGCATCGTCGGCGCGTTCGTCGGACCGCTCGCAGTGTTCGGGACCGCCCTCGGCGCGGTCGTCGGCGGCTTCCTCGCGGGCTACGTCGCTCACACCGGGACCGTCGACGGCGCCTGGAACGGCTTCCTCGCCGGCACCATCGGCGCGATCGCGGTCATCGCGGCGTTGACCGCGCTCGGTCTCGCCGTCTCGGTCGTCGAACTCTCGCTCGGCGGCGTCTTCGCGACCGTCAGCGTCGCGCTCGCCGCGCTCGTACTCGTCGCTCTCGGGGCGATCCCGGCCACCCTCGGCGGCGCCATCGGCGGCATGATGAACCGCGAGGAACCCGCGGAGATGACCTCCCCGAGCACCTGAACACCCACTTTTTCGGGAAAAGAACCGACCGCCGTCCAGCGACGTATCGCTCGCCGCTTATCCTCCGCTCACCGCGTATCGTTCGCTCGCCGCCTCCCGTCCGTTCGTCCACCGTACGGTCAGCGAGCGTACAGCGCCGAGCCGACGAGTGCCGGCAGATGCACGTCGTCGTCGGTCGTGACGGCCAGGTAGGGCCGTTCGATCGGTCCGAACACGTCGACGACGCGACCCAGGTCGTCGAGGTTCTCGTCGACGACGGGCGTGCCGATGTCGACGTGGTCGGCGTCGGGCGCGCGGACGACCGCGAGGTGCTGGGCGATCCGGACGACCTCGCCGACGCGTTTCACTGTGGATCCTCCACCGCGGTCACTCCCGGATGACGCCGAGATACGCGGCGACCGCGCCCAGCAGGTCGCTCTTGCTCGCGTCGTCGGCGTCCTTGACGAGGACGCGCCCGCGGGGTTCGTACTCGCGGGGGTAGGTCATGTCCCGCTCGATGACGGCGTCGTAACCCACCTGCTGGACGGCCTGTGCGATCTCGTCGACCGTCGGCTCGGGCACGGCGAGGTCTCTCGCCACCCGACGCCCCTCGCTGCGCGTGCAGGAGGCGTCGAGCGCCGCCGGCCAGATGACGTTCTCGACCATACGCGCACCTGAGAACCGGGCTACGTAAGGGTCTTTCCGGTCGGCGCGACGTAACGTACGACGTCGATCGTCTGGAGCGGTTCCGGGAGCGGCGTACTTGACCGCGGGTGAACGGGACCGCGCCATCGCGAACAGCGTGAAAGCCCCGACGCGTTCGACTCCCGCGGTTCGCTGTGCTCCTCGCTCGCTCCACTCCCTGCGGTACTTGCGTCCCCGGGGTTCGGCGAGCGAGCGGCCCCTTTCATTCCCACCCGTGTCGGCTGGTCGATCAGTCTGTGCGGGTGGGAACGAAAGGGGCGACCGAAGACGGCTGGGGGCTTTCACAGGTCTGCGGTCGCGGTTGCTCACGATTCGTCTCGGCACCCGTACACTCACATCGAAAAAATCGCGGTCGAACCGAAACGCTATCGACGGCGTCGAGCGACGAGTGCGCCGGCCAGCAGCGCGACGAGCGCCGTCGCAGCGCCGAAGCCGGGGCCGTCACCGCTGGTGGTCGTCCCGACGGGCGACCCCGCGCCGTTCTCGGACTCGGCGGTCGGCGTCGCGGTGCCATCGCTGTCCATCGTCGTCGCCGTCGCCGTCGCGGCCGACCCACCCTCGCTCTCGGGCGTGCTGTCCGTCGGCGGGGCAGCGGACGGCGTCGCGGTCGGCGTCGAACACGTCGCGGGCTGGGGCGTCTCCACGGCCGAGAAGTCGATCGCTTCGTAGGCCTCGGGGTGGAGCGCCTGGGCGATGGTCTTCAGCGCCTCGACGTTCTTCGGCCCGTTCTGGGTCATGAAGTTGCGGTTCACGCGGACGACGTTGCCCTCCTGGACCGCAGTGGTCCCGTTGAACGCCGCGGTGTTCGGGACCGAGCCGAACTGGCCGTTCTGGACGATCCACTCGGGGTCTTTCTCGGTGATGATCTCGTTGCTGAGCGTGCCGTAGCCGTTGGAGGTGTTGATCTCGCCGGCGGCGATGTTGTCGCCGCCCGCCGCGGCGACGATCTGACCGACGAACGTGTCCTCGCCGGCGGTGTACCCGCTGCCGAGCGAGAAGAACACCCGAGGCTGGTCCTCACCGCTCACGGCGTCGCGGACCGCCTGAACCTGGCCCTGCATCTCGGCGCTCGTCCGCCCCGCCGCGTCGTAGTTGCCGGTGAGCTGGCCGTACAGCTCGATCTTGGCGGCCACGTCCTCGAGGTCCGACGCCGCCTCGAACTTGTAGACCGTCAGGCCGCTGGAGCGCAGCGCCTCGACGGTCTCGTTGGGGACGACGTTCGGCGCGAGCACCAGATCCGGCTGGGCGCCGACCACGGCCTCGGTGATGACCGCGCTCCTGTTGGTCGCTACGTCGGTCTTGCCCTCGCGCCCGTCGAGGTAGGACGTGTAGGGGTTGATCGGGATCCCGACGGTCTCGTTTTGCGCGCCGATGCTCCAGAGGATCTGCGCCGCGCTCGGCGCGAGCGCGGCAAGCCGCTCGGGGTCCTCGTCGATCGTTACCTCCGTGTCCGTCGCGTCGGTGACGGTCATCGGATACGTGCAGTGGGCGTCCGCGAGCGCACCCGCGCTCGCCGCACCCACGTCCGATGCACCCGTCGCCGCGCCAGCGCCGGCCGCGGCGGGCACCGCACCCACCGCCGCCAGCACCAGCAGCGCCGCACCGACGACTGCCGTCGCGTCTCTCATGGCGTCCGGGCCTGCGACCTTTTGCAATAAATATTTACCTACTGCAACCAGACTTGATGTCGATATGGCAGTCCGGACGCGGACCGCGGGGTGGTCGGCGGGGCTGACCGGCCTGCTGGTTGCCGTCGCGCTCGTCAGCGCCACCGTCGGGCCGGTCAGCGTCCCCCTACCGACGGTCGCGAGAGCGGCGCTCAACGCCGTCGGCGTGCCCACGGGCCTCGGCGTCGGCAGCGGGGCCGTCGCGCTGTTCGGCGCCTCTGCGACGGTGCCGGTCCCCGAGATCTCCTACACGTACCTCTTCTCGTTCCCGGTCGATTCGACGAGCGAGACGATCGTCCGGCGGATCCGCCTGCCGCGGATCGCGCTGGCGGCGACGGTCGGGTTCGCCCTGGCCGCCGCCGGCACCGTGATGCAGGGCTTCTTCCGCAACCCGATGGCCGACCCCTCCATCATCGGCGTCTCCTCGGGCGCCGCCGTCGGCGCGGTCGCGACCATCGCTCTCTCGTTTTCGGGACCGTACGCCCTCCAGACGGCCGCGTTCGTCGGCGCGGTCGTCAGCGCGTTCGTCGTCTACCTCGTCGCGACCGAGGGCGGGCGGACGCCCACCGCGACGCTCCTGCTCGCGGGCGTCGCGATCCAGACGCTGCTCGGTGCGGTCGTCTCCTACCTGCTGTTGCGGGCCGGCGAAAGCCTCGAACAGGCGCTGTACTGGCTGATGGGCGGGCTGCTCCGCAACGCCGCCTGGACGGACGTGGCGATGACCGTTCCCGTCGCCGCGCTCTGTTTCGCCGTCCTGCTGGCCTACGGCCGCGACCTCAACGTCCTCCTGCTCGGCGAGACCGACGCCCACACGCTGGGTATCGAAGTCGAGCGGACCAAACGGATCCTGCTGGCGGTCTCCAGCGTCGCCACCGCGGCGGCCGTCGCGGTCGCCGGCTCGATCGGCTTCGTCGGCCTCGTCGTCCCGCACATCATGCGGCTGCTCGTCGGCCCCGACCACCGGGTCTTGCTCCCGGCGAGCGCCGTCGCCGGCGGCGCTTTCCTCGTCGCGACGGACACCGTCGCCCGCTCGGGGAGCGTGGAGGTCCCCGTCGGCATCGTCACCGCCGCGCTGGGCGCGCCCTTCTTCCTCTACCTGCTCCGGACCCGGGAGGTGCATTCGTTGTGACCCCCGACCTCGCCGCCGACGCGCTGGCGGCGCTCGACGGACTCGTCGGCGACGGCGACCGGGGCGACGGGGCGGCCGCGGCCGAGCGCCGCCGGACGGCGGCCGCCGACGGCCCCCTGATCGAGATCGACGACCTGTCGCTGTCCTACGGCGACCTGTCGGTCCTCGCCGACGTGTCGCTGTCCGTCGAGCGCGGCGAGTTCGTCGGCCTCGTCGGGCCCAACGGCGCCGGCAAGACCACCCTGTTGGGGGCGATCAACGGGGTTCTCGAACCCGAGTCGGGCCGGGTTCGCGTCGGCGGCGAGCGGGTCGCCGATCTCTCCTCGCGGGCGGCGAGCCGGCTGGTCGCGACGGTGCCCCAGGACACGACGGTCGCCTTCGACTTCTCCGTCGCGGACATCGTCGAGATGGGGCGGACGCCCTACCACGGGCGGTTCAGCGGCGACCCCGACGCGGAGGCGGCGGTCGACCGCGCGCTCGAACGGACCGAGACCGCGCGCTTTCGCGACCGGGCGGTCGCCTCCCTCAGCGGCGGCGAGCGCCAGCGCGTCGTCCTCGCCCGCGCGCTCGCCCAGGAGACACCGGCGCTCGTCCTCGACGAGCCGACGGCGAGCCTCGACGTGAACCATCAGGTCCGGACGCTCGAACTCGTCGCCGACCTGGTCGACGCCGAAGGGAAAGCGGCGCTGGCGGCGATCCACGACCTGGATCTGGCGGCGCGCTTCTGCGACCGGCTGGCCGTCCTCGCCGACGGGGACCTGCTGGCGGTCGGTCCGCCCGCCGAGGTGCTGACCGCCGAGACCGTGGGCGCCGCCTTCGACACCGACGCCGCCGTCCTGTCGAACCCGGTGACGGGAACGCCGGCCGTGACGCCGCTGTCGGACCCGGGAGAGCTGGACCTGCGGGTCCACGTCCTCGGCACCGGTGGGGCTGCCGCCCGGGTCGTCTCGACGCTGGTGACCGCGGGCGCGACGGTGACCGTCGGCGCGCTTCCCGACGGTGACGCGGCCGCCGAGACGGCCCGCGACCTCGCCGCCGACGTGGTGACCGCACCCCCCTTCGGCGGGCTCGACGCCGAGACCGAGGCCGCCGCTCGCGAGCACCTGCGGACGGCCGACGCCGTCGTCGCCGTCGACCCGCTGCCCGACTCGCTCCGGGCGCTCGCCCGTGATCAGGGACCGGTGGTCCGGGTCGGCCCTGACGACGACGGGGGCGCGACGACCGGACTCGCCGGCGACGCGGCCACGGACGACGGCGGGCACGATAGGTCGGTGAACCGATCTCGTGCGGAACGGGACGGCCCGACGGTCGACGCCGCCGCGCGGGCGACGCCGGAGACGGTCGCGCTCGGGGTGCGACGGGCGCTCGACCGGCCCGCCTCGGCCGACGACTGAATCCGACGCGGCGCGCTCGTCCGCCACGGGTCGGGCCGGAGGCCGGTCGCTCGCATTCGTCTCGTGGACACAACAGTTATTGGCGGGCGTACAGATTCCCGACTATGGTCGACGTAGACGTGAACAAGCCGACGCTGCTGGTCGCGGGGGGCGGGGCGGTCGCGCTGGTCGTCGTCGCGGTGCTCGTCGGCGCCGCCTTGAGCCAGCCGAACGCGCCGGTGACAGGGGACCCTTCGACGGCGACCGCGGTCGACGCGACCGATTTGCCGACGCTGGCGCCGACTGCGACGGGGACGGCGGCGGGGACCGCGACCGCGGCGGGCGCGGGGACACCGACCGAGACGCCCACGCCGTACCCGACGCTCACGCCGACGCCGACACCGACGGCCACGCCGACCGCGACGCCCGCGCTGACCGACCTGCCGGCCGACGCGTTCGACGAGCGGGAGATCGAGCGTCTGGTCGGCGAGTACATCAACGACCGCCGGGCGAGCGCGGGGCTCGATCCGCTGGCCGTCGAGGGCCAGGGGGTCGACCGACTCGCCGAGATGGCCCGGGGCCACAGCGTCCAGATGGCCGACCAGGGCGAGGCGATCCACAGGGTCGACGGCGTGAGCAGCGTCCAGCGCTACCGCGATCACGAGCTCTACGACCGCTGCAAGTGGTCGTCACCCGACGGCAACACGCTCCGGACCGCCAACGGCAACGCCCTCGAAGCGGTCGGGCGGACGATCGCCGGCGAGCCCTACCGCAACAACGGGACGCGCCGGTTCAACGGCGACGAGAGCGCCGTGGCTCACACGATCGTCGACTCGTGGTGGAACACCTCGACGTACCCACCGCGGCTGAGCTACCCGAACGCCGACGAGGTCGGCGTCGGCGTCGAGATCACCCGCCGCAACGACGTGTTCGTCACCGCCAACGTCTGTTGAACCGGGCGAGCGGGTCCGGGTCCGCGCTCGAAGCGGTCGCCGGTCGGTCGCGAACGCTCGGACGGTCCGGAGAAACGGCGCTCACTCGGCGTGGCGACTGATCTCGTTGAACGCGGCCTGGAAGTCGTCGAACTCGGCGAGGGCCTCGTCCATCTCGGCCTGGATCGACGCGGCGCGGTCGCGCAGTTCGGCGACCTCCTCGCTGCCGTCGAGTTCGGCGTCGGTCTTCTCGGCCTCCAGGAGGGCGATCTTGGAGGTGACCTCCAGGTACTCGGTGAGGCGGTCGTCGTAGCGGCCGGCGGTGAGCTGCTGCTCGATAGCGGCGACCAGGTCCTCCTTCTGGACGGGCTTGCAGAGGTAGTCGTCGAAGGGCATGTCGACGATGTCGAAGTCCGGGTCGACTGCGGTGATCATGATGACCCGTATGTCCAGTCCCCGGTCGCGGATCGTCGACAGCACCTCGTCGCCCGATATCTGCGGCATGCGACGGTCGAGCAGGACCACGTCGACGGACTCGTCGACGGCATCCAGGGCCTCCTCGCCCCCGTAGGCCGTCTCGGTGTCGTACTCGTCACGGAGGCGCAGCGCGTACACGTCGGCGACCTCCGCCTCGTCGTCGACGATGAGGACCCGCGGCTCGGTACTCGTCTCGTTCACGCCATGATCTGATGCGGTGATCCTATGTAAGTGCGTGGGTGCCGGCCAACGGTCACCGATTGTCAGGCGTTCTACGGACTGTCCGTGCGGGACGAACGAGTTCGTGACGACCGGCGCCGCCCGCAGACCTCGGCGGCTCGCCGGTATGCGGTGACTCGAACACAATCCCTTTGCCGGTACCCTCCCAAGACCGAGTAATGTCGAGGTGCGACGAGTGCGGCAAGCAGGAAAACATGCCGTACCAGTGTCGCCACTGCGGCGGCACCTACTGTGCTGAACACCGGCTGCCGGAGAACCACGGCTGCCCGGGACTGGACAGCTGGGACGACCCCGGCGGCGTCTTCGATAGCGGCTTCGACGACAGCGTCGCCGACGACTCCGGCGGCGGCGGTCTGAGCGACCGCCTCGGGATCGACACCGGCCCCGGCGGCCCGCTGGGCTACTTCCGTGGGAACATGACCTACGCTTTCCTCGGGCTCATGTGGGTCACCTTCTTCCTGCAGCTCGTGGTCCGGATCGTCGCGCCGGGCCTCGTCGAGCCGATCTTCGTGCTCTCGCCGGCCCACCCCGAGTACGTCTGGACGTGGTTCACCTCCATCTTCGCCCACGGCGGCTTCGGTCACATCGCGATCAACAGCATCGTGATATTCTTCTTCGGCCGCATCGTCGAGGACTACGTCGGGTCGCGCGATTTCGCGGTCCTCTTCCTCGGGAGCGGTGCGCTCGCCGGTCTCGGCCAGGTCGGCTTCCAGATCTACCAGTACGGCGGGATCCCGGCCCCAGGTCCCGGCGTCGCCGGCGTCATCGGCGCCAGCGGCGCGGCCCTCGCCATCATGGCCGTGCTCACCGTCCTCAACCCCAACCTCACGGTGTACCTGTACTTCCTGCTCCCGGTACCGCTGTGGCTGCTGACCGTCGGCTACACCGGCTACACCGTCTACCTGATCCTCTCGACCGGCATCGGCGCCGGCGGCACCGCACAGCTCGCCCACCTCCTCGGGCTCGGGATCGGCCTGCTGTACGGCCAGCACGTCAAGGGACGCCGCCGCGTCCCCGAGCAACTGCAGTTCGGTGCCGGCGGTCGCGGTCCCGGTGGCCCAGGCGGCCCCGGCGGCCGCGGTCCGTTCTGATGGAGGGCCGTTGATGCAGGTCGCCCGCCCCGAGTTCGTCCCGGACGCCTCGCTTTCACGGGAGGAGATGGAGGCACTCCAGCGCGAGATCGCCGACGCCGCCGTCTTCGCGGACGACCTCCCGTTCGATCCGGACCGAATCTGCGGCGACGGCGTCGCGACCGACACCGACCAGACCAGTCTCGCCGATGTGGACGGCGACATCACCTCGGCGGACGACCCGCCGCTGGTCGCCGGCGTCGACCAGGCGTTCGTCGACGACCACGCCGTCAGCGCCGTCGTCCTCCTGCGCGGCGGCGAGGTGGTCGAGCGCGCGTACGCCGTCGAACCGGCCGCGATCCCCTACATCCCGGGCCTGCTGAGCTTCCGCGAAGGGACGGCGATCCTCGCGGCGTTCGACGCGCTGGAGCGGGAGCCCGACATCGCGCTCGTGGACGGCAGCGGCCGCATCCACTTCCGGGAGGCCGGCATCGCGACCCACGTCGGCGTCACGCTCGATCTCCCCACCGTCGGCGTCGCCAAGAGCCTGCTCTGTGGCACCCCGCGGGAGTCGCTCGACCGGAAACTCCCGGCGGGTGCCCGCGTCGCTATCGAATCCGACGCGGACGTGGAGACCGCCGAGCCCGGGACACACATCGGCGACGCCGTCCAGACCCGACAGTTCGAAAACTCCGAGCGGTACGTCAATCCCCTCATCGTCAGCCCCGGCCACCGCGTGAGCGCCGACACCGCCGCCGACGTGGCGCTGGCCTGCGCCGACGGCTACAAGCTCCCCGAGCCCACCCGGCTGGCCGACAGCTACGCCGACGAGGTCAAGGCCGAGGTCCGCGAGGAACTGGACTGAAACAGTCCCGTCGGTCCCGCACGCTCACTCCCCGTCGGAGGTCGCGACGAGCAGGAACGTCTCCGAGCGGGTCGCCCGGAAGTCGACGGAAAAGCCCGCCGTCTCGAACGCGTCGGCGGCGTGGTCGGCGTCGTAGCGTTCGGCGACCGGTGGGCCGCGCTCTCCGGGCCCCTCGGCGGTCCAGTCGACGACCGCGACGCGGCCGCCGGGCCGGAGGACGCGAGCGAGTTCGCTGACCGTCTCGGCGGGGAGTTCGTGGTAGGTCATCGTCGCGAACGCCCCGTCCAGCGCGTCCTCGTCGAAGGGAAGCTCGTCGGCGCCGCTGGTGACGAGTTCAACGTTCTCCGGGACGCCCTTCTCGCGGTAGCGGTCGTGCATCGCCGCCTGCACGTCGAGGGCGTACACCGTGCCGGCGTGGGGCGCCACGTCGTCGGTGAAAAAGCCCGTGCCGCTGCCCACGTCGACGACGCTGTCGTCGGGAGCGGGGTCGAGCGCCCAGAGCAGTTCCTCGGCCGAGCAACTGCGGTACCGGCGCGCGGCGTCTTCCAGTCGGTCGGCGTCGTCCGCCGGGAACGTGTGGTGGCCCATCGCTTCGGGGTAGCGGCCACCGGGACAAATAGCTCGCGGCCCGGTCTCCCGCGTGCGACCCCCAGCCTTATCCGGATCTCCGGCGAACCCGCAGGCATGGCTGACCTGCTCGTCTACGGCTCCTACGGCTACACCGGGCGGTTGATCGTCGAGGAGGCGACCGACCGCGGCCTCGACGTGGTCGTCGCCGGCCGCGACCGCAACGCGGTCGAGAACCAGGCGATCCGCCAGGGCTGCGAAGAGCGCGTGTTCGCCCTCGACGAGCCGCGACTGCTCGATCTCGCGCTGGAGGAGGTCGAGGCGGTCTGCAACTGCGCCGGCCCGTTCACCGAGACGGCCGAACCGATGGTCGAGGGCTGTCTCCGCACCGGTACGCACTACCTCGACATCACCGGCGAGATCGAGGTGTTCGAACGGCTGGCCGCCGAGGACGAGCGGGCCGAGGACGCGGGAATCACGATCCTTCCGGGCACCGGCTTCGACGTGGTCCCGACGGACTGCCTGGCGGCCCACCTCGCCGAGCGACTGCCCGACGCCGACCGGCTCGCGCTGGGGTTCGAGGCGTCGGGCGGTATCTCCCCGGGCACTGCGAAGACGGCCGTCCGCGGGCTCGGTGGGGGCGGCGCAGTCCGCCGGAACGGTCGCATCGAGTCGGTGCCCATGGGCGAGGGCACCCGCCGGATCGACTTCGGTCGGGGCGAGCGGGCCGCGATGGCGGTCCCCTGGGGCGACGTGTCGACGGCCTACTACACGACCGGGATCGGCGACATCGCGGTCTACACCGCCGTGCCGTCGTGGGCGCAGCGCGCGGCCCGGATCGGTGGCCTGTTGGGTCCGATCGCCGGGTCCGGCCCGGTCCAGTCGCTGCTCGAATCGCTGATCGACGCGCGCGTCGACGGCCCCGACGAGCGCACGCGCCGGGAGGGCGAGAGCTACGTCTGGGGCGAGGCGCGACGACTGGATGGGCCTCGAAGCGAGCGGCAGGACCGCGAGCAGGGCGAGGCCGAAACCGACGACGGCGAACGGGCGGTCTCGCGACTCGTCGCGCCCGAGACCTACCGGCTGACGAAACTCACTGCGGTCGAAATCGCCGAACGGGTCGTCGCCGGCGACGCGCCAACGGGGTTCCGGACGCCCGCTGGCGCCTTCGGTCCCGACCTGATCCTCGATATCGAGGGCGTCGAACGGACCGACGAACCGGTCGAGACGCGCGCCTGATCACTCCGCGGGCTCGTCGCTCGCGGGGCCGTCGTCGTCGTTCTCCCCGGCGACACCGTCGTCGGTCCCGCCGTAGTGCTCGCGCTCGACGCGCTCGTCGAACAGCCGCGAGAGCAACCGGGTCATCGGACCGACGCTCACGTCGATGCCGTCGACGCTGGTGACCGGTCGGATCTCCCAGGTGGAGTTGGTGAGAAAGACCTCGTCGGCGTCGCGCAGGTCGTCGAGCGTGTACGACCCCGTCCGAACGGAGAACCCCTCGGACTCGGCCAGTTCGATCGCGACCGACCGGGTCACGCCGGGGAGGATCGGCAGGTCGGTGCTGGGCGTCTTCAGCGTCCCGCCGTCGACGAAGAAGATGTTGCTCGTCGCGCCTTCGGCGAGGGAGTCGTCGGTCGTCCGCATCACGGCCTCGTCGGCGGCGAACTCCGCGGTCGCGGCCCGCCGGAGTTCGATGCGAGCGAGGACCCCGGGGAGGTAGTTGTGCGTCTTGGCGTCGGCCGGGAGCGACTCCGTCGGTGGCCGCCGGGTCCGGACGGTCTGGACGGTCGCCGGTTCGCTCCACGCCGGAGACCCCTCGACGCCGCCGCGGTCCAGCGGCGAGACGTAGACGACGACCGTCGGGTCCACGTCGGAGTCGGGCGTGAGTTTCCCGGGCTGGACGCCACGGGTCACCGACACCTTGCAGTACGCCTCCGAGAGATCGTTCGCGGCGAGCGTCGCGTCGACCCGCTCGCGCAGGTCGTCGGGCACGGCGTCGGCGAACCCGAGCGTCTCGGCCGTCCGCCGGAGTCGGTCGCGGTGGGCCGTCCACTCGAAGGGGGCGCCGCCGTACACGCGCAGGGTCTCGAAGGCGCCGTCGCCGTACATGAACCCCCGGTCGCGGACGGAGACGGTCGCCTCGTCGGCGGGAACGAGGTCGCCGTTCACGTGGTACGTGAGGGGGGCCGAGTCGTCGCTCGACTCGTCGCCGCTCACAGCGACCCCTCCAGGGCCATCCGGCAGAACGTCTCGACCATCTGTTTGCCGTGTTCGGTGAGGATGCTCTCGGGGTGGAACTGGACGCCGACGTGGGGGCGCTCGCGGTGGCGCACGCCCATGAGGACGCCGGCTTCGTCGTCCGTGTGGGCGGTCTCGACCAGGCTGTCGGGCAGGTCCTCGCGCTCGACGGCCAGCGAGTGATAGCGGCCGACCTCGAAGCGGTCGGGGAGCGACCGGAAGACGCCGCGGCCGTCGTGGCCGATCGTCGAGGGCTTGCCGTGGACGACCGCCTCGGCGTGGCCGACGGGCGCGCCGGCGACCGCACACAGCGCCTGGTGACCCAGGCAGACCCCGAGCGTCGGATACGACAACTCCCGGAATATCGGCATCGAGACGCCCGCCTCCCGGGGCGTCCCGGGACCGGGAGACACGACGATGGCGTCGGGGTCGATCTCGCGGATCCCGGCCACGTCGACCGCGTCGTTCCGGCGGACGACCACCTCGCCGTCGGTCACCTCGGGAAGCCAGTCGGTCGTCGTGACGACCTCTCCCACGTACTGGACGAGGTTGTAGGCGAACGAGTCGTAGTTGTCGACGACGAGGACGGTCACGTCCGACCGGCGGTCGGCCGCGGTGGCGTCGGCGGCGAGGCGGTCGTCCTCGGCGGGGGTGCTGGTATCGGGGTCGACGGACGGGACGCTCCCGACACCCGGGGCGGACGGCTCAGTCATGATCCCCCACGGTGAAGGCGGCGCGGTCGCCCAGCGCCGCGTCGACGGCGGTCACGAGCGCCCGGCCCTTGTCGAGCGTCTCCTCGAACTCACGGTCGGGCTCCGAGTCGTGGACGATCCCCGCGCCGACGCGGAGGTGGTACTGTTCGCCGTAGCGCACGAGCGTCCGGATGACGATGTTCAGCGTCGCCCGGCCGTCGAACCCGAAGACACCGACGCCCCCGGTGTAGGGCCCGCGTCGGGTCGATTCGACCTCGTCGATGATCTCCATGGTCCGCGGCTTGGGCGCGCCGGTGATGGTACCGCCGGGGAACACCGCCGCGACGGCGTCGCCCAGGTCGTGTTCGGGCCGGAGCCGGCCCTCGACGAGCGAGACGAGATGCATCACCTCCGAGTACCGGTCGACGCGGCGGTACTCGCTGACTTCGACGGAGCCGTACTCGCTGACCTTCCCCAGGTCGTTGCGTTCGAGGTCGACCAGCATCGCGTGTTCGGCCCGTTCCTTCTCGTCGCTCGTCAGGTCCTCGGCCAGAAAGTCGTCTTCGTCGGGCGTCTCGCCGCGCGGTCGCGTGCCGGCGATGGGCTCCGTCAGAAGCCGCTCGCCGTCGCGCTCGAGCAGTAACTCGGGACTGGCGCTCACCAGGTCGACGCCGGGGAACTCCAGCAGGGCCGAGTACGGCGCCGGGTTCACGGTCCGCAGCGCGTCGAACGCGGCGACGGGGTGGACCGCCGCGGGGGCGGTGAGTCGCTGGGAGACGTTCGCCTGGAAGGTGTCGCCGTCGCGGACGTACTCCTTGACCCGACGCACCCGGTCGGCGAACGCCGCCCGGCCGCAGTCGCTCTCGAAGCGGGCCTCGTCGGTCTCGACCGGCGGGTCCCCGACCGCTGGGTCGCCGTCGACCGCCGCGCGAGCGAGTTCGAGCGCCCGCTCGCGGCCGCGGTCGTAGGCGTCGCCGAGAGCGTCGGCGCCGTCACCGCCGACCCGCGGACAGGCCGTGATCCGCAGCGTCGTCTCGTCGCCCTCGCGTGGCTCCTCCCAGGCGGCCATCCGGTCGTAGACGCCGATCTGCAGGCGCGGCAGTTCGCGGTCGCAGTCGGCGTCGTCGGGGAGGTCCTCCAGTTCGCGTGCGATATCGTAGGAGAGCCAGCCGACGGCGCCACAGGGGTAGGGCACGTCGCAGTCGCCGCGGACCAGCGACTCGGCAGCGAGCCGGTCGACGAGCGCGTCGATGCTCGGTGACTCACCGACAGGGGCGTCGGCGGCATCGTCGGCAGAGACGGTGACGCGGTCGATCGGGTCGACGCCGAAATAGCCCCAGCCGGACTGGCCGCCGGTGGTTTCGAGGTGGAATCCGCCGGGGCCGTCGCGGACGCGGCGGTAGGCGTCGAACGGGTCGGCGACGGGGATCCGAACCTCGACGGGGACGCGGGCGCCGGCAGGCGCGTCCGCCGCGGCGCGCTCGAAGGCGGCCCCGTCGGTCACGACCCTTGGCGTCGTCATTACGTCGTGAGAAGCACGGGGACGGTAACCGGTTTTCGGTCCCCGCAAGGGGAGCGGTCAGTAGAGCTTCGCCTGTTCGACCCAGTTCTCGACGCGCGACTCGGCGATATCCGTCTCTTCGGAGAGCGCCGCGGCGTCGGACTCGGCAAGCGCGCCGACGCCGTCGACGCCCGCCTCGCGCAGGCGCTCGGCGTACGTCGGCCCGATACCCTTGATATCCTCCAGTTCCGCGTCCGGCGCCGGGTCGGTCGGCGCGCCCGCCGACGGCTCCTCGTCGGCCGCCGCGTCGTCCGCGTCTCCGGCCGCGTCGGCGGCGTCGGCGGCGTCGTCGGTCTCGGTCCCGCTATCGGTTTCAGTGTCGGTCTCGGTCTCCGCTTCGGAGTCGGTGTCGACCTCGGCGTCAGTCGGTTCGGCCGCGGTCGTCGACGCGCTGTCAGTCGCGGTGTCGGTGCCCTTGACCGCGTCTTCGCTGGCGGTCGCGGGTTCGTGCTCGACGGTCACGTCGACGCCGTCGCCGGACGCGCCGTCACCGGCCGCCCCGGGATCCTCACCCGGGGACGGGCCGTCGGTGGAGGACGCCGCGGGCTGAGAAGTCGAAGAGGACGCGCCCAGCCCGAGTGCAGACTTGATACGCTCGATGAGCCCCATGGGGAGCAATAGCGGACCCCATCACTTAACGTCTTTCTGCGCGCTCCCGGCGGACAGGACCGGCGACTCGCCGACGGCTCGCCCCCGCTCCGGGCCACCGGTCGCCCGCTCGCCCGCTGGGTCGAGACCGCCGGCGCCTCCGCGGCTCAGATCCGGTCGCGGAGCGCCTCGTTCATCGCGGCGACCGGCGCCTCGCGACCGGTCCAGCGCTCGAACGCTTCGACCCCCTGGTAGAGCAGCATCCAGGCGCCGTCGACGGTCGTCGCCCCGGCGTCGGCGGCGTCCCGCAGGAGGCGCGTCTCCAGCGGCCGGTAGACAGCGTCGAGGACGCCCAGACCGCCGTGGAGCGCGTCGGCCGGGACCGGCGTCGCGTCTTCCTCCATCCCGACGCTAGTGGCGTTGACCAGCACGTCCGCGTCGGCCAGTAACTCGGGCAAGCCGTCGAGTCCGTGGCCCGTCGCGTCAGCGTCCGCGTCGGCCGATTCGCTCCCGTCGCCGCGCACGTCCGCGGCGAGGGCGCCCGCTTTCGACTCGGTCCGGTTGGCGATCCGGACAGACATCCCCTCGTCTGCGAGGCCGAACGCGACCGCCCGGCCCGCGCCGCCGGCGCCGACGACGACCGCGGTCCCCGACAGCGCCACGTCGTGGGCCCGGAGCGCCCGCGTAGCGCCGACGGCGTCGGTGTTGTGGCCCGTCGGCTCCGCCCCGGAGAAGTCGACGGTGTTGACGGCGCCGATGCGGCTGGCGAGCGGGTCGGGGTCGACGGCCGCCAGCACGTCCTGCTTGAACGGGATGGTGACGTTCAGTCCGGCGACGCCGAGGGCCGCGGCGCCCTCGACCGCCGCGGCGGCGCCGTCTCTCGGCGGTTCGAACGTGACGTAGCGGGCGTCGACGCCGAGCGCCTCGTAGCCCGCTTCGTGCATCGGCGGCGACAGCGAGTGGCCGACCGGGTTGCCGACGAGTCCGTAGACGTCCATACCGGCCCCAGCGGGGCCGCCGACATAACGTGTTCCGTCTCGGGCCGCGGCCGACCGGCGACGCGGTCGGTGCGGACGCGGCTCGCGTGGGCGACGCCCCGCCCGCGAGAGATTCGCAACTGTTTCAAATCGAGGTTGCGTCACGGATATCAGTGAGCCGTCTCAGTCACCCGCTCGCGCAGGTCGCCGCCGCGCTCGCCCTGACGGTAGGATGGGTCGGCGCGGTCGCGACCGGCGCGAACCTGGGAACCGTACCGACCGTCGTCGTCAGCGGGGTCGCCGTCCTCGGCGCTTCCTTCCTGCTGGCGTGGGGTGCCGAAACCGCCGAGAAAGACGTGCCGCGGGCGTTCGCCATCGCCGTGCTTGCGGTGCTGGCGGTCGCCCCCGAGTACGCCGTCGACGCTCTGTACGCCTGGAACGCGGGGGCGGGCGGCGCGACGACCGCGGCCTGCGCGGACCTCTCGGCGAGCGCCATCGAAGCGGGCCAGACCGAGCTCGCGCGAGCCTGCCACGACGCCAACCTCGCCGTGGCGAACATGACCGGTGCCAACCGCATCCTCATCGGCATCGGCTGGGCCGGCATCGCCGTCTTCACCGTCTGGCGGGCCGCCAAGACCGGCGACTCGGCCGTCACGAACCGCGGCGGATTCCTGCGAGACGCCGTCACGCTCGACCGCGACATCGCGACCGAGATCACCTTCCTCTTCCTGGCGACCGTCTGGGCCTTTCTCGTCCCGCTGGGCGGCGGCATCGACATCATCGACACGCTCGTGCTGGTCGGGCTCTACGTCGTCTACATCGGGATCATCATCCGCGGCGACGTGGAAGCCAGCGAGGAACACGTCGGGGTCCCCCACTACTTCCAGCAGTGGTCGCTGCCGTGGCGGCCGCTGGTCGTCCTCGGCCTGTTCGCCTATTCGGGCGTGATGATCTTCACCGCCGTCGAACCGTTCGCCCACGGCCTGGAGGAGATCGGTCTCCAGAACGGCATCCCCGAGTTCTTCATGATCCAGTGGATCGCGCCGCTGGCCAGCGAGTCGCCCGAGCTGATCGTCGTCGTCGTCCTCGTCAACAAGGCCCGGTCGACGGCGGGGTTCAACGCGCTGATCTCCTCGAAGCTCAACCAGTGGACGCTGCTGATCGGAACGCTCTCGGTCGTCTTCTCGCTCGCCTACGGTCAGTACGGCGTCCTCCCCTTCGACAGCAAGCAGGCCGCCGAGATCTGGATCACCGCCGCCCAGAGCTACTTCGCGCTCGCCGTGCTGGTCAACTTCGAGATCAGCGTCCGCGAGGCGCTGGCTATCTTCGTCCTGTTCATCTCGCAGGTGATCATCGAGTTCCTGCTCATCCGCGAGGCCATCGCGTTGCCGGTCGACAGCGAGCAGCTGCTGCTCTTGTACGCGGCGGTGTACACCGTCGTCGGGACGGCGCTGTTCGTCGCGCGGCGGCGGGCGCTGCGCCGGATGATCGGCCTCGCCGCCGACGCCGGCCGCACCGCGATCGGCCGCGACCCCGTCCATCAGGAGTTCGCCGACTGAGATGCTCGCGATCGTCGTCTCCCGGGACGACTCCGCCTCCGTCCACATCGGGCAGCGCCTCCGCGCCGTCGCCGACTGGACCGAACGCGCCGATAGCTCGCGCCCCGAGGCCGACGGCGGCGGGACCGTCTACCGCACCGACGGGGTCGAGCTCCGCGAGTTCGACGACCAGCATCTGCAACTCGACGGCGTCGCCGACGCCTTCGGACGCGTCGATGGCGAGGAGGGGCGGGCCGAACCGGACCTGCTCGTCTTCGCCTCCCGCCACGCCGGCGAGACCGGGCCGCTGCTGACCGCCCACCACACCGGCAACGTCGGCCCCGCCGAGTACGGCGGCGAGCCGGGCGCGTTCGCCCGCGCCTGTCCGAACGCCCACCGCCGCGTCCTCGCGGCCCTGCGCGAGCACGCCCCCGAAGGCTACGAAGTCGGCATGGAAGCCACCCACCACGGACCGACCGACGTGGGCGTCCCCTCCATGTTCGTCGAGGTCGGCAGCGACGAACCGCAGTGGGACGACCCCGACGCCGCCGGCGCGGTCGCGCGGGCTATCCTCACGCTCGCCGACACCGCCCCCGACGCCCCCGGCGAGAACGGGACCCGGCGCCACCTCGTCGGGCTCGGCGGCGGCCACTACGCCCCTCGCTTCGAGCGGATCCTCGCCGAGACCGACTGGGCGGTCGGCCACGTCGCTCCGGGCTGGGGGCTCGACGCGATGGGCGACCCGGCGGCGAACCGCGAGGTGATCCGGCGTGCGTTCGAAGCCAGCGCCGCCGACTACGCCGTCGTCGAGGGCGACCGGCCCGACCTCAAGCGCGTCGTCGACGAGCTGGGCTACCGCGCGGTGAGCGAGACGTGGGTCCGCGAGACGACGGGCGTCCCGCTGGCACTCGTCGAGACCGTCGAAGACCGGCTCGGAAGCGTCGACGACGGCGTTCGCTTCGGCGAGCGTGCGGCCGACGACGAGGGCGCCCCGGCGGCCCACGGTGGCGACCTCGCCGTATTCGCCCTCCCCGACGACCTCCTCGCCGAGGCGCAGGGGATCGACGGCGAGGCCGCCCGGGCGGCGGTCGAGCGGGCGACGGTCGCCTTCGAGACGAGCGAGAGCGGGACCCGCGCGGAGGGCCGGGCACTCGTCGCCGCCGGCCGAAACGGGACCGCGCTCGTCGACGACCTCGCGGCCGTGCTCGAATCGAAGTACGAGCGCGTCGAGCGGACCGACGGGGCGGTCGTCGCCAGCGAGTCGGCGTTCGACCCCGACCGCGCCCGCACGCTCGGCGTCTCCGACGGCCCGAAACTCGGCAGACTCGCCGAGGGCGAGCCCGTCACCGTCGACGGCGACGAGATCGACCCCGCCGTCGTCCACGTCGAGCGCGAGCGTCGCTTTCCCGTCGGCGACTCGGCGGAGTGAGCGACCGGCGACTCGGCGGAGCGGGCGCCGACCCCGGCGCCGCGTGTCGGCCGCCGCTGCGACCGCGCCCCGTTTCGATCCGGCACCCATCCGGCACGTATTCGAGACGAACCGAAACGCACCCGAAACGCACCCGGCCCGTACCCCGCCGAGCCCCCGTTTCGCCTGGAGATCGGCCGAAACGGACGCTGGCGGGAGTAAGGGGCGCTTACACGGGTGACGGACGGAGTACGGGCGTGCTACCGAGCGTCAGTCAGGCGTCTGACGCGCGGGAGAAGCTTAATAAATGTTGGCCAGCAACGGAAACTTAAAATATGGACTCTATAATCGACGACGCGATCGACGAGGCCGAGCAGGACCGGGAGGAAGCGGCCCAGCAAGAACCGCAGGGGGGCCAGGAATCAGCGGGATCGACGGGGACAGACGAGATGTCCACGTCCGGGCAGATGTCGGACGAGGAGCTAGCCGACGTCGTCAAAGATCTGGAGACGAAGATCACCGTCGTCGGTTGCGGGGGCGCCGGCGGGAACACCGTCAGCCGGATGATGGAGGAGGGGATCCACGGGGCGAAGCTCGTCGCCGCCAACACGGACGCCCAGCACCTCGCCGACGAGGTCAAGGCCGACACGAAGATCCTCATCGGCCGCAAGCGCACCGGCGGTCGCGGTGCCGGGTCCGTCCCGAAGATCGGCGAGGAGGCCGCCCAGGAGAACATCGAGGACATCCAGCAGTCAATCGACGGCTCGGACATGGTGTTCGTCACGGCCGGCCTCGGCGGCGGGACCGGTACCGGCTCGGCCCCCGTGGTCGCCCAGGCCGCTCAAGACCAGGGCGCGCTGACCATCTCCATCGTCACCATCCCGTTCACCGCGGAGGGTGAGCGCCGCCGCGCCAACGCCGACGCCGGTCTCGAACGGCTCCGTGCGGTGAGCGACACCGTCATCGTCGTGCCGAACGACCGCCTGCTCGACTACGCGCCGTCGATGCCGCTGCAGGACGCGTTCAAGATCTGTGACCGCGTCCTCATGCGGTCGGTCAAGGGCATGACCGAGCTGATCACCAAGCCCGGCCTCGTCAACGTCGACTTCGCCGACGTTCGCACGATCATGGAGAACGGGGGCGTCGCCATGATCGGCCTCGGTGAGTCCGACAGCGAGAACAAGGCCCAGGACTCGATCCGGTCCGCACTCAGGTCGCCGCTTTTGGACGTGGAGTTCGACGGCGCTAACTCCGCGCTGGTCAACGTCGTCGGCGGCCCCGACATGTCCATCGAGGAGGCCGAGGGCGTCGTCGAGGAGATCTACGACCGCATCGACCCCGACGCCCGCATCATCTGGGGCGCCTCGGTCAACAACCAGTTCGAGGGCAAGATGGAGACGATGATCGTCGTCACCGGCGTCGAGAGCCCGCAGATCTACGGGAAGAGCGAGGCCGAGCAGGAGCGCGCCTCCAAGGAACTCGGCGACGACATCGACTACGTCGAGTAACTCGATTCCGGGACGTTCCGTTTGCTTTCTCTCGCGAGCATCGCCGATTTCGGGTCCACTCGCCGTCTGTCGGTCCCTCGCTCGGTGGCCGACCGCGGGAACCGCTCGCGCCCCCAGAGTCGAGCGATTCGGGAACCGTCCATCCGTGTTCCGAGTGCTTCCGCCGTCGGAAGCTTTACCGACTCGCCACGGGACCGGTGTCGTATGCTTCGTAGCAACGAGACCGACACAAACCGACGGAGGACCCGATGACGATCACGAGCGACTGGGGCGAGTGGTGGGCCCGCGAGGAGTTCAACGGCGCCGACGTGGAGGGCGTCTCGCTGTGGTTCCTGGGCGTGACCGGGTGGGCGATCCGGACGCCCGAGACCACCCTGTTCGTCGACCCCTATTTCAGCACCGAGCGCGACCGCGAGTACGTCGCGCGGATGCCGCCGGTGCCGATGGAGCCCGAGTGGGCCGATTCCTGTGACGCCGTCTTCTGCACGCACGACCACCGCGACCACTTCTGGCCGCCCTCGTTCGGCCCGCTGCTCGACCACGACGGCGCCGCCGTCCACGCGCCCGCGGCGTGTTACGAGAACCACGACGTGAGCGAGATCACCGAGGACGGCCAGGAAGTCGTCGAACCCGGCGACAGCTACGAGGTCGGCGACCTCACCGTCCACGTCCGGGGCGGTCGCGACCCCGACGCCGACGGGAGCGTCACGTACGTCTTCGAACACGAGGAGGGGACGATCTTCCACGGCGGCGACAACCGCCCGTGCGAGGCGTTCGAGGCCGTCGGCGAGGAGTTCGACGTTGACATGGGGATGCTGTCGTACGGAACGAGCGCGCGGCTCGTCGGCGACGACGGCGAGGTCGTCCGCCGGAAGCTGTACAACGACGCCCAGGACGTGATCGACGCGGCGAACATGGTCGGGATCGAGCGGCTCGTCCCGACCCACTGGCGGCGCTGGCGGTCGATCCAGGCAGACCCCGGCGCGCTCTCGAAGGCCGCGACGACCTTCGAGTACCCGCGGGTCATCGAGGAGGTCGAGGTCGGCGACCGGATCCGGCTGAGCCGACCCGGCGTCGAAGTACCGACCTATCTCGACGGGTGAGCGCGAGGTCGACCGGTCAGCCGAACACTTCGGTGAACCGATTGGTCGACTCGTCGGGGCCGGCGACGATGAGCTCGTCGCCCGTCTGCGTGCGAAAGTCCGGGCCGAGGTCGGTCACCACGTCGCCGTTGCGCTCGACGGCGACGACGGTGACGCCGGTGCGGGCGCGGACGTCGGCGTCCCCGAGCGAGGTCCCGACGAGCCTCGGCGCACACGTGCGGACGACCTCGACCTGGGTGTCCAGCGAGATCACGTCCTCGTCACCGAGCACCTCGGAGGCGACCATCCGCCCCGTCACGGTTCCCAGGGCGAGAACGTAGTCCGCGCCGGCGCGGTACATCTTCTGGACGGCCTCGGCCTCCTCGGCGCGAGCGATGATCTCGACTCGGCGGCTCTCGTCGCGGACCACGAGGGTGGCGAACTCGGCGGCGGTGTCGTCGGGGATGGCGAGGATGACCGACCGGGCGTCCCGGAGGCCCGCGGCCTCCAGCACCTCGGGGTCGGTGGCGTCGCCGACCACGTCGACGCCGGGACCGTCCGCCTGGTCGACGACGGTGTAGGGCAGGTCCACGTCTTCGAGGATGTCCGTGACCGTCTGGCCCACCTCGCCGTGGCCGACGACGATAGTCTCGCCGGAGGTGTGTCGGCGGACCTCCGACCGCGTGCGGTCGGCGAGGCGCTTCAGCTGGTCCTCGTTGCCGGTCATCAGCAGGACGGTCCCGGGTTCGATGACCGAATCGGGCTGGGGCGGGCTCTCGAACTCGCCGTCGAACCAGGCGCCGATGACGTTGACGCTGGCCTGTTCGCGGAGCCCGCTCTCGGCCAGCGTGCGCCCGGCCACGTCCGCACCGCGGTGGACCGGGAGTTCGACGATGTCGAAGTCCTCGCCGACCTCGACCTTGCTTCCGAGGTCGGTCGAGACGCTGGCGGTGACCTTCCGGGCGAGGCTCTCGCCCAGGAGGGGTCGCGGGGAGAGCACCGCGTCGGCGCCGGCGAGGTCGTGGTAGCGGGCGCGGTCGGGCTCCTCGACGACGCTGACGACGCGCACCGCCTCGTCGATCTCCTTTGCGGTGAGGACGATGCTGGCGTCGACCTGGTCGGACACGTCGGCCACGAGCGCGCGAGCGTCCGAGAGGTTCGCGGCGGTGAGGCCGTCCGCGGAGTCGGGGTCGTTGTGGATCACGTCGTAGCCTTCCTCGTAGAGGTCGGTCGCGCGGTCGCGGTCCGGTTCGACGATGACCCAGTCCACGTCCCGGGAGTCGAGTTCCCCGATGAGCGTCTCGACGCGTGGGGTGTAGGTGGCGACGACGACGTGGTCCTCGTGGCCGTTTTCGATGGCGGTCGGGACGGTGGTCGACAGCGCCTCCTCGAAGGCGGGGAACGCTACCACCGGGAGCGCGAGGAAGATCATCACCGTCCCGGTGATGTCCATGACGATGATGAGGACGAGCATCGCGGTGGCGTCCCACCCCGCCTGGGCGCCGTAACCGGTCGTGGTGAACGTCTCGACGACGAACTGGAACGCCTCCAGAAACGTCTTGGGGTCGCCCTCGAAGGTCGCCATCCCGTACTGGTAGACGACCGCGAACGCGTACATCGAGAGGGCGAGCACGCCGGTGTAGATGACCGACCGGCGCTGCCACGTGTTCATACCCGCTTGGTTACCGCTATCGCGTAAAACGGTTCTGGGAGGCGGCTCCGAACGATCGTCCGCCGGTCCGCCCCACCCGATCGGCATCAATAGATAGAAAAGGTCGGGGCGGCAATCGCTCCGCATGAACGTGCCCTACGACCTGAGCTCCTACGTCCGCGTGCTGAAGCTGGCCAGCACGCCGTCCTGGGAGGAATTCTCGCAAGTCGCGAAGATCGCCGGGGCCGGCATCGTCCTCGTCGGCATCCTCGGCTTTTTGATCTTCGTGGTCATGAACTTCGTTCCGGGCGGGGTGCCCTGACATGGGTATCTTCGCCGTCAAGACCACGGCCAGCCAGGAGCGAACCGTCGCGGACATGATCATGAACCGCGAGGAAGAGTCGATCCACGCCGCGCTCGCGCCGGACTCGCTGACCTCCTACGTCATGGTCGAGGCCGACGAATCCGCGGTCTTCGAGCGCATCTCCGACGAGATCCCACACATGCGCGGCGTCGTCCCCGGCAAGTCCGGGATCGCCGAGGTCGAACACTTCCTCTCGCCCAAGCCCGACGTCGAGGGGATCGCCGAGGGAGACATCGTCGAACTCATCGCCGGCCCGTTCAAGGGCGAGAAGGCCCAAGTCCAGCGCATCGACGAGGGCAAAGACCAGGTCACCGTCGAGCTGTACGAGGCGACGGTCCCGATCCCGGTCACCGTCCGCGGCGACCAGATCCGCGTGCTGGATAGCGAAGAGCGGTAACGTACCGCGAGCGAAGCGGGGGATGTCACCGCGACGAACGGAGTGAGTCGCGGTCTTTTTCGCCCACGTTTTTGCGGCGGGTGGTGCGAGCAGCGCGCAGCATCCGAGACGGAAAAAGGTGGTCGCGGGACCCACAGCGAGCGGCCGCGACCCGAGTCGCGGTCAGGCCGTGACGTAGGACACCTCGCCGTCGTCGACGACGGCGATCGCCCACCGACGGGCGAGGTGGGCGTTCTCGCGGAGGTGGTGTTCGGGGACGAGCGGGAGCGGGACGGGGCGGTAGCCGTCGGATTTCATCGCGGTGATCCCCGATAGCGTCCCGACCTCGCCGTCGCGGTCGGAGACGTGGACGCGCTTGTCGGCCCCCCGGGCGTAGCGATACGGGAAGGCGTCGGGGTCGGGCCCGGGACAGGCCAGCCCGTCGACCGAGGGGAGCGCGGCGAGCAGGTGGCCGTCGGCTTCCAGCAGGAGTCGGGGGCCGTCGCCGCCGTCGCCGGTGACGCCGGGGGTCGCGGGCTCCTCGCGCCAGCGGAGCGGGCCGTCGGCGGCGACCGCGGCGTAGGTGTCGTCGGTCAGGCGGATGCGGTCGGGGATCGAGTAGAACGCCCGGGACCCCTCGGCGTCGGGGCGGCGCAGGAACGGGTCGGTGAGGACCGCGCGGGCGTCGGCCGCGGTCTCGGGGTCAGCGACGAACAGCGTCGCGCGTCGCTCGGCGGCGGCCGCGGCCAGCCTCGCGACGACGTCGAGCGGGGTCGCGACGGCGAGCGGTTCGACCGAGAACGGGCGGTCGGTCACGGCGTCCGGCGAGTCGCCGCCGGCGGCGACGGCGGCCGGCTGGTCGGTGCCCGAGAGCCGGGTCGTCTCGTACCCCCGGTCGACCAGGTCAGCGAGGACCGGCTCGGCGTCCGGTGTCGGTGGGCGTGCCATCGGTGGTCCTACGGGCCGAACCGGCATGAACGGTCGGACCGAGCGCGTGGTGAACGGGCCAAGTGCGGGGCCGACGGACCGGACGCGGAGCGGCCCGGGGTGTCACCACCTCGGACTCGGTCAGGTATTTGCGGGTCCCGTCCATAGACGGGATGATGTCCGCACCCACGTCGCCGTCGGCGGACCTGCCCGAGCCGGGGTCGCTGGGCGAGTCGTTCGACGTGTACGAGGTGGAGGTCACCGACGACGGCGCGCGCTACTACGGCGAACTGGACGGTGCACGCGAGGCCGTCGAGCAGCGGCTCGCGCGGCGGTTCCGCGACCACGGGTACCGCGTTCGGCTGGCCCGCGAGACCGGCGAGCACGTCCTCGTCGCGACCGAGCGGTCGACGGGGGTCGAGGGGGTCCCGTGGACGAACGTCGCCCTGTTCGTCGCGACGGTGGCGACGACGCTGTTCGCGGGGACGGGGTGGTACGGCTACCTGGGCGCGGCGCCGGGGCGGCTGCTGTCGGCGTGGCCGTTCGCGGCGGCCGTCCTCTCGGTGCTGGCGATCCACGAGTTCGGCCACTACCTCGCCTCGCGGTACCACGGCGTGGAGGCGTCGCTCCCCTATTTCATCCCGGTGCCGACCGCGCTCGGGACGCTCGGCGCGGTCATCCGGATGCGCGACCACATCCCCGACCGGGAGGCGCTGTTCGACATCGGCGTCGCCGGGCCGCTGGCGGGGCTGGTCGCGACCGTCGCCGTGACGGCCGTCGGCGTCTCGCTGCCGCCGATCGACGTGAGCGGGGCGGGCGGGCTGGCCTACGCG